>CAWDJO010000030.1:0-170653 GCA_963802665.1 uncultured delta proteobacterium | reverse complement strand
CGAGAACACCGCCGGCGACCAGCAGATCCTCCGGAGAGCCAAGTTTTTTGAAGCCCTGATCGAGCGGAAGAAACTGTATATCGACGACAACCTCTTCGTGGGCAGCATGGCCAGCACCGTCAACGGCATCTACACCTACCCGGAGTGGAATGTGGAGTGGATGAAGGAAGAGAAGACGGTGGAGAAATCGAAGACCCCGGAAGACCGGAAGGCCAACGCGTGGGCCCTCGCTTACTGGGACAAGCGGGCCCTGCGGCCGCGGGCCGACGAGATCTTCATCAAAAAGTACGGCTACGACCCTGCCCCTGTTTATAAGAGCGGGCTTGTCGCGGAGTTCATGTCCTGGCCCGGCGGAGGCGGCAACCTGAACTACCCCAGGGTCTACAACGAGGGGCTGGCCAGCATGATCAAAGACGTCCAGGAGAGGGAGGCGGCCCTCGAGATGAGGTTGCCGAACGCCTCCAAGTTCTATTTCTATGAATCCTGCCTCATAACCATGAAGGCCGTCATCCGTCTGGCGCACCGTTATGCCGAGCTGGCCAGGGCCATGGCGGCCAAGGAGACGAATCCCGAACGGAAGCAGGAGCTGCTCGACATCGCCGAGGTGTGCGAACGGGTGCCCGAGCATCCCGCCGCGGAACCTGAGAGAGGCCATTCAGTGCCACTTTCTCTGTCACATCGCGGCTGAACTCGAGCAGGTGGGGTGCGGCTATTCCGAGGCTTACCTGGGCCAGAACCTCGAGCCTTTCTACCAGCGCGACAAGGCGGCCGGGATCGTCGGGCCGGAAGAAGCCATCTATATGCTCAAGCACCTGTTCATCAAGCTGAACGAGATCGGGTATTACTACGGAGAGATGGTCTCCAAGCAGAACTCGGCCGACCTGGGTCAAAGCATCACCCTCGGAGGCTTCACCCCGGAAGGCGATGATGCCACCGCGGAAATGGACTACCATGTCCTCGATGCCGCGTCCTATCTGCACTTACCGCAGCCTCCGCTGACCTGCGCCTACACCGAAAGGATGAGCGGCAAATTCCTGGAGAAGGTGCTGGATGTCATCGGCACCGGCATCGGCATGCCCCAGATCACGAACGGCGACGTGATGGTGAAGCGGGCCTTGAACCTGTTCGGCGACTCCAAGAAGGGCCTAACGCTCGAAAAGGCCAGACGGACCTGCATCGGCGCCTGCGTCGGCAGCTACATTCCTTACGAAACCGGCCACCCCGTGGAAGGTCAGCCCAACCTCGGCAAGGTCATTTCCCTGACGTTGAACGACGGCTATGACGTCATGTTCAAGCAGCAGATCGGACCCAAGACCGGCAATCCCGAAGATTTCAAGGATTTCGAGGAACTGTACGCGGCCTTCGAGAAACAGCTTCAGTTCTGTGAAGATACCCTCCGCAAGGAGGCCTGGATCGCGAGCATTCTCTGCGCCGAATACCTGCCTGTCACCTGGCGCTCGATCCTGACCAAGGGATGCATCGAGAGCGGCACCGAGGTCTGGAACGGCGGAGCCAACTACTACACGGTCGCCCAGATCGTCGTGGGAGGCATCGACGCCGCCAACAGCCTGATGGCCGTGAAACACCTGGTCTATGACACCAAGAAACTGACCATGTCCGAGCTGAGGAAAGCCCTGGCGGCCGACTTCGAAGGGGAATACGAGCGGGTCCGGAAGATGTGTTACGAAGCTCCCAAGCACGGCAACGACATTCCGGAGATGAACAAGCTGACGCACCGGGTGTACGAAAGCATCTTCCAGGCCTTCCAGAACGTCCTGGGAGGAGGGAACTATATCAGCAAGGACATCAAGTCGGCGCCCGACGCCTACACCAAGAGCATTCACAACCTGATGGGCCTGGTGACCGGCGCGCTGCCGAACGGCAAGAAGGCCGGAGTGGCGCTCACCGACGGATCCCTGTCGGCCATGCCGGGCACCGATGTCAACGGACCGACCGCGCTGGTGATGTCCGCGGCCAAAAGCCAGGACGCGATCAAGTTCACCGCGACGCACATGAACATGAAGCTCCCGCCCGATCAGCTGAAAACGCGCAAGGGCCGGGATAACGTGCTGAGGCTGGTCAAGACCTATTTCGACAACGACGGCTATCACATTCAGTTCAATGTGCTGGACACCAACATCCTGAGAGATGCGCAAAAGCATCCGGAAAAATACCGCGACCTCGTGGTCCGGGTGGCCGGGTTCAGCGCGTTCTTCACGAAACTGCACAAAGGCGTGCAGGACGAGATCATCGCCCGCACCGAACAGAGTTTCGAGGGCAAGAGCCAGTGCTAAGACCAGGGGCCCGGAACGGCGCGGCGGTCCGCCGCGCCGTTCCGGATTCCCGGATGAACGCCACGACAGGAAGGGGCAAGGTCATGAATGCGGACCGAGGCCATTCAGCGAGGGAGGTCCATGATGAATATACGGTCATGACAGTTGTTGAAACGCATCGCCATCACTTTCGGCGCCGGCTTCGTCCCCGGATTAAATTCCGTGGTCCTCGGCGCCGCCATGGCGGCGGGAAAATTGGGCTGGGAGGTTGTCGGCATTCGGGATGGATTTGACGGCTTACTGCATCCCGAGCGATACCCCGAAGGCGGATTGGTGCCCGTCAGCCCCCAACTGGCAGGCAACCTGGATCCGACCGCCGGGGGTTTTCTCGGCCAGTCGGCCCGGGTGGATCCGTTTCATGTGCGCACGGTGAAAAAGACGACATGGTCGAGGAAGTGGACATGTCGGACGCCCTTCTGAGAAGGCTGCAGGCGGAACAGATCGATGCGGTGATTTCGGTCGTCGGCGGCCGGGGCATGAGCATTCTCCATAAGCTCCACCGCAAAGGGCTCAATACCGTCTGTATCCCCCGTTCCATCGAGAACGACATTGCCGCCACGATGGTGTCCTTCGGGTTCAACAGCGCTCTCAGCTTCACCATCGAAATGCTCGACCGGGTGCGTCAAGCAGCCCAGTCGGCGCGCAAGATCGGAGTGGTGGAGGTCCTGGGAGAGCAGGCCGGATGGCTGGCGCTTCAGGCCGGCATTGCCGTGTGCGCCGATGCGGTCCTGATCCCCGAGTTTCCCTCCGATCTGAAAATGTTGGCTGCGAAGTTGAAGGAGAAGATGACTCCCAGGAGGCCGTACGGCGTGGTGGTCGTGGCCGAAGGCGCGAAATTCATCCAGAAAGCCCAGCAAAAGAGGAACCTGCATCCTCCCTCAAAGCTTCTCTGTCGCCGCTGGCAACCGGCGATGCAAGTGACCACGTCATTCAGCGATCGGGTCAGGCAGCCGAGACGGTGGCAACTGAGCTGCAGCTGCTGATCGCCGAGGAAACCTTTCCGCTGGTCCTGGGTCCCTGGGTCAGGGGCGGTACCCCCACTGCCGTCGACCGCCAACTGGGGCTGGCCTACGGGGCCGGGGCAATACGAGCCCTGAATGCCGGCAAAAACGGGGTGATGGTGGCTTTTGTTCCACCGGACATCAAGTTCGTGCCGCTGGCGGAAGCGATCAACAAAGTCAGAACGGTGCCCGCGGACAGCCTATTCGTGAAGATCGCCCAATCGCTTGGCATCTTTCTGGGGAGGGAACTATGAAAAAACAAAACATCAACCCATCCGATATAACAGGCACGGTACTGAATATCCAGCGATATTGCAGCCACGACGGTCCAGGCATCCGCACAACCGTTTTCCTGAAGGGCTGCTCTTTGCGCTGCAAATGGTGCAGCAATCCCGAAAGCATCCGGTCGAAGCCTGAAATTGTCATACGACCCCAAAAAGTGCACCGGCAAGAAGTGCAGCCTCTGTCTGAAGTCACCCTTCCCTGAAGGGCGCCTTCTATTTTGTGGAGGGCGACGATGAACACGTAAAAGTCAACTGGCACCTGGCCATGGACTGCGACGAGACACATGCTTCGCTCTGCCCAACAGGAGCGCTCGAGATGTTCGGCAAAACAGATGACCGTAAATGAGGTGCTTGACGAGGTGGAGAAGGATGCCTCCTTCTACCGCAATACAGGCGGTGGGATGACAATCAGCGGCGGCGAGGTTATGCTGCAACCCGATTTCGCAGCAGCTTTGCTGAAGGAAGCCCACGATCGTGGCTTCAACACCGCCATCGAAACAGCGTGCAATGTTCCCTGGGCAAACATAGAAAAGGTACTGCCCCATGTCGATACGATGCTCCACGACCACAAGCTGACGATCCCGGAGCGGCACAAGAAGTGGACCGGCGTGGACAACAAGCGGATCCTCGAGAACTTCAAGAAAGCCTACGAAACGTTTCCCGACATCGACTTCATCGCCCGCACGCCGCTGATTCCGGGCGTGAATGCCGATGAGGAGCACATCCGGGCGGTCCTGGCGTTCATCCGCCCGCACAAGAACGTGATCGACTACGAACTGTTGCCGTATCACCGCTTTGGCCTGGGCAAGTACGAATACCTGGGCGTGGTGTATGAACTGGACGATTACAAAACGCCGTCCGACGAAGTGGTCCAGCACCTCAGGCCATCATCGACGAGGCCTTTGGCCGCAGCGGCCAGAAAACCGCAGGTGAGAAATGACTTCGCGTCAAGGGCAGACAACAAGACGCCGAACACGGTACAAGAGGCATTAACATGGAAGGAGGCAGATCATGATTAGAGTCAATGGGTCATGCCGGCCTGCATAGACGCGTTGCCATTAACGTGGGAGCGGGATTTGTTCCGGGAACAAATGTCGTGGTTATGGGTGCGGCCATTGCCGGAGGGAAATTGGGATGGGAGATGGTCGGCATCCGGGACGGGTTTGAAGGGCTGCTGCACCCGGACCGCTATCCCGATGGAGGATTGGTTACCCTCAGCCCCGAACTGGTCGAGAACCTCGACCCCGCCACCGGAGGCATCCTTGGCCAGGCGCCCGAGGTGGATCCGTTTCATGTCCGCGCCATAAATGAAAAGGAAGTCGACCTGTCCGATGAGCTGTTGAAAAGGCTTAAGGCAGAAGATCTTGACGCCTTGATTTCCGTCGTGGGTGGCCAGGGGCTGGGTATCCTCTACAAGCTCCATCGCAAAGGGCTCCATACGGTGTGCATCCCCCGGTCGATCGAGAACGACATTGCCTCTACCGCAGTATCCTTCGGGTTCAACAGCGCCCTCAGCGTCACCATCGAAATGCTGAACAAGGCTTATCAGGCGGCCCGGTCGGCCCGGAAAATCGCCGTGGTGGAGGTCCTGGGAGAGCACGCCGGATGGATCGCGCTGCAGGCCGGCATTGCCGCGCGCGCCGATGCGGTGCTGATGCCTGAGATCCCCTGCGATCTGAAGCATGTTGGCCGCGAGGTTGAAGGACAAGATATCACCCAGGCGGCCTTACGGGCTGGTGGTGGTGGCTGAAGGGGCGAAGTTCGTTGATAACCCTGGACGAGCCTCTGCGATCGGGTCAGGCCGCCGAGACCGTGGCGAAGGGGCTGCGACCGCTGATCGCCGAGGAGATCTATCCGCTCGTCATCGGTCCCTGGGCCAGGGGTGGCAACCCCACTGCCGTAGACCAACAACTGGGGATGGCGTACGGGGCCGGGGCGGTGCAGGTGCTGAAAGCCGGCCAAAACGGGGTGATGGTGGCTTTTGTGCCACCCGACATCAAGTTCGTGCCTCTGACGGAAGCGATCGACAAAGTCAGAACCGTGCCCGCCGACAGCGAGTTCCTGAGAATCGCCCAGTCGCTCGGCATCTACCTCGGGACGGCTTTGTGAGCGGGACGATTGCAGAATGACTTCCCGTGATTGGGTCCGGCTTTCGCAGGCCTTTGGCCGGACCAACCTGAAATCCGATGGTGAAATAGTATTATTTTAAAAACCAGAGCAACACTGTCAGAAGGAGAATCATTTATGAAGAAAACTGACAAATCATTGGATATTTACGAACGAATAGAGGAGGAAGCATTATGAAACTACCCACACCAGGCCCAAACGTTTTCAACAGGGTCACCTTCAAAAACGCGCGCGACACCTATTTTGGTGGAGCCGCAGTCTTCATCGGCAAGGGCAAGAACGCCCGGGCCCACATGCACGCAACGTTGGGGATCCAAGAGGCCACCGCCGACACAATGGATGTGGTCGATGCCGAGCGGCTGGCGCGCGAGCTCGAGGTGGACATGGTCGCGGTCAACAGTGGACGCATCTTGACCTTTGACGAGGGCGAAATCCAGGCCGGCTACGTTGTCGACTTCCATGGTGTCAGGCTGACATGGATGGGCGAGATGATTGCCGAAGACGTGATTCGGTCAGATGACAGGGCCAGCCTACGTTCCCGCCCTCATCTACCGCCTCACCAGGTGGACCTGGCAGGCTGGCAAGAAGGTCCATCTACTACGCGAGCCGGACGGTCCGACCTGGGTCATGCAGGAATACTGCAAGAAGGTAGATCCGGGGCTCACCATCGACAACCTGGATCAAGTCGGCAGCAAGCTGAAGCTCCCGCATGGATGGAAGTTCGAGACCAAGGTGCTCACCATGGATCTCGTTCTGGATACGACGCGCTGCGACGGCTGGGCCTCGATGATTCGCGACGACCTGCATTGTACCTACCAGGCCTGCGGGTACGACTCGGATACGAGCGCCAACTTTGTACCGTAGATGCGGTTTACGACGGCTCGCTGCGGGAGTGGACGGCCGACCGAGAGTTACCAATGAAGACCGGTTGAACACCATTCGTGACATCCGGTTAGACAATGAGGTTAAGTGATGAATAATTCTGGCATTCCAGAAGATATCTACGAACGACTGGCGGCTGCGCTCGATGCGCTTCCGCGTGGTTTTCCCAGGACAAAATCCGGGGTGGAAATAAAACTGATCAAGATGGCATTCACGCCCGAGGAGGCCCCGCTTGCGTGCAATTGACCCGCTTCCCCGAAACCGCTGCCGAGATCGCGAAACGGGTCGGCCTTCCGGTGGATGAGGTCACTATCTTACTCAAGGCTATGATACCGAGACGGATGGTGAGAATTGCCGCCTCAAAGGAGATGGTGGCGTCGGCAGCGGAGCTTGAAAGAGATGATGTGAAATACCGGCTGGGCCACTTCATGGTCGGATGGTACGAAGGAAATGAGCGGACCTTGGGAAAGAAGTATGACGAACTCTTCGAGCGATACATGGTCGAGGGCGGAGGTGACAGGGTCCTTTCTCCCCGGCCTGGCCAACAAGGCGTTGTCCCTTACCGGGGATCGCTCAAACCCGAGTGGCTTGCACGGGAGCCCCATCTTGATATCGACGCTCTTTGGGAACGGCATGAGCGTTTTCTGGTAGTCAATTGCATGTGCATGGAGTTGAAGGAAAGAGTGCACGGAAGCCATTGCGATGTCCCCGTCAAGCGTTGCGGCTTTGTCGGCATGCCCCCTACTACCCCGCTATCGGAAAATGTGCTCACCAGGGGAGAAGCGAAAAAGCTATTTATTGAAATAGAGTCATACGGGACGATGGTCCATACCGCGTTCTATGGATTCACCATGAGTGCGGATGCTCCTCAGTTTGTCGGCACATGCAACTGTTGCAACTGTTGCTGCGGCATAATTAACTCTCAGATGCTCGCCGGTCTGAAGGAGAGCGCACAACGATCGAACTACCGCGCCGTCAAGGACTACGACAAATGCACCGCACTGCGGGGAGTGCGTCAGGCGTTGCCAGTTCTTTGCGCATACCTTCATAGGGACCGCTGACAGCAAGAAGACCGAATATGATAGAGAAAAATGCGTCGGATGTGGTTCCTGCTGTATGGGATGCCCGTATGGATGCGCTTCATATGGAGCCGGTATCGGAAGCGGAGTCGGTCCGCGTTCCTTCCAGTTTCGAGGATTGGGAAGAGATGCGGCTGGAGTTCCTGGCCGCGGAGAAGCAACGCGGCGGGCAGACAGTCGCAGTTCACAAGAAAACAAGTAAAACACAGAGGATAAAATTCTCCCATGACAAGACTGACAAAACCAGTAGATATCTACGAACGACTGGCGGCTGCGATGGACGCGCTTCCGCACGGCTTTCCCAGGACACCCTCCGGGGTGGAACTAAAATTAATCAAGATGGCGTTCACACCCGAGGAGGTCTCGCTTGCCGGGCAGTTGACCCGCTTCCCCGAAACCGCTGCCGAGATCGCGAAACGGGTCGGCATGGATGAGGCCCAGGTGACAGAGATACTCGAGAGCATGATACCCCGACGCCTGGTTCGCCTGGACTCCCGGGGATGGCGGCCCCGGCCTGACACCTCAGGCCGAAGGCGTGAAGAAGTACCGGCTGGGCCCGTTCCTGGTTGGCTGGTACGAAGCAAGTATGCGGCTACTGGGCAAGGAATTTGCCGAACTCTTCGAGCAATACGTGACTGAGGGCGGGGGCGAGCGGATCTTGTCGCCGCGACCCGGCTCACTTGGCGTCGTTCCGGTGCGGGGCTCGCTCAAGCCCGAGTGGACCAAGCGCGAGCCCCACCTCGACATTGACGTCCACTTTCAGCGGCATGAGCGCTTCCTCGTCTTCCCGTGCGTCTGCAAGAGGGAGCGGAATCCTGCGGGGACTACAGCTGCAAACTGCCTATGAAGCGTTGTGGTTTCGTAGGATTGCCCCCGCAGACCCCGCTCGGCGAGACCGTGCTCGACCGGGAGGAGGCGTTGAAGCTCTTTGGCGAACTCGAGCAGATGGGTCATGTCCACCTCGCCTTCTACGGTTTCACCATGTCCGCGGAGGCGCCCCAGTTCGTGGGCACGTGCAACTGCTGCTCCTGCTGCTGCGGGATCTTGCACGGCGCGAAGCTCGCCGGGATGGAGGAGTCGAAGGGCCCAGAAATCGAACTACCGCGCCGTCGTTGACCCGGAGAAGTGTATTTCCTGCGGCCTGTGCATCAAGCGTTGCCCGGTAAAGGCCATCGCCGAGAGCGAGAATGAGAACGGCAAGGTGAAGGTTAACCGAGATAATGCATCGGCTGCGGAGTGTGCGTTATTACGTGCCCAACCGACGCGATCAGGACGGCGCCGGTATCTAAAGAAGAGTGGTTCCACATTCCCACCAGCATGGCGGAATGGGAAGAGAGGCGCCTGGCGTATCTGGCGGCGCAGAAGCAGCGCGGTGGCCCAGAGGCCCCCGGTAAGAAATGACTTGGCGGTCGACCCAAACAACAATATGATGCAGAGGATTATCAATGAGCAATCCTGACCTCTCGAAGGCTTCCAAGAAGCGTTAGCAGTAGATGGAAGGAATTGACGAAATTGCCGATTCGGTCATTACGAAGATCGCTGAAAGCGGAGGATTCTCGTGGTTGAGGAAGAAAGACACCGCGGCGAAAGAGGTAAGAGGCTTTTGGCTCGGGATGCGGGGGGCCCGGCTGCGCTTTACCGGAGGGACAGGTGTCCCCAAATGAGCCCAATAATCCTCTTTAAAACACAGAGCGATTCCGAAGGAGGAAAAAAATGAACGAAACCCCGTCCAAACTGGCAGATATTTTTGGCCATAGATAGAACTCGCATGGCGGCGGACCGCACCCTCATGGGGTGGATCCAAACCGCATATATAGCATGAATCTGCTATTTTACTTGAAAATCCGAGGACTTAAAAAGCTATGATATGCAGAAGATTCATGCATTATTGAGGGAAAATTTCAAGGTTATGACGTTGGCACGCACTCCGCAATTTTCTTATTGACCCAAATGGGGGATTTTGATACTTTGGCATCGTCATTGTCCTACCCTAAATGAGCCACCTAACAACTTGCCCTTGTACTTCTGGGGGATTTATGAAATGGATTTTCCAGAAGGATCCAATGTGAAGGCTCCAAGAGGATTCAGAGTTTTCCTCTGGGGCCTTTCTTTTCTCCATTTCTTGATTTGCCCTTTCTAAAAATATCAACTAAATTTCAAATCCAAAGGAGCAGGACATTATGAAACATCACCTTGCCAGATCCATTGATTGGCGATTTCTTGTCATTTATTTTGTGGTGGCGTTTGCAAGCTCCTGCGAACTCAAGCCTTCTTCCCATTTCGAGTATGACCCACCGAGTGGGCGAGGCCCAATAGTAATTCTGCTTTCAGGCTATGGCGGCCCTGAGACTTGTAAACGCTATGCGGCCGAGGTTTCCCGACTTGGTTATTATGCTGTTGTTTTTGATGGTAAAGAGTTTTACGAGTTAAGTCCGGGTGGTTTTAAGGGTGTTATTGAGCAGGCACAACGCTCGCCAAAGGCACTCCCTGGAAAGGTTGCAGTAATCGGTTTCTCCATGGGTGGTGGCGCCGCGCTCGGAAAAGCCGCGCTCATGCCGGATCTTGTCTCTGCCGTCATCGCCTACTATCCGATGACCATGGATTTCAATACGCAAAGTCTTGCCGCTCAATTTCAGGTGCCGACCCTCGTCTTTGCAGGCGAACGAGATACTTATTATAATTGCTGCCTCATCGAAACCATGCGGGCCATGGAGCGCGGGGCGAAGGAAGCGGGAAAACGATTCGAACTCGTGGTCTATCCAAATGCGGATCACGGTTGGGTCATCGACGGGCCAATCACCCCCCATTATAAAGATGCATGGCAGCGCACAATCAAGATGCTCGGCCAGTATCAACCGCTACGCTAATTTGTCCCTCTTCAGCAAACTTCCGTTGGTTCTTGCGCGATCATTCGCGTTCTGTTTGAGTAGTGAACCTATGTTTCTACCCGTAATCGTTGACCCCAAGAGGTGCCCTCGCGCGATCACTTGTAGGTGAAGTGGGGAAATGGACCGCTACTTATTTTGACAGTGTCTATCAGATAAAGTATGGAGCAGGGCAGACATTTCCAATGGACACTAGCAGGAAATATTTCGCTACCCGCCGAGGCGAGAGGGAGGGTTGGTTATTTTGCCGGTCCCGCGCTTCTTTTTGCCGACCGCATTGGGAACCTCCTCTGGGAGAGGGACGGACGAAAATCCATGCCAGGTCTGCCGGCCCCTGATGTTGCCGAAGAGGGGAATGTCCTTCACCACTCCCGAGATGGGGATGAGATCCCGGTTAAACCAGATCTCCAATTCTCCTTTTTTCCGACCCCACATTTCCCGGTCGAGGAGAATCCGGATCAAAAAATCTTTTCCGGTCTTGACTTTTTCCGCCGCGCGCGCCCTTTCCGTTTCTTCCTTCGTGGCCACCTGGATGCGGATGATCTCATGCCCCTTGCTGGGGATGGTCCGCAGGATAAACTCCTTGCCCGGCTCCACTTTCCCGTAGACCCCGAAGCGGAGGTTATAGAAGGCGGTCACGGGGTCATCATAGAGGACGCCCACGGGGATCTCCATCTCCTCCCGCTTCATAGGCTTCCCTTCTTTTTCCCCTTCGGTGATCACCTTGCGGGCCGGGTAATCATAGGTCGTCGTTTTTTTCCGGTACCATTCGCCGATGACCGAATACTCTTCAAACTTGAGGGGAATAAGCCTCTTCCCGTTGTTGATGGTGGTCATGGTGGAACGGTAGATTTCCCTCCGGTAGCTGGTGAGCCATCCCACCACCCCCTCGGCCTTCCCCACATGGTAAACCCTGTACCTTCCATTCCCCAGGCTCTGGAAATCCGCTACCCCTCCTCCCACCGGGTCGATGAGCCAGAAACCAACCTCGTATTTTAAAGTCTCCCCGATAAAGAGATCCCCGATGGAATCCACCGGTTGCGCCCCGGCGCAATCCCACGGGTGGCCCAGCAAGAGAAAAACCATAATCCAGAATGCTTTTTTCTTTCCTAACCGCATGGGCTCATCCCGCAGGGGATCCATCGGGGGTGGAACGACGGATCCAATTTTCAATTTCCCGGGCGCAAATCCTGGCCCCGTCCGAGGCCACGGGCCTGGGTCTTCCTCTTTTGGAAATTTCCTCCAGCGCCCTTCCCCAATTCAGAGCACAGTAATCCTCCTGGGAGAGGCGATAGCCATGCCCCCACTCCCGAATCGCTTCTTCCAACACGGGGAATTCGGCGAAGTCCTGCCGGGGCAGGTAGATCAGGGGGGTGCCGTTGATCAGGCTCTGGGAGGTGACCCCATACCCGATCTTGGTAATCATCACTTCGGCCGAGGCGGTCAGGTCTTCATAGGAAAAATCTTTTTTATCGATCCGGTGGTAGTTGGCGGATGCCCCCGGAAGAGGGTAAATCCCGATGAAATCCCAGCCCCGAAATTTCTCGAGGTCCTTCCAGCGCATGCTCTCCACCCCCCATTCGCCCACGTAGATTAAGGCGATCCGCTGATTGCCCCCCAGGCCCAGATGGTCCTTGAGCAGGTGGCCGATATTTCGCCCCGGCTTGGCTACCAGGGGAACTTTCAGCCTATTCCGGAAATAGGGCATCCCGGTGGAAGGAGTGAGTTCCAAAAGCAGGCCCGCCATCCGGTACTGGTCGCGGATCTCCCGGAGGTAGGGTTCGAAGGAGGGATATTCCCGGGCATAGGGTTGATAGATGTCATACCAGCTGAAATTCGACACCGCCACCGAAGGAAGGCCGGCCTTTTGGGCCACTTCGAAGGCGAAGGGAGTGATGTCGCTCACGATTCCATCGACTCTCTGCTCCCCGCAGAACTTTACCTCCTTCTCCAGATGGGCGGTGTTCTGGTCGGCCAGCCGCATGTAGGCCTGAAGGGTCTCCTTTTTGTCGACCGTAACGCTGTCCTTCTGGACGCAGCCGCAGTCAAACCGGGCGGGGAAAAGCTCGAAAGGCCTCTTTACCTCCTCGTGGAAAAAAATCGAGGGGAGGGTCGTGCGGAAGATCAGGCGGACATTCTCGGAAAGTTCGTTGCAGAGGGTAACGGATCGAACGGCATGTCCGTAACCGTGAGCCGTGAGGTAATAAAGAATCTTCATCGGGTCTATTCGTTGACCATCGGGCAGGCCTGAGAAGCAGGGGCGGTTCGCGAACCGCCCCTACGGAAGATTTATTCGTTTCCTGCCAGGTAATCGATGGCCGCCTGAACTCCTCCTTTTTTAAAGGGCACTCCCGCCAGGGCCAACCCCATCTCCACCCCGCTCAGGGTTCCGGCGAGCATCAGGTCGTTGAAGTCCCCCATATGGCCGATGCGGAAGAGCTTGCCCTGCACCTTCCCCAGGCCGTTGCCCAGAGACATGTTGAACTTTTCCAGGATTTTTTTGCGCAGGGCATCGGCGTCGTGCCCTTCGGGAACGCGCACGGCCGTGAGCCCGTTACTGTGCTCCAGGGGGTTCAGGCAGTTGATTTCCAGCCCCCAGGTCCGTACCGCCCGGCGGGCAGCTTCCCCGAGCCGGGCATGCCGGGCAATGACGTTCTCCACGCCCTCTTCCTGGATCATCTGGAGGGCTTCCCGCAGGCCAAATAGCAGGTTGGTCGGGGGGGTGTAGGGGAAGAATCCGGCCTGGTTGGGGGGGATCATGGCCTGCCAATCCCAGTAGGATTTGGGCATACGGGCAGACGATGAGGCCTTGAGGGCTTTTTCACTCAAGGCGTTGATTCCCAGGCCCGGCGGCAACATGAGCCCTTTCTGGGAGCAGGTCACGGTCACGTCGACCCCCCATTCATCCTGCCGGTACTCCATTACCCCCAGAGAGGAGACGGTATCCACCAGCAAGAGGGCCGGGTGTCCTGCCCGGTCCATGGCTTTGCGCACCTCGGCGATCCGGCTGACCGCGCCCGTTGAAGTTTCGTTGTGCACCACGGCGACCGCCTTGACGGCATGCTGCTTGTCTTCGGCCAGCTTGGCCTCAACCTGGGCCGGATCGACGCCGTGCCGCCAGTCCCCCGGGATGAAATCCACCTGAAGCCCCAGTTTGACGGCCACGTTTTTCCACAAGGTGGCAAAATGGCCGGTTTCGAACATCAACACTCGATCTCCCGGGGAAAGGGTGTTCACCAGTGCCGCTTCCCACGAGCCGGTTCCGGAGGAGGGATAAAGGATCACTTTTCCCGAAGTCTTGATCAGCTTCTGAAGCCCCTCGAGGACCTCTTTGGTCATGCGGGAGAATTCCGGCCCCCGGTGGTCGATGGTCGGCTGGCTCAGGGCCCTCAAAACCCGGTCGGGCACATTGGTCGGCCCCGGAATCTGCAAAAAATGACGTCCTCTTTGAACGGCCATATGAAATCCTCCTTCATTTATTTTATCCATAAAAACCTAATGGGACACAGAAAAACACAGATGAACACAGATTTTTGATAGAAAAAGACCTAAATAAAAAAATGAAATGGGACGTGGGTGAAAACGGATCATGATGGCCTGTAGCGCCCCATGAAAGATTCGAATGATTCCACCTCCGGGGGTTGAAAAGTCTCCACGGGACGGTTCTCTATGGGCAATTTCCCGAAGTGCCGAATCGCGGCGATCGCCGTGTGAATGTTCCGGGGAGGGGTGTTAACGGAAACATCGTTGAAGAAACATCACCAGCCTTTCCGCCCGGGCCCCGGCCATTACATACCGGCGGCACCGCTCCACGATCTTGGGCAACGGCCCTTCCTGGAGAAGAAGGGTGTCCAGCCCCAGCGTGAGGGACATCTTTTTCTCCCGGGCGTACTCCGCGTAGGGCTCGGGTCCGGTTCTGGCCACATCCGGGTCCAGGCACATCAAGGCTCCCGGGCTCACCGAGGCCATCAGGCCGAGCATCTTGTAAAATTTCTCCGGGTGCTTGTAGAGATAGCTGTACCCCCAGTACCCCATGCTGGTCACGTTGCCGATCTTTTGGTTCATCCGGGCCACATAGGGCATGACGAACGCTTCCAGGATCTCCACGGTCACGATGGGAGGGGAACCCGCGGCATCGGCCCCGTTCCCCGCGACCCTGGGCTGGCCGGTGGCCTCCCGCTGGGCCTGGACCCAGGGAATCAGGACTTCATCGGTCAGGAAAGTCAGGAGCCGGTGGGCGAAGGGGGGATTCGTCAGGATGTCCAGGAGCAGGTTCTCGATCCCCCGGACGTTCACCGCCAGGGAAAAGGGCGAGCAGAAGCGGATCCGCACGGGAAGCCCCAGATCGTGGGAGCGTCGCATGACCTCGAGCACGAAAGGCATCCGGCCCGATTTCTTGAAATCCGGAGGACGCAGCCGGTCCAGGTCCGAAGGCTCCCGGATCAGAGGGTTCTGGCGGTCGATATCGGGCATGCGGTCCGATTCCCAGTTCAGGCGTTGCCCCAAGGCTTCGGCTTCGATATTGTAAATGTCGTAATAGAAACCGGGCATGTCCAGCCGGTAGTATTCAAAGACGGCCAGGTTCATCTCCACGAACTTGGCCGCGTTGGTGTAGGCCTCCCGCATGTCCCCGCTGCAGAGCCTGACCACATGCTCGTTGATCTGAGCCAGGATGGGGACTGCCTCCCCCTCTCCCTTGAATATCCTCTGGATCCTCTCGAGCGTCCCGGGCAAAAGCTTCATGGCTGTCTTCCTCAGGAATCCTTTTCATCCAGGATTGGATTCACATTAGACTTTTCCTTTGCATCTCTCTTCTCATACCGCTCGAACATGGCCGGCTGGATGTAGTCAAAGTACTCCTGGCAGTTTTTGTTGCGCGGGCAGCGCTTCTCGCAGATCAGCGGGGAAATCTGGGGCTGATTCTTCCTGCGCCGGCAGACGATGAAAGGGGTATCGGGAAAAAATGAGTTTTCTTTGGGCTTATTTTTCATTGTTCAGGAAAGTATAAAAGTCTCTGCGCCATCCGACAATGAAAAAAGAAATATCACCGCAGAGCACGCGGAGACCGCAGAGCATTTTCTTCCAAAAGACTAAAACCATGAGTCATAGTTCGCATTTTCATCCTCTCTGCGTTCTCCCGGATCTCTGCGGTTTGTAGTTCTTCTATCCTTGTGGGAAAAAATCTTTCTTTTCCCGGATCCTCTTCGAATAAAGGCCAAAGGATGAACGAAGAGGAAGCAGAGAGCGCAGAGGTCTTTTGATGAGGAATCCTTGGGAGTTATGGGCTTCCGGGAAGGATCCTACATGGAATCGTTTATTGCCACGCATCCCAGGCCTTGAGCCTTTATCCGTTTTTATCTCTGCGTACTCTGCGACCTCTGCGGTTAAGTTTTTTATTCAGCAGAAAAAGGAAAAAGGACCGCCTTTACCGCCTCCCGGGACCTCATGACCCGGAGGGCTTCATCGGCCTTGCTCAAAGGAAACCGGTGGGTGATGAGCCGGGAAAAATCCTGGACCCGGCTGAAGACCAGCTGCAGCGCCATGTGGGTATGGCGGGTTTCGCTCACCCATACCCCCTGGAGGCGGAGATTCTTCCGTCCGATGTCCGCGAAACAATCGACCTCCATCTTCCCGTGGGGCTCCCCGAAGCCGGCGGTCATGCACGCTCCTCCGTTCCGCACGGCAAGGATGCATTCCTTCAGGGCCCCGGGCTCCCCGGCCATCTCAAAGGCCGCGTCCACTCCTCTCCCCCCGGTCGCCTCCAGAATGATTTTTCGCCGCTCTTCCGCGGAGAGGCGGTGGCGGTTCAGAAGAAGGGTCGCCCCGAAGGACTGGCACATTTTCAACCTTTCTTCGGTACCCCCGACGACGATGATCTGGGCGGCCCCTAAGGAACGGGCGAAGGCCACGGCAAAAATGCCCAAGGGACCCACCCCCTGAACCAGGACCGAATCCCCTGACTCCATGCGGGAAAGATCGAAAGCATGGGCGGTGGTGGCCCCGGAGCAGGATGCTGGAACCAGTGTGGCCAAATCTATATTCCTCTCGATCCGGAAAAAATCCGACCGCTGATCGAGGAGAAGGTACTGGGCGTAATTTCCGGTCAGGTAAGGGGACTCGGCGCAGGAAGTGTGGATCCCGTGGACAAAGCGATGGGGGCAGAGGGATGGCTCCATCTTCACCTTGCAGAAATAACAGTGCCCGCAGGTGACTCCCCGGGACCAGAGAACCTTGTCTCCTACCTTCAGGGGAACCCCGTAAACGTCCCTCTTCTCCCCCTTCATCTCCACAATTTCCCCCGCCCCCTCGTGACCCAGGATCATGGGAAGACGGGTACGGGGGTCTCTTCCTTCCCACATGTGGACGTCAGAACCGCAGACGCCGGCCACCTCGATTTTGACCAGCAGGTCCCCTTCCCCAAGCCTGGGCAGGGGGAAGCTTTTCAGGCTCAGGGGCTGGTTGAATTTTTCCAGGACCATCGCTTGGGCTTCCATTACGCCCTTTCCTGTTTTGGTTTTTCCTCTATGCTCTCTGCTCCTGCCGTGGAGCCGAGGTCCGAACCGATGCGCGCCGCCAAAATCCGGCGGGTAAGAGCCCACTTCGTCCGCTATCCGTGTGATTCCGCAAAGGAACGCAGGCACAAAGGCTGCGCTTTTGTAACTACCCAAAAAGCTAAACTTTTGGCAGTACCCATAGTAAGATCCCCGTGGCCTAGGGAGGCACCACCGCCTATTTTGGCAAGCGAAGCGGTCCGGACCTCGGCTCCTGGCACCAGCGTCCTACTTCGTCAACGTATTTCTGAGACGTCAAACCAGGTTCTCTTTCCCATGTATTTCTTCAGGAAATTTTCAAAAATCGCAAAAGCGCCCCGTCCATCTCTTCTCTCTCACAGACCTCGCCGTGGAGCTCGGGCAAGGACTTCAGCTCGGCCAGCTTGGCCGGGACGGGTCGACCGCTGATGGCCGAGAGCTCATCCAGCAGAGTGAACTCGTCTTTTCCCGAAGTGTCCCGCCCCAGGGCCTCCAGCACCGCCTGGTTGAACTTGAAGGGGCTGGCCGTGGAGGCCAGCAAGGCCGGAGTGACGTCCCCCGTCTCTTCCCGGTATTTCTGCAGGACGCTGTAACCGACGGCCGTGTGGGTGTCCATTAAATAACCCTGGTTCTTAAAGGCCTGCCGGATGGCTGCCAGCGTATCCCTCTGGTCGGCAAAGCCACCATAGAACAACTTCTGGAGTTCTTCCAATCCCCGCGGATCGATTTTGTACCAGCCCCGGGCGCCGAGCTCTTTCATCCACTGACCTACTACGTCAGCTTTACGGCCGCTCAACTCGAAGAGCAGCCGTTCCAGGTTGGAGGAGATGAGGATGTCCATGGAGGGCGATTCGGTCTTGAAGAATTCCCTCCGCCGGTCATACACCCCGGTGCGGATGAATTCGGTGAGCACCTTGTTCCGGTTGGAAGCGCAGATCAGCCGGGACACGGGAAGGCCGCAGCGGATGGCGTAGTAGGCCGCCAGGATGTTCCCAAAATTCCCGGTGGGAACACAGATCAGAATGGGGTCCCCTATCCGGATTTTTCCTGCCGCCGCCATATCATCGTAGCCGGTGAAGTAGTAGGCGACCTGCGGAGCCAGACGGCCCCAGTTGATGGAGTTGGCGGAAGAGAGGTGAAAATGAAAGCCGGCCAGCTTCCGGTTGAGGGCCGAATCGGAGAAGATCTGCTTGACCCCGGTCTGAGCGTCGTCAAAATTCCCCTTCACCGCGCAGGCCCCCACGTTCTTTCCCCGCTGGGTGACCATCTGCAGGCGCTGGATTTCGCTTACCCCTCCATAGGGGTAGAAGACGAAGATGCGCACTCCCTCGGCGTCCGCGAAGCCCTCCAGGGCGGCCTTCCCCGTGTCCCCGGAAGTCGCCACCAGGATGACCACTTCGTATTTTTCCTTTTCCCCTTTCAGCGCATAGGAAAGCAGGCGGGGCATGAGCTGGAGGGCCATGTCTTTGAAAGCCTGGGTAGGGCCGTGCCAGAGTTCCAGAACCGCGGTGCCATCGCCTAGAAGTTTGACCGGTGCCGTCTGGGGCGACTCAAAATTTTCGGCATAGGCGGTCCGGCAGGAGGCATTCAACTCTGCATCGGTGTAGTCCGTGAGGAAAGGCTTGAGGATCTTGACCGCCCGCCCGGGATACGAATTTCTTTCGCGGGCTTCAAAGGGGGCCGGACCAAACGAAGGAAAGTGGGAAGGAACGTACAACCCGTTGTCTTCTGCAATACCCTTTATGATCGCCTTCTTGCAAGGAATTGCCGGCGCAGACCCACGCGTACTGATGTATTCCATGAAAGGATACTAACATATCGGGTTCGGTCTGACAACTAAACCTAAACGTTGCATAAAATTCGCATAGATCGGCGTCGTCATTCCCGCGAAAGCGGGAATCCAGAAAGAAAACCTGGATTCCGGGTCAAGCCCGGAATGACGGAAGCCAAAAGTCTCCGGAGGTGGTTTTTGGGGGCAGCCTGGCAATCATGGTGAAACCCAATCTGATGAATGGCTTTCATTATGAGCCAGCATGAATTTATGCACCTGATGGGTAAAGTGAAAGGCTCGCCCAATCCCAGGCTATTCTTGCTTTCATTCTCCCATCACCTGAACCACGATATTTCTTCGCCTGCTTCGGTTGTCGAAATCGATGAAGACGATCTGCTGCCAGGTGCCCAGGGCCAATGATTCCATTGGTAACCGGAACCGTCAAGGAGGGGCCGATGAGGGCGGCCCGGACATGGGAGAAGCCGTTTCCATCCCCCCAGCGGCGGTCATGGGCGTAGGGGGTATCGGCGGGAGCCATTCTTTCGATGGCCTTCTTCAGATCCTCCAGGACTCCGCTTTCATATTCAATCGTGGTTACCGCGCCGGTGGATCCTGGGCAGAAAACGGTAACCATTCCATTTTTGATCTTTGATTTGCTCACGGTCGCAGCGACCGGGGAAGTGATGTCCTGAATGTCGCAGAAACCTTTGGTGGATAAAGAAAAGGTGTCGGATAAGACCATGGTTTGCCTCCTGGATATTCCCACTTGGGGGGAATATACTCAGCAAATCAATTTAGCGGTTTGAAAAAGAGCTCCGGTTTTTTGCCCTTTAGAAAAAAGGGGTTCGACGATGATTCAAATGCCTGAAGTGCTGCCAACCTGCCAGTTGACAAGATATTCCAATCGTTCAATAATTTCCACAGCAAACTCCCCCTGGACACATTGACCTCGCTGTAACCTTTTAGTGCCCTTTTCCGTCTTATGGTTAAACGATGGGATAAGGAGGAGAAGATCCATGGACGAAAAGACCTCTCTTTTGATCTGCCTGGGGGCCTCCACAGCGGCCAACTGCGTCCCTTGCTTTGAGCACTACCATAAAAAGGCTTCGGCAGCCGGCCTCAGCCCCGAAGAAATCCTGGAGGCAGTCGAGTTGGCCACCAAAGTCAAGAGCGGCGCTCATCTGGTCATACGGAATTGCATTCGAACCTTCATGGGCGGGGAAAAGCTTTCTAATCCCTGTGGCTTGGGCCAAACAAAAGGTTCATGCTGCGGGTAATTTCGGAAGGGTATGGCGATGGAATTCTTGGAGATCTATGATCAATTCTACCATCGGGTACGGAAATTTATCCTGGCTTCGGTGAGGGATGAATCGGTCGCCGATGACCTGGTCCAGGAAGCCTTCATGAAAATCCAGGAAAACCTGGACCGCGTGCGCGACCCCGCTAAAATATCTTCCTGGATCTTTCGGATCGCTCATAACCTCTGCCAGGACCACTTCCGGACCCGGAAGAAATCATCCTCCCACGAGGAAATTCATGATGGGCTGATCAACCTTCAGGAGACTCCGCTGCAGAAAAAAATGGAACAGGGGGAGATGTCCCAGTGCGTCCAGGACCAGCTAAACCTTCTTCCTGAATCGCTGAGGAGTGTTCTCCTCTTCGCCGACGTCATGGAATTCAGCCAGCAGGAGATTGCCGATATTCTTGGGCTGACCGTGGAAAACGTGAAAGTCAGGCTCCATCGGGCCCGCAAGAAGTTAAAGGCCATCCTGGAAGAAAAATGCACCTTTGAGGTGGACGAAAGAAACGTGCTGGTTTGTGAGCCCGTGGAAGAAAAGAAAAGGAGGGAATCCTGATGTTTGCCTATGGAGGAGTCGGGAATGGTTTTCACTGGTGGTGGCTGATTCCCATTGCCATGATGGTTTTATGTTTCCTCATGATGCGAGGACGCGGGGGATGCAGGGTGCGCAAGTATAGAGCCCCCCAATCGGGCGAATCCGCCCGGGAGATCCTCGATAAGCGATACGCTCTGGGTGAGATCGGGAGGGAGGAGTACGAGGAGAAGAAAAGGGCTATAAACCAAACCCGAATAAATGAATAAATGTTTTTAAAAGAATACCAAAAAGAAATCTTTCGGCCGGAATGCAATCCCAGCTTTCAGTCCCTTCACTGCATCGCCCGCCTGGACCGGGATATCCGGGAAGTTCTCCCATACCTCAATTCGGCGCTGGGAGGGCATACGTATACGAAGGATCCTCCTTCGGTGACCTTCAAGGTTCACGGAAAGCTGATTACCGTTCACCATGATCAAATCGCCGTCAATGCCCTGAAAGATGAAGATGAGGCGGACAAGATCCTGGAGTGGCTCAGACAGGAGATCAACGAAGCCTGGGAGAGCCGCGACCGGATCCAGCCGAGCTTTGAGGGCCTGTCCAAACCGCAGATCCTGGAAGTGCTGAAACTCCTGCCCCGCACCAACTGCCGCCGGTGCGGCCAGCCGACCTGCATGGTCTTTGCGATTTTGGCAGCCGACGGCGCCAAGGGACCTGAAGACTGCCCTGCATTGCAAGATCCCCACAGAAGCAGCCTGAAAAAGTATCTAGCCTGTTTCCGGCCCGAGCGGTAATTCCTCCGTGAGCAAAAAGATGTAACCTTTCCTCTTACAATTCCGTCTTATGGATAAAGAAGCAAGTTTCCCCCGAAAGTCAAAGTCTTGCTTCGGAAAAAAAAGGAGGAAGAACAAAATGGCTGAAGATCAAAAGAAAACCCAAAAGGATTTTCGCGCGTTCTTCGAAGGGACACCCTGTGCGGACATGATGAGGAAAATGATGGAAGGAAAAATGGAGGGGCAGACCTTCAACTGCGCCGAAATGATGTCCAAGATGATGGAGAAATTCGGCAAGAAATGCTGCCCCGAGGGAACCCCCGATCAAACCGGGAAGGAGTCCTCATCCGCGAAACCCTGATTCTCCCCCGGCTTTTCTTATCCTTCCGCCCAAATCGCCCTCCGGGCATGGGGAAAGGGGGCCATAAAGGTAACCCCAATGGCCCCCTTTCCGCCCCTGCGAACATGCTTCCTTCGTTCCCCTTTGAAAATCGACTCTTCCTGACCGAAGGGAGATTCGGACTCGCCCCTTCTGATAAAAATGCTACCTTGTGAATATCTATTTGCATTTATATCACTTTATGCATAATAAATAGCATATGGTATCAAGAACCTTCTGGTCAAACCTCCTGGGTTCCGCCTGGGAGCAAAAAACTGTGGTCTGGCTTACCGGCGTCCGGGGGGCGGGGAAGACCTCTTTATGCCAGACCCTCTGGGACGCCGAGTTTTTCGACTGTGAGGCATCCCGGGTTCGCCGGCTGATGGCCGACCCCGAAGAATTCTGGAAAAAGCTGAGGGGAAAGAAAGTCGTCCTGGATGAGATCCATCGGTTGCCCAACCTCCTCCCCCTCTTGAAGACCGCCACCGACCGGTTTCCCTCCTCCCGGGTCTTGGTTACGGCTCCGGTATCCCTCCAGGTCAACCCCCATGACCGCGCGGCCCTGGAGGAAAGACTCGCCCAGGTTTGGCTGACCCCCATGATGTCCCGGGACCTCGTGGATTTCGGGAACACGGGCCTGGAACACCGATTCCTGAGGGGGGGACTGCCTTCTTTTTTCGCCAGTCCCACCCTTCCTGAGCCGGATTTTCAGGAATGGATGGATTCCTTCTGGGCCAAGGATATTCAGGACCTTTTCCGGATCGAACAACGCGATTCTTTTCACCAATTCATGGAGCTTTTGTTCGCCCGCAGCGGAGAGCCCTTCGAGGCGGTCCGGTACGCCGACCCCTGCGGCGTCAGCCGGACCACGATTACCAAATACCTCCAGGCCCTGGAGGCCTCCTGGGCCGCTCTGGTCGTCCGGCCCTTTTCGACCCGCCTCGCCGTGGAAATCGTCACCATTCCTCAAGCCTACGTGTTCGACACCGGCTTTTTATGCTATTCCCGCGGCTGGCAGAGGCTGCGGGAAGAGGATCTCGGGATTCTCTGGAAGCACTGGGTTTTGAATGAAATCTGCTCCCATCTCCAGGCGCTGCAGGTGCAATACTGGCGGGACAAGCGCGGGCACGAAGTGGACTTCATCCTCATCAACCGGGAATTGGGGATTATCACCATAACCTGCCTGTGGAGAGCCCGGGATTTCACCCCCCGAGGCCTCCAGGCTTTCCGCAATCATTACCCCTCCGGCCCGAACTGGGTGGTATGCAGGGATGCGACCCGGGCATCGGTCCATTCCCTGCCCAGGCTGAAAGTCGAGTTCATCAGCCTCAAGGAGATGATCGAAAAGATCTCGGCGAGCCCCCATCAGGAGGAATGGACCCCCCAGATGGCCCTGGATTGAGCTAAGGAACCCCCCTGAGCCCGGCTTTCAATCTCCGGAAATCCCCCCAGGTAAACCCTTCCCACTGGCAGGGCAGGATGGAGTTGTTATGAAACAAAGGTTCTCCGGCAATATCAAAAGGGGATTTCTCTTGGGCATCCTCAAACAAGGGGGTTCCGGGAATGGGAGAGTATTCCACTAAAATGGGCTTAGCCCCCGTCTCTCTGACCGTGACGATGCTTTCTTCGACTTCTTCGACTCTCTGCCCCGGCAATCCGGCCAGCAGATAGACTCCAATCTCCTCCCCGGCATACCCAGCCCTCTTCAGATTCTCCACGGCCACCCGGAAATCCTGGTTGTTGACCTTCCCTCCGGTCTTGGCCTGGAGCGCCTCATCGGAAGTCTCAAAACCCAGGCGGATGGTGTGAAAGCCGGCCCGGTAAAGAAAATCGGCAACTTCCCGGTCTACGGCCCTCGCATGCAGAGCGTTGGGGGTATGGAAGCGGCAGGATAGTTTTTTTCCAATCACCCCCTGCAAAATCGGAAGGATGTGGTCGGAAGGCCCGATCAGAAGCGCGTCATCATAGAAAGCAAAATCCTTCACTCCAAATTTTGCATGCCAGAAGGTTATTTCCTCGAGGACTTCTTTGGGCGCCCTGGACTCAAAACCTTTGGCCAGTCGATGAGAAGCACAGTAGGTGCAGGAGAAAGGACAGCCACAGCGCGTCAGAAGGCACACATAGGGAGGCTGCGGGTACAAATCGAAAGCCGGGTAAGGCCAGGAGGGAAAACCCTCATCCAGCGCTTCCCCCGGTTTACCCAGGATCTCGGACACGATTCTCATCTTGTCCCCATCCCATGGTCCGGCAAGAACCCTGTCGGCTCCTGAATGTTTTCGGGCATGATCGGGGCAGAGGGTGGCGTAAATCCCCCCGAGGATCACGGGGACCCCGGGAAGGGTCTCCCGGAGGAGTCGGATGGTTTCCAAAACTCCCGGGTACCAGTAGGTCATGGAAGAGGTCACCAGGGCCAGGTCCGGACGGGGAAGCTGGCGCAGGTATTCTTGCGCAACTTCAGGGGGAATTCCATACCGGCGGTACTGGCGCTGGATTTCCCGCAGGGGGTCAGGCTTGGGGATAACTTCTTTGAAAACATGCCCCCGCCCCGATTCCTTTTTCTTCGGGGGTTTCAAGTCCCGGGTCAGATCTTTAGGAAAAAGGGTGAACTCCAGGCAGTCGAGGAGGGAAACCTCGTAGCCCCGGGACCGCAGGATCCCACCCAGGTAAAGCAGTCCCAGGGGCTTCATCCAGAGGTCGTAGGCGGCAAAGTCATGAATCCAGGGATTGACCAGAAGGATGGATTTCTCGCGGGAAGAGCCCATGGCAGGATCAGAAAAGGCCCATCTGCCTGGGCTCTCCCGGGGTGATTTCTTTTCCTCTCTCGGCGGGAGAAAAGATTTCGACCTTCCCGAAGACTCCGTCATACCCCGGGGTGATCCTTAGTCGTCCTTCCCGGACCCGCAAAATTCCTTCCAGGATATCGGGTGGAGTAAAAGAGGAAAGCTCTTCGGGGGAGAGTTCCAGGAGGATATTGAATTCCGAGCCGCCCTTCTCCACCAGCCGCAGGTACTCTCTTTCCACCGAGGAGGCGTTGGGTCCCACTCCCAGCGCGTCCGCGATGATCTCCTCGAGGGGGACCGTTCGAAGGGCCGGCATGGCTTTCGGCGGAACCGCTCCCTCCGGACGGTCCGCCAGCTCTTCCACCCGGTTCATGACTCCCACGGTGAGGCGCTTTCCGCAGACCGGGCAGATGCTTTTATGCTTGCGGGTTTCTCGGGGAGAGAAGAGGACCTTGCAGTTCCGATGGCCGTCATAATGATACTTTCCCTCTTCCGGGAAGAATTCAATGGTGTAGAGAATCCTGCGCGGGTCTTTCCTGCGGATCGCTCCGGTGACCTCCGCATAGCTCAACTCGCAGTTGAAGACATTGGCTTCCCGGCCGATCTTGTCCGGGAGAATGGGCGTCCGAATTGGAGATCAGGGTGATTTCATCCAACGCGGACAGCCGCCAGTTCATCTCCGGGTCCGAGGAGAGTCCGGTCTCGATGGCCCGGATGTTCTTGGATTCCTCCTCGTAACATTCCTGGATGGAGTCAAACCCCGAATTGGCGCCGAAGATGGAGAACCAGGGGGTCCAGGCATGGGCGGGAATCAGGAGGCACTCCGGCGACAGGTCCAGGATCATCTTCAACAGATCCTTGGCGGAAAACCCGAAGATCGGCCGGCCGTCGGAGCCGGTTTTGCCGTATTTGGAAAGGCGGGTGTTGATCCGTTCGACCACTTCGAAGGAGGGAGCGAAGATCAGGGTGTGAATCCGACGTGATTTCCCGCCCTGGCTGTACATGTTGCTCACTTCGGCGGTGAGCAGGAAATGAGTCTCTTCGGGCTCTTCCTTCAGCACGAAGAGGCCATTGCCCAGCGGGTTCATTTTGGACTGGAGGTCGAGGAAATAGAGGGGGTGGGTGAAATCCCCGGTCCCCAAAAGCTTAATTCCCTTGCGCTTGGCCCACAGGGCGAGGGTCTTCACTTCCATTTCCTGGCTGGTGGCCCGGCTGTACCGGGAATGGAGATGAAGATCGGCGATGAATTTCATCAGCCCTCATCGGCCGTCCGGCCGAAAACCCGAAACTCGAAAAACGAAACTTGGAAAAAACGAACGATTAACCGCAGAGAACGCGGAGCACGCAGAGATTATGAAATATCCAAATATTATTGTTTTTATGAACAAATAGAAAAATCTATGCTTTCTCCGCGGCAGATCTTATTCTCTTTATCCCCGGAAAGCACAGACAAAGAAAGGTTTTCGTCATTTGGATTTCGAATTTGTTTCGGAATTCGGATTTCGAAATTCGAAATTTTGCTTCATTTTTCCTTCAGGATCTTGCGGATGTTCTCCACGTTCCGGGCCACGAACCCCGAGCATTTCTTGCGCAGGCCCAGCTCATCGAATTTCTTCCGGTCCGCCGGCTCCATGAGGTTCAGGTGGATGAGATCCCGGCACTGAACGGCCCCGAACTCGCGGTCAAACTGCCGGATCATCTCCTGCACTTTGGCGTAAGTCTTGTCCCGCGCCTCCTTCTCTTCCGCTTTCGTGCGGCCGTAGCAGAAACCCAGGGCCATGGCCCCTCCGGTGACGACCCCGCACGCCGTCCCCCACCGGCCCATTCCTCCCCCCAAGCCGGTAGCCATCTTCATCGCCAGAGATTTATCATAATCCAGATCCTCCCCGAGGATCGTGATCACCGACTCCGCTCAATTCAACCCGCTGGCCATGAGGTCGTAAGCTCTCTTTTCCAGATCGGCTCCTGATTCCATGCAAGTTCCCTCCTGAAAATGTAATCCTGATTCGGGTTTTCGTATTATAGGGACTGGCAGACTCATTGTCAAATTATTCACTCTTTCAATCTTTCCCCGCCGTCCGACTACCCCCTTTTCTACCGCGTGGAAATCCATCCCCCACCCGGGCCGGGCAACCCCTGAAATTCAATGGGCCTTAGGCTTCCTTGCCCCATACGTAGAAGAGCAAGGCGCCCCATACTTGCTCCCCTCACTTTTTTGACTCTTTTTCTAATGGGAAAGAAAGCTTGTGGTCCGGAAGCAAGGGCGTTACGTGCAAAAAGCATCGGCGGGAAAAGAATTCGCTTAGGACATCCTCTCCGTCTTTCCGCAGTGCGAGGCGGGCCTATCGGGCGCCCGGCCGGGCCCCCCTACATCGGACGAACCCTCTTCCTGCGGAAAGAAGGGCTTGCCCGCCCGGCCCAAGACATGAGGGTCGCCTCATGGTTTTTGCGCGTAACGCCCTTGCTTCCGGACCGGGCAATGTCTGCAATTCAATCCATCTTTCGCCCACTTGCCGGAAAGTGAAGGTGGGCAAGGCGCCCCATATCCTTGACAAACCGGCATTGCCGATATATCTTTTAATCATATTCCGATTGCTAGCGCCCTGGAATATCTTTTTATCAGTCACTCCTTCCCGAAAAAAAGGAGAAAAAATGAAAAACACCTTTAAGACCTTTATTCTGCTCGCCGGCCTCACCGCCCTGTTATTGGCGATCGGGCAGGCGCTGGCGGGCCGGCAGGGGCTGTACTTCGCCCTCTTTATGGCCCTGATCATGAACTTCGTGGGGTACTGGTTCAGCGACAAGATCGCCCTGGCCATGAGCCGCGCCCAGGAAGTTTCCCAGGATCAAGCTCCTGACCTGCATCAGATGGTGGAGAGGCTTTCCGTCCAGGCCGGGCTGCCCAAGCCCCGGGTGTACATCATCCCCCAGGAGACCCCGAATGCCTTTGCCACCGGCCGGAATCCGGAGCACGCCGCCGTGGCCGTGACCGAGGGGATTCTGCGGATTCTGAAGCCGCAGGAGCTGGAAGGGGTCCTGGCCCACGAGCTTTCCCACATCAAGAACCGGGACATTCTCATCAGCAGCGTGGCCGCGGTGATCGCCGGGGCCATCAGCCACCTGGCCATGATGGCCCAGTGGGGAGCCATGTTCGGGATGGGCCGGAGCGACGATGACGAGGGAGGCGGCGGCGGGAACATGATCGCGACTTTGCTCCTGGCCATCGTGGCGCCCATGGCGGCCATGCTCATTCAAATGGCCATCTCCCGGAGCCGGGAGTATGTAGCCGACGCTACGGGGGCCAAAATCATCGGGGCGGGACGCCCTCTGGCCAATGCCCTTCTCAAGCTGGAGGAGTACAACAAGCAGATGCCCATGCAGGTGAACCCGGCCACGGCGCAGATGTACATCGTCAATCCCCTTTCCGGGCAGAGCCTCATGCGCCTCTTCAGCACCCACCCGCCCATTGAGGAACGGGTCGCCCGCTTGATGGCCATGAAACCCGGCGACTTAATGAAGTAAGGTAAACCCTTCTCAAGCAAAAAGCCGGTCTGCCCATAAGCGGACCGGCTTTTTTATTTTCCTCCAACTATTTTTTCTTTGCCTTTCGGTCAACATCCGTAGGGGCGGTTCGTGAACCGCCCCTGCCCCTCAACCCTTTCTTACGGACTAACCTACCCCGCTCTTCTCCAGGGCCCTTTGAAGGTCTTCGATAATTTCCGCCGCCTCCTCGATCCCCACGGAGAGGCGGACCAGGCGGTCGCTGATTCCCACCTTCGCCCTCTCCTCCGGCGACAGGGCCCGGTGGGAAGACATGGGCGGATAGAGCACCAGGCTGTACACATCCCCCAGCGTCGTGGCCGGGATGATCATTTCCAGGGCTTCCATGAAACGAAAGACCTGTGATCTCCCCGCCCCTTTGATCTCAAAGGAAATCATCCCCCCGAAAAGTCCCGCCGGAAAGAGCTTTTTCGCCGATTCGTGTTGAGGATGGGAGGGAAGCCCGGGGTAATTCACCTTTGCAATCCGGGGATGGTCCTCCAGCCATCGGGCGACTTCCCTGGCGTTCGCACAGTGCTGGCGCATCCTTAGGGGCAGGGTTTTGATCCCCCGATGGGTGAGCCAGGCTTCGAAAGGACCCAGGTTTCCGCCGGTCATTTTTATGATTTCATGGAGGGTTGCCCGGTTTCCTTTCGACGTGATGATAGCCCCACCGAGCACATCTCCGTGGCCGCCGATGTACTTGGTGGTGGAATGAACCGAATAATCCGCCCCGTGCTTCAAGGGCTGGAACAGGACCGGAGTGGCGAAGGTATTGTCCACGATGACTTTGCCGCCCACCCGGTGAGCCATCCGGCAGATGGTGGGAACGTCAGCCACTTTCATCAAGGGGTTGGAGATGGTTTCCAGGATGACCGCGGCCGGCCGGGTTTCGGAAAGTGTCTTCCCCAGCCCTTCCAGGTCGGTCACATCGACGAACTTGACCTTCACCCCCATATCCGGAAGCAGGCGGGCACAAATGGCATAGGTGGCTCCGTAAATATCGTAGGCGGCCACCAGGAAAGTTCCGTTCTTTACCCCTGCGGCCAGAAGAGCGGCGTACACCGCGGCCATTCCCGATCCGAAGGAGAGGGCCGCCTCCCCTTCTTCCATGGCCGCCAGGGCTTCTTCCAGCGCCGCATTCGTGGGGCTCCCGTACCGGGCATACACATACCCGTCCCGTTCGTTGCCGAAGATCCGGTCCAGGTCCTCCATGCTTTCATACTGATAACCCACGGTGCTGTAGATGGGCGTGGATACCGGCTGAAAATCCGGCTTGGGCCCGCGCTCCCCCGCATGAACCGCCCGGGTAAAGATGGATTTTCCTTTCATCATGGTTGTTCGCTCCCTCAAGAAATTCGTGCCTTCAAGGGGAGGGTAATTCACTCCTGTCCATAGACCGGAAAAAGCAGGTTATCCTTTCGACTGCGGGATTCCGCATTCCGCATTCCGAATTCCGCATTAGATTCTTAAAACCCGACCCACTGCACCCGTCCTTCCCTCCGGGGCGGAACCCGGGGAACCTCATCCGGGTACCCTACGGGAACGACGGCCACCAGTTTCCTTTCCTCGATCCCCATCAAAGCGTTGATCTCCGGTTCCTTTACCAGAATCCCATCGGACCACACCGTGCCCAACCCTTCGGCGTAAGCGGCCAGAAAGAGATTTTGCAGAGCCACAGCCGTGCTGTGGGTATCCCACTGGCCGGAGGCCGACTTCCCCGCATAAGCCAGGATGAAGACCGGCGCTCCTCCATAGGTCTGGAAAAAGTGCTTCATTCCTTCGAGGATCTTCGCCTTGCCGGCAAATACCTTCTCCAGGTTGGGCCGGAAGGTTTCGAAAGCGGAGTCAAAGATTTTCAGGAGTTCCTCCCTTTTCTCACCCCTGACGATCACAAAATACCATTCCTGCCGGTTCATGCCCGAGGGCGCCCACATGGCCAGTTCCAAAATTTTCTCCAATTTCTCCCTGGGCACCTCCTGGGATTTAAACTTCCGGACGCTTCTCCTTCCCTTGATCGCTTCCATCAGTTCCATATTTCCCTCCAGTCATTTTTGGGTTTTTTATAATCCTGAAAATCTGCGTTCATCTGCGTTCTATTGAATTACCCCAGAACTTCCACACAGGCTTTCAGGCAGACGTTGCAGGTGAGCCCGGTCGCTCGGTAGGTGCGGCAGGCGAAGGGATTTATGGCATACGCTTTTCCTTCTTGGGGAGTCTGCAAGGCTCCCGCCGGGCACGCCCGGATACAGGCATCGCAGTTGACGCAGGAATCCTTCTTGGAAGCCGGAGAGGGCTCTATCTCCGCATCGGTCAGCAGGCCGGCCAGCCTCACCCGCGGGCCGAACTCCGGAGTGATCAGCATGGTGTGGCGCCCCATCGTCCCCAAGCCGGCCAGTTCGGCCGCATGCTTGTAGGAGAGGAGGGTGATCAAGTGGCGCTGATCCACCGGCGCTCCCGCGGCAGGTAGGGGGAAGGCACGGTAGCCCTTCTTGTGGAGCATGCCCGCCAGGTCGTAAACCGCCTTGGTCAACCGCCCGTTCAGGTAGTCACAATGGGCGCCGAAGAACTCTCCCCCTTCCGCTTCTCCGACTTCTTTCCCGGGCTTCAGCAGAGCCACCAGTTCCTTGAACACCTCCTTGCCAAAGACGACCACGGATTTCGCGCCGGGCAGTAGAGCGGCCGCTCGTTTCTTCAACTCAGCCGAATTTGACTTCTCAACCGAAGCTACTCCCAGAAGTTCCACATCCAGCTTTTTCTTCATCTCTTCCACGAAATGCCGATCGAATTTGGCCATCATCCGTATCCTTTCCAATAAGAAGTGATTATCCGTATTGCCTTCCTATAATCTATTGCCTATTGCCCATTGCCCATTGCACCATTGCACCATTGCGCCATTGATCATTTCCCCTCTTCCGGCCCGGGGATTTTCGATTCGCAGGGCACCCCGGTCTGGCAGAACCCGCAACCGTATCCTTCAAAGCCGAAGTTGGAAGTCACGTAGGTCCGGGTCTTATCCAGGTAGGCCTTGCATTTCAGCTTGTCGTGGCCCGACTTGGTAACCGCATCGGCAGGACATCGGACAATGCATTTTCCGCAGGTCCCTTGAGAATAAAACAGGCAGTAGGCATGGTGATCCTTGTAGGGCCTCGGGGTGGGCGGAATTTTCATTTTGGCGATCACCGAACCGCAGCGCATGGCCTGTCCTTTGGGGGTAATCAGCCCGTCACAGAGGCCGAAGGTGCCCAGCCCGGCGGCGTGGGCTGCATGCCGCTCGGACCAGGTGGAAGCAAAGCCATAGCGCTCGGAGACCTTCATCTCCCACCGGGGAAAGATCATGGGGGAAACGGCTTCGATTCCCGAGGCCATGAGCGTATCCACCACATGTTTCCGGAGTTTCACGTTCACCTCCTCGCCGAAGATCCGGGCCCTGGCCCAGCTTTCCGAGGGGTAGAGCTTTTCCTTCCGGAGGTCGGATTTGGTCTTTTCCATCTGGGGGAGGATCCAGCTGATCACCGTCAATTCCCCCGCCTCCACCCGCAGATCGGGAAAGGCCATTTGAAACACTTCCAAAGGCATCCAGTGGAAAGGCCCGATGTATTTTTCCTTGTACAGCGCGTAGAGGGGATCATCCCCGCTGGAAAATCCCACCAGAGGGTCATCCCAGGCTTTTTCATTGGCCGGGTTCTTCAGGGTGTTCTCCGGTGATCGATTGATGAAATCTCTGATCACGCTCTGCACCCATTTGCCCGGGTCTTTAGCCTTCTGTTCCTCTTTCATCCAATCCTCCCTTGTGATAACAGTTTCGGGATCCGAATTTGGGGTTTCGGGTTCATGATTCAACCAAGCGCTTTACTAAGGAGTCCATTATAGTCTAAACATGAATTGGAGGACGTTGCCTTTTGAAAACCTCGAACTGGACTCCGGCTTTCGCCGGAGTGACGAACCTTAGAAAGGCATGGTTCTTTGTTGTCATTCCGGCGGAAGCCGGAATCCAGGATGATTAAAAGACGGAATTCCTGTCCAGATAATTATGGCCTCATTAGTAACTCGAAACCCGAAACCCGTAACTCGCAACTTTATCTTCTAGCTTCCAGCGCCTCTCGCAGCGCCTTGCGATCCCTGGGCACTTCGGCAAGCCCGGGCTTTTCTTCCAGAATGATGGCTTCTGCCGGGCAACCCACGGCACAGACCCCGCAGCCGAAGCACCGGTCCATATCGAACTGGGGGATTCGATCCCCCAGGGTGCAGGCCTTGGATGGGCAGCGCTCAACGCAGGCCTCGCAGCTGGTGCAGAGGTCGGGGTTCACCCGCGGCTGGAAGCCGGAGTAAAAGGCCCTCCCCGGCTTGGGCTGCCGCAGGGCGGTCTTCAGGATCATGCAGTGGCAGGAACAGCAGTTGCAGAGGAAATCGATCTCCTGGGTGTTCAGGCTGGTATGGACCAATCCGGCTTCGGCGGCCTTGCGCAAGATTCCTTTGGCTTCCTCTTTGCTGACTTTCCTCCCCAGTCCCCTCTCGATGATAAATTGCGCTCCCTTTCCAAACTGCATACACACTTCATCCGGCATACCGCAATCGCTCTTCTCGTCCAGCAGTTTTCCCTCATGGCGGCAGAAACAGGTGCTCACCGAAATCGGTTCATAGCGATCCGGGTAGGAGGTTACCTGGCTGTAGGTATGAACCCGGGAACCGGAACGAATGGTCTCCCCCACGGGAATCACCCGGCTGGCGGGAAAAGTGATCGTTTGAGGACCCCGGGTGCGGTCCACCGCCTCTTTGTAATTATGGATCAACCGGGCCAGGCGCCGGTCCTTTTCGGTTTTCGTCCCCCGCATGAACTGAAACTCGAAGATCCCCGGCACAAAGGGAATCCCCACATAGTAGCGGATTCCTTCCCGGGTGAAGGAGCTGCACAGGCCCTTGTCGGCCATTGCTTCGAGAAGCCTCTCCATTTCCTCCCCGTCTTTGCCCAATTCCTTGGCAATCGCCGAAGCCGGTGCCGGCTTCATCGGCATGGCTGCGGCAATCGCCGCTTCCTCCGGCTTGAACAATTCCTGCACCACGGCATAAAACTCCGGAATGTCCATCCCAGGGTAGAGTCCTCCCCGCTGGGCCAGGGCCTGGCAAAGCTTTCTGTAGGATTCATCCATTATCTTTTCCCCTTTCATTGGATGTTGTCAATCCGCTTCCCGTCGATCATTTTTCCCCTTGGATTTTTGATGAATCCCTTGAAGACTTATCCTTCAAATTCACCGACCCAGTTGACTTTGGCCGGGTTGCGGGCCACGAAGCGCAGGAATTCGACCTTTGGGTACCCCACGGTAAAGGCCACGAGGGCCTTATTTTCCGGGGGGATCCCCAGCTTTTTCTTCAATTCTCCCGAGTTCTCGATTGCCCAGATGAGAAAGCCGATGTAGCAGGTCCCCAGCCCCAGAGTCTCCGCCAGGAGAACCATCTGGGTGGAGGCGATGGCCGCATCGATTTCCGGAGTGGTGGCGATGCTCTTCTTCATATGGATGATGATCAGGGCCGGGGCATGGTGGAAAAGCTGATCCACCCCTTCCTCCCATTTCCCGGCGATCCGCTCCCAGACCGGGGGGAGGGTCTGCCGGGAGGCCCATTCTTCGGGGAGGGGCGTTTTCTTACGGGTGTATTCGTCGATCACCTTTTGAAGCTCCTTCCCCTGTTCTTGCAGGTTCCGGATGGCCAGGGTACAAACCTTATCCAGAGCCTTCCTTCCGCTGACCACCACATACTCGCAGGCCTGCCGGTTGGACCCTGTGGGGGCATACCGCCCGGCTTCGATGAGCATTTTCAATTTGGCCTTTTCCACCAGCCGGTCCTGGTAGAAACGCAGGCTGCGGCGGCGGCGAAGGAATCGGAAGAAAACCGCCGGGGAAGGAATTTCCTCCTTGTTGGGAACCGATAAAAATTGATCGTTCCCCTCGGAGAATTGAAAGGCGTCGGCCGGGCAGACCGCCTTGCAGTGGCCGCAGTAGAGGCACATGGCCGGATCGATAATCTCGACCGAGGTTTCCCCTTTCTGCAGAATCTTCCGGACGCAGACGGGTACGCATTCGCCGCACAGAGTGCACTTTTGTTCATCGATGGTGATCATGGCATCTCCCTTTGTTTTTGGCTTCCTCCGATTTTGGGAATCAACCTCGTCTGGCCTGTTTTTCAGAGAGAAACCTTTTCATGTAATCCCGCGGGTCAATCGGCGGGTCTTGGGTCTTTTCCCTTCTCTGGAGAATCAGGGAATTCGTCGGGCACTTGTGGGCGCATACCCCGCACCCGATGCACTTTTCAGGGTCGAGAACGGCCGCCTTCCCGGTTTTGTTTTTCGCCTCCGCCGAGGCTTCCAGCCGGAGGGCCTCCATGGGACAGCGCTTCACGCACAGGCCGCATCCCTTGCAGGTGGCGGGATGGGTCTTCACCCGGTAATTGGAGGAGTCCAGACTCTTCCCGTGATTCAGCTTATGGTAGCTCTCGAACCAAATGCAGCAGCACTTGCAGCAGTTGCAGATCGTGTCCACGGCCCGCTGCCAGTTGGACAGGCCGTGAACCAGGCCCGAAGCCGCGGCCTCTTCCAGGATCTTATGGGCTTCCGGCTTGGTGATCTCCCGGCCCATGCCGTTTTCCACCGCGTACCGCCCCAGGGCGCCGAAATGGAGGCAGGTTTCGGTCGGGTGCTTGCAGTCGGGAGAGTCGGGGTCCAGGTTTTTCCGGTGGCGGCAGGGGCAGATGCTGACGGTGAAATAATCCTGCTCGTCCAGGAACCGGGCCACGTCTTCGTAGGGAAGAACCTGGCGGGGGTCCTCGATGGTCTTCCCGATCGGCACCGTCCGCAACCCCCTGGTTTGGACTCCCGCATACTGGTCGAAGAACCCGTGATAGTAGTACTGATTCACCAGAGGGGCCAGCCCCCTGCTTTTCTCGTCCTTCTTCCCGGGCCAAAATAGACTGCGCAGGAAGACGAACAAGGAATCATTCAGGCTGTACCGGACGGTATTTCCCGCGGCGGTGCGGAAGACAAACCCCTTTTGGGCCAGCCGGTCCATCCGGGGAGCCAGGGCGGAGGGTTCCATCCCCTTCGCGGCCGCCAGTTCTTCCAGGCTCCTCCCCGAAAAGGGCATGCCGGTCAGAAGCTCGGCTTCTTCCGGCGTGTAGCAGGTTTGAATCAGGGGGAGCAATTCGGCTGCCGGGGGAAGCCCCCACCAGGCCTGGTTCAGCCAGTCGATGAAGTTCCGGTAGATATCCTTTTGATCCATGGGGTTTCCCATCCTTCCTATCCTGAGGGTCAAAAACCTTATTCCCTTCCTTGATCTGCCCCTGCTGCCGGAGGAGGGTCTGATGCAGGAATCTCATTCGAGCCGCGTGAGTTTCCCCCGGACCAATTCAATATGCTGCTTCAGGTTGTAGGCTTCGTGGAAAAAAGCGAGCGGAACGTGAACTTCGTTCACCGCGGCCTCGATCCGGTCCAGCCTCGTCCGGTAATCCCCGACCCGTTCCGGCTGCGGACTCTCCCGCACTTCCAGTTCCAGGTTCTTGAGCTCCCCGTACCAGTAGAAGAATTTCCGCCGGTTCCGCCAGGAATAGAACCAGGGCATGATTCGGATGAGAGGGATTAAAACGGCCGCCGTCGGAATCAGGAGCAGGACCAACCGGTCCACGAAGGTCGCCACCCAGAAGGGCAGATAATCGAACAAGTAACGGGCGGCCGGATTTATAAAAGCGCTCTGCCCGGTCGCTTAACGGAAAGTCCTGGGCCTTGGGCGAAGGGAACTCTCCGGCCTTGTGCACCCAGCCCCCGCCGCTGTGAATTTCGGCGGCCGCGTCCAGGAGGAGATACACCAGGGCCGGGTGAAGGGTGTCGCGGGCCACGAGATTCGTCGTGGTGGCCAAAAGGTGCACGTCCGCCGGCGGCTTTTTTTTCGCCAGGTCCAACAGCCCCGCGGGCAAAATGACGTGAGACAGGGCCGGGAAGAGCCGGGTATAGGCCTCGGCCTGGCTGAAGCTCAAAAGCTTGACCCCCTCTTTATGCAGGAGTTCCTGGACGATGGGGCTGTCCGCCGTGCCGAAGATCATGACCGCATCGATTTTCCCTTCCACAAGCTCCTTGGCCGCGGCCGTGTTGGTCAGGTCCAGCAGTGAGGTGGGCGGGTCCGCGGCCTTGCTCGCCTCGAGCAGGTCGATGGCGAATTTCCGGACCCCGCTCCCCTCCGGCCCGATGTTGATCTTCTTCCCTTTGAGCCGGGAGAGGTCATCGTACGTTTCCGGGCTTCGGTAGAACACCCAGAGGGGGGTGTAGAATAAGGCCCCCAGGGAAAGCAGGTTCGGCGCCTCCGACCGGGAGCCGGTCCCGCCCTGGACAAAACCCACATCCACCTTGAAGGATGGATCCTGAAGGCGTTTCAAGTTTTCCACCGAACCCGAAGAGGAGAGTAATTCCAGGCGGACCTTCTCCCGGCCCAGGATTTGCCGGTACCACTCGGCATAGGCCGCATAGCTGCCTCCCTCCATACCGGTGCTCATGACGATGTTCCGGGGCGGAGCCGGCTCGATAAAATGATTGACCACGGCGAGGACGACGATGCCCACCAGGACCGTCGTAACCACCATCACCAGGTGTTCCCGGAATGGCTCTTTCGCGATTCTTTTGCGGCTGATCTTTTCCTGTCGGCTCATCCGATTCCCTTCCGCAGCCCCAAGAGGATTCAACCCGCGGGAATAAAGACCGGCTGGATATTCTCCCCCGAAACTGACCAATCAGGATGTTTTGATTCCTAACGTTTCCGGGTCCAGAATCCTATTCCCCAATCAACATGCCATCAGGCGTAAAGCGAACGCTTTTCTGCATCCAGGCTCTGGATGTAAGCTTCCCCTTCTTCCGGGGAGACCCGGGCCAGGGTTCCATCCGGCTTTTGAATGACCACGCCGGTGGAGGTCAGGATCCGGAAGTTTTCCTTCCGGTCGGCCAGGTCCGGCCAGCAGAGAAGCTGGCAGTTCCCGCAGGTGAGGTAGAGATTGGACCGCATGAGAATATGGGGGAAACCCCCTTCCATCCGGGGCCGTCCGATCATAGGCCTTGATCCCCTTGATCATGGCCTCCCGGAAGGCCCCGTCGTCCTCGGGGATGAAGAATCGGCCCGGCGACCAGGTGGACCACTTCTTCGAGGGATGGAGCCCGGTCATCCCGCCGCAGACGAATTCACACCTGAGGTAGTTCTGTCTTTTGGCATAGGTGAACTCTTTTCCCCCCAGGGTCACCCGGGCTTCTTCTTTGGGGTCCATCATGCCGGAGCAGCAGGCAGGCCAGGCAGAGCTTGCAGCGGTTGCAGTAATTCTCTTCCGGGGGCAATGGCTCTGTGGGCTCCAGCTCCGCGGAGGTTACACAGGTGCCCGAGGATGACCGCCGCTCCGTACTCCGGAGTGATCACGTTTCCCGAAAAGCCGAACCAGCCGACCCCGGAACGGACGGCCATGTACCGGTGGGAAAGGTCCGGGTTCATTCCCAACCTTCCCAATGGCTTTCTCATCCCGGTAGGATTCGTTGGACACCACCCCCTGGGAAGGGAACCCTTTCTGCTCCAGATGTTTCGCTATGTGGGCCGCCAGTCCGGTAGCCAGTATGTTTACCTGGAGGTTGTCCCTCTCGTGGCTCAGGCGATCCTCCTTGGCCAGGAAGGGGCGGATGAATTTTTTGTTGAGCGGAAGGGCAAAGGTGATGGCCGACTTGGCCTCCGGCAGAATGTAGGTCAGGTCGGTGGAGGGCGGGCCCCCGGCCAGTGTTTCCCGGGTGGTAATGCCCATCCGCGCCCCGCCATAAGAGCGAACGATCTCTTTCACCTGCTCCGTAAAGGTAGCCATGGTTCCTCCTTTCAGCCTTCTTCCTCGATGATCAACTGGTCCTCAATCCGGATGCAGCCGATGACGCTCTGGGCCGCCGGACATCTGACCAAATAAGTGGAGAAGGCTTCCCGGGCCTCCGCGGCCTTCTCCTTGGGTATTTTCAAATGGTATTGGACCCGGATCCGGGTGATCTTCAGAATCCCGTTTACATCTTCGATATCCCCCTCCACCTCCGCCCGGTATCGATCTTCGGGAGTGGGGATTCTTTTTCCCGCCAGCCCCCCGGCCAGCGTGCCCATCATTCAGCCGGCGGTGGCGGCCACGATATGATCCAGGGTGGCGGCATGCTCCTTCTCCGGCTCCACCTGGTAGAACTTCTTGATCCCCCCGTGGACCCCGTAGTAGATCGGCTCGTTGAAGCCTTCGATCATCGCCCTCCGGGTCGGGCCCTTTCTCCCTTACGATCTTGATCCGGGACGTATGTACCACCTCTCCCATGACTCCCTCCTCTTTTCGTTCAACTGGGTTCTTACGAAACCCGGAACCCGAAACTTGAAACCCGAAACCGATCATTTTTATTTCGTAGGCAAACGATCATCCTTTCAGGTCTTTCAGCATCCGCTTGAGCAGGAGTTTCTCTTCCAGGGAAAATTTCGCGGTCAATTCCTCGTTGATGGACTTTCTCTGCTCGGCCAGCTCTTCCCTCATCCTCTTGGCCTTGGGGGAGAGGGAGACCCGGATGGAACGCCGGTCCTCCGGATTCCCCTCCTTCTTGATCAGGCCCGCCTCGGTCATGCGGTCCAGAACCCCTGATAAAGTGGCCCCGTCCATGGCCACCCGGTCGGAAATTTCCGCCGGAGAAAGAAAATCCTCTTCCCCCAGGACGGCAAGGATCAGGTGCTGGACCGGGGTGATGCCGAAAGGAGCAAGTTTCATCTTAAAGGCCGAGTGGGCCCGCTGGTAAGCCTTGGCTAAAAGGAAAACGATGCAGTCTTCATAATGAACCATGGAAGGAGCCTCTCCCCGGGCTGGAAATTAATTTGTGTACAAAATAATATATCCGCCTCAGGCCTGTCAAGATTTTTTTTAAGAACTTACGAGTTGAGCGGACCTCCTTAAGGAAGGGGATCTCCGGTTGGATCACTTTCCGTAAACCAGGTTGGGAATGACCAGGGAGATCCAGGGGACGTAGGTGATCAGCATTAGCATGATCACCATGACGACGAGATAGGGGGCCAGGGGCTTGACCACATCCGCCAGGGGCTGCTTGGAGATCCCGCAGGCCACGTAGAGGCAGGTTCCCACGGGCGGGGTGACATACCCGATGCCCAGGTTGGCGATGAGCATGATCCCGAAATGGATCAGGTCCACCCCGAACTTCTGGGTCATGGGCAAAAGGATGGGAACCAGGATGATCAGGAGGGCGGTGGCGTTCAGAAAGCACCCTCCGATGAGAAAGAGGATATTCACCAGCAGGAGAAAGACCCATTGGCTCGTGGACACGGACATGATGAGGTTGGCCAATTTCAGGGGCGCCTGTTCCACGGTCAGGACCCAGCCGAAGACGCTGGCCAACCCCAGGAGGAGACCCACGAAACCGGTGGTGACCGCCGATTCCACCAGGATTCTCGGGATATCCTTCCATTTCAATTCCCGGTAATAGAAAAGGGCCACGATGAACCCATAGACTACCGCCACGGCGGCCGCCTCGGTGGCGGTAAAGATGCCCGTGAAAATTCCCCCGAGGATGATGACCGGCATGATGAGAGCCGGAAGGGATTCTTTGAAGGCCAGCCAAACTTCCCCGCGGGTCGCTCTTTTCTCCGTGGGGAACTTCATTTTTTTGGCGTAAAAATAAGTGTAAACGCAGAGCCCCCCGCCCATGATGAACCCGGGCAGAAAGCCCCCCAGGAATATGGCCCCCACGGAGGCATTGGCCTGCCATCCATAGATGACCCCGATGATGCTCGGAGGGATCAGCGCGGCCATGCCCCCGGAAGCGGCCACGATGGCCGTGGCAAAAGCCGGATGATAGCGCAGGCGGATCATGGCCGGGATGGTAACCGAACCGATGGCCGCGGCATCGGCGGCCGAGGAGCCCGAGATCTCCGAAAAGAATATGGTGGAAACAATGACCACGAATCCCAGCCCTCCGCTCACATGTCTGACCAGCACGTTGGCCAGGTTCACCAGCCTCATCCCCACCCCTCCGGTTTCCAGGAAGGAACCGGCCAGGATGAAAAGGGGTATGGCCAGGAGGGGAAAGGAATCGAGAGAGGTGAAGATCTTCTGGGGAATGATGATCAGGGATACATTCCCCTTCATCAGGGCGGTAATCGTGCTGGCCACTCCCAGGGAGAAGGAGATGGGAGCGTTGAAGGCCATGAAAAGGAAAAATAGGATAAACAGGATCAACAGCATAACCAAACCCGGGTAGGCCTATTTTTTGACCAGGGAATAGATCTCCCAAAGGATATATTTGAACATGATGGCAAAGCTGACGGGGACGGAGAGATAAGCGTAGGCCATCGAGATCTCCATCCCCGGGGACAGCTGCTCACGGACTCTCAGGGCCAGTTGGAATCCCTTGACGGATACGACCAGGGTGAAAATTCCCAGGGTGGTGTGGATCAAAAGCGGAACGATCAGCCGCCATTTTGCCGGAAATCTCTTCACCAGAGCATCGATGCTGAAGTGTGCCCCGCGCTGTAAAGCCAGAGCCGCTCCCAGAAGAGCCACCCAGACAAAGAGATACCGGGCCATCTCCTCCGGCCAGTCGAAGGGGTAGTTGAATACATACCGGGATATGACCTGGAGAAATACGACCGCCGTGATGGCCACCATCAATGCACCGCAGGCCAGTTCCACGGGTTTCTGATAGATGATCTTCAGCCGTTCCAGGATTCTCATCCGTCCCCCCGCTCGGGCTAAGGAGTAGGGGCACGATGCATCGTGCCCCTACGGCTTATAACTCTGAATCCACTTGATCCGGTCCATGCCGATCGCTTTGCCATACTGCTCATAGACGGGCTGGACGCCGGCGATGAAAGGATCCAGATTGGGGATCACCACGGTCCTCTTCTTTTTCTTGAGTAGTTCGATGATTCTTTCTTCCGCTTCTTCGTTGACCTTTCTTTCGACCGGAACGCATTCTTTCCCTGCCTGGATGACGGCCGATTGAACATCGCCGGGAAGGCCCTTGAAGAAGTTTTCCCCGATGAGCAGAAGCTGCACGGTAATGAGATACTTGATGTGGGAGAGGTAGGGCGCTACTTCATCAAACTTCATGCTTTCGTAACTGATGACATTTCCTTCGCCGGCATCGACCACTCCCTGCTGGAGCGCGGTGTACACCTCGCTGAAAGGAATGGGCGTGGGGATCAGTCCCAGGGCTTTCCAGGTCGCCAGGACGACCGGATTCTCGATGGTGCGAATCTTCATCCCCTTCATGGAGGCCAGGTCGCTGATGGGCTTTCGGGCATAGATGCTCCGCGTACCTCCCACCCACCACCCCAGAACCCGGAGCCCCCTCTTCTGGGCCGTGCTGTTGAGATCCTCCCCAAGCTGACTGTCGAGGATTTTATAGAGGTGCTGGAAATCCTTGAAGAGGAAGGGCAGGTTGAAGATTTCCATCTCCTTCACAAATCGGGCCCCCACGGCGGTGGTGGAAGCGCCCATTTCAATGGTCCCCACCTGCATGGCTTCCACCAGCTCCCTTTCGTTGCCCAGTTGAGAGCTGGGATAGACTTGAACTTCCACCTTGCCTTTGGTCAGCTCCGCCACCCTTTTGGCAAAGTGCGCCGAGCCGGTGTGATAGGGATGTTTGGTGTCCAGGACATGGCCCAGTTTGATCACCTTCTCCGCGGCCCCGGAGTAGCCCGGGAAGGAAATCCCCAGCAAGAAGATTCCCGCAACGATGAAAATCCATACTCCTTTTTTCATTTTTCCCCTCCTGTTCGATGTCTTCTCTGTTTTTACAGAGCGCCCTTTATTGCCGCAGAAGTCGTCATTCCCGCGAAAGCGGGAATCCAGGAAAAAACTGGATTCCGGAGCCTGCCCCGTACTTGATACGGGGTCAAGCCCGGAATGACAAATCCGATAAGATTTGGATCGTCATGTCTAGGATCTCCCTCTTTGAAATTTCTTTGGCCGGCTCTTTCATAACGATCCATCCAGTTCATCCGCCACCGGCCTTTTGCATTCGCGGCAGCGTTGCGCGCCCCGGAACAGGGGCTTCCCGCACGAAGGACAGTGATACCGCTCGCATTCCGCCCGCGCCCACTCCACGCTGCCCTCCTCATCCCCGTGCTCGGCCACTTTGGCCCGCCAGACCGGGATCGTCTTTTTCATCACTTTTGCCCCTGTGAGGAAGCCGAATTTTTCAATCAGGTCGCACGGCCATTCCTTACATTGATGACAGGAGTAATAGCCTTTCGATTTCACACAATTTCTGATTTTACACACCTTGCAATAACCATACATCTTTTTGGGCGGGTCGGCCTGCATGCAGCCCAGGCATTCGGTCTCTTCCGGCTTCGTCCCGTAGAGTTTTCCCATAACCGCCTTGAATTTCTCGTTCTTATCCCGGGTGGCGATGTAAACGCCGCAGGCCCCGCAATAGAGCCCGCACGGAGACATCAAATCCTTATTCCTGATTTCTTCCTCGCTCCATCCTTCCATATTTTTCCTCCGCAGAATATTCGGGGGGCCCAGACCTGTTTAGCCCCTGTAATTACGGCGGGTACCTGTAAACCTTCTGGTTCGATCTCCTCCGTTCAAACCGCGGGAGGACCAAAGCCACCCGCGCTTTAGACTGGATCCGGCGGGCTCCATCATTTATCTGATTCCCGCTCTCTTTTTCATTCCCTCCATGTCCAATGCGTCCATCCAGCGGACAAGATCCTGCCATATCCCGTGAAATTCAAACCCTCCCTCGGTCATTTCCTTTAAAGCTTCCTCCTTGCTCCATCCCTGAACCGCCACCCGATAGATGGCGCACATGGCCCCGGTGCGATCTGCTCCGTGCTGGCAGTGGACCAACACGGGAGCGCGTTTGGGGTTGGTGACGATTTGGAGGAATCTGACAGCGTCCTCTTCCTCCGGATGCCAGGCCTTCATGTAAATGTGTTCGTAGGCCAATCCGGTTCCTTTGATCTTGTCCCGGTCGGAGTGGAAGGAGCGGAGGTTAACGATGGTCTCGATTCCCATGGCTTTCAGGTTTCTCATGCCTTCGGCCGACGGCTGGGCGCTGCGGTAGAGGGTATCCGACACCCGGTGAAGGTTGGGAACGCCTTTCAGTTGAATCCGCTCGGCCCAATGGGTTGGCCGATTCGGAGGGGACGTCTCGGCCCCGCATGGGGTATAGAGCCCGAACAGGGCGATGATGCTGATAACGGCAATACGCTTCATTTCGGCCTTAAATGATTCCCCGGCGATCCTGGCAATTTTTATTCCAAATTGTTCATGGAAGATAAGTCGCGGGGGGGGGATTTTTTACCCGTAAATTAGCACCAACCAGGAATCAAATCAAGGGTTTTGGATGGCTGTTTTTCTTGTTGACTCCCCCGGATTTTTCAGGTATTTTTTCCTTAGAAATTTCTGGGGGATCGTTCAACGGTAGGACAACGGACTCTGACTCCGTGAATCAAGGTTCGAATCCTTGTCCCCCAGCCAGAAATAAAAGGGGTTATCCCGGTTGGCCGGGGTAACCCCTTTTATTTTTCCGCGCGGTGTTCTAGTCGATTAGAACTTGGGGGAACTCCTGATGAAAAACATGAATATGATCAGTCCCCACAAAGGCAGGCTTAACAACAGGCCGTAGAGTAGTCCCTTCTGGGTGTTGGCAAATTCCATGTACCGATCCGTGTTTCTCCTCAAAAAAGCAACATTCCCCTCATCGATTCTGCTTCTTCTGTCCTCGTAAATCCGGCGGTCCTGCCCGGCTCTTCTTTCCGGCAGGAATCCGGCTACGGAGACCTTCCGTCGGTCATCGCCCGTACGCCTTCCCCCTTTATCCGGAATCCCAACCTTCAAATAGCCATCATGCATTGCCATTTTTCTCCTTTGCAGGATTCAGCTCACGCATGAATTGTCAAAATCATGCCCCGTATTCTATTATCCGAATTTGCCTCAGTTGTCAAATATTTTTTCTAACCCTTAAAATTTTTCCCAGCTTAATCCAGGTCTCCAAGGTCAATACCTTGACGATTCTGAGTTTACATAACCCTGCCGTCCAATTTCAGATGGTTTTTTCTTCGGATTTTATCTGCGTTGATCTGCGTCCCAAAAAAAGTTCGGAGTTTTGAGTTCGGAGTTTGGAGTTAAAGGCGATAAAGCGCTGTTTTTAACTTTAGGCACTTTCTTATCTGTGTTTATCTGTGTTCATCTGTGTCCAATAAAATGCTTTTCTTTTCGCTTCCGCCGCGCTGAGCCTTCTGGCGCCAAAAGCTACTTCTTCCCTTTTTCCGCTACTTTCGCCCAAGAATCCCGCAGGGTTGCGGTGCGGTTGAACGCCAGATTCCCGGGAGCAGAATCAACCGGGTCGGCGCAGAAGTAGCCGGTTCTTTCAAACTGGTACCGGCTTCCGGGCTCGGCCTTCGCCAGGCTTGGCTCCACCCGGCAATTCTTTACCACCTCCAGCGATCTTAGGTTCAGATGCTTCAGAAAGTCGTCTCCCCCGTCCATGGGGTTGGGAACCTTGAAGAGCCGGTCGTAGAGGCGCACTTCGGCGGGGAGGGAGTGATCCGCCGACACCCAGTGGATGGTGGCATCGACCTTGCGCCCATCGGGAGCAAAGCCGCTGCGTGTCCCCGGATCATGGGTGCAGCGCAATTCCACCACCCGGCCGGTCTTCGGGTCCTTGATCGCATTCACGCATTTGATGAAATACCCGTAGCGAAGGCGCACTTCCTTGCCGGGGGCCAGACGGAAGAATTTTTTCGGAGGATTCTCCATGAAATCCTCCTGCTCGATGTACAACACCCGGGAGAAAGGAACCTTCCGGGACCCCATGGCTGGATTCTGCGGGTGGTAGGGGGAGTCAAACTCCTCCACCCGCCCTTCCGGGTAGTTTTCGATCACCACCCGGAGAGGGCGCAGCACGGCCATCACCCGGGGAGCCCCGGCGTTCAGGTCCTCCCGGACGGAGTTTTCCAGGAGGGCCACATCGACGATGCTGTCGTTCTTGGCCACCCCGATCCGGGAGCAGAAGTCCCGGATGGCCGCTGGGGTATAGCCCCTTCTCCGCAGTCCGGCGACGGTGGGCATCCGGGGATCGTCCCACCCGGAAACGCACTTTCTCTGCACCAGCTCGATCAGTCTGCGCTTGCTCAAAACCGTGTAGCTGAGGTTAAGGCGGGCGAACTCGATCTGCTGGGGGTGGGCCTTGACCCGCAGCTCATCCAGAAACCAGTCATACAGGGGCCGGTTGTTCTCGAATTCCAGGGTGCAGATCGAATGGGTGATCCTCTCGATCGAATCCGAAAGGCAGTGGGCAAAATCATACATGGGATAGATGAGCCACTGATTGGCGGTTCGATAATGGGGTTCCTTTTTGATGCGGAAGATGACCGGGTCCCGCAGGGTGATGTTCGGAGAGGCCATGTCGATCTTGGCCCGGAGCACGTGGGCCCCTTCCTCAAACTCTCCGGCCCGCATGCGCTGGAAAAGGTCCAGGTTTTCTTCCGCCGAACGGTTCCGGTAAGGGCTTTCCTTCCCGGGCTCCGTCAGGGTCCCCCGGTACTTGCGGATCTCCTCCGCGGTCAGGCTGCAAACGTAAGCCTTCCCCATTTGGATCAGCTGGACGGCGTGCTGGTAGAGCTGTTCATAGTAGTCGGAGGCATAGAATAGCCGGTCTTCCCAATCGAAGCCCAGCCACCGGACGTCCCGGATGATCGATTCCACGTACTCCACCGTCTCCCCGGCGGGGTCCGTGTCATCCATGCGTAAATTGCAGGTCCCGCCGTACTGGGCGGCGATGCCGAAATTGAGGCACACGGACTTGGCGTGGCCGATGTGCAGGTACCCGTTGGGTTCCGGGGGAAACCGGGTGGCCACCCGCTGGTCGAACCTTCCGGTTCGGTTGTGTTCATCAATGATGTCCCGAATGAAGTCGGTGGAGGGAATAGAATGAGTCTCGTTCATACTCTCAATTTCCTTCCCTTTCTTGATCTCGCGCGGCAGGGATCACTTGGGGCATTGGTTCTCCTATTTCCAGCCATTTGAAAATTTGCGAAAAGCCCGAATTCATCAAGCACTCAGCCACCCCCCATCGACGGGGATCGTATGGCCGGTAATAAAATTGGAAGCATCCGAAGCCAAAAAGACGACCGCCCCCACCACATCCTGGGCCTTACCCAGCCTTCGGAAAGGAGTCCGATCCATGAGCCTCTCTTTAAACTCCCCGGCCAAAGTCTCCCGGTTAATCGCCGTGGGAATAAAGGTGGGGGCTACGGCATTCACATTTATATGATAGGGAGCCCACTCGACTGCCAGCGCCTTGGTCAAACCAACCAGGCCGGTTTTACTGGCTACATAAGCGGCCCGGTCTTCCATTCCGGAAAAACTCAAAACCGAAGCGAGGGCAATGATTTTCCCCCTTTTCCTTTGCTGGATAAAGGTCCGCGCTGCACACTGGGCAAAAAAGAAAGCCCCTTTTAAGTTCACCTCCAACACGCGATCCCAATCTCCCCCGGTCATGTTCAAAGAAGGCTTTCGAATGTTAATCCCCGTGCAGTTTATGGCCACATCCATCCCACCAAAACTCTGGCGACTGAGTCGCATTGCCTGGGTTATTTGTGCGGGATTCAAGATATCCATCTTACAGGCCCGACACGGACGTTTCTTCTTTTGGATGGTTCTGGCTACTTTCTCCGCGGCGGCCAAATCCAGATCGGCCAAAAGCACCTTCCCCCCAGCCTCGCTCACTCCCCGGGCTATGGCGCTGCCCAGGCCGCCAGCACCGGCGATAAAAACAGCTTTGCCATCCAGGCGGAGGTTACGACAATCCCAATTGTCCATCCGTCATCGCTCCTTGGCTTCTGGAATCTTAAAGAAATCCGATAAGAGCAGAACCCCGAAAAACCCCCGAGTTTTTTTCTTGACTTTTCAATCGTTTGGAACTAACTCTTTAAAGCAAATATTCGCACCTGACCTTTTTCCGTACCCATAATATCCCAAACGGAAAATAAGAACCATACTCTTTCTGGAGGGAAAAAGGAAAAATCACCCATGAATCTTCTCCTTCAGGCCAATCTTGAAGCCGCAGAAATCTTGTAGCCTTGGCAAACAGCGAGGGGCCAACATGCAAAAACATCTCGAAGGAATTCGAGTCATTGACTTGACCGCCTGGCTGGCCGGACCCTTTGTCAGTTTAAACCTGGCCGCCATGGGAGCAGAAGTTATCAAAATCGAAAGGCCTAAGGCTGGAGACCCTTGCCGGTGGAATCCTCCTTTTGCCGGGCCGCAAGGGGTGAGCCATGTACGAAAGACGGATGAGGATACCTCCCTTTTGTACCTAAAGCGCAATCGGGGCAAGAAGGGCATTTCCTTGAATCTGCAGAGTGAACGGGGAAAGGAAATCCTCCGACACCTGGTCAAAATAGGGGATGTGGTCATCGAGAACTTCGCCCCTGGAACGATGGAGCGACTGGGGTTTGATTATCCCCAGCTCAAAGCGATCAATCCCAAAATCATATACTGTTCCATATCCGGATATGGTCAAAACGGACCTTACCGCGACCGGGCAGCCTTCGACCTGACGATCCAGGGGATGAGCGGCATCATGGGGGTTACGGGTTTTCCCGATGGTCCGCCGACTCGTTGCGGCGCGTGGATCGGCGACATGATTCCCGCGCTTTACGCGATCTGCGGGATCTTGGCCGCATTGGCCTCGCGGGAAAAAACAGGCCAGGGGGAAAGGATCGACATATCCATGCAGGATAGCTGTTTTTCTTTGATCATGGACGAAGCATTGGACCTCCATCTCTCCCTGGGGATTCCCATGAGAACCGGGAACCGCAACCCCAGATTGGCCCCCTGGAATGTATACCCGGCAGTGGATGGACACCTGGCCATTTGCGTGGCCACCAACGAACAATGGATGGCATTTCTGGAAGCCATTGGGCGGGAGGATCTGAAGGAGGACCCGCGTTTCAAGAATCAGGAGGGCCGTTTCAAGCATTCTGACGAGGTGGAAATCGTGGTGAAAGAATGGCTCAAAGGTCTAACCCAGGAAGGCGCCCTAAGAACCTTGCGGGCCAAGAAGGTGCCCTGCGATCCGGTTCCCGAGACTCCTGAAGTTTTGGAGGATCCCCAATTGAAGTTCAGGGGGATGATGCCAGAACTTCTTCACCCCCATAGCGGCCCGACAGGCCTTAAGGCAGCCGGCTTCCCCATTCATTTTTCCGATCTCCCGGGTGAATTTTCGAGCCCCGCTCCATCCATCGGTCAGCATAACCGGGAAGTTTATGGAGGCATCTTGGGTATTTCGGATGCCGAAATGGAAAAGCTAAAGAGCGAGGGAATCATTTGAAAAGGGGGTGGTACAGAAATTGAATATTTTGAAGAAGTCACCTCACCTGAGCTTTTCATCGCCTTCTACTATTCTGCCGACAAAAAAAAGGAGGGAGTCATGAGAAATCGTTCGCTGGGTAGAGTCTATGGTCTGTCCGTCTTGTTGATCATCGCCCTCATCATTTTCAGCCTCCCGGCATCCACCTTAGCCCAAACCACGCCCCTGAAAGCCATTCTCAATGTTCCCTGGGGTCCCGAAACCGCCGTGGGCCTCCAGCACAAAGATTTTGTCGATTTGACTGCGGAGAAAACCAAGGGGCGCTTGCAGCTTGCTGCCTACTATGCTTCGTCCCTATACGGGTTGGATCAGCAAGCCCCCATGCTGCAAAAAAACGTGATCCAATTTGGCGCTCAAAGCGGTTGGTTCTGGCAGAAACTTGACCCGGCTTGCACGCTGGTCTGGTGCCCATTTTTCTTCCCCAGCAAGGCGACCATGGCCAAGTGGTACCGAACCCCGAAAGTGCAGGATTTCCTGGAAAATTACATGGGAAAGAAATACGGGCTGATGAACCTGCCCGATATCGGCTGGGTAGGTTCAAATCCCCTCCTCTGGAGTACCGATTGGGAACTCGATTCTCTGGCTAAACTGAAGGGAAAAAGACTGGCCACGTGGGCGGATTCGGATGATGCCCTCCTGAACGCCTTCGGGGCCATGGGGCTGACCACGAATTTTACCACCCATTATACCCAGCTGCAAACCAAGATGGTGGATGGGGCGATGGGAACGGCGATCCCCAACCTGAAATCAGCCGGGCTGGGCGAGTTCACCAAATACCGCCACCTGCCCTTCCTGTATCACAATGCCCTTTCCACCGTGGTCAGTCCCGTCTTTTGGCGAAAACTTCCCAAGGACATTCAAGATATCATCATGAACGAAGTCTGTCCGGAAGTGGAAAAACGGGCCACGGACCGCATTCTGGCTCTGGAAGCGAGCATGATCAAGTTTGCGGAACAAAATGTCGGCCAGAAAGAAGTCCTCGCTCCGCCCGAGGTTTTCTTCCCCCTGCTGGATTGGTCGGTAACCAATATCTGGGAGAAAAGAGTTCGCGACTATCCCGCTGGTCTGCCGCTGTGGGAAGAAGGGGCCAAGCTCACCGGCTATACCCTGAAGAACGGGAAGTTCACCGGGGTGAAGGAAGCCTGGGAGAAATATTATGTAGACGTCTACGGTGGGAAGCTTAAGAAGTAACCCCTATTGCTTTTTAGGTAGAGGGATCACCTCCAGACCCCACTGGGTTGGGGGGTGGAAGGGAGAAGACCCCTTCCACCCCCCATCTACAGTCCAAAAGAGAGAACGCTAAGGAGAACGATTCCTGATGAAAAAATGGATCCATGGTTTTCTTAATGTGGCCGCGAAATTCGCCGACTGGACCAGCATATTAATACTAGCCTTCATTACTGTCCAGCTGATCGTGGTCGTCATCCTCCGGTACGTATTTTTTATCAATATTCGCTGGTTTGAGCAGAGTTCTACCCTTCTCTTTGTTTATTTGGTCTTTATTCCTGCCGGTTTGCTATCCCGCAGCGGCCAGCATCTCAATGTGGAAGTCCTCCAGGAGTACCTTAAAAAGCGTGAAAAGCAAAAAGGGCTCTGGGTTTTACATATCGCCTTGCGGTTGACTGAGGTGTTGTTCTGTGCCCTCGCCCTATACTTCTCCTGGGAATACACGGTTCATTTGATTGAGGTCAATGCCACCTTTGACTATGAGTTTTTTGGGGGTCGCGTCCCCCAGTGGACGACATCGGTTGCTTTTATACTCGGTTTTTTCTTCCTGCTTCTCCATACGCTAGAAGTTCTGATCACTTCAGCCGTTAAAAAGAAAATTTAAGGAGTGGGCGAATGGCCATCGTTCTCGTTGCCCTCGGGATTCTTTCGTTAATTTGCGGGGTTTCCCTTTATGCGGGTCTGGGTTATTCAGCCGGGCTGGGGGCCTGGGCCGCAGACATCCCTTTGGAAGCCATCATTGCCTCCGCCGCCGGCTCTTTACACCGGGAGGTATGGTTAGCCGTTCCTTTTTTCATACTCACCGGCTATCTCATGGCGGAAGGGACCATGCAGCGGCTCATAAGAGTGGTGGATGCCTTTATTGGTTGGGTGCCTGGGGGTTTGGCTTTAGTCATGGTCGTTAGTTGTGCCCTATTTGGAGCCTGCTCTGGTTCGATCGTCAGTGCCGTGGCTGCGGTTGGGTCCATCATGATCCCTATGATGGAAAAACAAGGCTATCCGCGGGCCTGGAGTGCAGCCTTGGTTTCCATTGCGGGGGTATTGGCTATGCTTATCCCCCCTAGTAACCCCTTCATCATTTATTGTGGAGTTACCGAAACCCCGGTGGGGCCAATGTTTCTGGCCGGAATCCTGCCCGGGATATTGTTAGTCATCATTCTTTACCTGATTGTTCTAATGATGCCCGAAGGAAGAATCCGGAGCAAAAGGAAATACACCTTGAAGGAAAGAGGACAAGCTTTATACGAAGTATCGCCAATTCTGGGCATACCGGTGGTTATTTTGGGGGGTATTTATGGAGGCATTACCACCCCTGTGGAAGCGGCCGCAATGGCTTGTGCCTATGCCGCGTTTATTGGGCGTTTTGTATACGGAGAGCTCACCCTGAAGGGAATTATTGACTCTCTCAGAACCTCAGTCCGGATCACGAGCATGATTTTTGTTCTGGTGGCGATGGCTTATGGTGTCAATGCCGTCGTGACCATGTTGGGCGTCCCCACGGGATTGGCATCTTTGGCCTTGGGTATGGGGAAGATGGGGTTACTCCTCATGGTGATGGGCTTAATGCTCTTCATGGGATTTATTCTGGAAGAAATCAGCACCATGGTGGTCATGGTGCCCATCTTCTGGCCATCGGTCCTCCAGCTGGGAATCGATCCATTGCATTTCGGCGTCGTGATCTGCACGGCCGCAGCGATCGGTTATTCTACCCCCCCGATTGCTTTAAATTTATACACCGCCGCCTCGGTAGCCGACGTGCCTTCAACGCAGGTATTCCGCAAAGTAATCCCTTTTTTGATCGGCATAACGATTTTGAATGTCATTGTAGTCTTCATTCCGCAACTATCTACTTTCCTTCCGCGGATGTTTTATAAATAGGCCTTCGAAGAAATGGCTGGAGGGTGGGGCTTGGCCAACGAAGAAAGTCGTTCCTAAATTGGAGGTACCCGAATGACATCGATTACCCAAGAGGATGTTCTTCTCATCCTGAAACTCCTTGACGAATCGGCCTTCGATGAACTGCATGTAGAAACAGAAGATCTCAAGCTTTGGGCGACAAAACACGGAAGGGGAATAAGCCCGGACGAAGCAGCTTTTGAAGGTAAAAGGCCGACCCCCGCCCTAACCATCGAACCAACCTCAGCGGATGGGCAAGAGCTAAACTTATCCACCACGAAGTTGGCAGGGTCGAAGGTGGAGGCCCAACTGCCCAAGCAGACTTTGGAGCAATCAGCGGCCCGTCAAGGTCTCATGCCCATCATCGCTCCGATGCTGGGGACTTTTTACCGGACCCCCAAACCAGGGGCTCCTCCCTACGTGGAGGAGGGGTCTATGGTAAACGAAGATGATCCGGTTTGCATCATCGAAGTCATGAAACTTTTCAACACGGTGAAGGCCGGAGTCCGGGGTCGAATCGTCCAAATCTGCGCCGAGCAAGGCCAAATGGTGGAATTTCAGCAAACCCTGTTCCTCATAGAAAAAAATCCATGAAGAAAAGGCTCGGCCCGGGCCGGGATGAAATTTGGAAGGCCCCGCGCGGGGCAGGAATCCGGGTGGAGGGTCACGGGTTTAGTGGATCGAGGATGTTCTATTGAAGGAGTTTGAGCAGCATGGCAGAGATTACCTTTGTTGATGCGACTTTGCGGGATGGCCACCAAAGCCTCTGGGCTACCCGGATGTCTACCGCCCATATGCTTCCCATCGCTCCCCTTTTGGATGAGGCGGGATTCTACGCCGTAGACTTGATGGGCACGGTCCAATTTGACGCCTGCATCCGCTACTTGCGGGAAAATCCCTGGGAACGCATCCGTCTCCTGGCGAAGGCCATGCCCAAAACGCCTTTATCGGGCTTGATTCGGAGCAAGTCCTTAACCAGCTTCAATATTGTGCCGGATTCCGTAATCGCCCTCTGGATTCAACGCTGTGCCGCCAACGGCTTAAGGCGCCTGATGATTTTTGACGCCCTGCACGATTGGAATAACCTGGTGAATTCGGTAAAAATCGCCAGGGCGGAAGGAATCGAAGTGGTGGTTCCCTTGGTGTACTCCTTAAGCCCGGTGCATACGGATGAATTTTACGCCCAAAAAACCAGGGAAATGATCGAGCGGCTGAAACCCGACCGGGTCATGATCAAAGACTCCATCGGGCTCTTGACCGTTGACCGGACTCGAACCCTGGTCCCGGTGGTCAAAAAATTGATTGGCCAGCTGCCCTTTGAAATGCACTCCCACTGCACGACCGGACTCGCGCCGCTGTGCTGTTTGGAATCGGTAAAACTTGGGGTCGATAACATCCATACCTGTTTCTCTCCCCTGGCGAACGGCTCTTCCCATCCCTCGATCGAAAATATGAGCCGCAACCTGCGACGTTTGGGGTATACCCCCAGGATTGACGACCAGGCCGTCGAAACGATATCCGCCCATTTCCTTTATGTGGCCAAGCGCGAAGGGAAACCGATCGGAGCCCCCGTGGAATACGATGCTTTTCAATACGTCCACCAGGTGCCCGGAGGAATGATCAGCAACCTGCAATTCATGCTGGCCCAAAGAAAGATGGAACACCGGCTGGAAGAAGTTCTGGAAGAAATCAGCGTGATTCGCCAGGAATGGGGTTATCCGGTCATGATTACACCCTTCTCCCAGCTGGTTGGCACCCAGGCGGTATTAAACGTATTGATGGGAGAAAGATATAAAACGGCCACGGATGAAGCCATCCGCTATGTATTGGGGCACTACGGAAAAACGCCTGCCCCCGTAAACCCGAATGTACTGGATAAAATGTTAAATCTGCCCGAGGCCAAGAACTTTTTAAATTGGCAGCAACCCCAGCCAACCATCGCCGAGTTGCGCAAAGAAATTGGACGGCCTAACATCTCCGATGATGAGCTCTTACTCCGGATTCTCTTCCCCGAGGAACATGTCAATGCGACCCTCGCCGCAGGGCCGATCCAGACGACCTATCCCAGCGGGCATAGACCCTTGGTCTGCTTAATCCAGGAATTGACCAAGCGGAAGGATTACGCCTCTATCCGCCTGCAAAAAGGAGATTTTAAAATCTCCCTTTTAAGAGGCTCCCATTAAAGATCTACGATTCTTTTTATGGGCGTCACCCATTCCCTTTTCGCCGTATGGCCAATAGCCATAAATTCTCTGCCTCTCGAGATCATTTTTGGAATGTGGAATACTAGCGGGAAATGTGAACCGTAAAATCAGAGTTCCGTCATTCCGGCGAAGCCGAATCCAGTCTTCCGCCAGTATAAGTCGGATCCGGTTTTCACCGGAGTGACGTTTCGAAACCATCAAGAATAATGGAATATTGGAATGGTGGGTTAAAAAATTCTTGTCTTTCCATTATTCCACCTTTCCATCATTCCATTATTCCGGTTTTTATAACCCCAGGTCCTCCCCGATCAGAAAGACCGAAAAATCCGTCTGGCGCGGCTTTTTCGCCAGGGTTACGTAGGCGTTGCAGATTCTCTCCGCAGAGCCGCAATCGGCGCATACCCCCGTCTGTCCGCAGGGAGGCTTGTAACCCAGGCGTTTCACGTTCATGGGGGCCACCCACTCCTTCACCCTCTTGTGCGCCTCATCGATGTCTTTGACGATTTTGTTGACTCCGCAGAGCAGCACGACCTTCTTGGGTCCGAAGATCATGGGGGCGACCCGATTGCCGGTGGCATCGATGTTGTACAGCTTTCCGTCCTCGGTGACCGCGTTGCTGCTGCAGACAAAGACGTCGGCGGAAAAAATCGCCCGCCGGATCTTGCCCCCCTCTTCCGGGGAAAGGCCTTTGGCAAAGGGATTCAGCAACTTGACCGGCCGCTTCTGAATGGCGTCATAGAAGCCGATCTGGTTCAGGGTCATCGATCCGCCCACTCCCACGGTGGCCCCTTCGGGAATCAATCTCCAGAGCGCTTCCAGAGCCTCTGCGGCTTTGGAAAAGTACTGGGCGTCGAAGTTGTTCTTCTTCAAGGCTTGAACCGTCCTCTGGGCCTGCATCTCACCGTACCACTGATGAAACTGATTCATTCCCTAATCCTCCTTAAAAGAAATTTAACCGCAGAGCAAATAAATTGGAATGCTGGAATGATGGAATAATGGGTTTAAGCATTTTATTTTCTTGCCCACCATTCCAATATTCCATTCTTCCATTATTCCTTTTCTTGATTCTCTGCGCCCCCTGCTTTATGCCCCTATGTTTTCAGCCTTTTACTCTATGCGCTATACTACTTACGTTCAAACTCTTTAAATTTTGCTAAGCGGCTGATGAACAAGTTTAGATAACTTTTTGATTCTTTTAACTTTAGGCACTCTAGCGCACTTTAGGCACTCTAGGCACTTTTGGTTGCGGCTCTGCCGCGCTGGGCTCTCTGCTCCACGCTCTTCAATACACCGAACGGCCTCCGGAGATATCATAGCACTGCCCGGTGACGAAAGAGGCCTCGTCGGAAGCCAGGAATTTCACCACCGCCGCCACTTCTTCGGGCCTCCCCAGCCGTCCCATGGGAATTTTAGAAGTAAGGAAGGCCCTCTGCTCCGGGCTCATGTTTTTAGCCATGTCGGTTTCCAGCAGGGCCGGCGACACGGCGTTGATCCGGATCCGGGTGGCGGCCAGCTCTTTTCCCAGGGTCTTGGTCAGGGTGATAATCCCCCCCTTGGAAACCGAATAGGGGGCCATATTGGGATTTCCTTCTTTGCCGGCCACGGAGGCGATGTTGACGATGCTGCCGCTCCCCTGCTTTTTCATGACCGCAAGAACCGCCTTGCAGCAGAGGAAAGTTCCTTTCAGGTTCACGGCGATCACCTCATCCCATTGATCCTCGGGATACTCCGCCACGGAGAGGGCGGGACCCAGGATCCCGGCGTTGTTCACCAAGATATCGATCCGCCCGAATTTTTCCACCGTTTCCGCGACCATCTTCTGCACCTCGGGCCATCGGCTCACATTCACCCGGATCGCCAGGGATTCCCCTTTCCTCTGCCGGAGGACGGCCGCCTTCTCCTGGGCGCTGGCCCAGTCAATCTCCGCGATGACCACCTTGGCCCCGTCCCGGGCCAGCCTCTCGGCGATGGCCCACCCCAGTCCCTTTCCGGCGCCAGTCACAACCGCCACTTTTCCCGATAAATCCATCCAGACCTCCCGAAGAACCGCGGACTAGGAACATTGGAATGATGGAATATTGGAATAATGGGTACAGAAATTTTCTCTTCCCATTATTCCACCTTTCCAATATTCCATTCTTCCCTTGCTTCTTTATCCGCCTTCTCTGGCCCATCAAGGTGAGCATGCTGACCACTTTGCCCACGGCTTTCTTGACCTCCTGGCCCCTTTTCCCCCTTTCCAGGAAATCCTCCATCAGGTCCTCGGCGATCACCGCCCGTTCCGAATGGGTCCCCTTGGAAAGGATCAACCGATATTCCTTTTCTTCCTTCAACACCGCTTCCAGCCGGGCTCCCTTGTCCAGAGACCGGACGATCTTCTTCATCTCCTCTTCGATTTTTTCCTGGTCCATTTCTAAACTCCTCTGGATGGGTCCCCTCTCATTCCTTCCGGGGAGTATGGTTTAGAGAAAAGGCACAAGACTCATGACATTTTTAAATTTTTCTGCTATAAAATTCTCAGCCGGCCGCTCAACAGGTTAGATTATACTCTAACATTCACGAGGCGCAAACTGCTTATTTGAACGGGAGGAGGCCCAAATGATCGGGAAATTCTGGATTGGTCTGTTCTCCGGGTTGATCGCCCTGGTTCTGACCTTTTCCCCGGCCCAGGCCCAGAAGGAAAAGGCTCCGCCCCCCAAGCCCAAGGCGGCTCCGGCGGAGAAGATCGATGAGGGAATCTGCTTTGGGTGCCACTCCGAGATCGAAAGCCTGAAAACCAAAGGAAAGCACGCCAAAGCCGTCCCCTGCGTCGGCTGTCATTCGAACCTGAAGGCCCACCTCGATGACACCGGGGAAAAACCCGTGACCCGCCTCGACCTGGAAAACTGCGGGGGTTGCCACAAGGAGCAGTATCAATCCTTCATGGCGACCAACCTGAAATCCAAAGCCAGGGTGGAAAAATCCACCACGACCAGCCGGTCTCCCATGTCGGATAAACTCCTCGTGCCCCACGGATTCACCAAGGAGCATGACGAGCCCCGTTCGCACGCCTTCATGGTCATCGACCACATGATCGTGGACCGCGCCTATGGCGGGAGGTTCCAGCTGAAGGACTGGACTTACATCGATAAAACCGGCAAGCTGTGGGATGTCGTCACGGACACGGGCAAGGAGCTCCCCCAGACCGCCAAGGCGGCTAACACGGTTTGCTTCACCTGCAAGACTTCCGATCACGTCTTGAAGTGGTCCTATATGGGGGACCCGAACCCGGCGGCTCCCCTGAAGCGGGGTTTGAATCCGGAGGCCGTTGAAATGGCCAAAAACCACCTGCAAAATATCATGGGTTGTATTCACTGCCACGATCCCCATGCGGCGAAACCGCGGGTGATCCGCGATGCCCTCATCGAAGCGGCGGTGGACCGCGGCGAGGGAACCTATCCCTACGACCCCAAGAAGAGCAAGGAGATCACCATCGAGAAGATCACCTTCAAGCGGGACGGGAAGGATTTCCGGGCCATCGGGATCTTGAACAAACCGGATTCCAATCTAATGTGCGCCCAATGCCACGTGGAATACAACTGCAACCCCGGGTTCAACCCCCAGACCGGGGCGGCCATCGGGATGGACAGCCGTCTGACCAACTACTATCCCTGGGTGAATGTCTTCGACCTCCAGAAGAGGTATGAGAGCGTTGGCTTCAAGGATTTCCGCCACGCGGTGACCGGAGCGGCCCTCACCAAGATTCAGCACCCCGAGGTGGAGACCTACTGGGGGTCCAAGCACGAGACGGGCCGGAGTGGAGTGCAAGGACTGCCACATGCCCAAGGTGAAGGCCAAGGGGAAACAGTACACCTTCCACGGCCAGCGCAGCGCCCGGTACATGCTGAAGGATACCTGCGTGCGCTGCCACCCCAAGTGGACCGCCGAAGAAGCCGAGTACCAGGTCGATGCGATCCAGAACTACGTCCGCGGCAAGATGCGCAAGGCGGAATTCTGGCTGGGCGAGATGATCAACGCTTTCATCCGGGCCAAGGAGCTGGGCGTGAGCGAGGACATTCTGAAGGAGGCCCGCAAGGAGCACGACCGGGCCCATATTCTCTGGGAGTGGTGGACGGCGGAAAACAGCGACGGGTTCCACAACCCCGAAGCCGCCCGGCAGTCGCTGGCGGAATCCATCGATGCTTCCCAGAAAGGAATCGAAATCCTGAACAAGGCCATCGGCCAAAAAGCAGCAGCCAAATAAAGCGGTCACGCTAGCGGTCAGCTAGAGCGATTTCCGAGCTGAATCGCCCCTACGCTGATCGCTATTTTGTCGGAATCACCCAGAACGATTCCCGCCGCATGGCCACCTGGATTTCCTGCCCTTCTTGGAGACCCAGATTCCGGAAAACATAATTGGGAAGGTTGACCTCCAGATGAACATCCAACCCGCTGGGCCGGAATAAGACCCAGCGGTGAGTTCCCCGGTCCAGAATCCTCTCAATTTCGCCCCCGAATATATTTCCCCGCAACGATTCCTTGACCGGTTTGCCCGGCCGCAGAATCATCACCTCCTCGGGGCGGAGGTAGAGAATCACTTCTTCTCCCGTGGAGACGCTTCTGGCAGCATGGCCGGGGGGGATAACGATTTTCCTCCCCCAGAGACCGATGGTCATGGAACCTTCTGCCCCCTCGGTTTTCAGAACTCTTCCCGGGAAAAGGTTTCGCAACCCCAAAAACCGGGCAACGTCCAGGGTGCGGGGGTGGAGAAAGACCTCCTCCCGCTGTCCGCTCTGCTCGAGCCTGCCGCCGATGAGCACGTTGATTCTCCCTCCCAGGAGGTAGGCTTCATCCAGATCGTGGGTTACATGGAGGGCGGTGAAGCCCAGCGACCGGTGCAGGGAGATGAGCAGCTGCTGGATCTCGTTCTTCAAACCCGGGTCCAGCGCAGCCAGCGGTTCATCCAGAAGGAGCAAACGGGGGGAAGGAGCCAGAGCCCTTCCCAGGGCGACTCGCTGTTTTTCTCCGCCGCTCAGCCCTTGCGGGTAGCGCTGGAGCAGGTGCTCGACCTTCAAAGTCTCGACCAGCCGGGCAAGGTGGGAGCCGTCCTTAAGAAAGTTTTTCGGGGAAGCCCTCAGTCCAAAAGCGAGATTCTTCTCCACCGTGAGGTGGGGGAAAAGGGCCAGATCCTGCGGGACGTAGGAGATCCCCCGCTTTTCCGGGGGCAGGTCCTGGACTTCTTCTTCGCCGATAAGGATCTGCCCCCTGGGGATCCTTCTTAACCCTACGATGGACTCCAGGATGAGGGTCTTCCCCGCCCCCGTCGGCCCCAGGAGGACGTTGAAAGCCCCCTCCTTCACGGTGAGATTCAGATTTTCGATCCGAAAATTTCCCAGGGAGAGATTCAGTCCCCGCACTTCGATCATAGGATTTGGGGCCTCTTTTCCACCAGGCGAACGGCATACAGGGCCGTGAGTCCGATCCCGGCCAGAATCAAGATCAGGATGATGGTCTTGGGAATGTCCGCCGAGGCCAGGCTCATGAAGATGGCGATGGGCATGGTCTCGGTCTTGAAGGCCATGGTCCCGGCCAGCATGACCGTGGCCCCGAACTCTCCCACGGCTTTGGCCCAGCAGAGAATCATGGCGCTCAGAATTCCCCGGAAGGAAAGGGGCAAAGTGATCTTCCGAAAAGCCTCCCAGGCGCTCGACCCCAGGGAGCGGGCCACGGCCTCATACCGGGGAGAGATCTCATCCAGGGCGGTCTTCATGAGCCGGGTTGCCAATCCGGCGATGGTGGCAAACTGGGCCAGGACGATCCCCGGAAATTCGAAGACGAATAAAACCCCCTTCTCCTGGATCACGTTTCCGACAGGAGTGTTGAAGAAGACCAGCAGGGCGGCTCCCAGGGCGACCGGGGACATGATCATGGGAAGTTCCAGCAGAGTGTCCACCATCTTCTTCCCCGGGAATTGGAAGCGGGAAAGAGCGTAAGCGGCGGGCAATCCGATGGCCACTGCCAGAAGCATGGCCAGCGGTGGCGGTGACGACGCTGAGGCGAATCGAGAAGAGAGTATCCGGGGCGAGGAGGACCTCCAGAAATCTGGGCCCCTCCAGAAAGGTCGAGCAGAGACAGGATCAGAAGGGCATAGAATAAAAATAGGGCCAGCGCCGCAATGATTGCCGTCTTCCCGAAATTCATGCTTTATCCTTTTCTCCCTTTCCCTGCGTCTCCGCGTCCGTCTTTCCCCGCATCGCCACTTAGTTTTCTCCCTACCCCCTACACCCTACCCCCTTGTTTTTTATTCCGCATTCCACATTCCGAATTCCGCATTCTCCCTCTCCCTGCCCCCTCATTTCCCCCTTCTCTTCCAGCTCCCCGGCAGGACATACTCGCCTCCCACCGGGGTCTCCGGGAGGGCGTATTTCCGCGCTTCCCCCACGTCCATCAGGTAGCCATGTTTTCTGAAGATTTCCTTGGCATCTGTCTGGGTGAGGAAGCGTATGAAATCCTCCGCCAGTTCGCGGTTTCTGGTGAAGGCGGAAACCGCCGCCGGGATGTAGCCGATCCGGGGAATCTGCTCCGGCTTGAGGAGTATCGTCTCTATCCTTTCCGGGTCCCAGTGCTGGAAAACCTGCCAGCCGATGACCGCATCGACCCCCTTCAAGGAGATGATATTGGCGGTCTTCTCACAGCTCTCCACCGTAGTCACCAGATTCTTGCGAAACCGCTCTCTTTCATCGCCCCTCAGATTTTTCTCTACCACCTCCACCGCGTAAGTCCCCACGCAAACCCCCTCCGGATCGGCAATGGCCAGTCGCAGGCCAGGTTTCAACAGATCCCGCAGGGAGCGAATCTTCCGGGGATTTCCCTTCTGGACGTTGATCGCGGGAACGAGATAGGTAATGATCCTTTCGGTTTCCGGAAAGACCAGCTTTTCCCTCTTGGCCTTCTCCATGAAATCCGAAGACCCGGGAAAATACACATCCCCCATCCGGGAAAGCTTCATCTGGGACAGGACAAAGCCCGAGCCTCCGAAAGTAATCCGGACCTGGATGTTCGCCTTCTGCCCGAAAGTCCGGGCCGCTTCCTCGGTCGGGGGTTTGCTCGCCGCCCCGGCGAAAATCAGCAGGGACCGAGGAGAAGCATGGGAAGGGGGAACAATTATTGCCGTGGCCAGCAGGACTAAAACTGATAAAAATGCATGAGATAAATTTCCCCCCACCCTCGAGAACCGTGTCGTAATTCGTCATGCCCGCGAAGGCGGGCATCCAGGACCTGAAATCTTTAACAATATCGAGCTGGATTCCCGCTTCCGCGGGAATGACGGCCCATTTTCCCAATTACGACACAGTCTCCGAGGGGGGAGGGTGGGGTGGGGGTGAAAAGGGCTATGCAAAATCTGCCTAACGCAGTTCATAAAAAAATCTCCCGAAAGCGACGGTCAACCTCCTCCTCGATCCCCTGGGCCAGTCGGAAATATTTGGAGAGGAGCTCGCGGGCCTCCGGGGTCAGTCGGGCCCCGCCTCCCCCCGGCCCCCCGGTCTGCTTCTCCACCAGGGGCAGACCCAGCTGTTCTTCCATGGCTTTGATCTGCCCCCAGGCTTTGCGATAGGTCATCTTCAGCAAGCGGGCGGCCCGGGAAATGGAGCCCTGCTCATCGATATACTCGAAGGAGCTCCAGGCGGCCCGGTCCTAGAACCGGCCGCCCTTGAGCCTCCAGCCAAACCTTGGAACGAACTTGTACTTTCAATTCCCTTTCATCCCTTCAGCCGACCCAGCTGAACCAGGGCCTTCCGCAGGGTCTCCCGATTCTCAGGCCGGAGCGGGACCAGCGGCAGGCGAAGCGTTCCCGCCGGAACGCCCATCATGTTCATGGCTTCCTTGGCCGGAGCCGGGTTGGACTCGATGAACAGCGCCCGGACAACGGGAAGGGTCTGGTAAGTGAATCTCCCGGGCTTCCTCGACATGGCCATCCAGCATGAGATGGATCATTTTATAATATTCTTTCCCGATGACGTTGGCCACGGCCATGATTCCCCCATCTCCCCCCAGGCCCATCATGGAAAAGGTCAGGGCATCCTCCCCGCAAAGGACGTAGAACTTCTTTTTCCCGCCCCGGGTCCCCCGCATGATGTCCATGGTGATCATCATGTCCCCGCAGGCGTCCTTCATCCCGATGATGTTGTCGATCTTGGAAAGCTCGATCATGGTCTTGGCTTCGATCAGCCTTCCGGTGCGGGAAGGGATGTTGTAGATGAAGAGGGGCAGCTTGGTGGCTTTGGCGATGGCCTCGAAGTGGGCCAGGATCCCGTCCTGGGTGGGCCGGTTGTAGTAGGGGCAGACCTGGAGGCTGGCGGCGGCGCCGACGTGTTCGGCATGTTTGGTCCTCTCGATCGCCTCCTGGGTGCTGTTGGACCCGGTCCCGGCCATCACGGGCACGCGTCCCCGGGCTTCCTTGAACGACGATTTCGATGACTTTATCATGCTCCTCGTTGGTCAGCGTGGGCGACTCCCCGGTCGTCCCGCAGGGCACCAGCCCGTCGCACTTCTCCTCCTCGATGAAATAATTGACCAGTTTCCTGAGTCCTGCCTCATCGAGGGAATAATCGTCCTTGAAGGGGGTGATCAACGGAACGTGACATCCGGCCCAGGTCTTCGGTTGCATAACTCCTCCTTTTTATTTTATTTAAAAATTTCTCACCACAGAGCCACAGAGATCACAGAGAAAAAGCAAAATATTTGCTAATATTTGTTTTATGAATCTTAATCCGTGTTTATCCGCGTTCATCCGCGTCCCATTAAGCTTTTTGCATTTAAGTTTTTTGCGAATACAAAATCTGTGTTTATCTGTGTTCATCTGTGTCCAATATGAAATTTTTGGTTGCGGCGCAGCCGCGCTGTGATCTCTGTGCCCTCTGTGGCTCAATAATCCTTAAAAACAAAAAAGCCATGGGGCCTTTACCCATGGCTTTTAGGATGATTGCAGGCGGGAACAGGGGCCGGTCAGGGCATCCCAAAAGCGATGGGTGGGCCTAACTTCTTGTACTCAGGCTTCTTGCCCAACTTTTTTCTTCCTTCCTGCTTGAGGACCTGCACCGCTTTTTTCCCCCTCTGAAAATTAAAATCTATTTTACCCGAGTGGGGATTCCTGTCAACAAAAAATTATGCTGACCGCTCATTATTTTTTTAAGATCATCTCCAAATTAGTTGATCGAGTATATTATGGAAACCTGTCAAGGGCCCGGGAGGAAAGTTCCCGCTCCGAGCGGGACGCCGCAAGCATCGGCGGGATATGAATTTCCATATCCTCCCTCCTTGCCTTCCGCAAAGCTACCCTTCCCTCTTTGGACTATGGAGCCGGGATGCAAGCAGGAGACTGATGAGGATGCAGGCAATGCAGGCCCAGCGCACCGCGGGAATGGAAAAGGGAATATACAAAAGGGACAGGATGAGGGGAGAAAGGGCATACCCGGAAAATTTGAAGCAGTTGTACACCGAAGCCACCGGCTTCCGCAGGTCCGGGACCACTTCCACCGCCAGGGTATTCAGAGAAGTCCAGGCCGTTGCCGAACCGGTGCCGAAGAGGGCGAATAACAACAGGTATTTCCAGTAGGAATATTCGACTACCGCCAGGCCCAACACCGCGGCGATCATGATCCCCCCGCCCAGGTAGGCGATGGGAATTCTGCCCCGGCGGTCCCCCAGGATGCCGGCAATGGGGGCGGCCACGATGCCGGCGAACCCGGTCATGGACAGGATGAGCCCTGTCCGGTCAGAGGGGAGCGAGTAAGTCACTTTTAGATAATCGGCCACAAAGGTCATGAGCCCGATGTACCCCATGAACAAGGAGAAAGCGGAAAAGCTCAGGTATCTTACATTGTGGTGGGAATAAGCCCTCTTTACCAGGGCCAGGGCATCGGAAAATTTTCCCTTTTTTTGGGCGGTTATCGCCTCCTCCCGGCTGGTGACCCAGTAAAAAACTCCGATCGAGAACGAGAAGGCCGTAAGAAGGAAGAAAAACCAGGGCCATCCCAGGGATACCTCCAGCACCCCGGAAATCAAGGGCCCCATGGTCACGCCGGTGGTGTACATAACCCCCAGAATCCCCATGGCCTTCCCGATTTGCTTGGGCTCGACCATCTCCCCCACCAGGGCGAGGACGAGGGGGGCGATAAAAGCCGCCCCAAACCCCTGGAGGAAACGGGCGCATATGAGCGTCGGCAGATTAAAAGAAAGCCCGGAAAGAAGGCTGCCCAGGGCATAGGTCCCGAACCCGAAAAGCAGCGTCCGCCGGGTGTCGAAGACCTGGGCGATGGACCCGGAAAACAGCTGGAAGACCACGTAAGGAACCATGTAGAGGGTGATGGTGAGGGAGGCCCATTGGATGCTGATATCAAAATGCCGGCACAGAACGGGCAGGAGAGTGATGATTCCGACCCCCCCCATGGGGCCGATGATCGCACCTAAGTAGATGGGCAAGAGGCGTTTTAAATTCATAGGGTGAGGGTCGAGATGAAGCTTGAAGCGACCAAGAGCAAATTATAACAATAGACCCAAGATGTCAACCGAGGATGGCACCGGGATGGCAGCGCTTCAGATTATTCGGTTTCCTTTATTTACGCTCTACGCTATGCTCTATGCGCTATGCCGTTTTCTGTATTTTCGATCTCCTTGAAGGAGGTTCTATGCGGCTTCAGCTGCTCCGCCACGCCACGGCGGTCATTACCCTGAAAGGCATGAATCTTCTCCTCGATCCCATGCTCAGCCCGAAAGGGGCCATGGGTCCCATCGCCAATGCGGCCAACCAGAACCGAATCCCCCTGGTGGACTTGCCCCTGAACGAGGCCGAACTTCAAAAACTGATCAAGCAGATGGATGCGGTTTTGGTCACTCATGTCCACCGGGACCACTGGGATGATCGGGCTAAGGAAATCCTGCCCAAAGATTTGCCCGTGATCTGCCAGGCGGAGGATGAGCCGGCCATGCGGCAGGCGGGGTTCGTTCAGGTCTATCCGGTTAAGACCAAGGTCGAATGGCAGGGGATTCAGATTTTTCGAACCGGAGGACAGCATGGAACGGGAGAGATCGGGAAGAAAGATGGGGATCGTCTCCGGTTATGTGTTGAAGGTGGGAGGAGAGCCGTCCCTTTACATTGCCGGGGACACCATCTGGTGCCCCGAGGTCAAAGAAGCGCTCCTGACCTACAAGCCGGATGTGGCGATTCTTTACTCCGGGGCGGCCGCATTTTTAACCGGCGGCCCGATCACCATGAATGCCGATCATGTCGTCTCCGTTGCCCGGGAAATCCCTTCCGCGAAAGTGATCGTAATCCACATGGAAACCATGACCCACTGCCTCCTGACCCGCGCCGAACTGCGAAAGAGACTGGAGCAGGAGGGTCTGACCGGCCAAGTCCAAATTCCCAAAGATGGAGAAATCATAACGCTTTGATGATCTCTGGAATTCGGCAATTTTCTTTTGCGCAAGGTTTTCAAGTTCTTAATTCTAGGCACTCTAGGCATTCCGAACTTTAGGCACTTTTTTTACTGTTCGGATTTCGATATTCGAATTTCGGATTTACTCTATGCCCTATGCCCTATGCGATTTTTTCTTTAATTGGAGGTTGACATGTCTCTCATGACTCCCGAGCAGTACGAAAACAGTCTCAAGAAAATGAAACCCCGGGTCTTCATGAACGGGAAGAGGGTGGACAGCATCCTGGAGAACAAAAACACCCGCACCGTCGTGGAATCCAACAAGGCCAGTTATGCCTGGGCCCTGGACCCCAGGTATAAAGACATCATGACCTGCTATTCCCCTCTAATCGGTGAGGTGGTCAACCGCTACACCTATATAAGCGCCAGCATCGACGACCTGGTGAAGAAAGCCCAGGCCGGCACCTTTACCTCGGAGATGCTGGGAACCTGCACCTACCGGTGCGTCGGCTATGACGCTTTTCACTCCCTGGCCAGCACCACCTGGGAAATGGACCGGGATTTGGGAACGAAATATTATCCCCGTTTCATCGAATTCCTGAAAACCGTCCAGAAGAAGGACCTCTCGGTTGCCGGGGCCCTCACCGAGCCGCGGGGCAAACGGAACCAGAAGACCTCGGAGTGGGCGGATCCTCATCTCTCCCTGAAAATCGTGGACCGGAAAAAGGATGGAATCGTCGTGCGGGGAGCCAAGATCAACATCAGCGGGGCCTATGCCGCCCATGAACTGGTGGTTTTGCCCCAGTCCGCCCACTCCAAAGATGAAGCCGATTACGCCGTGGCTTTTGTCATCCCCCCGGACACCAAGGGGATCACCTTTGTCGCCCAGTACACCCCCTTCTCGGCGGAGAGGGAGATGGCCGAGGATATCGAGGAACTGGGCAACCCCCTCTTCGGCCAGCGGGAAACTTCCATGGTGATCTTCGAAGATGTATTCATTCCCTGGGAAAGGGTGTTTCACTGCGGTGAAACTCCTTACTCGGGCAAGCTGGTCACCCGCTTCGCCCGCACCCACCGGATGACCTGCGGAGGAACCTGCAAGGTGGGCTTCATGAACCAGATCATCGGAGCGGCCAAATTGATCCAGGAGTATAAAGGATTGGAAAAGGTCGCCCACATCAACGAAGAGTTGGCCGAGATGGTAGTCCTGCGGGAAACCGGGCGCGCCTGCGGGCTGGCCGCGGCCATGAAGGGGGGAGAAGAGCCCCCTGGCTCCGGAGTGTTCCTGCCCGACGAAATGATGGGCAACGTGGCCAAGCTGAACATCTGCAACGCTTTCTGGCGGGTGATGGCCCTGGCAGGGGACATCGGGGGCGGTCTGGTGGTCACCATGCCTTCGCTGAAGGAGCTGAAAAATCCCGAAGTGCAGAAGTACGTGGAAGAATTTTACAGCTTCGGCTCCGATGAGCCCACCGAAAACATCATGAAGGTCCACAAGGCCCTGCAGCATTGGACCGCCGGCCTCCACGGCGTGGGCACCTGGCACGGCGCCGGCCCGGTCATGGCCCAGAAGATCATGCTCCAGCGGATCGCCAACTACGACCACGAAAAGGAACTGGTCAAGCGCACCCTGAACCTAAAGGATAAGAAAAAGAAATCGTAGGGGCGATCACGCGAAACTCGTGACGATCGCCCTTTTTTCCCCTCCCCCTCGACGGGGGAGGGTCGGGGTGGGGGTGAAAGCCTTTCACTCCCCGATAATCTTCACCAGTACCCGCTTCTTCCTCCGTCCGTCAAACTCCCCGTAAAAAATCTGCTCCCAGGGTCCAAAATCCAGCTTTCCATTGGTTACGGCCACCACCACCTCCCGCCCCATGATCTGCCGCTTGAGATGGGCATCCCCGTTATCCTCCCCGGTCCGATTATGGCGGTATTTCGAAGTAGGATCGTGCGGCGCCAGCTTCTCCAGCCACTCGTCATAATCCTGGTGCAACCCCGGCTCATCGTCGTTGATAAAAACCGACGCGGTGATGTGCATGGCATTAACGAGAGCCAGCCCTTCTTTCACCCCGCTCTCCTTCAGGCATTCCTCTACCTGCGGCGTAATATTGATAAAAGCCCTGCGGGTGGGAATATTGAACCACAATTCTTTGCGGTGACTCTTCACGGCTAGCCTCCTTTTCCGATGAAAACTTCTATCGGCCTCCTTATTTTTCGTCCCCACTTCATCCTTCTCCGCCTTAAAAATGACTTGTGATTTTATCGGGTTAATGCTATTTTAGTAGCGGATCTTTGCCATGCTTCATAACCATTTTAATACACAATTCCCTTCTTGTGGGTAAAGAGGTATATTTATCTTGAAGATCTCCGGCATCATCTGGCTTCAGGAGATAATTGAAAAAATAATCGTCAAACACCAAGTCAGCCAGGTTGAAATCAGGCAAATTCTTAATTCTTCCTCGCATTTCCGATTCGTCGAAAAGGGACACTTTTCAGGAGAAAATGTATACGCATCGATGGGCCAGACAGATTCCGGTCGGTATTTAATTGTTTTCTTTATTCACAAAAAGGATAATCGCGTGTTGATATTATCTGCCCGTGATATGACGTCAGCGGAAAGGAAACGCTATGAAAAAAAATAAATCCTCCATCTCTAAAGCGTCTTCTTACAAGGCAGTTGGCGAATATTGGGGTAGTCATGATTTGGCAAAAGTATGGGCCAAAACGAAGAAGGTAGAGTTTGACGTAAAAATTGAGACGGAAGCCACCTACTACGCCATCGAAAAGAGTTTATCGGAAAAGGTCCAATCAGTCGCCAAAAAGAAAGGCGTATCATCGGATACCCTGGTCAATCTTTGGATCCAGCAAAAGCTTCAGGAACAAGTACTATAACGAGCCTCTACCGTCTTTTTTCCCTCCCAACCCGTAAAAGCGGTCTATCAACCGATCCCAATACTATCTCGGAGATCAGATGAAGGAAACTACGGTTAGCATAACCGAAGCGAGGAAAGAGTTCAGCCGGTTGGTCCAGGGGTCCCTGACCAATAAGGAAAAGATCATCATAACCAAGCGCCGAAAGCCCGTGGCGGTCATTATCCCCTACGCTGAATATCAGCGCTTCATGCGATTCGAGGGATATAAAAAAATCATGGAGACCCGGAAAGCCTTTTTGAAGACCAGAGTTAAGCCCGAAGACGTGTATAAAGAATCCAAGAAGCAACTCGAGGTCAGATCTTGCCGCGAGCCCTTTTAGACGCTGGCAAGCATTTGGCTTCGGTAAAATGCCTTGGCGACTCATTGAAGCATTGATGGAAGAATTGGATGAGGGATTTCTCAAAATCGCACAATCATGAAATTTTTGAACAATGGCTCTGAATTGTTTCGAAAGTTAGTCAACCTAGTAAACAACGTCCCCAAGACCATACGTCCCCTATTCCTAAAATTCGTCAAGCACGCTCTGCACGAACGTCCCCTCTACCACGTCCCCTCTACCACTCAATAGGATTCCAGGTTTCGTGCTTTACAAAGGCTCGGTGAGAGACTGGATCGAGCAGGGTGAGATGGGTCGCTGGGAGAGCGCGAATGAAGCCCCCTGAGGGGGCGCCGAGCTGAACCTGCGGCTCAGGAGCTGCGCGCCAACGTTCCCACCTGCATGGTCGCGCGGAGCTCCCTCATTAAATGATCGAACCCGGTGAAATCCAGTGACTGCGGACCGTCGCAGAGCGCGTGGGCCGGGTCTGGGTGAACCTCCACCATGACACCGGCGGCGCCAACGACCATCGCTGCCTTGGCCATGGGGATCACTAGGTCTCGACGACCTAGGGCATGGCTCGGGTCCACAATCATCGGAAGGTGCGTTACCTGGCGAAGGTAAGGCACGACCCCCAGATCTAGGGTGTTTCGCAGAGCTCGTTCGAAGGTTCGGATCCCCCGCTCGCAAAGGATCACCTGTGCGTTTCCTTCGAGGAGGATGTATTCTGCTGCGGCCAGGAACTCCTCCAGCGTGGCGCTGATGCCCCGCTTCAAAAGCACCGGCTTGCCGCTGCGGCCCACTTCTTTGAGGAGGTCGAAGTTCTGCATGTTCCGCGCGCCGATCTGCACGCAGTCGGCGACGGCAGCCACCGGATCAAGCTGGTCGATTCGCATCACCTCGGTCACGATGGGGAGCCCTACTGTCCGCCCTGCCTCGGCAAGGTACTCCAGGCCCTCGTAGCCCAGCCCCTGGAAGGCGTGCGGTCCGGTGCGGGGCTTGAAGGCTCCACCCCGGAGGATTTTCGCCCCGGCGGCCTTGACCGCCCGAGCAGCCGCGAGGACCTGTTCCCGGCTTTCAACGGCACAGGGGCCCGCAATGACAACCGGTTCCTGGTCCCAGCCCACCCGGACCTCTCCCACATTCACCACCGTTTCGCTCGGGTGGAAGTCCCGGCTCGCCAGCTTGTACGGCTTGGTGACGTGAATCAGCTCCTGGATGCCCGGGAGGTCGCGAAAAGGTTCGTCATCCACGTACCCCTGGTTACCAAGCACCCCGATTGCTACCCGGATCTCCCCTGGGATGGGCTGAGGCGTGAACCCAAGCGCCTTCACCGCCTCGACGACGGCTTCGATCTGGTCCTGAGTTGCATTGTGCTCCATCACGATAAGCATCGAAGTCTCCGCTGGCCACTGCGGCCGATGGTTTCCGGTGGCGGTAAGGTGGATGGGCTTCAGGCCCTGCTCCGGACACATCCCCCTGATCTCGATTAATGTACCGCTTATCTCTCCTTGTAAAAAGGGGACGAAAGGGGGACGTTCGTGCAGAACGTGCCTAGCTGATTCCATAACGAATCTGAAGACCCTCTAATCTCTCCTCCTGCGAAGCCACCCTTGTAACGCATGAACTCGTCACCCCAAGATATCGACCCGCCTCCGCTCCCGCATAGCCCAACAACTTAACCGCCACCCGTGAAAAATCCTGCCGAAGTAGGATTAAGGGGACGTTGGTCCATATACCTATAGAAGAAATTTTCCTCTTCTCGATGCCCCGCCCCATCACATGGTGCAAGACTCCCGGGGCATCTAATCTGGCTAATCTCGGCATGACCCCAATTATACCTTCTCACTAAAATTCGTCAAGCACGCTCTGCACGAACGCAAATGGGGTCACAAATGGGGTCACAAATGGGGTCAGGCTTACCTAATTAACTATTCTGGACTTCCTATTCTGAGTCAGGGTCTTTTCTATCATTCCAATTGAGCGGGCAAAAGGCCTGTCCTCCTCCAGCCTTTTCTCAACTCCTCTAACCCCCTTGCTGATCACTACCGGATCCCTCTTAAAATGCTCGGCAAACTCCTTAAACGCATGCCCTCCCCATTTCTTCCCCAAAAAGGCCGCCACCGAACGCCCCAAAGCCCCCTGACGACTCCTCCTAAAACTGTAAAATTTTTCCCTTGTCATCCCAAACGCTGAGCCCACGGCGGAAACAATCTCCCCAATCCCAAGATCATAAACCAAGGCTGGCTCTTCTTTGACCCGACGATGAACATCCTCAACGAACTCATCCGGTCCCAAAAAACGCTGTTCTTTTAACTCATAAAAATCATCACGGCGCCCCTGCCCCATGCGACTCTTCACGAATTTTTCATATTCCCGCCTGGCAACTCCCCGCTTACCCGAAAATCGGGAAAAAAGGAAATCCCGATCCACAAGACCTCCTATCTCTTTGCTCATATACGAAGGGTAACTGCTCCAAGGATACTTCGATGGATCGTCAACCAATCCGGCTCTCACCGGATTCAAATGCAGATAAGCCGAAAGCTCTAAAAGATACGAATCCCTTTCGCATAAGATGGCCTTGTACCGACTCTGGAAAAGGTGCCCCCACTTTCGGTACTTGATATTGAAATTGCGGGTGTATCTAAACTGAAGAACCTGCATCACCTTCGATAGAGCCGTTGCACCCGTTTCCACCAGGAGATGAACATGGGTAGGCATCAAAGCATAAGCATAGAGGCAGCACCCAAAACGATCTTTATACTCCTTCAAGAACTTCAGGTAAAGCCGATAGTCTCCATCTTCCCGGAATATCTTCTGCCCTCGATTTCCTCTGGCAATCACATGATACAAAGCTCCAGCAAAATGAATTCGAGCACGCCTTCCCATGCCAAATCTTTACCAAAACCAAAATTAGATGTCAATAGTTAAATAGATAAGCCTGACCCCATCCGCTGACCCCATCCGCAGATCCACCCAGTTATCAATTAGCGATGCTTTCCGACTTCGCGATCCCCGCTCGTCGGGTATGGATAAATTCCGCCTTGAATAAGAACGTTATGTGTTGAATCTCTTCGAGGGGAAATTTCAGGGGATGATATAGGGAGAATAATAGGGGTCGTGTAAATCAATGTTGACACCCCCATGGGAAGGAGATAATATCACACCGCAAACCGGCTGAAATTTTTTTTCGGGGGATACACTCCCCATAGTCCATTCCCCCATAGGGGCGAGAAAATCCTGGGGGGAGAGATCTGCTAAGGAGGTCGATGATGCCCAAAAAGGTCTTCTGCCTCATCTTCGTATGGGTGCTGGTTCTTGCTTTGGCTATCCCGGCGGGCGCCGCCACCGTCGGTCCCCTGCTCAGGTCTAAGAATGGGATGGTGGTGGCAGCCAATCCCCATGCCGCCCGGGTGGGAGCGGAAATCCTTGAAAAGGGAGGCAATGCCCTGGATGCCGCCGTCGCGGTCAGCTTCGCCCTCGGGGTTGTGGAGCCTTATGCCTCGGGGATCGGGGGAGAGGGGTACGCCGTTTTGGCCCTGTCCGACGGCCGAAAGCTGGCCTGTCGATTTCCGCAGCACGGCCCCGGCGAAAGCCACCTACGAAAACCTTCAGGCCCTCGGCAAGTCGCTGAATGATATCAAATTCACCCCCAAAGGGTTCTGCGTTCCGGGGGTCGTCGCCGCGAGCGGCCAAGGTCCACGAGATGGGGGGAAAATTGCCCTTCGCCGACCTGCTTCGCCCCGCCATTCGCCTGGCCCGGGAGGGTTTTGAGGTCAACGAGACCTTTGCCAAGGCGGTAAAGGAAAAATACGATTTGCTCCTCAAGAACGCGCCCGATTTTCTGAATAAAGACCTGCCCTGGGAACCGGGGGATACCTTCCGCAATCCCGCCCTCGCCCGGACGCTGGAAACCATCGCCGATAAAGGCGCGGGGGTTTTTTACCGGGGCGAGCTGGCCGATCGCCTGGATGAATTCATGAAGAAGAACGGCGGCTGGGTCGAAAAATCCGACCTCGAAGCCTACCGGGTGATCGAGAAGAAACCCCTCCACGGGACCTACCGGGGGTACGACCTGTTTGTGCCCGGCAACCCCGTGGGGGGACCGAGACTTCTGGCGACCCTGAACTTATTGGAACACTTCAACCTGGCGGCCATGGGTTGGGACGATCCGCTGGCCGTTCACATCATGCAGGAAACCTTCGTGCTGACGGCGATGGACCAGAGCAGGTTCGTGGGAGACGCCGCTTTCGATCCGCTCCCCGAGCAGGGCTTGACCAGCAAGCAATACGCCCGGAGACGATTGATGCAGATCGCCCTCGATCGGGCCTCTGACCCCTCCACCTGGCGCAGCCGGGTCGGCAACCCTGGGGATTACGACAAGGGAGAGAAATACGTGGAGGTAATGCTCAAGGCGAAGGCGGTGGAACCTCCAAAGGTTCCGCCGTCCAAGGGCGAATCTCCTTCCACGACGCACATCTCGGTGATCGACAGGGACGGAAACGCCGTTTCCTGGACCCAGACCATATCCGATTTCTTCGGGACGAGCTTCTGGGTGGACGGATACTTCCTCAACGACGAGATGGTCAACTTCGCGAGCAAACCCGAGCCGGGCAATCCCGTCAACCTTGCGCCGGGAAAACGTCCCCGCACCACCATCGTCCCCTCGATTGTGGAAAAGGACGGGAAGATCCGCTGGGTGATCGGTTCACCCGGCGGAGGGCGGATCGTCTCCACGGTGGCCCAGATCCTGATCGGCCTCATCGACCACGGGATGACGGTTGAGCAGGCGGTGAAGACCCCCAAGTTCGTGGGGTATCACGCCTACAAGGAGATCCAGATGGAGAAAGGTTTTTCCCCCGCCACCGTCAAATTTCTCACCGATGTGCTGGGCCATAAAGTGAAGATCTACAATTATCCGGATCTCTATTTCGGCGGTCCGAATATCCTTTCCGTCGAGAGCGACGGAACCTTTATCGGGATGGGCTCCATCAGAAGGAATGGTGCCGCGGCGGCGCCCCAGTCTCCCTGATCCCCGACCCAATGATTTTTTCTCAAGCCCCTCTCGGGGAAATCTGGGGACAAAATCTGGGGACATAATACCCATTTTTTTTGACAATGAAATATTCGATGATTAATATCGGGGCATGGCTGGGATTTCCCACGGTAGTTGTTCCTGGTTTCCCTTACCCTAAGGCCGCTTTAAAAAAGGCTAGAATTGGGATTTTGTCCCCAGATTTGCCGACAAAAAAAGGAGGAGACATGACTCGAAAACTGCTGATGATTGTGCTCGGAGTATTGTTGTGCCTTAACGGGCTCGCCTTTGCCCAGGCGCCGCAGTACCCCACCAAACCCATCCGAATGGTGGTGGGGTACGCACCTGGCGGAGGGAGCGACATCATGGGCCGGCTGATTGCCCAGCAGATTACCGAGGCCATGGGCCAGCAAATCATCGTCGAAAACCGCCCGGGGGCGGCCCAGAACGTCGCCGCGGAGTTGGTCGCTAAATCACCCCCCGACGGTTACACGCTGTTCATGAGTTCGGCGGCGTTGGGAGTCAACGTCAGCCTTTATCCCAAGATGAATTACGACCCGGTAAAAGACTTCGCGCCGGTGGCGGTTTTTGCGGACAGTCCGAACCTGTTGCTGGTGAACCCTTCATTTCCCGCCAAGAACATCACCGAATTCCTTGCCGTGGCCAAAAAAAATCCCGGCAAATTCAATTTTTCCTCATCCGGCAGCGGCAGTACCCAGCACCTCTCCGGGGAACTGCTCAAGCTCATGATCAAAACCGACATGACCCATGTTCCCTATAAAGGCACGTCGCCTTCCTTGACGGCGCTGGCCAGCGGGGAGGTTGATTTTTCCTTCAGCAACATTCCCGCGGCCCAGCCGTTGATGGCCCCGGGCCGGATCCGGGCGCTCGCCATTACCAGCGCCAAGAGATCGCCCTTGCTGCCTGAATTGCCGACCATGATCGAAGGCGGCCTGCCGGGTTTTGTCACCCAAACCTGGTATGGGTTATTGGCGCCGGCGGGAACCCCCGCCTCGGTGGTCAACGCGTTGAATGCGGTCATCGTAAAGGCCGTGCAGAAGCCAGACTTTCGCGCCCGGCTGGCGCAACTGGGCGCCGATCCCATCGCGGAAACGCCGGAGTATTTCCGCCAGTTTCTGCTGGAAGAAATCGAGCGTTGGAGCAAGGTGGTGAAGGCATCCAAGGCAAAGCCGGGATAAATTTAACGAGCACCTCAAAAAGGGGTTCAACGTTCCGGCGTTGAACCCCTTGACGTTTGACTTCCGATGCAGGGGAAAAAATAGCCGTCGTTATGTGCTGGGGCGAAAAACACTGACCAAAAAGGAGAAAGGACCCTCGATGAAACTGGAAATTCGCAGCAACCGGGATTTCTGGGCAGGCCTGATGTTCTTCGTGTTCGGAGCCGTAGCGATATTCGTCGCCCGGGATTACCCGTTCGGCCGGCTGCTGCGCATGGGATCCGGCTACTTCCCAATCCTTCTGGGCGGGATCCTCATTCTCTTCGGCATCTACATCATGGCCAAAGGGCTGCGCAGGAACGAGAAGATCCAGGGCAACTGGTCGATCCGGGCCGTGATCGTGCTGCCCGTCATGATCGTCCTCTTCGGCGTCCTGATGGATCGCGCGGGCTTCATCCCGGCGCTGGCGGTCCTGGCCTTCGGGTCGGCGGCCGCGGGCAAGGATTTCAAGTGGGGCGAGGTCCTGCTGCTTACCGCGGTCATGACGATGCTCTCCCTGGCCGTATTCGTCTGGGGCCTCGGCCTGCCTTACCCCCTGATCAAAGGATTCTGACGGGGAGTTTTTCATGGATTTGTTTCACCACTTGATATATGGGTTCAGTATCGCCTTGTCGTTTCAGAATGCCCTCTACTGCTTCATCGGCTGCCTGTTGGGCACCCTGATCGGCGTTCTCCCCGGCATCGGGCCGCTGGCGACGGTTGCGATGTTGCTGCCGATTACCTTCACCCTTCCGCCAGTGGCAGCGCTGATCATGCTGGCCGGTATCTACTACGGTGCCCAGTACGGCGGCTCGACGACCGCCATCCTGGTCAACCTTCCCGGCGAAACCTCGTCGGTGATCACCTGCATCGACGGCTACCAGATGGCCGGCAGGGGCGCGCCGGTGCGGCGCTGGCGATCGCGGCCATCGGGTCGTTCTTTGCCGGCACCGTGTGCACGATGATCATCGCCATGTTCGGTCCGGTCATCGCCGAGATCGCCTTTGAGTTCCGCGCCCCGGAATACTTCTCGCTGATGCTGATGGGACTGGTCGCCGCGGCGGTGCTCTCCCAGGGCGACATGAGCAAGTCGCTCGCCATGGTGGCGCTGGGCCTGCTGTTCGGCACCGTGGGCACCGACCTCACAACCGGCGTGCAGCGCTTTGACTTCGGCATCTCCGAGTTGGCGGACGGGATCGGCTTCGTGGTCATCGCCGTGGGGGTATTCGCGGTGGGCGAAATCATCAGCAACCTCGGGGATCTGGAGGAGCGGGAGGTCCACACCTCCAGGGTGGTGCATCTCTTCCCCACCAAGAAGGACCTCAAACAATCCATCGGCCCGATCGTCAGGGGAACCCTCCTCGGGGCGTTCTTCGGCGTTCTGCCCGGAACCGGGCCGGCCATCGCCTCGTTCTCGTCCTACATGGTCGAGAAGAAGCTCGCCAGGGACCCTTCGCAATTTGGCCACGGTGCAATCCAGGGCGTAGCGGGACCCGAAGCCGCCAACAATGCGGATGCGCAGTGCAAGTTCATCCCCATGCTCACCCTGGGGATTCCCGCCAGCGGGACGATGGCCATGATGCTTGGCGCGCTCATCATCCAGGGCATCAACCCCGGCCCGCAGGTGATGGTCAACAATCCCGACCTCTTCTGGGGATTGATCGCCAGCATGTGGGTCGGCAATCTGATGCTTCTCGTGCTCAACCTGCCGCTGGTCGGCCTCTGGGTGAACCTGCTCAAGGTTCCCTATCGCCTGCTTTTCCCCGCCATCATGGTGTTCTCCTCCATCGGCATCTACAGCGTGAACACCAGCTCGGTCGAGCTCAACGTAGCGGCGCTATTCGGCGCCCTCGGCTTCATTTGGATTAAGCTCGGGTGCCCCGCGGCGCCCATGCTGCTCGGATTCGTGCTGGGGCCGATGCTGGAGGAAAATCTGCGGCGGGCGCTGCTGATCTCCCGCGGCGACCCCTCCGTGTTCTTCACCCGGCCGATCAGCCTGGCCTTCATCATCGCGACGGTCCTGGTTGTGCTCACGATGGCGGTCCCGGCCGTGCGCAAACGGCAGAGCAAGATCACCGACTGATCCTTCGCTCCTATCCGGGGACGCCAGGGTTACCTTATAAAAAAAGGAGAGGGGAAGATGAAAAAAATGAACGGGGGCCAAATTGTTGCCGAGTGTTTTGACGAGCTCGGGATCGAATACTACCTGGGTTATAACGGACATGGGATCTGGAATATCCTGAACGCCCTGATCGACAAACCGCACATCAAGGGAATCCAGCCCAAACATGAAGTTTCAGCGGTGCACATGGCCGACGGGTATTTTCGGGCGAAGCACAAGGTGCTTCCGGTGCTGGCCAGTGTTGGCCCTGGAGTATTGAATCTGATTTCGCCGGTCGGCAATGCCATGCTGGATTCCTCGGGGGTTCTTCTCATCCCCACCGGTCCGCCGACTCATTATCTGGACCGGTCCAGTTTAGAGGAACTCAGCGTTCACTGCGGAGATGACGTCCCAAATATCTTTAAGCCCGTCACCAAGCGGGTCTGGTACGCTTTACGCCCCGATATTCTGGCCTATCAGGTGATGCAGGCCCATAAGCTGGCCGGATCGGGCAGGCCCGGACCTACTGCGGTTTACATCCCCTTCGACATCTCCGCCCACGAGCTCGAAATAGACAGCACCTCCACCTGGGGGAAGGACCACCTCACCACCAAGACGGGAGGCGATCCGGCGATGATCAGGGAAGCCGCCCAACTGCTGTCCGGGGCGAAAAAACCCTTGCTGCTGGTGGGCGGGGGAGCCCATATCGCCGAAGCCTGGAAAGAAGTCAAGGAATGGGCCGATCAACTGGAAATCCCCGTAGTCACCTCCATGCCGGGGAAAGGAGTCCTGGCGGAGGATCATCCCCTTTGCCTGGGTCCGGTGGGAAGAAGCGGATGGGGAAGTTCGGTTCGGGCCACGCGGGAAGCCGATGTGGTTTTGGCTGTGGGTTGCCGCTTCTGCGATGCCCATACCTCGGGATGGCGGAAAGGGGTGGTATACAATTTCCCCGATACCAAGTCAATTCAGGTGAACATTGATCAGCTGGATATCGGCCGGAACTACCTGGCCGATGTGGGAATCGTGGCGGACGGCAAAATCGCCCTGCAACAGATTCTGGAAGCGAGTAAGCCCGACTGGAAGAAAGGCGAGAGGGACCGGCAATCCTGGGTGGCGCAGGCGAGGAAATGGAAAGAGGAGTGGATGGCCAAAATCGAAGCGGACAACCGGGGGGAAGAAGACCCGGTTTCCACCAATCGTTTGGCCTTTGAGGTGAACCGCGCTCTTCCACGGGACGCCAATGTGGTCACCGATACGGGCGATATCCAGCAGGCCTTTGAGGGATATGGAGTGATCCATACACCCAACACCTTTTTCAACAACGCGGGGATGGCGCAGATGGGCTGGTCAACGAGCGCCGTTATGGGGGTGAAGCTGGCCAGGCCGGATAAAGTCGCCCTGGCGATCGTCGGGGATGGATCTTTCATCATGTCCAATTACGCCCTGGCCACGGCGGTGGAGTATAACATCCCGGTGATCTGGGTTCTGATCAACAATTATGGCCAGAGCATTGAGCGCCATGGACAGTTGATCAATTACGGCCGGGAAGTCTGGTCGACTTTTGAGCGCGACGGCAAGCTGTATAATCCGGATTTTGTGAAGATCGCCGAGGCTTTCGGGGTCAAGGGGAAGCGGATTCACAGCTCCGGGCAGATCAAAGGGGCAATTCAGGAAGCCATTTCGGCCAATGCGCCTTATCTGATCGAAGTCGTGACCAACCGGGAGAGCCCCACCTACTTCTGCCCCGGAATCACCAGGGGATACCCGGTCCGGTGGGACAAATTGGCTTATCTGAAACAGTAATTTCATTTTCGCGATACCCCCGGCTGAAATTCTGTTTCACCCATGGGGGAGGCTTTCTTCCCTATCAGAGAGGGCGCCTGGAACACGGCTACCGGGTCAAACCGGAATGCCGGCGAAAGATCCCCCGGCCGCCGAGTGACTATATCCGGCTTCTATACTTCGACGCGGTTACGCATTCCCTTCCCGCCCTGGAATATTTGATCAAAACCGCGGGGATTGATAAGGTGTTGATGGGCAGCGACTATCCCTTTGAGGTGAACGATCCGGACCCGGTTGAAACGGTTCGCCGTCTGGATTCGATTCCTTTCGAAGGGAAAAGGAAGATCTGGGGGGAGAACGCAGCCGGACTCCTGGGGATTTCCGGGACGCAAAACTAGATTAAGAGGGGGGGTAAAGGATGGTAGAACCTGTAATGATTCGGGGGGCGGAGGTGAATCCGGTGCTGCCTCCCGGGGCCGGCAGCAAGGAGGCAGGGTGGATGAAAAGAATTGTCTATCCACCTCACGCTCTGACCAAGGGAACATTCATGGGAGTGTCCGAGATCAATCCGGGGTACTCTATCCATCGCTGGCATCGCCATACGAGCGACAAGGCCGAGGGATATGAGATCACCTATCCGAAAAATTTCGAAGAGATCTACCATATCGTCCGGGGGACCGGGGTCATCCAATGGAAAACCGACGAGGGGAAAATCAGCGAGAAACCAATAGGAGCTGGTGATACCCTATGGTTTCCGGCAGATGTGGTGGAGCATCAGCTCTTAAACACCGGGACGGAAAAAATGTATATCGTATTCTGTGGCAGCCCTACACCCAGAGTCATCACCACCTATAAGTAGAAAAAACAGGATCAACTCCTTGTCCGATAAGAGGGGCATGGATTGAGAAGGAGGATCCATGATGCGCTTTGGCCAAAAGTGGATTATCACCTTCGAACTCACGATCCGCTTAGCCCTACTTTGGGGGGTATCAGCTGCCCTGGCGCAAAAAACGGTTCGGCTGTCGATTGCCACCGGCGGAACGGGTGGTTCTTACTATTCGATGGGTGGGGGGAGGCTCTCCCATCCCCTTTCACCCGGGCGCCATTCGCAATTGTAAGGAGAAAGGCGTCAAGGGACTTTAATTCTTTTTCCTTGAAAATTTCGGGAAGCACCAAATGATGAGGAGGAGGCTCAGTTCTTTTAAAAAGGGTCTTTCAAAGCCCTTTGCCAGAACCTGTTTTCTGTAAAGGAGCAAAAATGTCCAACCCAAATCGTAGAATTTTTTTCGAGCCGATGCGTATTGGATCCCTGGAAATCAAAAACCGGATTGCCATGGCTCCCGTTAACCTGACTAACCTTCATCCACCCCAGGAGGGGACCTTTCCCCCGCGGGTGATCGATTACTATGTGGAGCGGGCCAAAGGGGGAGTGGGCCTGATCATAACCGGGGTTTTTAAGGTTGAAAACGAAGTTGAGAATTTTCAGAAAAACGGTGCCCGGATTTGGCCGGTTCTCACCCCCAACGCCCTTCCCGGGTTGGCTGAACTGGCTGACCGGGTGCATAACTTCGGGGCCAAACTTTTCGTACAATTATCCGCGGGCCCGGGACGAGTAGCCCGGGGCGATGTCATTGACGCCGGATTCCAGCCGGTTTCCTCCTCGCCGAATGCGGCCTTTTTTCGGCCCCAGGTTACCTGCCGGGAGCTGACCGCCAACGAAATTCAGAAGCTGATTGAGGCTTTCGGCCGGGCGGGACAAATGGTCGCTGGAATCGGGGTGGACGGGATCGAAATTCACGGCCACGAGGGCTATTTGATCGATCAGTTCAATACGGCTCTTTGGAATAGGAGGAAGGACCGGTTTGGGGGGGATCTTCGAGGCAGACTTACGTTTGCAATCGAAATTCTGGGCCAGATAAAAAGGATGGCGGGAAAAAATTTTCCGGTAACTTTTCGCTACAGCGTCAAACATTTCATTCGGGCTCCCTGGAAATCCTCACTTAAACCGGAAGGATATGAGGAAATCGGGCGGGATATCTCGGAATCCCTTGCCGGCGCTGAAATACTGGAAGAGGCGGGATACGATGGACTCCATGCAGATGCCGGCTGCTACGAAGCTTTCTACTGGGCCCATCCTCCGACCTATCAGCCGGACGCTTGCACGATCGATTTGATTCGGGGACTTAAAAAAAGGGTATCGTTTCCGATCATAGCCGCCGGAAAGTTGGGGAACCCCCAGCTGGCCGAGCAGGCTCTCAGGGAAGGAGCGGCCGATATGATTGCCCTCGCCCGGCCCCTCCTGGCCGATTCCCAATGGGCCGAGAAGGTTTTTCGCCGTCAGGAAAAGGATATCCGACCCTGCATTGGCTGCCATGAAGGATGCTTTCGCCTTCCGGCCCAGCAGAGCAAGCCGGCCACCTGTTCGGTGAATCCCATTTGCGGGCGGGAGAGGAATTACCCTTCCGGGGTTACAAGTCATCCCCAAAGCGTTCTGATCATCGGGGGCGGGGTTGCCGGAATGGAGGCGGCCCGAATAGCCGCCCTGCGGGGGCATCGGGTTTCTCTGTTCGAAAAGGAAAGTACCTTGGGAGGGCATCTGCGAGAGGCTTGCGTTCCGGAGTTTAAGAAGGACCTCAAAAAATTATTGGATTGGTATCAGTGGCAAATTGCCCGTTCAGGGATTGAGCTCCATCTGAATCGCGAGGTGACTCCGCAATTGATTGCCGATCTGGATTTTGATTTGGCCGTTCTAGCTACGGGATCGGGTCCCCTGGTCCCCGAAATTCCGGGGATAAAGGAGGAAATGGTTGTGAGCTGCTGCCAGGTCCTTTCCGGAAAGAAAGAAGTAGGGGAGAAGGTTCTTATCCTGGGCGGGGGCATGGAGGGCTGTGAAACGGCTGTCTGGCTGAGCCAAAAAGGGAAAAAGGTCAGGATCATTGAGTTACTCGACACGATCGTTACGAATGTCCATCAGGCGAATAGGCAAATGTTGTTGGATATGATGGAAGATTTGAAAGTCGAAATCATTCTAAATGGCAAAATCACCCAAGTGAATAAAAGCGGCGTCAGTCTATTGCACGAGGGAGAAAATCGTTTTTTGGAATGCCACAGCCTAGTCCTGGCTGCCGGCCTGACTCCCCTTCGGTCCTTATCGGAGGCTTTAAAGGAAAAAGGGAAGCCCTTTTATGAAGTGGGGGACTGCCAATCTCCCCGGAATGTCCATTACGCCATTCTTGACGGGTTCAACGTGGGATATTCTATTTGAAATTTAAGGACTTCTTTTGAACTAAAGTCAATGGGAATGGTGAAGACCCTGGAAATCCGGAAATAGAGCATAAGGATCAGCCTTCAGGCGCGGCCCGCTTTTTGTCATCGCCTGGAGTTTTTGATTAGATTCGTTGTACCCATATCAAATCTGGGGACATAAAACCAATTTTCTTGAGGGAGTGCGCTCCTTGTCCATCTTTCGGAATGAGGACGACCGGGAGGCTTATCAGGGCCGGGATCCTGAATGAAGCATGGCTATATACATGGTCGAGCGCTGCTTTCCGTATGGGGAAGAAGGAGGTAGACCCTTTGGTAAAAGATCGGACATTGCTTGGATTGGTCAAAGACTGGAGTGACTTTTTATCCAAGCCCTCCTCTGCAATGGACCCCGCTACCCGGAAGTTTACCCGCACCGGCTGGCCGGCGGGAGATGCAAGTTTTATAAATTTAGTTGAGCGAATGATCGGTCGCGACTTATCAATGGGGAAGGCCGGAAGGCCGCTTAAAAGAAAAGATTAAAAATGGTATTATGTCCCCAGATTTTAATTGAGAAATCGAATACCATCGACCTCCCTCCAGCATAAGCGCCGGATTCCCACCCAGGTCAAAACACCTTGATGGCAACCGCTCCCGCCGTTACAAGAATGGCAGCAGCATAGCGCGCCACACCGAATCGCTCCTTCAAAAAAAGGCAGGCGAAAACTGTTCCGAAGATGACCGATGTCTCCCGGAGCCCGGCCACGAGGGCGATAGGGGCAACAGTCATGGCCCAAAGCGCAAGTCCGTAAGACCCTGCCGTACATATGCCGCCGAGAAAACCGGCCTTCCAGCGCAAACGCAATTGGACCTTGAATGCCTTTGGACGGGTCAAAAGGGTCAACAAAAGCAGGGGCAAGGGGATCAAGAAAAAAAGCCAAAGAATATAGCTGGAGGCATTGCCGGAGGCACGGATGCCGAGACCGTCAACGATAGTATACGCCATGATCACGACTGCATTGAGTAACCCGAATACAGTGGAAGCAAAGGGAAATCGACCTGAGCGCCACGAATCCCCGGTGAGCGCGAGGATACCGACGGAGATCAGAGCAATGCCCAGCCAGGCACCGAAAGACAGGGGTTCTCGCACAGTCACCGCAGCCACCAACGCTGTCAGAGGCGGGGCGGACCCCCGCATGATTGGATAGGCGTAACTCAGGTCACCTGTCCGGTACGCCAGCGCAACCAGGATGAAATAGAAAAAATGAATGACCACCGAGGCCCCAAGGTAAGGCCAGCTTGCCCTCTCCGGAAGGGGAATAAAGGGGAGTGCGAAAGCTGCCAGGATCGCCCCTCCACAAATGACCAGCATCGTATCGAGCTGTTTGTCCGAGCCTGCTTTGATAATAACGTTCCAGGTGGCGTGCAGGGCGGCCCCGAGCAATACCAGGAACATGACAGCGAGCGACAATTTATTTCTCCCGCCCCCTATCTTTTTTCCAGCCACAGGCAGTGGATGCCTCTGGCTTGCTTTGGGTGATTTCGGCTTTCATGAAGAAGGCGCAACCACAAAGGCGGCATTGAGGTTACGCCAACATTTGATAGGAGTTCAGCCTTTTTGCACTTTGAGTTTACTGGCAGGTCAATGATGTGTCAAGGAAATTGAACACCGCGAATGGACTCACCAAAAATGTTCCCGAAATAGGGTGTAAAAAGGGACCGTTGACTGCCCTGACCTATATTTGGCTAGACAGACATTGTCAAATCGAGTCTCTGCCTCGCCAACCGCTTACACCTACAACAGTTCATCAGTGGCTTTCTTAGAAGATTGAGGATTACTGAAAGAAATGGCGCATCCCAATTCAATAGATGAAAATCATATCGAAACCATTCCCGATGGTCCGAAAACAGAGGAGATAAGCGAGACTGTCGAAAAACCCTTAATCTGGCTATTATAGGGTTTTCTATGAACTGTAAGTTGTTGATTTTTAAAGATGTGAAAATTACTACCAATGGCCAGCTGGACTTTTTCGACAGGCTCAGCAGTGAACGCAACTTCTTGCGCAGGTGCCGGGAACACAATATATGGATATAAAAAAAGGCAGGAACAGGTCGACCCTGCCTTTCAATCTCATAATTTTTTCTGATTGAGAAAAAAAGCAACTAAATTTTGACCGACACGAAACCCTGGGGCTATTCAATGACTACAAGTACATGATCGTATCGAATCGTTAAGGTCTTCAGGAAAAGGAGCACCCGAAAAAAAGAGTTATTCCGTTAGACCAGGATGCGATCTATATAATGAAAATATCGCTCGGACAGTTCTTAAGTGCAGTTCACCCTCAAAAATCCGTTCCCCTCCTAATCGTCGTACAAAGATTTAGGGTAATCTTTCGGCACTAAATAGGCAATATATCTTACCATATTTTGGATCAGGGGATAGGATACGATGCTTCTTATAATGCGGAATTTAATAAGTTTACGCAGGGTGTAAAGCAGGAAAAAGTGGATGCCCTTCCACCGATAGCAAGGGAGAACGACATTGCCGAAAGAGTCCGTAAAGGAACCCTTTTGGAATCTTTCGGGCATATTCTCCCAAGAGAAATCAGTATATTTCTCCCGAAACCATCTTTCCCACCACGTCCCCGGGAAAATGAAGGTTTGCAGACTAATTTGGAGGTCTTGGTACCGAAATCGGGGATCGGCCATAAATAGCAAAGAATCAACGGCCCATCCAAATTTTTCCTCTGGCATGCCCGCAATCATGAGCCCACGGGCGGTTATCCCATGTTTTAACGGCAAGGTCAGGGCCTTGTAATTATTATCCACCGTGGAGTTTTTTCTCATTGTTTTAAGCATAAGATCGTTTCCTGATTCAATTCCAAAAGATAATGTTGTGCATCCCGATTCTTTAAGGATCGTCAATAATTCTTCGTCAACAACATCCGTTCTTGACAAACAGGCCCAATTTACGACTATTTTTCTTGCGATCATTTCCCGGCAGACGGAAACTACATGTTCCTTCCTTAAAGTAAAGGTATCATCATAAAATACCACGTTCTTGATGAAGGGAAATTCCCCAAGAATATCTTCGATTTCGTCGACAATATTTTTCGCCGACCGGAACCTGACTTTTTGCCAATAGCGAGTTGTCGAACAAAACTTGCAATTGTTTCCGCACCCTCTGGTGGTTATAATGGTTGCGGTTTTACCAACAATCGTTCCAAATTTAATATCATACCCTTCCATATCAAACAGATCACGAGCCGGGAAAGGAATTTCGTCAAGATTATTTATGACCTCCCGCAAAGGGTTTATAATTACCGAACCCCTCTCATCCCTGAAAGCGACTCCCTTGACGGTTCCAATATCCCTTCCTTCTTCGACCGCTTTCAAATAATCGACAATGGTTAATTCACCTTCCCCCATTACGAGTATATCCACTTCAGGATTGGTTCTTAAATAACTTTCCGGTATGAAATAGGGATGGGGACCGCCCACCATGATCTTTACATTCGGAAGTGCTTCTTTAAATACGCGGGCCCAAAATTTTAAATTAATCCTATTGGTAGTGGTACAAGTCATTCCGACAAAATCAGGATTAAACTCATTCAAAGAATTTAAAAACTGATTATCAATCTTTAAATAATACCTATTTACCGAATCTTTGCGTGAACTGAGATCAAACCCCTTCACCTCATGGCCCAATCTTCTCACCACCGCGCCTATATAAGCCAAACCCGAGGGGAGTAGAATATCCCTTACCAGATATTCCATTATCGGGTATGTTTACCAACGCTACTTTCATTTAAATTCCCCTCCACCGCAGAAACAACCACGCAAATAGATGCCCAGGGATATTAACCGAAAAAATGCGTGAATCTCTAAAGCAACCTAGGAGTAAGAATTTCGGTAATGACCGATAAATTTACGGAGGAAAAGTCTCACTTGATTGAAGAAAGAGCTCCCCTTTTTGAACAAATGAATAAGAGGAAAGGGAGAGGAATCTCATTATGGCCATTTTTTAAAAAAACCTATGCCCGAGACGCTTCGAAAAACCAAATTCTTCAACCTGAACAGATTTTAAGTAACCTAAAAAATACTCTTATGACAATCGGTAGTCAAGGCAATTTGGGGCCCAATTTGAAGATCCCCAAATGATAGAGATCGTGCCACTGTTCGGTACTTGGCCAAAATTCCAGGAATGAAAAGTATATCCAAACCTCGATTGGCAACCGAAATCTACACCTTCCGAGAAAATCTTTCACCCAAAGATTTCAGGAAGCAACGCTTTTCTGCTCGTCTTTACACCCCGGGTCAAGGGAACTTCGTCCAATGCCAAATAAAGGCTTACGGATAGGCTCTCCCATCTGAGAAATGAACATTAGGTCTCTTAACAACGCCCATCCCTCCGTGAAGTTTCTTCTCGAAAAGAAGCCACTAATCTCTCCAATCTTCTCCGGTCATTAGCCTCTATGCTACAGCTTGGGCCACCGATCGGCCCAGGGTCGGGCCTCTTCAAAACGGGCTGAAGCCCGCAACACCGTAGGTTCGTCAAACCTGCGCCCGACAATTTGGAGCCCTACCGGCAATCCATCTTCGGTGAAGCCCGCGGGGATGCTGGCCGCCGGTTGTCCCGTCAAATTGAAGGGAAAAGTAAAGAAGGGAAGGAGGGGGCCCACTTTCTCACCGGCGACCTCCGCCGGACCGAAAACCCCCAGTTCAAAAGGAGGAGTCGCGATGGTTGGTGTAAGCAGCAGGTCATATTTGGCGAAAAAGACTGAAATCTTGTCCCAGAGCGCGTCCGCGCCAAAGATCGCCTTGATGACGTCCCGGGTTGAAAGGGCGTTCATCAGGGGAAGGAAGACCGCAAGCATGGGATCCATTTTCTCCTGGAAATTTTCCGGTAATTCCCGCTCCAGCCATACCACCATCCGGGGAACAATGATGTTCAAGAAGATTGCATCCGGGCAGGGGATTCCTGGATTGGCCTCTTCCACAAAGCAGCCCATCTCCCCAAAAGCTTTCACCGCCTTCTGACAAATCTCCTTAACCCGCGGGTCCACCTTTCCATACCCCAGATCGGGGCTCCAAGCCACTTTGAGGCCGCGGATGTCTCCTTTACAGGCCTTCAGGTAGTTTACCCCTGAAGACGGCAAGCTGGTGCGGTCTCGTTCATCCGGCCCGGATAGAATATCCATGAGAGCTGCGGCATCCCGCACCGTTCGGGTAATCGGGCCTTCATGGTTCAACGTACTCCAACTGTCGTGGCGGGGCCAGGAAGGGATGCGCCCGAACTGAGGCTTCAACCCATAGACTCCGCAACAGGAAGAGGGGACACGGATGGAACCCCCTCCATCGTTCCCTATGGCCAGAGGCCCCATTCCCGCAGCCACCTCGGCTGCTGCTCCTCCTGAAGACCCCCCGGTGCTCCGCTGCAGATTCCAGGGATTGCGGCTGGCGCCGAAGACGGAGTTATCGGTCGCAAACTTACCGCCAAATTCAGGGGTATTGGTCTTTCCGATTACGGGACAGCCGGCAGCGCGTAACCGCTCCACCAGCACGGCATCTATCTCTGGAACGTTCTTCTCCAGGTGAAGGGAGCCGAAGGTGGTTCGAAGGCCTTTGGTCTCAATAAGGTCCTTGATCGATACGGGGACGCCGAAAAGGGGGCCTTGGGCGTTTCCCCGGACTACCCGCTTATCTGCTTCCCTGGCTTCCGCCATTGCCCGATCAGGATCGACCGTGCAAAATGCGTTAATCTGCGGATTCACTTTTTCAATCCGATTCAAAACCGCCTGCATCACCTCGGAGGGCTTGACCTCTTTCGCGGCAATCATTCGCCCCAAGACTAAACCGGATAGTTTGCAAAGATCTACCATGGAAGCTCTCCTTTCTCTATTTCTTCTTATCGGATCCCCGCTTGTGCTAATTCGGAAAGGGGACGGTATGCAGAGTGTGCCTAACGATATGCTTTCTTACTTCTTGCTTTTCAAAAAGGGGATGTTCGTGCAGAACGTGCCCAACGAAATAAATTTGCCCTTGCCCGACAATTTTTCATGTCCTTTCTGCGCGAACGTCCTCAAAGTCGTTCGTATCTCCTCAACCAAACTTAATCTTCACGTCCCCCAGGGGGCCGAAATCGGCCCGGATGAAATCCCCGGCAGCCACCGGCACCGCCGCGGTCAGCGATCCCGAGAGGATGATTTCACCTTTGGCCAGGGGAATCTTGTACGCCGCGAGTTTGTTGGCCAGCCAGGCCACGGCCTGGGCGGGATTCCCGAGGACGGCCGCCCCCGCGGCAGTGGCCGCGATTTCTCCGTTTTTTTCCAGCACCATGCCCACAGTGCGCAGGTCCAGCCCTAAAACCGGGGTGATCTTGCCTCCCAGGACGATCCGGGCGCTGGAGGCATTGTCGGCCACGGTGTCGGGAAGTTTGATTTTCCAGTCTATAATCCGGCTGTCGATGACCTCCAGGGCGGGGATCACCCCTTCGCTGCAGCGAATCACGTCGGTAAGCGTCACCCCCGGGCCTCGGAGGTCTTCATTCAAGATGAAGGCGATTTCCCCCTCGATTCTCGGCTGAATCAATTCTGCAGCTCGAATCATCTCTCCTTCCGCAACCACCATCCCATCGAGAATGTGCCCGTAGTCCGGCTCATTCACTCCCAGCATAACCTGCATGGCCCTGCTGGTAATTCCGATCTTCTTCCCCACAACCACCTGTCCATTGGATTTCTTTACCTCCATAATACGAAGCTGGATCCGATAAGCTTCATCCACGGTGATTCCCCGGTCGGACTCCGTGAGAGGTGCAATGGGCTTGCGGGACATCTCCGCCGCGAGAAGCATTTCGGCCAGTGCTTTCATCCGGCTCTCATCCATGTTCGCTCCTTTCGTTTAGGGATGCTTAAGAATGGACGTAGGTTCCGAAGCAACTTGCGATTCGGAATGCATCGCAGGAATTCATACTTCCCAGCTTTATGCTCAGCGCGGGCGAATTATTCTTGAAGATGCAATGAATATCTGGCACGGGTTCGGATGGTTCGGCAGAGATTGAGCGACTCCGGGGCAATGGTTTTGTCGGCCGCCTCCCCAGGATACCTCACCTGAACGGCAAAGACGTTTAATCTTTCCAGATTCGGCCGCATGAGCTCCCAGGCGGGTTCATTGGGGGTTATTAAACCCAGAAGGGTGGTTAAATTGTGGGTTTTGGTGAAAGGGATAATCTGTTCCTGAAGGATGGCCTTCAGGTATTTTTCGGCGCACTGCTGGGAATGAAAGCATACGGCATCATAGTTGGGCATCTTTCGAACCCGAAATTCCCTTGATGCCGTGGCGAAATCTTTTTCGGCTTTCTCGATCCACTCAATCGTCAGTGGATTCATAGAGAATTTTCCCCTTCTCAACTACCTCCCGCAAGAAGAAATCATTGGCTTCAAGGCGACGCTGTACGTCCTCCGGATCCCTTACAATCAGATCGACCGCTACCCGAGGACTGATTTGATTCATAATCTCGGCGGCTTTCCGCAAGCCGGATCCCTCGGTGGGCATGATAACAAGCAGGTCGATATCCGAATCCTCAGTCGCCTTTCCGAGAGCCGAAGAACCAAAAAGAATAATTTGTCGGGGATGGAATTCCCGGGCGATCCTTTCAGCCAGTTCTGATATTCGTTCATGATCAATCATGGGCCCCGCTCCTAAAGGGTCAAACATTCTCCAGGTATCCTTAAAATACCCCAAAACGGTTTCCTGATCAAGAAGATACCACGCCATGGGAGAAGAAAGAAGAGTTGCGGATTCAGTCGATTTGGTTATTATAAGGATTGATAACCAAGGAGGGGACGAAAATAACAATTCTCCCTGGGAACGATTTCCCCCTCCATGCCTTGCTTGAGGGGGAGGGGCCAGCAATCATATCGGCCATCAGGGGGTTTATCAGCCATGGGAATCTTTAGGAAGTTCTCCAGCCTTTTCACCGGTTCTCCCAAGGATAATTCATTCTGGATCGCGGTGCAGTGCGACCGCTGCGGGGAGATCATCCGAACGCGGGTGGATTTGAACAACGACCTGAGCGCGGAATACGGCGAAGGTGAAGGTGAGGCCTCTTACTATTCCCGAAAAGTCCTGATCGGAAAGGAAGGCTGCTATGTACCCATCGAGGTCGAGCTGAAGTTCGATTCCCATCGGAATCTGGTCGAGAAGCGGGTTAAGGGCGGGAAGTTTATGGAGGGTTGATTTCCGGGATCCCCGCCAGGAGATGGCACCCGGGCCCCTCCTAACAAATTCTGACGGGATGATACCCAATAGGGGAGAAAAGGCCTGATGAAAACACCCGGCATATCCTGGCGATCTTTTTTGAGGGTAAGAAATCCCTGGGTTGGCCTACTGTCTGTTTTGCTTTTTCTGGCCGCAGTCCCTGCGGAGGGACTCTCGGACACCTCCCGGGAACTGGCCGAGTGTGCCAAGATCGAGGATGCCGGGGAGAGGCTGAAGTGCTACGACAACCTGGCCGGCCGCAAATCGAAGGAGGTCTGCGCCGGCGGAAGAATCGGTGAAAAAGCCCCAGCCGGAAGAAACCAAGAAGTTTTCCTACTTTTCCTATCTCTGGGAGCTGGAGCCGGAAACCCGCCGCGGGAAATATTCCATTTCCCCCCACCGATCCAACTACATCCTTCCCTACACCTACAACTCGTCGCCCAATTACGACGCCGTTCGGGCGGCCGACCCCGGCGAAGATCTCAAGCATGAAGAAGTTGTTTTTCAGTTGAGCCTGAAGGTCAAACTCTGGGAAGACATTTTCGCCCAGAAGGCCGACCTGTGGGTCGGCTACACCCAGCGGTCCTTCTGGCAGTTTTACAATTTCGAAGACTCGTCCCCCTTCCGGGAGACGGATTATGAGCCCGAACTTCTTCTCAACCTTCGGACCGATTACCGCATCCTGGGATTGAGGGGCCGGTTCATCAATGTGGGCTTCAATCACCAGTCCAACGGCCAGTCCGAACCTCTGTCCAGAAGCTGGAACCGCATCGTGGCCAATGCCGGATTTGAAAGAGGGGATTTCTCTCTTCTCCTGAAAGGATGGTACCGAATCCCCGAGTCTGCTGCCGATGATGACAACCCGAATATGGAAGATTATCTGGGATACGGGGAGATCTGGGGCTACTATTTCTGGAAAGGGAACCGGTTCGGGATCATGCTCCGCAACAACCTTGACTTCCATACCAACCACGGCGCCGTGCAGTTGGAATGGAGTTTTCCCATCTTTGAACGGGTGGGCGGCTATCTGCAGTATTTCAACGGGTATGGCGAAAGTCTCATGGACTACAACCACTCCGTTGAACCGGATCGGGATAGGGTTTATCCTGAAGGATTGGGATTAAGAAAAGGAATCCCGGGAGGGGCCTTTAATACCCACTCGATTGGGAGAATAGCCGATATGTTTTTTTTACCAATATTTCTTGCGCAGGCGAACGATTTCGTCTACATTATGAAAGAAGGAGGGCGGCGGGAGGGGTAAGCGGTAACCACCCGGTGCTGATGAGGCTTGAAGAACGTCTTCGGAAGTAAATAAATCCAGGAAAGGAGACTTCGTATGGCGGGAAAAGTTCGTCGAACAACTCACCGGAGCGTAGCAGGTAAGAAACTCTACGCGGTGCGCGACGCCAAGGGGCGGTTCAAGGACATCCAGACCTACGAACGAGCCCACCGAGCGGACCTGGCGCATAGAACTCGCGCCGAAAAAGCCAAGGCCGCCAAAAGAAAGTAATCGCCGGGTCCCGATATTCTATCGGGCAATGCTGATCGATCCGTATCCAGGAAAAGGGATCAGTGTGTGAAATAAGCAGTTTCCTTGCTTCCACGCTGGTCCCCTATTTTTTTAAAATTTCAAGATTGCAAGCCCCTCTGTGACTCCCTCCGCTTCAGTTTTCGGCCTCGGGAATCCTCCGGCTCCCTTCGTACAAGTCGTATTCCAGGAGGCGGCATTCGATGTTGCTGCTGAAAAATGGAATCCTCCGCTTGGCCTTTAAGCCCACCTTCTTTGCCAGGTCGAGGTTGCCGGTGAAGATATAGCCCGTGTATCCCTGGCATTTCTTTTTGAAAAAATCTCCAATCCCTCCGTAGACCTCCTTCAATTCTTCGATCTTTCCCATTCTCTCTCCGTACTCCGGGTTGAGAATGACCACCCCGCCGCCTTCCGGTACGGGAGTCTCGGTGTAATCGCCGACAGAAAACTCAATCAGATGATCAACCCCCGCCGCCGCGGCGTTCTGCCGGGCCGCCCGGATGGCCTGGGGATCGATATCGGTGGCCACCAATTTCCCGCGGAATGATTTTTTAACCCGGGCTCCGGCCTCTTGCCGCATCTTATTCCAGGAGGACCGGTTGAATCCTTTCAGGTGCATGAAGCCGAAATTCTTGCGGAGCAGGCCGGGAGCCATGTCCAGGGCCACCAGGGCCGCCTCAACGGCCAGGGTGCCGCTGCCGCACATGGGGTTGACGAAGTTCCCCCTTCCCTTCCACCCGGTGGCCTGAATCACCGCCGCGGCCAGGGTCTCCTGCATGGGGGCGTGGAGGGGAATCTTCCGGTAGCCGCGCCGGTAGAGCGGTTCCCCCGAAGTGTCCAGGTAAACCAGGCAAAGATCCCCCTTCCAGTAAAGATCGACGACCGCGCCGGTTCGTTCCGGGCCCGAGTCGGGACGCCGGCCGACCTTTCTCATGATGCGGTCCACGATCGCGTCCTTGCATTTCAAGTTGGCGAACCGGGAATCCCGGATGGTGGGGTTGTCCACGGCTGAAGTCACGCAGAGAACCTCTTCCGGAGATACATAATCCTCCCAGGCAATGCGCGAAATGCCGTGGTAAAGCTCATCCGCGTTGCGGGCCTCCATTTCCCGCAGCAGAAGAAGGACCCGCTGGCCCGTCCGCAGGAAAAGATTCAGCCTCATGGCGTCTTCCATCGTCCCCTCGGTCTCCACTCCGGCAACGGTTTCCGAAAGGACCGGAAGCCCCAGGGACAGGACTTCCTCCTTCAAAAAGGGAGGGACGCCCTTGGCACAGGTGATGACGATTCGGTTCTTCTTCATTGCTCAGAATTTATAAAATCTCTGCGTACTCCCGGGATCAAAAGAGAATTTCACCGCAGAGCACGCAGAGATCGCAGAGAAATTTTTAATCAAAGGCCTGGACGCAAAAAAATATTTTGAATTTTTCATAATCTCTGCGTCCTCTGCGCTCTCTGCGGTTCACTGTTCTTTTGAAACGGCTGCTCCAAATACCAGGGCCGCAAAAGCTGGCTACACCTCCAGTCGATTTCCGACGCGGAGACAAAAGGGCAGCATGACCAGAAAAGAAACCCCCAGCAGGGCGAAGCCGGAGGAGAAGGAAAAGGCCTCCGCCCAGTGCCCCAAAGCCGCGGGCACCACACCCCCTCCCGAGCAAAAATCCGATCACCATCACCAGAGAGACCGCGACCCCCCTCAAGGGGGCGGGAAAGACCAGGGAGATGATCGTAAACCCCACGGGGAACAGACACGCACCCGACGCCGCCTGGAGGAACATGAGCACGGGCGTTCCTACCGGGTTTCGGAAGGCCCCGAAAAGGACCGTCAGGATCCCGGTGGTCAGGAGGAAAACGGCCATCGCCCTTTTGGGTCCAAACCGGTCGGTGATGAATCCCGACAAGAAAAGGACGACGATCCCAAAGATCCGGGAAAACCCGATGAGGGTGTTCGCCATCGTCCTCTCCATTCCCATCTCGTTCACCAGGAAGAGGGGGATCATGGTGTAGAGTCCCACGGTCGAGCCGATGGATACCACGAAGAAGGAGGCCATGACCCAATAGGCGGGGCTTGAAAGAATGTGCCGGATCGACCGCATGTTGGGAGGGGTCCCTCTCTGCCTTCCCCCTTTTCCCGCAGACAGATAAAGAACCCCCATGAAGATCAAAGCCGCCCCCAGGACGGCCAGGGTCCCCCGCCAGGTGTAAAACTGCAGCAGGCCTTCTGCCAGCCAGGGAACGGTGATGAACCCGAGGTTGGGGCCCAGCTCATGGATGGCCAAAGCCCTTCCCCAGTGTTCCTGGCGGGCCAGGTCGGTGATCGTGGCGATTCCCGAGGGAATGTACAGCGCGGCGAATAGGCCGATGACCACCAGTCCGATCCGCATCCCGCCCATGGAGTCCAGCCGGGAGATGACCACAAAGGCCCCGCCCGCCATGAAAAGCGACACCAGGATGGTCAGCCGATGAGTGAGCCGGGAGGAGACAAACCCGGAAGCCACCAACCCTGCTCCGTACCCGTAGGCGATGTAGAGAAACAAGGAGCCCGCCTCGCCATGGCCCAGTCCCAGATCCTGTTCCATGACCGGCAGCAGGGGCGCCAGTAGAATCCGGGACGTAAAGTTGAGATAGAAAACCCCGGTCAGGAGAACGATCGGTATCCAGGGAAAGATCGGGGATTCTCGCGGATCCATGTTGAATGGCTTGTTTATATTCCTTTAAGGGCGGGCCCCTTAAACGTTCGACGGAAATGGATTCTCACCTTTGTAACACCCGCGGATGGAGAATGTCAAAGGAAACCAGGATGGGTCCCTTTCATTTTGTCCGAAGCGGAGAAACAACTCAGATCCTTGCGGAGAGGTCACAATCTTCTTGCTCCTTCCGGGCGCATCATGCTAGATTCACCCCAGACCCAAGGCAGACAGGTCTTTCACGACAACTGAATTCGACAGACCTTTCCACTTCAACTGGGTCCACCGATACCGGAGGAGGCGAGTGAATCAGCTTCCCTACATCCCGTTTCTGCACCAGAGACGGGATTTTTTTATTTCCACGGCCCTTCAGAGGAAACAAGGCAAGGTCAAGCCCGGCTGCCATTGCCTGAACCTAAAACCCTTGCCCCCGGAAGACTGCTCTTCCGGGGAAATATGTTGAAGAGGAGGATGGAAATGAAGAAGATCGTCTCTATCTCCGCCGTCGCCGCCCTTTTCATCAGTCTCACCCTTGTGGGTGCCGCCTTCGCCCAGCAAACCTTCAACTGGAAGATGGGTTGCACCTACCCGGCCCCCCAGTTCAACTGGGAGTCGAAATACATAGCCAATGATCTCTTCGCCAAGAAAGTCGCCGATGCGACCCAGGGGCGGGTCAAGATCAAGGTCTTTTACAGCAACCAGCTCGTGCCTCAATCGCAGGCCCTGGACGCCTTGAAAAAGGGGGTCGTGGACTTGATCTCGGCCACCTCCTACTGGGCGGGGACGATTCCCGAGACCGATTTTGTCTGGCTGCCCTTCTGGAGCAAAGGGGAAGAGCATGCCATCCACGCCCTCCGGGACACGAAGATCGGGAAGATCCTGGACGACGGCTACCGCCAGCACGGCTCGCACCTCCTCTACTACTGGCCGGTGAGCATCGAGGGCATCATGAGCAAGAAGCCGATCCGGGCTTTCGACGATGTAAAGGGGATGAAGTTCCGGGTGAGCTCGGCCATCTGGCCCTCCTGGTACAAGGACATGGGGGTCGCCCCCATCAACGTGGCCGTGGCCGAGCAGTATGAGGCCCTCATGCGGGGAACGCTGGATGCCACCATCTATCCCATCTACACCATCGAGACCTACAAGTTTTACGAGGTCTGCAAGTATTTGACCCTTCCCGGGTTCGTTGACCCCATGCCCTGCTACACCCTGGTGAGCCTCAAGGCCTGGAACGCCCTGCCCCCGGACCTTCAGCAGACCGTCCAGAAAGTCGCTCTGGAGATCGAGAAAGAATCGATCATCGGATCCCAGAAGCTCACCGATTCGGTCCTGGATTTCAGCGCCAAGCGGGGGGTGGAGGTCATCCGCCTGAACCGGACGGAGTTCGAAAAATTCCGCCAGTCGGCCATGCCGCTCTGGGAGAAATTCGCCGCCAAATCCCCGGCCTGTGCCGAGATGGTCAAGATCATCCGGGCCGACCTGGAGCAGTGGACCGCCACCCGGCCCGAGGCCAAAAAGTGGGAAGAGAGGTGGCTGGCCAAGTAAGGGCCGGAAAAACGAGAAGGGGGAATCAGGCCGATGAAGAGGCTGGAACGGATCATCTCGACAATCAACGATGCCATGATGTGGGTCGCCGGAATCCTGGCTATTCTCATGGGGCTGGCCATCACCTACGACATCATCATGCGCACCCTGTTCAAGGCCCCGGCCATCTGGGCCTTTGAGTTTTCCAATTACCTCTGCGCGGCCGTTGCCTTTCTGGCCGGGGGTTACACCCTGAAGGGGAACCGGCATGTGAACGTGGATGTCCTCTACCGCCATTTCGCTCCCCGGAACAAGGCCCTGGCCAACCTGAGCACCTCCTTTCTGTTCTTTCTCGTATGCGGGGTCCTGATGGCCATGGGCTCCGTCACCGCTTTTGAATCTTTCCAGTCCAAGGCCACCTCCGGGGGCGGCTGGGATATTCCCCTCTTTCTCCCCCAGCTCCTCGTCCCGGTGGGGGGACTCCTCCTCGGCCTGCAGGGAGTGATTCGGTGGGCCCAGGACTGGCAGACGGTTCGCGGCAAAAAGCAGGAGGGGAAGTAAATGGAACCCTGGGTCTTGGCCATCATTCTCTTCGGAGCCATGTTTCTGGTCCTGGCCCTGGGCCTTCCCGTCGCCTTTACCCTGGGCGGTTTGTCTCTGGCCATCGGCTATTTCATCATGGGAGGGGAGGCGGGGTTCTTCGCCTTCACCCTGAGTTCTTTCGGCAAGCTCACCGAGTTCACCATCACCGCCCTTCCCCTCTTTATCCTCATGGCCGCCGTCCTGCAGCACAGCGGCCTGGCCGATGACATGTACGAGATGGTGTACCGCTGGATGGGGGGCATCAAAGGCGGCCTGGCCATGGGCACCATCATCATCTCCGCCATCTTTGCCGCCATGGTGGGGATCAGCACGGTGGCCACGGCCACGCTGGGAATCACCTCCCTCCCCTCGATGCGGAAAAGAGGGTACGACAAAAAGCTCTGCATCGGGGTCATCTGCGCCGGCGGGGCCCTGGGGATCCTCATCCCCCCGAGTATCATCTTTATTCTCTACGGGGTGGAGGCCGAGGTCTCCATCGGCAAGCTCTTTTTCGGGGGCGTGATTCCCGGGCTTCTTCTCACGGCGATTTTTATCATCTACATCGGCATCCGCTGCGGGTTCAATCCCGCCTATGGCCCCCCCTTGCCTCCCGAAGAGCGGTTCACCCTGGCCCAGAAGGTGCAATCCCTGAAGGGCGTCATTCTGCCGGTTCTGGTCATTTTTCTGGTCCTGGGGGTCATTTACCTGGGGCTGGCCACGGCCACTGAAGCGGCGGCCATCGGCCTGGTGGGCTCGCTCCTCTGCGCCGCCATCCGCAGGCAGCTCAACCTCACCACCCTGAAAAAGATGTTCATCATGGGAATCGGCGTCAATGCCATGGTCTGCTGGATCATGATCGGGGCCGTGGCTTACTCCAGGCTGGTCACCACTTCCGGGGTGGGGGAGTGGTTCTGCGCCCTGATTACCGGCCTGGAACTGAGCCGCTGGACGATCCTGTTTGGGATGCAGGTCATGTTCTTCATCCTGGGATGCGTCCTGGACCCGGCCGGGATCATTCTCATCACCATTCCCATCTTCATCCCCATCGTGAGGGCTTTGGGGTTCGATCCGCTGTGGTTCGGCGTCCTCTTCGTCATGAACATGGAGATGGCGTACCTGACGCCCCCCTTCGGATTCAACCTCTTCGTCATGCGCGGGGTGGCGCCGGAAGACATCAACATGGGAGATATTTACCGGGCGGTCTGGCCCTTCGTGGGTCTGCAGGCGGTGGGATTGATCCTGGTTATGATCTGGCCGGAGATCGGCACCTGGCTGCCCCAGAGGATGATCCGCTGACCCCTGCTCTTTTCCCAATGCCCCGGGGAGGCGGAAGAAGGAGGATGCCCCATGCGCAACGATGAATGGCGGCTGCTCGATTTAAAGCTCTCCAGCTACGCCGCGGCCACGCCGATGGTCAGCACGCTCCTGACTTTAAAGGCGGAGGAAAAGATCCCCAACACCCTGGCCCTCATCGCCTTCGAAAAGTCCTCCGCCTGCCTTTTCTATTACAACGATCCGGAAAAAGAACTGGACCTGGAATTCTGTCGGCAGAAGGATATCGAGATCGGCCGGCGGGACACGGGAGGTTCCCCCTACTGGGCAGATCCGGGCACGCTGCTCATCTTTTTCTGGTTCAACCGGAAGCAGGTCCCCGGCTTCCCGGACACGATCGCCGAAGGATACCGCTTCCTGATCGGAGCGGCGGCGCAGGCGATTTCCGAGCGGTTCGGAATCCCGGCAGTGTACCGTCCCCTGAACGATATGGAGGTGTCGGGGAAAAAGATCGCCGGCCACACGGTGACTTTCTTGGGGGACGCCTGCCGCTGGGGATGCGGCCCCCAGGTCCTGAAACCCCGCATGGATTTGATGTCCCGGGCGCTCAAGGTTCCCTCCGGAAAAATTTGCGGACAAAGAAGCCAAGACCGTGGAGGCCCGGGTGACCAACTTCGAAGAGCTCCTGGGCCGGGTCCCCTCCTTCGAGGAGATCAAGCAAACCTACGTCTTCGCCCTGGAAAGGGCCATGAAGATCCAATTTCAGCGGGGAGGTTTTTCCCCGGAAGAGGAGCAGCTCGTGGGAAAACAAACGGCCCAGATATTTTCCGAAGATTGGCTCATGGCCATGACGGAAAGAAGGAAATTTGGTGATCACCTGTCCGCCGGATGGGCCAGAGGGGAGCACGCGCTCAAGGTCCCTCAGGGGCCTTTAATCCGGGCGATTGTCCTCATGGACGGGAAGATCATCCGGAACATTTCTTTGACCGGCTCGATTCACTGCATTCCGGTCCAGCTGGTTGAAGAGATGGAGGCCGGGATCCGGGGAATAGAAGGAAGGGAGGAGGTCGTGAGCGAAGTAATCCAGAAATTATTCCGCCGCCCCGGAGTTCAGGCCGCCGGTTGTTCTCCCGAGAACTTCGTTCAAGCCATCCTGACCGCCGTCGAAAAGGCAAGAAAGGCCAATTGAGGTTTCCCTATGAATCTGACCGACCGTGAAAAGAAGATGCTGGACGGCGGCCTCGGCTCCGGCCCGCAGACCGCCATGCGCCTTCTGGTGACCCTGGGAGAGGTCTACGAGGCCAAGCGGATGATCCCCGTCTCCTCCTGCCATGTGGGCGGGCGGAGTTACTTAATCTCCGGGGAAGAGAGCATCGAGTGGATGACCGAGCTCTACGAGGGAGGGGCCCGCTTCCAAGTCTTCACTTCCACCAATCCCTGTTCCGTGGACTTCGACCGGTGGAAAGAGATGGGCCTGCCCGAAGACCTCGTCCGGAAGCAGCGGCGGGGGGACGAATGCTACATGAAAATGGGCGTGGTCCCCCTGGGGAGCTGTCTTCCCTACCAGATCGGGAACCTCCCCCTTCCCGGGTCTCACTTCTCCTGGGGGGGGTCGGCCGGGGCCACTTTTTCCAACTCCGCCCTGGGCGCGCGGGGCAATCGGGAAGGCATGCCCTCGGTCATCGCCGCGGCCATTGCCGGCGTGACCCCGGAATATGGCCTGCACCTCAAGGAGAACCGCTACGGGCAGGTTTTGGTGGACCTTTCCGGTTTGGATCATTCCTCCCTGAGTCTCTCCGACTACTCGGCCATCGGTTCGTATGTGGGCAGAACGCTCCTCAACAAAAACCCGGTGGTCGTCGGCCTCCCCGGGAGCTTCAGCCAGGATCAAATCCGCTTCCTCATCTCCGCCATGCCCACGGCCGGCGCCATCTCTCTCTGCCACCTGGTGGGAATCACCCCCGAAGCTCTCACCGTGGAGGCCGCGTTCGGGGGAAAGCCTCCGGAAGATAAGATCTCCGTGGGAATCAAGGAGATCAAGAGTTCCTTCCGCAAGCTGACCACCACCCCCAAGGAAGATGTGGACATGGTCACCTTCGGCTGCCCCCACTGCAGCATCCCTCAGATCCGGGATATCGCCTCTCTCCTGGCGGGTAAGAAGGTGAATCCCAATACCCGCCTGTGGGTGGCCACCTCCGGCCATCTGAGGAACCTGGCCCAGCGCATGGGCTATGTGGAAATCATCGAGCGGGCCGGGGGGCTGGTGCTCGCGGACCTCTGCGTGGCGCCGGGCGCCCCCTTCCATCTGGTGCCCGGGGTGAAGACCGTGGCCATCAACAGCGCCCGGGGAGCCTACTTCATTCCCGGCGCCTGCAACGTGGACGTTATCTTTGGAGATACGAAAGACTGTATTCAGGCCGCCATCGACGGAAAGTGGAGGGGCTCGAGATGAAGATCGTCCTGAAGTGCCGGAAGGTCGTGAGCGGAGTGGCCGAAGGAGAGGCAGTGGTCACCCAAGAGCCGGTCAGTTTCCTGGGGGGGGTCAATCCGGACAAGGGGATGGTGGTGGAGCGGGGCCACGAGGCCGAAGGGCAGGTGATCACCGGGAAGATCTTCGTCTTCCCCCACGGCAAAGGGTCTACGGCCGGGCCTTACATTATGTATGCCATGTCGAAACGGAAGACCGCCCCCCGCGGGATGATCAATGTCCAGGCCGAACCCATCATCGCCGCCGGGGCGGCCATCGGAAACATCCCCCTGGTCGATCGGCTGGATCAGAACCCCCTGGAGGTCATCCGCACCGGAGACTTCGTCCGGATCGACGCGGACAAGGGCATTGTCGAAGTGACCAAGAAGGAAGGAGGTTGAGGGGTTCTCCCCTCACCCCCATTTCTGAAAATGCCTCCCACCCGATCGCATTCCTATCCTCCGGCCAAAATAAAAAAACCTAATGGGGCCAGATAAACACAGCGCGGCTGCGCCGCAAGCAAAAAAGATTTATCAGGACACAGATGAACACAGATAAACACAGATTTTATGTTCGCAAAAGACGTAAAGACAAAAGACCTAATGGGACGCGGATGAACGCGGATCAACACGGATGAAGCGGTAAGGACAAATACGAACATCGGGGCAAGCTGATTTGAGCTTTGACTGCTGTAAAGTGATTCCTATTCGTAGCCTTTATATCTCTGTACTCTCTGCGTAATCTGCGTAATCTGCGGATACAGGTTTCAGATTTTAATAGTTTCCCGACCAATCAAAAATTGAAAATATTGCCGAAAGAGGGTACGATTTTCATTGGGGTTGATGTTCCACCATCAAAAGACAGGAGTAGGATATGTTGCTGAATGATCGAGTTGCCTTGGTCACCGGAGCCTCCCGCGGGATCGGGGCTTCCACGGCTAAAATCCTGGCCCAGCGCGGCGCGCGGGTGGCGGTGAGCGCCCGCACGGTTTCCGACCTGGAAGGCGTGGCCGCCTCCATCCGCAAGAAGGGAGGGGAGGCCCTGGTGGTTCCCTGCGACGTGGTCAATCCCTCCCAGGTTGCGGCGATGACCGAAGCGGTCATGAAGAAGTGGGGACGGCTGGACATCCTGGTGAACAATGCCGGGCTGGGAACACCGGTCAAGCCGGTGGAAGACGTTTCTCCGGAAGAGTGGGATGAAACCCTTCTCCTGAACCTGAAATCGGTCTTCCTGTGCATCCGCGCCGCTGCGCCGATCATGAAACGCCAGAAATACGGCCGCATCGTCAACGTCTCCTCCTTTGCCGGCCGATTTTTCAGCCGCCTCTCGGGCCCTCAGTACAGCTCCGCCAAGGCCGGAGTGGTGGGATTCACCCGGCACATGGCCGCGGAGCTCGGGCCTTTCGGGGTCTGCGTCAACTCCGTGGCTCCCAGTCCCGTCCTGACCGAGCGGGTCAAGGTGAAATGGGAATCGCGCGCCGAGGAGGAGCGGCAGAAGATCCTCGCGGGAATTCCCCTCGGGCGGGTGGCCCGGCCCGAGGAGATCGCCACGGTGATCGCCTTTCTGGCCTCGGACGACGCCAGCTACGTAAACGGGGTTTGCATCGATGTGAACGGCGGGAGTTACATGGTCTGATCGCCGGGGGAAAACGATAAATCTTTCAGGGGGGAGAGGGATATGGCCTTCAAAATCACCTTCCAAAAATCAGGAAAAACCTTCGACTGGGAAAGCAGTTTCAATAATGTCCTGGATTTTGCCGAGGACAAGGGGATTCAGATGGAGAGCGGCTGCCGCATAGGGGTCTGCGGACCTGCAAGGTGAAGCTTCTTTCGGGGAGCGTAACGATGGAGACGGAAGACGGGCTGGAGGATGGGGATCAGGCCAACCGAATGATCCTGCCCTGCGTCGCCGTTCCTGAATCGGACCTGGTGATAGACGCCTGAGTTTAAATTCCGGTTGCTGGTTCACTCGTTGCTTGTTGCTCGTTACTCGTTGGCCGTAACCTCGCCTTAGCATCTATTTGCTCCCGGGCCAGCAGTACCGGAAAATGGCCAGGGCCAGCACCACGCCGACCCCGACATAGAGGGTTGCGAAGCCTGCCAGAGTCCCGACCGAATAGGCCAGGAGAGGGCCTAAAGCCGCTCCGCCGTCGATGGCCGTGGCGTAAACCCCCAAATAGATGTGAGGCCTCTCCATGTGCACGGAAAGACTATTGGCCACGGCACTCAGGATGATATTCAGGCCGGCGCTGCTGACGAACAGGAAGGCCAGGCATAGAACCAGATAAGGCCCGCTGAAACTCACTGCCCCCATCAGGCTGACCAGCAGGACACAAACCAGCACCGCCAGGGACTTGACCTGCCCTAACCGGTCGGACATCCAACCGATCCCCGGTGCAAAAAGGATGTCCGAAGTCCAGCGCAAGGCCAGAAGCAGGCCGGCAATGGTGCCGATGCGGATGCCCAGGCCGGAAAGGAAATCGAAGTTCCCCAGCCGGCGGGCCAGAAACAGGGACGCCGTGGCGATCAGCACCCCTTCAAACAGGGTATGGATGGATCCTGCCAGGAGAAGCCGGCGGCCCCGCTCCGTTTTCAGGGCTTCTTTCCATCCCTCCCGGAAAGACTGCTGGGATGAGGAGATTCGCTGGGCCTCCGCGGGCCACCGGATGGAAAGGGCGACGGGAATGGCCAGAGCGGAGACGGCCATAACTCCGAAAACCCCGGCCCGGTAACCCCACAGGTCTCGAAGATACCCCCCCAGCAATACGCTGAAAGCGCTGCCCAGGCGGATCATGCCCCAGAGCAGCCCCATCAGTCTGCCCTTGGCATGCTGCCCGCCGGTCCAGATGGCCTGATAGCCTCCCTGCCGGAGCGCCGACCAGGCGATCCCCCACCCCATTCGCGCCAGGAGAAAAACCACGAACCCCCAGCCCACCCCGTACAGGGCCGTGGTGATGAGGGCCAGCACCGTGGAGGCGATGAAGGGCCTGCGGGGTCCGAATTTTTCAAAGACGGAACTGGCCCAGGTGTTGGAGATCAGCCGGACCAGCCGGTTGGCGCTCAGCAGGATTCCGACCAGGGGGAGGGCGATGCCCAGGTTTTCCGCTTCGATGGGCAGATTGCCGTACAGGAAAGAATCCCCGAGAATGGACAGGCCGATGGTCAGGCCGACGATGAATACCAGGCGTTGGGGGTTTTGATTGGATCCGGGTTCATGATTCATGGGGAAATCTTATCCGATGGTTTCCCATTTTTTCAATCCCAAAGTGGACCTTGCCCGCTTCACTTTTCGGCAAGTGGGGGTAGGCCCTATTGAATTTCAGGCATTGCCGGGCCCGGAAGCAAGGGCGTTGCGCGGAAAAACCATGAGGCGCTCCTCGTTTCTTCGACCGGGCGGGCAATTGAGACGCCAGAATGCACGATTCCGGATCGGGATGGAATCACGCGTAGGGGTCGATCCGAGTAGGTATCGCCCGACGGGCCCGCCTCTTTCTGCGGAAGACACGATCGGGGCATCTCCGTCTGGAATGCTTTTCCCGCCGATGCTTTTTCCGCGCAATGCCCTTGCTTCCGGGCCACAAGCTTGCCTTTTCCGCAGAAAAGGGAATCACCAAAGTGGGGGGCAAGCAAATTGGAGGCGGGTCCTCATTTTTTCCCCTTGGGCTTGATGAAAGTCCCCTTCTGGTATTCATCGAAAGCAATTCGCAGCTCCTCCTGGGTGTTCATGACGATGGGCCCATACCAGGCCACGGGCTCTCCGATGGGTTTGCCGGATACCAGGAGGAAGCGGACGGAGGATTCTTCGGTGGTGACCAGGATTTGATCTCCGGCGCGCTCGTAGAGAGCCAGATTCTCCGGCCCCAAGAGGCACTCTCTCTGGAAGTCAAAATAATTGGCCCCGACCCTTTCATGCTTGAAGGAATTCCGCTCCCGGTCAAAATACCCATTTCCTTCGATGACGTAAGCAAAAGCGGTGTGCCCGGTTTTCACCGGGTGGGTAAAGGAGGTCTTCGGAGGCACGTTGACATCCAGGTACTCCGGTTCGATGACGATATCTTTCACCGGGCCCGAGACCTTGTTCACCCGGCCGCAGATGATCTTCACCGCTGCCCCCGAGTCCAGGGTGATCTCCGGGATCTGGCGACTGATCACCTCCCGGTAGCGCGGGTCCATCATCTTCTGGGAAGCGGGGAGATTGGCCCAGAGCTGGAACCCCCACAGGAGTCCCGAGGGGGCCCCCTTGGGCATCTCCTGGTGGATGATGCCGTTACCGGCGGTCATCCACTGGACGTCCCCCGAGGAGATGATCCCTTTGTTCCCCATGCTGTCCCCGTGCTCCACTTCCCCATGGAGGACATAGGTGATGGTTTCGATCCCCCGGTGGGGATGCCAGGGGAAGCCGGCCAGATACTCGGCCGGATGGCTGGAATGGAAATCATCCAGGAGAAGAAAAGGGTCCAGCTGCGGAACCTCGTGGAACCCGAAGGCCCGTTTGAGATGGACCCCTGCCCCCTCGATGGTGGGCCTGCTCTTCCATATTTTTTTTATTTTTCTGGTTTTGCTCATAACCCCCCCCTCCCTTTTTCAGGCGATTTAATCCGTCTATGATTCTAGGATACAGAAAAATCGCCCCGGAGGAAATGCCTTAAATCACTCTGGGGAAAAGAAAAGAATCCTCTCGCGGGGAGGAAATGCGGGGCGCGGGAATGAAAAGGTGAGGACCCTTCCGATCCATAACGAGACGGGATTCGGAAGGGGTAAGAAAATGAAGGGGACAACTCCTTCCTTTATTTATTCGAAGCGAGGATCATCAGGTCTGCGAGAAGACGCTCCAGGGTGTCCCGGGTCAGAAGCGCGGGGGTCGGGGATCGAGTACCGAGATTCCGGTTATAAGCCAACCGCTCGAGGGATAATCCGTCACTGCGGTCAATGATCATCTCGAAGAAAGAGACCGTCCCGTTTACGGTCCGGGGCGGGAAGCTCCGCAGAATGGCCTTTCCTTGATACTTTTTCAGCTCGACGATCTTGAGGGGCTCGTCGAGGTAGTTCACTTCCTTTTCAATCCGGATGGGATCTACGCTAAATGAGCCGCTGGTGCTTTTCAATTCCAGGGTTTCGAGAAGGCACCCCATGCGACCCGTCTCGGACATTTTCACCCGGACCTGAAGATCCCCTTCCGCAGCCCGGAATTCGCCTCCCTGTCCCGCCGGCCATTTTCCGAGCTGATCCATGATCTTTTCAACTGCCGCAACCATTTCTCTTTTTTCTCCTTGCTCTTTCCCCCCTGCCCGACGCTGAGCGCGTCCCATATCTTTTGCTGGATACCGCGGGTAGGGGAGGTCAAAGGGTTGATGAACAGAAAAATTCGAATATCGAAGCACGAATGTCGAAACAAATTCGAATCTCGAATGACCGAAATTCCAAACGGAGGGGTCGTAAGAGAACCGTTTCGGTCATTGGAAAATTCGGATTTAGGGATTGTTTCGGATTTCGGGTTTCGAATTTCGAATTTAGGCACCGACTTACCTAAACAGAATTAAACCCCCTGTGTCCAGCACCCCAGCTTATGGGTAACGATCAGTGCCCGCCGGGGGAGAGGGAGTCTGGATCATCCGAAATCCCTATTTTTTATCGGCTCATTTGTGCTGCTCTTGCATTCCTGAAAAGAGCCGGGGGGACGAAGCGGGCCCCCGATGACCAGAAACTTTCAGATGACGAATCTTTCGACTCCATCCGTGAACCGCGCCACATTGAAATTGATCAACACCCCGGCCTTCTTGTTCAGGGAACGCAGGTAAGACACCAACTGGGCCTCATGAATCCCGTGCAGTTTTTCAACGGACTTCAATTCCACCACCACTTCATCTTCAACCAGAAAGTCAATCCGATGCCAACCGATGCTCTTCCCCTTATAGCTGAGGTTCACCTCTTTCTGGCGGACAAATTGAATTCCTTCCAGGGAAAATTCATGGGCCAGGGCTTCTTCATAGGTCGTCTCCAACAGACCGGGGCCCAAACCCGAATGGACTTCCCGGGCGCAAGAAAGGATCCTTTCCGTCAGCTCCCTGGAAGGAGCCTTTCTTCTGTTCCCGACGAATTTTCTTGGCATCCTCTGCGTTTCCATAGGCTTTGCCGAAGGGTGCCCGGAAAACCTTTCACGGCCTTATCCGCATTCTCAACGGCCCGGCCTTACCCGGTTTCCGACTAAACCAATCGTTGCCCAGAACAGTAGGTCAGGGCCGTTCAGAACGATATTCAGCAATTAGCATGCCACTGGGAGACTGACGGGATAATTATTTAATTTTATTAATGATTGAATGGAGGAAGGGGGTGGGAAACCAGGGTAATCCGGCCCGGCCAAAAAGACGGAGTCAATTTTTTGCCGTCTAATTCATGGCGCCGCTCCGTCAAACGCGGAGGGCGGATTGTTGGGGACCCGCGGCGCAGGGAACCCCATCTCCAGTTGTCAATGATTCGAGGTAAGAACCCGTTCAACGACAATGGAAGGTGGGACCTTTTTAGTTTGAAAGATTTTTAATGATTCGAAGCCAGGTTCACCAGGTCGGCCAAAAGGCGCTCCAGGGTGTCCCGGGTAATGGAAACAGGCACAGAGGAGCGCTGACCCAGGCGTCGGTCATAGGCCAGCCGGGTCAGGGACAACCCTTCAGGGCCGTCGAGGACCATTTCAAAGAAGGAGACGGTCCCATTTTCCCTGCGGGGCGGAAAGCTTCGCAGGATCGCTTTTCCGCAATGCTTCTCCAACTCGACGATGCGGAGGGGTTCGCCCAGGTAGGTCAATTCTTTTTCGAGACGAATGGGGTCAAGTTTCAGGGAATGGCCCTGGGTGCCCTTCATCTCCAGCTTCTCCAGCCGGCAGCCCAGGCGGTCCCAGTCGGCCAGTTGCACCCGGACTTCAAGGTCCCCATCTTCGGCAAGGATCTCTCCCGCCTGTCCGAATGGACCTCTCTGAAGCTGGGTGATAATATGTTCGGCCTTGGCCATATTTCCTCTATTCTCCCTCTTACCCTCCCCTCCTTCCCGTTTGGGAAACGGGGGGAGTTGTTCATTGCATTAACCTTATCGGCATGATCAGGGTTCATCTTAAATCCCCACACCCTCATAGATAGAGGAATGAGGTTAGGCGCTAATCAAGGGATTTCTCTCGATGTTCCCCCCCGTCATAGGTCAAAAGCACTTTTTTCCCCTCTTTTCTGGTTTCCACATGAACCGGCCTTTTCCACAGCCGTTGAAGGTTGACCAGGGTGTCCCGGGAAAAGTCCCATTTGAGGTCCCGCCCTTCATGCTCGTGGAGGAGAAGGAGTTCTCCCCGGTTCTCAAAGTTCCCGTCGATGACCCGGATGATGGGTTGGCCCATATGGGTCAGGCTGTCAAGGAGGATCTTCTTGATCTGGGAAAACTCCCGGTTCTGGATCACCCAGGCCTTTTTTTCTTCCTCCTGGGCATATACAAAAAATTTGTGCTTCCGGCAAAAATCTTCCGTCAGGAAGGTGTCGATGAAGGTCAGGTCATTATACAGCCGCCGCACCTCAAAGACTTTCTCCCTTCCCAGGCCTGCTTTCTTATCCCAGGTATCCCGGACACTGAGGTCGTCGCACTCCTCATACTCTTTCCCGAATTGTCCCTTGTTCCAGCGGTCTTCAATATCCCGGAATAATTCCACCCCCAGCTTGTAAGGGTTCAGGTGAACCCGGGAACTGCCCAGCGTTCCGGAGTGATGGTCAGCGTAATCGATCACCTCGGCATCTTTTAGAATCTTCTCGGTCATGATCCGGGAATGCCAGTACGTGGCCCAACCTTCGTTCATGATCTTGGTCTGGGCTTGGGGCAGGAAATAATAGGCCTCTTCCCGGAGAACCGAAAGGATGTCCCTCTGCCAGTTCTTGAGGGGGGCGGATTCGATTAAGAAGAGCAGAACATCTCCCTCCGGGGTCTCGGGAAAGCGCTTTTTTTCTCTCCGCTTGGCCTTCAATTCCTCGGCCCGGGCTTTGAGAAAATCGGGGGGATTGATGTAGCGGTCCATGTACCCCTTGCTGTGGAGCCGGCGGGTTGGAACCCGCTCCGCGTCCTCGTCATCGGCGAAGAGGTCCGCTCCTTGCGTTTCCTCTTTGGCCTGTCCGCCCGGGCAGTTCCCGGAGCCGGACGAACAGCCATCGGGAGTGCAGCTTGACTTCCCCTCCCCGCCGCAGGGGAAGGATCCGTGTTCATGCCCGGACCCCGGAGACCAGACAAAGGCCCGGTCTCCTGATTCCTCAGCGTCCCGCCTTTTCATAAAGGTGGCGTGGGGATCGATGAGGTTTTCCAGGGAAAGGCAGCAATCCATGAAGGCCTCCACCGCCTGGGTCCCGTAACGGTCCGCATACCTTTGGATCCGGGTGGCATGGTTGGCCATTTCATCCATCATCTTCCGGTTGGTGTGGGAAAAATAAAGGTTGTTCTTGAAGAAGTCACAGTGGCCGAAGACATGGGCCATCACCAGTTTCTGGTCGATGAGGTTATTACATTTGAGGAGGTAGGCATAGCACGGGTCGTTGTTGATGACCATCTCATAGATTTTGGACAGTCCATAGGCATAGCTTTTGGAGACTTCCTCAAACTGCATGCCGAAGGACCAATGGGGATAACGCTGGGGGAAGCCGCTGTAAGCCGCGACCTCATTAATTTCATGGTAGTCGAGGACTTCAAAGATGACCGAGAAAAAATCCAGCCCGTATTCCTTCGCCCGGTCCTGGATCTCATACTTCATCCTCTTCAGCTCCGAGGGGAATTTTTGGGCGGGAGAATGTTTCAGCAAATCGTCTTCCTTTCTTTTATTGAGCCACAGAGGACCCAGCGCGGCAGAGCCACCCATAGAGAACCGGAATGATGGAATAATGGAATGATGGAATACTGGGGAAAGGATTGTATTACCCATCATTCCATTATTCCAATATTCCATCATTCCATTTTTTTGCTTTACCGCCCGGTTCCCAGAAAGGCTTTCAGGGCATCGTAGATGCTCTCCCGGCCCCGCAGGGTTGCCGTGCGGACTTTCTCTTCTTCCTTCACCTTCTCTTGAATCTGCTTCAGAAATCCTCCGGAGCCGTACGCCCCCTCCACTTGGCCGTAACAGAAGACATTGGCCTGGGGAACAATCTCGGACAGTAGTTTCAGAGCCTGCTCGTCGTCGTCGCTGAAGTTATCCCCGTCCGTGAAATGAAAGGGGTAGAGGTTGTAATCCTGGGAGGGAAAGGACTCCCGCATCAGCTTCAGGCAGACCTCGTAAGCCGAAGAAATTCGGGTCCCGCCGCTCTCCCGGGTGTGGAAAAAGGTCTCCGCGTCCACCTCCCGCGCGGCCGCGTCGTGGATGATGAAGCGTCGTTCCACCCCCTTATACTGCGAGGTCAGCCAGGTATCGATCCAGAAGGAGGTCAGCCGGACCAGTTCCTTCTGTTCGTCCCCCATGGAGCCGGAGACATCCATCATGTAAATGACGACCGCGTTCGATTCCTGTTCCGGGAGGGTCTTCCACGACCGGTAGAGCTTATCTTCCTTAACGGGCCATACTTTGGGTTCCGCCGGGTCGTAGGTTCCGGTGATGATCTGCCGGCGGAGAGCCTGGCGAAAGGTGCGTTTGAAGTGCCGGAGCGCTTCCGGGCCGGTCCGGGCGATGGACTTGTACTTGTCCCTTTGGGCGACGATGTTCTTCTTTCCCCGGGGCTCGATCCGGGGCAAGGCCAGCTCCTCCCCCAGGATCTCGGCCAGCTCTTCCAGGGTCAGTTCGACCTCCAGGATATGGTCTCCCGGGTCTGATCCGGCCTGCTTCTGGCCCGGCCCGTCCGGGTCCAGGGCAATGGGGTCTCCGGGGTTTCCCTCCCCCTGCCCGACCCCCTTCTGGTTCTGCCCGAACCGGAACCGGGGAATCTCCAGCTGGGGCAAGGGAATGGAAACCAGGTCTTTTCCCTTCCGCCCGATCAGCTCGCCGTGGGAGATGTACTTCCGGATTCCCGAACGGATCGCCCCGCGGACAATCTTTTTAAATCGGCCCTGGTCACGCTCGATGCGGTTGGCTTGGTACAAAGCTCTTTCCTGCTTCCCTTTGCCCCTCGAATCACGCCCGAGGCTGAAGGGATGTTTTTTTGCTCTCGGATCTTTGGTCTTTGCTCTCTGCTCTACGCTCTTTGCTCTATGCTCTTTACCCCTTGCGCCTGGCGGTTTTCTTATTTTGCGTCCTTCACGTCGCCGCGGGCGAAGATGGAGGCCACGAAGTTCAGCACGTCGGTGGCGCAGACCTCGCAGTAGCCGTAGTTCTTGATCAGGCGGCTCTTGACCACGTCGATCTTCTCCTGCGTCTCCTTGTCGACCACGTTGGAGACCAGGCTGGTCAGCTTGATCGAGTCCTTCTGGTCCTCGAAGAGCTTCAGCTCCAGGGCCTTGTGCAGGCGCTCGTTGGTCTTGTAGTCGAACGTCTTGCCGTCGATCGCCAGCGCGCCGATGTAGTTCATGATCTCGCGGCGGAAGTCGTCCTTGCGGCTCTCGGGGATGTCGATCTTCTCCTCGATCGACCGCATCAGCCGCTCGTCGGGCTCCTCGTCCTGGCCGGTGTACTTGTTCTTCACCTTCTCCTTCTGGGTGTAGGCCTTGACGTTGTCGATGTAGTTGGCGCAGAGCCGCTTGATGGCGTCCTCGTCGGCGGAGATGGCCCGCTGCACCTCGTTCTTCGACGATGTCCTCGTACTCCTCCTTGACCACGGCCAGCAGCTCGCGGTAGCGCTTCTGCTGCTCCTCGCTGGTGATCAGGGAGTGGTGGTTCAGGCCGGCCTCCAGCTCGTTCAGCACCATGAACGGGTTGATGCAGCCCTCGGCCTCGTCGGAGACCAGGGCGTTGGAGATCTTGTCCTGGACGTAGCGGGGCGAGATGCCCTCCATGCCCTCGCGCGCGGCCTCGTCCTTGCAGCTCCTTGATGTTGTCCTCGGTGAAGCCGGGCAGCGTCTTGCCGTTGTAGAGCTTCAGCTTCTGCAGCAGGCGTCAGGTTGGCCTTCTTCGGCTCCTCCAGCCGGGTCAGCACGGCCCACATGGCGGCCATCTCGATCGTGTGCGGGGCGATGTGCTTGCCCTGGACCCGGTTGGGGTTGTAGTCCTTCTCGTAGATCTTGATCTCGTCGGACAGCCGGGTGATGTAGGGGATGTCGATCTTCACCGTGCGGTCGCGCAGCGCCTCCATGAACTCGTTGTTCTGCAGCTTCCTGTACTCCGGCTCGTTGGTGTGGCCGATGATCACCTCGTCGATGTCGGTCTGGGCGAACTTCTTCGGCTTGATCTTGTGCTCCTGGGAGGCGCCGAGCAGGTCGTAGAGGAAGGCCACGTCGAGCTTGAGCACCTCGATGAACTCGATGATGCCGCGGTTGGCGATGTTGAACTCGCCGTCGAAGTTGAAGGCCCGCGGGTCGGAGTCGGAGCCGTACTCGGCGATCTTGCGGTAGTTGATGTCGCCGGTCAGCTCGGTGGAGTCCTGGTTCTTCTCGTCCTTGGGCTGGAAGGTGCCGATGCCGACGCGGTCCTTCTCGGAGAGGATGAGGCGGTGGACGCGGACGTGATCGAGAACCTTCTTCAGGTCCCCGGAGTACTTCTGCATCAGCGTGCGGTAGTAGAAGCGGCAGGAGGGGCAGAGGTCGGCGTCGACGGCTATTTTCGTGCGGCCGTTTATTTTGGTGTTGAGGCTCTGGATCAAAGGTTCCCGGACCGCGGAAGGAAGGAGGTGCAGAGGCTCCTCGTGCATGGGGCAGGGTTCATTGATCTGTCCTTTGTCCGAGTCCGGAAAGTGCCAGGAAAAGGTGTACAGCGCCCCCTCCGGCTTCCGGGAGTAGGCCTCCAGCCCCTTCTTGAGGAGGCGGACGATGGTGCTTTTGGCCGACCCCACCGGGCCGTGGAGAAGCAGGATGCGGCGCTCGGTCCCGTAGTGCCGGGAGGCCGACTTGAAGACGTTGACCAGATGCATCAGCGGCCTTTCCAGGCCGAAGACGGCATCGACTCCCCCGTTGTCCGGGTCGGAGAAGAACCGGTAGCGGGTGAGCTTATCCTTGTTCTCGACAAACTCCTCCGTCCCGCAGGCAATGATAAGATCGTAAATCCGCTGGAAGGAATCCCGCAGAATACCGGGGTTTTCGTTTACGACCTTCAGGTAATCCGCTAATGTGCCTTCCCAGTGAAGGGCCTGGTAGGCGCTGGCCTGGGTGTACCGGTCGATCAGGGACAGGACTTCTTGTTGAGGGAGCATGAATTCACCTCCTGTTTTTTCGGCCCGGACAGCCTGGTGAGGCCAGGGGCATTCGCTTTTGGAGGTGCAATGGAAGTGGAGCGTCCCCCGGATTCCCTTCTTTTCGGGGCCCGTCGGACGGACGCATCAACAGAAATTCAGGTTTTGCCCCACGGCCACCAGGGATAGCAGGCCAGGACCGTTCGGTACATAATTGAGCAATTTGCATGCCATCCCATGCCATCTATTTAACTATATGTTTTTACTTAATTATTAGAAGTTCAGGTGAGGAGGAATGAAGAAATTGCCTTCCCGGGGGAAAAAACGCTGTCAAATTATTGCCGTCTCATTTCGTGGCCCTCGCTTACCGTAGATGCAAAGCAGAGAAGGGAGGCAGGCGACGCGCGCCCTCAGGAAGTCAGCCATGCAGGATGGATGAAAGGTATCCTCAGCATAGAGCAAGGAGCACCGGGCATAAAGGTCGAAAACTGAGCCTTGCGGGTTACTTAGGGAAGGTCTTTCTCAATTCCCTGATCTTTTCCAGCGTATCCCGGTAAACATCCCCTTTGGCCGGGTTCAACTCCACGGCTTTCTGCGCCAGCCTTTCGGCTTGGTCCAGATTTTCTTTTCGGGTGTAATACAGCCAGGCCAGGTTGTTGTGGGCGTCGGCGTTGTCGGGTTCTGCCTCGATGGCCTTGCGGTAGAAATCTTCGGCCTCCTTCCATTCCCTCTTCTGGAAATAGGCATTTCCCAGGTAAAGATTGGCCCGGGGAAGATTCTTGGCCGCCAGGTTGTATTCCTTGATGGCGTTGTCGAAATCTCCCTGCTGCTCATAGGTGACCCCGAGGTTCAGGTGTTCCTCCGGGGTCAGGGGGTCCTTCAGGACGATGACCCGGGGGAAGGAACAGGCCGTCGCCAAGAGCAAAGAGCATAGCGCATAGAGCAAAAGCAAAGTCCTTTTCTTCATGGGGGGGTGATCCGTAAAGTCCAGAATTTGGTTTTCTCCCAGGTCTTCGAAAATGAATCCCGGGATATGAACTTGCGCTCTTCCTTTCCCGAATTGACGATGATGCTTCCCTCGTCATACCCCACCACAACCATGAAGTGATGGCTCTGGTAAACCCAAAAACCCTGGTCGATCAGGACGATGAGGGGCCGCCGGGAATCGATTTGAGCCTGCAAATCCTCGAAGGTTCCCCTGTATTTTTCAGCCCTCAGTCCTTTCTTCCGGGCGTAAAAAACCATATCCATGTCCAGCGTCCCCCCGGCTTGGCGGCTGAAAATCTCAGCCGCAATCTCCGCGGGGGAAACCTTCCATCCATAGTAATTCAGAATCCCGGCCAGGGACGCGGGGCCGCACTGGTATTCCTCCTGGGGGAAAAAGGGAACTCCGTCAATGACCCGGGTGGACTGCCCGGAAAGGTTCGAAGATGGGCCGGCGCAGGAATAGAAGAAGGATAGAAGGACAACCAGCAGGAAGGAGACTCCCCGCCAAGGGAGTCTCCTTCCTGCATCCTTCCGGGAGAATCGATCTCGGGATGAAAATACCAAGGGCGTCTGAGTCTCAGGACTTCTTGACGATGATCTGGTGGCCCATCAGCTGGAGGATGACGATCACCAGGATGGCGATGATCAGCAGGGCGATGATGATTCCCAGGGCGCTGTCTCCGGCCACGTTCAGGTCATCCAGATTGAGGGCCAGCTGGTGAACCTGCGCGTCGCTCAACTGGCTCAGTTTGGATTGAATTTCTTCCGCGGTGTAGCCGAATTCTTTCAGCCGCTCCCGGACCATCTTCATCTCCAGGAACTTCTGCACCTTTTCCAGGTCGGCCGTCCTCTCCGCCGGGGAAAGGCCGATGACCTCGGAAGGGGCGAACCCCGCGTACACGCGGGGGGTGATTCCGATCACGAACATGGCCACAACCAGATACCAGGCGATCCACTTGCTGAGAAATCGGGTCATCGGGGGTCCTCCTTTTTTCTTCGGATAAACACCTCCGTTAAAATCTTCCTTCTCCATTTCCAAATCTATTATGGAAAAAAGAGAGGAAGGGTGTCAAGTAAAAGATCCGGCTTGCCCACCCCCAGTTTACCCGCTGGGGTTCAGGCTGGAGGAATTTGGATCATCAGGCTCGGCGGGTTCCTGTTTTTCTAATCACCTTCCCGCCTATTTTCCGCAAAGAGAGGCCCGCGAGGAAATACTAAGGAGTCCATTATAGTCTAAACATTAATTGGAGGGGGTTGCCTTTTGAAAACCTCGAACTGGACTCCGGCTTTCGCCGGAGTGACGAACATTAGAAAGGCATGGTTCTTGGTTGTCATTCCGGCGGAAGCCGGAATCCAGGATGATTAAAAGACGGAATTCCTGTCCAGATAATTATGGCCTCATTAGTAACTCCAGAGGGAAGACGGAGCAAAACGATCTCACCCCGCGAGTTTCTCCTGGACAGGCCCGATCCAATGGAAGAAAAACCGCCTCAGGATGATGATCCGAATTTCTCCAGCCTGAACCCCAAGAGCCTTCCTCTCTCCCCTCCCGGAGCCTTTTCGACGAAGGGTTCCTTTTTCAAGAACCGGGGGGGCAAGGAAAAGATCCGGAAGGATCTTAGTCTTCCAGCGGAGGCGGGAGCTTACTTTAAGAAAATCATGCGGGGCAGATTCATACCCGGCGGATCGTGGGGAAAAGGAAGCCCAAAGGCACAGGCCTCCGGTAGCGCCGGGGGTGTACCGAAAGGAATTGACTAGAGCCTTCCCTGCATGGCCGCCAGAAATACCAGCATCATGATCCACAAAAACAAGCCGACCCATTTATTCATGAAAGAACCCACACCACTAAAACCACCAAACCCTCTTTTCCCCAATCTCTTTTCCCTCTCCCGCGTTATTTTCACCCCACGAATTCAAATTCTTCTAACCCTTGATTAGCAATTATTCGGCCAAAAATATTTTTTTTAAGATTTTTTTAGCTAATTGAAATGATTGGAAAAATAAAAAATCTTTTGAAAAATATTAATCAAGTGTAAATAAATTTACCATTTTTTAAAACAGAAATGACATAAAATGTCATTCTATTTGAACCCCTGACCCAAAAATATTCAAGGCAGTTGAGCCTGTATTCAAACGCAGCGACATAAATTCCACCAAAAGCTGTCATCCCCGCGGAAGCGGGAATCTAGGGAAAAACCGGATTCCGGAGCCTGCCCCGTACTTGATAGGGGGTCAAGGCCGGAATGACCAAGGCGATAAAATTTATGTCATCCTATATAACAATTCAAGGATATTTCTCTTTCTTGGAAAAGATCAGCGCGGGTTTTCATTTCCCCCCTTGATATTTCTGCCCCAGGAATGGCTTTCCACGAGGCTTGCGGGAAAACTCCCGGCAATGGAGGGAAAAGGAGGGCTCTCAGGAAAGCGGAGAAGGAAAGTCCGCAACCCGGACGGACCCAAAAAATTTTTTCCCCGGCAAAGGGTAAAAAAAATTGACAAATTCCTTTTTTGCTGTTATCTAAAAGATAGTAGAATATTTTCGAAAAACTGGCTTTTCCCCGTTTCCTACACCGGGAATCATTCCAGGGAAAAGCAAACCGGTCGGCACCTCCAGACTTCACTTTTTCCATCAAAGGAAAAGGGTATGACCTCAAAAGAATTTCTCAGCACAGGAGAAGCGGCCAGCCTGGTCAATATCTCCCGGTCAACCATTTCCCGCAACTTCGACAAGGGCATATTCCAGGGCAAGAAAAACCCGATCACCGGGGAACGAATGATCAACCGGGAGAGCCTGATCAACTTCATGAAGCAGTTTAATCTCCCCGTGGACCACCTTTCGCTGGAAAAGAAAAGAATCCTGGTGGGGACTTCCGATGATCATCTCTTTTCCCAACTTCAGCGGCTCCTCTCGGAGGATGGAAGGGTGGAGTTGGAACGGGTGGGGTTCGGGGGCGACGTCCTGATTTCGTGTTCCAAGACCCTTCCGGACCTTCTGATCCTCGATGAAGAGATTGCGGATATTCCCTGCATGGAGATTATCCGGTCCCTGCGGAGGATGACCGATCAGCGGGATTTTAAGATCCTTTGCTCGGCCAAGAGCCGGAATTCCCGCCGCTGCCTGGAATGGGGAGCCGATGAAGCCCTGCCCAAGGAAAGCTCGGACCCGGAGGAATGGGGCAAGACGATTTATCCTTTCCTCAATATTCCCCAGGAGCTGCCCGAAGAGGAAACAAACTATAAACACCAGAGGCGCTGGCCGCGGATGTCTCTCCAGCTTCCCCTGAAGATCGGGATTTACTCGGTCAGAACCCCTTACCGCCGGGATACGGGCCAGGCGACCATGGAGAATATCAGCCTCGGGGGAGCGTTTCTTTCGGATATCGCCCTGGAAGGCGGCAAGATCCCCTGCGAGCCCTTCCGGGTTCTTCTCGAATCGGATCAAGAGCCCCTGAAAGATTGGAAAGCCCACGGGAAAGTGGTCCGCCTCCAGTCCAACGGAACGGTGACCGCCGGCATCCAGTTCACCCGCGTGCCCAAAGCCAGCATGAAGATGATCGAAGATTTAGCTCAGTAAATCTTCTCTCCCGGATCTTCTTCCCCCCTCCCCTGGCATACAACTTATAAACTTATGTACGTCCCCCCTCTCTCACGCATCATTGAAAACAGGGCAGCATCAGCGGGAGCCGCCCCTGGGTTCAGGGTATAAACCGGGGGTAGAACCGTTTAGCAGGTTGCCCGGCGGCACGCCCTAAGATGTTTTTCCATTCTGGATTTAATAAACAGCATCGGGGAAGGTGGTGGCGGTGCGGGGCTGGCCGACCAGGAGGTACATCTTGGGGGAATACCAGCCTTCGTCGAGGATTTCGTCGTCGATCTCGCTGACCACCCCGTCGTGGATGGCCCAGGAGCGGCCGCGGACGGTCTTCTCGAATCCCGGCTGGCGGAAGGGGTTCGATCCGTCGAGCAGCTTGAAAAGCTTTCCTCCGGACTGGAAAGCCTGGTGGATCCGGGTCATTCGCTTGAAGCCTTCGAAATAGGTGAACCCGCATCGCTCATACACAATGGCATTGTGATAAAAGAGCGCTTCCAGGCTGATGGTTTTAATATCTAAAATCTTGGCAAAATATTCCAGGCCGGTGATGACCTCCCGAGTCATCCCCAGACCTTTGCGGACCTGACCGGGGGCCATGCCGGCCTGGAGGGCTTTGATCTCTTCGGACAGGTTGCGGGAAGCCCTCCCCCACAGGGTGTCCCGTCCCTTCTCATTCACATCGATGTTGAATCGCTCGCCGTCGGGATCGTTCACGATCAGAAAGTCCCAGTTCACCAGGGTATAGTCCGGCCCGTCCGATGCCTGGATGGAGTAGATGGGATCCGGGTCGTCGAGTCTGCGTTTTACCTCGATCATCACCGTCTCTTCCCGCTCGGGGCAGTAGAAACGGACCAACCGATTTCCGTCATAATCCGTAAAAGTCAGAGGATTGATCTGGAACCTCTTAAAGAGCGAAGGGGGGATGAGCAGGCGGTACAAGCCCTCCTTTTCGCTCTGGGACATGGAGTTGATGCGTTTGAGCCAGGGCATAAAAAAAATGCCTAAAATTCAAAGTGTCTAAAATGCCTAGAATTTAACCAAATTCGAAATCCGAATATCGAAATCCGAAACAAATCAAAAATTCAAATTTTCCAAACTTGATGAACTCGTATAAAGTTCAAAAGCCCCTTTCCCCGTCATTCCGGCGAAAGCCGGAATCCAGCTCTTTCAAGGAGTTATCAAACTTCTGGACTCCGGTTTTCACCGGAGTGACGACTCTTTACGAAACCATCAAACTTTCGTTTCGAATTTTGTGCTTCGTTCATTCGGAATTTTTTCGAGTTTCGTGCTTCGAATTTATAAAAGGTTTTCCACCCATCGGCTTCCGCCATTGACCTCATCGATCAATTGGAGGAAGCGGTGGACTTTGAATTCGTCCTTGAAGGTCAAGGCCGGTTTGGCCTTTTCCAGACGATCCATCACTTGAAAAGTGTCCGCCCGGGTCAGAATCAGGGGGATCCCCTGATCTTGCGCCACCTTGACTACCCCTTCACTGGGATTTTTTCCTCCGGTCAAAATGATTCCGGTCACGGGTTTTTCATCGGGGTTCAAACCCACCAGAATGACCTTGTTATACACCTGTTTGAAGAGGGAGAAAGGGCCTTCCAGGTATTTGGCCCCGATGGTCGACGTCTGCACTAAATTCCTTTCTCCCTGAGCACCGCAGAGGATTTCCCCCCCGGTGATGTCGGCTACGCTGGAAACCGTGAGGGCGGCCAGAATGGGGTCTTCCGGAACGGCCATCGCCGACTTCACGCCCTTCTGCTGGAGGAAGGAAACCACCTTGGTCTTCACGTGGTCCATCTTATCCGGAGCCACATGGTTGAGAATGGCCGATTTCACGTGTCCATCCAGGAAGGAGTTCAGAGAAAGAACCGAATAAAAAGTGAGGTTATCTCGCTGGTAGCGATCGACCAGCAGGACGGAGGCTTCAAAAGACTTGACCAATGCGCCGTCCGAGAGGCCGGGACCCCCTTCCCCAAAAAAAATTTCCTTGCCTCCCATGATTAAAACCACATCTTTTCCCCGGGAGACCTCCAGGAAGGCCTTCTGTATTTTCCCCATGAGTTCTTCGCCTTGAATCTCCGCTGAGCCTTGATTCTCCGGGAGGGAAATGGGGCAGAGGATCTCGTCCGGCTCGGAAATTTCCAAGACCTCCTTGAAAAGCAGGACGTCAGGGTCGCAAAGGCTGCCGGGAGAAGAGATCGCTGAATCCGGAAGGAGGCCGTAAGGCTTGAAGAAACCGACCTTCAGGCCTTTTTCTTTCAGCCGGACGGCCAGGGCCCACGTGGCCAGGGTCTGGCCCGGTCCTCCCCCCGTGGACCCGATGAAGATGGAATGCATGGAAGACCTCCGAATTTCTGCCACCGAGGGCACAGAGAACACCGCGCGGCTGCGCCGCAACCAAAAAATCTTATATCGGGGCACAGATAAACACAGATGAACAAGATAAAAAATGCCTAAAATTCGAAATGCCTAAAATGCCTAAAGTTGAATAAAACCCTGATGGGACGCGGATGAACACGGATCAACACGGATAAAGATTCATGAAAAAATCTTAACAAAAATTAAAGATTTTACACAACCGTAGTACAGAGAAAAGGATTTATAAACTATGCAGGAGCAGGGAATCCAAAACGGGTTAGAAGGATGATACCAGATTGGAAAGGGGATGTAAATTAATGAACGGGGACGGTTAAAAAAAGGGGCGATTCACCGAATCGCCCCTACTGACACTTACCCTGACACGGATCCTATTTTTTCGTGTACACCAGGTTGATGGGATGGCATTTGTCGCAGGCCTGGGTCCGGGGATGGGACTGGTGGCACTGGTAACACGTTTCCATGGTGGGCCGGTTGGTCCGGGGGGTCCCCTTGTCGTGTTCCAGGTTGCGGTGGCAGTCGATGCACAGGACCTTTTTATCGGTGTGCTGCTTATGCGAGATCTTAACGATCTTCACCTTGTCCAGGTCCATCTGCTCTCCGCCCGGGATGGCGGCATGGCAGCTCATGCATTTCTGGTTCATCACGTCGTCGCTGGCCGAAAATTTATGGGCCATGAAATGGTTTTCGGAGGTATGGCAATCTACACAGCCCACCGATGCCGGATGGACCCGGGAGGGGAGCCACATATCGATAGGGTCTTGATTCTTATGGCAACTCAGGCAGAAGAAGGGGTGGCTGGTGGTAAACCGGATCACCCCGAGGCCCGGAATGGCCGCCAGGATCACCAGGCCCGCGGCGATCAAAGCCCAGGTGCGCTTGGAGAGTTTCGGTAACGCTGGAATTTTCATGGCCTGCCCTCGGAGTCGGATTGAAGGTTCTCTTTTGGCGTCCCCCCTCGCGGGGAGCATTGAAGGGGGAGAATTTCAAATATCTTTCCTTAGACTTTGGTCAAGGTGACCACCGTGTCATTCCAGGCCGCTCCCCCGGCCGCCGGGTCGAATTGCGCCGGAATCACCGTATTGGGGTGGACCCCATTTCCTTCCTGCTCCCACCAGAGCTCATGGGTGTCAAAATCGCTGCTCTTATATTTCTTCGCCCTGGCAATCTTCCCCAGTTCCCAGTGGCCCAGCCCCTCGGGCAGAACCACCACTTTGGGGTGGACCCCGTGGGTCAGGCGAACGGGAACCGTCAGAGTTCCCACCGGGGAGGTGATCTTCACCCGGTCTCCGTTCTTCAGCCCCATGGCCTGGGCGGTGCGCAGGTTGATCCACAGGGGGCTGGCATGGAGAATTTCCGCCAGCCACTTGGAGTTGGCCAGGCGCTGGGTCATGACATTGGGCTGGTAAACGGCCAGGATGAAATCCGCTTCCTTCATCTCCTGATGCGCTTTCAGGGGGATATAGGAAGGCAGGGGAGGAAGCCCTTTTCCCTGAAGTCCGGCCAAATAAACTTCCAGTTTTCCGGAGGGCGTGGGGAAGCCTTTCTTCTCGTAGGTGCGATACTCCGGTTTGGCCGCCGGATCGAACCACACCCCGTCTTTCTTCAGGCCTTCCAGCCCTCCCCCTTTGGCCAGCCCGCCGATCCGGGCGGCCGTTTTTTCCATGAACTCCTCGCTGTTGGCGTAGGGGAAAGCCTTCTGCAGGTCCTCTCCCAGCCGTTTGCCCAATCCGGTCAGGGCGTCCCCCAGGGACATGGACTTCCCGAGGGGAGCGACCATCGGCTGACGAATGCTGACGAAAGGCACAAGGCCCATGGCCGGCCGGGATTCCAGGTTCCAGCTTTCCAGGTAGGTGGTCATGGGAAGGAGGAGGTCGGCCAATGCCCCGGTCTCCGTCAGGTGCGTGTCCGCCACGATCAGGAAAGGAACCTTCTTCTCATCTTTCAGGAGTTTGATGACCTCTGCCGTGTTGGGCATGGCGTAGGCCGGGTTGGCCAGGTAGCACAGGTAAATATCCGGCTGTCCCCTTCCTTCTTTCATCGCCGTAAGGGCCTGGAAGGAAGAAGAGAAGGGGCTCTTCCACCGGGGTTCTCCCAGGTCCATTTTGCGGGGCAGACAGCATCCTCCGGGAACATCGATGCAGCCCACCACGGCGCTTAGCAGCATCATGCAGCGCTCATTCTGGACGCCGTTTTGATGCCCGCTCACTCCCCGCCCGGCTAGGACGGTTGCCGGTTTGGCCTGGGCGAATTCGGCGGCCAGACGTTTGATGTCCGCCGCTTTAACCCCGGAGACCTTCTCCGCCTGCTCGGGGGTGTACCCAGCCAGGTGTTCCACCAGTCTGGGCAGGGGGTAATTGGTCCAGCGGGAGAGAAACTCTTTATCATGGAGCCCCTGCTGGATGATGGAGTGGGCCATGGCCAGGGCCACGATTCCGTCGGTCCCCGGCTTGAGGGGGATCCATTCGTTGCTCCGGCCCGCGGTGTTGGAGAGGCGGACGTCGAAGGTCACCAGTTTGGCGGCGTTGGCCGTTCGCCCTTCGATGATCCTCTGGGCCAGGGGAATATACAGCTCGTCGCTCTCGTACGGATTGGCGCCGAAATTGAGGATGTAGCGGGTTCGGGCCACATCGCAGACCGGCGCTTCCGCCCCCCAGGTCAACATCTGAGCGGTCCGTTCGTTCACCCCCAGGGCGTCCCCCTCGGAAAAGACCGTGGGCGAGCCGAGGGCCTTCAGGAAGTCCAGGGCCATGAGTTCTTGCGAGCCCGGCGCCCCCATTTCCACCCAGAGAGCCTCGTTCCTTCCGCCCCTCCTGAGCGCCGTGAATCTCTCGGCCATCTCCTCCAGAGCCTGGTCCCAGGTGATCCGGGTCCACTTTCCGTCTCCCCTCCCCCCCGACCGCTTCAGGGGTTGAAGGATACGGTCCGGGTCATACAGGGTGTTGATCCCCGCATGCCCCCGGGAGCAGAGCCGTCCCCGGTTGTTGGGATGCCTGGGGTTCCCCACAATCTTCTCCAGCCGCCCGTCCAGGACCTCCCCGATGATTCCGCACCCGGCCGGGCACAGCAGGCAGGTGCTGGGGACGCTCGCGGCTTTTCCCGCCGTGCGGATCACCCTCCGGGGAACTTCAGCAGGAGGGCTGAAGCAGCCGGTCAGGGAACCGCCGAGGCCGGCGACTGCGGCGCTGGTAAATCCAAATCTCAAAAAATCGCGTCGGGTCATCTTCATGGAAAGCTCCTTCAAACCTCAGACCAGGGGCAGAAACTCGCCCCCCAGGACCACCACATAGCGCATGAAAAAGATCCCCACCACGACCAGGACGGAGGCAATGGTAATCGTGGCCAGATTGCGGAAACGGGGAATCAGAAGGATACAGGCCGGGATGATCTTTCCCAGCACGTTCTCCACCCAGATGAAGTAGACGCTGAATTTCCCCGTCAGGATGAGATGGGCCACCTCCTGGGCTTCCGCATGGGAGACCAGCAGGACCAGGACGTCGCTCAGGACCAGGAAGAGGTCGATGAGGATCATGGCCGCCAGCATCTGCCCCAGGCCGAAGACCAGCTCCCGGTTGATGGTTTTCTCTTTAGAGAAGAATTTGTCTTTGACCATGGAAATGAGGATCATCAGCGCGATTCCCGAGACCATGGCCGAGACCAGGAAGAGGAACGGCATCAGGGCCGTGTTCCAGAGGGCCCGCGCTTTCCCCAGGGCCAGGATGAAACCCGTGTACCCGTGGACGAAGATGGCCAGGGGGATCCCGATGGTCCCGAAGAGTCGGGTCAGACGCTTATTCCCCTTGAACATGAAGTAGCCGTAGATGATGCAGTTGATCGGGTACAGGGTCAGCAGGAAAGAACCCCAGGTGATCGGCGAGGTAATGTTCAGGTGGACGAAGAGATGCCAGGACTTGAAAGGCTGGCCCACGTGAACCAGCAGGGCCAACGGGGCCATGACCAGGAACAGGGTCGCCAGAATCACCCCGATCTTCCCGATGGGCTTGAACTTCTCCATCCCGAAGACAAAGGCCATGGTGGAGAGAACGAAGGATCCGGCGCTCAAGCCGGTGAGGTAAAAATAAACGGCGATGAGCGCCCCAAAGGTTTCCTGGGGAAAAACATTGTAAAGGACAACGGCGTCCATCTCATTCCCTCCTTTCGGTCTTCAGGGTGTCCCCATTCCTCCGAGGCCATGGGTTGCAGGATGGGCGGCGATCTCGGGCTTGGTCCCTGGGACCGAACTGGTGGCTGGAATCCTTCCCCCCCACACCGCCGGGCCCGGGGAGATCTTCCCCCCAACGGGGGGATGGGGCAAGGCGTCTCGCTGCCCCTGTGCTTCCTCGGGGCCAGATGGGCGTGAGGCCGGGGCTGGCCTACAGCTTGGTAAAAAGCAAAATGGAAATGACCAGCGCGTAAATGACCAGGGACTCGATCAGCGCCAGGCCGACGATCATGGGAATGAAGATCTTGGGCTGAGCTTCCGGGTTCCGGGCAATGCCTTCCAGGCCTTTGGAGATGGAAAGGCCCTGCCCCAGGGCTCCTCCCAGGGCGGCAATGGCGATGGCCAGACCGCAGGCCAGGCCGATGAACTTCTTGGCCTCCTGGCCCAGGGCCTCCTCGGCGGCGAAAGCCCAGGACGCAAAGGTCAGGCTCAATACCAAAGTCAGGGCTAAGATCCATATCGCTTTTCTTCTCATTCTCTATTACCTCCCATTTCTTTATAAAATATCTTTCCCAATCCTACATTGCTAGATTGCTACCTTGCTAAATTGCTCTTCAATGTTCCCCCTCCTCGACCGCCAAGGAGATGTAGATCATGGAGAGCAGCATGAAGATGAACGTCTGAATAAGCGAAACGAAAACCCCCAGGAAGAGCGACAGGGGGGAGAGCAACAGGGGCAGGATCAAGGGGGATGCCAGGGTCAGGGCCAGGAGCATGTGGTCCGCCATGATGTTCCCGAAAAGACGCATGGAGAGGGAAAGGACCCGGGCCAGGTGGCTGATGATCTCGATGGGCAGCATCAGGGGAGCGAGCCACAGGACCGGTCCCAGAAAATGCTTGAGATACTTGATCCCGTGGGTCTTCAGCCCGTAGTAATGAGTGGCGAAGAAGACCACCAGGGCGCAGGCCAGGGTGGTGTTCAAATTGTCCGTGGGGGGCAGAAAGCCCGGCACCAGGCCGAGGAGGTTGGAGAAGAAGATAAAGAACCCCAGCGTCCCGATCAGGGGGAGGAACTCTTTCCCCCGGTGGCCGACGATGTCATCCAGGAACTTCAGGACCATCTCGGTGAAGAGTTCGAAGAGGTTCCGGACCGTCAGACGGCTGGAGGGAACCAGGGCCTCTTCCCTCGGCCCGGTGGCCACCTTCTTGAAGCCCGCGTAGGCCAGCGCGCAAATAAGGATCAGCACAAACAGGGCCATGGAGACCTGATGCGGCAGGCTTCCAACGCCCGGGATGTAGTGGAACCAGGTAAATGGGGCGTGTCCGGCCATTACCATGCTCCCTTTCTATGAGTCCCCAGAGATTGTCGGACGGCTTCGATCACGATTCCGAACACCACGGCGGAGATTCCGGCCACCAAGGCCCCCGGGTTCACCCGGACGTACCGAATCACCACGAAAATGACCACCAGCAGGACAAAGAACTTTCCCACCAGCTGAAAGAGGGAATACTTCTTCCCGGAGAAGAGGTACCCGCTCAGGATGCGCCAGAGCCAGCGAAAATTGAGCAGGGCGATTCCCCCGCCCAGGATGATTCCCAGGGAGACGGCCCAGCTTTGAAACCAGAGACTCGCCAGAAAAAAGAGAACCAGGATCTGGGCGCTGCGCTTCTCGATGGAAATCAGCTTCTGGGCTTCCTGCTGCCCCGGTGACAGGGGGAGATTACTTTTTTCGCTCTCCTTTGTCAATCTCTTTGGCCAGGGAGACAAGGCTGAGGAACGCTGCGGCAACACCCAGAATCAGGAAAATGATGGTGAGCCACGGTTTGGTCTGGAAGTATCGGTCCAGATAATATCCGATCGCCACCCCGATGGCCACGGAGAGGCCCATCTCCAGGCCGATGGCGCTGTAGCGCGCAAACTGACGGTAGAACCTCTTATCCTTATTTTCCTCCATTGGATCCAGATCCCCGGTGACTCAGTTCATGATAACAGGTTCCCGGATCCAATCCAATCTCCCTTGCAGTCCTCCCTTTCAACGTTGATGAATGAATATTCATTCAAAGTTTTACTAACATATCCGGGAAAAAATTGTCAAGGAGTTTTTTAGAGATTTTTCGGCTCCCGGGAGATGGATTTTCGCGCATCCTAAGGCTTTGAAATTTAAATATATCCCGAGGGCCTCTCCCTTCGCACCCGGCCGTTTTTCCTTTGATCGCTTGCTGGGCAACGATTACCAAGATGTTGGTCAGAATGCAATACCCTTCCGCGGGGCCGTAGGGGCTCCCGCGGTTCGCGGGACAATACCACCCTACAAGGGTAGCGGGGTTACCGGCATGGCCTCTTTTCCCGCGCACAACCCCGGGAAAACACCTAGGTCCTTCAGTGTCTGAGAAGGAAAACGAGTGGTTTTCAGAAATAGGTCATGCTCGATTTTTTGTGCTCCCGTCGGGAAAAGAGGAGCCGGTAGAGCCTGAGCCCGGTCTTCCGGGAAATTCTCCCGGCGATCCGGCGGCAGTCCTCTTCGCTCCGCCCGTGAATCATGGTGTACAGGTTGAAGGGCCATTCCGGAAGGGGAGTCCGAAGATAGCAGTGACTGACGGAGGGAAAAGAGGCCATCTGCCGGCTCGCCCGGGAGACCTGATCTTCCCGGACTTTCCAAACCGCCATGGCGTTTCCCTGGTAGCCCGCCTTTTGATGGCGCAGGATGGCTCCCAACCGCCGGATCATTCCCCGGCGGACGAATCCCCGGACCCGGGGGAGGAGTTTCTCCTCTTTCCAGCCTGCCCTCCGGGCGACTTCCGCGAAAGGAGTCAAGGAGAGCGGAAGGTCTCCCTGGATCTGCGCCAGAAGCCTTTTATCCTGAACCGAGAGTTTTTCTTTTTTCATGGCTCTTCCTTGATCTTTCCCTCCGAATCGAGGCATGATGTATAGCATAGGAGAAAACGGGGCGGCAAGCTATCCTTTTGGTAGCAGAATCCCGCCCCCGCAAATTTTCCGCCCCCTGGGCGTTATCCTTCCGCCCCCCCTGAATGGGGGCTCAAGAATAAAAAAACTTGACAGGAGCCCTCTTCTTTTGATAAATCATTTGCGCTGAATCTGCATTCAGCCAAATTAAGGGTTGCCTTTTTCACAAAAATATTATAGACAATTTTTTGATGAATGGTTAGGGGATGTCGTTTAACCCTCAGCGCTTCGGTGCGCTTTCTTGCTTCCCATCCGGGAAAATTCTCTTCCGAAGGGGAATGAATCCATGCTGATCGATTACCTCCCCATCTTTATCTTCTTCGTTCTGGCCGTGGGGTTTGCCCTTTTCGTCCTCGTCGCCTCCGCCTTAATCGGCAAGCGAAAGGTCACCCCCCAGAAGATGATCCCCTACGAATGCGGGATGGACCCCGTCGGCCAGGCCCGCAGTCCCTTTTCGGTGAAGTTCTACATCATCGCCATGCTCTTCATCATCTTCGACATCGAGGCCATTTTCATCTACCCCTGGGCGGTGATCTTCCGGGACCTGAAAATCTTCGGCCTGGTGGAAATGGCCGTCTTCATCGCCATCCTGCTCGTCGGCTTCATCTACGTATGGAAAAAAGGAGCCCTGGAATGGGAATAGAAACTCACCTGGGGAACAATGTCTTAACCACCTCCCTGGAGAAGCTGGTCAACTGGGCCCGGCGCTCCTCCCTGTGGCCGGCGGGGTTCGGGCTGGCCTGCTGCGCCCTGGAGATGATCGTCGCCGCTGCGGCCCGGTACGACATGGCCCGCTTCGGGATGGAGGTCTTTCGTGCCTCTCCCCGCCAGGCGGACCTCATGATCGTGGCCGGGACGGTGACCAAAAAGATGCTCCCGGCGGTGATCCGGATCTACGAGCAGATGCCCGAACCCAAATGGGTCATCGCCATGGGAGCCTGCGCTTCGACCGGCGGAATTTTCGACACCTACTGCCACGGTTCAGGGGATCGACCAGTACCTCCCGGTGGACGTGTACATCCCGGGGTGTCCTCCCCGGCCGGAAGCTCTCCTCTACGGAATCATCAAGCTCCACGAGAAGATCGGCAGAGAGAAGCTGCTGGAAAGGTAAGGAACCATGGATCTGGCAACCGTTGTGGACCGGGTGAAAAAGAAATTTCCCGAAGCGGTCCTCGAAGTCTCCGCGTTTCCGGGGGGAGACCACCCTGCAAATCCGGCCCGAGGACCTCCTGCCCCTGTGCCGGTTTTTGCACGACGACCCGGAGATGGCTTTTGACTTCCTGATCGATCTCTGCGGGGTCGATTATCTGCCCCGGGAACCCCGGTTCCAGGTAGTCTATCACCTCTGCTCGACCCGAACCCGGCTGAGGCTCCGTCTGAAGGTCTCTCTGCCGGGAACCGACCCGAAGATCGCCTCCGTCTTCTCCGTCTGGAAAGCTGCCGACTGGCTGGAGCGGGAGGCCTTTGACATGTATGGGATCACGTTTGCGGGACACCCCGACCTCCGGCGCATTCTGCTCACCCCGGAGTGGCAGGGATACCCCCTTGCGCAAAGATTATCCGCTCCGGGGCTGATGATAAATCCCGGGCGATGGAGAAGGACGGAGATGGGCGACAACAATACCATGATCCTTAATATGGGACCCCAGCACCCCAGCACCCACGGTGTGCTTGCGGGTGATCCTGGAGCTGGACGGCGAGGTGGTGGTCAAGGCCACCCCGGACATCGGGTTCCTCCACCGCGGTCTGGAGAAGCTGGCCGAGAACAAGACCTACCACCAGTGCATTCCTCTCACCGACCGGCTCGATTACGTGGCCGGCATGTCCAACAACCTGGCCTATGTCCTGGCGGTGGAGAAGCTCCTGGGACTGGAAGTTCCTCCCCGGGCGCAGGCCATCCGGGTCCTGCTCAGCGAACTGCAGAGGATTTCCAGCCACCTCCTCTGGCTGGGGACCCATGCCCACGACATCGGGGCCATGACTCCCTTATTCTATGCCCTGCGGGAACGGGATGAGATCCTGTTCATGTTCGAGATGATCTGCGGGTCCCGTCTGACCCCTTCCTACTTCCGGGTGGGCGGTCTGGCCCAGGATCTGCCCGAGGGGCTCGAAGAGAAGGGCCGGGAATTCACCCGGACTTTCAACGCCCACGTGGACGAGTACGAGACGCTCCTGACCAAGAATAAAATCTGGATGAAGCGAACCCAGGGGGTGGGAGTCATCTCGGCGCGAAGAGGCCATCAACTGGGGCCTGACCGGCCCGATCCTGCGGGCCTCCAACGTGAACTGGGACCTGCGCAAGGCCATGCCCTACAGCGGATACGAGAATTACGATTTCATCGTCCCCACGGGAAAGAACGGCGATGTGTACGACCGGTACCTGGTGCGGATGATGGAGATGCGCCAGTCCAATGAAATCGTCCGCCAGGTGCTGGACAAGATGCCCGGCGGCGCGATTCTGGCGGATGATCCCAAGGTGGTCTATCCGCCCAAGGACCGGGTGCAGGAGAGCATCGAGGCCCTGATCCATCATTTTCACCTGGCCAGCGACGGATTCCCCACTCCCGCGGGGGAAGTGTACGCCAGCATCGAGTCCCCCAAAGGGGAACTGGGATTCTACCTGGTCAGCGACGGGACGAACAAGCCCTGGCGGTTCCGGGTCCGGCCGCCCTCTTTCATCAACCTGAGCGCCCTGCCGGTGATGGTCCAGGGGCGGCTCATCTCGGACGTGGTGGCGATCATCGGATCGATCGACATCGTCCTGGCCGAAATCGACCGCTGAGCGGAAGGAGGGGCCGGCCCCATGACCCTGCGGGAGGCTGCCGAGAAACTGGGATTGAAGCCCGTGGCGGGTCTATCCAGACTCTCCCGGGAGTTCGGTCAGGGATATGTGAGCGACCTTTTAAGCGACGTCATGGCCAATGCCAAGCCGGGGGATATCTGGGTGACCCTCCAGATCCACCAGAACATCATTGCCGTGGCGACGCTCAAGGAGCTGGCCGGGATCATCCTCATCGGGGGAAGGCAGCCGGAAAAGCAGACCCTGGCCAAAGCGGAGGAGGAGCAAGTTCCCATCCTCCTCTCCGACCTGCCGGCCTTTGAGGTTGTGGGACGACTGTATCAGATGGGAATCACCGGCCGGAAATGAACCGATTTCGCCCGTGCAAGATCTGTCCTTACATATATTGGATATTGTGGAAAACTCTCTGGCCGCCGGAGCCCGGCGGGTGGAGATTCGAGTCGAAGAGGATATGTCTGCGGACCGGATGGTCATCGAGATTGTCGATGACGGCTGCGGGATGGACGAGGAGAGGGTCCAGAAAGCCCTGGATCCCTTTTTCACCACCAAGACGGTCCGGCGGGTGGGTCTCGGGCTGCCGCTCCTCGCAGAGGCCTGCCGGATGAGCAACGGGGAACTCCGGATTCAGTCCTGTCCGGGAAAAGGAACGAGAGTGAGGGCCACCTTTCAACACAGCCACATCGACCGGAAACCCCTGGGGAACATCCGGGATACCCTGATCACCCTGATGATCGGTCATCCGCAAGTGGACCTCCTCTACGAACACCGGAAAGAGGGCAAAACCTTTTCCCTGGATACTCGGGAGATCAAGGCGGACCTGGGGGAGATTCCCCTGGATGCCCCCCAGGTCGTATCCGCCCTGCGGACGCTCATCCAGTCGGGGCTGGAGGATTTGGGAGCTTTCCTACGACACCAGGATCGGAGCATTTGGGAGCTTGCGGCTACGGATGTCGCAAAATGCCGGATAGAACTGATGGTCCGGATGAGAGGAAGGATTGAAAGGTTTTTAGGGGGAGGGGGAAAGGAATGGCCAAGCTATCCATCGAGGACCTGAAAAAAATAAAGGAATCGGTGCGGGCCGCGGTGACCCTGCGGGAAGGGGGCTACCGGGCCAGGGTCAACGTGCACATGGGCACCTGCGGGCTGGCGTCCGGGGCCCGGGCGATCATGACCGCGGTTCTGGATGAGATCCAGAAAAAGGACATCAAAGACGTCGTCGTGGTAACCTCGGGATGCGCCGGGCTCTGCAACCGGGAGCCCATGATCACCGTGGAACGGATGGGGGAGCCCCCGGTGAAATACGTCGACTTGACCCCGGACAAGATGCGGGAAATTTTCTCCGATCACGTCCTGGGGGGCAAGATCGTGGAAAAATACGCCCTGGCAATCGGAAGTGAGACAACCTTTTAACCTTTCATAGGGAGATCCGTTGGGTAGCCCCGATGGATTGATGAATGGCGGTAAAGGAAATTCGAAATCCGAAGCTCGAATTTCGAAACAACCATGGGTAAATCCAAATGTCGAACAAGCAGTTTGTAATTTTGAAAATTTGAATTTGTTCGGATTTCGATATTCGAATTTCGAATTTTTCTGCCCGGTTCGTGAATCGTCTGGTAGGAGGTTAAGGATGGCGGCTAGAGGATTTCGTTCCCATATATTAATCTGCGCCGGCACGGCCTGCGTTTCCTGCGGAAGCTTCAAGGTACGGGAGCGGCTGGAGAAGGAGCTTAAGACCCGGGGACTGGACCAGGAAGTCCGGGTGGTGATCACCGGGTGCAACGGGTTCTGCGCCGAAGGTCCCATCATGGTGGTGTATCCCGAAGGAATCTTCTACGGCCATGTGACCCCTGAAGACATGCCCCTAGTCGTGGAAGAGCACATTATGAAAGGCCGCCCGGTTCCCAAGCTGTTCTACAAGGAACCGGTCAAGAAGGAAGCCATCCCCCTGATGAGGGACATTCCCTTCTTCGGCCTCCAGGTGCTGCGGGTCCTGCGCAACCGCGGGCTGATCGACCCCGAAGCCATCGACGAATACATCGCCAAGGATGGATACGTGGCGCTGCACCAGGCTTTGACCCAGATGACTCCCGGGCAGATCATCGCCGAGGTCAAGGAATCCGGACTTGCGGGGCCGGGGGGGCGCGGGATTTCCCACGGGAGATAAGTGGGAGGAATGCCGGAAATATGACCGTTTCCCGAAATACGTGATCTGCAACGGCGACGAAGGGGACCCCGGAGCCTTCATGGACCGGTCGGTCCTGGAGGCCGACCCTCACGCCGTCCTGGAAGGCATGGCCATCTGCGCCAAAGCCGTCGATTCCCACGAAGGGTATCTCTACCTCCGCGCCGAGTACCCCCTGGCCATCAAACGGGTGAACCGGGCCATCGAGCAGGCCCGGAATTACGGCCTCATGGGAAAGGACATCTTCGGGACCGGGTTCGATTTTGACGCCTTTGTCTATCCCGGGGCCGGGGCCTTTGTCTGCGGCGAATCCACGGCCCTCATGTTTTCCCTCGAAGGGAAGAGGGGAATGCCCCGGGCCAAACCCCCTCGCTCGGCCGAAGCCGGACTCTGGGGCCAGCCCACGGTCCTGAACAACGTGGAAACCTTCGCCAACGTGCCCCAGATCATGCTTCAACGGGGCCAAGTGGTTCAACAGCCTGGGAACGGAGAAGAGCAAGGGGACCAAGGTCTTCTCCCTGGCCGGGTGCGTGAACAACATCGGGCTGGTGGAAGTTCCCATGGGAATCAGCCTTCGCTCCATCGTCTTCGACATCGGGGACGGGATCAAGGGGGGGAATAAATTCAAGGCCGCCCAGCTGGGCGGGCCCTCGGGCGGGTTTGTTCCGGAGAGCCTGCTGGACACCCCGGTGGACTACGAATCCCTGGAAGCCACCGGAGCCATCATGGGCTCGGGCGGGATCGTCATCTTGCGACGAAGCCACCTGCATGGTGGACTCGGCGCGGTTCTTCACCGACTTCTGCGTGGATGAGTCCTGCGGCAAGTGCGTCCCCTGCCGTACCGGCCTCACGGTGATGCTCAGCAAACTCGAAGACATCGTGGGGGGAAAAGGCCAGGAAGGAGACGTGGAGTTTCTGGAGGACCTGGGACAGCATATCAAGAGGATGTCCCATTGCGGCCTGGGGCAGTCGGCCCCCAACCCGGTGCTCTCCACCATCCGCCACTTCCGGCACGAGTACGAGGAGCACATCCGGGACAAACGCTGCCGCTCCCTGGTCTGCACGGGCCCTGATCCGCTTCCGGGTGAATGAAGAGAAGTGCAAGATGTGCGGGCTCTGCATGAAGGCCTGCCCCGTGGGCGCGGTCACCTGGGAGAAGAAAAAGCCGGCCAAGATCAACGTGGACCTGTGCACCAAGTGCAAGTCCTGCATCCGGGCGTGTAAATTCTGGGCGATTGAATAAAACATTCACCACAGAGACACAGAGGACACAGAAAAATGGAATAATGGAACAATGGAATGATGGGCAAACCATTGGTTCTTCCAATATTCCATCATTCCAATTTTCCAGTTTTTTCTCTGTGTCCTCTGTGTCTCTGTGGTGAAAAATCATTAAAAGAGCGGGTTAGGAATGGCTAAAGAAGAAAAGATGGTAACGCTGACCATTGACGGAGTGCAGGTCTCCGTTCCCCCGGGAACGATGATCTTGGAGGCCGCGGCCAAAGCGGGGATCAAGATCCCCACCCTCTGTAACAACAAGCGGCTCATGCCCTACGGGGCCTGCCGCATGTGCGTGGTCCAGCAGAAGGGGCGCCGGGGGTTCCTCATGGCTTGTTTCAACCCCGTCCGGAACGGGATGGAGATCCTGACCAGCACCCCGGAGATCATCAAAGCCCGCCGGATCCAGCTCCAGCTCATCCTCATCTCCCATCCCCTGGATTGCCCGGTCTGCGATGCCGGCGGATGGTGCGACCTGCAGAACCTGGTGTATGAGTACGGGGTGGCGGACAATCCCTTTCAAGGGGAGAAGACCGACCTGCCGGTGGATCACGTCTCCCCCTTTATCGAGCGGTACCCGAACCGCTGCATTCTCTGCGGCATGTGCGTGCGGATCTGCGACGAGGTGGTGGGGGCGAACGAGCTTTCCTTCGTCAACCGGGGGGTGAAAACCCGAGATCACCACCGACCTCGACCGGCCCCTCAACTGCGAATTCTGCGGCCAGTGTGTCTCCGTCTGCCCCGTGGGCGCCCTGAATGACCGGATCTTGCTCCACAAGGCCCGGGTCTGGGACCTGAAGGATACCCGCACGGTATGCGCCTATTGCGGAGTCGGCTGCACCCTGCTGATGGGGACGAAGAACAATAAGGTCATGCGCGTCCGGGCCGATGAGGACCTGGGCCTGAACCAGGGGAACCTCTGCGTGAAGGGACGCTTCGGCTGGGAGTACATCCACAGCCCGAAGCGCCTGGCCTCTCCCCTCATCCGCAAAGACGGAGAGCTGGTCCAAGCCACCTGGGAGGAGGCCTTGGCCCTGGTGGCCCGCCGGTTGACCGAGATCCGGGCGGAGATGGGAGGGTCCGTTCTCGCCGGCCTCGCCTCTCCCCGCCTCACCAATGAAGAGCTCTACCTCTTCCAGAAGCTCTGCCGGGGAGTTCTGGGAACCAACCATATCGACCATGCAGGCGGGTACAGTTACGCCGCCCACCTGGCCCTGAGGGATTCCCTGGGATATCGCCGCTTCCACCAACTCCATCAACGAGATCCGCAAGGCCGACGTCATCCTCGCCCTGCGCTCCGACCTCTCGGAAACCCATCCGGTGATCAAGTCCGAGGTGGTTCTGGCGACCAAGCGCCGCAAGGCCAAACTCATCGTCGTGAACAGCCGGAACATCTACCTCAAAAAGTTCTCCGCCCTGAGCCTGCGGGTGAAACCGGGGAGCGAGGTGACCCTGGTCAACGGGATGATGGCGGTCATCCTCAAGGAAGGACTGGCCGGGGAAGATTTCCTTCAATCCCGCACCGAGGGCCTGGAGGCCCTGAAAACGGCCCTGAAATCGGTCTCCCCCCAGAAGGTAGAGGCCCAGACCGGGGTTCCCGCGGAAAACCTGGCCGAAGCCGCCCGTCTTTTTGCCCAGGCCAGGAATGGGGTGATCCTGATCTCCGTCGGACAGAATTCGGGGAAGGAGGACCCGGCTCTGGCCCAGGCGGCCGCCAACCTGGCCCTTCTCACCGGGAAGATCGGGAAGGAAAGCTGCGGAATCTTTGTGCTGGGGGAAAAGAACAATGCCCAGGGCGCGCTGGACATGGGCGTGACCCCGAGCCTGCTCCCGGGCTATGCCGATTTGCGGGACCCGGCCGAGCGGTCCCGCTTCGAGAAAGCCTGGAAACTGACCCTTCCCGATCAGGACAGGGATGGGGGCCCTGGCCATTCTTCAGGGGATCGAAGAGGGAAGGATCAAGGGGCTCTACCTGGCCGGAGAAAACCCCGTGGTTACCTACCCGGACTCGGCCCGGACGAAGAAAGCCCTGGCCTCCCTGGATTTCCTGGTCGTCCAGGATTGTTTTTTGACCGAGACCGCCTCCCTGGCCCAGGTGGTGCTCCCGGCCGTGACCTTCGCGGAAAAAGAAGGGACTTTCACCAACGTGGACCGGAGGGTTCAGCGGGTCCGGCCCGCTCTGCGGCCCCTGGGAGAAGCCCGGCCCGACCTCTCGATCTTCCAGAGCCTGGCTCAGGAGATGGGCGCCAATCTGGGGCCTTCAACCGCCAAAGAGGTGAACGACGAAATCCGGAACCTGGTGCCCCTGTACGGGGGAATCACTTATGCCCGCCTGGATTTACCCGAGTATCCTGCGGGAATCCAGTGGCCCTGTCCTTCCGCCGATCATCCGGGAACGCCTTTCCTTTACGAGAAGGAATTCCCCCGGGGGAAGGCCCGATTGATTTTCGCGGAATATGAAGAGGAAATGGGGAAAACGGATTCCTCCTTCGTTCTGGCCACCGGGCCCACCCTGTTCCACTCCGGCTCCCTTTCCGTCCAGAGCCCGGGGCTGGCCCGGCTGCAGGGGGAGGGGTTCGTTCTGGTCCATCCGAACGACGCGAAGAATCTCGGCCTGACCGAAGGGCAAATCGTTGCTTTAGAATCCCCGCGGGGAAAGATCGCCCTGAAAGCCTCCATCTCCCATCTAACCGCCCCCGGCATTCTCTTTGTCCCCTTCCATTTCGGGGGCAACGGTGCCAACCAGTTGACCGGATGGGATTTGAAGACGACCCGCGTGAAATTGGAGAAAAGGTAGCTCCCCTTCCGGGGAAAGAGGAAAAGGTATGCTTATTTATCTCCTGATTTCGCTGGTAAAGGTCCTGATCGTCTTTACTGTCATGCTCCTCATCGTGGCCTACATGACCCTCATGGAAAGAAAGGTCCTGGGCCGCATGCAGGTCCGCTTCGGCCCCAACCGCGTCGGACCCTTCGGCCTGCTCCAGCCCGTGGCCGACGGGATCAAGCTCTTCTTCAAAGAGGACATCATCGTTCCCCATGCCAACCGGATCATTTACATCCTGGCCCCGGCGGTCATCGTCATCACGGCCCTGGTGAGTTACGCGGTCATTCCCTTCGGAGACACCATCAAGATCCTGGGCCAGAGCATCGACCTGGTGGTGGCCGACGTGAACGTGGGCCTGCTCTACCTCTTCGCCGTCTCCTCCCTGGGGGTGTACGGGGTGGTCATGGGGGGGTGGGCTTCGAACAACAAATATTCCCTCCTGGGGGCCATCCGCTCTTCGGCCCAGATGATCAGCTACGAGCTCTCCCTCGGCCTCTCCATCGTGGGGGTGCTGATGATCGTCGGGTCTCTTTCCCTCAACAGGATCGTGGAGGCCCAGTCTCCGGTCTGGTTCATCCTCTACCAGCCCCTGGGGTTCATCATCTATCTGATCTCCGCCGTGGCCGAGTGCAGCCGGACCCCCTTCGACCTGACCGAGTGCGAGAACGAGCTGGTGGCCGGCTATCAGACCGAGTACAGCTCCATGAAGTTCGGCCTTGTACTACCTGGCCGAATACGCCCATATCCTGGTGGTGAGCTCCCTGGCCGTATCCCTCTTCTTCGGGGGATGGCACGGGCCTTTCCTGCCCCCGGTGATCTGGTTTTTGATCAAGGTCTTCATCTTCATCTTCTTCTTCATCTGGATTCGGGCCACCTTCCCCCGTTTCCGGTATGACCAGCTGATGAAATTCGGATGGAAAGTTCTCTTCCCCCTGGCCCTGGTGAACATCCTGCTCACCGCCGTGGGTATCATCCTCTTCTCCAAATAGAGGCGGGAAGAATTTTTTGCGAGGACCCCTATGATACTTCCGTTGCTGAAAGGACTGAGATTAACCTTCCGGACTTTTTTCACCCGGCCCATCACCCTCCAGTACCCGGAGCAGAAGATGGTCATGTACCCCCGGTTCCGGGGACTGCACGAGCTGGCCCGGGACCCGGAGGGGAAGATCATCTGTGTGGCCTGCGAACTCTGCGCCGCCGTCTGCCCGGCCAATTGCATCCGGGTGGAGCCGGCCGAAGGCCCCACCCACCAGCGTTTCCCCAAGGTCTACGAGATCGACCTGGGACGCTGCATCTTCTGCGGTTTCTGCCAGGAAGCCTGCCCGTACGGGGCGATCCTCCTGCGGGGCAACTATGAGACCGCCAACTACACCCGGAAGGACCTGATCTACAACCGGGATCAGCTTTTCCACGCTTACGACCCGAAATAGGGAGGCCCGTACTCATGCTGGAAACTGCCCTCTTCGTCATCTTGGCCGTGTTCACCGTGGTGACCGCCATCCTGGTCATCGTTCAGCGCAATCCCGTGGCCAGCGCCATCTTTCTCATCCTGACCTTCTTCTCCCTGGCCGGGATTTATCTCCTGCTCCACGCGGAGTTCATCGCCGCCATCCAGGTCATCGTCTACGCCGGGGCCATCATGGTCCTCTTCCTCTTCGTGATCATGCTCCTGAACCTGGAAAAGGAAAAGCGGCTCGTGGCCCGGAACCGGCTGATGAAGGGGGTGGGGATCTTTCTGGGCGTGGCCCTGCTGATTCAGATCGGGATGGTCTTCCAGCACGTCATTCTGGAGGGGGCCAAGGGGAAGTTCCCCCCGGAAAAGGTCGCCGCCCTGGGAAATACCCAGGTGGTGGCCCAGCTTCTCTTTACCGATTTTCTACTTCCTTTCGAGATCACCTCGGTGCTGCTCCTGGTGGCCATCATCGGGGCGATCGTTCTGGCCAAACGCGAAATCTAGAGAAGGAGCGGAAATGGTCTCTCTTTCCAGTTACCTGATTCTCAGCGCGATCCTCTTCAGCATCGGCGTGGTGGGTTTCCTGCTGCGGCGCAACACCATCGTGATCTTCATGTCCATCGAGCTCATGCTCAACGCGGCCAACCTGGCCTTCGTGGCCTTCTCCCGTTTCCTGAACTCCATGGACGGCCAGATCATCGTGGTCTTCGTCATGTCCGTGGCCGCGGCCGAGGCGGCGGTGGGCCTGGCCATCATCATGGCCATGTACCGCACCCAGAAGACGGTCAACGCGGACGAGATGAATTTGATGAAATGGTAAGCAGATAGTCTCATAGTTGCTCGTTGCTGGTTACGTAGTTCAAAGTAACCGGATAGCCGTGTAACGATAACGCTATAACGCGTAACGAGCTAACGAGAACTGATTCAAGGAGATTCGAGAATGCTGGACTATGTGGGTTTGATCCCTTTGTTTCCGGCCATCGGGTTTGCCATCAATCTCTTCTTCGGCAGGCGGATGTCCAAGAGGGCGGTGGGTTTCATCGCCTGCGCGGCCATCGGCCTTTCTTTCCTCGTCTCCCTCCTGGTCTTCTCGGCCCTCCTGAAGCTGCCCGCGGCCGGCCGTTCGGTGGAAAAAATCATCTATCCCTGGATCCTCTCCGGCGAGTTCCAGGCGAACATCGGTTTCCTGGTCGGACCCCCTGTCCCTGGTCATGATGCTGGTGGTCTCGGGGGTCTCCTTCATCATCCACGTCTACTCCGTCGGCTACATGCATGACGATCCGGACTTTCCCCGGTACTTCACCTACCTCAACCTCTTCGTCTTCTTCATGCTCATCCTGGTGGCGGCCAACAACTTCCTCCTCATGTTCGTGGGGTGGGAAGGGGTGGGGCTCTGTTCCTACTTCCTGATCGGGTTCTGGTATGAGAAGAAATCGGCCTCGGACGCGGGCAAGAAGGCCTTCATCGTCAACCGGATCGGGGACTTCGGCTTCCTCCTGGCCATCTTCCTGATCTTTGTGACCTTCGGGACCATCGATTTCACCAAGGTCTTCGCCGCGGCCCCGGGCAAGCTGGAGGTGGGAAGCACGGTCGTTACCCTGATCACCCTCCTCCTCTTCATGGGAGCCACCGGAAAATCGGCCCAGATTCCCCTCTACACCTGGCTTCCCGACGCCATGGAAGGCCCCACCCCGGTAAGCGCCCTGATCCACGCCGCCACCATGGTGACCGCCGGGGTTTACATGGTGGCCCGGTGCAACGTGCTCTTCGTCCTGGCTCCCGCCTGCGCTTCTGGTCGTGGCGATCATCGGGGCGGCCACGGCCATCTTCGCCGCCTCCATCGGCCTGGCCCAGAACGACATCAAGCGGGTGCTGGCCTACTCCACCATCAGCCAGCTGGGGTACATGTTCCTGGCCTGCGGCGTGGGCGCGTTTACCGCCGGGATCTTTCACCTCATGACCCATGCCTTCTTCAAGGCCCTCCTCTTCCTGGGGGCGGGCAGCGTGATGCACGCCATGGCCGGGGAACTGGACATGCGCAAGATGGGGGCCCTCAAGCCCCACATGCCCCGCACCTACTGGACCTTCCTCATCGCCACCCTGGCCATCGCCGGCATCTTCCCCTTTGCCGGTTTCTTCTCCAAGGACGAGATCCTCTGGAAGGCTCTGACCCAGGGCGGCCTGGTCTTCTGGCTCATCGGGGCGGTCGCCGCCTTCATGACCGCCACCTACATGTTCCGCGCCGTCTTCATGACCTTCCACGGCAACTCCCGGGTGGACCCCCATGTGGCCCATCACCTCCACGAATCCCCGGGGATGATGACCGTTCCCCTGATGATCCTGGCCGTCCTCTCCGTGGTGGGGGGATTCATCGGCTTCCCCATCGTGGAGGGCTGGAACAAGTTCAACGAATTCCTCGCCCCGGTCTTGTGCCCAGGGCGCGGCCGGCCGAGGCGGCCCACCATGCGGTCAGCTTCGAAGTGGCCATGATGATCGTCTCCATGGCCATCGCCGGTCTGGGGATCCTCCTGGCCTACAAGATGTACATCAAGAATCCCCGGCTCCCGGACCAGATGGCCGAGCGCTACCCCGCGTCTTATTCCCTGATCGCCCACAAATACTGGGTGGATGAGATCTACGACTGGGTCTTTGTGGGCCCTCTGATTCGGTTTTCCGTCTTCCTGTGGAGGATCATCGACGACATCCTGGTGGACGGCACGGTCAACGGCGTGGCCGCGGTGGCCCGGGGGGGCAGCGAGGTTTTCAAACGGTTGCAGACGGGAAACATCCAGGGCTACGCCCTCTCCATTCTGGTGGGGGTGGTATTCCTGGTCGGGTATCTTTTGGTAAACAGTAAATAAGCTTTCAGCGATCAGCGGTCAGCTAAGACTTCCTTATTTTTAGCTGAAAGCTGACCGCTGACAGCTGATCGCTCATTTGGAAGGAGCCGTTTTCATGAGCAGCCTGGCGGAATTCCCCTTCTCACCTTGATTACCTTCTTTCCCCTGGTGGGAGTCGTGGTCCTCCTCTTCCTGGACAAGGAGAAGAAAGACACGATCCGCTGGGTCACTCTCATCGTGTCCCTGCTGGAGTTCCTCTTCTCCCTTCCCCTCTTCTTCAACTTCCGGCTGGACACGGCGGCCATGCAGTTCGTGGAAAAGGTCCCCTGGATCCCGGAATACGGGATCACCTACTACCTGGGGATCGACGGGATCAGCCTCTTTCTGGTCCTGCTCACCACCTTCCTCACCTTCGTCTCGGTCATGGCCTGCTGGAAGGACATCCAGGACAAGGTGAAAGGGTTCATGATCTGCATTCTCTTCCTGGAGACCGGGATGATCGGGGTCTTCGTCTCCCTGGACCTCTTCCTCTTCTATGTGTTCTGGGAAGTCATGCTCATCCCCATGTACCTCCTGATCGGGGTGTGGGGCAACCCCAAACGGCGCATCTACGCCGCGGTCAAGTTCTTCATCTACACCATGGTGGGGAGCGTCCTCATGCTGGTGGCCATCCTGGTCCTCTACTTCCACAACGGGGCGGTCACCGGGAAGTACACCTTTGACCTCCTCCAGCTCTACAACCTCCAGGTGGCCCGGGACATTCAGGTCTGGCTCTTCCTGGCTTTCGGCCTGGCCTTCGCCATCAAGGTCCCCATGTTCCCCTTCCACACCTGGCTGCCCGACGCCCACACCGAGGCCCCCACCGTGGGGTCGGTGCTCCTGGCGGCGGTTCTGTTGAAGATGGGGACCTACGGGTTCCTGCGCTTCAGCATCCCCCTCTTTCCCCAGGCCTCCTTCCAGCTGATTCCCCTGGTCTCCGTCCTGGCCCTGATCGGGATCGTCTACGGGGCTCTGGTCTGCCTGGTGCAGAAGGACCTGAAACGCCTGATCGCCTTCTCCTCGGTCTCCCACCTGGGATTCGTCATGCTCGGCCTCTTTGCCCTGAACCTCCAGGGAATCGAGGGCGGGATCCTGCAGATGCTCAACCACGGGTTCTCCACCGGGGCCCTCTTCCTGCTGGTGGGAATGATCTATGAACGCCGGCACACCCGGATGATCGAAGATTTCGGCGGGCTCTGGAAGCAGATGCCCATCTTTGCCGCTTTCTTCATGGTGGTCACCCTCTCCTCCATCGGGCTTCCGGGGCTGAACGGGTTTGTGGGCGAGTTTCTGATCCTGGTGGGGACCTTCAAAGCCAACGGGCTCTACGCGGTGGTCGCGGCCACGGGAATCATCCTGGCCGCGGCCTACATGCTCTGGATGTTCCAGCGGGTCATGTTCGGAGAATTGACCAAGCCGGAGAACCGGGTCCTCAAGGATCTCTCCGGGCGGGAAATCTTCGTGCTCTCCTGCGTGACCCTCTTCATCTTCTGGATCGGGATCTATCCCCAGACCTTCCTCAGCCGGATGGAGCCCACGGTCAAGGCCTACCTGGTCCAGGTCCAGCAGAAGCACCAGGCGGGCCTCCAGTTGCAGGAAGGGGAAAAGATAAAGCTGGCCCAGGCGGAGCAATTGCCGGGCAAATAACAAATTCCGAGAGATCGGAGAAATTCAAAGAGAATAATGGAAGACTGGAATTTGGAATGATGGGCATGAATGAAGTGCTTATTTCGATATTCGATATTCGAATTTCGATTTTTGATCATTCAACATTCCAATTTCTAAGTAGGCATTTTCATTCGGAGGAAATAAATGAAGGTGGTCATCCCCGCAATCAACTGGAATGTAATCGGGCCGGAATTGATCCTCAGCCTGACGGCCATGGTTCTTCTCCTGCTGACGGTCCTGGTCAAAAAGGAAGGCCAGAGGGTCATTCCTTACCTGAGCCTGGCGGGCGTGGTCGTTTCCCTGATCCTCTGCTTCAGCCTCTGGGGACAATCCCAATATGCTTTCAACCGCATGGTGGTCCTGGACAACTACTCGCTCTTCCTCAAGGTCATCTTCCTGGTCACCGCCGGCCTCACCATCCTCATGTCCATCCGGTTCCTGAAAGTGGAGGGGTTCGAGCACGGCGAATATTACGTCCTGCTTCTCTTCGCCACCGTGGGCATGATGTTCATGGCCTCCGCCGCCGACCTGATCATCGTCTTCCTGGGCCTGGAAACCTTCTCCCTGGCGGTCTACGTCCTGGCCGGTTTCTTCCGCACCGAACCCGAAATCCAACGAATCCTCCCTGAAGTATTTTCTCCTGGGCGCCTTCTCCGCGGGTTTTCTGCTCTACGGGATCGCCCTGATCTACGGGGCCACGGGAACCACCAACCTGAAGGGGATCTATGATTTCCTCCGCCGGGCGGACCTTTTCACCGATCCCCTGCTGCTCATCGGCATGGGACTCCTGATCGTGGGTTTCGGTTTCAAGGTCGCCTCCGTGCCCTTCCACATGTGGACCCCCGATGTGTACGAGGGGGCCCCCACGGCGGTCACCGCCTTCATGTCCGTCGGGCCGAAGGCCGCCGGGTTTGCCGCTTTCCTGCGGGTCTTCCTGTACTCCCTCTCCTCCCTGCAGACCGACTGGGTCTGGATTCTGTGGGTCCTCGCCGTCCTGACCATGACCCTGGGGAACATCGTGGCCATCGCCCAGAAGAACATCAAGCGCATGCTGGCCTATTCCAGCATCGCCCATGCCGGCTACATCCTGGTGGCCATGGTGGCCGCCAGCGAGCTCAGCACGGCCAGCATCCTCTACTATCTCCTGGCCTACGCTTTCATGAACCTGGGCGCCTTTGCGGTGGTGATCCTGTACGGCCGGAAGGGCGAGGAGAATATTCTGGTCAGCGATTACAGCGGGATGGCCTCCCGGTATCCCCTCCTGGCGGCGGCCATGGCCATTTTCATGTTTTCCCTGGCGGGCATTCCTCCCACCGCCGGCTTCGTGGGGAAGTTCTACATCTTCAGCGCGGCGGTCAAGGCCGGGTACGTCGGTCTGGCCATCATCGGGGTTCTGAACAGCGCCCTGTCGGTTTACTTTTATCTGCGCGTGACGGTCATGATGTACATGCGCAGCCCCGACAAGGAGCAGGCCGGGGGTTTGGACTTTTCTCCCGGAATGGTCATTGCTCTTCTGATCACCGTCTTCTTCACCCTTCAGATGGGCATCTTCCCGGCGGATTACCTGAACCTGGCCAGGCAATCGATCCTCTCCCTGATGTGAGTCATTCCCGGGTCCGGTCTTTCCGGGCACAATAAGGATGGAGCCGCCAAGGTCCGGGCGCTCGATCCCTCTTGAGAAGCCGAGGGGATCGCTGCCCGGGGGGGAGGATGGGGGGGCAAGAAAACCTTGTCCTTTTCGGGATTCGGGAGAGATGCTAAAGGAGTATCACGCTGACCTGCACATCCACACCTGCCTTTCTCCATGCGCCAGCCTTGATCTTTCTCCCCGCAGGATCATCGAGCGGGCCCTGGAGGAACGGCTGGACCTTATCGCCATCACCGATCACAACATCGCCAAGAACGTTCCCGCGGTGATGCATCAGGCCGAAAAATTCGGTCTAAAAATCATCCCCGGCATGGAGGTCCAGTCCCGGGAAGAAATTCACCTTCTCACCCTGTTTCCCGACTGGCCTTCCCTGAGCGCCTGGGAGGCCGTGGTTCTCGAGCATCTCCCGGAGATTCCCAACGACCCGGAATTCTTCGGCGACCAGCCCATCGTGGATGAAGAGGGCAACATCCTGGAATTCGAAGAGCGGCTGCTGATCAATTCCATCGACTATTCGCTGAATGAGATTCGCAGCCAGGTCCTCCAGCGGGGAGGGCTCTTCATTCCCGCCCATTTTGACAAAGAATCCTTTAGCCTCATCAGCCAATTGGGGTTCGTCCCCTTCGATCTGGAGCCGGACGCGCTGGAGATGGGCCGGAAAAATCAGGCTGCCCAAGCGGTAAATCCCCGGGACCCCTCGGCCGTGATTCCCCGGATTGTCTGTTCCGACGCCCACCAGGCCGAGGATATCGGCCGGGCTCGCACGGTTTTTTTATTGGCTGAGCCGACTCTGGGTGAGTTGCGGCTGGCTTTCCAGGGGAAAGAAGGAAGAAAGGTCGTGAAACTGGTTTTCCCCGCCTCTTCGCAGGGGTGAGATTTTGGAGCGCCGGAACAGGTCTCAAAAGGTTTTCTCCCCCGGTTTGGACTTGGCACCCCCGGGGCCTTTTAGGGACAAAAAAAGTTCGGATCCGAACAATTTTTTCTTTACAAAATGAATTCTTTTTTGATATATATATATCGCTTTTTTAAGCCGACCGAGGAAAGAAAAGCTTAAGAATTAAAATGGTTAAGGAAAGCTTGGTTCGGCGGGGCTGGTCCGCCGGCAGGAGAATGTCCCGCTTCGGGAAAAAATAAGGATGTTGAAGCGGACGGAGACCGTCGATCATCGTAGAGGCATCTGGCCGTTGAAATGATCCCAGCCATCACCCCGTCCCGGCGAAGAATTTTCCTCGACGATTTCGATTCTTCCGCGTTCTTCCTCACGAGAAAAGTATTCTTCCCATTTCCTGCGGGATTCCGTTTCTCTCTTGCGGAAAGGAAGAAGCCGGAGTCGGCAGAGTCGTTTCCCGCGGTCGATCCGGAGCCTCGAAAGAGCCGGACTTATCCCGGGGATCCCGGCGAATCGCGCGGATCTCACCCCTAGAGGAGGCCTTTATGGAGACGCAACAGGTTCAACAACCAGACAGCGCCCGATACCGGGAACTGCAGCAGTTCATCGACGCCAACCGGCAGGTCGCCGGTCCTCTGATTCAGGTGCTGCACCGGGCCCAGAAAATTTTCGGCTACCTGCCGGAGGACGTGCAGAAGTACGTGGCCCGGGAACTCCGGCTGCCCCTTTCCAGAGTGCACGGGGTGGTCACGTTCTACAACTTTTTCCGTACCGAACCCATGGGCGATCATCTGATCAACGTGTGCCTGGGGACCGCCTGCCATGTGAAGGGCGCCTCGGAAATCATCAAGTCCATGGAGAAATCTCTGGCCATCAAGATGGGGGGAACCACCGTGGACCGTTTCTTCACCCTGTCTTCCGCGCGCTGTTTCGGTGCCTGCGGGCTGGCCCCCTGCATGATGATCGACAACGAGGTGTACGGACGGTTGAATCCCACCAAGGCGACCCAGATCGTCCAGGAAATCAAGAGCAACATCCCAACGGCATAATTCGATCAAAGGAGGAGAGAATGAACCTCGAAGACCTGAAGAAACTCAGGGAAAAAAGAGAAAAAGATATGCTTCTCCGGGACGGAAAGGCCAGGGTGAAAGTAGCGGTCAGCATGGGAACGAGCGGCATCGCCGCCGGCGCCCGGCAGACCATGAAATCCTTTCTGGAGGAGATCGAGAGGAGAGGGTTGAAGGACGTGATCGTGACCCAGTCGGGGGAACGGGGGCTCTCGTCCAAAGAACCCATCGTCATGGTCACGGTGGAAGGAAAGCCTTCGGTCGTCTACGGTGACGTTTCATCCGATATCGCCCGGAAGATCGTAGCCGAACACCTGGTCAACGGCAACCCGGTTTCCGATTACGTGATCGAAACCCAAAAATAGACTGCGAGGACGGTATGAGATCCAGACTGGATATTCTCGTCTGCGGGGGAGGTGCCTGCATCTCCTCCCACAGCCGCGAGTTTAAGGATAAACTGACCGAGGAGATCAACGCCAAAGGCTTGACCGAAGAGGTCAACCTCATCGAAACGGGATGCATGGGCCCCTGCCAGCTCGGCCCGGTCATGGTGGTCTACCCCGACGGGTCGTTCTACATCAACCTGAAGGAAGAGCATGCCGAACCCATCGTCCGGGAACACTTCCTCAAGGGCCGGCCCGTTCAGTCCCTTCTCTGGGCGACCCCCGAAGCCCGCAAGATCGTCGAGGAACAGAAGCAGGTCCCTTTCTTCGAGAAGCAGAAGAAGATCGTCCTGTCCCTCTGCGGCCGGATCGACCCGGAAAACATAGAGGAGTACATCGCCCAGCGGGGCTACGAGGCCCTGGGGACGATCCTCAACACGATGAAACCGGAAGAGGTCATCGACATCATGACCAAGTCCGGGCTCCGGGGCCGGGGAGGAGCTGGTTTCCCCACCGGAGTTAAGTGGAAATTCGCCCGGCAGAACCCCACTCCCCAGAAGTTCGTCATCTGCAATGCCGACGAGGGAGACCCGGGGGCCTTCATGGACCGGGCGGTCTGCGAAGGCGACCCCCATGCCGTGCTGGAAGGGATGGCCATCGCCGGGTACGCCATCGGCGCAAGCCGGGGGTACATTTACGTGCGCGCCGAGTACCCTCTGGCCATCGACCGGCTGAACATCGCCATAGAACAAGCCCGCCGGATGGGGCTCCTGGGAAAGAACATCTTCGAGACCGGCTTCGAATTCGACCTGGAGATGCGCATGGGGGCGGGAGCCTTTGTCTGCGGGGAGGAGACCGCGCTCATTGCCTCCATCGAAGGACAGCGGGGATTGCCCCGTCCCAAGCCCCCCTTCCCGGCCAACAAGGGCCTCTGGCAAAAGCCCACCATCATCAACAACGTGGAAACCCTGGCCAACATCCGTCACGTCTTCCTCAACGGCTGGGAATGGTTTGCCTCCATCGGCACGGCCACCAGCAAGGGGACCAAGGTCTTCGCCCTCTCCGGAAAAGTAAACAACACCGGACTGGTCGAGGTGCCCATGGGCACCACCCTGGGGGAGCTGGTCTTCGACATCGGCGGCGGAATCCCGGGCGGAAAGGCCTTCAAGGCGGTCCAGACCGGCGGCCCCTCCGGAGGATGCATCCCCCCCAAATATCTGAACACGGCCATCGACTATGAATCGCTGAAGCAGATCGGCTCCATCATGGGGTCCGGCGGGGTGATCGTCCTGGATGAAGACAGCTGCATGGTGAACATGGCCATGTATTTTCTGGATTTCACCATGGAAGAGTCCTGCGGCCAGTGTGTCCCCTGCCGGGTCGGCCTGAAGCAGATGCGCGACCTGCTGGAAAAAATCACCCTGGGGCGGGGGACCCTGGAAGACCTGGAGAAGCTGGAAAAGCTGGCCCACTGGGTAAAGAACACCTCCCTCTGCGGCCTGGGCCAGACGGCGCCCAACCCGGTCATCTCCACCCTCCAGTACTTCCGCCATGAGTACCTGGAGCACATTCAGGACCAGACCTGCCGCGCGGGGGTCTGCGCGGCCCTCTTTTACGCCCCCTGCGAAAACGCCTGTCCGGCCAATGTGGACGCCGCTTCCTACGTTTCTTACATGGCCGAAGGCCGCCTGCAGGAGGCCTACCTGCGGCACATGGAAAACAACCCCTTCCCCATCGCCTGTTCCCGGGTCTGCCCGGCCTTCTGCGAAAAAAAATGCTCCCGGGGCAAATACGACCAGGCCATCGCCATCCGGGAGATCAAGCGCCTCTTCGCCGACTGGGCCGTGGAGCAGGACATCGGATTCCTGCCGCCCAAGAGCGCCAAGAAAGAGCGGGTGGCCATCATCGGTGCGGGTCCCGCCGGGCTGGCCTGCGGTTTTTACCTGTCCCGGATGGGATACAGGCCCGTGGTCTTCGAGGCCATGCCCGTGGCCGGGGGAATGATGAAGCTGGGCATCCCCGACTTCCGCCTGCCCAAGGAAAAGCTGGCCGCGGAGATCGGGGTGATCGAGCGGGCCGGGGTGGAGATTCGCCTGAACAGCCCGGTGAAATCCGTCGAGGACCTGCAGAAGCAGGGATTCCAGGCCGTATTCCTGGGAACCGGAGCCTGGACGCCCCAACCCCTGAACGTTCCCGGAATCGACCTGCAAGGGGTCCTCTCGGGGATCGATTTCCTGCGCGATGTGAACCTGGGGAAAAAGGTGGATGTGGGGCGGAGGGTGGTGGTCATCGGCGGCGGGTCCACGGCCATGGATGCCGCCCGCGTTTCCAAACGTCTGGGAGCCCAGTCGGTCCAGGTGGTCTACCGCCGCAGCCGGGCCGAGATGCCCGCCTGGCCGGAGGAAATACAGGAAGCCGACGAAGAAAGAATCCAGATGGATTTCCTGGTGAACCCCGTAAAGGTGGAGGGGAAAAACGGGAAAGCGACCGGCCTCACCTGCATCCGGACCGAGTTGGGAGAGTTCGACGAATCGGGCCGGAGGAAACCCGTTCCGATCCAGGGAAGCGAGTTTACCATCCCCGTGGACACGATCATCCTCTGCCTCGGCCAGAAGCTGAGCGGCGGTTTGAACGGATCGAAACTCAAGCTGGACAGACGGGGACAAATCGAAGTGAATGCCCGCACCCTGGCCACCAACCTGCCGGGGGTCTTTGCCGGCGGCGACTCGGTCAACCCCTCAACCATCATCGAGTCCGTGGCTCAGGGGAGGAAAGCGGCCGTGGAGATCGACCGGCATTTCGGCTATGAGGGCAACCTCTTCGCCAGGGAACGCCAGCCCGTGGCGGTAAGCTATGACGAAGAGGCCTACCTGAAGAACATCCCCCGCAAGACCCCCCGGCTGGAAGAGGTAGAAAAGAGAATCCGCAGCCTGGCCCTGGAGGTCAATCTGGGGTTCCTGCGTGAAGAGGTGATGGAAGAGGCCCGGCGGTGCATGCACTGCGACCGGAACCAGCCTGCGGTCGCCGCCGGGGAGGGCGCCGACATCGGCCATGCGGAAGCCGTATAATTTCATGACGAGGTGAAACATGACTTCCCAGAAGATCATCCAGCAGTATGACCCTTCGCCGGAAAACCTCCTGAGCATCCTCCACGACCTTCAGGATGCCAACCAACGCCATTACCTGACCGAGCAGGACCTGCAGCTTGCCGCCGGTCACCTGCGGCTCCCTTTCAGTTTCGTCCAGGGAGTGGCCACGTTCTACACCATGTTCAGCCTGACGCCGCGGGGGAAATTCATCATCCGGATCTGCGAGTCTCCCCCTTGCCACCTCATGGGGTCCACCACCATCTCCCAGGAGCTGATGAAACTGCTGAGCATCCAGTTCGGCGAGACCACCGGGGATGAACTTTTCACCCTGGAGATGTCTTCCTGCCTGGGAGTCTGCGGGGTCGCCCCGGCCATGATGGTCAACGACGAAGTCTACGGCAACCTGACTCCGCAACGGATCCGGGAAATCCTGGAGGAGAAGAGGAGGGGAGCATGACCATCTTTCGCACACACATTCTGATCCCGGTGGACCAGAACACGGTGCAGGCCGGGGTCTTCGAGGTCAAACGACACCTGGAGAACCAGCTGCAGGCCCGCAAACTCGACCAGGAGATCAAGGTCCTGGAGACGGGAACGCTCGGGGTGGTGGGTCAGGGAGTCATTCTGGTCGTTTTCCCGGAAAGAATTTGCTACACCCGCGTAAAGGTCGAGGATATTCCCCGGATCGTGGAGGAGCACCTGGTCAAAGGGCGGGTGGTGCGAAACATAGAACACTTCACCCTGGACATTAAACCCGGCGTCAGAGAACCTTATCAACTGGGGCTGGCGAGGGAACAGAAGCGCATCGTTCTGGATAAAGCCTGGAAAATCGACCCCGAAAACCTCGAAGAGGTGCTGGCCTCCGGGGGATACCGGGGGCTCGAAAAAATTCTCTCCTCCCGACTCTCTCCCGCGGCGGTCATCGAAGAGGTCAAGAAATCCGGCCTCCGCGGGCGGGGAGGCGCCGGCTTCCCCACGGGAATGAAGTGGGAGTTCACCCGCAAAGCCCCCGGGGAGGAAAAATATGTGATCTGCAACGCCGATGAGGGCGAGCCCGGGACCTTCAAGGACCGGTTGATTTTGGAGGGGGACCCCCACAAGCTGATCGAAGGCATGCAAATCGCCGGGTACGCCATCGGCAGCCAGAAAGGATACATTTACATCCGCGGCGAATATGACCTTTCCATCCGCAGGATGCAGAAAGCGATTGATCAGGCCCGGCAGTCCAATCTCCTGGGGAAGAACATCCTGGAAACCGGGTTCTCCTTCGACCTGGAGATCAAGAAAGGGGCCGGGGCCTATGTCTGCGGCGAGGAGACGGCGCTCATCGAATCCCTGGAGGGAAAGCGGGGCAATCCCCGCCTCAAGCCCCCCTACCCCGTCACCCACGGGCTCTGGCAGAAACCCACCCTGGTGAACAACGTGGAAACCCTGGCCAACGTGCCGGAGATCCTCTTCCACGGGAGCGACTGGTTCCGCAAGTTCGGGACGGAAAAATGTCCCGGCACCAAGGTCTTCACCATCCTGGGCCATGTGGAGACCCCCGGGCTCATCGAGGTGGAAATGGGAACCCCCCTGCGGGAGATCATTTTTTCTTTCGGGGGAGGAGTGAGGGGAGGAAAACGTTTCAAAGCCGCTCTCCTGGGGGGTGCGGCCGGGGTCTTCCTGTCGGAGGCCCTCCTCGACGTGCGCATGGACTTTGAAAGCCTGAAGGACAACAAGGCGGTCCTCGGGTCCGGGGCCGTCCTGGTCATGGATGAAGACGCCTCGATTCTGGACATGCTTCTTTCCATCCTGAAATTCTTCGCCCATGAATCCTGCGGGCAATGCACCCCCTGCCGGGTGGGCACGCATCAACTGCTGGACCTGGCCGACCAGTTCCGCCAGGGACGGGGGTCGGAGGCCGACCTGGAGCGGATGATCAACGTGAGTAAAGCCATGGTGGCCACCTCCCTGTGTCCCCTCGGGCAGTCCCTGATCATGCCGGTGAAGAGCGCGGTGGACAATTTCCGCGGCGATTTCCTGAAGAATGGAAATCCCGCGGGAAAGACGCCGGGGTGAATCTGCGCTCCGACATAGTTGTTTTCCCCTGAATATGTTATTTTGAATAAAGGAGGCGAGAGTCACGATGGAGAAGGTTAATATCACCATAAACGGCCGAAAGATCAGCGCACCGGCGGGGAGCACCGTCCTCCGGGCGGCGCAGGAGGCGGGGATCGACATTCCCACGCTCTGCAACCACCCGGCGTTGGCTCCCATCGGCGTTTGCCGGATCTGTCTCGTGGAAGTGAAAGGAATGCCCGCGTTTCAACCGGCCTGCACGTCCCTCGTCGCCGAGGGGATGGAGGTCCAGACGGAGACTCCCCCGCTGGTGGAGGCCCGGAAGTTCGTCCTGGACATGCTCTTTTCCGAAAGAAACCATTTCTGCATGTACTGCGAGATGAGCGGCAACTGCGAATTGCAGAACCTGGGCTACCGGTATCGCTTGGACCACTGGGTGTATCCCACCTACACCAAGCCCTTCCCGATCGACGCCACCCACCAGCAGCTCCTCCTGGAGCACAACCGGTGCGTCCTCTGCCGCCGGTGCGTCCGCTCCTGCAGCGACCTCACCGCCAACCACACCCTGGACCTGCGGGAACGGGGCATTGAGTCCATGGTCCAGGCGGATACCCATGTTCCCTTCGGGGATTCGTCCTGCATTTCCTGCGGCGGCTGCGCCCAGGTGTGCCCCACCGGAGCCATCTTCGACAAACGAAGCGCGTACATGGGGCCGGATAAAAAGATGGCCCACGTCCAGAGCACCTGCAGCCAGTGCAGCCTGGGATGCGGCATGAAGGTCTTCACCCGCGGCGACATTGTGGTGCGCGTGGAGGGGGACTGGGATGCGGCGATGAACGGGGGGCGGCTCTGCAAAAAGGGCCGTTTCGATCCCCTGAACGAAGAGCGTCAGCGCGTGACCCGTCCCCTGCTCCGGCGAAGAGGGGGGCTAGAGCCGGCAAGCTGGGAGGAAGCCCTGCAGGCCGTGGCCGAGCGCATGGGCGCCGCCCGGGCCCAGGACATCGGGGTGCTGACTTCCAGCCGCCTCACCAATGAGGCCCTCTACCAGCTCGGCAAGTTGTTTCGCCAGGAAATGAAAGTGACCAACGTGGGCCTTCTCAACGGGGTGGCGCCCAAAGCCTCCGGAAAAACCCAGGGCTCACTGGCTGATATCCAGAAGAGCGATCTCATCCTGGTGGTCGGCGTGGACCCGGTCAAGGACCAGCCGGTGGCTTCCTTCCTGGTGAAGGGGTCCGTCGACCGGGGAGCGCGGCTGATCGTGGTGGACGGGAAGGAGAACGGGCTCGCCCCCTTCGCCCACCAGCGCCTGGAGATGACCGACATCGACAAGGCCCTGGACATTGCCCAGCGGGCGACGAATCCGGTCGTGCTGTACGGCGCGGGAGTCCCGGAGAAGGCGGCCAATGCCCTGAAAAAGCTCTCCTCCAAGGCCGCTTTCGTGGCCCTGGAACCGGGAGTCAACACCCGCGCGGCAGCGGCCTTCGGTTTCCATAACGGGTTCAAGCCCCCGGCAGCCAAAGTCCTGTATCTTCTGCTGGGAGAGCAGCGCTGGGACGGGGAGGACCTTCTGAAGGAAGCGGGCAAGGATGCCTTTCTCGTCGTCCAGGCCGGCTATGAATCCCCCCTGACCCTGCGGGCGGATGTGGTGCTGCCGGCGGCGATCTGGTCGGAGCAGGCCGGCAGTCTGACCAATACGGAGGGTCGGCTGCTGAAAATCAACCGGGTGCTGGAACCCCGGGGAGAAGCCAAGCCGGACCTGGAGATCATCTCCCTGCTGGCGAAGAAACTGGGAAAGAAGCTCGCGACTTCGCTGGACGAGATTTCAGCTCGCGCAGCCCAGGAACTCAAGTGAAAGGAGAATCAAAGATGGCCAAAGTCAAGATCGCCACTGACTGGCTGGCTGGATGCGCGGGATGCCATATGTCCTTTCTGGACATCGATGAACGGATCGTCCAGTTGCTGGAAAAGGTGGAATTTACCTCGAGTCCGGTTACGGACCTGAAGCATCCCCCCAAAGAAGGGCGTGACCGTGGGCATCCTGGAAGGGGCCATCAGCAACACCCACAACGTGGAAGTGGCCAAGCAGATGCGCGAGCGGTGCCAGATCCTGATCGCAGTGGGCGACTGCGCCACCTTCGGCGGCATCGTGGCCATGCGCAACCTGGTGGGCACCAAAGAAGCCCTGAAGCGGGCCTACCTGGACACCGAGACCACGGTCGGACGGCCTCATTCCCGATTCCCCGGAGCTGGGAAAACCCCTGGATACGGTGGTGGGCGTGGATAAGGTGGTCAAGGTGGACCTCTTTATCCCGGGCTGCCCGCCGCGCGCGGATGCGTTTTTCTACGCCTTGTCGGAACTGCTCGCCGGGCGCACCCCGGTGATTCTGCCACCCGAACATTTCGTCTATGATTAAAGGAGAAAGATTATGGCGGCTCGCAAGATAACCATCGAACCGATCACCCGCATCGAAGGCCACGGGCGGGTCACGATCCATCTGAACGAACAGGGCAAAGTGGAGAATACGTTTTTCCACGTGGACGAATTCCGGGGGCTGGAGAAATTCAGCGAAGGGCGTCCTTATTTCGAGATGACCCAGATCACCCAGCGGATCTGCGGGATCTGTCCCGTCAGCCATCACCTGGCCTCGGCCAAGGCCTGCGACGGGGTCGCCCGGACAGAGCCGACCCGGCCGGCCAAGCTGCTGCGCGAGCTCATGCACATGGGCCAGATGGTGCAGTCCCACGGGATGCACTTCTTCCACCTGGCGGCGCCCGACCTGGTGCTGGGTTTCGATGCCGATCCGGCCGAGCGGAATGTATTCGGGATCATCAAGGCCAATCCGCAGCTGGCGTTGAAGGCCGTGAACCTGCGCCGCTACGGGCAGCAGATCATCGAGAGACTGGGCGGCAAGCGGGTCCATCCCAATTTTGCCGTCCCGGGCGGAGTCAACGCGCCCCTCTCCCCCAAGGATCGCGAGGCCATCGCCGGTGAACTGAAGGCCATGATCGAAATCGCCAAGGTGGCGGTGGGCATCGGCAAGGGCTGGCTGGAGGCCAACAAGGACCTGGCCTCTTCCTTCGCCTCCTTCCCCTCCAATTACATGGGGCTGGTGGACATGGAAGGCGGGCTGCAGCTCTACGACGGGGAGATCCGGGTGAAGGATGCCCACGGTAAATTCGTGGCCCAGTTCAAGCCGGAGCATTACCTGTCCCACGTGGCCGAGCATGTGGAACCCTGGTCTTTCCTCAAATTTCCCTACTACCGCAAGCTCGGCTGGCCGGGAGGGATGTACCGGGTCGGGCCCCTGGGGCGGATGAACGTGGCGGACAAGATCGGCACGCCCATGGCCAATGAGGAGTTCAAGCTCTTCAGGCAGATCAACGGCGGCAAGCCGGTGGAAGGGTCCCTCTTTTATCACTACGCGCGGCTGATCGAACTCGTCTATGCCCTGGAGCGCATCGGCCAGCTGCTGGACGATCGGGACATCCTCTCCACCGACATTCGCGCCTACCCCCCTCCACCCGGGTCCCGGGCCAGGGGGTGGGGGTGATCGAAGCTCCCCGCGGGACCCTCTTCCACGATTACAGCACGGATGAAAACGGGCTGCTGACCCGGGTCAACCTCATCGTGGCCACGGGCAACAACAACTGGGCCATGCACACCGCCTCCGGCCTGGTGGCCAGGGCTTTCGTGGACGGAAACAAGCTCACCGAAGGGGTGTTGAACCGCGTGGAAGCGGCGATCCGCTGCTACGATCCCTGCCTGTCCTGCGCCACCCATGCCATGGGCAAGATGCCCCTGGAGATCACCCTGGTGGCGGCGGACGGCACGGTCCTGGACCGCATTTCCCGTTCCTGATGAAATCCCGTATCCCTCGACCGCCGGCGGGTGAGCCTGAAGTTTCACCCGCCGGTTATTTTTTAAGCCCGGATCGCCGGGAGGCATGAGGGTCCCATGTCCCGCACCCTGGTCATCGGTTTCGGCAATATTGATCGCGCGGACGACGGGGTGGCCTTTTTCGTGGTCAACGCTCTGCGTCGGCGCCTGGGCCAAGAGCCCTTGAACGAGGACGAAACCGGTCTGGAGGAACTGGGCGTGCAGGTCGATTCCGCATTCCTGTCCCAATTGACCCCCGAGCTGCTGGAAACCGTGGCGGGTTACCGGCAAGTCATCTTTGTGGACGCCCATGTGTATGAGAACGTGGATGCCCTCCACTGTGCGCCGGTATCTCCCGAGAACACCCCCTCTACCTTCACCCACCACTTGACCCCGGCCGCTTTTCTGGCGCTGCTCAAGGCCCTTTACCATTCCGAACCCTCCGGGCACCTCGTGTCGATCCGCGGCTACGACTTTGATTTTCACCGCGACCTCTCCGCGGAGACGGAGGCCCTGGTGGGCCCGGCGGTCGAATACATTCTCCGATTGCTTAAAACAATTTAACCGCAGAGGTCGCGGAGCTCGCAGAGGTAGAAATGGCCAAAAGCTCAAGGCCAGGATGCAAAGGGAAAACGGCTCCTTTTCGCATCCTTCCCGGAAGGTCAAAGCGGCCAAGAGTGCTTCAAGGAATGATCTCTGCGCTCTCTGCCTCCTCTTCGTTCACCCTCCTGTCTCGATCCCCGGAGGATCGAAAGGCAAAGAGGATTCCATATCCATAAAATGATTTATGTTTATTGCCGTTACAAGGAAATGCCTCTGCGGTCTCTGCGTACTCTGCGGTTGATTTTTTCTTCATCCTTGGAGGGCGCAGAGACTTTTATCATTTCTTAAGCAACAAGAAAACATGAAATCATCATTTGCGGCCCCGCTTGTAGGGGCGATTCATGAATCGCCCCTACGTCCTTTTGAAACGGCTTCTCTTGTGGCCCGGGGGCAAGGCCGTGGTTGGAAGGCAGGATCGGCGCTTCAAATTCGGAATGCGGAATTCGGAATCGGGAATGAAGCGGTATAGGCTTGTGGTTCTTATTCCGCATTCCGCACTCCAAATTCCGCATTTCGACAGGTTTTCGCCTAGACCGATGAAAGAATCCGTGCCTCATCCTGCCGAGAACCACGGCCTCGCCCCCGGGCCGGGCACGGCCTTCCAGCGATCGACTTTGGTCAGATTTCTGGAAAGGCTCCCTTCACTTTTCGGCAAGTAGGCGTAAGCCCAATTGAATTTCAGGCATTGCCCGGCCCGGAAGCAAGGGCGTTGCGCGAAAAAACCATGAGGCGCGCCTCACTTCCTGGGCCGGGCGGGCAAGCCGTTCTTTCCGTAAGAGCCGGGTTATTCCGTTGTAGGGGCGCCCGGCCGGGCGCCCGATGGGCCCGCCCCCAATCTGCGGAATGCGATTGCGGAATGCGGATTGCAAAAGAAAACTCCGGGAAATCCGATGATCCGAAATAATCTTCCCGCCGATGCTTTTTCCGCGCAATCCGCCAAAGGCTTGGGACTTCCGGGCCACAAGCTTGCTCTTTGCCCAGAGAAAGAGAATCCAAAAAGGTGAAGAGGGCAAGGGGATGGATCATTGACGGTTTCCCGGAAAAATGGGTATGATAAGATAAAAATTTCGGAAGATTATTTGCCCAAGGAGAAGAAACAGGGTTGCTTTTGAAAAGCTCTTCCTCCGAAAATTCAAAGCTGCGCCGGGCCTTCGAGCTGAAGGGGGTCGTCCAGGGAGTTGGGTTTCGACCCTTCGTTTACAGCCTGGCCCAGAAGCATTCCTTGCAGGGCTGGGTGAAAAATTCCTCGGCCGGGGTCTACCTCGAGGTCGAAGGTCCTCGCCCAAGCGGTCGAACAATTCACCGAGCAGCTGCCTCTCCAGGCCCCTCCGCGGTCGCGCATTGAATCCCTGAAGTTCGTGGACCTTCCCCCCGCCGGTCTTCGCGGCTTTGAAATTCAGGAGAGCCTGGAAGAGGAGGGCCAGTATCAGCTGATTTCGCCCGACATCGCAACCTGTGCGGCCTGCCGGGAGGAGATCTTCGACCCCCGGACCGCCGCTACCGCTATCCTTTCACCAACTGCACGAACTGCGGTCCCCGCTTCACCATCATCGAAGACATCCCCTACGACCGGCCCAAGACCACCATGGCCCGATTCCGCATGTGTCCGGACTGCCGGCGGGAATACGAGGACCCGGCAGACCGCCGGTTCCATGCCCAGCCCAATGCCTGCCCGGTGTGCGGCCCCAAACTTCAGCTCGTCGACCCAGAGGGGAAATCGATTCCCGCGCCGGACCCGATCTCCTCCGCCATCCGTCTCCTGAAAGAAGGAAAGATCCTGGCCATCAAGGGCCTGGGCGGGTTTCTGCTGGCCTGCGATGCGCGGAACCTCTCGGCGGTGGAGACTCTTCGGCGGCGGAAACATCGGCCGGACAAGCCCTTTGCCGTCATGCTGCCGGATCTCGCCGCGGTGAAAGAACACTGCCGGGTCGACCGCGGAAGAGGAAAAACTCCTCCTATCCCCGGAAAGCCCCATCGTCCTTCTCTCCTGGAAGAAGGATTCTTCCATCGCCCGGGCCGTGGCGCCCGGGCAAAAATATCTGGGGGTCATGCTTCCCTACACTCCCCTGCATCACCTGCTGATGAAAGAGTCGGGGATGGCCCTGGTCATGACCAGCGGGAACCTGAGCGAAGAGCCCATCGCCAAAGACAACGAGGAAGCCCTGGCCCGGCTGCGGGGCATTGCCGATGCCTTCCTCCTTCACGACCGGGACATCTTCGTGCAGTACGACGACAGCGTTACGGCGGTGATCAAGGGCCAGGCTTACGTGCTCCGCCGCGCCCGGGGATACGCGCCCTTTCCCATCCGCCTCCCCTTCTCCACCCGGCCGATTCTGGCCTGCGGGGGGGAGTTGAAGAACACCTTCTGCCTGACCCGGGATGACTATGCCTTCGTGAGCCAGCACATCGGGGACCTGGAGAACCTGGAGACCCTGGACCATTTTCAACGCACCGTGGAGATTTACGAGAAGCTCTTCCGCATTCAACCCGAAATCGTGGCCTACGATCTTCATCCCGAATACCTTTCCACCAAATATGCCCTGGGCCTGCCGGGAAAGAAAATCGGGATTCAGCACCATTTTGCCCACCTGGCCGGCTGCCTGGCCGAGAACGGCGAGGAGGGCCCGGCCATCGGTCTCTCTTTCGACGGCCTGGGGTTTGGAACCGACGGGGCCCTCTGGGGAGGGGAGTTCCTGGTGGGCGATTTCCGCTCCTTCCGGAGGAAGGCCCACTTTGAGTACCTGCCCGTGCCCGGGGGAGAAGCCGCCATCCGCCATCCCTGGAGAATGGCCCTGAGCTATGTCTATGGCCTGCTGGGGAAAGAGCGGCTCATGAAGGTCCTCCCCCTCTTCAGCCGGGTCATCCAGGCCGGCGGACCGGGGGAAGAGAAGATCCGGATTATCCTTCAGCAGATCGACCGGAAGATGAACTGCCCCCTTACCTCATCCTGCGGCCGCCTCTTCGACGGGGTCTCGGCCCTCTTGGGATTGTGCCCTTCCATTTCCTTCGAGGGGCAGGCGGCCATGGAGCTGGAAATGATCGCCGATGGGGGGGAAAACGGGGTTTATGAATTCTTCACCGACCGGGAAGGGGAGAAGGAGATCATCCGCCTCCGCCCCTTGGTGGAAGGGATTCTCCAGGACTTGGAAAGAGGAGTTCCTCCCTCCCGCATTTCGGGAAAATTTCACAACACCCTGGTGAGAATCGGAGTCAGCCTGTGCCGGAAGATCCGCGATGAAGGAGGGCCGGAAAAAGTCGCCCTGAGCGGGGGCGTCTTCCAGAACCGCTTTCTTTTGGAACGAATGAAAGATAAGCTGGAAGGAGCCGGTTTCAGAGTCCTGGTCCACCGCCGGGTGCCCTGCAACGACGGCGGCCTCTCCCTGGGCCAGGCGGTGATCGCCAATTTCATCAACTGAAAAGACATTCACCACAGAGATCACAGCGCGGCAAAGCCACCACCAAAAGTGCCTAGAGTGCCTAAAGTGCGCTAGAGTGCCTAAAGTTAAAAGATCCAGCAAGTGTATCTAAAATTGTGTCGCGGATGCTTAACAAAATTTAAAGAGTTTGAAGGTAAGTAGTAAAGAGAACCTAGAGGAATAGGATTCAAGAACAAAACAGAAAGAGCCTTTAATAAAAAGCCTCCCCTGAAACCAAGATTTTGCTTTGTTTTTTTGGATTATAGCGTTTATTCTAAAATGTCTCTGCGTTCTCTGCGGTCTCCGCGGTGAAATTTCTTTTTTTGTTTTTCGCATTTCCTGGCTATGAAATACATCGACGAATACCGGGACGGGGAAAAGGCCCGGCCCATCATCGAGGAAATCCGCCGCCTGGCAGACCAACCGATCCGGCTTATGGAGGTCTGCGGCACTCACACCGTGTCCATTGCCCGGTATGGTCTGCGGAAGGTCCTTCCCCCGACGATCGAGCTCATCTCCGGACCGGGATGTCCGGTGTGTGTGACCTCGCAAAGCGATGTGGACCTTATGATTTCCCTGGCCAGGGTCCCGGGGGCAATCATCGCCACCTTTGGCGATATGGTCCGGGTTCCCGGGTCCGACTCCTCCCTCGCCCGGGAAAGAGCCCAGGGCCGGGATATCCGGGTGGTGTACTCTCCGCTGGATGGGATGAAAATAGCCGCCGCAGAACCGCAAAAGAAGGTCATCTTTCTCGGAGTCGGGTTTGAAACCACCGCCCCGACGATCGCGGCCACGGTCCTGGAGGCCAGGAGGCAAGGGCTTAAGAATTTCTTCGTCTTTTCAGCCCACAAAACAGTGCCGCGGGCGCTGAAGGCTCTACTCGAACTGGGCGAAGTCAAGCTGAACGGTTTCCTCCTGCCGGGCCATGTGAGCGCCATCATCGGCAGCCGCCCCTATGAGTTTCTGGCTCAAGATTACGCCCTTCCCTGCGTGATCTCGGGGTTTGAGCCCCTGGATATCCTCCAGTCCGTGCTGATGCTTGTCCGACAGGTCAAAAACCGGACCCCCCGGGTGGAGATCCAATACCGCCGCGGGATGGATGAGGAGGGAAACCGGAAAGCGCAAGAAGTGATGGCCCGGGCGTTTCAACCCTCGGATGTGGAATGGCGCGGAATCGGATGCATTCCCGGAACGGGCCTGGCTTTTCGGGAGGAACTGGCCGAGCTGGATGCCGCGCGCGCCTTTGATTTGCCCCGGGTCCAGTCCCGGGAAAATCCGGGATGCCGCTGCGGGGAGGTTCTGCGGGGGATCATCCGGCCGCGGGAATGTCGGATGTTCGCGGAAGCCTGCACGCCCGAGAACCCCCTGGGCCCGTGCATGGTTTCTTTCGAAGGATCGTGCGCCGCGGCCTATAAATACGGTTCATGAAGCAGGACCCCAATATGGATTCATCCGAGGAGCGAATTCTTTTGGCCCACGGCAGCGGAGGGGAGCTCAGCCATCAGCTGGTAGCTTCGCTCTTTGCCAAGAGCTTCCAGAATCCCCTTCTCCAGCCCCTCGATGATTCGGCCGTGTTTCTCCGCCGAGGGGGCGAGATGGGCCTTTACCACGGACAGCTACGTGGTAACCCCGATCTTCTTCCCCGGCGGGGACATCGGAAAGCTGGCGGTCTGCGGCACGGTCAACGACCTCGCCATGAGCGGAGCCCAGCCCCTATTTTTGAGCGCCGGGTTCATCATCGAAGAGGGATTCCTTTTTTCCGATTTAAAAAGAATCGTCCAGTCCATGCAGAAGACCGCCGCCGAAGCAGGAGTCAGATCGTCACCGGTGACACCAAAGTGGTCAACCGGGGAGCGGCGGACGGAGTTTTTATCAACACGGCCGGGATCGGCCGTATTCCCCCGGGGATCCACATTTCGGGCCATAACGCCCGCCCCGGGGATAAGGTTTTGGTCAGCGGGACCATGGGGGATCATGGGGTGGCCATCCTGAGCGCCCGGGAAGGCCTGGAATTCTCCACGTCCCTGGTGAGCGACTGCGCTCCCCTGAATCCTCTGGTGGAAAAGCTGGTGGCCGTCTCTCCTCACATCCACTGCCTGCGGGATCCCACCCGGGGAGGGCTGTCCAGCACGCTGAACGAGCTGGCCCGTCAGTCGGGAGTCGGAATCTGGGTCGAGGAAAACCGGATTCCGGTGAAAGAGGAAGTGCGGGGAGCCTGCGAGCTCCTGGGGTTTGAGCCCTGGAACCTGGCCAACGAAGGCAAGCTGGTCGCCATCGTGGAGGCCGAGGCTGCCGAAGCGATTCTTCGGGGAATGAAAGACCACCCCCTGGGGCGGGATGCGGCGATGATCGGGGAGGTGAAGGAAGATCCCCCGGGGAAGGTAGTCTTGCGAACCCCCATCGGGTCCACCCGCCTCCTGGACATGATGGTGGGCGAGCCCCTCCCCAGGATTTGCTGAACCGAGCCGAATGGGGATCTTTTCAGCCCTTACGACTCACATTTTTCCTCCGAATTCTCTTGATTCTTTTTCCATTCCTTGATATCTTTTCAACTCTAATGGGTGTTCCTTTGATTCGGGCCCGGAGGGGGCGTAAAGCCCTCCGAAGCAAAGCAGGTCGCTGAGGTCCAAAGAAAGCCGCCCAGCGAGACAGAAAACCGGGAAAAAGGGCGCGGAAGGCGACAAAATCCGAAATCCCGGCCAGGGGTTAGCTTTTTCGCTCACCCCAAAATAGGGTGTCTTTCGGGCGAAAATACAGGATTCACCTTATTTTATTCCAAAAAATAAAGGCAGAGAATAACAGGGATACAGGATCCCAAAAACCCGAGAAAGGAGATAAAAATGAGGTATTTGAGCATTGCTTTGGTTCTTCTCTTAGCATTGGCCGTGGGCGTGGGTTGTGCGAAAACCATCGAGGGCAAAAAGATCGATGGCGCCAAGACCAAAGATCTGCTGGCTCCGGGAACCGATGAGAAAAAAGTCGTCAAGATGTTCGGCGAACCCCAGCAGAAGGAACAGCTGCCCTCCGGCGAAACCAAGTACATCTATTATTACCGGGAGACAGGCTTCATGGCGGGTTTTCACCGCAGGAATGCCGATCCCCAAGACCAGCAGAGACTGGAAGTATATCTCAAAAATGATACGGTGCAGAGATATCGGTATGTCACTGCGGAACTAGACCCCATCACCACGGACATTGCTCCCATCGTACCCGAGAAGAAGTAAAGAAATACCAGAAGGAATAAAGGCAGAATCGACCTTCTCCGCTTTTCTCCCTGATGAAGCGGAGAAGGTTTTTTTAACCCTGGGGGAGAATTTATCGAGGAGGTCTGCAAAATGGCATTGCCCGGTTCTCAGACAGAGAAGAATTTAAAGGAGGCCTTTGCGGGCGAATCCCAGGCGAACCGCAGGTATCTGGCCTTTGCCAAGAAAGCCGAGGAAGAAGGGTACAAGCAGGTGGCCAAGCTCTTCCGGGCCGCGGCCGAGGCGGAAACCGTCCACGCCCACGCCCATCTGCGGGTTTTGGGCGGGGTGAAGTCCACCAAGGAAAACATCCAGGAGGCGATTGCCGGGGAAACCCATGAATTCAAAAGCATGTACCCCGAATTCATCGCCAAGGCCAAAGGCGGAAGCCATCAAGCCGGCGCGAGATGAGCTTCGACTACGCCAATCAGGTGGAAAAGATCCACGCGGCCCTCTACCAGAAGGCCTTGGACAACCTGGGGAAAAACGAGGAAGTGGACTATTACGTCTGCCCCGTATGCGGCAACACGGTGGAAGGAAAAGCCCCGGACAAGTGCCCCATCTGCGGCATGCCGGCCTCCAAGTTCACCAAAATCTCTTAGGATCCTTGCCTGCCTTATCCAGAAACTCGCTCCCGGAGAAGCCCGCTTTCCAGCGGGCTCTTCTCCGGTGGTATGAGACCCATCAACGAAACCTTCCCTGGCGCAGGAATGCGGACCCGTATCGGATCCTGGTCTCGGAGTTCATGCTCCAGCAGACCCGGGTGGAGACGGTCATCCCCTATTACGAGCGTTTCCTGGCCCTCTTTCCCACGCTGAAAGATCTGGCCCGTGCCCCGCTGCAGAAGGTTCTCAAAGTCTGGGCCGGACTGGGCTATTACGCCCGGGCGCGGAATCTTCACGGCGCGGCGAAAACCATCTGCCGGGAGCTGGGCGGAAAAATCCCCGGGACGAAGGAAGAACTTCTTCCGCCTCCCGGGTTTCGGGCCTTACACCGCCGGGGCCGTGGCCAGCCTGGCCTTCAACCAGCCGGTTGCCGCCCTGGACGGAAACGTGAAGCGCGTCCTCCGGCGCCTCTTTCCGGAATGGAACGACTCTCCGAGGGTGCCTCACAAAAAGAACCTGGAAGAATCCCTGGAAGGATGGATTCCTGCCGGCAGGGCCTCTGATTTCAATCAAGCCCTGATGGACCTGGGCGCCACGGTCTGCCTCCCCTCCAAGCCCAGATGTTCAGCATGCCCCGTCCTAAAATTCTGCGCGACGAAGGGTGAAGTCCAAGGAGGAGAAACCGGCGGTCAGAAAATTCCGGAAAGAAACCTGGGCTGTTGCCCTGGTGGAAAGAGACGGACGGTATCTGCTTCACCGGAACGAGGCCAAGGGCCTTCTGGCGGGACTCTGGCAATTTCCAAAGGTGGTGGTGGAGAAAAATCCGGGAAAGGATACGGACCGCAAGGATCCCGGGAAATTGCTCAAGAAATATCTTCTGCAAGACTTCGGTTTAAGGGTAAAGATCATAAGCCAGCTGCCCGAGCAGGAATACTTCTTCACCCACATCCATGCCCGTATGAAACCGTACCTTTGCATCCTTATCGATCCGGTGAATTCACCGCTCCCCCCCAAGTCGGCCCGCTGGGTGAAGCCCTCCGGTTTTTCCCGCTATCCCATCTCCACAGCCATGCGCAAAATTGCCGCCTTTTTGAATCCTTAAGGCGACAATTTTGCACAAATCCAATACATCCTTTTTTTCTCCTCTCAGCCCGCAAATATAATCCGCCAGAATAATTAATGATTCAAATATGGCCAATTAGGCAGCGAGGTCATGGAGGGGAAGTGTTTCGTCTATGCCTGGGTGCTGATGGAAAACCACGTTCATACCCTCTCCCCACTTCGCCCCCAACCTGGACTGGTAGTCCTGAGGCTGGTGATCCGTCATCCGGGGGGAGAAATGGGCCAAAGGTTACGAAAAGGGCGCATGCCTTTTTTGCCCCTTTCCCGGAATAAGGATGGGGGGGAAAGGGGATCCTTTAGCGAACTTTCCTCATCAAAAATGACAGGAGAATTAGGCGTTACTGCTTTTAAAAAAGGAAGACAAAGAGGGAAAAGGTGGGTTATTTCTGCGGGGTAACTGTAGAAGCTGGCCCCGAGAATACCATGGGCCAGTGGTGAGAAGGGAAAAATTGCAGGTCACGAATCAAAGAAAGGAGAGGAAACATGGAATTGGATCGATGGAGAAAGAAGGGAAAGGTCTTGGCTTTGGTGACCGAAACGGTGCTGGTGTTGTTCTTATTCTCAACGACAGCTTCCTATGCGGCTTCGGCCAGGGAAATCGACACGAGTGTGAATGTGGCGCTGGAACGCTTCTACAAAGAAGTGAAAGGGGCCAAAGAGTTCACCAAAACCGCCAAGGGCATGCTTGTCATGCCTGGGGTCATCAAGGCCGGGCTGGGCGTCGGCGGGGAATACGGCGAGGGGGCGCTGCGCGTCGGGGGCAAGAGCGTTGATTATTACAACGTTGCCGCTGCCTCCTTCGGCCTCCAGATCGGGGCCCAGAAAAAAGATTTTCTCATCGCCTTCATGACCGACGAAGCCCTGAAGCAATTTCGGAACAGCGAGGGCTGGGAAGCGGGGGTGGATGGGAATATTGCCCTGATCAACATCGGAGCAGGAGGCACCATCGACACGGCGTCGATTAAAGATCCTATCGTTGCCTTCGTCTTCGATGTCAAAGGGCTCATGGCCGATGTGTCTTTGAAAGGCTCGAAGTTCACCAAGCTGGATAAATCCAAGGACAAATGAGCTCGGTCATTGGATCGAGTGGGCGAAGGGTGTCGATTGTTCACCTTCCCTTCGCCTATTTCCTTTGCCCGTGAAGGAGTGCAACCCGCAAGGAAAGGGTTACGGGCAGGGTCTTATTTGGACAGCACTGATATTTGGATAGAGGGTCTAACTCCATGATTCAATGGGGTGAAGCGGATTGGTGTGGATGCCTTCTATCTCCCCTCTCCGCGCAAAACCGCCTCGGCCCTTCTTAGAGATTCTTGAATATGGGCAATGTGGATTCGCAGGTTATAAAGCTCCCCCGCATAGGAGAGAGGCACGGACACATGCATCACCTCGCTGTCAATTTTTTCCAGCTCCAGGATGCAGGAACGGATCTCTTCCGGGGAAGTGCTCTGGTGCCCTTGGAAGTCGATCTCCTCGAGATTCCGGTACCAACGGTAGATGCGGGAGCGCATTCTCCAACGGAACCCCGGGGGGAATAATCTCCCCAGGGGAAGGAGCAGGGTGAACAGCGGAAGGAACATCACCTTGGCCCGGTCGATGAATACCGCCGCCCAGAAGGGGAGGTATTTTTTCAGGAAAGTGGGCCCGGACCGGAAAAAGCGCTGGGCCTCTTGGTGGAGGGGGAAATCAAGGTATTTCTGGGAGGGAAATTCGTTGAGGTCTTGAAACAGGCCCGGAGCGCCATGAACCTCCATGGCCACTCCAATCAAAAGGTCCACCAGGGCCGGATGCAAATCCTGGCGGACCACCAGGTTCGCGGCGGGCGCGAGCAGAAGGACATCCCGGTCGGGAATGTTCTTCTCGAAATCCATCACCCCCTCGGGAAGCCTAAGGATGGAAAGAAAGCGATTGGCCCGCTGATAGGCTTCTCCTCTTTCGAAGCTGAGCAGGTTAAATTCCTTTACGTGAAAAGAGGTTCCGGATAAGGGAAGACTGGGGAGAGACGACAAAAAAGGCGGCCTCGGCCCTCTTTTCACGGAGGGCTTCCACGGCCTTCTCTCCTCCGAGCGGGAGCAGAGTGGCCGTTTTGGCGTTGACTCCGTTGGCCGCCAGGAGTTTTGTGGCGATGGCGTTCACCCCGCTCTCTTCGGGGCCGATGGCGATTCTTTTTCCCCGCAGGTCGGGGAGTCTTTTGATCTGTAGACCGCGGTGGTAAAAAACCCACAAGGGTTCGAAATAGAGGCTGCCCAGAGACTCGAAGTTCTGGCTGGGCTGTGGGGTCTCCGATACCGCCTTGAACAAAGGCGATATCCACCCCCCCCTCCTTGGCCTCCAGAAGCTTTATATTTTCCACCGAGCCGGCCGTGCTCCGGATTTCGAGGGTAATGCCCTCCCGCGCCAGGATTTCCCGGTAGCGCTGGGCAAAAGCGTAGTATGCGCCAGACGGGTCGCCCGTGCCGATGGTGATTTTTCGGGGAGGCGCGGGTTCCACGAACTGGTAGGCCACGATAAAACCCAGAAGGGTGATCAAAATGGCCGGCCCGAATATTCCCAGGCGATCTTTGAAACTCCGTCCTTTTCTTTTTTGCCCGGCTGGACCCTTTTTCCATACCCACCTCCTGGGAAAAGCAATTAAACCTTTTGCGTTTTATTCAAAAGGAAGGTGATTCGTCGCGGGGACGGTTAAAATGAAAAATCTTGTAATTCGTCAAGCAATCTTGTTTGGCCAACCGATTTCTGGAATTGCCCGCCTGCAAAAATTAACTCTTTGGGAGGGGGGGTTGCTGAGTTAGGTTGCCATTTTCCAGTTGCTGATATTTTTTCTCTGGAAGTGATCCGTGTTGATCTGCGTCCATCCCCGTCCCATTAAAATTCTTTGGTTGCGGCTCTGCCGCCCTCCGTTTTCTGCTGCCTCGAAGCGGGCGAGAGAAAAGGCTTTGCCTTTCGCAGAGCCGGCAGGGGAAGTACTCAATCATAAGCTTAATTTCGAAAGTTTACATTGAGAGATTTTTTAAATTCCCTAAAGACTAAAAAAATGATAAATTTTTTGTTAAACCCCGGGCGTTGAAAATGGGGGGGTCCAAAAGGCTTCTCAGGCTGATCGACCGGATTCAGCCGGAGCATGCCCATGCGGCCCGGGTCTTGGGAGAGTTGGTTCGCATTCACCAGTTTGATAAGCTCATCGCCCTGATCCAGGAAGCGTTGAAGGAGAAGACGAATGGATAACCTCCGACCGAAAAAGGGCGGGGGCAGCCTTTTGGTTGTGGATGACGACCTGCCCGCCCGGCAGACCTTGGATGCTCTTCTGACCGGGGAGGGATATGAAGTGCGGTGCGCGCCGAATGGGCGAATGGGGTTGATGTTCGCCGGAGAAGATCCCCCGGAATTGATTCTGCTCGACATTCGGCTGCCGGATATGGATGGATTTGAGGTTTGCCAACATCTTAAAGAGGATCCCAGAACGGTTAGCATTCCGGTGATCTTCCTCAGCGGCCTGGATGAAGTGGTGGACAAGGTCAAAGGATTTGCGGTCGGGGGAGTGGACTATATCACCAAGCCTTTTCAGAGCGAGGAGTTGCTGGCCCGGGTGGAGACGCATCTGACCCTCAGACGCCTGCAGGAGCAAACCGGGGCCCAAAATGTGCAGCTTCAGGAAGAGATCGGCAAATCCAAGCGGGCCGAGGAGGCGCTGCGGCAGGCGCACGATGAACTCGAAGAACGGGTAAACGAACGAACGGCGGACTTGGCAAGCGCCAAAGAGCAGTTGCAGGCGAGGCTCGGGGAGATCGAGGCGCTGAAGCAGCAGCTGGAGAAGGAGAACATCCAACTGCGGGAGGAGATCAAGCTTCAGTATTCGCATGAGGAGATCGTCGGGCGAAGCGAGATCATGAGAAAAGTCCTCGCCCAGGTCGAGCAAGTGGCGCTGACGGACTCCACGGTCCTCATCCAGGGGGAAACGGGCACGGGAAAGGAGCTTCTGGCCCGGGCCATCCACCGGCTGAGCGCGCATCAAGGCCGGCCCCTGGTGACGGTCAACTGTGCGTCCCTTCCGCCCACGCTGATCGAGAGCGAGCTTTTCGGGCGGGAAAAGGGGGCCTATACCGGTGCCCTGACCCGGATGATAGGCCGATTCGAAGCGGCCGATGGGGCCACCCTCTTTTTGGACGAGATCGGGGAACTCCCCCAGGAGGTCCAGTCCAAACTGCTCCGGGTCCTGGAGGAAGGCCGGTTCGAGCGGCTGGGATCCCCAAAGACTCTTCAGGTGAGCGTCCGCATCATCGCAGCCACCAATCGAGACCTTGCCGAAGATGTGAAAGCAGGCAGATTCAGAAAAGACCTGTATTACCGGCTCAATGTTTTCCCCATCTCCGTTCCGCCGCTCCGTGAACGTCCGGAGGATATTCCCCTGCTGGTATGGACCTTTGTCCGGCAGTTCGAAGAGAAGATGGGGAAGCGGGTCGATACCATTTCTCGGAAAAGCTTGGAAGCGCTGCAGCGCCATCCGTGGCCGGGAAACGTGAGGGAACTCCGGAATGTCATCGAGCACGCCATGATCGTGAGCAGCGGCAGAACCCTGATCGTGAACGTGCCTGAACCTGAATCCTCGAAAGGCCTCGAGACCCGTAATCTCGAAGATATGGAGCGCAGCCACATTCTGGGCGTGCTGGAAAAGACCGGCTGGCGTATCACCGGAAGCGGCGGCGCCGCTGAAGTCCTCGGCCTCAAGAGAACGACCCTGCAGTCCAAAATGGAGAAACTGGGAATCAAGCGACCCATCCGCTGATGCCGATATAAAGGCAATTTGCCGAAATATCGGCAAATCCTCCTTTCTCCCTTACCCTTCTTACACCCCATCCCTCCGAGAAAAAGCCTTTATTTTAAAGAGCTTACCTTACAAGCAAACCACTTTTGCGAGGCTGGCACGAATTTCGCTAAGTCTCCAATATATTCCATAAAGAAACGCCTGTCCTATGAGCTCATTCCTTTGGGGGCAGCGTTCATCCTCAAAAAGAATAAGACCCAACTTTTCAACTCAACCAAGATGGGAAAGTGGAGGAACAGATGGTTCGAGCGGCCATAAGGATGATGATCCCTTCCCGAAAGCGGGATGAAGTGATGGAAATCCTCAGTTCCATAGCAGAACGGGCCAGGTTCGAGCCGGGATGTATCAGCTGCCGCCTCTACCAGGGGGTAGGGGTGAAGAACCTGATCATGCTCGAAGAGTTCTGGAGGGACGAAAAGGCCCTGGAACGCCATCTCCAGTCGGAAGATTACCGCAAAATACTTCTGGTGGTGGAGATGGCTCTTGAAACCCCGGAGGTTCGGTTTGACGCCATCTCCCAATCAACCGGTTTTGAGACCATCGAGAAGGCAAGAAGGTCCCCCCAAAATGGGGAAAGGAGTTGACTCACGGTGGCTGTCCTAAAAATTGAGTGATTTTGGACATCAAATATGATGTCAGCCCCATTTCAGGGCCGGCTGACCTGAGCACAAAATGGCCCTGATCCATCAAAAAAAGCGTGAAAGGAGAAAGAAGATGAAAAGATTTGGCATTTGTTTATTGACCCTGGGAGCGATTCTCTTGTTCGTCACCCCTGCGTGGACGCAGGACAAGCCGGCTGACAACATGCAGATCCTGCGGGAGAAGATCAAGGCGGACAAGAAGCTCCTCGTCGCGGCCAACATGGAGCTGACGGAGTCGGAGGCGAAGGCTTTTTGGCCCGTCTATGACCAGTATCAGAAGGACCTGGCGGCGATCAACCAGCGCATCGGCAAGCTCATCAAGAGCTACGCCGCGGACTATCGGGCCAATACCATGACGGACGAGAAGGCCAAGAAGCTCACCGCTGAATTTGTGGCCATCGAAAAGGCGGAGGCCGGGCTCAAGGAGTCCTATGTTCCCAAACTGAGCAAAGTGCTGCCCCCGAAGAAGGTGGCTCGTTACCTGCAGATCGAGAACAAAATCCGCGCCCTGGTGAAGTACGAACTCGCAGGAGAGATCCCGCTCGTCCAGTAGACCGGGCCGTTCATTTCCCCGGACTCCGGTTCCCGGATTTAGGCACTCCGGGACAAGCTTGGCCGGACCGAAGACCTTTTATCCAGGGAGTAATACCAGCCTCAGGCTGAAATTGAAAGGAGACAAAGATGAATGCAAACATTGGAATGGCGAGGAAGCTTCGGGGAATTCTCCTGGTCGTCGCGATCGGGTGGATGGCCTTTGCCGTGGCTTTCCCCACCCCTGCATGGACGCAGGACAAGCCGGCAGACAACATGCAGATCTTGCGGGACAAGATCAAGGCGGACAAGAAACTCCTTGTGGCGACAAACATGGAGCTGACGGAGTCGGAGGCGCAAGGGCTTTTGGCCCGTCTACGAGCAGTATCAGCAGGAACTGGCGAATTTCAACCAGCGCATCGGCAAGCTCATCGAGAGCTATGCCGCGGCCTATCGGACCAATTCCATGACCGACGAGGCGGCCAAGAAACTCATCGCTGACTTCGTGGCCATCGAGAAGGGGGAAGCCGCGGTGAAGGAATTCTTTGTTCCCAAACTGAGCCAAGTGCTGCCCCCCAAGAAGGTGGCTCGCTACTTACAGATCGAGAACAAAATCCGCGCCGCATTGAAGTACGAGCTCGCAGGGGAAATCCCCCTCGTCCCGTAGCGAGGGCGGGGAATTTCCCGGACCCTCCCCCCTCTCCTTCGAAGGAGGGAGGGTGTGAAAAATTGGGAATATGCCCCCTCACCCTCCCCTCTCCCGCAGGAGACTGTGTCGTAATGGGGAAAACGCCGTCATTCCCGCGAAAGCGGGAATCCAGGTCCTTGAAATTGTTGTTGTCTCCAACTGACTGGATGCCCGCCTCCGCGGGCATGACGAATTATGACACAGTCTCCAGGGGAGAGGGGAGATAACTTTTGATAATACG
>CAWDJO010000029.1:0-180140 GCA_963802665.1 uncultured delta proteobacterium | reverse complement strand
CATCAAGATCACCCGGCCGGAGATCTACTACGGGGAAACCTCCAATGAATACGTCTTCGTCCGAACGAAGCGGGAGGAATTCGACTACCCCGTGGGAGAAAAGAACGTTTACACCCAGTACCAGGGAAAAGGCGGGGTCCCCCTGTCCTTCTGGAAGAAGGTGGTCTTCGCCGTCCGTTTTGGATCGATTGACATCCTTCTCTCCAACGACGTGACCGGGGAGAGCCGGATCATGTATTACCGGAAAATCCATGACCGGGTCTCCCGGGTGGCTCCCTTTGTCCGCCTCGACCCCGACTCCTACCTGGTGATCTCCAAGGAAGGCCGCCTGGTCTGGGTTCTGGACGGCTACACCGTAACCGATCGTTTCCCCTACTCCGAGCCGGTCCTCGGCCTGGGCAATTACATCCGCAACTCGGTCAAGGCGGTGGTCGATGCTTATGATGGGACGGTCAGCCTCTACACCAGCGACCCGAAAGACCCCATCATCCAGACTTATGCCAAGATATTCCCCGGGGTTTTCCAGCCGCTGGAGCAGATGCCTGACGACCTGCGCAGCCATATCCGCTATCCCCAGGCCCTGCTATCCATCCAGGCCCGCATGTACGGCACCTATCACATGCAGGACCCCCAGGTCTTCTACAACAAGGAAGACCTCTGGACCATTCCCCGGAAAGCGGGGCGGGTCAGGGGCGGAAAAGGAGTACCAGCCTTACTACACGATCATGAAACTCCCTGAGGGGAAGAAAGAAGAGTTCGTGGTCCTCCTCCCCTTCACTCCCAGCAAGAAAGACAACATGTCGGCCTGGATGGCGGGCCGCTGCGACGTCCCCCATTACGGAGAGGTGGTGGTTTACGTCTTTCCCAAGCAGAAGATGGTCTATGGGCCGAGACAAATCGAGGCCCGGATCGATCAGGAGGCGGAAATCTCCAAACAGCTCTCTCTCTGGAGCCAGCGCGGGTCCCAGGTCATCCGGGGCGACCTCCTGGCCATTCCCATCGAGAAATCGATCCTCTACGTGGAGCCTCTCTACCTCGCCGCGGAAAAGAGCCAGCTGCCGGAGCTGAAGCGGGTCATCGTGGCCTTCGGCAATTCCCTGGCCATGGAAGAGAACCTGGAGCTCACCCTGCAGAAGATCTTCGGCGGGGAAGTGATGCGCGAGAAACCGGCCCCCAAAGCGGCCTTGGCGGCGGCTGCGCGCCCGCCGAAAAGAGGCGGACCGATCCGGAGATCGCCGCGGAGGCCCTGGCCCATTACCGCAAGGCCCAGGAATTCCTCCGCCAGGGCAACTGGGCCGGGTACGGGGAGGAGCTGAGGAAGATGGAGGAAGGGCTGAAGGCGTTGGAGAGGAAAAAATAAAACAGTTCGGAGTAATGTCGGGTTTGGAACCGTTCGACGAGTTCGGAGTTTTTACTCCGAACGAAATTTCTCCGAACTCCGAACTGTTTTCGAGGATCATTTATGAAACGGGTGGTACTGGGGACAGCGGGGCACATCGACCACGGCAAGACCACGCTGATCAAGGCCCTGACCGGCGTGGACTGCGACCGGCTCAAGGAGGAGAAAGAACGGGGCATCACCATCGAGCTGGGCTTCGCCTCCATGGCTCTGCCCAGCGGCCTCCAGATCAGCATCGTCGATGTCCCGGGCCACGAAAAGTTCGTCCGCAACATGGTGGCCGGGGCGACGGGAATCGACCTGGTGGTCTTGATCATCGCCGCCGACGAGGGGATCATGCCCCAGACCCGGGAGCACCTGGAGATCTGCCAACTGCTCCGGGTGAAGAAGGGGCTCATCGCCCTGACCAAGATCGACCTGGTCGGAGAAGGACTGGCTGGACCTGGTGAAGGACGAAATCCGGGAGTTCGTGAAAGGGCACCTTTCTCGAAGGAGCGGCCATCGTCCCCGTCTCCTCCACCACCGGCGAAGGGATTCCGGACCTGGTGTCGGCAGTTGGACCGGCTGGCGCAGGCCGTTGAAGAGCGTTCTTCCGAAGGGCTCTTTCGCCTGCCCATCGACCGGGTCTTCACCATGAAGGGATTCGGGACGGTGATCACCGGCACGATCATCGCCGGCAAAATCTCCGTCGGGGATTCGGTGGAGGTCATTCCCAAAGGCCTGGAAGCCAAGGTGCGGGGCATTCAGGCCCACGGAGAGGCCGTGGAATCCGCCACCGCCGGCCTCCGCGTGGGCATCAACCTCCAGGGTTTGGAAAAGGCGGTCATCGACCGGGGCAACGTAATCGTTCTGGCCCAGTCTCTGAAGCCCACTTCGCTGCTGGACGTAATCTTCCATCTCCTTCCCGGTTCGTCCAAGCCTTTCAAGCATCGGACCCAGGTCCGCGTTCATGTAGGTACGGTGGAGGTGCTGGGTCGGGCCATTCTCCTGGATCGGGAGGAGATCAAAGCCGGGGAAGATGCCTATCTCCAGCTTCGGCTGGAGGAACCGGTGACCGCTCTTCCCGGAGACCGGTTTGTGATCCGGAGTTATTCGCCCGTCTTCACCATCGGAGGAGGAGAAATTCTGGACGCCTTTCCCTCCCGGCACAAGCGTCTCTCCCCCCAGGTCAAGGAGGAGATGGCTGTCCTGGAAAAGGGCTCGGAGGAGGAAAAGATCAGGCTCCGCCTCCTCAAGGTAGGAGCGGGCGGGTTGTCCTGGGCGGATCTGGTCATGCGCTCCAACCAGCTGCCTTCCAAATTGAAGTCTCTGGTGGACAGCCTCGTCTCCCAAGGCGGAATCCTTCGTTTCAACGGCGATCGACTCCGCTACCTCCATCCCCAGGTCATGGCCGACCTGAAACGTTTCTCCCTTGACTATTTGAAAGAATTCCACCAGAAAAACCCCCTCCAGACGGGAGCCGTGAAAGAGGAGCTGAAATCCAAGCTGCCGCCCCAGGTGGACCCCCGACTCTTCAACCATCTTCTATCCATCCTGACCGAGGAGAAGAAGATCGCCCTGGAAAAGGAGACCGTCCGCCTCTCCTCCCACACGATCTCCCTGAAAGAGGAAGAGAAGGACCTGCGCAAGAAGATCGTCGTCCTCTTCTCCCGGACCAAGCTCCAACCCCCGACGGTGAAAGAAACCCTGGCCGAGCTCGGGGTTTCGGAAAGTGAACTCAAGCCGGTCCTCCAGCTTCTGACCAAGGAGAACGTCCTGGTGAAGGTGAAGGACGACCTTTACTTCCACCGTCAGGCTCTGGAGGAGCTGGAAGGAAAAGTGATCAAATTTTTCCAGCAGAACAAGGAGATGACCCCGCCTCAGTTCAAGGATATCTCCCAGGTATCGCGCAAATTCGCCATCCCCCTTCTGGAGCATTTTGACGGCAAGAAACTGACCATGCGGATCGGGGACAAGAGGGTGTTGAGGAAATAAGCCGATTGCGGATTTCGGATTGCGAATTGCGGATTGGAAAGAATCTGAAATTGGATGCGCCCGAACCCGTAGGTTCGGCAACCCTGCACTCTACGTAGTGCAGGGCGGAATAAACAACCTGATTGGACACAGATGAACATAAATAACAGGCCTAGAGTGCCTAGAGTTCGAAGTGCCTAAAGTGAAAAGACCGCAAAACAACCTGGGACGCGGATGAACGCGGATTTCGGAATGCGGAGTTCGGGGTGGAAGAAGGACGGGCTTTCTTATTGACTCTAGGCACTCCGCAACTCTAGGCAGCTCTAGGCACTTGAAAGCCAGTTCGGATTCACTAAAAAGGAATTAATCTTGGATAGGAAGATACGAATCCTGGCGGCCGCAGCGGACCCGTTCTTCGTGAAGATGATCGAGGATTCGCTGAAGGAGTCGGGCAGCGACTATGATCTGGAGGAAGTTGGCTCCGGCCGGGATTGCCTGCCAGCCGAATTCGATCATGTCCCTGGGGTCCTGGCTCCTCGTGGTTTTTTCCGCCATGACCTTTCTCCATTTCTATCTCTGGCTCCCGGAACGCTATGATCTCGTCCATCTCTTGAACCGCCTGCCCCAGAAGTGGGATCGGATCCCCCCCGTTCGGTGGCTGAAATCCAGCCGGTTCCTGAAGCGCTTTCGCCAAGAGAACCTCATCCGCAACCGCGGGCTCGTGGCCGGCTGGGGAATTCCTATATCCATGGGGGTAGGAATTTATACCGGCGTCCTCCTGGGGGCTCTGAACGCCAGGCCTTTCTGGAACAACCCCATGCTTCCCTTTCTGTTCCTCCTCTCGGCGATGAAGACGGGCACCGCGGCAATCTGTTTCGTGGGATGCGTTTTGAGCGGTCCGGGAAAGATCCCCAAAGAAGAGATGGAGACCAACAAATTCATGATCCACACCATCGATTTCACCCTCATGGTCTTTTCCATCATTGCGGTATTCCTCTTCGTCATGGGACTGTATGTATCGCCCCGGAGCTCGGTGGAAGCGGCCCACCTGATCATGGGAGGGGATTTCACCTTTCTGTTCTGGGTGATGGCCGTGGGCCTGGGAATTTTAGTCCCCATGGCCTTGGAAACCTACGAGCTGATCCCCCACTTCATCAAGCGGGCCAGTCTCCGGGAGCATAAACCCTGGATCTCCGGAGTCACGGCCTCCTTGGTCCTTCTGGGAGGATTCATCCTGCGGCTGGTGATTGTCTACGCCGGGCAGCTGGCCAAGGTAGTTGCTTGACGAATGGGTTTCGAGTCAAGAAAGACGCAGTGACGAAATAACAACTAGCCCACCCCCGCTTCCCCTGTTGCCTAAAACCTTAAATTTAATCCTTGAGTTGGATTCATTTTCTTCCGATAAAATATTTACCGGCCTCTGAATTTCCGTGCTTTTATAAATCCTCGAGGCAGCGGAAATACCGATCCAATAACCCCTGAGACCACCCTCCTGGAAGGGGAATTTATTTCGCCGGAGGGGACTAAAATGGATAAAAAAATCATAGCCTTAGCCTTATTTTTGGCCCTCCTCCTTTTATTCTTGAATGACCCGGCCTCCCCGCAGGTTTATCGCTATAAAGACAAGAATGGGGTCGTCCATTTCACCGATACCCCCCCGGACGGAAAATTCACCCGTCTTCAGGATGAGAAATTCGTGGCCACCCAATTCCCTTACCATGGAAACAATCCGGTCATCGATACAGCCCCCAACAAATTGGAGGTGGTCAGCAAAGCGGTCATCGGAGTAAAAACCCCGAAGATGCGGGGTTCCGGCTTTTTGATCAACGCAACCGGATATGCGGTTACCAATTACCACGTAATCGCCGAGGCGGGCGGGGATGTGAAGGCCATCACCTTTGACGGCCGGGAATGGAATGCGAGGGTAATTACCGAAGACCCGGATAAAGATTTGGCCCTTATCCATTTAGGAAGCCAGGGGTATCCCTACCTTCCCCTGGGCAAGTTGACCGATGCTTCCGTCGGCAAAGAAGTTTACACCGTGGGGAATCCCCTGGGATTGTCCCATTCCGTATCCAAAGGGATCGTGAGCAGTGTGCGGAAGGGGATGAAAAAAACGACCCCGGTCACTTTGATTCAAACCGACATGGCCATCAACGCCGGCAACAGCGGCGGTCCCTTGATCACCCCGGAGGGCCTGGTCTTGGGAGTGGTGACCTTTAAAGCCGGCACCCCGCACTTCCCCGTCCAGGGCATAGGATTCGCGGTTTCCAACGAGGATATCATCGGCAGCCTAAGCCTGGTACCGGCCAAAAAAGAGAGCCCCGATCCGATCGAATCAAAGGAAGAAAAATCCAACAAAAAGAAGCCCATTGAGTAGGGGCGGGTTTTAAACCCGCCTCCACGGTGGCCCCGCAAGGATCCCCCTGTAGGGGCGGTTCGTGAACCGCCCCTACAACAGGGCAATCTCTCCCGCCGGGACAATTCATGAATTGCCCCTACTTCGCCCATGCCAACCGATCATTCTTCTCAGATGCTTACCGAATACCCGCCGTCCACCGGCAGGGCGACGCCGGTGATGAAGTTGGAGGCGGCGGTGGCCAGGTAGATCGCCGTTCCGGCCAGATCTTCCGGGGTCCCCCAGCGGCCCACCGGCGTGCGGGCCAGGACTTTTTCGTTCAATCCTTCCAGCTCGACCCGCGCCCTCCGGGTCATCTCCGTATCGATCCAGCCGGGAAGGATGGCGTTCACCTGGATGTTGTCGGTGGCCCAGCCCACGGCCATGGCGCGGGTCATGGCGACGATTCCCCCCTTGCTCGTGCCGTAGGCGATGAGTTTTCCGCCGCCGAAGATGGAGGTCATGGAGCCGATGTTGATGATCTTTCCCCCGCCCGCCTTTTTCATGGCCGGGTAAACGTATTTGGAGGTTAAATAGGCGCTGCGCAGGTTGACTTCGAGGACCTCGTCGTACTCCGTGATCAGGAGATCCTGGGCGAATTTTCGGATGTTCATGCCCGCATTGTTCACCAGCACGTCGATCCGGCCGAAGGTGTCCAGCACTTTTTTCACCAGGGCTTGGATCTGTTTCTCCTGCCGCACATCCACCTCGACCTCCAGCACCTTCACCCCGAAATCCTTGCGGATTCCCTCACCGGCCTTGGCGGACTTGGCTGCATTCCGGGCGGCGATGACGATGTCCCCTCCCACGCTCGCAAACCCGCGGGCGATTCCCAGGCCGAGGCCCCCGTTGCCGCCGGTGACGATGGCCACCTTTCCCTTCAGGCTGAACATGTCTTTCATGATTTACCTCCGCATCTATTTGTGGTATGGGCAACCTCAAAAGTCGTAGTCACTTCTTTGAAATCATCATTCCGGCGAAAGCCGGAATCGCAGGGGTGTTCCCGTTCAAGCGGGATCAGATTCTGGTAGGGGCTTCCCGCTTCGCGGGGCGATGTGGACTTCGGCTTTCGCCGAGGCAACGGTCTAGAGACTTTTTACAAACCATCAATACTTGAATCCGTTAACAAATGAAATGTCGGACGCGAACATGAGGATATGCTTCATTATGGCAACCCTGCGCGGTTGCGCCATCTTGGGGCGGCCATCACGCCGACGGCATGACCGTACCCGACCAATATCCTATCTGATTCCGCCTATGCCCGGGTAGCAGTTCTTAAGAATATATCCCCGGCGGGGGGGTGTTTTCAAGGGATTTCTGGTAGGAGCTTTCCTCGCGGGGGAGTATCCCTTATAATAAGGCAAAGGCAGGAGGGAATCATAAGGGAATGAAAAGAATTGCGGATCGCGGATTGCGGATTGCGGATTCGGAACCCAGAGCCAATCGAAATCGGGCAAGGATGCGGAAGGCCGCTCCTGGCGCCAATATCGTTCTCATCGGCATGCCCGGCGCGGGGAAAAGCACCGTCGGGGTACTGCTTGCCAAAGCCCTCTCCCGAGACTTCCTGGATACCGATGTGTACATCCAGGCCAAGCAAGGCCGGACCCTCCAGGAGATCATCGACCAGGACGGGCTGCCGGCCTTCTGCCGGATCGAAGAGCGCCACGTGCGTTCCCTGAAGTGCCGCACCTCGGTCATCGCCACCGGGGGCAGCGTGGTCTACTCCCCCGCCGCTATGGCCCGTCTCCAGGCTTCGGGAATCATCATCCATCTGGACCTGGACCTCCCCGCTCTGGGAAAAAGGCTCACCGACCTGCCTTCTCGCGGAGTGGTCATGGGTCCCGGCCAAACCCTCCCCCAGTTGTTCGCCGAAAGGGAACCCCTCTACCGGAAATACGCCGACCTGACCATCGACTGCGCCGGCTTTACTCATGAGGAGATCGTGGGGATGATTTCCGGAGGTTGAACCGGGTCGCCCCCCGCCCGGCCGGAAGAGGCCAAATAGAGAGAAAGGGAAAAGAACCCCTTGAGAAAGATTTTCCACCGGAGTAACATGGGATTCGTCGCAGATCGTTCAGGGATCCACCTGCCTGGCTTTCGGTAACCAAAGGAAAGAAGGATGGACAACCGGGAAAGGCTGGAAAAATTAGGGCAGATCGTATCGCAAAAGAAAACCCTCATCCTCACCCATAACAACCCGGACCCGGACGCCATTGCCGCCGGCTGGGCTCTGGGCTACCTGATCCGCAGGAAATTCAAAGCCCACGCCGAACTGGCCTACGGAGGGCTCATCACCCGGGCCGAAAACCGGGCCATGGTGCGGCTGCTCAATATCGACATCAAGCCCCTGGATTCTTTAAATCTGCGGGACTTTGATGTCTATGGCCTCGTGGACACTCAGCCCCGGGCCGGGAACAACAGCTTCCCCGCCCAATTGAAGGCCTCCATCGTCATCGACCATCACGGGGCCCGCAAGGCTTCCCAGGAGGCGGACCTCGCGGACATCCGCCTGCACTACGGGAGTTCCACCACCATCCTTACGGAATACCTCCTGGAGGCCGGCCTGGCCATTCCCAAAACCATGGCCACCGCGCTCTACCTGGGGTTAAAAACGGACACCCAGAATCTAGGACGACATGCAACCGACGTGGATTACAAAGCGGCCATTGCCCTCTACCCCAAGGTCCTGCTGAAAATCCTCGCTCAGATCGAATACCCCGACCTGTCCCGGGATTATTTCCTGGATTTCGACCGGGGACTCCACGAAGCCAAGATTTACGGAAAAGTCATCTTTTGCGACCTGGGATACCTGCCCAACACGGACATGGTCGCACTGATGGCCGATTTTTTCCTTCGCTTCACCGAAGTCTCCTCGAGCTTCGTCATCGGCACCAGTGACTCCAGCCTCATCTTCTCTTTGCGCACCAAGAGAGCCAAGCAGAACGCCGGTCAAATGGCCCGGCGCATGGTCAAAGGATTGGGAACGGCGGGCGGGCACGAAAGGACGGGCGGGGGGCAGATCCCCATCCAGGACACCTCCCCCGAAAAAGCGGACAAGATGCGTCAATCCATTCAAAAGCGCTTCTTAAAGTATGCCGGCCAGGAGAACGCCCAGGGAGAAAGGCTTCTTCCCGACTTTTTCCTCCGCCAGGCGGTGACCTAAAAACCCCTGAACAGCGGATTCTCTTCTTCCATCAAAATCGACGGCCTGCCGGAAATGCTTCCTCCTTCCCCATGAGTCAACAAGGCATGGGCGCTCGTCCCCTGAAGGTGGCCTTCGACCCGGTGCCAGGCCCGGGGGCAAGGACCTTCTGCGCAAAAACCATGAGGCGGCTTCCATTTCCTTGACCGGGCGGGCCAACCGTTCGAACCTCCGAAGAAGGTCTTCTTCCCATGTGGGGGCGACCGGCCGGTCGCCCGATCGGCCCGCCGCATCCTGCGGAAGCCGGTCGAAGCCACCGGGAAGACGGCCAGCCCGGCCGATGCTTTATGCGCAGAAGGTCCTTGCCCCCGGGCCACACCCCAAGCATCCCGGAAATGTCAAACGCTGGGAGTCCCCGCCACAGAGCCGGGGGTTCATATTAAGGAAATCAAACCCCCAGATAGGCTTCTCGTACCTTTTCTTCCTGGAGCAACTCCCGGGCTCCGCCGGAAAGGACAATTTCCCCGGTTTCCAGCACATAGCCATGGCGGGCGATGTTCAGGGCCAAAGCCGCGTTCTGCTCCACCAGGAGGATGGTCATCCCCCGCTGGTTAATATCTTTTATGACCTCAAAGATCCGGGCCACCAGAAGAGGGGCGATTCCGAGCGACGGCTCGTCGAGCATGAGCAATTTCGGCCGGGACATGAGCCCCCGGCTGATCACCAGCATCTGCTGCTCGCCGCCGCTCAGGGTCCCGGCCAGTTGTTCCTGCCGGTCTTTGAGCACCGGGAAAAGGCTGAAGATCTCCTCCATGGTTTGGCGGATTCCCGGTTGATCCGCTTTCCGCACGTACGCCCCGAGGAGCAGGTTTTTGTACACGGTCATCTGCGGGAAGAGTTTCCTCCCCTCCGGGCAGTGGGAAACGCCCAGCCGCACGATCTCCTCCGCGCCCAAGCGATCGATTCTCCGACCTTCAAACTCGATGGTTCCCCTTTTGGGTTCGATCAGCCCGGAGATCGTCCGCAGAAGGGTGGTTTTCCCCGCTCCATTGGCCCCGAGGATGGAGATGAGCTCCCCTTCCTCCACTTTCAGGGAAACCCCTTTCAAAGCCTGGGCGCTTCCGTAGTAGGTTTCAATATCCTGGACCTTAAGCAGCATAGCTCTTCCCCAGGTAGGCTTCGATCACCCTCTTATCCTGGCTTACCTCGCGGGGCGCCCCTTCGGTGATCTTCCGTCCGTAGTTCAAAACCATGACCCGGTCCGGCAGTTCCATGGCTACTTTCATCTTGTGTTCGATGAGGCAGACCGTGACTTGATTTTTTTTGATTTTCTCGATGAGCGAGACCAGGTTGCTGATCTCCTTGAAATTGACCCCCCCCGTGGGCTCATCCAGGAGGAGAAGTCTCGGCTCTGTGGCCAGGGCCATTCCGATGGAGAGTCTCTTCTGCGCCTCCTGGGTCAGGCTGCCGGCAATTTTACTCCGGTCCCGGGTCAACCCGATGAACTCCAGGATCTCCTCCGCTTTCTCCCTGCACTTCCCTTCTTCTTGGCGGGTTCGGCGGCTGCCGAATACCGTCCCGAGGAGGCCGGCCTTCACCCGCAGCCGGTGGCCGACCACCAGGTTGTCAAAGACCGTATCCCGGCTGAAAACCGCGGTTAATTGAAAGGTGCGGGCAATCCCCTTTTGGGCGACGGTATAGGGTTTCAAGTTGGTGATGTCTTCTCCGCGGAAAAAAACCCTTCCCCCGGTGGCCGGGTAGAATCCGGTAATGACGTTGAAAATGGTGGTTTTGCCGGAACCATTGGGCCCCATGATACTGAAGATCTCCCCTTCCCGGATTTGGAAGTCTACTGCATCCACCGCCCTCAGGCCTCCAAAATCCTTGCACAGCCCCTTGACCTCGAGCAGCGCCGGAGTCATCTTCCCCCCTTTCCCGAAACCTTCAGCCACAACATCTGGGCCCCGCCGACGATTCCCCCGCGGAGGAAGATGATGATGATGACCAATAAAAAGCCGTAAGCGACCAGGCGCGGGACGGCCACCCCGTGCAGGAGCTCGCTGACCACCGTCAGGAGGAAGGCTCCGATTAAAGGCCCCCCCAGGGTGCCTAAGCCCCCGATCAGGCAGAAGATCAGGAATTCAAAAGTGACATGGTAATCGGATATCTCCGGGCTCAAAAAGCCGATGTAGGAAGCATAGAGAACACCCGCCAGCCCGGCAAAGGCGGTGCTGATCAGGAAGGACAAGAGTTTGGTTCTCATGGCATGGATCCCGATGGATTCGGCCAGCTCCTCATTGCCCCGGATGGCCAGGAAGGATCGGCCCATCATGGAGTGAACGATGCGGTAGATGACCAGGAGGGTCAGGAGGAGAAAGATGAGAACCAGGTAATAATAGGAGGGCATGGAGGTAAAGGCGATCTGCCCTCCCAAAGGAAGCGGGATGGGGCTTGGCCGGGGAATCCCCAAGAGCCCCCGGGCCCCTTCGGTCAGCTCTTCCCAGCTGTCGATGATCACGGTGACGATCACATTGAAGCACATGGTCCCGATGGCAAAGTAGGAGCCTTTGGTCCGCAGGGCCAGGATACCGATAAAGAAGCCCAGGACGACGGTGATGATGCAGGCCAGGATCAAGGCGGGCCAGAAATTCAGCCCTAATTTCAATATGAGCAAGCCGGCGGCGTAGGCCCCGATGCCGAAAAAGGCGCCGTGGGCAAGGTTGACCTGGCCTGTGTACCCCATGAGCAGGTTCATGGAGGTAGCCGCCATGCCCCAGATAAAGCACATGATCAAGATGTGGAGATAAAACCGGCTGGTCACGAAGGAGGGAATGGTGAAGGCCAGAAGGATCAGCAGCAGGACGATCAGACGCTTGGGGGAATAGAATTTGGCCGGAGTCTCCATCATTTCCCCCCGAACAGACCGGTGGGCCGAATGGCCAGGACGGTCACCAGGACTCCGAAAGAGAAGACTTCATGGTAGGAGGTGCTGATGTACCCCCCGCTCAGGCTCTCCACCAACCCCAAGAGAAACCCGCCGATGATGGCTCCGGGGATGCTTCCCATCCCCCCCAGGATGATGATGACGAAGGCTTTCAGGATGACCGGCCCGCCCATCCCCGGATGGACCAGATGAATCGGCGCAATCAGGCTGGCGGCGGCCGCTGCCAGGGCCGTTCCCAAGGCAAAGACCATCATCCGCACCCGTTTCACGTTAATGCCCATCAGGCGGGCGCCTTCCATATCCTGGGCCGTGGCTTCAATGGTCGCTCCCACAACGGTTTTCTTGATGAATAGATGAAGGAGAACGATTAAAGCGACCGTGACCAGAATAATAATGATTCGCTGGAAGGTAATGGTGGTACCCAGGACCTGGACGACCTGGGTGTGCACCGGGGGGAACCGTTTGAAATCCGGCCCGAATATGTACAGCGCCCCATCCACGAAGATAAAGATCATCCCGATGGCGGCGATAAAAGAGCTCAGGGGGGATTCCAGCATGAGGGGCCGGTAGACCAGCCGCTCCATGACGATGCCGATCAGAGCGAGGGCAATCATGGAAATGACCATGGCCAGCCAGAAGTTCAGGCCCACGGACGTGGCCAGGAGGAAAGTCACATAGGCGCCGGCCATGTACAGGGCGCCGTGGGTGAAGTTGGGGATGTGCAGGATCCCGTACTCCAGGGTCAGGCCGAGGGCGACCAGGGAATACACGCTCCCCAGCATGATCCCGTTCAGCACCTGCTGGATGAAAAGAGACATCCCCCCCCCAAAAAAGCTGATAGCTCATAGCTCGTAGCTCATAGCCAAGAATTTTTGCTATCAGCTTTGAGCTATGAGCTCTTTGCTGCTTTTATTTTGGCCCCCAGGCCGCGCCGTATTTCTTGTACCAGGGGCCCGGGTCGATGTTGAGCGGTGGGGCGAATTTCCCGTCGACGATCTCCATGGCAAAATAGCCGGAAATAAACTGCCCTTCCTTGGTCATGCTGTGAATCCCGCGAATGGCATGCTTTCCCACCGGCAGGACCCCGGGGACGGCGGCCATGATCTTGTCCAGGTCCTTGACCGTTCCGGCCTTCTTCATCGCCTCGGCGAATATGTACATCACCTCGTAGTTGAAGGCGGCCTCCGAGGTAGGAATGGTTTTCACCTTCTCCTCATGCCTCTTCGAATATTCTTTCATGAGCGGAAGGGGCATCATGCCCACGGGGCAGACCCCCACGCTGGGAGTCAAGGTTTTTAAAGGGGCCACCTTCTCCATCTCGTCCAGTTTGCACTGGGAACCCAGCATGAACCCGCCCTTGAAACCAAGCTCACGGGCGCTGGAGATGATCATGGCGGACGGTTCAGACGGGCCGTAGAGAAAGATAACCTCGGGTTTGGCCGCCAGGACCTTGGTCAGGTAGGGATAAAAATCGGTTACCTTCCCGTAATCCGCGGGGGCATTGGCCACGATCTCTCCCCCCATATCTTTCCACAGCACTTCGAAGATCTTCTCCGCCACCTTGGCCGACTCATGAGTCCCGCAGAGCAGGGCCCCTTTCCTCCACCCCTTCTTCCAGCCTATTTCCATGATCCCGTAATTATAAAATCCCATGGACATGGGCGCCTTCACCAGCCATTTATTCCCCTGCTGCAGGATGGCCGTGTTGTCCGTGTAGCCGTGGAGGATGAAACCCTCTTGCTCGTTGAATTTCATCAGCCCCAGGATGCCGCCAGCGTGCGGGCAGAAGATAAACGGCGGTTTGTGCAGTTCCACGAACCGGCGCGCGTTGGTGACCGCGTCGGCCGGCCGGTACCGGTCATCGAGGGAGTTCACTTTGAAGGTATAGGTCTTTCCCCCGACCGAGATCCCGCCGGCCTCATTAATTTCATCCACGGCCATCTTGAGGCCGTCGAGGTTATTCTGGCCGTACTTGGCCGCCCCCCCGCTCAGGGGGCCGGTGTAGCCCACGTTGATGACCTCTGCGGCCGCGGCTGGAAGAGCGCTCAGGACTAAGAGAAAGCCGATCAAACCCGCCCATGAGATCCAAAAAGATAAAAATCTTCTCTTCTCCATAACAACCTCCTTCCCGGTGAATGGGTAAGAATCTTCTACGGCCCCTTAAAGGGCCTTTTCTCAGGAATGATCTCTCGTATTTAACGATTCGTGGCTTTCTGATTCAGGAGAATAACCTCGACTGGCTTCTAGCAAAAACAAAACATCCCTCGCTTGAGACTCTGGCCCGTCCTTTAGAGAATCCTGTCTTACCGTTATCCGATCCGTTCTTTCCGCGTTGATAGCAGAAATTTATGGGGGTTGGATTTTTTGGTTGGAAATTTTTTCTGCCCGATCTTAGCAACCTGAGGAAATATGTCAAGAAAATTATTTGATCGTCTTTCTCTTCTCTTCCATCTGGAGGTCGAGGTTTTTCAGCCTTTCCAGCGTCTTTTTCATCCGCTCCGTGGACTCCCTCAGGCTGCGGTTGGCCTTTTCCATCTCTTCCAGGCGCACCTGCATCTTTCCCATGCTGGCCTGCCATTCCTCATCCTTTTTCCTTTCCAGGTCCTGCATCTTTTCCAGGCGGGCCTGCCATTCCTCATTCTTTTTCCTTTCCAGATCCAGCATCTTTCCTTGCCGGTCCAGGGCCTCCCTATTTTCCCCGACGAGGTTTTCCATTTTTCCTGTTAATTGAACAGTCTCTTTTTCCGCCCTGTCCAACTCGCGCAGGACCAAAAGCCAGTTCTGAGCCTCATCCGTTCGGGCCTCAACCGGGGCCAGGGACAGATAGGCCTCAAACCCGCGGAGGGCTTTCCCGTAATTCCTCCCGGGGTTTTGGTGATGGGTGGAAAGTTCAGCCAGTTGGCGGTGGAGCTTCGCCCGATCCGACGGATCTTCCGCCTCCTGGATCAGCGTCTCCAATCGTACCGTTTCCCGAGAAAATTCCTCCCCGGTCTGGGGGCGATGCTTCAGGCTGCAGCCCAAAAAGAGGAAAATAAAAACCAAAACAAGAAGAAAGGCTTCCCCAGGATGACGATGAATCATGTTTTTCCCTTCTTGGCGGAGAATTTTTAGGCAGTTCCCGTGGGGGGGGCATCGCGCCGTTTGTCCACCACAAAAATGGACTTGGAAAAGGACTTGGCGAAATTCTTCATCTCGGCGGCGATCTCTCCGACCTGGATGTGATTCTTCAGTTTGCGCTGCCGGTTGGTAACCACGGCAATGGAAATCGTCATGATGGGAAAAGACACGTCTTCTCCCTTTCGCGTCTTTCCCCGGATGGACCCCCGCTGTCGGTCTTCGGGTTCATAGAAGTCCAAAATCTTCCGGTCGAAGGCCGAAAGGATGGCGTTGCAGGTCTTCTCGTGCCGGTCCGGGGTGGTGATCAGGACGAAGTCATCCCCCCCGATGTGGCCCAAAAAATCCCCCTCCGCCCCATGTTCCTGCACCGCCTGTTTGAGGACCTCCGCGGTCGCCAGGATGACTTCATTTCCCCGGGCGTATCCATAATGATCGTTAAAGGCCTTGAAGTTGCGCAGGTCGGCAAGACAGAAGGCCATAGGAGATTCTTCCTCAATCTTTTTCTTTAAAACCTCCTCGATGGCCGCCCCGCCGGGCAGGCGGGTGAGGGGGTTGGCATCCAGATGCACCTCTTCCAGATGTTTCAGGCGGATGGTCATTTCATGGAAGGCATGGGACAGGTCCCCCAGCTCGTCCCAGCTCCGGACGGCAGGGATGTGATCGAATTTCCCCTCCGAAATTTCCTTGGTGGACAGCTTCAGCTGATGGATCGGTCCCGAAATATTCCGGGTAATCACCAGGGCCACCAGAACTCCCAGGAGAATCCCGCCCACGCACAACCCGGCGATCACCCGAAAGGCTCGCTTTCCGATCTCTGAGATCATCTGATTTTTCTTTATCTGATCCTGTTTCGCCGCCCAGGAGATCTTTTTTAAGATCTGGATGATCTCTTCCTGTTTCCCTTTGATCCGCTTTTCGGACTCCCCGGCGGGCAGAGGCCGGCTTCCCCGGCGGTTGAACTCCTGCTTGACGAATTGAGTGTACTCTTCATAGAGAGCGGTCAGCTGCGCGATGGGGAGGGTCTCCGGATGGGGAAGCGTATGGAACTGAAGGATGAGCTTCTGGAACTCCTCATTCCTCTTCCAGAAGAGGCCCTTCAGGTCAGGGCTTTTGAGGATCACCGACCGGCTGGCAAAAAGCTCCTGCGCCAGCAGGTTTTCCATTACCCTATCGGTGAGTTCAACGAGGGGGATGTCTCTATGGGTAATGCTGTAATTAATCGCGTTTAATTGATCCAAGCTGGATAAGGCGAAGAGGGCAATCAGGAGGGTTACGACCCCGTAGGAAAGAAACCCCAGGAGTAATTTCCTGCCGATACTCAACCGGATGAGCTTGGCCAGCGTCTTCTTCAGGACTTGAGTATCGATTCTGTCCTACCCCCCAAATACGATGATGAACCCGGGATTCTTCCCTCACTTTCTCTACCAGGCGATTATACCCTAAAACCCCCTTCCGTGTCCTAAAGAATTCATCCCTTATGGTTTTCCGCGCAAGTCCCGCCAATGGCGGGACTTGCGGGCCATAAGATTGCTTTTTCGCAGAAAAGGCAGTGGCCAAAGTAAAGGTGGACGACGGCCATAAAGATATTGAACCGGATCCATTTTCGTGTTACAAATTTCTTCGGTTCGGTTCGATCGGAAATTCCTTATCTTCCCCAACCCCATTCTTCCCATCATCGTTTGTGCCACCCTGGGAATGGGCACGGCGGTCCTGCAGGCGGTGGCTCTCGGTTTCCTGGGGCCCAGCCGCCCGCGATGAAAATTAACTGAGGAAAGGATGAAAGGACATGTACGATGTACTCCTGAAAGACGGAGAGATCATTGATCCGGCGCAAAAAATGCATTCCAACGGCTCCGTTGCCATTCAGGACGGAAAGATCACGGCCCTGGGTACAAAGCTCCCCTCGATGGAAGCTAGAACCGTCTGGGATATGCGCGGGAAAATCATCTCTCCCGGGCTGATCGACCTCCACTGCCATGCGTCTTTCGGTTTCGCCTTACTGGGAGTCCCCGCGGATGAGGCGGGCTTGAATACCGGCGTCACCCTCCTCGGGGACGGGGGCTCGGCCGGGGCGGCCAACTTCGAGGCCTTCCGCCGCCTGGTGGTCCAGCCGGCCCGGACCCAGGTCTACTGTTTCCTGAACTTGGCCAAGGCCGGCCTGATCGCCATGCCGGAAATCTTCACCCTCCGTGATATCGACATCGAGCTCAGCAAGAGAGTGGTGGAGGCCAACCGGGAGATCATCAAGGGGATCAAGATCAGGGCCATCCAGCCTCTGGCCGAAGGGCTGGGAGTCAAGGGAGTCGAGATAGCCAAGAAGCTGGCCGCCGACCTGAGGCTGCCCCTGATGGTTCATATCGGGGAGACCCGGGACCGGATGGAGAAAGACTGGATGGATGATTTCTCCCGCTCCGCCGTCTCCCTCCTGGAGAAAGGCGACATTCTGAGCCACTTCCTGACCTGGGAACCGGGCGGGATGATTCTTCCGGATGGAACTGTTTATCCGGAGCTGGAGGCGGCGCGAAAACGGGGGGTCTATCTCGACTCCTGTCACGGGATGAATCATTTCAGCTTTACCGTCGTCCGCCATGCCCTGGCCCGGGGGTTTATTCCCCATATCATCAGCACCGACCTGTCCGCCAACAACTCCTCGGTCACCCAATCTCTTCCGGTGATCATGTCCAAATTCCTGAACCTGGGGCTATCCGTGGACCAGGTCATCGAAATGACCACGGTGAATCCGGCCCGGGCCATTGGAGAAGAAGGAAGGCGCGGGAGCCTGAAGATCGGCATGCCCGCCGACATAACGATTCTGGAGACGGTGAAAGGGGATTTTCTCTTCAGCGACGGGAAGGGGCGCGGGTCTTTGCGCGGAGCATTTTTGCTGGAGCCGAGGATGGTCTTCCAATCAGGGGAAATGAGGCCGGCCTACTCGCGTTATCATATTCCCCCGCTGTACTCAAAATAGGAGTCAAGGATTTAAGCGGCCCAAGCCCCCGGAAATCATTGTAGGGGCGTGCTGCTGCGCGCCCGTTTCTAAAGCATGGTTGGATAAGGCCAACTGGAGGTAGAGAATGAATACCCTTGCCGGAAAAATCGCCTTGGTCACCGGCGGAAGCCGGGGAATCGGCCGGGCCTGCGTCCTGGCCCTGGCTCAAGCAGGGGCGGAGGTGGCGGTGAATTACCGGGAGCGGCAGGACGCGGCCCGAGAAGTCTGCTCGCTCCTGGAGCATCTGGGCAGGCGGGCCTTCCCGATCCAGGCCGATGTCTCCCAATCATCCGAGGTGAGCCGGATGGTCAAAGCGGTTGAAGGGGAGATGGGGACGATTGAAATCCTGGTCAACAACGCCGGTAGTGGCCCGGCGTTACCCCTGGGATCGGGTGCCCGAAGAAGGCTGGGATGAAATCATGAACACCAACCTGAAATCTGCCTTCCTCGTCACCCAGGCGGTCCTGCCGGGCATGCGCGCCCGAAAATGGGGAAGGATCATCAATATCTCGTCGGGCGCAGCCGCCACTGGCGGAGTGGTAGGCCCTTATTATGCCGCCAGCAAAGCCGGGCTCCTGGGACTGACCCACGGCTATGCCTCTCTTACCCTGAAAGAAGGGATCACGGTCAACGCCGTGGCCCCATCGTTGATCGAGACGGATATGGCCCTGCAGGACCTCCGGGTAGACCCAAAATCCACCTCCATCGGCCGCCTCGGCACCCCGGAAGAGGTGGCCGAGGTAGTGGTCATGCTGGCTAAAAACGGCTACATCACCGGGCAGACCCTTTACGTGAACGCCGGAAGGCATATGACCTGACCGACGAATGCGCCCTGAACCACGCAGGGTTCAGGGCTGCCCTGCACTCCACGTAGTGCAGGGCGGATTGCAGATTGCGGAATAAAAAAAACCTAATGGGACGCGGATGAACGCGGATAAACACGGATGAAACATGAAGCATAAATACGAACATCCGGGGAAGCTTATTTGAGCTTTGAGGGTTGTAAAGCGATTCCTATTCGTTGCCTCTATATCTCTATGCTTTCTGCGTAATCTGTGAAATCTGCGGATAAACGGTTTCAGGTTTTTATAAAAATCTTTTTCGAGGGGCAGTCGGTGTACAAAGAATTTTACGGCTTCTCGGAAGATCCTTTTGACCTTCAGCCCGACCCCAGATTTTTGTACCTGGCCCGCAGCCACTATGAAGCCCTGTCGGCCATGATGTCCGGGATCAAGGAAAAGAAAGGATTGATTCTGGTCACCGGAGAAGCGGGAATCGGGAAAACCCTTCTCATCTATGCGCTGCTGAAGGATTTATCGGAAAAAATCAGAACCGCCTTTGTATTCAACCCTCAATCTGACTTTCCCCATCTTCTCCAGAGCATTCTTCAGGATCTGGGGGTTTCCTTCGGCGAGGAAAAAGAAGATACCGACCGGCTTATGCTCCAGTTCAAGAAGTACCTCCACGAGAGGCTCCCCGAGGATGAGACCGTGGCCATTGTGCTGGATGAAGCGCAGAATCTCGATGGAAAGACGCTGGAGGACCTGGGAAGGCTTTTCACCCCGGACACCCCGGCCACAAAACTGCTTCAGCTTATCCTGGTCGGACACCCGGACCTGGAGGTCAAATTGAATTCCAAGAGACTGCGCCCGCTTAAAAAAAGAATCGCCGTCCGCTGCCGAATTCGGCCTTTGAACCGGCACGAAGGAAGGGGTTACCTGAAATACCGCCTGAAGCAGGCGGGGCGGGATCTACCCGAGGTTTTCACCTCCGAGGCCGCCAATCGAGTCTGGGAATTCGCCGGGGGGGTTCCGCGGGTCATGAACTTACTCTGCAGCCGGGCTCTGGATTTCGGATGCCATCATTCCAGCCCGATCATCGACTCCAAAATCGTCCAGGAAGCCATGCAGGACCTTGCTTATCTCCAGTCCGGTAAATCCAGAGCGCATCGTTCCGCATTTTTCCGGGGGGAAACCCGCTCCAAGGCCGTGCAGATCCTGTTTCTCCTCCTCTCCGTCTGTGTCTTTATCCTCTCGCTCAGCCTGATTCTCCTCCTTTTCCTCCGCAAGTAAGGGCAAAGATCTTGCTTCTAGAAAAGCCTCCCTCAGCCCCCCTGCAGGTTCAAAAAAAGTAAAATGAGCCAGATCACCAGGGAATAGCCCAGCAGGGCGTAAGAGATTCTCATGATCCGGGGGCTCCTGGCGAGGCGGTCGATTAATTTCTCCCTCCAGCTTCCCAGGAGTGGGGGGGCGTTTGCCTTTGCCCTGTCAGGCAGTTGAAGGACCTCCGGCTCTTCTCCCCCCATGAGCGGGAAGACTTTCTCCAGAAGGGGCGCATCGATCTTCTTCTGGGACAAGGCATAGCCCGCGGACAACGAGAGGTACCCCAGCATATTGATGGCCCGGGGGATCCCCTTGCTTTTCTGGAAGATGAAAGCGACTGCCTCCGGAGTGAAAACCTGCGAGAGACTACCCCCAACCTTGGTTAACCGGTACTCCAGGTACTGACGGGATTCATCTTCGCTCAAGGGCCGCAGGAGGCACCGGACGGCAATCCTCTGGGTCAACTGCTGCAGATCGCTGGAATTCAGCATCTCTTCGAAACCGGAATCCCCCACCAAGATCTCCTGCAGGTATTTAGGCCTTCTCGGGTCCGGGGCAGCGAAGAGACGCAGTTCTTCCAGCACCTCTCGACTGAGGTTCTGAGCTTCGTCGATGAGCATCACCGGGGTCTCATCGAGGGCTGATTTCTGGATTAAGTACTCTTCGAACTGCGCGATCATGAAGCCCTTGTTCCCCCCTCCCAGCGGAAGCCCAAGGGATTGGAGGATGAACTCCAGCATTTCATCGATGGTTCGATAATTCTGATAAACCGGAATGAGTTTTACGTTTTGCCCCATGAGGCTTGTGAAATGGTGAATCAGGGTTGTTTTTCCCACCCCCTTTACCCCCGTGAGCAGCATGAAGCCTTTCCGTTTCTTGATCCCATCCACCAGGGCATCCAGAAGCTCGAGGTGATATTCCGCCAAGAAGAGAAACCTGGGGTCCGGGCTGAGGCCGAAGGGCTCTTCGGAAAAACCATAGAATTTATTATGCATAGGCCCCCCCTTTTGAAAAAATCGGAATGCAGGACATTCCCTCCCGGGATCCTGCGAATGGCTGGCTTCCCCTGACACTAGCAAACCCTAAAAATTATTCAAGCAAAAATGTCCTCGTTGAATATCTGGGCCGCAATCATTTTCCAGAATGCAGGAAAAGTGGACCCCTTCTAGAACCGGGCACTCAAGCGGGAGGAAAATGAAAAAAGGCAGAGCCCGCCCAGACCCTGCCTCTTTTCTCCCTATTCCTTTATTCCCAACCTACCTTTTCAGCTTTCTTCCCAACCCAGCCAAACCGGCGAGTCCCACCCCCAAGAGCAGCAGGAGGGCCGGCTCCGGAGTAGACACAGGAGGTTCGCCTAGTGCCCAAGCGGTAGAAACCATCCCAAATGGTAGGACCACGGCGGCGGTGCTAAGAATCTTTTTTATCTTCCCCCCTTAACCCAAAACACTTCTCCAAATTTTGAATTCTTCTCCCCCATCAGCAAGCAAGGGAAGTACCAATTAGGGTCGTCATTTCATCATGTATTCATAATCGAGGGATAACCAATTAAATTTAATAATAAAATTAATTTGGGCCGGGATTCTATAAGTTCTGAGTAGGGCAAAACGGGCGTATCGGTTTCCCCCCTATTTACGTAAGAAAAACTGGCAATGAAAGCCTGGCGAGACTCCATAGATTTTACGTGGTAATGAAAATGACAGGAAAATTAAGTGGATAGCCTCCCCCCGATAGTGGAATTGGATTTCCATACAGATTTGTAAATTTCCTCGACGACTGTAAAAAGAAAATTCGCAGCACAGGAACCTGGGACTTTCTTGACCGCCCGGGTGGGTGCGGAAACAGAATTTATAAAGCTTATTCCATTTTATGAAGGAAGGCAGGCCGTATTTTTTCCCCCATGCGCCCGGACACCCTGCCTCAAACGGCGAAAATGCTGCTCTGCCGCAAGGCAATAAAAGGGCGCTGCAGAGAATGTAGCAGAATGTTGATGGATGATGGGCTAAGCCGCCGGGATATGGGTCGAGGTGACTTCTGCCAACAGGCGGTTTTCTTTTCCCGTTAGCCTCGTTCTGATCACTATGAGTCTTTCCCCTTTACGAACAAACCTTGCTTCAGCCTTGATTTCGCCGTCCTTTTGGTTGCTCAACAGGGTTACATGGAGATCAACAGCCAGGGGGAATCCTTTCCCGTCCGGCCCGATTTCCTTGCTGCCGATGGCCAGAACGGAAGCCGTTACGTCCGCGAGCCATACCATCGCTCCTGCCTGAACCGTGCCAAATGGATTGAGGATTCCTTTTGACACCGGCATCCGGCTGATGACATATTCCTCATTGCGCTCTTCTACAGAAAAATCGATATGGCCCTCTCTTCCAGAAGAATGGATATGGTCTTGTAGGGTTTTCATCGGATCCTATCCTATTCGGTAGCGCTTCAGTTTCTCCTCGTCCAGGTCCATTCCCAGGCCCGGGCGCTGAGGGACGGGCAGGTATCCCTTCTCCGGTTTCAGCGGTTCCCTGACCACGGCGTCGAATACCATGATGTCCAAGTCCAGCGGGAAGTATTCAGCCATAAGGGCGTTCGGGACCGAGGCCATCAAATGGACATGGACATCGTGGAAGTAATGGGAGGAGACGGGCAGATCGTAAGCGGAGGCCAGGGCAGCCACTTTCATCCATTCACTGACCCCGCCCACCACGGCCACGTCCGGCTGGAGGATATCCGCGGCCTGGTGCTCGATGAGGTCGCGGAACCCCCAGCGGGTGCACTCCTGCTCGCCGGTGGCGATGGGGGTCTCGAACAGGGCCGCCAGCTCGGCGCTTCCCCGGAAGTTGTCGGGAAGGACGGGCTCTTCGAACCAGCCGATCTTGTATTCCTCAAAGGCGCGCATGATCCTGCGGGCATAGGTGAGGTCGTTCCAGGCGCAGTTGGCATCGACCAGGATTTCCACCTCGTCGCCCACCGTGCGGCGAAGGATCTTCAGCCGCTCCACCTCTTCCTTGAAGGAGAGGGCCCCTACCTTTATTTTAATGGCTGCGGAAGCCCCGCTCCACGATGCCCGCCATTTCATCGGCCATCTGCTGGAAACTCTCCCCCTGCCGGTAGTAACCCCCGGAAGAGTAAATGGGGATCCTGTCGGAGTAGGCGCCCAAGAGTTTGTACAGGGGTTTATTCAACGCCCGGCCCTTGATGTCCCACAGAGCGATGTCGATCGTGCTCAGGCCCCGGATTACGGCCCCCTTGCGCCCGAGCATGAGGGTGGTCCGAAACATCTTGTCCCATAGCCGTTCAGTGTCGAAAGGGTCCGCCCCCATCACCAGCGGCTTGAGGGTATCGTTCACCGCGGTGAGCACCACAGAACCGCCCAGGGTGTAGGCCGATCCGGTGATCCCCTCGTCGGTGTGGACCCTCGTAACCACATACTCCCGTGCGGTCACCGTCTTGTTGGACATGGAAGTGGGCTTCTTCAGGGGAATGGAGATCAGGATGGCCTGGACATCAGTGATCTTCATGGTCTGTTCTCCTGGATGAACGAGTAGAATTTTGTCGAGGTAAGTTGAATATCCGAAAAACGGAGTTGCATGTCAAGAACGAAATGCCTCCCATGCTTCTTCATTCCGCCCTGCACTACGTAGAGTGCAGGGCAGCCCTGAACTACATAGGATTCAGGGCCATGCCCTGAACCCCACGTGGTTTTCCCCGAATGGGTGGAGCTCCAGGTGACCTCCACTCCCCCCAGCCTGGGCAGCCTCCAGGATGAAGTGACCAAGCCCGCCACCCTCTCCAACGGCCTCCAGATCCAGGTCCCCCAGTTTATCAAGGTCGGGGATCTGGTGAAGGTCAGCGTAGCCACAAGAAAATACATGGAGCGAGTGAAACGCTAGCCACCGCCGAATTTTGTAATCTATGGCTCTTGAGAAAGAAATCGCAGTGAAAAAGGGGACCACCAATCCATTTAGCTCTTTCTTCCAAAAGTGTAGAGTATGCTTGGGTATTTCCAGCTTTTCACTGACCTGCAAGATGGTAAAAAGCTGATTATCTTCTTCCATCATCCCTCGCCCTAAATCGACAAGAACCCTTACCCTTCCTTATCAGGTTGATTCCCCTTAACTTCAACTTTCACTTCACCTTTCAGCAAGGGGCATGCCGTGCCGGGGTTAAATTAAATATGCAGAAATTTCAGAAGTTACCCAATCGGGGGTTAAGCCTGGGCAAAATATTTTCTTGGTTGATTATTAAAGTTGAAGTTATCGTCGGCTGGACCTTTAGGTGTGATGGATAAGGTCGAAAATTTTTTCAATAGAAATAATAAAGGCTGGGCCTCGATGACTCCATTAAAAACTAATTAAAACAAGCGGTTATTATGTTTTCCCGTCGCCGAATTAATCGTTTAAAATTTATTTTAAGTAATCAAATAATTATTTGAAGATTTGATTAAAGGAATACATAGGTTTTCCGATACGGTTAATGGACTAAAAGGTCCTTTGATAATGGGTGAAAAGGGTAATGAAATAGAAACCCCATTTATGAAAAAGAATGGCGTATTTTTTGACTGAACCCTTTTCCGTGGCCAAGAAGCATTAGAAGGAGAGCAATCATGACGCATAGAGTCTGGCGCCAGGGAATCATCGGCTGGATAATCGTTTTGGCCATCTTCGCCACCGGAAAACCTGCGGCTTCCCAATCCTGCATTCCGCCTCCAGAAGGTCTGGTAAGCTGGTGGGCTGCTGAAGGAGATGCCATAGACTCTTTGGGCCCGAATCACGGCATGATGTGGAACGGAGCCAATTTCACCGATGGCGTTACGGGCAGGGCATTCAGTTTCGATGGAATAAATGATTATGTAGAGTTTCCGGATGCGGCCGGCCTGAATCTCACCAGCGCATTAACCATCGAAGCCTGGATGAATCCCCGTTCTCTCTCCGCCAAGTATCCGGTGCTGGTGAAAAAGGCAGGTCTAAGTGGGGGAAGATCCTCCACCACTCATGGCTATAGCCTGGAGTTCCTCGATGGTCAGGTGATTTTTGGGATCTATGTTGGAACGGAATGGGCTTTGAGCCCTCGAGGACCGGTTTCCATGGGAACGAATATTTGGTCCCATGTGGCTGCAACTTACGACGGAACCTGGATTCGGATGTATATCAATGGAACGGAGATTGGGTCTCCTATTTATAAAACGGGAACCATCACTCCGTCGGATAACCCCCTAAACATCGGTCGAGACCCGGCAAATCCCAGTGATCCGGATAGATATTTCGACGGTCTGATCGATGAGGTCAGGATCTATAGCCGAGCCCTGACCGCGGGGGAAATTGGAAACATTTATCAGAACGGTGGCGTGGGGATGTGCCTGAACCAATCGCCTTCCTGCTGTGTGCAGCCTCCGGCAGATCTGGTCAGCTGGTGGCCCGCTGATGGGGATGCCGAGGATTTCGTTGAGGCGAATCCTGGAGCCCTGGTGAACGGGGCGACCTTCGCCCCTGGCCTTGTCGGCCACGCCTTCGATCTGGATGGAGTGGATGACTATATTGAGGTACTGGATGCACCCAATCTGAATCCCACTAACGCATTAACCATCGATGCCTGGATTAATCCCCATTCTCTCTCCGCCAAGTATCCGGTGCTGGTGAAAAAGGCAGGTCTAAGTGGGGGAAGATCCTCCACCACTCATGGCTATAGCCTGGAGTTCCTCGATGGTCAGGTGATTTTTGGGATCTATGTTGGAACGGAATGGGCTTTGAGCCCTCGAGGACCGGTTTCCATGGGAACGAATATTTGGTCCCATGTGACGGCCACTTACGATGGAACCTGGATTCGGATGTACATCAATGGAACGGAGATTGGGCCTCCCACTTATAAACCGGGAAACATCATTCCGTCGTCGGATAACTCCCTTAACAACGGCCGGGACCCGGCCAATCCCGGAGATCCGGATAGATATTTCGACGGCCTCATCGATGAGGTCATGATTTATAACCGAGCCCTGACCGCGGGGGAAATCAGGACCATCTACCAGGCAAAAGACGCGGGGGTTTGCAAAAACCACCCACCCAAAGCCATTTGCCAGAATGTTACGGTCTCCGCCGGGCCAGCTTGTACCGCCAGCGCCTCGATCGACAACGGCTCCTTTGATCCGGAGGGGGATGCAATCGCTCTCACTCAATCCCCAGAGGGGCCTTATCCCCTGGGCAGTACCTTGACGACCCTTACGGTCACAGAGGCAAAGGGTGTCGCAAGACAGTGTGAGGGCACCATTACCGTGGTGGATAGGACTCCTCCCTCGCTTGTTCCCCCTCTGTCGTTAACCCTCTCCCCCGAACCAGGGACCTGTGGGGTATCCATCAGTGATGCCCAGTTGGGACAGGCTACGGTCGGAGATAACTGCCGCGGGGGAATAACCATCACTCGCACGGGAGTCCCGGCCAATAATCTCTTCCCGGTGGGGACCACTACCATTACCTATACGGCTACCGATGCCGCGGGCAATACCGCCATAGCGACCCAAACGGTCACCGTTATCGACAATTCATTTTCGGATATAACCGATCTATCGGTAAGCCCTGAGGTCCTCTGGCCCGCCAATGGTCAAATGGTCGATGTCTGGGTAGGCTACAATCTAAAATTAAAGTGTAATTCGCCCGGGATGGCCTGCAGGCTTAGCGTGTCCAGCAACGAAACCATCGATAACACCGATTATTCGATCATAGACGCACACCATCTTCTCTTGCGCGCTAAGCGTGCGCCCAAAGGAGATGGGCGTATCTATACCATCACCATAACCTGCAGCGACGGCACGGGTCCTGAATTAACGAAGTCTATAACCGTTCTGGTCCCCGATAAAAAAGACAAGGGGGGAAAGAAACCCTAGGGCGGTCAAAAATCAAAATGTTGAAGTTGAAAGTCCCTAAGCCATAAATCCAACTCCTCCATGGGGTGGCTGGTCGGCCGACAACGGGCCAGTCACCCCCCCTCCTTTTTTTGCCCTCCTTCTTGCTGAGGCTCGCTGAAATAAAACCAGCCGGGGACGGGATCGATTCCCCGATTTCTCAGGCCGTCCAGAACCTTAGAAGGTTCCCAGCTTTCGCAGGTACAGATAGGGCGGTGATCTTGGTCAGATCCGCCAGCTCGTCGATGGAGACCGACTCATCCTGTTTGTGGGTGTTGCCATAGGGGCCGCCCACGCCCAGGTTGAAGCAGGGCATGCGCCCGTCGTTGACCTGAAAGTTCATGTCCGTGCTGGCCAGGGTCCCGGTGAAAGGCAGTTCCACCCCGATCACCTCTTTTATGGTCTCCCTGCCTTCAAGAACATACGGGTCCTGGGGAGACATGACATACCCTTCCCGAACGTTGATCACCTCCAGCTCGTACTTCAGGTCGGCGTCCGTGGCCTTGACCCCCTCGATGACCGCCTCGATCTCTTTCTTCACCCCCTCGAAGGTCTCCCCCGGGATCATCCCGCGGAGAATTTCCTCCTCGCACAGGTCGGGGACCGTGGCTCCCTGGACCCCTCCCCGGATGGTCCCGATGTTCAGCATCGCCGTCAGGTTCCGCACCCCGGCCTCCTGCACCGGCTCGGGAAGATCGATCCCGGGGATGGGCTTTTGTCTCTTCAGGAGGACGTTTCGCCAGTAATCCGTAAGGGCCACGTTGATCTTGGACATCTTCTCGATGGCGTTGATTCCCAGGATGGGCACCTGCCCGTGGTAAGACTTGCCGATCGTTCGGATCAGGAAGCGGGTCCGTCCCTGGGCCGCCAGCCCGATTCCGGTCAGGCTTCCGTCCCACTGGAGGCCGAAATCGGCCTTGACGATTCCTTCCTGGATGAGGAAGCCGAGGCCGGTGATGCCCCCGATCTCCTCGTCGCAGTTTCCCGTAATGATCGAGATCCCCTTCCAGCTGAATGTTCAGGTCTCTGAGGGCCTGGAGGGCAAAGATCAGGGAGACCATCTCTCCCTTGTCGTCGTTCACTCCCCGGCCCCAGATATACCCTCCTCCCCGGTCGTAGGCGCTCTTCCCGTAGCGGTTGTCTTTGGTTACCTCTCCCCCGAGGGGATCCACGGTCCATCCTTCGGCCTGGATGGCGGCGGTATCGATATGGGCGCTCGCGTGGAGAACCGGCTTTCCCTTCTTTCCCCGGTACCGGGCGACCACATTGCTCCTCGGCCCTTTCAGCCCCATGATCTCCGCGCCCTGCAGCTTCAGGTATTTCTCCGGCGCGTTGTGGATCTGAACCTCGCACCCCAGGCTGCGGAGCTTTTCCGCCAGGACTTCACAGATCGTGTCATAGTTCTGCCCCGGCGGAACCTGGGTATCGATGCGCACCAGTTTCTGCAGGAATTTGACCATCTCTTCCCGGTGGGCTTCAATGTAGGAAAAAACTCGATTCTTTCAGCTTGTCCATGATCCGCTCCTTTGGATGAAAATCCGAAATTCGAAGCACAAATAAAAAACAAATTCTTAGAATTTTTTCTCGCAGAGCCCGCAGGGACCGCAGAGTTAAAGATCATTTAAATGCCGCCCCCGATATACCTTTTTCTTTCTCTGCGCTCTCTGCGGCCTCAAGCGATAGCGGGCGAGAATAGCCTTTGCCTTTCCTCAGAGCCAGAAGCTTCTTCAGAATTTGTTCCGGATGATCGCTCCTTTATCCGCCGATTCGGCCAGGCGCGAGTAAAGGGCCAGGTATCCTTTCTTGAACTTGGGTTCCGGCCTCTTCCACTTGGCCAGGCGGGCCTTGATTTCCTGGTCGGAGACATGGAGGTGGAGTTTCCGTGCCGGGATGTCGATGGTGATCTGGTCTCCATTCTGAACGATGGCCAACGGCCCCCCTTCGGCGGCCTCCGGTGAAATGTGGCCGACGAAACAGCCGTTGTTCGTCCCCGAGAACCTCCCATCGGTCACCAGGGCGGTCTTGAGGGCCAGGCCTTGGCCGAACAAGAGCTTCATGGCTATGTACATTTCGCGCATCCCCGGCCCGCCCTTGGGCCCCTCGTAGCGAATGACCACGACCTCCCCCTCCACCACCTTGCGGTCCAGGATCGCCTGGTTGGCCGCCTCCTCCGAATCGAAGCAGTGCGCCTTCCCCGTGAATTTGTGGATTTCCGGACGGATGGCGGCGGGTTTGGTGATGCAGCTGTTGGGCGCCAGGTTTCCCCTCAGGACGGCTAAACCTCCCTCCGCAGCCCAGGGCTGGGCCAGGGTTTTTATCATTCTCGGGTTCATGATTTTAGCATCGGCCACGTTCGCGGCCACGGTTTTTCCGTTCACGCTGAGGGCATCCTTATGCAGCAAAGGGAGAATTTCCTTCATCACCGCCGGCACGCCCCCGGCAGAATGGAAATCGGGAACATTCTCCGCCGCCGCCGGGAAGATCTTGGCGATCAGGGGGGTCGCCCGGCTCAACTCCTCAAACCTGTCCACGTTGAGTTCCACCTCCGCTTCATAGGCGATGGCCAGCAGGTGGAGGATGGCGTTGGTGGAACCGCCGATGGCGGCGTTGAGGCGGATCGTGTTTTCGATGCTCTTCTGATTGATGATCTTTCGGGCCGTAACCCCCTCCATGATCATCCGTACGATCTGCCTGCCGGATTCCTGGGCGGCCCGCAGCCGGTCGGCCCGGGTGGTGGGGATGGCCGCGCTCCCCGGAAGGCTCATCCCCAGGGCCTCCGCCAGACAGCACATGGTATTGGCCGTCCCGAAGAAGGAACAGGAGCCGCAGCCCGGCCCGGCGCAATTTTCCAGGTGGCGGTATTCCCCTTCGGTCATCTTCCCCGTTTTCAGCATGGCCAGCGCTTCCGTGAGGGCGGAGATGTCTGCCTCCCGGCCGTCGAACTCGCAGCCCCCTTCCATGGGCCCCCCCGCGACCAGGACGGCGGGGATGTCCATACGGGCCGCGGCCATGAGCATGCCGGGGACGATCTTGTCGCAGGAGCCCAGGAGCACCACTCCATCCAGGCGATGGGCCCCGATCATCATCTCGATGTCGTTGGCGATGAGGTCGCGGGTGGGCAGGATGTAGTGCATCCCGTCGTGTCCCTGGGCGATCCCGTCGCAGGCGGCAATCGTCCCGAACTCGACCGGGGTTCCTCCCGCCTGGAAGATCCCCTGCTTCACGTAATCCGAAACCAGGTTCAGGTTGTAGTGCCCCGGAACCACCCGGTTCCACGAATTAGCGATACCGATCAGGGGACGGGACAGATCATAGTCGCTGTACCCCATGGATTTGTAGAGCCCCCGAACCAGGGCCCACTCGGGAAATTCAAGAATATCTTTGCTGCGCCAAAACATGGTTCCCTCCTCCTCTCGCTTTCTTGGGTTTCTTCTCCTACCGGGCGAAGACAATCATCCCACCGCCCTCTTTTCCTTTTCTGGTTTTTACCACAGCATCCGGGAATTCACAATCCTGATTGTTGAATGGAGCGAAACGGAGAGAAAAGGCGGGAAGTGGACCTAAAAACCGGAAGTCGCAAGGCGTGAGACGATGGGGGCAAAAATGCTTTTGACCGCCTTATTCCTTCAGTCGGATGCCAACCCAAGAATCCCGGAAAAGTCAAAATCTATGAGTCCCCTTTCTCTCCACTCTTCGGGGAGCTATTGGACTTGATGAGCTGTTCGATGTTTTTTATTTCGGCGGGGGTGGGGTTTTCAAACTGGAGGCGGACATCAAACGGATATTGCCGGCGCTCGGAGTGCTTGTCGTAGGAAACGATCCTGGCCTGGATTTTCCAGGGCGGCTCGCTGGAGGAAGAGGGTACTTCAATCATCACCACGGTTCTTCCGCCGGGGTCGTTGTCCAAAAACAGATGATGATTTCCCATTTGGAGCTGACTGGTCTGGAGGCAGGCCCCTTTTACCGAAACCGCAGTAATGCATCCCTTGGCTTTATCGGTCCGGGGCCTCCGGGTAAGCGTATCCCAGACGAAAAAATCCACCTCCGTGCAGATGGAGTGACGGGGATACCGGCGGCGCTCCCGGCGCATGTATTTCTTCAAGGCTTTCATGAATTGAATCTCGCGGGGAAAAGAATCCCCTCCCCGGGGGTAAAGACCCCTGCAGGATCACGGAGCCCGGAGTTCTTCGAATGCCAACCCAATCATAGACTTATCTGGTCTTCAGGTCAATACGATAAAATCCCGTCCTCCGCGGGTCGAATACCGGGCGATGCCCTGGCTCCCGGAAGGGGGGAATCGCGGTTCTGGATTCTCGAACCTGAGCCCCTGACTTTGGGCTTTCACCCCGGGACTCGGAACCCGGTTTTGGGGATGAAGGGGCTTCGAAGTTGTCATTTTTCTGTCTTTGATGATGAAATCTTGACGGGCAGAAGGCTGGCCTTTTGAGGCTGGACTGCCGGGAAGGAAAATCTTTTGAAGGTTTATAGGCAAAACCCCTTTCTAGGGGGCCTTGTTAAAATGCTGGGGAAACGGCTCACTGGCTTGCTTGAGACCCCGGCCCCCGTAAGGTTCCGCTGCAAACCAGTCCAAGGGTGGGATAGCTGACTTTCTGAATCTGACTGACCTGATGAAATGCAAGATTCGCACCAACAAAAAAGCTCATAGCTCATGGCTCATAGCTGATAGGGATGGAACGGAAAAAATGGCTCATGAAAAACAGGTTGGAGGATGGAGGACCTAGGTCCGAGGTTAGAGGCAAGAATCTAAAAACCCCGAATAGGAGACAACGGATGCTTGCCCCTTCAAACCTGGTGTCCTTCGTGATATAAAAAGTCAAGCCCATCGAATTGCTTATTCCGGCACATCCTGGGTCCGCTGGGCGTCATCCATCGTCAGTTGGGTCTATGCCTTTACCGTATAACGTTTAACTTATAACTTATAACCTATTCCCTATTACCTTGAGCCTTAAACCTTTGAACAGATCGATTGCTTCTTTCTTCCCCTTCTATTACGGATGGGTGATTGTCGCCGTTTCTCTGGTCACCCTGATGGTGGCCTACGGGATCTGGTGGTCCTTTCCGGTCTTCTACGTGAGTATGTTGAAGGAATTCGGCTGGAGCCGGGCCGGAACGGCGGCCATTTTTGCCGTCGGATCCATCGTTTACGGCTTCGGGTCCTTCCCCGCCGGCGCGCTCATCGACCGTCTGGGGCCCCGGAAGCTTCTCCCCCTTGCCAGCGTGACGGTGGCCGCGGGCTGTCTGATCAGCGCCGCCGCCGTCGAGAAATGGCATTTTTATATCGCCTACGGGATATTCATGGGCATCGGCACCATCTGCATGGGCTACGTTCCCATCGCCGCCCTGATTTCCAACTGGTTCATTCAGCGGCGGGGAACCGCCATGGGGATCGCCCTGATGGGAAACGTGGCCCCTCCCCTGCTGGCTTTTCCCGTTCAGGAACTCATCTCTCTGGCGGGATGGCGCAACGCCTATGTGGTCCTGGCCGCCGCTCTCCTGGTGGTCATCGTCCCTTTAACCTTATTCTTTATGCGCACCCGGCCCCAGGAGTTGGGCCTGGAGGCCGATGGCGGGCCCGCAAGGCAAGCCCTTGACCGGGGGAAGAAAGGGAGGGCCCAAGTCCGGGTATCCCAGGAGGTCGTGAACCGGGAATGGGTGGAAACAGAATGGGGATTGGGAAACAGTTTGAAAACTTTTCAGTTCTGGGCCCTCACCGGGGTCATGTTCACCCTGGGAATCGGGAGCGGGACGATCATGGGCCACCTGGTGGCCATGGTGGTGGACCTGGGACGGAGCCGGGAGATTGCCGCCTTCATATTCAGCCTGGCCGGACTGATCGCCGCCGCCGGCCGGCTGTCCGGGTTCCTCTCCGACCGGATCGGAAGGGAGGTCACCTTTACCCTTCTCACTTCCCTGCATATCTGCAGCGTCTTCGCCCTGCTCATTTTTCTCAAAAACGCCCAGGTCTGGCCTCTCTATATCTACGCCGTAGCCTTCGGTTTTGGGTACGGTCTCTGTTCTCCCACCCTCAGCGCGGGGGCGGCGGACCTGTTCATCGGCCGGAGCTTCGGCCGTATCCTGGGTTTTTCCAACATTGCCTACGGGGTTGGTCAGGGGATCGGCGCGTGGGCCGCAGGGGCGGTTTTTGACTTCACCGGCTCGTACGATTGGGCCGTGCGGATCACCATCCCCGTTTATGCCTCTCATGGGCATCTCTTACTGGGTCATGGCTCCCCGCAAGGTGAGGAAAATCATGTAAAGAAATGAATTGCGTATGTATTAGTTTCAATTTACGGCGGTGGTTGTATATATGGGCGTCCATAGGTTTGGGGAGTTTACTCCATAGGAAATCTTCAGTAGATGTTTTCCACTCTCCAGCCCCGGCATCATTCTACCAATGATTTCCAATAATTAAATGGGAGATAAGTTTACATAGTGTGGGCATAATTCTTGCCTTCATTATTTACATTCTTTTACAGGCTATCCCCCTATCCTTCATCTTTTGGTTTCGAGATATGCCGGTAGGATTTATGGGCAAAAAGGGGAGGCCTTGGGGCCTCGCGCAGGGAACCAGTCTCAAAAAAGGTATCCGCATTCCGGGGGGAACACTCATCCCTCGAATTTCGCTTTCCGCTTTCGCTTTTTCTATCATCTCCGCTTGCTTCATCATTCTCATCCCCCCAGATGCACCTGCCGCAGAGGTAACCATTGCCTGGAGCCCTTCGCCGGACAGGAACGTGGCAGGTTACAAGATATATTACGGCCCTCCAAGCCGGGACAACCAATTCCAAGTTGATGCGCGGGAAAATACTTCCATTACCATCACCAACATCCAAGCAGGAGGCGCCTATTCCTTCGTCGCCATGACTTATGACACCGCGGGCCGAGAAAGCAGATACTCGAACAAAGCCACGGTAGCAAACCTCAGGGATAAAGATACCCATTTTCTTCCGATCATCTCTTCCAGCCCTCTGAGCCCTCCCAGCGCGCCCGGCCACCCAGTTCAAGAAAAAGCTTTTCCCGATGCCACGCCGGGATGCGATTTCTCCATTTTCCCCGCCCTTCATTCTGTAGCCTCTTCCGGGGGTGCGGGGGCGGTGGGGATCTCAACCAATTTGAAATGCCCCTGGATTGCAATGGCCAATGTGCCCTGGGTTATCATAACCTCCAACGACCGCGGGGCAGGAAGCCAGATGGTTTATTACCTGGTGAACCCCAATCCAGGCGCATCTTCCCGGCAAGGAACTCTCAGCGTGGCCGACCAGACGTTTAAAATAACTCAGACGGGGCGGGCGCGATATCCTTTGAGCATCAACAAAATCGGCACCGGCACCGGCACGGTTACCAGCATCCCCGCAGGAACGGATTTTGAGACAGGCACCCTCGTCGTCCTCAGCGCTGCGCCGAGCGCCAGTTCCGATTTTGCCGGCTGGTCCGGACAGTGTTCGGGGAAAAAGCCAACCTGCAGCCTCACCCTGGACTCCAGCACTGCGGTCAGCGCTGCCTTCAAGCTAAAGACTTTCGGGATTGCTGCCAGTGCAGGAGTCAACGGTTCCATTACCCCGTCGGGGCGCGTCATAGTGAATTATGGGGGAAGCCAGGATTTCATTTTCAAACCGAACGAGGGCTATCAAGTAGGCCAAGTGAGAGTAGATGGGGTATCCGTCGGAAAACCGGAGACCCTGTTATTCGGGAATGTCAGGAGTTCCCACAGAGTTCATGCCATTTTTTCTCCAACCCAGGGGAGGGGTAATTAATAGGTTTCCCGTGCATCGGGCTCGGACAAGGCCAAATATTGCCTCCATAGATGGGTCATGAATTTTTAGAAGAGTAATTCCTGGACTCCTGGTTCTTGAAAATCGCTCCAGCATACGGCATTCCAAGCAAGAATAAAGCATGCAGTTTGGCATGACTCAGCTATACTTACCTTGACGCCTGGGAACAAAAGAGTATTTTGGGGGCTGGTTGTTAACCCTCCCGTAGCTTGGTAAACCTATCAACCTAACCACTAACCTTCTGGAGGAAGAGATGAGAAGGATTTTCCAGAAGGCGTCGGCAAGACCGCTCCAGAGGGATCTAAAAATCCCTTAAGGGCCTTTTATTGCAGGAACTTTTTTATTGACTGGGAGCAGGGCAAGACCTGTCACCCCCTTCGGTTGAGAGGGATTTCTCTTTTAGGGGCTTTCACCTTTTTTTGTGCCAAACACAGTTCATGAGCCAGGAGGGCTGCCATGGAAGAAGAAAAAAACGGCGCCGACAAATTCATGAGCATTGACAAATTCATTACCGAACTAATCGGCTATCACGAACAGATCAAACAGCTGAAAGCCTCGGAAGTCCATTACAAGGAACTGGCAGGAAACCTTGGAGAAACCCTGAAGAAATACCAAGCCATCGTGGACCACCTTCCGCTAAAGTTCTTTTTGAAGGATAAAAATTTATCCTATCTTTTTGGCAGCGAAAGTTACTCCCGATTCTTGGGAATTGCCCCGCAAGAAATTTCCGGGAAAACGGATCATGATTTTTATCCCTCTGAGGTCGCAGAGCAGCGCCTGAATGATGATCGGATGTTTCTGGAAAAAGGCGCTCCTGAAGAAAAAGAAGAAAGGTACCTCCGCGACGGAAAAGAGAAGATCGAAAAGGTGGTCAAATATCCCATCAAGAACGAGGCCGGCGAGATTGTGGGAATCGTGGGAATTTCTTGGGACGTCAGCGAAAAAAAGGAAAAAGAAGAGGAACTGGAAAGAAAAGACAGGGAACTGGCCGCCCTGAAAAAGGAAAAGGAAGAGGAAATGGAAAGGAGGGACAAAGAACTCGCCCTCCTTCTGGAGGCCCGCAAAGCTCAATTGAAGGAAATCCAGGAAAAATTCCAGTGGGAGCAGGCCGAGCGCCAGCGGCTGGAGGAAAGACTTAAGAATTTGGAAGCGCTTTTTCCGATTCTCTTTGAGAATACCGGAACGGCTGTCGCCATGATCGAGGAAAACAGAATCATATCCCGGGTTAACAGGGAATTCGAAAAATTATCCGGGTATTCCAGAGCGGAGGTGGAAGGAACAAAGAACTGGGGTGAATTCATTCAGAACGGATATCTTCAGGATATGGGGGAGCCGGCGGGTTCGCCGTCCATGAATTCCCCGGACCCGGGAATGCCCGTGTTCAAATTTGTGGGCAGGCAGAATGAGGAAAAAACCGTTTCCATGACTGTCGCCCGGATTCCGGACACCGGCAGTGTCCTGGTGTCCTTGAAGGACATTACCAATTATTATAAGGCCCGGGAGGAATTGAACCGGATCATGACGCAGTTCAGGCAAATGATGGTTGAAATGGAGAAGGCAGCAAAAGACCTGCCTGGATAAGAAGGATATTTACAGGCATACCCTATTTGGACGCTTGAAATAGCGCCCCCCTATGGGGGCCCCTGGAGTTTACATCTTGCGGGCAATTCGATTTTCGTTGACCCCAATGACTTTTTTCCTCAAAAGGGAAAAATTGTCGCCCCCCTCTCTTTGCGACCCGAAGCTGAATCAATTTTCCCAGCAGTTTAGCTACAAAAATTTTTATGGTTTTTCAAGGGACCCATTTGACTCCCCAGCCCGACCCCCGCCTGATTTTTTTGACCGAAAATGTAAGAGAAGTTTGGAATTCGATTCTGTCCGGCATCGCCCAAGGGAAGAGATTCCTTTTACTGACCGGGGAGAGGGGAATCGGAAAAACCACTTTGATTTCCTTGATCTATTTATATCTGGCCACCAACGGCCGGCAGGTGAAGGTTGTCCCGCCCTCTGATTCCCCGCAAAAGATCGAACAGATTTTGCAGCCACTGCTGCGGGGTTTGGGGTTTTCGCCAATGGAGAAGAGTAAAAGCCACATGCTCTTCCGGTTGGAAGAGGCCCTGGCCAAAGGAACCGCAAGGGAGGAAACCGTTGCCCTCATCATCGATGAGGCGCAGAATTTGAGAAGGGAAACCCTGGAAGAGATCCGCCTTTTAGCGAACCCAACCCCGAAAATCCCCAACCCTCTTCAAGAAATTTTCGTTGGGGATCCGCAATTTGAGGAAAACCTGAGGTCCCGGGATCTATCGGCCCTCAACCAGAGAATTGAAGTGCGGTGCCGACTCCGACCATTCACTCCGGAGGAATCCCTAGGTTATATCGAACACCGGTTGAACATAGCAGGAGGCACTACATCCAGAGTCTTCAGTCCGAGGGCTGTTTCCCTGATTGCCCAAACTTCCGGGGGAAATCCAGGGACCCTCACACGGATCTGTCGGGAGGCGCTCTCGGTCGGATACAGCAAGTTGAAGAAAAGGATCGATCCTGCAAGTGTAGGAGAAGCCCTGGCCAATCTGGGAATGCAGAAAAGGCGCGGCTGGCTCGCCTACCTCAAAAACCTGCCCGGGAAAAAGAGAACCAGAGGATAACGAATACAAACACAATAAATAAATTGGCATATTCCCCCCCACCCTTGCCCTCCCCCTCGAGGGGGGAGGGTAGGGAGGGGGTGAAATAGCCATGCCCTCTGATATTGAAATGACATGTAAAGAAATTAATCGCGTTTGTATTAATAGCTATGAACTTGGCTTTCTACATACCCAGGTTCTATCCTGTGAGGGACTTGCATGAAGCTACTACCTTGTTTGATTTTCGCATAGCCCCCAAAAGGCTTCGATATTCAAATCCTATGTAGAATTTCTACTCGCCTCATCAGCACTCGGAGATTTGTTCCGTTGAACATGAGTAGTCCAGAAATTTGTATTCTCTCCTGGATCCAAACAAAGGAAAAGCCAGGAGGATTCATGCCATAATCCCGTTGTCCCCGATCCACGGCCGTCCACCCTTCCTGTGGACCTCTTCGGTGTTCGCCCTGACCGAAGCCGGGTGAGCTGTGGCCGCCTTTTCGGGGGGGCGAAGATATCACCAGATTCGGCTTGATAAAGGCCTTCTTACCTTGGAGGTCTATTGGAAGTAAACTCGCGGCGACGTGACCTTCGGCCACATCGCACCCTCGAATTCTCCTACGGGGCATTTACCCCGCAGGAGACCAAGGGGCGCTACACGCCCCCTTGGAACCCCAGTACAAGGTTCCCCCCAGCAAGCTGGGGGGTATATTCGACCGAAATAAGGATGGTTAAGCCAAATCCCCAGCCGGGGGTTTCTCCGGAGATGGGGTCATGGCCCAAATTCAGGAAAAGCTGGCGACGCTGGAGGAAAGCTGTTATCTGGCTCACTACCCCAATTTGTCGAGCTGGAAGGCCGCAGCCCATATTCACTTATCTTCTGAAGAGCAGCGGCATCAGGAGATTGAGGGAAATTAGAAAAACGCAGACTGAAAAAATAAAAAATAAGATTCGAGGGATCTTTGACCAGAATGTTTTCCGGGGGAATTTGCCCAGGAAGGTCCGCGTTCCGCCCGACCGGAGATGATCGAGGTCTTTCATGGCCTCATGGATTATCTTTGAATCGATGACCGGGCTGGAGTTCGCGCACCCGATCAAAAGAGCCCGGTCGCAGAGCAGATTCATCACTCGGGGAATCCCCCTTGAAAATTCCCAGACTTGGTTTACCGCCTCCGAGGTGAAAATCTCAGAAACATCCCGCCCCGCCAATTTCAACCGATATTTGACATACCCCCTCCCCTCTTCCCGGGTGAAAGGACGAATTCGGCATTTGACCCTGATCTTCTCTCTGTAGGGGCGTAATTTTCCGGAATTCAATTTCTCTTCCAGTCCCAGGTGCCCAACCAGCAGAATCTGAAGCATCCTGGCCGAGGGGTCATCCGAGGTGGAAAATCGGAGCAAACTCTCCAAGACCTCTAAATTCAGGCTCTGCGCTTCGTCGATCACGACCGCTACGGTCTCCTCCCGGGCCAGCCTTTCATTGAGATATTTCCGGAAACGAGCCAAAAGAGAATTTAAATTCTTTTCCCTTTCATCGAAGCGCACATGCAAGTCCGAAAGGATATTTTCGAGGATGTTCTGAAAGCCCAGGGTGGGGTTGAAAATAAAGGCGGTCTTCACTTTGTCCGTCAGGTCTTTCAGGAGGGCATAAATGAGCAGGGTTTTCCCGACCCCCGGCTCCCCGGTAATGACGATAATCCCTTTCCTCTCCTTGATCCCCGCCATCATGGAGGAGAATGCTTCAAAGTGACTCCGGGCGAGGTATAGAAATTTGGGGTCCGGATTGAGGTTGAAGGGCTCTTGGGAAAGACCGAAAAATTGCGTATACATCAGCCGCCCTTGGGAAAGGTTTGCCTACATCCTTCAGGATGTTTCCGGCTGTCTCTTTCAGATCATATAAGTTTAAACGGACTTACAAACAGACCGCGTTCCGACACATCCAGCCGCGGAAACGGCCGCTTCTTTTGGTCACTTCCAGGGGCTGCGGTATCCAGAAGGAGCGGCTCGATGAACCTATGGACCCTTCCGGAAAATCGGCTTCCTCAAAAGGGCCATTCCCAGCCGTAGAAATAGATGGCAATTCCGCTGATGAAGGAATAAGCCAGGAGGGCATAGGAGATTCTCGTGATCAGGGGGCTTTTTCCGAAGGAATCGGCAAGACCCCGAATGAAGCTCTCCCCGCGCGACCCCCGGCCGGGTTTCTGCCTGCCCAGGATTGAAACAATATCCGCCACCGCAGCGGAATCGACCTTCTCTCTGGAAAGGGCATAACCGGCCGACAAGGCGAGGTAACAGATCATGTTAATGACCCGCGGGATTCCCTTGCCATATAAGCAGATGAGATCAAGTGCCTCCGGAGTGAAAACCTTTGAAGTGCTGCTTCCGACTCTGACCAGCCCACTTTCAATATATTGTCGGGATTCCACTTCGTTCAGCGGTCCTAGCATGCACCTGACCGCAATCCTTTGGCCCAGCTGCTTTAACCCTTCGGAATGCATGATTTCTTCGATCCCGAAATCCCCCACAAAAATTTCCAGTAGAAAGCTTGGTCTCCTCGGGTCCTGAACGGCCAGAAGGCGCAGTTCTTCCAGTATTTCCTTGCTGAGATCTTGAGCGTTGTCGATAACGATTATGAGAGTTTCATCGGTTTCGGCTTTCTGAATCAGGTATTCCCCGAGTTGTTCCGCCATCCGGCTTTTGCTTTGCTCCCCCACCGGAAGCTCCAATTCCAGAAGGATGGTCTCAAGGATTTCCTCGACCGTTTCAAAATTCCGGCAGAGTTGAACCGCCTTATTTCTTTCCCCGAGGAGGCGTATGAAATGCCGGATCAGGGTCGTTTTCCCAACCCCCCTTTCCCCCGTCAGCAGCATAAACCCCTTTCGGTTCCTGACCCCGTCCAGCAAGGATTCCATTATTTTCTTGTGATTTTCCGTTAGAAAAAGCAACCCAGGATTCGGTTCCAGCCCAAACGGCTCCTCAGCAAATCCGTAAAATTCCTTATACATGATCCATCCTTTCGAAAAAATGAATGCCCGCAGTGGCAGCCATCGACCTTCCGCCGGGACCTGCAACCGCCTTTCATAGCAGGCTTGGCATAGCGCACCCTGTCTTGAAGACAAAGACGCCTTATCTCTTGCATAAATGAATATTTGAATGGTGTCAAGGGAAATGTGGGACAGTTTCTGGTAATATTCGGGCCAGCTAGGAGATGGGACGCACATTGATCGGCGGACCATGGAAAGGGCGGGGCAAAAGTGAGGCGGGGGCGGCCGAAAAGTTTGACTCCTCATTTAGCCTCATTCGGATTGTGAGTTGGATCCTGTGATCCGGGGAAGGAGAGAGGAGTGTACAAGATCCGGTGGACCCCTGTGCCAAAATTGTGATAGAAAAGAATCAAAGAGAATGGAACACATAGAATAGACTGGAATAGATAGCAATCGGATGAAGTAGGATTTCTAATGCTTTTTCGCTGGGTTTCCGGAAAACCGGATCAATATCAAGGGCTTAAAAAATTCAATAATTTTGACACGGATGCGGAGAATCATAACTCCTTTTTCTTCCCGGTGAGATCGTGAATTTTCGCAGGGGCATTTCACGAATTGCCCCTGTTCAAGAATCGTGGGAGCGGCATGAAAAAAATCATCGTCGACATCGACAACACCCTCTGGGACCTTTCCCCCGTGCTGTGGGAACAGCTGAAATCCTTCAACCCCGACATGCCCCCTCCCGCCCAGTGGAACCACTGGGATTTCTGGGAAGGGCTTGTTCCCCTGCGGGACCTGTTCCGGGCGCTGAAAATCGTGCACGACCATCAGGACATCTACTCTCCTTACCCGGAAGCCAAGCCCTTTCTGGACGCGCTCAAGGCCAAGGGATATACCATCCTCATCGCCAGCCACCGGGAGAAAGGAACCTACAACCCCACCGTCCGATGGCTGGACAAGCACCAGCTCGCCTACGATGAAGTGCACCTGATGAGCGATAAATCCGTGCTCTTCGACAGCTGCCTGGCCATCGTCGATGACAGCCCGGTCACCCTGGAGAAGGCGGCCCACGCGGGAATCCTGCGCGCCGGCCTCCGGGAGCCCTGGAATGCCGGCACCGGGCATCCCTTGTTTTCCAGCCTCTCCGAAATCCTGGATTACCTGGATGCTCATATCCCTCCTCGGAAGAAGTCCTGATCTCCCGCTTCTTCTTTCCTGTCTCCTGGGAAGGAGGGGAAGGACCCCCATGATGATTCACCATGAGTGATCCCTACGGCCAATCAGCCCGTTTCTACAACCCCGTGGTGGAACCCTGGCTTCGATCGGTGAAAAAGAAGATCGTGCAGGAATGCCTCCGCCTCAACCTTTCCCGGGTGCTGGATGTGGGCTGCGGCACGGGGACTCTGGCGGGAATGCTGCGGAAGGAAGGGATTCAAGCAGTGGGACTGGATCCATCCCCGGGAATGATCCGGGTATCCCGCGGAATCTCTCGGGGCTCATTTGCCCTGGTTCGGGGCCGGGGGGATGGTCTTCCTTTTTCCTCCGGGTCTTTTCACGGGGTGATTTTTTCCATGGTCATCCATGAGAGCCCTCCCTCCCGAAGAAGGGAAATGCTGGAAGACGCCCTGCGGGTCTTGGATCCCGGGGGGACCCTCTTCATCCTTGATTACCACCGCCCCTCAACGGCTTCGGGGCGCGCCGCGGGGGCCATCGAATACCTGGTCGAATGGGTTGTGGGAGGAGAGCACTTCCGCAACTACCGCCGGTTCATGCAGGAGGGCGCCCTGCCCGCCTTTCTGGCCCACCTTCCCCGGAAGAGAATCCACTGGGAGCCTGTTTTCCACGGGTCCATGGCCCTGGCTAGGATAAGCGGGGAGCAGGGAGCGGGGAGCTTGGAGAAAAGATAAGGAGGCTTCCGCGATCCCCGTAAGGTAAACTTCGACCGGGCATCAGAAATTGCGGAGATGCGGGATTGAAAAAGAAAACCCTAAAATCCGCAATCCGCAATCCGAAATCCGAAATTCAACGGGCCTAGGCTTTTTGTCTTTGGCGTGGGTACCGCCGCTTCCACCGCAATCGCCTTGACCCGCTGGATCTTTTCGTCGACGAAGGCCTGCATCTTGGCGATGTGCTCCGCTTTCAGGTGCGAGAACCGCCCCTGGAATTTCATGTATTCGCCGACCGGCTTGTACTGCTTGGGAATATGGGAGTACTTGTACACCCCGTTTTCCCACTCGTACAAGGACCACATCCCGGTCTCCACCGCCAGGCGTCCCATCTCCCGGGTCAGTTTTTCATCGAACTTCCAACCTTTCGGACAGGGGGCGAGCATGTGGAGAAAGGTGGGACCGTTCACATTCAGGGCTTTGCGCACCTTGTTCATCAGGTCCACCGGGTAGGAGATGCAGGTCGTGGCCACATACTTGACGGCCGGGTGCCCCCCGATGACCAGCTGGGGAGGATCTTTGGGGAAGAGGGTTTTGCCCTCCGGGATGACCTTGCCCGGGGGCGTAAAAGTGGTATTGGCCCCGTAGGGAGTGGTCGGGGATGTCTGAATCCCCGTGTTGGCGTAGGATTCGTTGTCGTAGCAGATGAAGAGGATATCGTGCCCGCGGTACATCATCGCCGACATGGCCTGCAGGCCGATATCCACGGACCCGCCGTCCCCCGCCATGACGATCACATTCGGGAAGGGGCCGTTGTATTTCTTCTTCCGGGCCAGGATCTTATAGGCGGCCTCGATTCCGGAAGCCACGGCTCCGCCGTTGGTGATCTGGGCATGGATCCAGGAAACGGCGTAAGGGGTGCAGAGGTAGCTGGAGTTGGCCACATACATGCAGCCCGTCGGTCCGATGAAAATCGTGTCCTTGCCGGCGGCCTTGGCCGTCAGCCGGTAGTTCAGAGCCGGCCCGCATCCGGCGCAGGTCCGGTGCCCCGGAAGATACATCTCTTCCGCCGGGGCGCTGCGGATACTCTTGATGGGCTCCAGAATCTGCTTTTTATAGTCAAACGCTTCAGCCATCGGGAATACCTCCTGAGTTGGAAAGGGGTTATTATTCTTCAAAACCGATCCAGTACACATGCTTGCGGGTCTTTTTCTCCTGGACCATCTGGGTGAGGATCTTCGCCATGTAGTCGAAATCCTCCAGGAGAATGACGTCTCCGCCCAGGCCGGCCATGAAAGAGGTGACCAGGGGCCGTTTCTCCAGGTCGTAGAGCGAAGCCCGCAATTCATGGACCAGGTTCCCGCCCCGCATCGCCCCGCCGTAAGAAGTGCTGGTCTCCACCGAAGCTATGGCCTTGACCTTGGCGAAAGCCTCGGCAATCTGCTGGGTGGGCCAGGGCCGGACCCAGCGCGGCCGGACCATCCCGGCCTTGAGCCCCTTGCTCCGCATCTGGTTGATCGCCGCCTTGCAGGTATTGGCGTGGGCGCCCATGGATGAAGAAGGCCACCTCGGCGTCCTCCATCTTGTATTTTTCGAGGAAGGGGTCGTAATTTCGGCCGAAGATCCGGTTGAAATCGCCCACCGCTTTTTCGATCACCCCGGGGACTTCCAGAAACGTGGCCGCCCGCTGGGCATCCATGGGAGCCCCCTGGTCCGGGCGAATCTGCGGGCCGTGGGAAACCGGGCACTCCAGGCTCAGGGGGTGCGGAGCCTTATACGGAGGCAGGAACTCCCGCACCTGGGACATCTCCGGCAGAATGACTTTATCCGCGATGTGAGAGATGAAGTATCCGTCCTGGCAAACGAACTGGGGCAGCATGATGGCCGGGTCTTCCCCCACGCGGAAATTGATCAGCGTATTGTCAAAAACTTCCTGCGGGGTGGAGGCCCACCCCATCAACCACCCCTGGTCCCGGCAGGACATGGCATCCGTATGTTCCGAGCCGAAATCGCCGGGCGGGTCCAGGGTCCGGTCGGCAATGGCCATCTGCAGCGGATACCGGCCGCCCGCCGCCGGGCTGTACACTTCAAAAGCATAGGTCACGCCCACCCCGGAGCTGCCCGTATAGGCCCGGGCACCCGCGGCGGAAGCTCCCAGGACGACCGAGACCTGGGCGTGTTCTCCTTCCCCGTGGATAAACTCGGCATCCAACTCTCCATTGGCCACCATCCGGGCCAGCTCCATCATAATCGCCGTGTAGGGCCGAATGGGGAAAGAACAGATCACCTCCACTTCGGCGTACTTCGCTCCTTGAGCCGCCGCAGCGCAGCCGCTGAGCATTCTTTCTTGAGCCATTATCTTCCTCCTTCTTAAAAAGGTTTTTCCAGGCGGACTACCCCGTCCTCGAAATCCAGCTCGGGGACGGCGCTCAGGGCGTCTGCCGGGCACTCATAAATACAGATCTGGCAGCCCTTGCAGAACTTCCAGTTCCATTCCATCTTTTCCTCTTTCTCATTGAACGACCAGCAGGAATCCGGGCAAGAGGCATAACAGGTGAAGCAGCGGGTGCATTTCTCATGGTCGATGACCGGCCGGACGATCCGCCAGTTCGAGGTGATGAAGAGGTCCTGCTGTTTCACCGGAGCCGGGGTGATGGCTCCGAAGGGGACTTCCCGATCTTTGGGTACTTTAATGGACATTCGTTTCTCCTTTCCATTGGATCCATTAAAAATGAATAGCTTCTCAACTCCCCCAGAAATATTCACTGCGGGACTTGCGGAATTTCTGGAGTTTGACTTCCTTGAACCCGCGCTCCAGGGAGGCCACGTCTTTTACGATCTTGGTCAGGCTCTCCTTTTTCACCATCCCCGTGACCCGGGCCATGGCGCCGAGGATGGGAGCGGCGATCCCCGAACCGATTCCCGCCGCGTCCACGCCGCCTTCGGAACCGGAAAAGTCCACGGTGCGGACCCCGGAGATGCCGTCGGCATCCACCGTGGCGACCGCTCCCAGCACGTCGGCGTTGGGGATGAATTTCAACATGTAATCGATCGGCCGATTGGTGTTGATGAGCAGGAGCCCCCCCTCGGGCATCCCTTTCAGCACGTTGATCCCCTTGACAATCGTGGGCTCCACGATCACCACCACGTCGGGATGGTGGTTGGCGTACTCGTACTTCATGGCGATCTCTTCATCGCTGATGCGGGCGTATTTCCGGGTGGTGACCAGCACCCGGTCGGGCAGGTCCTCGTAATTGTCGAAGGCCTGGATGAATTTCCCTTCCGTTTTGGCGGCCTGGGCAAAGGCGTTGGCCACATCGCGCGCCTCCTTGTCCATGACCACTCCTCGCGTCCATACCGTTATTTCCGTCACTTTGGCCATAAATCCTCTCCTCCTTGACCGTGAGTTAATCCATTCCTTTAGGCGTTAGGTCCGAACGATCCCATCTCACCCGTAAGCCGGATGGGGGCTTATCCTCTCCCTTTTCCTCCTTTCCGGAACAGGGTGCCTTCCACGTTTATTAAATGCCGGCGCATGGCCCGGCGGGCTTTCCTTCCATCTCCCATCTGGATCGCGGCCAGAATTTCCCGATGGCCCAGCAGGGAGCTTTGTTTCCTTTCCTCGGTCTGAAGGTATTGTTCCCGGGTTTTCTGCAAAAGGTCCATGATCGCCGTGAGAAGGCGTTCGAAAGTCCGGTTTCTGGCCATCCGGGCCAGGGTTTGATGGAACTCCGCATCGGTGCGCACCGGGTTTCTCCCCCGGCTCACCTCCTTTTCCTGCTTCTGGAGGATGCTCTTCAGATGACGGATATCCATCGGGTGGGCGTTCTCCGATGCCAGCTGGGCCACCTCCGGTTCGATCAGATTTCGCAGAGAAAAGATATCGATGAGATCGTTCTTCTCATGAACCAGGGAGAGCGCCAGCGGCTTTACCAGGTCTTCTCCGGGGGCCGCCGTTATGTAGGTACCGTCCCCCTGACGTCTTCTCAAGAGTTTCATCGCCTCCAGAGAAAAGATGGCCTCCCGCACCGTGGCCCGGGAGACTTTAAAGCTTTCCGACAGCTCTCGTTCGGGAGGAAGCTTTTCCCCTTGTTTCAGCTTGCCTTTTTCCACCAGGGAGCGGATTTGTTTGACGATGTCCTCATGGGCCCGCTTTTTCCTTACTTCTCTCAGCATGGCGGGGACTCCTTCTTCTGCCATTCTTCGATGGCCCGGTGAAAATGAGAGGCCTGAAGGGAGAGCTTCCGGGAGCGGGCCTCCGCCGGACCCTTCACGATTTCCGTGATGGCGATCAGGGCGGCGGTCCGGCAGATATGGGCGATCTGGGACCCGCTCATCCCTTCCGTCCTCCGGGCCAGCTCGCTCAAGTCCACGTCATCGGCCAGCGGCCTTTCAGCCGTATGAACCTTGAAAATCTCCAGCCGGTCGCTCTCCTCGGGCAGGGGGAAGGTCAGGATGAATTCCAGGCGCCCCGCCCGCGTCAGGGCCGGGTCGAGAAGGTCCTTCCGGTTCGTAGCCCCCAGGACGATCACCTGAGAGAGGTCGCTGAGGTTATCCATTTCGTGGAAAAATTGGCTGGCCATGCGCTCCACGGCCCCGCTTTCGCTGCCCGTGCCCCGGGTCATGCCCAGGGCCTCGATCTCGTCAAAGAACAGGATGCAAGGCGCCGATTGTTTGGCTTTCTTGAAGATGTGGTGGAGTGCCTTTTCCGACTCACCCAGCCATTTGGAGAAAAGAATCGGCCCGCTGATGCTGATGAAGTTGAGTCCCGTCTCCCCGGCTAAAGCCTTGGCCATCAGCGTCTTGCCGGTGCCGGAGGGCCCGGAGAAGAGAATTCCCCTGGGCGGCAGGACTCTGCCGGCGGCATAGAGGTCCGGGTAGCGAGCCGGCCACTCCACAATGGAGAGGAGCTCCTCTTTGACCTTCCGCAGCCCCCCCACGTGGTGCCATCTCACCGCGGAGCGCTCCGTGTAGATCTCCCGGGTGGCCGTGGGTTCAATCTCCCGCAGGGCGACCAAAAAGTCTTCCATGCCGATCTGCAGCTGTTCGGAATTTGCCAGCTTGCTGGCCAGGTCGTTCTCCCCTTCCATCGCCAGGTACCGGCGCAGGGCCACCATCCCGGCCTCCTTGCACAAGGCCTCCAGATCGGCCCCGACAAAGGCATGGGTGATCTGGGCGAGCCGGTCCAGGTCCACGTCGGGGCTGAGAGGCATGCGCCGGCTGTGGATCTTCAGGATTGCCCGGCGCCCCTCCGAATTGGGAATGGGAATCACGATCTCCCGGTCAAAACGGCCCGGCCGGCGCAAGGCCGGATCGATCATTTCGGGAATGTTCGTCGCCCCGATGACGATGACATGCCCGCGGGAAACCATCCCGTCCATCAGGGCCAGGAGTTGAGCCACGACCCTCTTCTCCACATCCCCCAAGACTTCCGCCCGCTTGGGGGCGATGGCGTCGATCTCATCGATAAAGACGATACTCGGAGCCTTCCGGCCGGCCTCTTCGAAGATCTCCCGCAGCCGGGCCTCGCTCTCCCCGTAGAATTTATGGATGATTTCCGGGCCGTTCACCCGGATGAAATGGAGTCGGGTCTCGCTGGCAATGGCCCGGGCCATGAGGGTTTTCCCGGTTCCCGGCGGCCCGTACAGCAGCACCCCCTTGGGGGCTTCGATGCCGAGCCTTTCGAAGGCTTCGCTGTAACGGAGGGGAAGCTCGACCATCTCGCGGATGAGCTTCAATTCCCTCTCCAGACCCCCGATGTCCTCGTAGGCGACGTAGGTGGCCGGCTCCAGGGAAAAGTCGGGTTTTTTCAGGAGGAACTTGGTTTTCTGGGTGACGATCACTCCGCCCAGCGGAGAGGTGGCCTCCGCCAGAAACAATCGCTCCTTCCCTGCCAGGAAAGGGACATTGATCTTGTCCCCCACCATCACGGGCAACCCCTGGAGGATCTTGGCGAACTGATCCAGCTCGGCTTCACTGGGGAGGACATTGCTGAAATCCAGCGGGCTGACCAGAACGGTCACGGCCGCCTGGCGGGAAATCTTCTTGACCCGGACCGCCTCCCCCAGGTTTGCCTTGGCATTGCCCCGGATGATCCCGTCGATCTGGATCGCCTTTTTGCCGAAGGATTCGGGAAAACTCCCGGTAATCCGGGCGACGGTCTTTCTTTCCCCCTCGATCTCGATGAGGTCCCCCAGGACGCCGTTGATCTTCTTCATATCCTCGGGGTCCAGGCGGGCCAATCCCTTGCCCACGTCTTCGGCGAGCCCTTCGATCACCTTCAGTTCCAGGATGTTCACCTTCGAGGCCTCTCTGGGAGGGGGAAAAATTGGTTTAATGGTCAGACCAATTTACTATACCGTGTGGGCGAAATTTGTCAACTCTAATATTTGCAGCCTGCCCGCCGTCAGTTTTCGGTCTTGTTGGGGTTCGGGCTGAAGGAATTCGGATCATCAGGCTCGGCGGGATCATCGTTTTCTAATCACCTTCCCACCTGTCCTCCTCAAAGAGAGGCCTGTGAGGAAATAGCGCCAGAGGCAAGACTGGGCGAAACCATCCCCCTCGCAAATCTCCCCGGGACAGGCCCGACCCCATGAAAGAACAACCGCCTCAGGATGATGATCCGAATTCCTTCAGCCTCGAACCCCATGGGTTACCCCTTCTTTCTTCCGGATTTTTCGGGGTCGATTCATTCCTCAGATGGGGGGAAGATCACTAGACCCTGCCTTTCGCCAGCGTGACCCTCAGGCCTCCGCTCCGCATCGGGAACCACCGGTCAAACTTGATGCCGGTCAGTTCCAGGAGGGAGTCGCCGCCGCAAAGGATCGCCGCGTTCCATCGGGGGCACTTGGCCCGGAGCACCCGGCCCAGCCGGATGTAGAGGGTGCGCAGGTCCCGCTGGCTTTTCAGGCGTACCCCATGGGGGGGATTGGTCACCACCCAGCCCGGCCCCGGCGGGGGCTCCAGGTCCGAAAGGGCCCGGCGGGAAAAAACAATGCTGTCCGCCACACCGGCGCGCTCGGCATTCTCCCCTGCCGCCCGGATGGCCCCCGCGTCCCGATCGGAGCCCATGATGGGAGGCAAGGACTTCGCCTCCCCTTCCCGGGATAAAGCTTTCAGTCTTTCCCAGGTCTCGGCATCGAAGTTCGGCCAGTCCATGAAGGCAAAATGCCGATGAAGGCCCGGGGCGATCTTCCGCGCCATCAGCGCGGCTTCGATGGGGATGGTCCCCGCCCCGCAAAAGGGGTCGATCAAGGGAGATTTGAGGTCCCAGCCCGAGGCCATCAGAATTCCCGCGGCCAGGGTCTCCCGCAAAGGGGCTTTGGCCGTGGCCAGCCGGTATCCGCGCCGGGAGAGCAAGGCCCCGGAGGAATCCAGGCTGAGGGTGCAGCGGTTTTCCACCAGGCGGACAAAGATCAACTGAGGAGGATTGCCTTCCTCTTCTCCACCGAATTTCTTTGTTGGGGGAATCCGGCCCAGCCGGGATCCGATCGACTCCATGACCCGTTCGGTGACCGCCGCGGAGTGAAAGAGCCTGGACTTATGGCAGGTGACCCGCAGGGCCACCGGGCGGTCCGGGTTTCAGGTAAGCTTCCCAGGAAAGCCGCTTTGCCCTCCGCCCCAGGTCGGAAAAGGTATCGGCAAAGAAAGACCCGAGGTGGAGAAGGACCCGGCTCGCTGTTCGGAGATGTAAATTTGCCCGGTATAAATCCGTGAGGGAACCCCGGAATGCAACCCCGCCGATCTCTTCAACCTCGCCCCTCCCTTCCAAAGAGTCGCGGGAAGAAGTCGAAGAGGGCAACCCGCAAACCCAGGTCTTTCAATTCCCGGGCCGTGAAAGGTTCCAATCCCGGCGCGCAGACGGCAAAGAAGTTAGGCATAAATAAGTGCTGAGTCCTGAGTTGCTGAGTTACTGGTTGCTGGTTACTCGTTACTGGTTGCTGGTTGCTCGTTGCTCGTTACTCGATGCTGTTATCTGCATCTTGTAGTTCGGGATCTTTCTGCTCTGCTCTCGCTCTCTGCTCTCTGCTCTTTGCTCTCTGCTCTCCGCTCCTTGCTCTTTGCTGTTTTTATCCTCAAGCGAAGCGATCCTCAAGGCCCCTTGGGCCGCTCCTCAAGTCACGCCCCTTGGCGTGACGCTCCGTATTGCATGCTGGTCCATGCTCCTTGCTCCACGCTCCTCTGCTTTTCTCAGCACTCAGCACTCAGGACTCAGCACTTTTATAGCCTTCCCGGCAGCACTGCCCCCGCACCCATCCCCAGCCGCAAGTAGAGAGCGACGGCCAGAACAGCTCCCAGGACGATGAGAACCCCGTAATCCTTCGGCGCCATCCGGAGTTCATAGTAGAAGGTCCGCTTCGCGCCGGGGCTGAAGCCCCTGGACTCCAGGGCGATGGCCAGCAGATTCGTGTAGCGGATGGCGTATATAAATAAAGGAATGGCCTGGGGGATGAATTTTCCCATCCGCCGGAAGATGTTCCCCGACTCCAGGTCAAGGCCCCGGGACACCTGGGCCTGGATGATCGTGGCCCCCGCGCCGGCCAGGGTGGGGATCAGCCGGAGAGCGGTGGAGAAGGCAAAGGCCACGGGATAGGGAATTCCCAGGCCGATGAGCCCATGGGTCAGTTCCTCGTTCCGCGTCGTGGAAAGGAGAATCAGGCCGGCCATGACGAAAGAGGAGAGGCGGAGCCCCATGGCGATTCCGTAAAGAAGGGATTCCCGGCTGACGGTGAGCGGTCCCCAGTTCCAAAGGGGAGTCGGCCCGCTGGCAAAGAGCGGCCACATGAGAGTGCTGAAGACAAAAAGCAGGAGGAGGAGGAACCGGAGCTTCCAGAAATTGGGGAGGGCCCGGGAAAAACCGGCGATGACCAGGATTCCCAGGGTCACCGCGGCCAGATACACCGGGTGGTTGAAGCACAGGCAAAGGGAAAAAAGGATGAGCGTGGCAAGGATCTTGGTCCGCGGGTCCAGGCGGTGGGTCCAGGTTTCGCGGTCCAGGTACAGGAAGATGTTCATCCCCCCAGCTCCTCCACCATCTGGCTCACGGTCAAGGCCCGGGTCCCCAGCCAGTTGCTCAGCCTCACCAGGGAGGAGGGGCGGAGAGACGCCTCTTTCAGACGCTCCTCCCGGGCAAAGACCTCCCGCGTCGGCCCGTCGAGCAGGACCGCCCCGTCCTTCATCACCACGGCTCGCGTGGCATACTCGGCGGCCACTTCCATGGAGTGGGTGATGATGATGATCGTATGGCCCCGGCCATGAAGACTTTTCAGCATTTCCATGAGCGACCGCTGATGACCTTCGTCCAGCCCGGTGGTGGGTTCATCGAGAACCAGGACCTCCGGCCGGACGGCCAGGACCGAAGCCACGGCCACCCTCTGTCTCTCCCCCTTGCTCAGGGCAAAGGGGATTTTCTTCTCGGTTCCGGTCAATCCCACGGTCGCCAGGGCCTCGGCCACCCGCTTCTCGATGGAGGCCGAGGGTTCCCCCAGCGTTTTCAGCCCGAAGGCCACCTCGTCATACACGGTGTTGCAGAAAATCTGGTGGTCCGGGTTCTGGAACACGTATCCCACCAGCCGGGAGATTTCCTGCTGCCGGTAATCGGTCGTCGCTTTCCCCCGCAGAAGCACCCGCCCGGAAGAGGGTTTCAGGAGGCCGTTGAAATGCTTGGCCAGGGTCGTCTTCCCCGAACCGTTCTGCCCGATCAGGGCCACAAATTCCCCCTCCCGGATTCCCAGGTTGATTCCCCGCAGCGCTTCGATCCGATGGGTGGGATAGAGGTAAACCAGGTCCTCCATCTGCAGAATGAAGGGGCCTCCGGCAACGGGAGGGGAAGTTCGGGGGGTTTCGAGTTCCCTTCGCCGCGCCAGGCCATGTTCCTGGATCAAGGCTGTCGCTTCCCTCACGTGTAAAGGCTTTCCCGGCCATCCCATGGCGGAGAACAGCTCGATCAGCGCCGGCACCTTGACCCCGCAGGATTTCAAAGCCGGAATATCCCCCAGGATTTCTCCCGGCGCCCCCCGGGCCGCCATCCGGCCGTCCCTCATCAGCCAGATTTGCTCCGCCTCTGCCCCGGTTTCCGGGTCATAGTCCACGATGAGCAGGGTTCGTTTTTCCTCCCGCAGGCGGCGGGCGATATTCAGGATCTCTTCGCGCCCCTGCGGGTCGAGGTCAGTCGTGGGCTCATCCATGACCAGGATCTTGCGGCTCCATGGTTAAAACGGAGCTGATGGCCAGGCGCTGCTTCTGCCCGCCCGAGAGGCTGGCCGGTTCCCGGCGCCGGAAGCTCTCCAGCCCCAGGAAGGGAAGGTAATTTTGGATCCGCTGTTCGATCTCCCGGCGGGGAAGAAGGAGGTTCTCCGGGCCGAAGGCCATCTCCAGCTCCACGTTGGTGGAAAAGAGCTGGGGCTCAAAATCCTGCAGGACGAATCCCACGTGGCGGGACATCTCCGCCACCTTGTGGCCGGCCACCTCCCGATCCTTTACCAGGACCCGCCCCTGGTACCGGCCCCGGAAAAAATGGGGGACGATCCCGTTCAGCGAGGCGCAAAGGGTGGACTTGCCCGCCCCTCCGTGTCCCAGGATCACGACCAGGGACCCTTCCTGAACCTCCCCCTGAATGTGCTGCAGCGCGGGAGTTTCCTGCCCCCGGTAGGCGAATGTCAGATCTTCGATGGAAACAGCCGTGGACATGGAAGGTTCGTTAGGCGCTTAACGCCTCATTAATATAAAGATGCTGGTAAAGAGGAAATATCCGTAATCGGGATCGTAGGGGCACGATGCATCGTGCCCTTACAGGTGCCCCAGGCCAACCCGGCGTGGTTGCCCTTCTTGCGGGCGGCCACGTAGGGGCGCCCCTACGATATCATGTTTGCTGCCGACCAGCCCGGTTTAGGAAGGCTAAAGGAGGAAGCTTCCGATCAGAATGAATACCGTGCAGACCCAGCCCACGGTGCTTGCCGGGAACCCCGGGATCAGTCCCCCCAGGAGGCCCACGACGGAAGCGATCGCCACCAGCCAGGCCCCGAGAAAGCCGGCCAACGGCTTGCCGATATCCTCTTCATCCATCACATCCGCCCAGAAAAGGCCGAACTGGTCCCGGGTGACCTTGAATACCGAGACCAGCAGGATCAAACCGATCCAGCCGGCCATCGTGTTGTTGAGGGTGATGATCTTGGAAAGGACGGCGTAAGGGACGATCCCCAGGAAGTCGACGAAAGCGCTGATGACCACCGCGCAGGCCGCCCCGGAGAGGAAGGTGACCAGGAAGTAATTCAACCGGTGGGACCAGCTTCCGGCCTGCCAATCCCGGGTGAAACGGGCCCAGGGAAAGAGCTGGGTCCAGAGGGCGTAGGGAAGATAGCCAAGGAGAAAATTGCCGACGAAACCGGCGATCGAACCCGGCCCCAGGGTTCCCCCGAAGAGGTCGCCGATGAAGTTGCCGAAAGCGGTCCCCCAGGCTCCCGCCGGCCCGAAGAGGAGCCCGAAGGCGATCGGGAAAATATTCCCCACCCGCAGCTCGGTGATCCCGGGAATCAGGGGGATGGCGGTTTTGAAGGCGATGAGGGCCGCCCCGTAAATCGCCGCGCACACCGCCACCAGGATGATCATCCGGCTGTTCTTCCACATGGTAAAGGCGGCTTTCATACACGCTCCCTTACTCATTCTTGATGGCCTCGAAAGAATCCGAAAGCCCCTTTTTCCGTCATTCCGGCGAAAGCCGGAATCCAGGGTTCTGTCCAGGTGTAATCACCGGGATCCAGTCTTTAATGGTTCCCCGCTTCCGCGGGACGATTCTGGACTCCGGTTTTCACCGGAGTGACGGCTTTTTACGAGGTCATCAATTATTGGAAAAATTTACAGAATCAGCGCCGGAAAGTCAATTCCTAATCAGGCCTTATCCACTGGCCCGGAACAAGGGCGTTTCTCGGAAAACGCATCGGCCCAAGTCATTTCGGATTGCGGATTGCGGATTGCGGATTTTATTATTTTTTTCTTCAGTCGGCATTCCGCAATATTGCTTGCCCTCCCGGTCCAGGCATCCCGGGCTTAAAAATAGTGGAGGAAAAGCGGAAGGGAAGGCAAGAAATTCACTTGACAGGATTCTCTTCTCTGCTATCATTCATCTCATCAAATAATCCGATAGCATGAATCATCCTAATCTCTGCGTTCCATCTAATCCCAAGAAAGAGAGGGTCAACCATGGCAAAGCGAAAAGATTTCCGAATACTCCGGTGCGGGCTCTTGATTCTGGCTTTCTCCCTGATTTCCTGCGGCGGAGGGGCGGGGGCGGAGCAGCGACGGAGGCGGCAACGGAGGCGGGACCACGGAGCGGGATTGGACCTATATGGTGTATATGGGGGCGGATAACAATCTTTCCTCGGCGGGGGAGGGCGATATCGCCGAAATGGCGACGGTGGGCTCAACCTCCGCCGTCGCCGTCGTGGTCCAGGCGGAATTCAGCCAGCAGTTCAGCGGCACCGGAGTTCCCGCCGACACCCGGAGGATGCTCATCCAGAAAGGGACGGACAATATCGCCGCCAGCACGAGCATCGGGAATGTGAACATGGCCGACCCGGCCATCCTGACCGCATTTATCAAGTGGGCACAGCAGACCTATCCGGCCAAGCACTACGCCCTGGTCATCTGGGACCATGGGGCAGGATGGAAAGAACAGTCGCTGGGAGCAAAAAGGAGCATCTTCCGCGGCGCGGTCCAGGATGAGACCAGCGATTCTTTCATGAGCCTTCCCGATCTGGCCAAGGGGGTGAGGGATTCCGGGGTGCACTTTGACCTTATCAATTTCGACGCCTGCCTCATGGCCATGTATGAGGTAGCTTACGAATTCAAGGGGGTCACAGATTATCTGGCCTTTTCCGAAGAAACCGAACCGGGCGAGGGGGACCCTTACGATCTCATCCTCACCGCCCTGACCGCGAACCCGGCCATGTCCGGAAAGGACCTGGCCAGCCTGATCGTCGACAAATACGACGATTTTTACACCAACAACAACCGGGGAGCCACGACCAAGTCGGCTGTCGACATGTCCAAGATGGATGCCCTCGACGCCAAGGTCCTGGCCCTTTCCGCAGCTTTGCCGACGGACGCCGCCGCCAATGCCCTCATCCAAGCGGCCCGCTCGGAGACCCAGCACTATACTTATGCCGCCAACCACGACCTCTACGATCTTTGCAGCTATGTGGCCGCCCGTTTACAGAGCGGGGCGGTCAAAGACCGCTGCAACGAAATCCTGACCATCATCAACAGCATGGTGATCAACAATAAGATCAACGATACCACCCCGGCGAAAGTGGCCGGTTCCCACGGGCTGGCAATCTACCTGCCCACCGCCAATGAGACCAATTCGGAAGACCTGGACTTGTACGCCACGCTGGCCTGCAACAAAGTCCGGGCCTCGGCGAGCGGCACCTGGGGTTCCTATGTTGACTTTCTCCTCGCCGGCGGGGGCAACGTGGACTACGCAACGGGAGGCTTTGGCCTGTATCTCTACTGGGAAAAACCGGATGCCGGCAGCAGCGCCTGTGACGCGGACCTCGACCTGTATATCTGGGAGCCGGCCGCCGACTATGCCACGACCGGAAACGGAGACTGGTACTCCCCCTGGATGGGCCAGACTACGCCCAACGGCTACTTCTCCCAGGACTCAGCCGATTCCGGCGCCTCCCAAGAACTCTACATGGCCAACAACCAGGTGTACGCGGGAGATTACTTCTTCCTGGTGAATTATTTTGCTGACGGCCCCGGCTGTTCACAGGCGAGAGCCCATCTCTGGTTTTATAAGCCGGATTCCGAGGAATGGATTGAACTGAGTTCAGCCAATGTGGGCCTTGACCATGACCTATCCCTCGCCCCATGTCCTGGACCTCTCCAATAAGTACACCTCGGGGTGCGAGAACAGTGGTCTCTTATGTTTCAACGACTACTCGGATTGGTGGGTTCCGGATGTGTATTATCCGGCCAGGAATTCGGGGGCGGGAGTCGCCATGATGATACAGGCACCCCCCACGGGAGGTAAGAAAAGCCAGATGATTTTCCGTTTCCCTAAAGGGATGCGTTTATTCTCGAACACGCCTTAAAAGGAAAGAAAGCATGAAGAAAATGACCCGGAGGATCGCCTGGACCCTGATCCTATGCTTTTCCACGGCCTTGCCGATGACTGCGGCCCTGCCTGCCCGGGCGATGGGATCGAAGGGGGGGGAGCAGCCCCCCCCTGCTGCGGAGCGAGCCATGGAGGGGAAAATCACCATTCAGAAGATTCTAAAAAACGCGGGGGAATTGGTAAATAAAGAATTTGTGCTGGAAGGCACCTTTCAGGGGTGGAAGGGAAAATGCGAGGAATCAAGCCCGCTGACCCGCAGCGACTGGATCCTGAAAGACGAAACCGGATGCATCTACGTGTCCGGGAAGATCCCCGCCGGAGTATCCACCCTGGATCCAAAAGGAGAACCCCTGACGGTGTCGGGCGTGATGAAAATAAGGGAAGGCGGAAAACCTTATTTCCAAGCCAAAGAGGTCACCCGAAAGTAAACTGGGCCGCGGCCCTTTATCGTAAATTTTGGCAAATCGCGGATATTGGCAGCCTATCTGCTACTGCCAAAAGAAATTTGCCCGTTGACAATATTCCTGCCAGGTCTATAATCCGCCTGGCAGTTTTTCACCCGTAGTGAGGTAACCAGCAACAAAATCTTCAGCCTTCCGAGAAGTAAAATGAGAAGGTGGGTTCACCAAAAGAGATCCAATGTGAAACCTCTAAGGGGGTTTCAAACTCCCTTAGAGGTCCTCTATCATCTCCCATAAGGCAACTCTGATCTCCCGCTGATCTCCATCTGAGCTGAAGTGCCTCTTCAAATATTTGAAGATGGACACGTTTAATTTCTTCTCCTGGCCTCCATGCAGAACACCTCCGTCTTATCGGCTTGATTGTTGTATTTCCAAGTGATCGTCGGTAACCAAACAACCTAATCATTAATCCTCTGGGATGCCTTATGAAATGGAATTTTCGCAAGGTGCCGATAGGAAGCCCCCGGGGGAAATGTTAACTCCCTATGGGGGCTTTTTTATTCGGACACATGTTCATTCATTCATGATTTCCCTTTCACCCCCAGTTGTTCTAAAAGGCCTTGGGCCTGCTCGTGAGAAAGGAGAGGGTCATGAAAATCATCGGAAAAATGGGCCTGGCGATATTGGTCATAAGTTTTTTAGGGCTCATCGTTCCCGGCCTCGAAGCGGCGACGATAAGGGTTAATTGTAACAGGGGAGATTCAGTCCAAAGTGCATTGGATAATTTAACCGGGCCAGCAACCATCGTTGTGAAAGGCACCTGCCATGAGAATATAGAGATCAAGAAGGACGACGTAACCATACAGGGAGGAACTTTTGTCGGGCCTGACCCAGAATCAGAATACCATCCTAGGTCAATAGCGCCCGACGGGTTTCGATAACCGGAGCAACCGTACAGGAGGTGCGAACCACGGAGTAGCGCATATCCCAAGGTGGATCGATTAACGCTTGATAATTCCACTATTTCAGAGGCCACTAGCCCAAAATGGAGTGGTTTCGTCCTACGGGTCATCGGTGAACATAAATGCCTGCAGAATTCAGGAAAATACCCTCGAAGGTGTGATGGTTACAGATAACTCGGCTCTAACTCTGACCAACAGCACCATTACAGGTAATGGTCGCACGGGCGTTGAAGTAACACGTTCAAGCAGTGCCCGGATCGGTCTGAGTACTACTGGAGTTCCCGGTCCAAACACGATCACAGGCAATTCAGGCAGTGGCTTAAGCATCACCCGGAGCGCTTACGCATCAATTGAAAATAACACGATTACAGGTAACTCTGGCAATGGGGTTCACATTGAGGGGGCTTCTGCCACTGTGACCAATAATACAATTGCGAATAATCAATGAAGGGTATCCTTGTCCTTAGTTCAGGGAATGCCCGCATCGGCCTTAACGAAGTGAATTCACCCGGGCCGAACATCATTGAGAATAATGTTTACGAAGGGATAAAGATCGCAAACAGCGCGGCAGCATATATGTTTGCCAATACAATTGGATCCAATGGTCTAACGACCGGCAGGCCAGGAGTGAGTATCAGTCGTGCCAGTGGGCGGCTAATCGGCGATAATACGATTCAAGGAAACGGAGGCCATGGAGTCGCAGTGAATCATGGGGACGCTATTTCAGGGGGTAGGAGACTTTAACCTCACAGCCGGCCCAGACATAATCACACAGAACGGCTACTCGGGTATCCTGGCTGGAATGGTGCCAGCCTTGACATCCACCATGCCACGGTCACAGAAAATACCCAAAACGGGATTGTCTTGAGCCTTCATTCGACCCTACGGATTTATGACTCTACTGTTTCCGGCCACATCTCCCCTTATAATGGGATTTAGTTAATCGTGGTTCTGCGGTAATCCTCGATCACCCTTCCAAATTCCACCGGCAAGCGTCACAAATAATACAGGCTGGGGAGTATATTGCGATGACAGGGAATCGAGTCTTGCCGGGGATACCTCAGGAGTGACGGGAAACACGGGCGGGCAAGTGAGCTGCAGCGGATTCTAAGGCAATTAGCTGGAATCAGAATGAATCGGTAGCAATTTCAAAAGAGAATTAATCGGCAAGAGAGCAAGGCAGGGTCAGAAATGGCCCTGCCTTTTTGCATATTTCAATCCTTGATCTTCAACACTGAGCGTTATCTTTAGGAGAACAGCAGAAGGTGAAATGCGCATTCCCGTCTTCAAGAAGCCCATTGAAGGAATTCAGAACCAGAGAGTGCTGAATTGACAAATATCATATTTATGATATATTATTATCAGAATAAATGATAGGAGGATGTTATGCCAGTTATTAGGCCGATATCGGACTTGAGAAATCGGGCCAACGAAATCTCCAATCTTTGCCATCGGGATAACCAGCCGGTTTTTATATCCAAAAATGGCTTGGGAGACCTGGTGGTGATGAGCCAGGCCCATTACGAACGCCTGCTGAACTTACTTGAACTGTATCAAAAACTCGGCGAAGCTGAGGCACTGGATTCTTCCGGCGAAAGGGGAATCACCCACCGTGAAATGATAAAACGGTTAAGGGCCAAGACCTCATGAGGAAGCCTATTGATATACGATACTTACCGACCGCAGAAAAGGACCTGATGGAGATTTTCGAGTATATCAAAAAGGACAATCCTGCTGCCGCCGCCTCTGAACTGGATAAATTTGATCAATCCATCTCCAAATTAAGCCAAACCCCATCTCTTGGCCTGATCCCAAGAGACCGACGCCTCAGAGAAATGGGCTACCGAATGCTTGTTGTGGACAAGTATCTCGTGTTTTATGTCGTCAAAAAGAAATTTATCCAGATCCGCCGGGTTATTCACGGCGCCCGCCGCTATAGCTTCCTTCTTTAAAAGTTCACATTTCATGAAGCTTTCCGGCCGATAGCCCAAGACGGCCATAGTATCGACGCCATTGGTTGGGGGGCCTTCCCTTTTAAAAATCTTGAACTGGACTCCGCGCGCCTGCCCCGGACTCGATCCGGGGTTCGCCGGAGAGACTGATATAAGAAAATGATTGTTCCTTTTCGTCATTCCGGCGAAAGCCGGAATCCAGGGGGATCTGGAGAGGAAATCGATGCTTAGATAATTTTGGTCCCGTTGGTAATCATCCAGCATCAAGTCAGGTTTCCCTCTGCATGACCCCGTCATTTCTGAATCTTCGTAAATTCAGCATCCGGTAGATCAAAAATACCGCCCATGCGCTTAACAGGTGTTTCAAGGAATGGCCGCTCAGTTTTTGCTGGGTCATTAAGTAAATCGATTGGTCTTCGACTTCCGCCACCTTGGCCAGGATGTACAATCCCAGGGCGGCCATTAGATAAGCTTGATGCGTGTGTCTGCCTCTGAAGAGAAAAAACAAGATCAAGATACCCAACAAGGGTGACCCTTGAACCCAGATGTAGAACCTCGAGGTCATCCGTAAAGTGCCAATAGACCACGCTGAAAATTGCGAGCAGGCACATGGGAACCAGCAGAATAGTTTCCAGTTTCGGATTCACATTTTCACTCAACAGGGCCACGAATAAGGCCATAAACCCGACGGCCATTGGCAGTCGGTCCCAGACCAGGGTCCAATGACTGGGCGCCCAGTGGTAATATGCAGAACCAAAACCCACTAAAGCCACCGCCCCAAAAAGAGTCCTCCACGACCAGGGTGCCACAGTTAGCTGATGGATCCTGCCAGATACCAATCCCAAAAGGCCGACGGCCACAAAGGAAAGGCTTGTCACCACGTTAAGAAAGTTCGGGATTCCCCAGACAGTCTCAAGGTCGGCAAACTGGTGATAGGCCGGGTCCTGCGGGATTGGCGGAATAAACAGGAGAGGCAAAAAAGAGCCCAAAGCCAGCAAACCCACCACCATCTCGCGCCGGTAACGAAGCATAGATGCCACCTTCAACCTATTGCCAGGGCAATCCCCGCGGCCGGAAGCGAAAGAGGTTAAAACTTCCATCTCAGGCCCGTAAAGATGAAATGACCGCCGGCGTTGAAATCATGGCTGCCCACCGAGGACCCGGCGAACGAGTTGATGCGGTTGACCGTGGTCTCATCAAAATCCTTGATCGGAACGTAGGCGTATTTGTACTCCACAAACAGACTCATGGCCATTTCGTAGACGTTCCTCTCGAAGGGCTTCTCGAAAAGGAGGAATTCGGCTCCTGCCAACCCATGAAATCCGACCGCCAGCTTGTTGTCGTTGTTGTTGAGGGAGGTGCTTGATCCTCCCTGGTGTAGCTCCCCTCGAATTCGACGTAGGTATAGTATACATCCCCCCCGGCCCCGAAATAGACCTGGAACCAGCGGGAAAGGGGAAAGTGCGGTTTGAGGGTAAGGGACAGGTAGGTATTCGAGATGGTGGCATCCAGGCTTGCTTGATCCCCCGAGAAAACCAGATTGTTGTAGGAATACTCCTTGTCGGACCGATAGTATCCCAGGGCGACCTCCAGCCCCAGATACTTTACCAGCTCCCTTTCATAAGAAATCTCGCCGGCAAAGCCGTCGAAGTCCTGGTTGCTCACCTGCCAGTAATCGGTGAAGTCGCTGTCCGGGTAGAAGTGATATCCGAGCTTAACCGCCAGGGCATTCTTTCGCAGGAAGGGGGACTCCGGATCTGCCGCGTGGAGGAGTCCGGTTCCCATCAGTACCAGAATCAATGCCGCCATGAATCGTTTCGCCGTCATCAAAGCTCCTTTCTGTTCTTCCTCTTCATCTCCTCCATGGCTTTCTCTTTAAGTTTGAACTTCTGGATCTTCCCGCTGCCGGTCATGGGAAACTCCTGGACGAAGGCGACGTAACGGGGGACCTTGAAATTGGCGATCTTACCCTTGCAATAGTTAAGAATTTCCTCCTCCGTGGATGACATTCCTTCTTTGAGCTCTACAAAGGCCATTCCCACTTCGGTAAGCCGGGCATCCGGTACTCCGATGACCTGGGCCTGTTTAACCTTGGGGTGGGTCAAAAGAAAACTTTCAACTTCCATGGCCGATACATTTTCCCCTCCCACCCGCAGCATATCCTTCAACCTTCCGGTGAATTTCAAATACCCTTTTCCCGGGTCGATGAGGCCGAGGTCCCCGGTGTGGAGCCACCCCTCTGCATCGATGGCTTTGGCTGTCTCTTCCTGCTTCTTATAATAGCCTTTCATGATGTGCCACCCCCGGACGCAAATCTCCCCCTCTTTCCCCGGGGGCAAATCTTTCCTGGATGTGGGGTCCACGATCTTCACTTCCGTTCCAGCGTGAGGCAGACCATGGAAGTTGATCCTTAGGTCCAAAGGATCATCTACGAATGTCGTGGTCACATTGGGGGACGCTTCAGAAATCCCATAGACGTTCAGGATATGGCTCATGCCCATCCGATCATGGATACTTCGGACCACCTCTGCCGGCCCGATGCCCCATCCTTTTTTCAAGGAGGAAACATCATAGCGGAAAAAATCCGGGTGCTGGTACATCATCAAAAAATGGGTTTCGATGCCGTTCATGGCCGTGCACCGCTCTCGCTCCACAACCCTCAGGCTCTCGGTATCGTCATAGGTCTCGAGGAACACCATCGAAGCTCCATGGGTAATCACGGAGATCGTGGAAATGACCGCCCCTCCCACATGGAAGAAAGGCAGAGGGCAGAACAAACGATCCCGGTCGGTCAGGGTCTGCCTCTCCGCCATGCAATAGCCATTATGGGTGACCCCATCATGACTGAGCATCACTCCCTTGGGGAAGGACGTCGTGCCCGAAGTGTATTGGAACATGAGGATATCATCTGGCTTTACCTGTTCAGCTATTGACGCTAACTCTTGATCGGATATCTTTTGTCCTAAGGAGATCACCTCGGAGTAAGAAAAAGTACCCGGCATCTTTCTCTCCCCGAGCAGGACCACATTCTTTAGAAGCGGCAGGGGCTTCAATCGCAGCTGACCCGCAACCTGCCCATCCATCTCGGGGGCGATCTCTTTGACCATTCCCAGATTATCAATATTCAGAAAACGATCCACCATCACCAGGGTCGTGGATTCCGACTGGCCGAGGATATACTCCAGTTCGCTCGTTCGGAAGCGGGTATTTACCGGCACGAGGACTGCTCCTATGAGAGCCGTGGCCATTTGGGTATAGATCCATTCCGGACAATTCCCTGCCCATATGGAAACCTTATCTCCGCGGCCAACTCCCAGAGCGATCAAGCCTTTGGCCAGCGACCGGGCCTTTTCCAGAAGCTCCCCATAAGAGATGCGTTGATCCTTGAAAATCAAAGCAGCATTTTCCGGGTATCGCCGGCTAACTTCCTCCAGGACCTGCCCTAAAGTTCTCTTCCCCCAGGCTCCCATATTAACCTCAATAACGAAGGATAAATTCCCTTCGATGTTTGATCAAGGATATACTGGCGAGTGATCCAGAATCAACAATTTTTTGTTATGGGAATCAAAAAAGGCGGAGCTAACATAACCCCTTTGTCGGGGTTCTCGTAAACGTTGCGGAGGAGCATGAAGGGAACATTCAAGTTCATGGTTATCCCCATGAAGATACCAGATGCTGGATAAAAGAAGCTTGATCCAGGGTCCAGTATCCAGCATCCAGTATCCGAATTTAGCGTATGGCTATCGGGCGGATGGGTGAAGCGGTACCACCGATGATCTTCAGGGGCAAAGCCACAAACAGGAATTCATACACCCGGTCTTTGGCCAGCTCTTCCAGGTTCAGCATCTCCAAGAGCTGAATCCCATTCCGGGTAAGGAGGCACACGTGAACCGGCAGATCGTGGGCCGGCGTTTTTTCGTAGGCCGTGGTGTCCGACCCGGTGAAAGAGATCTTGTGCTTGGCCAACCACTCCGCTCCATCCAGGATGACTCCCGGGGCTCCTTTTTCGTTGGCCACAAATTTGACCGGATCTTTCCAGTACCGGGCCCAGCCGGTCCGCACGAGGACCACGTCACCGGATTTCAGGGAAACCCTCTCCTTTTTGGCGACGGCCTCCAGCTCCCGGCGCCCGATGGGAAAGGCGTTGGGAAGAACTCTTTTTCCCAGGGCCCCGGCCACATCCAGGAGAATTCCCCGACGAACCACCGGGGGCGTGGCATCGATCCCCACGCCCTTCAGTCCTCCGCTGTAACTCTGAACCCGTTCGGCCTTCAGGTTCCCGTATACTCTTCCCTTGTGGGAGATGTGGCCCCGGGAATCCAGGTGGGTTCCCGTATGCCCTCCGGTGGTGAAGAGGCAATTGGCGGCGCTCACCTCGTTGGGATAAATCAGGTCCCCGTGCTTCTTGGTCAGAACGAAAGCGAAGGGGGGATGGTTGGGATGATGGGGCATGCCGGAAAAGTAGGGCTGCCCCAAGTCGTAGACTTTTCCCTTGACGATCAACTTCTGCATGTCTCTGGCAAGCATGGAAAACCTCTCCTGTTGCATAATACCCGTTCAACTGGCAAGGCAAACTTATCATAACCGCGGAGGGGAAATCAACCTTTCGCCCCTCGCTTCTCCAAAATTTATTTCCACGATTTACCACAATTTATTTCTCTTGGCGCCTTCCCTTCTGTTCTTTCCTTTTGCGAAAAAGCAAGCTTGTGGCCCGGAAGGAAGGGCGTTGCGCGGAAAAAGCATCGGCGGGAAAAGAAATCCAGCCGGAGAGCCGATCGGGCTTCCGCAGAATGAGGCGGGCCCACCGCGCGCCCCCGAATTCGGAATTCGGAATGGGGAATTCGGAATTTTTACTTCTTTTTTTCCATTCCGCATTCCGCAATCGGCATTCCGCATTTCAATTGCCCGCCCAACCCAGAGAATGAATGCTGCCTCATGGTTTTTGCGCGCAACGCCCTTGCTTCCGGGCCGGGCAATGCTCGAAATTCAATAAGGCTTAGGTAAACTTCTTGAAAAGTGATGGGGTGCAAGTTTATTTCTCGATTGACATTGCGTCGACGTTCGATTATTTTACACAGTGATTGCGGGGGCAAACCATGCGGACGTTTTTCATGAGCCGTGGTTGAGGGAGAGCGGATGCGTATCTTGATCATTCAGTTATTCGTTAACGGCCTGATAACCGCGAGCTTCTATGCCCTCGCCGGGGTGACCTGGGGAGTCATTTATAGAACCACCCATATCTTCCATTTTTCCCATCACTTGGTTTTTTCGGTTGCCGGTTACGCGGCCATTTTGGTCACGACCGAGGCCCACCTGCCCTATTTCTTCGGATTTTTTGCCGCCGTGGGCGTAGCCGTGCTCCTTGGCTGCGGCATTGATGCCTTCCTATACCGGCCTTTGCGGAGGAGGGGAGCCACGCAGGCAACCACCTTTCTCGCCTCTCTTGGGTTTGGGACCGCAGGAGTCGCCATCCTGCTTTTAGCTTTTACTTCCAGTCCGCGCCGCCTGGTAGGGTTTCCGACCAAGGTGCTTTCCATCGGCGAGGCATTTTTTAGCCCGGCCGATTTGACGATGGCGATCATAAGTTGGGCGATGATTGGATTCCTGCTTTTCTTCCTGGCCAAATCGAGATGGGGAAAGGCCATCCGCGCGGTAGGCAGCAACGTGGAAATGGCCAGGAATGTGGGGCTGAATATCGATCGGATCTATTTGCTTGTTTTTGCCATCGGGTCCGGGTTGTTCGGGGTGGCGGCATTTCTCTTTGCCGCCAAGAATGTGGCCTACCCGACCATGGGCATTCATCCTTTTTTTATGTCCTTTACCGCCGTTTTCCTGGGAGGAGTATCCAGCATACCGGGACATGCGCTCGCCGGTCTCATTCTTGGACTCTCCGAAAGCCTCGGTATGCTCGTACTCCCCGGAGAGTATAAGACCATGATCGCTTTCGCCATTTTATTGGTGGTCATTATCATCCGGCCTGAGGGGCTCATCGGGATTAAGCGAGGGTAGTCGGCCGTGGATTATATCTTCAACATTCTCGTATTCATCCTCATCTACGCGGTCTGGGTCCAATCCCTGAATCTCATCATGGGCTACGTCGGGGTCATATCGATGGGCCATGCGATCTTCAGCGGGATCGGCGCTTATACCGCGGCATTGATCAGCGTCCATTTGGGGTATAATTTCCTCGTTGGAACGGTTGCCGGATTCCTGTTGGCTACGGTCGTCGGCGCCCTGCTGGCTATCCCGTCTCTCAGGGTTCGGGATGAATATCTTATTGTGTTTACAGTCGGCTTCCAGATGGTGGCCTATGAATTCATGATAACGGCCCGGGGCATAACCGAGGGGCAAGGCGGGATCCCCAATATCCCCTCTCCCCAGTTGTTTGGGTTCGCGTTCAATACCCCCTTAAAGTTTCTCCCCCTCGCTTTGGTTACGACGGTCATATGTTTTGCCATCGTCTGGCGGTTAGTGAACTCGCCTTTCGGCCGAGTGCTCAAGGCCATACGGGAAGATGAAAGCGCCTGTCGCGCCCTGGGAAAGAATACCCTCAAGTTCAAGGTCTTGGTATTTGCCCTGGGGGGAGGAATTGCCGCCATCGCCGGAAGTACGATGGCGTATTTTATAACTTTCATCAGTCCGGTTTCGTTCAGCATCGAGATTTCTATTTTCATCATTGTCATGGTCGTTCTTGGAGGAGAGGGAAGTTTTTGGGGGCCTCTGGTTGGGGCGGCCATTCTTGTGGGCTTGCCGGAAGTCTTGCGTTTTCTGCCCGGCACGGCGGGCTTCGTGGATGTGCTCCGGGAAATTTTCTACGGCCTCATCTTGATGTTTATGATGATCTTCCGACCCCAAGGAATTTTGCCGGAGTATGCCGCCAAAACAAAACCGGTTCAAGGGTTCCAAGATTTGCCGGATGAAGTGGATGCTTTCAGCGCCGAAGACGACAGGAATATGTCTTCGGCTGAAGAAGAAGGAGGTTCGCTTCAGGCTTTGGAAATAACCGGCCTTTCAAAATCTTTTGGCGGCCTGCAGGCGGTGAAGGATGCTTCGCTCCGGCTGGCATCGGGGAAAATAACCGGCTTGATCGGTCCGAACGGGTGCGGAAAGACAACCGTATTCAACCTGATCACCGGGTTCTTGCCTGCCGACAATGGAAAGGTCTACGTTCACGGGAAGGAGATCACCGGCAAGGCTCCCTATAAACTCATCGACGACGGACTTGTGCGTTCGTGGCAGGATATCCGCATCTTCAAGGACATGACCGTCCTCGACAACGTGCTGGTCGCCCGTCCCAAGCAGAGCGGGGAGGAGATCCTGCGGCTGTTCTTCTCACCCTGGCGGGTAGCCCGCCAAGAGCGGGAGAATGCCCGCCATGCCTTCGGATACCTGAAAATGGTGGGCTTGGTCGATAAAGCGGGGCACTTAGCCGGAAGTTTATCCACGGCGGAGCAAAAATTGGCGGCCCTCGCGCGGTTAATGGCCACGGAATGCAAGGTGCTGCTCCTGGACGAGCCAACCGCAGCCCTAGACCTGGAGTCGGTGGAGAGAATCATAAAATTAATAAAAGGAATCGCCAAACAAGGGCGTAAGACCATTCTGCTCATCGAACATAATTTGGACGTCGTGAGGGGGTTGGTGGAAGAAGCCTACTTTATGAGCGAAGGCAAGGTTTTGGCCCACGGTGAACCGTCTGCGCTGATGGCCGATCCCAAATTGGCGGAAGTGTACTTCGGAATGGATTAGACCGGGGCAAGAGAAATGGGTCGACGTATGCTGCTTGAGGTAAAGAACCTTGAGGCCGGATATGGGAAAAAGCAGATTTTATATGATATTGCTTTGTCCGTTCATGAGGGAGAGATTGTCGGTCTGATCGGACACAACGGTGCCGGCAAAAGTACCACCCTCAAGTCCATTTTTGGATTATTAACGCCATTCCGCGGGCAGGTGGTCTACGAGGGCCAAGATTTCACCCTTCAGCCGCCGGCCGTGAGACTGGACGCGGGGATCTACCACATCCCGCAGGAGGATTTCATATTCAGCGACCTCACCGTCAAAGAGAACCTCGAAATGAGCTTTTTTACGATGAGAGAGCGGTCGAACTTTGAATCCCGACTCAGCGAGGTCTATACGTTTTTCCCCGTCTTGACGAACCGCAGGAATCAATTGGCCGGCACTCTCAGCGGCGGGGAGAGACGGATGTTGGGGATCGGGATGGGCTTATTGAGGAGGCCGAAACTGGTCCTGGTGGACGAACCTTCCAGCGGACTGGCCCCGGTGACCTTCCAGAACGTGGCCAAGATTATCCAGGAGATCAACACCGGCCTGGGAACGGCGGTTGTGCTCGTGGAGCAGAACGTAAAGGCGGCCTTTAAGCTCAGCCAACGAGTCTATGTAATGAAGGCCGGGCGCATGATCCTGGAAGAAACCGGGGCCAAGCTTCTGGAACGGAAGGAATGGTGGGACCTATTTTAAGTGAACCCCAATCAGAAAGGAGAATGATTCATGAAACAGGCAAAATTCTTGCTGGTGGTTGTGGCCATTTTGGCATGGGCCCTGCCGGCCTACGCGGCAGGCGAAAAAACGTTTCCCATCGGCGCGTTCTGGCCCATGACCGGTCCGCAGGCCTATTACGGCCGGGTCATGAGCCGCGGGGCGCTGACCGCCATCGACCAGATCAATGGCGGCCGGCGGTGTGGAAGGGTACAAGATGAACCTGGTCATCACCGACTTCAAGAATATCGATGTGAATTTGACCGTCACGGGGGTCCGCAAGATGATCAGCGTGGACAAGATTCCGGTGGTATTGTCCTCTTTCACCGTGACGAACCTGGCGAGCCAGCCGATCTGCGAGAAGGCCAAAGTCGTGATGATCAACGGCGGGGCCTGGAGCCCCAAGCTGGTTAACCTCCCCTATTTGCACACCACCCGGTTGTCCCAGCAACAGATGCTTCCCACCACCCTGAAGTATTTTTGGGACAGCGGGGCGCGCAAACTCGGGTTGATGTATCTCTCCGATCCGTCCGGCGAGTTGCCCATGAAAAATACGGTGATCCCGCTGTGGACCAAATGGGGGGGTACCATTGTCGCCGAGGAGCCCCATCAACCGGGTTTGACCGATTTCAGCGCCTACCTGACCCGCATCCGCGCGGGAAAGCCCGATGCCATCATCAACCTCTCGACGGGCCAGGATATCGCCTACGCCGTCAAGGGGGCGAGGGAAATCGGTCTGACCTGCCCCATATCGGTCCCGGAATGGACCAAAGATTTACAGACCATCGCCGGCGAGACCAGTGAAAACCTGGTTACCTGCGTGGAGCATTATGACCGGACGAGTTCGTATCCCCTGACCCAGGCTTTCGTCAAAGACTTCGAAACCAAATGGAAAGAACCGACCGATTTTTATTCGGCCAATTATTACGATGCGGTGAAGCACATTTTCGCCGAGCTGATCAAACGGGTGGTCAAAAAGGGGGGCAACCCGCTCAATGGCGCCGAGCTGGAAGAAGCCATTTGGCTTGACCCGAAGTTCGACACCGTCTACGGTGGCAAGATGACCCTGAAGAAGGACGGGACCGTGGATAAACCCATGGTGATTTTCAAGGTCGTCAAGGGCAAATTGACCCCCGTGAGCAAGTGACGGCGACGGGATAAAGCGCTTTCCGCTTTTCACCTCCCCGGAGGTTCTCGCAACAGGGGATGGACCCAGGCGGGAGAACCTCCAGGGAATTTTTGCTACTTAAACAGGAAATGCTTCCGCCCGGGGGCGTCTCCATTGATGCTTCCCGTTTTCAGGGAAGCTGTAAAAAAATCGATTTATTTCTTTTTCAGGTCATTCCGGCGAAAGCCGAAATCCAGTATTCTCAGGACATTACGAACTTACTGGACCCCGGTTTTCACCGGGGTGACGGCTGAAAACCGATTTTTTCACAGCTTCAAGGTTTCAGGAGGTACACATGATTAGAACCCCGATGACCGAGATGTTCGGCATTCAGCACCCGATTATGCTCGCCGGGATGAACTGGATCTCCACCCCCAAGCTGGTGGCCGCGGTTTGCAACGCCGGGGGGTTGGGCACCCTGGCCATCGCCCAGTACAGCCCGGAGGACACGAGGAAACAGGTCCGCCAGATTCGGGAATTGACGGACAAACCCTTCATGGTCAATCAACCTCTTCACCGGGGCTGGGCGAAAGAGAACATCCAGGCGGCCATCGAAGAGAAGGTCCCCTTCATAAACTATTCCCTGGGGAAACCCTGGTTCATCGACCAGGTCCACGCTTACGGGGGGAAGGTGGTCGGCACCATCGCCATCGCCAAGCATGCGGCCCGTGCCGCCGAACTGGGGTGTGACGCGCTGATCGTGACCGGCAACGAGGCGGCCGCGCACGGGGCCGACGCAACCTCCCTGGTGCTGATCCCCTTCGTCACCAGCATGGTGAAGATTCCGGTGATCGCCGCCGGCGGATTCTACGACGGGCGCGGACTGGCTGCCGCCCTGTCCCTGGGCGCGGCCGGGATCTCCATGGGGACGCGCTTCATCCTGACCCAGGAAAGCCCGGTCCATGACAACTTCAAGCAGCTCTGCCTGAAGGCCACGGAGCAGGACACGCTTTACAGCAGCGCCTTTGACGGCATGCCCGGAAGAGCCCTGAAAACCCCCATGGCGGAAAAGATCGTTCAGGGAGATTCCTTCAGTCTCCTGAAAGCCATACCCAATGCCCTGGAGATCAAGAAAATCCTGAAACAGAATTGGGGGCAGTTCCTGGGCACCGCCTGGAAAATGATGGCCGGCGAGGGGGGAGACTTCGTTCTAATGGCCCGCCTGGCCAACGGGACGATGCGCCACCAGAAAGCCATCTACGATGGGGACACCAAGGAAGGGTTCATGTTCGTCGGGCAGGTTACGGGGCCGATCCGCGACCTGCCGCCGGTAAAGAGCCTGATCGACCGGATCATGGTCGAAGCGGAAGCCACCCTCCGGAAAACGGGCGCCATGGCTGTATCCTAGCCCTCTTTCTCTCCCTTGATTCGCCTTTTTCTCATTCGCGGATATTGTTGTTCTAAACTTATACGGGCAGAAACGTCCTCCGGGAAGGTTTTTGCTCCGGATTTGTTTTTTGGGCATCTTAAGTATAGGTTTTCAATCCATGATTTGGGGAAAAAACCCGGAACCGGAAGGAGAGTGCGAATGTCTCAGGTCATCGTGGCCCAATCCACTCAGGGAATCATTCTGGCGGCGGAAAGGCGCGCGATTCAGGTAAACGAAAGGGGAGAAGAAGTCACCCTGACGGTGGATCGCCTGATTCCCCTGGCTCCTTCCTGCGCGCTGATCGCTGCCGGTGCAGTCGAGGGGGTGGAGATGGGGAAATCGTTGAAAGAATTCCTCCGGGGGGAGGGATTGACCGATGTCCAGGACCTGTACGGGGCGAGTCTAGCCTACCTGGCCACGGAACATGATCGGTTGATGAGGAAAAAATGCGAGATTCTACCCATCGATCCCATCCACCATGTATCCTTCATCCTGGCCGGCAAGACCGCGCAGGACAAGGGGAAACCCTTCCGGCTCTACTACCTCTGGACGAAGAAGAGACTCCCCCAGCTGGATGGCGACGAAATCAGCCATGCCTTCTGCCTGCCCCGGAGAATGGGGCTGGAATACCAGCTGAACCAGATGGGAAAAGCCAACGCTTCCCTGGAAGAGCTCGCTGCCAAAGTGAAGGAAGGGATTGATAAATTCAGAACCCAGGGAAGTGTGAGCGGCCCTTTTTCCTGGGGGAAGATCACCGGTGCAGGCTTTGAGTCTCTGGTGCTTTAATCCCGGATTCACCCACCCGCCTTCCCCTGGCGTATCCTTCTCATTTTTCCCGCATCTTAATAGCAAGATCAATTTGATCGGGAGATTGAAAAAAGGAGCCGGGATGAGCCGATTTTGGGGGCTTAAATCTCGGCAAATCAGGTCGGGTTAGTTAGTTTTGAATTAAAGGGGGGTGAATAAAATGAAGAGCACAATGCTGGGAGGAGCAATGGCTGTCGCCATTGCTTTGGTGATGGTTCTGGCTACGGCCCCCATGGCCGGAGAGGGCGGATGGAAGATTGGTGACTACGGCTATGAGACATTTGAGCCTGCCACTTCATCTCCTGAAACCAAGACTGAAGAGATGGCTCCGGCAGTTCCGAGTCACGAGATGAACAAAGAGGAAATGACCCCGTCGGCTTCCGAGCCGCAAAAGGAGGAAGAAATGGCTCCTGCGGATTCGGGTTCCAGGCATGAAGAGTCCATGACTCCGAAAAATGCCCCCTATCGAGCGCCGGCGGAAAGCCAACCTTACTGAGAAGACTTGAAGGAAGCTTGAAGGTGGAAAAGGGCACCGGTGATTGCCGGTGCCCTTTTTTTTGAGGAAAGGGTCGAAAACCCAAAGGGCATCGGGGAGGAAAGCGCCGAACCCGGTTAGGTCGAAATGGGGGTTCAAAGCTGTCCGGGAAGATGGTAACATGAAACCATACAGACATGGTTCAAGGGCGAAGTCCAGTGAATAAGAAATTCTTCCTTTCTTTTTTTCTCCTCTTCATCCTCCTGGGAACTCTCACCGCGGCAGAATGCCAGCAGGGAGAAAAAGAGAGCTTCTATTCCAAGTCCAACCGGCTCATTCTGCGCCTTGAGCATTCCGAAAGGACTTCAGAAGGTGGGGGTCCTTCCATCGCTCGGAGCAAACCCGATGGAACCGCCTTCTTTGTCCAATGGAATGATGAACTGTATGTCGTTACCGCCAGGCACGTGGCCGAAAAAAAATATGACCTCCGGGCCAAGGTCTGGAGCAAGCTTATCAATTCGGGCGCGATAAAGACGATTTTTTTGCATCTTCCCCAGAAACGATGGGTGTACCATCCGAACCAGGGTGACACAGAAACGCGCAGCGTAGAAGTGGCCGCCATGAAAATCAACTGGCTGAAGGGGCACCAGGTCATGACCTTCATGTATGCGGGCGATGGGCAAAAGGAGGAAAAAGGAAACCAGCTCTCCTTTCAGGACCCGGAGCCTCCCCAGCCTGTATTGGTCTTTGGTTTCCCGTCGGAAATCGGTTTCGAACTCACCGAGCAGAAGCCCCTGGGCAGAATGGGAATTATTTCCATGGTGGCGGGGAAGAAATTCATAAAAATGGAAGGCAAATTCCTGGAAGAACGGGCCTGTCTGATCGATATCCCGGCTTTCCCGGGCAACAGCGGGAGCCCGGTGATCAATCAATTTGATCCCACCACTCCCTCTCCCGTGAAGCTTCTGGGGGTATTGTTTGGAACCAATCCTAAGAGACATTACGCGGTCATCGAGCCGGTATCCAGAATCAGGGAGACCCTGGAGATTGCCAAAAGGCAACCCCTGGAAGGGCTGAGCTTTTGGTCTTTGACCGGGAGCTATCCCGATAAACCATGATTCCAGCGGCCGGGCTCGCGATTTTGTCTTGGGGCCGATAAACCCATTCCGATATCTGTTTTCCTTTCTCGAATATAGGATCTTCGCATCAATTTAGCCTTTTGAAAAAAATTTCAAATTCATATTGACTGGGATCCGCATCGCTGAAATCCCCCCCAACCCCCCTTTGCAAAGGGGGGCAGGGGGGATTTCTGGGAAGTCTTTTAGAAGGGAAACGTTACCTTTTTCAAAGACGTGAAGTGTTACGAATCCTCTTCTTCAAAAAATACTTCCCCGGGTGACTCCCCTTGGGGGTCTGGCAGGCGATTCAATGGGAGGAAAGATGAAAAGGTACCAAAGCTTTCTGGGGGTATTCCTGGCGGGTCTCTTCCTTGGATTCCCGGCCGCCGGTCAGGGAACACAGGCCCGGGTTCTAAGGGCCGATGTCGTAACCGTGGGGGCCGGAGCCTCCGGTTTGGTGGCCGCCCTATCGGCTGCCGAAGGCGGGGCCCGGGTCATCATTTTCGAGAAGATGCCTTTTCCCGGCGGAACCTCCAATAACCCGGCGGGCATCTTTGCCGCGGAAAGTGAAATGCAGCGTCGGAAAAATATCCGGGTGACCCGGGACGATGCTTTTAAAATGATCATGGAGTACAGCCACTGGCGGGCAAATGCACGCCTGGTGAGGGCTTTTGTGGATCATTCCGCCGGGACCATCGATTGGCTGCAGACTCAGGGGGTGGAATTCCTGGAGCCTGCGGCCATCTCCCCCGGTGGGCCTCAAACCTGGCATCTCCTGAAAGGGCGCGGGGCGGCCATGGTCAAGGTATTGGCGGCCAGGGCCAGGGAAAAGGGAGTGGAGATCCGTTTGGCCACGCCGGTGAGAGAGATAACCAAGGACGGGCAGGGCCGGATCAACGGCGTGGTTGCCCAGGACCCGGAGGGAAGGGCCTTGAAGGTTGAAGCCCATGTGGTGATCATCGCTACCGGGGGATATGCCAACAGCAGCGAGATGATCAAGGCGTATGGCGGGTTTGACCTGGGGGTCAATCTCTTTCCCGCCGGCAACGTGGGCAAGGTCGGGGAGGGGATCAAGATGGCCTGGGCAATTGGGGCGGCCCCTGAGGGGATGGGCGTCCTCCAGGTTACCGGCGGGGGGCCGGTGGGTCCCGGGCTCCGGCCCGGGGGTCACCTCTTCGCCGCCGCTTCTCAGCCTTACCTATGGATCAACCAGGAGGGAGAGCGCTTCTGTGACGAGGGGATTGTCCACAATTTCACCTTTGCCGGCAACGCGGTGGCCCGGCAGAAAGGGGGGTATGTCTTCCGGATATTCGATGAAATGACCAAGAGGTACATGGTGGAAAAGGGCACGGATGCGGCCTTGGGAGTCTCCATCCCGGCGACCACCCGGCTCCATGATCTGGATGCGGAGATCAAAGAGGCCCGGGAAAAGGGAAACCCGAACGTCCTGGTGGCCGATTCCCTGGAAGAGCTGGCCCGAAAAATGGGGGTCGATCCCGCCGTCTTCAAGCGCACCGTGGATGAGTACAACAGGTTTGGCGAGCAGGGCCACGATGACCTCTTTGCCAAGGACCCGAAATACCTCCGCCCGGTGAGGACCCCACGTTTTTATGCCTTCAAATGTTATCCCACCTTCCTGGGGACGCTGGGAGGGATAAAAATCAACCACCGGACCGAGGTTTTGAACCGGGAGGGAGGGGCGATCCCCGGCCTTTATGCCGTCGGGCTGGATGCCGGAGGGATGTATGGGGACAGCTATCATCTGATCTTTCCCGGGTCCACCATCGGGTTTGCGGTGAACTCCGGCCGCATCGCCGCTGAAAATGCTCTGAGGTACCTGGGCAAGCCCCCTTCCCCCATTCGCAAATAAAAAAACTTAACCACAGAGGTCGCGGAGAATAAAAAAAGGAATAAAGGGGATGTCTATGAGACTCTATCTCGTGCAGCACGGAGAGGCCAAGTCCGAGGCGGAAGATCCAGAACGCTCACTAACATTTAGGGGAGAAGAGGAGACCCGGAAAATCTCTGCTGCCGCAAAAAGGCTGGATATTCGTCCTTCAAGGGTCTATCACAGCGGGAAGAAGAGGGCCGAGCAGACCGCTGGAATCATTGCGGGGGCTTTAGATCTGTCTACTCAGCTTGGCCAAGGGCTCAATCCAAACGATGACGTCCGTCCGTGGGTCGAACGGATATCCAAAGAGGCGCAGGACCTTATGATTGTCGGCCACCTGCCGTTCCTGGAGAAGCTTGCCTCTTTTCTTGTTTGTGGCAACGAAGGGGCAAAGGCAGTCCTGTTTCGATACAGTGCGATCTTGTGTTTGGAAAAGAAAGAGCCCGGAAGATGGGCAGTCGACTGGATTCTCAAACCAGAAATGGTCTGAGACTCGACTTTTGAATCATCCACGCACAGGTGGTACCATAGTTCCCGGGGCCGGCCGGGGTCGGGCCACGGCAAGTTCTTGATTATTCATTATTAACTTCCCACGAATAAGTGTTTTCAAGACCTATATCATTGTTTTCGCCCCCAAATAGAGCCTTATAGGAACCGGATGCACCCTGGAATGTATTGCCGTGCCCTTTCATTTCCCTTACGCTATCTTTCACCGATATCGCGCAACCGAGTCTTTGCCTCGTCTCTCGCGTCATTACACCTACAAGTCATCTGTGAAAGCGAGTATCTGCCCTTAGCGAAAATTACGAATTGCAAGCGTGCGCATAACAACGGAAATCAAGGTTCCCGAGTCTACTATTCCGCTAAATTTCATGATTAGGCTCCCACGTTAGATCAGAAGCTCGCCTGATGCTTCTGCCTCGACCATCTAAATCGCCACAAAAGTGTTCTCTCGCTTATACCCAATTCCTTTAAGCCACTCCTGCAGCCCATTGTTACATCTTTTCCGATTGCACGCCTAACGTCAGGCATCAGCCGCAGCGCGCGTGCGACTGGCCCCGTCTGCTGCATGCCGTATTGGGCAGCCCGTGGTTAGAAACCAAGGTTTCCCCACAACGGGTACGTTGAATGTCTGTTGACATGCATTAGCTGGTCTACGTCGGAATCCGCGTGGCATTTCTGTCGGCGGATCGAGCAGTTGGGCGTGTTAACCGACACCCTTGTGATCAGCGAGTCGTCCTCGAGGAGGCTGAGCATGCGCTCGTCCGGGCGAGTGGGGGTTGAGCCGCCAGGCTCCGAAACATCGTGCTAAGACATCCGAAGCGCGCCAACAAGCGTCTTCAGTCGATTGTCCAAGTCGCCGCCATGCACTATCGCCCCTGGCCGCTCCCTTCTGAGCACAATCAAGCCGAACATACTACAGTCTACATCGTGAGATCGGTCGACCAGCGGGACGAACCGATAGCCGCCAAGGGGCACGCGAAGAACAGTACGCCTCCCAAGGGCTTCGGTACCTCACCTGGCGACCCTTGAGTACACCGACGTGAAGCTTCTCGGACAGACCTGCTGGATGTTGCGGCTCCTTGCTGACTCATCCACCTCGAGTCTGTGGTTTCGAACGCATCGAATCCGCTAGCTGAATATCCTCTGAACTACTCGTCTAAAACAAAAGTCCTCGGTACCGCAGCACAAAGTCCCAGCGTATCACAATGTCTCCGTATGATCAAACATCTGCCCAACGTAGAAGGTATCTATGGCCCCGTATCTTTTCGCGTCGCCTTGAGTGACCACGATTAGCCTCAAGTAATTCTGTGCTTCACACCCTTATTGATACGCTTGTCGGCATTGTAGAGGCTACGATCAGCTGCTCTCAACAGGACTATCGAATTCGTTCGCATTTCGCCTCCTGAAACCCTTAGGTAATCGAAGTAGGTTTCGCAGATGGACTTTTTGTTTTTCTCCGAATGGAATACAAGGCAGAGATAATTCGGTTCCTCTCACTAGGCAGTAGACATGTTGGTCAATGATTTGCCAGACACTCGGATTCCTGAATCTCAAAACTGCTTGACGCCATAGGTAGCTGAATACCTCTGCGTCTCAACAGCCGCTGGCAGCTAGTCTTCGTGGTGTTTCATAAGTCTTCAGTGCCGCTCCCCTGATTGCATTCAACGCGGCCAATACATCTTCTGGAATCTACCGGGCACCGATCCACACTTCCTAAAGCGATCAAGATTACGAGATTTCCGGAATCGAAGTCATCCTTTTAACAGTAGCGAGTCCGTTGATCAGATCAGGAAGTAATGTAATCTGCTTGTTTTTAAACCCTGGGGCAAGAACACTTCGTCTATTCTCTAGAATAACTTACTGATAGGCTCTCTCATTCTAAGATCCGCGAAGCTTCTTCTCAGAAGCATCCACTTCTTTCCAATCTTCTCCGGTCCGTCGCCTACGAGGTTACAGCTTGGGCCGCCGATCGTTCCTGCCGGCCTCGCAAAACGAGCTGAAACCCGCGACCCAGTAGATTCCTGATATATGCCGCCCCCGATCCTTTCGGAGGCCCACTGGCCATCCATCGCTGCTGCCTCCCTCCGGGCCGCTGCGGTAGCGCAGTGATGAGAGCGAGATCGGGTGGCCCGGGCGTGTTTGCCGCTTCCTCGGTCGCTGGCGGCCACGCAACTGGGACTTCAACCGGCGCAGGCGTAGCGATAGTTGCCTCGATGCCTTCACGCCTGCGGCTGACACGCACGATCCAATCGTTGCGGTACAGCACCACTTGAGCGGCGTCGAGCTTGCGGTCGAAGCCTCCCCGAATCTGAGTATCTCGATGGCAGTCGAAGCAGAGGACTGCCAAATTCTGGCTGCATTGTTCGAAGGATCTTCATCGAGATGGTGGATCTGGACTGGTTTTCCCTTGACTCGGCATACACAGCAGGTTCGATCCGATGCGAAAAGGACCGCCGCAGCTATTGCGTCGGGGATTGGTGTATGGTCCTTCCGCGCTCCCACGTTCACGCTCCTGAGGTGCGCCCAACATTATATTTCATGCAGCGACCGCCTTTTTCGGCATCTTAACAAAATCCATGGGGTAGATCAATGCATAAGGCAGGTTTTGGGAGGATTTTGCCTCTTAAGTGGCCGTGTTATATTGCCGATACCGGTGTTATGCAGTCACCGCATAAAAATGAAAATTTGTTATTCAAGGACTTTCAGGACTTTCTTGTCCGAAGCCAGCATCTTTCTGAAAAACGAATTCCCTTTCATGGGGATTTTTCCTTCTCCCGCGTGCGGAATCCGGCGAGCCAGGCGATCAGCTGCAATACGAGGATGAGAGCCGCGGCGAGGAGGAAGATCTTCGAGAAGGAGCTCTTGAAAAAAATCCACAGGCTTCCCTCCGAAGTCGTGAGGGCCCGGCGAAACGACATTTCGATTTTATCCCCCAGGACCAACGCCAGGACCAGCGGGGCCATATCGAAGCGGAATTTGCGCAGAACATAGCCTACGATTCCAAAGAAGGCCAGAAGGATAATGTCCACCGGATTGGAGTTCACCCCGTAAACTCCCACCATGCTGATGACCAGGATGCTCGGCACCAGGTAGGCATAGGGGATCCGCAAGAGGTTGACGAAGATGCTGACCAGCGGGAGATTGAGGATGACCAGCATGAAGTTCCCGATGTACATGCTGGCGATGAGCCCCCAAAAGACCGCCGGATGATCCTGGATCAGCTGGGGCCCCGGGTTGACGTTATGGATGAGCAAGGCCGACATGAGCAGGGCGGTGGCGGGGATGGCGGGAATCCCCAGGACCAGCAGGGGGACCATGGCCGTGCCGGTGGTGGCATTGTTGGCGGTTTCCGGGCCGGCGACCCCTTCGATCCTCCCCTTGCCGAATTCCTCGGGATGCCGGGAGAGCTTCTTTTCCACCGCGTAGGAAATGAAGGTGGAGACCACATGGGAAATCCCCGGAATAAAGCCGAAGAAGAGACCGATCACCGACCCGCGGGAGATGGGGCCCAGCGAATCGCGCAGATCCTTCCACCGCGGGAAAAGGTCCCGGAAAGTCGGTTTGATGATCCCCACCTTGGCCATCTCTTCGAAGTTCATGAGAATCTCACTCACTCCAAAGAGCCCGATGGCCATGGGCACGAAGTCGACGCCATTGGCCAGGCCCAGGTATCCGAAGGTAAAGCGGGGATAGGCCGTGAAAGGGTCCATCCCGACGGTGGCGATCAGCAGCCCCAGAAGAATCATGGCCAGGGTCTTCAGAATGGGCGCGCTGCTGACGAAGGACATGATGATCAAGGCCAAGACCATGAGTGAGAATTCTTCTCCCGGCCCGATTTTCAGCATGGCCTTGGCCAGAGGGGGAGCGAAAAGCATCAGGGCAATGATGCTGATGGTTCCGCCGATAAAGGACCCCAGGGCGGCCACAACCAGGGCCGGACCCGCCCTTCCCTGGCGCGCCATCTGGTATCCGTCGAGGCAGGTGGCGATGGAGGCCGCCTCTCCTGGGATGTTGAGAAGAATCGAGGTGGTAGACCCGCCATACATGGCGCCATAGAAGATCCCGGACAGCATGATGATCGAGGAAGTAGGGTCCATTTTAAAGGTAAGGGGCAAAAGAATGGCGATTCCTCCCAATGGGCCGATCCCCGGGAGGATTCCCACCATGGTTCCCCACAGACATCCCAAAAAGCAGTAAAAAAGGTTCATGGGAGTCAGGGCGACGGAGAAGCCGGTGATGAGGTACTGCAGGGTTTCCATGGCGAGCCTCCCTGGTTTCGACCTCAGCCAAAATCAGAGCCAGCGCACGGGCGGCAGCTGAACCCCGAGGAGGACGTGGAAGAACAGGAACGCTCCGGCGGCGGCTGCCCCGGCAATCAGAAGGCAGGTGATCCAATGGAGCGGAGAAAAAGTCTTCAAACAGAAGAAGACAAAAAGCGCGATGACGGGAATGAAACCCAGGGTTTCAAAGAAGGCGGCAACCCCGAGCAGCGCGGCCAGCGTGGCCCATATGTGGGGATGCCCGATCCGGACCACGCTGCGTCCTCCTTTCCTTGCCACCAGACGGACCGCCTGTACCCCTGAAATCATGCAGAGAAAGGTCCCTAAGAGCGTTGGAAAAAAGCCGGGCCCGGGAACCGAAAACTCACCGGGCGGCATGAAACGGGAAAGAAGAATGGCCACGAGGCCGATGGAAAAAAGAATCCCCGAGATCACCGTGTCGCCCGTTTTTTCCCTGACCGTCGCCATCCCCCTTTTCCTTTCCGGGATTTGCCCCCTTCCTTATTTCGGGGAGAGGCCGATTTCCTTGGCCGCCGTGGCCATGGCCGCGGCCTCCGTCCGAACCGCCTCTTCGAATTGTTTCCCCGAGCCAAAAGACACCGTTTCCCCCAGATTCCGCAGACTATCCTTTACCTTCTGGGTTTCGGCCGCCTGTTGGAGGGCCTTTTCGAGAATCGCCAGGCGGTCTGCCGGGATCCCCTTGGGGCCGATCACTCCCCGCCAGATGAAGGTATCGGGGACGTTCGGTCCCAGAGCGGCCACTCCGGGAACTCCCGGAAGCAAATCGACTCCTTCCCGGGTGGTTACGAAGAGGGGACGGACGGCCCCCGATTTAATGTGCGGAGCGGCCGGCGGGACAGTTCCACCGTATACATCCACATGGCCGCCCAGGAGGGCCTTAATGCTCTCTCCGGCTCCACCGTAGGGAACGAGGCGGAGCTTCACCTTCATGGCGTGAAAAACCCTCTCCCCCGAAAAGTGGGCGATGTTGCCCACTCCATCGCCGGCAAAAGTCAGCTTGCCGGGATTTTTCGCCGCATATTCGAAAAACTCCTTCGCCGTCTTGGCGGGAAATTCGGAGCGCACGCAGAACAGCATGGGCCCCTTGGCGATCATGGCCACGTAGCTGAATTGGTCCACGGAGAAATTTACCTTCAGCACATGGGGAACCATGGTCATGGGGGAGTTGTAAACGCAGCCCAGGGTATAGCCGTCCGGCTTGGCCTGGGCGATGACGTTGAGGCCGATGGTGCCGGACCCCCCGGGTTTGTTCATGACCACCATCTTCTGATCGAGGAACGGGGTTATGGCCTCCACCAGAATGCGGGCCATGATGTCCGTCCCTCCACCGGGAGCGGCGGGCACGATCAATTCGATGGGGCGGGTGGGAAATTTCTCGGCTTGCGACGGCCCCGCGAGGAGAAAAACAAAGAGGCCTGCAAAAATCAAAAACCAGAGTCCCTTTTCGTTTTTTGGTAGGATTCGCATTTTCCTTCCTCCTTTTGGCTTTCTTCGTTCCCGCATTCTCGGGTTTCCATTTTCAGGTTTTCATTGAATTCCAAGCAAAACCCGGGGATTTTCTTTCAACATGACGTCGAGCTCCTTCTGCGGTACGCCCTTTTCCATCAGGCACTGGGCGAAAATGCGCAGGACTTCCGCGGGTAATGATTTCCGGAGTTGACCCGCATCACTGGAGAGAACAATCGACCGGGCGCCCACCTCGGCAATGGCCCGCCGAAAAACATCGATATTTCCTCCGCCGGGAATGGGGTACAGTTCCCCCCCGCAGAATTCGAGGTGGGCTCCCTGCCGGCTCAGCTCCACCAGATCGGAAAGGGCAAGGGCGGGAGGGCGGAAAAAGGGGTGAGTGATCAGCAAGCGGGTGAATCCGATTTCCCTGGCAAAGGAAGTCAGGGGAAAAATCTCTTCCTTCCCCAAATGACCCGTTCCCAGGATTGCTCCGGAATCGCGCACCATCTCGACGATGACCTTCACTTCCTTCCGCAGCTGCCCCCGGGAAAGGATGCGGATCCCCCTCTGGGGAACCGTCCGCCCCGATTCCTGGTATCCGAAGCCGCCCGTATGGCCATATACCTTCTGGTGCGCCCAGGAATCGATGGTGGGAAACCAGATCTGCCTGGCCCCCATTTTCAAGGCGTTTTCCACCGCCAGGGGATTGAGGCCTCCGGCAAATCCGTTTAGCACCAGCCCTCCGAAAACCCGGACTTCGGGCATGACTTTCCGCACCAGGGCCGCTCTCCCGACGGTGGATTCGAAATGACTCTTGAGAAGTATGCCGGAAAGGGTCGCCTCCGCGGCGTGCCGGGCGAGGTCGAGATCATCGCCAATACGGGGAAAGAGGCAAGGGGCCGAATGAATGTGGAGGTCAAAAGCCCCGGAAATATCCGCCAAAGCCATTTTGCGTTCCTCCCGCATTTGGGGTCAGTTCCATTTGGTTAGCATTTGAAATGGATCAAAGAAATTACTTCATCTTCCGGATGCGCACCTCGATCTCTTTGCTGTCTTTCAGCAGCCCCAAAAGCTTGGACGTATCCGTCTCCCCGAAGTGGTATGGATAGAGGACCTTGGGCTTGAAGGCCTTGGCCGCATCCGCCACCATCTCCGGCGTCATGGTGTAGGGAAGGTTCATGGGCAGGAAGGCCACGTCGATCTTCTCGAGCTTTTTCATTTCCGGGATGTTCTCGGTATCCCCGGCCACATAGACTCTCTTGTCCCCGAAGGTGATCACATACCCGTTTCCCTCCCCCCTGGGATGGAACGGCTTGCCTTCGCTGCGCATGTGGACGAGGTTATAGGCGGGCACAGCCTCGATCTTCAGCCCGCCGACGTTTTTTACCTCTCCATTCTTCATCACCACGCCGCCCTTCACCTGCTGGGCGCAGATTTCCGTCAATACCAGTGCGGTTTTGTCGGTGCGCAAAATATCCAGCGCTTTCGCGTCCAGGTGATCCCCGTGCTGATGGGTCACCAGAATCAAATCGGCCTTGGGCAGCTTGGTGTAATCGGCCTCCTTGCTTACCGGGTCCACATGGATGATCTTTCCCCCAAAGGCAAACATCAGGCTGCCATGGCCGATGAACGTGATCTTCAGGTCTCCGGCGGAGGTTTTGATGATATCGCTCTCCAATCCTTGCTGGGCGCCCGCTTGAAATGCCAGGGCGACGAAAAATGCAGCAGTCAGTAAAAGGATTTTCTCCATATGCCACCTCCTTATGTCGTTTTGCAATTTGAATGCCAACATGTTGGCAAGATAAGGAATATCCTCTCATTCCAAAACCCCCCTTCCCCCCTTCAAGGGGTTGGGGATTTGGAGCCTGCAAAACAAATCCAATTGGGACCCTCACCCCTCACAGAGACCTCCTCTCTTTCGCCTCAACCTGATTTCCCCTTGCGTTTTCCCCCCGCGAATTCGAAGAATTTCTTGACCGCCAGTTCCATCATGATCTCGCGGGGAATGCAGTGCGGAGGGGCGAAGGTGCGGATGTAGTCGATCTCCTCCTCGGTCGGGGTGGGGAAAGGTTTCAGCGGCTCGGCCACCCGCAGGTCCCAGGGTACTTTGGATTTGACTTTTTTAAGGTCCACCCCTGGAAGGAGGGACTCCAGGTACACTTCCTTGGTCTTCCGGTCGAAGCGGAAGACGGCCTCGGTGGAGATCATCATGCTGGGGCCGGACCCGGGAGGGAAGAGCCCGCAGCGGTCCCGTTCCTCCCCGCCCCCCATGTACCCGGGGGAGGTGAAGTAGTCGAGCTTTTCCACGAACTCCCCGCCCTTCAGGGTGAGGATGGTCTCCTTGGCGTAAGAGATAAAGTCGGGTGCCCCGCCCGCGCCGGTAAGCCGCATCCCGGTCTTGGGGGTGCCGCCCATGAAGGAGGTGTTGATGTTCCCGTACCGGTCCACCTGGCCCACGCCCAGGATGGCCTTGTCCACGAACCCCCGGTAGTTGATCGTGGTGAAGGTGTTGAAGAGATCCAGGGCATAGGAGAATCCCCGCAGGCACATGACGTCGGCGATGTGGTTGGGCGGCACCAGGGGTTTGAAGTCGATGATCCCCGCCTCGGTCATGAGCACGCAGTTGGGGGCATGGGTGGCCTTGGCCAGGCCGCCGGCCGTGGTGGGGAGACCGACCCCCAGCAGGATCCGCTCGTAATCTTTGATCTCGCGGGCCACGGCGATGATGATCAATTCTTGTCGAGTGGCTTTAGGAGACATCGGTCAGCAACCCCCTCTCTTCCAGAAATTTATCCCATTCGGTACGGGTCATATCGAAAAGCCGTATCTTCCCCTCATCATCCCACATGGAAGTGAAGGCCGAGCCGTAGTTCACGGGAGCGGAGTAATAGGGCTTGGCCTGGAGCCGGTCGAGGGGTTCCTTGCCGAAGCGCGAGATGTAATGCTCCAGGTAGGCCGCCCGGGTGGGCAGGTCATACACCCATTCCTTCATCCAGGCCCGGAAGCCTTCCTCGCTCCGGTTGGCCAGGTCCATCATGGCCCAGAACAGGAGGTCCAGGTTGTAGTAACCCGAAAGTTCAGCGGGGTGGGCGCCTCTCGGCTCCTCGATCACCGCGTTCACCCGGAAGCTGGGAACGATGGTAAATTGGGGCGAGGCTTTGACGATCTCGTGGTCCACGATCTCCTCGCAGCTCACGATCACCCTTTTGCTGGCCAGGCACGCCCAGGCCACCGAGCCCAGGGCGCCCCAGTACTGGGCATTCCCGAACTTGTCCGCCCGCTGGACATGGACGATGCAGACATCCGGGTTGGCCGCGGGGACCACGGGCACGTCCCGGCCCGGTGAAGGGACACTTGACCACCCCGAACTTCCCCTCGCCCATGAAGTCCCGAACCTTGAACACGTCCGAGGCCATGATCCCGGGCAGCACGGGCAGAAAAGAGTATCCCTGCGCTCCGGCGGTCAGCCGGGCGTTGTAGGTGAAGTTCGAGTAGTCTTCGACCTCGATCTTTCCCGCCCGCTGGTACCGCTCCAGCATGCTCCCGCCGGAACGGCCCCCCGAGCGCATGCAATAGGTGGCTGACTACCCGGCTCACGCAGTCTCCCGCGATCAGCATCTCCACGTCAAATACCCCGGACTGGCTGTAGATCGTCAAGCCCCTCCTCCCCTGGCGGACGATCTCGGTCACCTGGTTGTAGCAGGTGCCCACGGTGTAGTTGCCGATCACGAGGTGGTCGCCGTCCTTCACGAAACGGCGGATCGCCTCCTGGGTGGTCATGACCTTGTTTTGGTCTGCTTCAGGCATGGTTGAATCCTCCATTCACTAAGGGTGAGTTCTGACAGAATTCGTTCTCTCGACTTACTAAGGAGACCATAATTACCAGACATCTCCCCAAAATCCCCCTACCTCTTTCCAAAGAGGGAATTCCTCCCTTGTAAAGGGAGGGGAGGAGGGATTTCATCTTCGGTGTCTATACACCATGGCCTGTTAATAATTCTCTTCCTCCCGGTTCTCTCCATCGGCGGTTTGCGGGAAAATCCAGCTTTTGAGCCGGCCCACCGGACTTTCCGCAGGTTGACCCGGTCCCTTGGGTCAAAGCGGATTCCTTCCTTTTCGAGCAATTTTCTCTGACGGAGGGCCCCGTCTCCCCGGGAGCGGGTGCTGATTTCTCCTTTCGAATTGATCACCCGCTGCCAGGGCACATCGGTCCGCCCGCGGAGGGCAGCCATGGCATATCCCACCATTCGAGCCGTGCACCGGTCCACGATCCTGGCGATCTGGCTGTAGGTGGCAACTTTGCCCCGTGGAATCTGTCGTACCACCCGGTAAATTCGTTCATAAACAGGCTCAATCCCGGAATCTTCTCTTTCGTTCACCCTTCCGGGGATGATGCCGCTTGATCTTCTATTCAAAAAGGAGGTTTTCATTGATCGGCTGGAAAGATCGATTTCGATTCAAGTCTTGGGCGCCTTTCCGAACGAATTCTTCCTATTTTTTCCGCCCCGCCATCGGCATCTTGACGATGAAAACAAGGTTAGGGCGTCCCCCCATCCGGCGCGGGAAAATCCTACTTGCCCCAAGGCTTTTCGGCCGCCGCCTTTCTCCCGGCAATTTGGCCGAAGGCCCAGGCCTCGGGGTAATTGCTTCCCCCCTGATAGAGGAAACCGAAGAAGGAACCCAGCTCTCCCGCCGCATACAATCGCGGGATCGGCCTGGTTGCTGAAATCCAGCACCTGGCAGTCTTTATTGTGCTTGGGGCCGCCCTGCGTGTTTACCAGGGTAAGCGCCAGTTCGACGGCATAATAGGGAGGCGTTCTCCAGAGGGGCTAAAGACTTTCCGGGTCGTCCGAATTGAGGGTCACGGCCTTCCCTGCAGGCGCCGTTGAAGTTGCGGACCGTCTCCTCCAGCGCCGGAGCGTCGGCCCCGATCTTCCCGGCCAGGTCTGCCAGAGTACCGGCCTGAAGTACCCACCCCTGATCGATCTCCGCCTGATTGTCCGTGCTCCATTCGTAGATTTTATGAATCGACGGATAGCCCACCGGGCCGCCCCACATCTCCTGAAAATGTTCCCGCCTGCTGGCCACCGGCCCCTTGCGCCGGTACGCTTCGTCAAAGACCATGTAGGCGGGCAGGTTCCGGTACTCCGCGCGCTCGTGGTCGAAGAAAAGGATTTCCAGGGGCGCTTTGCGGTGGATAAGACTCGTGTTTTCCGGCATGAACCTTTTCCCGTACCGGTTCACGAAGACGAAGCTGCCCTCGGGCATCGCCCTCCCGAGGCCGGCCCCGATCGCCGTTCCGAATTTTTGGCTCGGTTTCCTGGCGCAGAAAGCGCCCCATTCTACCGTCGCCATGTGCCAGAGGGCCGCTCCGGCCTCGGCGGCCAGTTTAATGCCGTCCCCCGTGTTGCCGGGAGTGCCCCAGGGAAAAATATAATCCGTTGCCCCGGGAAAATGGAAATTCGCCAGCATCCCCCGGTTGTATTCGTACCCCCCGCATGCCAGGATGACCCCCCTGCGGGCCAGGAGAGTTATTTCTTTCCCCTTCCTTCGCGCCTTCACTCCCATGACTGCCCGGGTTTGGGGGTCCTGGATCAGGGCCGTGGCCGGCGTATCCATAAGGACCTCGACCTTCCGGCCCTGCACCAGGTTCTGGAGAAAACGAAATCCGTCCGCCCCGGTAGGGCTGACCTGGATGCGTTTAACCTGGCCGGTCAGAAAGGAGGGAAAATAGGCGGGTTCCGTCCGCCGGACCTTGAATTCCAGGCCCAGGCCGGTCAGCAGACGGGGTATCCCCACCATTTCTTCCGCAAAGGTGCGGATCATCTCCTCGTCCACGGTGCCGAAGGATAGAGCCCGGTAATACCGAACGGCCTCTTCGATGGTCTCCGGAATCACCATGGCCCCGGCGCAAACCCCGCTGTTTCCGCCGGGGAATCCCAATTTTTCGATGATCAGCGCCCGCGCCCCGGCATCGTGAGCGGCAATGGCGGCATTCGCCCCGGCGGCTCCATACCCCACGATCAATACATCCGTCTCATAATCCCCTGCCACGCCCCTGCCCGCCTTCGGCGCCCGGGAACTCCGTGGTTTTGCCGTCCCCCGAGCGGACTTCTTCCGGCCCTCTTTGCTTTTCTTCACCGCCATTCTCCCCTCCTCTCAGCTCGCAAGCCGTTCGTAGAACCTTTTGAAACCTGGAGCAAAATCCCACCCATCCACGATGAAATCCAGAACTGCCGGCACACCGTTCCGGGTGGCCTTCAAAGCTCTTCCCAGGGCGTCGCGGATATCTTGCGGTTTTTCCACCCGTTCCCCGTAGCATTGATTGGCCCGGGCGATCTGGACGAAGTCCGGCTGAACCTTGTAATCGGTGGAGATGAACCGGTTCCCGCGGTTTCGCTGGGCGAACTTGATCCAGCCCAGGCTGAAATTATTCAGAACCACGTAGGTCACCGGAGCCTTGTGCTGGGCCGCCGTGGCCAGTTCTTTCATGAACATCTGGAAGGCGCCGTCTCCGGTGGTGCACACCACATCCCTATCCGGCATGGCCAGCTTGGCCCCGATGGCCGCCGAGCATCCCCCTCCCATGCAGGTCTGTTCTCCCGGGGCCACGCAGCAGTTTATGTCCCCGACCTTGTAGTAGGGCCAGTAGTAGGACCAAAGATCCTGCGACCCGTTTTCATTCACCAGGATGGCATTCTTGCCGAAGACTTCGCAGAGTTCCCGGACGATTCGCTTGGTTTTCAGGGGGATCGACGAATCGCCCAGGCATTCCTTCTTGACTCGAGCTTCATAGGCATCCTTCGCTTTCAGCAGCTTCGCCATTCTGTGATTCTGCCTTCCTTTTTTCAACCCTGCCCTTTGAAGCTCCCGGAGGAGGGCCTGCAGGACCAGTTTGATGTCCCCCACGACCGCTACATCGGGAACCCAGTTCCGGCCCATCTCTTCCGGGTCCAGGTCCACCTGGATATACTTCGCCCCTTTGGGGAAGAATCTCTGTTCCCCGGACTGGAAATCCTCGTTCCGCGACCCCAGAGTCATCAGCAGGTCGGCCTCCCCATAAACCTTTTCCCCGATCTCGGAGAAGTAAAGCCCCACCAGACCGAAGGCCAGCGGGTGATCCTCTGAGAGAATACCCCTTCCGCAGGGAGTGGTCATGAGCGGCAGGTTCAAGAGCTCGACAAATTTCTTCACTTCATCGAAGGCCCGGGAGCTGACCGCCCCCCCTCCGGCCACCAAAACCGGCCTTTTGGCCTTCAGCAATAAAGCCGCCGCCTCCCTGATTTTTTGCGGGTCCCCCGCAGTCCTCAGGGGATATTCCACGGGCACATAACGGATGGGGGCTATTTCTTCGGCGCCCGTATCGCGGGGGATATCCACGTAAACCGGCCCCGGCCTGCCATGAGTGGCCAGGGAAAAGGCCCGCCGCATGACCCAGGAAATCCGGTCCGGCTCCGTGACCCGCTCGCTCCACTTGGTGATGGGCTTCAGAATGGAGACCTGATCCACTTCCTGGAAAGCGCCCATTCCAGCGTTGGCCCGCTTGGAGCTGCAACCGATGGCGATGACCGGAAGGCACGCCGAGTGGGCTTCCAGGATTCCGGGGACCAGGTTGGCCACCCCGGGCCCGGCGGGAGCGAAGCAAATTCCCGGTCTCCCCGAGACGCGGGCGTACCCCATGGCCATGAAGGGGCCCGCGCTTTCTTCTCGAACCAGAACAGTTTTGATTTCCGGAGTATCATACAGGGCATCATAGAAAAGCTCGCCCCCGGGCAGGCCAAAGATATACTCCGTCTTTTCCGCCTTCAACGCTGAAACGATTGCCTGCCAGACATTCATGGGGAAGACCTCCTGCTTGTCCAGGGTGCGGCTAACCTTATGAACTTTTTCGGGCTTGCGAAAGATGTAGGGAGGATATCACAAAAAGAGGCGATTGTTCATCAATTTTTCGAAGCTTTTGCAATGCTTCCGATCAACTTTTCATGAAAGGCACAGCCTGGCGGGTCTCGCTTATTGGGGATTTGCCCTCTTCGTCCCCTTACTACACTTCAGCAAAGGGCTGCTTTATGGATTAGTCATCACGGGTAGAAATGACCTGGCCCGATTCAATAAATGATCCCTATATCGAAACTTTTTCGATGACCGGGAAACAGATGCAGATGTAGCGAGCCTGTCGAAAAACCCTAATTCTGGGCATTTTGCGGTTTTCTGTGGCCTGTAAGTTGTTGATTTTTAATGGTGCCAAAATTACCAGAATTGGCCATTTGGACTTTTTCGACAGGCTCAGCAGAACACGAAACTTTTTGCCCAAAGGCCTGCCCCCCAATATGTAGGCATAAAAAAGGCAGGACCGTGATGGCTAGGTCTCTCATAATCAGATAAGCAGCCTTGAAACTGAGCGCTGGTCGATGGGTCCCTTAATTATGGAGGGAGATGATTCTAAGGTAGAGGAACCGACTTACTAAGGAGTCCATTATAGTCTAGACGTTTATTGGAGGACGTTGCCTTTTGAAAACCTCGAACTGGACTCCGGCTTTCGCCGGAGTGACCAACATTTGAGAGGCATGGTTCTTGGTTGTCATTCCGGCAGAAGCCGGAATCCAGGATGATGAAAAGACGGAATTCCTGTCCAGATAATTATGGCCTCATTAGTAATTGGTTTTTTTAAAATGGATTTCCTTTTTATATTCCATTAGCTATGGTCCTATTATTTGTCATTGGACGAAGTTTCCATGACACTGGGTGTAAAAACGAGCAGAAAAACATTACTTCCTGAAATGGGCAGATGAAAGATCTTGTCAGAAGGTGTAGATTTCAATTGGCCATCGAGGCTTGAATATACCGCTCATTTCAAAATTGCTGACCAACTGGGGGGGAGTGGAACGATCTCTGCTATGGGATTTAACTGGAAAGCAGCCATGAGCTATATGTTGGTTTTCGGCTCGGTGGTGAAATACCTTTTGAGCTTCCCGAGAGGCTTTTTGGGGCTGCCGGAGGCTTTGAGAACCAGAATCGCGCTGACCTGAGCGTCCCCCACGGAGGGGAGGAAATCCAGGTTGAGCACCCCGTCGGAGACGCTTACCGTGAAGGTAAGGTCGAGGGCTGCATTTTTCCCCGTCGCGGCGTAAATATCCAGGCTCCTAATGGCCAGTTTTCCTTCCACCCAGAGGTCGAAAACTCGCTGGTTCCTGGCGGAGTAGGTGTTTTCGACGAACTTGAAGGTCAGATCATAACTCCCCGCGGCAAGAGGAATGACGTAGGAAAAATTGCCGTACCGTTCGTCCTGATACAGGGCTCCATCCGCTGTGCCCCGAATGGTCGCCGCACTCTTTCCTGATGCCCCTCCCACAAAATGCTTGTCCGCCTCAAAGCGCACTCCCCGGCTGTCCGTGTATGCGCTTCCCCCGGCGTTTAAGGCTAAGACCAGGTTCGGGGAGGGGGGAGGAGGACGAAGCTAGCAGTGAGGGTGTGATTGGCGGTCACGTTCCCAAAGGAGTAGGACGACACGGCTCCGACGGAGACTCCATCCACCTTTACCTCGCTCACGGTGTAACCCGCGGAAGGGGTGATGGTAAAGGTCTGGGCGCCGCCCGGCGGGACGGCCACCGCCCCTGAGGGAGAAAGGGATCCATTCGTCCCGGCGGTGGCAGTGATCGTAAAGGCGGTTGGGGAAGCCCCCTGCTGATTCACGGTGAACAATTTCCCCGCAACCGTCTGTGTTCCGCTGCGGGAGTTGGCGGTCGAATTTGCCGAAACCGAGTAATTCACTGTCCCGCTTGCAGCCCCGGTACTGTTGGAGGTAATCAGGAGCCAGGAGGCGTTGCTGACCGCTGTCCAGGTACAGCCTGATGGGGCAGTTACCCTTATTATACCCGGACCGCCCGTAGAGGGGACTGACTGCGAGATAGGTGAAATGGTGTAGCTACAGGCCAAAGAAGCGGTGTAGGATACCTCCGCAGAATATGCACTTTCATTGGCGGAGGAATCATATGCTGTTACCGCAAAAAAATACGTTCCTCCGTCTGGGAGATTCGCAACCGTGTACGTCGTATTCAAGCCGGCATCCAGAAGGACCTGATAACTTCCGCTTGCCGTGCCATAATGAACCTTGTAGCCTGCTAGATCTGGTTCGGTATTTGGATCCCACGCCAAAGTAACCTGTGCAGAATGCGCAGTCAAAACGCCAAAAAAATAAAATATGATAATCGCTGAAAAAATCAACAAGATATTTTTTCTCTTTTGCAAGGGTAATGCAGCCATCAAGAACGCTCCTTAAAGAGTTGACTTTTGATTGGGGTGCTCCCCTCGAAAACGCAATACTCTTTGAGCAAGATAGGTGCCGAATTGAATTGATGAGCCCCGTGTCTATAAATATTTGATTAATTTGATTTTTTCCAATAGAGGGGGGGACGATGTGGAAAATTTGGTGAAGGCAAAACCCTACAATAAGAGAAAAGGTCTGTATGAAAATGACCTACTGCGAAGCAAAACTGTTATGTTGAATAAGAATCCGATTTTGGCTAAACTGTTGCCCGTAATTTCCCTGTTTATTGGTCTGGGGGGCGAATGAGTTCGGTGTCACGGATCGGGGAAAAATTTTCTTGCCCCGGCTGCGAGTCTTTGTTCGATTTTCATCAGAATAATCTTTCGGTTGCTTTCCAAGATGGAGGTTGGGTTGGAAGGCTTTTTGTGATGGTTTGCATAACAAGGCTTTTTAAGCCCCCGGAGAATAAAGGAAACCAGCGAGCCTGTCGAAAAACCCTAAATATGGCTATTTTGGTCCTTTCTATGGACTGTAAGTTGTTGATTTTTATACGGGTGAATGTAGCGACAATTGACCAGTTGGCCTTTTTCGACAGGCTCAGCAGTAATCGACAGCTTGGATCCATGGAATACGGAGGATAGGAGGTGTAAAACGAATCTTTCAATGCATGGACCTCCGATGCTTTCTTTTGTCCGGATGAGCCTCAAAACCGCCTGACGGGCCTTGCCCCATCATTGAAAACGAGTCCTCCCCGCCTCTATTCCGAAAACTTCCCCAACCCCTGCAAAAAACACCCCCCCAACAAACCCAAGATCTTGTGCTAAAATGCACTGGACGCACTGCTGATCCTTCGGTTGCTCCACCCTGGTTCCCAATTTAAGTGGTCCCTTTCAAATCTGGTGGCTCTTTTACGGATGAATCTTCGTGAGTTGACCAAAGGAATAATTTTTGGTAAAAGAAGTTAGAAGGGGAGACGGTGGGGTGAATCCTGTCCAGGATTCCCCGCCTGATCCGATCTCTTGCGTTTGTAGAATCGGATTTTTGGAAATGAAATTAAGCATATTTTCCCGACTCATTTACGGCTACCTGGTGGTCTTCTTATTGATATTGGCTGTGAGCGTGTACATGATGTACCGGTTGGTCCAATTCGAAAACATCACCCATTCGATTCTGGATGTGGATCACCGGATGGAGGACTCGGGGAAAAAACTCGCGGATTCCCTCCTGTCCCAATTGCGCTTTGAAAAAAAATTCATGGTGGCCCGGGATGAAGCCCTTTATGAACAGTTTCTTCTCGCCCGGGACGAATTCCAGAGATACCTGGAAGAGGTTGCGCCCTTCGCCGATACCGGTTCCCAGAAAGAGCTGCTGAACAGCATAAAGGCTCACCACCTGTCTTACCAGGCATTGATCGCGGAGGAGGCAGGGTATGTGCGGGCGAATCGGCCCTATTCCTCTTCCTGGGTTATGAAGGAAAAAGAAAGAACGACGGATCGGATTTTCGAGATTCTGCAGACCCTGACCGTCCAGTCTCAAGGTGATACCCTGAGAAAAATAAGAAAACTGGAAGAAGCCGGAATCAAAGCCCGTCAGGTAACGGTGACCATGGCGGCCATCGCTCTTCTGGCGGTCGTCATGCTGTCCTTTTTTATTACCATGACGATTACCCACCCCATTTCCCAGCTGATCGGGAAGACGCGCAACATCGCCCGGGGAATCTTCGAATGTAAATTGCCTTGGTCGGCTCCGCCGGAAATTAAAGAATTGGGCCTGGCGATTCATTCCATGTGCGAGCAACTAAAGGCCCTTGACCAGATAAAGTCAGATTTCTTCTCCTCCATATCCCATGAGCTTCGCACCCCGCTGACCTCCATCAAGGAGGGCACCAGCCTCCTGCTGGAGGGTCTGGGGGGGGAAATCACCGAGAAGCAGAAGAAGCTTCTGAAGATTATCGCCGGAGAGAGCAACCGGTTGATTGACCTGGTCAATTCCTCCCTGGATCTATCCAAAATGGAAGCCGGAATGATGGTTTTTCATTTTACCCAGGCGGATGTGATGCCTTTGATCCACAAGGCGGTCGGCGAGATCGAACCCCTGGCCTTGGCCAAGAAAATCCGCCTCCGGGCTGAAAACCACGAGCCGCTCCCCCTCGTGAAAATGGACCGGGAGAGGATTCTACAGGTCCTGCGGAATTTCCTGGGGAACGCTGTCAAATATTCTTTTGAGGGCGGAGAGGTGAGAATTTCCGCTCGCCGGGAAGATGGGAAATTGAAAGTTTCCGTGAGCGATACGGGGCCGGGCATTCCCAAGGAGGACCTGGCGGCCATTTTCGAAAAATATCAGCAGGGGCCCCGGGGGCACTCGGAATCGGCGAAAGGAACGGGGTTGGGCTTGGCCATCGTCAAGCAGATTATCAGTGCACACGGAGGTACAGTATGGGCAGAGAGCGAACCCGGGCAGGGAACTTCGTTTATTTTTGTGTTGCCTGCCTGATCTTTTTCTTCTTGTTGAGTTGCATGACTTCCAATAAAGAGTTCAATTCAAAGACCAGCCAGGAGGTTTCCCGGGGTAAATCTTCTAGCCCTGAGGAATCTATAACGCCGGCCTGCGATCGTCTGCTGCAATCCAAGAAACTCTTCCACTTGGGGGATTACGCCGGTTCCCTGAAGGAAAGTCAGAGAATATTGTCCCTGCCGGGGAAACATTCTCTCAAGGACCAGGCCCTTTTCCATATGGGGCTGATCTATGCCTACGTGGAGAATCCTCAGAGGGACTTCGGTAAGGCTCTTGGCTCTTTTAAAAAGATTCTCAAGGATTACCCTAAGAGCCCGCTGGCCGATGAGGCCAAGGTGTGGGCCGGAATGCTTCAGGAAAATGAGAAATTGACCCAGGTGATTGAAAAAACCAAACAGGTGGATATATCCGTGGAAGAAAAAAAGAGAGAGAAAGCGAGATAGATGAAAATGTCCTCGGGAAATATCCTGGTGGTAGATGATGACCCGACCCTTCTGGAGTTGCTCCGCATGAGGCTAGAGTCGGCCCAGTACCAGGTAACGACCGCCCAGAGGGAAGAAGAAGCCATTTCCGCGGTCAAAGGGCAGACCTTTGACCTGTCGATCGTGGACCTGAAGCTTGGCCGGGGGGATGGGATCTCGCTGATGGAGGAGATTCATTCTATGAGTCCCGACATGCCCATCATCATCCTGACCGCCCATGGAACGATCGAAAGCGCGGTGGAGGCCATGCGAAAAGGAGCCTACAGTTACCTCACTAAGCCTTTTGAACCGCGGGATCTGTTTTTGCAGATCGAAAGAGCGTTGGAGAACCGCCGCCTGACCTCGGAGGTTCAAAGGCTGCAGGAGCTTTTGAAAGAAAGGTATGATTTCGCCCACATCGTGGCCAAGAGCGAAAAGATGCGGACCGTACTGGAAATGGTGTCCCGGATCGCGAAAATTGATTCCACGGTTTACATCCACGGAGAAAGCGGCACGGGGAAAGAGTTGATCGCCCGGGCGATCCATCTGGCCAGCGACCGGAAGAATAAGCCCTTCGTGGCCATCAACTGCGCGGCCCTTCCGGAACCCCTGCTGGAAAGCCAGCTCTTCGGCCATGAAAAGGGAGCTTTTACCGGAGCGGTGAAAAATGCGAAGGGGTTGTTCACCCAGGCCCATGAAGGCACGATTTTTCTGGATGAAATCGGCGATATGACCCTAGCGATCCAGGCCAAGCTCCTCCGGGTCCTGCAGGAGCGCCAGTTCTACCCCCTGGGCAGCGAAAAAGCGGTGGAGGTGGATGTCCGCGTGATCGTGGCTACCCAAAAGGATCTGGCCGAGCAGGTGAAACAAGGGCTTTTCCGGGAAGACCTCTTTTACCGGATTCATGTCATCCCCGTTCATCTGCCCCCCCTGCGGGAGAGGAAGGAGGACATTCCTCCCCTGGTGGAACATTTCTTGAAAAAATTCAGCCAGCAGATGAAAAAAGAGGTGAAAGGTCTGGGCCCGGGGGTTCTGCAGAGGCTTATGCTTCAAGAATGGCCGGGAAATGTGCGGGAGTTGGAAAATACCGTCGAGTATGCCGTGGCCATGACCCAGCAGCATTTCATCGCGGAAGACTTCATCCTTCAGGCCCAACCCGCTGCCCAACCCGCTCAAAATTCAGAATCCCTGAAGCCTTTCAAAGAAGCCAAGGACGCCTTTGAAAGGGAATACCTTCGCAATCTGCTGGAACTCTGCCAGGGGAATGTCAGCCAGGCCGCAAAAATGGCCGGGAAATACCGCGCCGATTTCTATGACCTGATGAAAAAACATAATATGCAAACCGCGGATTTTAAAAAGCCCGGTTAGGGTGTAGGAAATCTTCTCCAGGGAGAAACGGGAGGCAGGTTGCTGAAAAACGATGGTGGGCATCATGGGGAGCGAAGCTAAGCAATCCCCTTGTAATAAAACTAAACCATTTGAGAATACGGCGTCGCTTGTGCTCCTCGCAAGGAGGAAACGAATTTCGTTTTTCGGCAAGCTGCTGATAGAAATTTAATCCGAAACAGAGGTTCCCCGCCTATTTCTGGAGGAAAAACCCTTCTCCCTCTCTATTCCCCGTCAAGCATCTTTCCAAGAAAACCCATTTAAAATCAATCAATCTCAACCTCGCCGTCCTTTGGCACATCCTTTGCTCGAGAAGAAGCAAAGCCGAAGTCTGAGCCGGGAAGGGAAAAAATACGAAGGTATTGGTTGTCGATGATAATCTCCTGCTGGCTTCTCTCCTCCAGATGATACTGGAGGATGAGGGCTATGAGGCCCGCTTCGCGGGGGATGGGCTGGATGGATATGCCAGTTATCTTAGATTCAGGCCGGAGGTGGTGATTACGGATCTCCACATGCCCGGAGGAAACGGAATAGAGTTGATGAACAATATCCGCAAGCAAGATCCCCGGGTGAAGACCATTTATATGAGCGGGGATATGCTCCAGTTTATCCCTTTTCTGAATGAGGAGAAGAGCAGGTATCCGGTAAGGCTTCTGCGCAAACCCTTCTCCCGAGAGGAATTGCTGAACCTGCTTGCCGGGTTCGTGAGTGGCGGAAAGGAAGAAAGTTTGCTTGCCTCCTCTCAACCGCGAAGGATGGCCGAATAGAAAGGAGGTAAAAAGATGGAGGAGACGAATCACCGGAAGCTCGGCTCTTTCGCTCCTGATCTTCTTCCTTCTCGCGGCCAAAGGGAGGCCCGGCCCTCGGGGGTTGGAAAATTCCTTTTCAGCCAAGTTCTTCCGCCGGGGCCGCAAAACAGGAGTGGACCCAGGGAAATGGGCCGTATCCTCAGCCCTCGGGGGTATCTAGAATCGACCTTCAGGACTTTGATGAAGATCCTCGGAAAGGAAAAGAATGAATCGTCCAGAGATGGGGGAAGAAAGTTTTCGGGGTCTGACTAGGGCGCCTTCAAGGACCTTGCCCGCCATGAAAGCCCGGGGATTCTGCCGTGGCCCAGATTGGCGCGGCGTACTCCAAAGGGGCTATGTGCTGGTGATTGAAGGAGGAGTTCCCACAAACTTTGGAGGAATCGCATGCTGGGCCTGGAGCCGCAATCATCAGTGACGAGTCCAAAACTGGACCTGCGCCTGATAACATTTATGCCCATACTAACCTGGCGGCTACATACATTATGATGGGCCGTGAGAAGGAGGCCCGGGCCGCAGCTGCAGAGATTCTCAGAATAAATCCCAAGTTTTCATTTGATTATCTTGCAAAGATCCTTCCATATAAGGATCAATCGCAAAAGGATAAATACTTTAACGCCTTGCGTAAGGCTGGGCTGAAGTGAAATTTCGGAAATATCACAAGGCACCGGCAGTGGAGAAGTGTCCCGGGCGATGGCAGGGGTCCGGCAATTGGGAAAGGCAAGCGGATTTTTAGGCTCAGCTAAGATTCAAAATTTCGGCAGAAAAAAAATGAAGCCCCAATATATTGGGGGTGTCCCTCATCTAACAAAACTTGCGAGATCGTGCACTTTCTCAAAATTCCAGGAATGAAAAGTATATCCAAACCTCTTTAGCGAGTCCGCATCAGCGGCGGATTTCGACCCCTTTTTTCACAATGGCTTCCATTCCCCGTCCAAACTGCGATAGGTCTCTCTCCGCTTAATTGAATTCTCTGACCGCAGGTGGTTTGGAGGAATAGCTAGCGCGAAGCACGCGGCCCTAAGCGACGAACGGGCTTGTGGCTGAAATGCAGCTTATCCGATTCTTTTCTGATCTTCGAATCAGGCGCCGTCCGGCGGCCACCAATCCCATCATTAGAATCAATAGGACCGCTTTTTCTGCAGGGGAAGCGTAGAGGGCCACATAGGCGATAGCCGCCAGGGGGGGTACCAATGCAATACCCACGGCTTTCCTCAAGAAATCGTAACGTTCAATTACCCGGGCCATGGCGGGGGAGTGTTGATAATAGAAATCAACCAGTCTTTTCCCCAGATGACTCCTTAACAGGATGAGATCCCGGAATTTCCGAAGAACGTCCAAATAATCTTCAAGCCCCGTTCCTTTCGTCGAGCTGGAGAAGAAGCAGAAGAATTCCGAGGAATCGTCGTCGTCGCAGCAGATATCGCCGTCGGTACCGCTGCCGCTCAGGGAAACGGTCTGGGTCGGAGCATCCGGGTCGTTGGAGGAGATGGAAAGGGTCGCGCTTCTGTCCCCGGTGTAGCGGGGAGAAAATATGACCTGGACGGTGCAATTCCGGGAGGGCGCAAGGGTTACGCCCGTGCAGTTGTCGTCCCGGGTGTTGAAATCCAGCGTGTCGGCGCCGCTAACGGTAAGCTGCCCGATGATCAGGTCGGCCGAGCCGGAATTGGTAACGGTCAGGTTGGTGAATGACGAGTCCCCCACGTGGACCGACCCAAAATCAAGGGAGGTGGAAGAAACGGAGATCTGGGGGGAAGAAAGGGGTTCGGATTGAAGAAGGATACCCTCTTCTCCCGCGGCAAGAAAAATCTTCCTCCCGTGGGCGATGCCGTAGAGGGTGAGATGAGTCCCCGAGTCCCTTGGAGTCCACTCGGAACCGTCGGGTGAAGTCAGGATGGTGCCGTTGTCCGCCACCGCCGCGAAGACTCCGCTCCCATAGGCGACCCCGAAGAGGCGATGGCTCGTTCCGGAAGTCTTCTCGTTCCATCCGATGCCGTCGGGAGAGGTAAGGATGGTATCGCTCACGGCCACAAAGGTTTTCTTCCCGTAAGCAATTCCTTCCAGATGCCCTCGGGTCCCGGAATTCCGCACGGTCCACGCCGCCCCATCGGGAGAAGTAAGGAGGGTCCCGTTGCCCCCTGCGGCGACGAAGGTGCCGCTGCCGTAGGCCACTTTTTTCAGCCATTGATGGGTCCCGGAATCCCTCGCCGCCCAAGAGACCCCATCGGGGAGCTGAGGATCGCGCCGCGATCCCCGACGGCCACAAAAATCCCCTGCCCATAGCCGACTCCGTTGAGGTCATGGCCGGTCCCGGAGCTGCGCGATGTCCAGGTTATTCCATCCGGAGATGTGAGGATCGTCCCGCTTCTCCCCACGGCGACGAAGGTGCCGCCGCCGTAGGCCGCGTCGAGGAGGGATTGGTTCGTCCCTGAGCTAAGCCCTTTCCAGGTTGTTCCATCGGAAGAAGTGTAAAGGCTGCCGGATTCCCCCACGGCCACGAATATTCCATGGCCAAAAGAGATTCGGAGAGAATGGCCTGGGGGCAAAGGGGTTCTCAGTTGCCAGTGATCGAGAGGCTCCGCCAAGCCACCGGTAGGAAGAAAGATTGCCAGGACGACGAACCATCCCAGCAACCATTTATGAAGCCCTTTGAGCTTCTTGCAAAAGCCATTTCCTCCGTCATTCCGGCGAAAGCCGGAATCCAGAATTGTTTGAAAATCCTGGATTCCGGGTCGCGCTTCGCTTGCCCGGAATGACGACTTCCTTTTTCTTTCAAGAGCTTTGCAAGAGGCTCTTTTGGCACTCACAATGGCACCCTCTCGGCCGGGCTCCCCCCATGGGTTTCCCATGGCCCTTCGAAGTTCTTATCCTAGCTGGAACGTTTTAAGGACAGGGAAGAAAACGACCATTGGAACCCTAATCCTCTTCTTCCGGGGAGCATCGGCTCAAAGCCCCTGAGGCTTGGCTTCCAAATCCTGCTTCTTCGTGCGCCACTGCCAGAGGGCTACGGCCGCCACCAGGCCGACCCCCAGAATATCCGCTGCGGGACTGGGATAGACGAGAATGAGGCCGGCGGCGAGCAGGATGGGACGTTCAACCCAGTTCGTCTTGCGGACCAGCCAGCCGCTCATGCCCGCGGCCAGCGCTCCCACCCCGATGAGGGCGGTCAGGTTGGTAAGGAGGATGTTGCCCAGAGGGCCTTTCAAGCAGCAGGCCCACGCCGTCGGGGTGGATGGTAAACATGAACGGGACCACAAAGGCAGGAAGAGTGTACTTCCACGACATCATGGTGGTCTTGTAGGGGTCCCCCCCGGTGATTGCCGCAGCGGCAAAAGCCGAAAGGGCCGTGGGCGGAGTCACCTCGGCCAGGACGGCGTAATAAAAAACGAACATGTGGGCGGCATACTCGGGAACTCCCAGCTTGATCATGGCCGGAGCGGTGATGACCACGGCGATGATATAGGTCCCGGTGACCGGTACGGCCAGCCCGATGACCCACAGGGCAAAGGCGGTGAACAAAATCGTGACGAAGAGGTTCCCCCTGGCCAGATCGATTACGATGCTGGAAAACTGCAGCCCCAGACCGGTCAGGGTAACAACGCCGACGATGATTCCTGCTCCGGCGCAGGTTGCAGCCACCGAGAGCACATCCATGGTCCCCTTGCGGAGGGCCTCGATGAGCCGGGCCGGCCCCAGGGCGCTCTCCGGCCGGATGAAGCTCAGGGCGAAGACGATGACCACGGACCAGAAGACCGCCAGGATGGCGGTGAAGCCCAGGAGCATGAAGAGAATGATCGTAATCAGAGAAATGAAGTGGTATCCGTAGCGGAAGGTGAGTTCCTTCAGGCTCCCTTTCCTCTCCACGGTCACATCCTTGACCCCGAACCTCTTGGCGTCGAACTCCACCATGAGGAAGATCGACCAGTAGTAGAGGATGGTGGGCATGCAGGCCATGGCAATGACTTCCAGGTAGGAGATCTTCAGGATTTCGCAGATGAGAAAGGCCGCCGCGCCCATGACCGGCGGAGAGAGGACCGCGCCCAGCCCTCCCGCGGACACGAACCCTCCGGCGGACTCCTTGTCGTAACCGGCCTTGCGCAGCATGGGCCAGGCCACCGATCCGATGGTCACCGTGGTGGCCACGCCGCTGCCCGCCGGCCCCCCCAGGAGGAAGGAGGCCAGGATGGCGGTCCGGCCGGCCCCGGTCGGCTTTCCCCCCATGGCCGCAAAGGAAAAATCGATGAAGAACTGGCCCGCCCCGGATTTATCCAGAAAAGCGCCGTAGATGGTGAAGAGAATAATAAAGGTGGCGGCCACGTCGATGGGAACGCCGAAGATCCCCTCCAGGGCCATGTACATGTGGCCCACGATGCGCTCGATGTCGTACCCCCGGTGGTTCCAGGGAGGAGGGAGGTATTCCCCCACGTAGGCGTAGACCAGAAACCCCAGGACGATGACCGAAAGGATCCAACCGGTGGTTCGCCTCATGGCTTCCAGGACCAGGCCGATGAGGATCACCCCCATGATCACGTCCCATGTCTCGGGAACGGCGGCCCGGTAGACGAACTCCTCGAAGTCCCAGAGCATGTAGAGGATCGGCGCGAAGCCCAGGAAGGCCAGAACCCAGTCATACCAGGGGATCCGGTGGCGGGTCCCCTGGGTGGCCGGAAAGGCGGTCATGGAAAGGAAGAGGGTGAGCATGACGAAGAGGCCGCGGAGCATCTGGGTGACGATGGTCGCGGTCGCCGCATACAAATAAAAAACAGAGGTGCCCATCGCAACCGCGGTGATGATCCAACCGGAAAGCCCTTTGAGCTTCCGGGTCAGGCCTTCATAGCGGTCGACGATCTCTTCGGCCTTCTCCAGGCCCGCCTGGCTGATTTCCTCGGTCATGGTAGGATTTCGGTCTTCAGTCATCGTTTGGGTTTTATCCCCGTTGACTGCATGAATTTAAATCTGGGCATCTTTTCAGAGGACGATCTCCGGGAGCTTCCGGATTCATGCCTTCATCGTCCTCCGCGGGGGCGGGCTTCCTACCCGCCCCTCCCCGGCTCCTTTGCGCCCCCGGCCCAATCCTGCAGGCCTACTTGGGGGTTACCCCTTTTTCTTTGAAATAGCGAATGGCCCCGGGGTGGTAAGGAACCGGAGAACCGACCGAGGAGAACTGCAGGCTGATATGTTGGGCTTCTTTGTGTACCAGAACGAGCTCGCTCTTTTTCTCGATGATCAGCTTCGTGATCTGGTAGACCAGGTCTTCTTCCATCTTCTCGTGACAGAAAATGGAGACCACCATGGCCGCGGTAACTACATCATAGTCGACGCCGGAATAGGTCCCCTTGGGAATCAGGCCCTTAAAATACACCGGCCCGAACTTTTCGCTCAGTTTGGGAACGATCTCGGCCATGTCCAGAAGCCGGATGCGGACTCCGGGAGTGGCCGCCAGGTCCATGATGGCGGCTGTGGGCAGACCGCCGGACCAGCAGAAGGCGTCGATCTTCCGGTCTTTAATGCCGCCGGCGGATTCCGCCACGCTCAACCGGTCGCGCTTGATGTCTTTGACCGGGTCGATGCCCATAGCCTCCAGAATCCGGGCCGCCTTTACTTCCGTTCCACTCCCCGGAGCGCCGAGGGACACCCGTTTCCCCCGAAGGTCGGAAAGGGTTTTGATGCCCGAACTCTCCGAGGCTACGAAGTGAATGAAGTTCGAATAGGGGTTCAAGAGGGTTCGCACCGGAATCTTGGACTTGAATTTATCCCGTCCCACGTAGGCATCATAGAGAACGTCGCCGGGGCTGAAACCCAGGTCCGCCTTGCGAACGTCGATCAACCTGCAATTATCAACCGCCGCCGCCGTAGCTTCAGCGGTTACCTTGGCATTGGGCATGCTCTTGGTGAGCATATTGGCAATACCCCCACCCATGACATAGAACACGCCTCCCGTCCCCCCGGTGACGATGGAAAGCTTCCGTTGCTGGGCCCACAGGGGAGTGGAAGGAACCAACAGGGCGCCGGCCAAGGTGGAACCGGCGACTTGAAGAAACGTCCTGCGTGAAATTGTACTCTCCTGCATCATGGTCCTACCTCCTCTAAAAAAGTTTTCTGCCCGATTATCTCCACCTTTTTTTTCGCCGCCAGCGCTGGTAGCCTTTGCCCGATACCTCCGATTTGATCCCCAGGTAAAATTCCTTGACGTCCTCGTCTTCCATGAGGTTCTGAGGGGTATTGGCCAGAACGATCCTGCCCGTCTCCAGGACGTACCCGAAGTGGGCCACGGATAAGGGCCATCCGGGCGTTCTGCTCCACCAGGAGGATGGTGGTCCCTTCCTGATTGATGGTCTTGATAATTTCAAAGATCTCCCTCACCAGGATGGGGGACAATCCCAGGGAGGGCTCATCCAGCATGAGGAGCTTGGGCCGGGTCATGAGCGCCCGCCCCATGGCCAGCATCTGCTGCTCCCCGCCGCTCAGGTAACCGGCCTGCTGGGAAGCCCTCTCTTTGAGGATGGGGAAGTACCGGATTACCCGGTCCTGATCTTCCTGGACTCCCTTCTTGTCTTTCCGGGTGTAGGCCCCCATCCTGAGGTTTTCCATCACCGTCAGCTCGGGGAAAACCTCTCTTCCTTCCGGGACCATGGCGATGCCCAGATTGACGATGTCCTCGGCGTCCATGCCGTCGATCCGCCGGCCCATGAACTCGATGGTCCCTTTGTCGGGCTGGTCCTCGAGAAGGCCCATGATGGTCTTCAGGGTGGTGGTCTTCCCCGCCCCGTTCCCTCCCAGGACCACCGATATGGTCCCCTCCTGAATGTCCAGGGAGATCCCCCGGAGGGCCTTGATGATATCGTAATACAGAGTCTCGATGTTTTTTACCTGCAGGATGCTTCCCACGTTTCTACCCCTCTCCAAGATAGGCCTTGAGCACCTCCGGGTGCTTCTGGACGTCCGCCGGGGACCCTTCGGCGATCACCTGGCCGTAATTCAAGGCCAGGACCCGGTCGGAAATCCCCATGACCAGGTTCATGTCGTGTTCCACCAAAAGAACGGTGATCCCGAAATCATCCCGGATATCCCGGATGGAAAAAATCAGGTCCTCTTTCTCCTCCAGGTTCATCCCCGCCGAAGGCTCGTCCAGGAGGAGGACCTCCGGCTCCAGGGCCAGGGCGCGGGCCAGCTCCACCAGCTTCTGCTTCCCGTAAGGAAGGTTCATCACCATCTGGTTCCGGGAGGCCTGGAGCTCCAGGAAGTCGATGATGTCCTCCACTTTCTCCCGGTTCTTGATCTCCTCCCGCGCCGCCCTGGAATTCGGGGTCAGGAAGGTGGCCCCCGACCAGAGGCCCGTTTTCAGCTTGGTGTGCCGCCCCAGCATGAGGTTGTCCATGGTGGTCATGTGGGCAAAGAGCTCGATGTTCTGGAAGGTGCGGGCAATCCCCACCTGGGCCACCTGGTGGGGCTTGAAGGGGGTGATATCCTGGTCTTTGAAGAAGATCTTCCCCCCGGTGGGCTTGTAGATCCCGCTGATGCAGTTGAACACCGTGGTCTTTCCCGGCTCCGTTGGGGCCGATGATGGAATAGATCTCGCCCTTCTCCACCGAGAAGCTCACCCCGCTCAAGGCCTTCAATCCCCCGAAGCTGATCGATAAGTCCTCAACCTTTAATGTGGCCATACCCTTCCTGCTTCCCTGTCATGACTTGGGCCGAGCGCTCTGCTTTCGGATCCCGCCTGAATCCCAATCCCAGCACCGTTCCAATCGTCCTCAATTCAGAGTCCACGGGATCGATGGATGGAATTCTGATTTGTCCGGTCCCGCGTCTTCGCGATTCCCTGCATCTCTCCTTCCCCGCGTCCCTTATCAGTAGGTGATCCGCATCCAGTCCGTCAGCTTCTTGATGCTGCCGTCCGGCTGAACCTGCCCGAAGAAAACGTGCTTGCCGCCCTGATGGTCGGTGGGGGTAAAGGTGATGGGGCGGGCCAATCCCCTGCCAGTCTTTCATCGTTTCCATGGCCTTGACGAAGGTCTCCGGGGTCAAATTTTTGCCCGCCCGCCTCAGTCCTTCGACGAAGGGTTCGGCAAATATAATCCCGGCAATATAGAAGGTCGACCACCGCTCCTTGGGCTCATATTTCTGATGCCAGGCGCGATATTTGACCATCAGGGGATGATTCGAATCCGGGAGTTCTCCGAAATTGGAACTGGATCATCCCCGCCCAGAGACCTTTGGTGATCTGCATCATCGCCACCCCGTCGGAGAGGGTGCTGCTGGTCCCCCACTGGGGTTTGTAACCGATTTTGGCGCATTCCCCCAGAAGCAAGGCTCCATGGGTGGGCATCGCCCACATGATCACTGCCTGGGCTCCGGAACTCTTCAATTTCAAAGCGTGAGAGCTCAAATCCCGATCCGTCACCTCGGCTGAGACGGTGGCCACCATCTGCAAACCTTTTGCTTTTACATAGTGCTCCACGCCCTTCCAGGCCCTGTTTTCCATAGTCGTCGTTCTGGTAGAACATGGCGATTTTCGTCAATTTCATATTCTCGTGGAAATACCGGGTCAGGGCGAAGGCCTCGTCTATGTACAGGGGGTAAATGGGAAAGATGTATTTTTGGAAAGGCTTGATCCAGTTGGTCACCCCGCTGCACCCCATGGACACCATTAAGACCTTGTTTTCCGAGTAATAATCCCGGACGCTCATCCCCGGCCCGACTCCCACGCAGCCTACCACGGAGAAGATTCCGATCTGCTCCACGAACTCTTTGCCGATGGCCTTGGTCTTGGCCGGCTGGTACCCATCGTCGCGCAGAACATATTTGATTTTCCTTCCGTGGATTCCCCCTTCATCGTTGATCCCCTTGAAATAGAGTCCTGATCCCCGGGCGACAGCCCCCCAGAGAGCGGCCGGTCCCGTCTGAGGGCCCGTTTGACCCACGATGACCTCCGTATCCGTCACCCCGCGAACCGCCTGCGCCCCAGCCCCAGGTAGGCAATGCACAAAACCGCGAGAACCAACAAGACTGACGAAAACAGAAGAATCTTTCCTTTCATCCTGGCCTCCTTCCTTTTGTCATGGTTTTCCGCCTCTATGAAGATTTGATTCCCTAAATCTCGGCCGCTTTCACCGCTTCTTTCCCCCGAACCACCTCACTTCCGCTTTCTTCTTCCTGGTTCTAGACCTTCTTCACAAAATGTTTACCCAGCAGCCCGCTGGGCCGGATACAGAGCATGAGGACGATGACGGCGAAGGCCACGACCGATTTGAACGGCAAGGAGATATATCCCCCGAAGAGGTTTTCCACCACCCCCAGGATCGTTCCCCCCACGGCCGCTCCCGGCAGGCTGGTCATGCCCCCCAGAACGGCGGAGGCGAAGGCTTTCATCAGGGGGTCCATCATCATGGGCGGGTCCAGGACGGTGAGGGCGGCGATAAACATTCCCGACACCGCCCCGATCAAGGAACTCAGGGCCCAGGTGAAGGAGAAGATCCGTTTGGTGCGGATTCCCATGAGCCGGGCGACCAGCCGGTTCTGCTGGGTGGCCCGCATGGCCGTTCCCAGCTTGGAATACTGGAAGAAGACGAAAAGAAGGGCGATCAGGACCAGGCAGACGATGATGGTCCAGAAGTTGATCTTGCTGACCACCAGCCCGGCGAAATTATAGGTCTCGAAGCTGGGAATGGGGAACGGCAGGTTGCGCTGGTCCGGCCCCCACTTCCATCCGGCGATTCCCATGAGGATCATCTCGAAGCCCAGGGTGATGATGATCATCCCGATGACCGTGGGATTCTTGGCCGGCCGCAGGAAGACGAATTCCAGCAGGGCGCCCAGGGCCGCGGCAAAGAGCAGCGTCAGCGCCAGGGCGAGGGGGAAAGAGAGCTGGTAACTCTCCAGGAAAACGAAGGCCATGAAGGAGCTGATCATGGCCATCTCCCCCTGGGCAAAGTTCAACACATCCGAGGTCTTGTAAATGATGACCATGGCCAGCGCCAGAAGGGCGTAGCAAAACCCCACGGCCAGGCCGCTGACAATCAGTTGTCCAAGCATTTCGCCTCCTTCAACGACTTAATGGGACACAGATGAACACAGATAAACACAGTCAGAAAAATTGAACTGATCAAACCCCGCCGAGTTTATATCCTTTGAATCGGGGAGACAAATTTTCAATGCCAAAACATTTTTTATCTTAATCTATGTCATCTGTGTCATCTGTGTCCAATTAAAATCAGAAGGATACGTTTTCCAGTACTTCTTGGTCCGGATCCAGATGCCCGAAAATTCCCAGGGGCTCGAAGAGGATGATCAGGACCATGATCAGCCCGTAAACGATGATGGCCACGTTGGAGATGCCGCCCATGCTCATATACTGCTCTGAAAAACTCACCAGCAACGCCCCGATGCCCGGGATGTCCTGGATGGCCTGCAGCTTGACGTCCAGGTAGGTCATGAGGATGGCCCCGGCGATGGAGCCCATGATGGAGCCCACCCCGCCGATCACCACCATGGCCAGGAAGGTGATGGACATGATGATATGGAAGCCTTCCGGGTTGATGAACCCGAGGATAAATGCGTAGAGACCCCCGGCGACGCCCGTGTAGAAAGCGCTGACGGCAAAGGAAAGAGTCTTATAATAGTTGAGATTCACTCCCATGGTTTCCGCCGCCACGTCGCTGTCGCGGATGGCGATGAAGGCCCGCCCCACCTTGGTCTTGAACAATTTTACCGCCGCGATGGTTAAGATCACTCCGACCGCGCAAATCACATAGTAGAAATGGATATCTTTCATGGCAGTCCCGAAGAGGTACAGCTTGGGGGCCTGTAATCCCATCCGTCCGCCGAAGAATTCCATGTGCTTGATGATCGTGGTGACGGCCATGCCGAAGCCCATGGTGGCAATCGCCAGGTAGGGACCTTCCAGGCGCAGCGAGGGGAGCCCCAGGATGAACCCGGCCCCGGCGGAAATGAGCGCCCCCAGGGGCAGGGCGATGAATAAGGGAAGTCCCATCTGGCCGACAAACATGACCGTGGTAAAGGCTCCGATGGCGAAGAATCCCGCATGGCCCAGGGAGATCTGGCCGGTGTATCCCACGAGGATGTTCAAGCCGATGGCGACGATGCAGTGGATAATGATCAGATTCAGCAGGTAGACGGACATGCCCAGAAAGTGGGTCTTGGCGATAAACCAGGGCAGGACGATCAGGACGGCCAAGAGGATGACGGACCAGACCAGAATGGTTTTGCTTTTGAAGAGTTCAATATCCTCGTAATAGGATCTTTTGATATCCACGCACCCGACCTCCTCCGGTTTTTTCCCCACATTGGATATTACATCCTTGAAGAAAAGTCAATCTTTTTTTGGCCTTAGCGCAGGGATTTTCCCCAGAATGTTTTCCAGGTGATACAGGTTCACGATATCGTCGCGGTTATACTCCAGCAGGATCTTCAAGGAGGCCTCATCCCGATCATACCGGAAACTTTCCCAAAGCCGCATGGCCTGCATCCCATCGATCCCTTTCGAGCCCCGGTCGATTCCCAACTGTTCTTCCACCTTCTTCAAACCGCCATACAGGTTCCTGGCCCAGCAGTCGTGCATCAGGTCCCGGCAATGAAAATATTTGTTGAGGTCCAGCCTCACATGCCGCTTGATGACCGGCAGATCAAAACGGGCCCCGTTATAAGTGAGGATCTCGGATACCCCGTCCAGCGCGTTCCAGAGGTTGGTCGAGTTTACCTCCTCCCCCACCAGCTGGATGATCCGGCCGGGAGGGCAGAAGACTCCGATGATGGTGATCTCCCCCCCGAAGGAGGTTTCAATGTCCAGGTAGGCTTTCATTCCAAAAATACGATTCTGGATCCTGGATACTGGATGTCATCAAGGATCTAGTATCCAGTATCTGGTATCTGGTATCCGATGTTGATATAATACCCCTGCCTCTGCGAAAGGGGGGGATATGGACGACGGTTTCTCGGATACCGCTCTTCTCCAGCACCTGGAAACCCTTGCGGCCCAACTGGAGATCGAGGTCCGCTACGAAAACCTGGCCGACGATGAAGTCACCATTCACAGCGGCGGATGCAAGTTGCTGGACCGGCATTTGATCCTCATCGACCGTCAGCAGCCCCTCGTGGAGCGCGCCCGCCTTCTGGCCCGCGAGCTTTCCCGATACGACCTGGAAAATTTCTACATCCTGCCCCGGGTTCGGGATTTTATTCAGGCCTCTTCCCGGGAGAAAAACCTTCCCCAGAGATAGAAGAAAATTCCCACTGCCAGGAGGGCCATCCAAATCGTTTTAAAAAGCGGTGAGGATATTTCCTGCCCCAGGAGCATCAAGATGGCGCCCGTGCAGAGGAGGATCACTCCGGTAAAAACCTTTTGCCGGTCGATTCTGCGGGAGAGTTCTTGCATTCGGTTTCCATTCTACGTTTTGGGTATTTCATCCCTGCCTTGGAGGAAGGCAGAGGGATAGAGGTCAATTCTGATTTTGGAAGAAAACCTGCTTCAAGTCAAATCCTTTCGTCTCTCATTTTTTCCCTTCCGAACATCCTCAGGGCGCGCGCCGCGCGCCCCTACAAACTTCAACTTCTATTTTTCGTTTTCATTCCGCAATCCGCAATCCGCAATCCGCAATCTAGAGGCTATCCTTTTCCCCCCCTCTGTGTTATAAAATATTTCAGAGGAGAGAACCCATGAATCCCTTCATCGACCTTCGCAGCGACACCGTCACCCGTCCCACCCCGGAGATGCGCAAAGCCATGTTCGAAGCTCCGGTGGGGGATGATGTTTTCGGGGAAGATCCTACGGTAAACGCCCTGCAGGAAAAAGCCGCTCATCTTTTCGGCAAGGAAGCGGCTCTCTTCGTGGCTTCGGGCACCATGGGCAACCAGCTTTCGATCAAAGCCCACACCCAACCCGGGGACGATGTGATCATCGAGGCCGGCGGCCACGCCATGAATTTCGAGGGCGGGGCCAGCGCCGTCCTGTCCGGGGTTCAGTTCTTCCCCATTCCCGGAAACCGCGGGATCTTCGACGCCGAACAGGTGGAGGCGGCGATCCGGGCCGATGACGTTCATTTCCCGGTGAGCCGGCTGGTGGTCATCGAAAACACCCACAACCGCGGGGGCGGCACCGTCTTTCCCCTGAAGAACATTCAGCGGATCCGCGAGGTGGCCGCGAAAAGAGGGCTGCGCATGCACATGGACGGGGCCCGGCTCTGGAATGCCTGCGTGGCTTCCGGCATTTCCCCCGAGGAATACGCCGCTCCCTTCGATTCCGTTTCCGCGTGCCTGTCCAAGGGACTGGGCTGCCCGGTCGGTTCCCTGGTGGTCGGCTCCAAGGAATTCATCAAAAAGGTCCACCGCTTCCGCAAGATGGTGGGAGGGGGGATGCGCCAGGCCGGATTCCTGGCCGCCGCGGGGATCTATGCCCTGGACCATCACATCAACCGCATGGAGGAGGATCACCGCAAGGCCAAGAAGATGGCCCAGGGCCTGGCCGGCATCAAGAACGTCATCATCCAGCCCGAGGAAGTGGAAACCAACATCCTCTTCTTCGATGTCTCCCCATCGGAACGGACCGCCCATGAGGTCGCCGCAGCCCTCCGGGAAAAGGGAGTGCGGGTCCACCCCACGGCCAAGACCCGCATCCGCTGCGTCGCCCACCTGGACGTCTCTTTTCGCCGATATCGACCGCGCCCTGGAAGTCATCGAAGGGGTCATGAAAAGATAGACAATGCTGAAATACATCCTCTTCGACCTGGACAATACCCTCTATCCCAGATCCCTGGGTATTTTCGACCTGGTCATCGAAAGAATCCGGAATTACATGGAAGTGCGCATGGGCTTTGATAAGGAACTCGCCCGTTCCCTGCGGCAGGAATATCTTCGGAGATACGGTTCCACCATGCGCGGCCTCATGATCCATCACCACCTGAATGCCGACGACTTTCTGGAGTATGTTCATGACGTGGGGGTGGAAAAGAGGCTTTCTCCCGACCCGGATCTGGAAGGCCTTTTAAAATCCATAACCATTGCGAAAGGTATCTTCACCAGCGGCCACAAGCCCCACGCCCAAAGGGTTCTCCGCTGCCTGGGAGTGGAACGGTATTTTCCCCAAATCTTCGACATCATCTTCACCGGCTTCATCCCCAAGCCCAACCCCGAACCCTACCGCCAGATCCTCGACCATCTCCGCCTCCGCGGGCCCGAATGCATGATGATCGAAGACATGCCGGCCAACCTGAAACCGGCTAAAGACCTGGGGATGACCACCGTCCTGGTAGGACCCGGGATGGAAGGGCTCGACGGAGTGGTGGATCACACGATTGAGACTATTCTTGAGCTGGGGGATATCCTGCAGAATCTAACCTGATCAACCGCTGCCAAACAATCCCGAGAAATTAAAAAATCCGCAGAAGACCTGGAATCCGGAATACCGCCAGTTGGAAAGCACGGCGATCGGGCCTTTGATGGGGAGATCCCTTACCGGGAAAGCTTTGGGGAGCTGAGGGAGAACAAGGGGATAAGCTGGAAATATTTTCTGATATACTAAGGAGTCCATTATAGTCTAGACGTTCATTGGAGGACGTTGCCTTTTGAAAACCTCGAACTGGACTCCGGCTTTCGCCGGAGTGACGAACATTTGAGAGGCATGGTTCTTGGTTGTCATTCCGGCAGAAGCCGGAATCCAGGATGATGAAAAGACGGAATTCCTGTCCAGATAATTATGGCCTCATTAGTAACTCAGGCGAGAGCCTCAGCCCCAATTGAATGGCGGAAGGTCTGAGTTTTTTTCACTTCAGAATTTGAAATGATAACTCATCATAAATCCCCCGCCGGAGATGGGGACCAGCCCCACTCTATTCGTTTCGCCCTTCAACCAATCTGGAGCCCAGGTCTGGGTTTTGAGAAACCGATATCCCTGGTAAGCGGCGATCCCCGACATGGTTACGGCGAATATGTTGGCAGTGGTTTTGTTGGAATAATGTTCGATCCCTTGCAGGTCCCCTTGATAACTGTTCCCGTTCGTTTTGTTTGACCTGTGGATGAACCAATAATCAAGGGCATAGGAAATGGGATTTATGATGTCCCAGGCCATCATCCCGCGCACATAAGAATCATTCTTATCGATTCGATCGGCTTGCAGGATTACCTCCGCTCCTGCGGCCTGAGATATAAAGCCGGCGGAGTAAACAGCCAATCCTTTCGCATCACTCTCGGCGTTTTCTGTGAAGGCCAGGGGCTGATTATGGTTTCCAAGTTCCCAAGAGAGGTGAGTATTGGTCGCTGCGCCGACAAGTGCATGAGAAGCTTCATGGATTAAAAAGCCGGAGGCGATGCCGGCGGTAAACTTTATGACCGAGAGAAAGGTTAGTTCATCCTCTGCAGCGCATTCCTGGACTGGGGCAGTCAAGAAGAAAAAAAGGGGAACGATAGGCAGAACGCGTTTCGCCTTTTGGGCAATGGTATGAAATTTCGACCTTAAAGAGATATGGCTTTCCCGCATATGCTAAATACTTAGCAACGGGGATGCCAAGGTCGGCGGAAAGTATAAAGGGCTTGATATTACTGGAGTTTATGAAAGAGGGAGGATTCCGGGACTGCTGTCTTAGGGATCATTCGGGCAATTTGTGCCTACTTGGGCAATTTGGCTCAGTAAAATTTTGCCCTCCGCCAGTTTAACACCCATTTCCCTTATATCGCTTCATGAACGAGGGCCGTCTTTCAAGACTGAAGGGTGAGCGGAAAGCTCTAACCGCTTTCCGCTCACCTTCATTCCCACTTTTAACCTATTTCTCCCGGCGTCCTTTTTGCCTTTTCCGGTGCGCATAAACCCGGCTGGCACAACCGCCCGTAAGAATGACTAACCCGAAGATGAGAATTGTCGCCATCGGCCCGGCTTTTACGGCAATCGAACTCACTCCCACAACGGGTATGAGACTCCATCTTACCATCATTCGCAAAGTATCACGCTCGGCGATAAATTGAGCGATGGGAGGTGATATCTTGTAATAAAGCTTCACCAGAATTTCTCCCCAAGCAGTCTGTAATAGGATCCTGTCCCGAAAGTCTTGTAGAACCGCCACCTCTTTTGCCATGGGAGACCCGTAGGCTGCCGTGGCGATGAAGCATCCACCTCCCCCGCCACCTCCGCCGCCGCTGGGAGGGGCTGGCGTTGTGGCGGACGCTTCGGCAGAATAAGAAGAAGGGCCTCCGTTATTATACGCGCTCAGGCGATAATAATAAGTTGTGGACCCACTCAAACCAGTATCGCTGTAGGTTGCAACATTGGCGTTAAGGGTAGCGATTTGCGCGTAGGTTCCATTCGCTCCCGTCTTCCTTTCTACATAAAAACCTGATTCGTTGGGTGAATTGTCGGTCCAGGAGAGATTGATCTGGCTAGCGGACGCAGCAGAGGCGCTGAGGGAAACAGGGGCCTGAGGGGGTACATAATACAACGCGTTAAAGGCATTGATCCGGCCACCAGTTAATATCTTTCCCTCTAATGATTCCTTCTTGTCGACGCTCTTCAGGATGATATCCTTTACCTGGGCCATGGTCCGGGTGCTATCAAAACTCCAGATCAGGGCAGCTAACCCTGAAACATAAGGAGCCGCCATAGAGGTCCCGTTTTTGTATTGAAATGCACCTCCTCCCATATCATATAAATGGAAGCTGGTTGTGAGGGCAACTTTGTCAATATACCAACCATCACTGGTATTGCTTTGGTTCGATGTGAAATAAAATCTTATATATACTAGGCTCTGGCCATCATAGGCCCCTAAATCAATACTGGCATCGACCCAATATCCGAAAGTGCTGCCAGAAATACCGCGAAATAATTGTAAATATGGATACCCCACGTAAAAAAATATTCTGATTTGTCCAATTCGATTCATCTAGCGAGGTTTGAACATATAAAAAATCGAAACCACTTTCAGATTCTCCCCTTAATTGGAAATCCAGTCTGCTACCAGAATGAGAAAAGAGATTGATAGCTGGCGTTTGGGCCCAGGAGGTCGTATTATTCTGGTAATTGCCGGCGGGGCTGTCAGAAAGGGAATATAAACCATTGTAAGCAACATTTGATATTCCCCATAAGTTGTAATTACCCCCAGTCGTCCAATCATTTATATTCCCATCATCAAAGGTATCCCAGCCATAAGTTTGACGCGATGGTTTAGCGCTATATATATTGTCTCCCGGGGCGGCCACATCAACAGAAGCGGGTCCATAATTGGAAAAATCTGCTAATTTGTCATCTTGATCAGTAGCTGCCACGGAAATAATATTGGGCAAAGCATAACCTGAGGGATACTGGGGGGTAGAATCGTTATTCGTTCCTGGATCTGAATTTCCTGCAGCAGCAACGAACAGGATTCCCGCACTATTTGCGAGTGAAATTGCATTGTACTCAGCCGCGTTGTAAATAGGCCCTCCAAACTTGCATTGATCACCTTTGCGCCGTTCGCTACGGCGTACTCAATGGCTTTTGAAGTATCGGCGACCTGTCCAGGGAAAGGACCCCCTACTCTTAAGGGCATAATCTGAGCTTTCCAGCAGACTCCGGCGACACCCATTTCGTCATTGGCCCGTGCCGCTATAATAGCAGCCACATGTGTTCCGTGGCCGTTAGAATCGATGGGATTGTTGTCATTATCATAAAAATCCCAGCCTCTTATGTCATCAACAAATCCATTTCGATCATCGTCATATCCGTTGCCCGGAATCTCATTGGGAGTTCCTCCAGATATTTTGGACTAAATCAGGATGGTTATAGTCTATCCCTGTGTCAAGTACAGCAATGATTATACGATCGCAGTCAGTATTGATATCCCATGCCTCGGGAGCATCGATATCGGCATCCACAGTGCCCGGGAAGCCGTTTGCGCTTTGTCCTGTATTATGGAGTCCCCACAAAAGCGGCCCAAAATAATCATTGGGATAAGTCGAATATAAATATCGAATATGATTGGGTTCTGCAGATTCAACATTTGGATTTTCCCTATAAATCGCCAAAGCCGTTTCAACATCAATATCTTTAGGAAGTTTTAAGTGATGGACACGGATGTATTTAAATTCCCTTATCGCTTCAATGCCGAGTCGATTTTGCACGGCTTGAATCGTTGATGCTGAAGCGTGGGTTTTAAATTTAACCAGTATTTCCCCCGGAACATAATGTGATATCTTGTCGCCGGTAAGGGGATTCGGGCTTTTCTGGGAAAATGTAACCTTCCCCCATGAACAGAAAAAGATTGTCACCAATATAACGCAAATTATTCTTTTCACCGATCCTTTGCCTCCCTCACCCTTAAAAATAAAAGCCCGGCCTCGCATGAGCGATTACCGGGCTTTTCATCTTCCTTCCTAGCTTTCTTCCCAAAAGGAGCCAAATGGTCACCAGGAAAAAGCAGCAGGATTGGTACGAATCACAGAGATCTTTTCACATATTCTCGCATTTTAAATACCCTGGGTTTTTTGTCAAGAGTTTTTTAAGGAATTCTTGAAAAACTTCCTTGCTAGAAACTCTGGGTGCGCCTGGAAAGGGACAATAGGAAGAGTGGAAAATAATGGGCAAATAGTGGTAAGTCGCTTCCACCTTCAGTGAAGCTAATGATCCGCATGATTCCCCAACACTTCGGACGGGTTATTGATATATTCATCATTGGATGAGCTGTCAGGAAAAATCTTTAGCCCCATCTCAAGTTGATCCGAGAAAGGTTCTTCCCTTGCGCTCCCCCTATCGCTATGCTAAAAAAAGGAACCAGAGAGATTGGACTGAGCATCCTTTGGGAGATGATTCCGAGATGTAGAAAAGGGAAGGGCTAAGATTTCTTGATTCGGAGGAGGAAAATGTCCGCGAAGAAAAGCTCGGTCGTTCAGACATCCCTGGGAAATTTACCCATCGATTCTGCCGGGGCCCCCATCGGCGGGGTCCGCATGGACCCGGAGAGATCTTACTCTCCCATTTCCACCCTGCTGCAAAAGCACATAAACGAGTCTGACCCGGCCGCCTGGAATCAGATCAAGGAGAGAATCGATTACACCTTTGCCGGCCTGGATCATGCCCTCCGGCCCCTGGCGGAAGCCACCGGCTTCGGGGAAAAGGTAAGAGCTCAGGTCAAGAAAGGGAAAAAGGTTCTCTTCAAGCCGAATATCGTCAGCCCGATCTGCATCAACCCGGTCACTCACGGGGAAGGCCTGGGAAACCCGGCCTGCACCCCCTGGGCCTTTGTGGCCGCTCTCCTCCGCTGGTTCCACGACCATCTGGAGATCTCCTACCACTCTATGGCGGTCGGGGAAGCAGGCACCGCCGTCTCCACCATGAGCCGGCTCCTCGGCCTGATCTTTAACGCCGGGCAGCCCTTTCCCACAGAAGTCATGTTCGAGGGCAGGTATAAAGGCTTTTGCGGGGGATGGGGGTTTTATTTTGCCAGAAAATACCTGGCCGAAGTCCATCCTAAAGACCACGCCGATGATCCCATGAGCGGCTATGAGGAGAGTATCTCCGGGAAATATCTGCCCCCGGGCCGGGCGTCCCGCCAGCTGATGATCTACGACCTCAACCGGCTCTTTGATCTTCCTTCCAAGTGGAAGGATGTGCGCGTCCCCGACGGGGCCAACTTCAAGGAGATCACTCTCCACAAAGTGATTGTGGGAGCCGACCCAGGGGATGCCGACGATGCCCGGGATTATCCGGGGTGTGTCCTGGTGAACGTTCCCCGGCTCAAGATCCACGCCCAGGCCCTCTTTACGAACGCCATCAAGAACCTGGGGATCGGCCTCTATCCCATGGAGGCCGCTTCCCGGGAGAATCCGAATAGCACCCGCTGGAAGTACAGCTTCCCTTACAAACCCGCCCCCGCCTTGAAATCCGAAATCCCCCATTCGGTCTGGTTCGCCCGGGTCGATGATGAAACCGGCCTGCCCCTGAGAAACGAAAAAGGGGAGTACATGGCCGTCAAGACCGCCGGCCTGAACGGAACCATGGTGGATATCGTCAAAGCGGTGCAGAACCAGGGGGTCTTTTCGGTACACGTGGTCGATGCCGTCGAGGCGATCAACATCCGCCACGAAGGCTACCCGGAGAGCGTGAAGGTCCCCGAAGGATACGTATTTGCCGCCCTCGACCCGGTGGCCCTGGACCTTCTCTGCGCCCGCTACCTATTCAAGACCGTGCCCATGGCCGAAGCGAGGAAGGTTCAGAAAGAAAAGAACCTGAAAACGGATTTCCTCCAGCGAGTCCCCCTCCCCCGGGTGGAAGGGTCCAACATCGTTACCACGGAAGGATACGATTCGCCCCTGCCGCGGTACGATCTCTTCCGGTACGCCCAGGAAAGAGGACTGGGCCGGCAAGAATACTATGTAACGGGATTCGACCGGGTCGCCCAGGCTCCCCTTGCTTCCCTGGAAGGCCACCTGGGAAGAATCCAGGAGGGTACATTCTCCGAGCTCTTCACGGGAAACCTATATTTCTGCAGCAATAAAATGCTCTATGACCTTCAGGAGACGATTTTCCACTACGCCAGGGCCAACGATCAATTGACCGGCTCCTCTTACCATGAACTGTTTCTGAAGGCTTTCGACGAAGACGGCGACGGCGTCATTACCTACAACGAAATGGGGAAAAACGGGTTCTGGCACCCTCTCATGCGGGTGCTCGCCGACACCTGGCAGGCGCGGGGGAACAACCCCTACGGCTTTTTGCAGAGTTCCTTCCGGACGATCTCCCAGTCGCTGAAATTCACCACTCCCCTTTGGAACTCCCAGGGCCACGATTTTGTGAAAGACTGGATGCTGGTCCGATCCTGCTGGATCGCCTTCCAGATGTCGAAGGCCCCGGAGGAAAGGCAGGATCCTTTCTTCCCCGCCCTCACCTGGGGAAAAGGCAAGTGGCCCAGCCTTCAATTCGCCCAGTACGCCCTGGGGGCGACCGCCATCTACGGGTTGGAATATCCCGCGAGGGCCGGACTGCTTTCTCTTTACGGCTTTGCGTTCCAGTATGCGGACAAGAAAATGAACGGCGGGAAATACACCGGCCTGGGCCTGGGAAACAATCCCCAGGTGATCCAGAATTATAAAGAAGATACGGCCAAAGGTTCGGCGGCGATCGATTTTATGGTTTTTGTCCCCAAGGGTTACGGAAACCTCAATGGGACCCGCCTGCCCAACATCCAGGAGACCGAAGATCCCGCAAAAATCTTCACCGCCAGCTTTGATCAGGACAAGGAGATTTGGTAGGAAAAAAGACAATATGCCAAATCATGCTTTCCTAAACCTTTCTTCGAACTGCGCGTAACGAGATTCGCCTGGGATTCGTTTCTAACGCTGTCTGATGCGGAACTCCCCCTTTTTGTCAGTATAGCGTTCAGTCTTGACCCCTTCGAGGACAGTCAGGCTGATCTCGGCCCGATAAGCCACGATGCTCCCAGGTTCTAAATGCCCGATGTAAGTGGTTTTGCTGTCCCAATCGGACACGGTGATGTGGACGTGGGCGTCGCCCCCAATGACTGAGCCTTGAACACTTGCCAGTTCGATAGCGCCCGTGAAGTTCCAGTACTTATCTACCGCCGGGAAAACGGTGGTGGTAATGGTGTGAAGATGTACTCGCTGCAAAGACCCGATTCCACCTGTGATTGCGGCGGTGTCAACCCGCTCCTTGCTTACTACCTCCTGTAGGCCTTCAAGAAGCAAGTCATCTCTGTCAAACATGATCAAAATAGTCCGTGGAGTCGTTTTTGACACGAAGTACTGCATGAGTTTCCTCCTTTTAGCCTTCGTCCTTACTGATTGGCTCGATGCTTGATCTCTCCCCTGGAAAAAACTGTCTCGACTCTTTTCAGTGGGGCGATATCTCTTACAGGATTACCTTCTATTCCTTTTCCGTTGAACCCGAAACTCGAGACTTTTTTCCCTTATCCCTTTCGTCCCTTTTCCTCCATCAGGGGTCGATACTTCTCCATGGTCTTGCGGTTGATGTCCAGCGGGGCTGGGGCATTCGGGGGGAGGAGAATTTTATACTCCCTCCCGGCTAGGCGCTTGGTCAACTCCGTCTTGGCTTCCTGGATGATTTTCCCGTCCAGCAGCAGATCCACGCCCGAGGCCATCAGGACCTTGGCCGCCTGGAGCATCCCCTTCCAGCCGAGCTGGGAATGGGAGGCGGCGTTGACCTGCCAGTTGTGCCACCCCACTCCCGGTGGGGCTGTGGCCACCCAGGCCATGGCGAAGGGGGCAAACCAGCTGTATTCGGAGTTGTCCGAAACGCCCGTCGAGCCCGGGCCAAAGGGCTGGATCTGCCGGTCCATGCCGACCTCGGGGGCGGTGCAGCTCTTCTGCAAATCGCGGGCAAAGGCTTCTTCTTCGGAAGTGTGGGAAGGAGCGCCCAGTTCGACCAGGTTCCGGTAGAGGGCGCCGGCCAACACCGAGTTGGGGATTTTTTCGTGAGTGACGGTCACGAACTCCTTGGTTACTTCCGTCCCCGTAGCCATGGCCGATCCCTCGGCGCAACGGTGGATCTGCGCCAGAATCGGCTCCATCTGCTGGACGGTCTGGATCCGCCCGATGCACCAGAGCGTGGCCCGGTCCGGCACGACGTTGGGATATTCCGGACCCACATCGGAAAAGGTGTAGTTGATGGTGTTGGCCGCAGTGGGTTCTCCGGGAGGAATGTGCTCGCGCAAAAGCTCAATGGCATGCCCCATAAGGACGGCCGAATCCAGCGCGCTTTTCCCCTCCCAGGGGGAGTTCCCGTGTGCCGTTCTGCCCTGAAAATGGTACTTCATGTTGAAGTAGGCGTTGCAGGTGTCATACAGGACCTGATTCACGAAAAATGGATGCCAGTCGATGATGGCATCGATTCCTTTAAAGACTCCCGCCCGGGCCATGAAGGATTTGCCCGCGCAGATCTCCTCCGCCGGCGCCCCGAGGACCTTGATCGTTCCGGAGAGTCGATGCTTCTCCATCACTTTTTTCAGACCAACGGCAGCAGCCGCTCCTCCGGTTCCCAGCAGGTTGTGGCCGCAGCCATGTCCCGGAGCGCCGGGTACCACGGGCTGTTTCCGGGCGGTGGGCTCCTGGGAAAGGCCGGGCAAGGCATCATACTCACAGTTGATCCCGATGACGGGCTTTCCCTGGCCCCAGGTGGCCACAAAGGCCGTGGGGATCCCGGCCACATCCTTTTCCAGGGTGAAGCCTTCCGCGGAAAGAAAATCGGCCAGAACCTGAAAAGACCGGTGTTCTTCCAGCCCCAATTCGGCGTAATTCCAGATTTGCTTCGAAAAATCGATCAGCCTGGCGCTGTTCGCCTCGATCCAGTCCATTCCCGTTTTCTTGCACTCTCCCGGATTCCCCATGGACTCTCCTTTTTCTATTTCGTTTTCTGGGAGCCAATATCGTACAGCTCCGGTCTGCGGTGTTCCCAGACCCTTCGCTGGTTCCTCATTTCCAGGGCATATTTCAGGTCTAATTCCGCGTGGATGATCCCCTCGGCATTCGGGGCCTTGGCAATCTCCACTCCCCATGGGTCCACGATTACGCTCCGGCCGAAGAATTTCAGGTCTCCGTGGGACCCGATCTGATTCACGGCCAGAACGTAAACCATATTGTGCAGGGCTGCGGCCCGGGTCAGGATCTGCCAGTGGTCCTCTCCCGGAGAATAATCGGCGATCGGAAAGGCGGCCGGAACGGCCAGGACTTCGGCGCCTTTCAGGCACAGGGTCCGGGTCAATTCCGGGAAACGGATGTCGTAACAGATGAGGATGCCCAGGTGCCAAAGTCTGCCTGATGGGTGAGAAGGTTGGACCCGGGCCGAAAGAATTTCGATTCCTTGAAATCAGGGGTATCGAAGAGATGGGTCTTGCTATACCGGTCCACGATCTCCCCTTTTCGATTATAGAGCAGGCTGGTGTTGAAGTATTCTCCCCCCCGTTCTTCCATGAAACTGCCGGAGACCAGGTAGGCCCTCAGTTTCCGGGCCATTGTCCCCAATTGATCCGTAAACCGGGAGGGGATTTTTTCGGCAACTTTCTTCCGCACGGCAAGAGAGTCTGCGGGAAGGGGGACAAAGGTGAAGACCTCCGGAAGGCAGACCAGATCGATAGGGTATTTCTGCCGGTTCAGGCTTTGAAGATACCCCATGGCCTTCTCCACATTCTGATCTTTCTGGCGGCCCGTGGCCATCTGAATTCCGACGGCGTGAATCTTGTTCATAAAATCAACCGCAGGGGGAAAACCGCTTTCTCGATGGGCATGGAGAGGACTTGCATAACAATAAATTCAAAAAAAGACCGGTATATTTTCGAATTCCAGGCGCTTTGGGCATATTCAAGCGCTTCAGGAACCTTTATTTATTCTTTTTCCGGGAAAAGCTTGCTCGCTACCCCTTTGGGCATGAACATGATGGTGGCCACCAGCATAGCCCCGTAAATCATGAAGCGGTACTCTCCGAATTCCCGCAGGTATTCTAGAAGAGCGGTCAGGGAAAAAGCCCCTATGACCGGGCCCCAGAAAGTTCCCAGGCCGCCCACCAGGGTGACGGCGATGATCTCGGTCATGATCCCCACGCTCATGACCGAGGTGGGAGTGAGGATCAGAATATAGTGGGCATAGAAGGCTCCGGCTACGCCGGCGAAAAAAGAACTGGTGATAAAGGCCAGCAGCTTGAAGCGGGTCGTATCAATCCCCAGGCTGAGGGCCGCGTCCTGCTCGTCGCGTACCGCCCGGAAGGCCAGCCCCACGTAGGAACGCAGCATCCAGGCGATAAGCCCGATGGTGACGAAGAAGATCATCAGGATGACGTAGTAATACCCGGTCCGGTCTCCCCCCGCGAAAGCGATCGCCAGTCCGCCTGGAAGAGGAATTTCGGGAAACTCCGGAATTCCCCAGAGACCCAATTCCCCCCGGGTCAGGCCGACCAGGTTCATGCACACGATCCGGGCGATTTCGGAAAAAGCCAGGGTGGTGATGGCGATGTAGGGTGCCGCCCGGAGGCGCAGACAAGGGAGGCCGATCACGAAACCCACCAGGGCTGCGGCGATCCCTCCGGCCAAGAGCCCCAGCCAAGGGGAAAGGCCCGCCTTCATGGCCAGGAGAGAGGAAACGTAGGCCCCCAGTCCGAAGAAGGCTTGGTGGCCGAAAGTAAAGATTCCCGTGTAACCGCAGATGAGATTCCAGCTGCAGGCCAGGACGGCAAAGAGGAGCGAGAGGATGATGATGTTCATGATGTAGGGATCTTCGACGAATACCGGAAGAACCAGCAGGACGATGACCATACCGGCGATGGCTTTGTTTTTCGTTGTCCCAAAGAGTTTTCCGATATTCATATCCCGATTCCTCTATCGAACCGCTTGATCCTTCTTTCATTCATCCTCTGCGTCCTCTGCGGGCTCTGCGGTTCATTAGTCTTTACCACTCTTTCGTCCCGAAAAACCCCGCGGGCTTGAATACCAGGAATCCGATGAGCACCAGAAAAGCGGCCACGTCTTTCCACTCCGAAGAGAGGAAGACGATGGCCAGGCTTTCGATGCATCCCAGCAGAAATCCCCCCAGGATCGCTCCCCCGAAGCTTCCCAGCCCACCCAGGACGACCACGATGAAGGCTTTCAGCAGGAGGGGAATGCCCATCCAGGGGTTGACTAGGAAAAGGGGCGCGAGCATGGTGGCGGCAAGGGCCGCCAGGGCCGAACTGATCCCGAAAGTGAGAAGGTAGATCCGGTGAAAATTGATGCCCAAAATCGTAGCCGCCTCCCGATCCTGCGCCGTGGCCCGGAGGGCCATGCCGAACCGGGACCGCTTCACATACATCCAGAATCCCACCATCACGGCGGCAGCTACAACCAGGATGAGGATCCGCTGGTAGGCAATCCGAAATCCGGAAAGGTCCATGGTTCCTTCGATAAAATAGGGCACATTCTTAAACCGCTCTCCCCAAACCTTCAAGGCAAAGTTCTGCAGGAAGATGGAGACCCCTAGAGTCACCACGATCGGGCTCACATCCCATCCGGGTTTATCCAAGAGGGGATGCAGGATGGTACGCTCCAAAAGGACCCCGAGAGCAAAGGCAATCAGCACGGCCAGCAGGATACCCCAGAAAGGATGCACCCCGAAGAGCAGGAGAACGTAGTAGAGGACATAACCCCCGATCATGTAGAGTTCCCCGTGGGCGAAGTTGAGCATCTTCATGGTGCCCCAGATCAGAGTCAGCCCGCTGGCCACCAGGGCATACATACTGCCCAGGACCATCCCGTTCAACATCTGTTCGATCACCAGTTGCAGGTTCATAGTCTCTTGATTTTAGGCATTCCAGGCATCCCGAATTTTAGGCATTCACAGGCCCAGATACGCCTGTTTGATGTAATCATCCTGGCTCAGCCGATTGGCCTCCCCCTCCATGACCACGTGTCCGGTTTCGATCACATATCCCCGATGGGCAATCTGCAGGGCAATATGGGCATTTTGCTCCACGAGCAAAACGGTGACCCCCTTTTGATTGATCTGTTGAATGACCTCAAAGATCCTCTCCACGATAACCGGTGCCAGCCCCAGGGACGGTTCATCCAGAAGGAGCACCTTGGGGCGGGAAATCATGGCCCGGGCAATGGCGCACATCTGCTGCTCCCCTCCGGAAAGGGTACCGGCGAGCTGATCCCGCCGTTCCTTGAGGATGGGAAAGATCTCCATCATCTCTTCCATCGCGCCGGAGCGATCTTTCCAGGCCGGAGGAGTGTAGGCTCCCACGGAAAGATTTTCCCAGACAGTCATATTGGGGAAAAGCCGGCGCCCCTCGGGAACATGGGAGAGACCGTGAAGGATAATCTGATAGGGTTCAATCCGATCCAGTCTTACGGCGGAGAGAGAGACCGTTCCCTTCTTGGGCTTTAAGAGCCCGGAAATGGTCCGGAGGGTCGTTGATTTTCCCGCTCCATTGGCCCCCAGAAGAGTGACGATTTCCCCCTCTTTGACGGTGAGGGAGACATCCCAGAGCGCCTGGGCATCCCCATAAAAAGCGTCGATGTTCTTGATTTCGAGCATAAAAAATCCCACCACCTCATAGAGCATCGGGCAAAGCACATAGCATGAAAAATTCTCTATTTACCGCTGCGACTGAACCCCTGACTCTTGCGTCCTAATTCTTTTCCTTGCGACGCTATGCCCTGTGCGCTATGCGCTTTGCTTCTTTATCCCTCCCAGGTACGCCTCGATCACCTGGGGGTTCTTGGCGATCTCTTCGGGCTTGCCTTCGGCCAATTTCTTGCCGTAGTGGAGAACCACGATCCGATCGGACAAACCCATGATCGCTTTCATCACGTGCTCGATCATAAGGATGGTGATCCCTCCCTCGCGAAGCGAGCCGATGAACTTGCCCATCTCCCCGGTTTCCTTGGGGTTCAATCCGGCCACGACTTCATCCAGAAGCAGGATCTCGGGGGATGTGGACAGAGCCCGGGCGACCTCCAGTCTTTTCCGCTCGACCAAATTCAGGCTTTTGGCTTTCCGCTCCGCTTTCCCCTCAAGGCCCACGCGCTCCAAGGCAGCCCTGGACTTTTTCTGGGCTTCTTCCATGACATGCCGCTGCTGGTGGCCGAAAAAAGCCCCCACCAGGGCATTTTCCAGGACGGTCATCTCCAGGAAAGGCTTGGTGATCTGGAAAGTGCGGGCGATTCCCAGCTTGCAAACCTCATTGGGCCTCAGATGGCTGATCTCCCGGCCCCGGAACAAGATTTTTCCCTGATTCGGCTTGTAGACCCCGGCAATGATGTTGAAGAGGGTTGTCTTGCCGGCTCCGTTCGGGCCGATCAGCCCCAGGATTTCTCCCTGATTCAAATAAAAGGACACATCGCTGACCGCGGCCAGCCCGCCGAAATACTTGGTGACCCCCTGCCCTTCCAGCAGAAGACCGTTCTTTTTCTCTTCCATAGGTTTTTTTAAAATGGGGACGCAGATCTTCGCAGATGGCCGCAGAAAAGTCGAAAAAGAAAGTTTCCAACCCAAGACCCAAACCCAAAAAATGAACTTGCCGTTTTCTCGGGTTCAGTTTTGCATGTTTATCCGCGAAATCTGCGTTTATCTGCGTCCCAAAAAGTTGTTCTACTTCAACCAGGGGGGGAGCTGGAATTTCGTCCCCGCCATGCTTGCGGGCCAGACGATCTTGCTCTTCCCGTCCACAATTTGAGCGGCGGGCACGGGAATGAACTCTTCTCCGTTTTTGATCTGGTGGTTGGACTGTTCAAACACGTATCGTCCCATGGTTCCCTTCTTGTCCAGTTTGCTCAGGGCGTCCACCACTTTTTTGGGATCCAGGGAACCGGCTCTTTCGATGGAATCCAAAACATTGTTCAGGCCGTCGTACCCGGAGGCGTGGTCGTTGTTCATAACCACATTCCAGCGCTTCTGGATGCGCTCCCCGAACTCCTTGTGCAGGGGGACGTTCGCCGGGTCCACCAGCAGCGGCGACCAGAGCAAATAATCGCCCGATTTCCCCGCCTGGGGGACAAACTCCGGCCGCAGGGGATAGTAGATCGCATGGTGGTACGCCTTGAGCCCGACTTCCTGGAATTGCTTGGCCAGGGCCACCCCCGAGGATAGGGGAGTGAACACCGACATCAGCACGTCAGCCCCGAGACTCTTGATTTTTCCCAGTTGGGGATAAAAGTCGGTGTGTCCCAAAGGAACCGTCTCCATGGCGACGCTCTGGAAACCGATTCCGCCGAATAGTTCCTTGGTCTTTTCGGCGTTGGACCGCCCGTAGTCCGTATCCTCCACGATGAAGGCTATTTTCTTGGCCTTAGACTGGTAGGCTCCTTGTTTCTCCAGGAATCGGTAGGTGGAGAAGACGGAGTCGGCGTAGGCCGTGCTTCCCCAGTCTCCCTTCCAGAAGTTCCAGTAGCGCTTGAGGTTGCTGGCGATCTTCTTGGCAATCTCTTCGCTGACCGGTTCCACGCTCATGATGGGCTTGCCGTATTTGGGGGCCAGTTCCATGATGGCCATGGTCACCGAGCTGTGGAAGGAGTCACCCAGGAGCACATCCACCTTGTCCCGGGTAAAGAGCTTCTCGGCCACACTACCCCCACTTCCGGCTTGGACTGGCAATCTTCGATGAGAACCTCAACGGGGATTTTTTTGTTGAACTCTTTGAGCATGATCCCGCCCTTGGCGTTCCATTCTTCCATGGCCAGGATGAAACCCTGTTTGAGGGCCACTCCCGCCTCCGCCGCCGGGCCGGTGAGCGGGCCGGTGATGCCGATCTTGATGGTTTTGGGCGGAGCTGCGGCCAGAGCCGGTCCGGAGACGAAAAGAGCCAGCGCCACGAAAAGCAAACAGAACGAAATCACTTTACCTTTTCTGCTCATGACGAACCCTCCTTCTTTTTTTTATCAACCAGGCTTGCCCAAACCTGCCGTTTAACCCATCCCCGCGAAGATCTCCCTAAGCCAAAACTCGAAAGCCGAAACCCGAAACCTTTTTTTATTCCACCTTCTCCGCCATGACCTCCTCGAGGATCCTGAGACCTTTATCCAGCTGCTCGTCAGTCACCACCAGGGGCACCAGGTGCCGGATCACGTTGCCGTAGCCCCCCGCGGTGAGAATGATCAGGCCCTTGTCGTAGCACCGCCGGACGATGGCCTTGGTCAGGTCTGCGTTGGGCCTGGGATTTTTCTTGTCCACTACGAGTTCCATGCAATTCATGGCCCCCAGGCCCCGCACGTCCCCCACGAAGGGGTACTTCTTCTGGAAAGCCCGGAATTTCTCCATGACTTTCTTCCCGATTTCATTGGCCCGTTCCGCCAGCTTCTTCTCCTTCAGGATTTTCATGACCGCCAGACCCGCGGCGCAGCACACCGGGTTGCCCCCGAAGGTGCCGCCGATGCCCCCGGCGTCCACCGAATCCATGATCTCCGCCTTCCCCGTGATCCCGCCCAGGGGCAGGCCCGCGGCCAGGGACTTGGCGGTGATCAGGATGTCCGGTTCATCGATGGAATACTCATAGGCGAACATCTTTCCCGTCCGGGCGAACCCGGTTTGAACCTCATCGACGATGAGAACGATCCCGTTGTCCTTGCAGATCTTCTGCAGCTTTCCCAGGTATTCCTTGGGAGGGACGATGAAGCCCCCTTCTCCCTGCACCGGTTCCACGATCATCGCCCCGATGGATTCCGCCGCGGCGTAAAGGTCGAAGAACTTCTCCTGGATGAAATCGGCGCAATAAATGTTGCAGGAGGGATACTTCAGGCCGTAGGAACAGCGGTAACAGTAGGCGTAGGGAACCCGGTACACCTCGGGCATGAAGGGCCAGTACCCGAACTTGTAGTTTTTCACCTTGCTGGTCAGGCTCATGGTCATGGCCGTCCGCCCGTGGAAGGCGTTTTCGAAGCAGATGACGCCCGGCCTTTTGGTGTAATACTTGGCGATCTTGATCCCGTTCTCCACCGCCTCGGCCCCGCTGTTGACGAACATGGTCTTCATGGGCGTCTTCCGGGAAACCAGTTCGTTCATCTCCTTGGCCAGGGCGATGTAGGGCTCGTACATCTGGACCATGAAGCAGGTGTGCAGGTATTTCCCCGCCTGGTCGCGGATCGCCTTGACCACCTCGTCCGGGGAATGGCCCACGTTGAGCACTCCGATTCCGCCCGAGAAGTCGATGAATTCTTTTCCCTCCACGTCGCGCACCATGGCTCCTTTGGCTTCGGCAATCATGGCCGGCAGAGCCTGGCTGACTCCCTTGGGCACATGATCCTGCCGCATTTTCACGAGATCGTCTTTCTTCATCCTATCCTCCGTGTGGAGTTGATTCTGGTCGAGGTTGAAGCCAGGAAGAAACCATAGGGCCGGGTTCAATGTTCAATGAAATCAGGAGAGTTGTCAAGTATGTTTTTTTGTGATGCGGAAGGAATGAACAACGCGACCATTGCAGGTTATCGGCTCTTGATCAACAAAAGGACCTTGACAAGAGCCTGATATTTATCTATGTCTGAGATGTCGGTTCTCACCGATGCACCCAGCGGAAAAAAGTCTGCCTTTCCCGGATTCCACAGGAGGTGATTTATGGTTACAGCGAGAAGTTATCTGAAGCTGTTGGTCTTTTTTGGGCTGGTTGGGGCTTCGCTGATTTCTTTCCCGGCTGCGGCGCCGGGCCAGGCGTATCCCAACAAGGCCATCACCGTCTACTGCGGGTATGCGCCGGGGGCGAGCACGGACCTGACCGCCCGCGCCCTGGCCGGCGCAGCGGAAAAGATCCTCGGCGTTCCGGTGGTCGTGGAAAACAAAGCGGGGGGGTCCGCCACGGTGTGCGCGGCCCTGGTGGCCAGCAAGCCCCCGGATGGATACACCCTGGGGATCCTGGACATGGCGGCCTTGAGTGTCCGCCCCCACCTCCTCAAGGTAGCCTTTAACCCGCTCACGGATTTCACCTTCGTCCTCCAGTACGGGCTTTACGTGGGCGGCCTCTGCGTTCTCTCCGAATCCCCCATAAAAACGATCGATGAGTTCATCGCCCACGCCAAAGCCAAGCCGGGCCTTTCCTACGGCGCCTCGGGACAGTTCAGCCGGGGGCACCTGGCCATGGAACTCTTCGCCTCTTGCAAAGGCCTCACTTTCAAGCATGTACCCTTCAAAGGGGGAGCCGATGCCAATACGGCTCTACTGGGCAAGCATCTGGATTTTGTCGGCGGATCGGGCGGGCATATCCCCTACGTAAAACAGGGGGTGTTCCGCATGCTGACGGTGTTCAGCATGGAAAAGCGGGACCCTCAGTTCCCCAACATTCCCATGCAGAAAGATTTGGGGTGTGAGGACGTGCCCCCGAACGCTTACGTCTTGATCGCCCCCAAGGGACTCCCCGATCCCGTTTTCAAAAAGGCGCATGATGCCTTCAAGAAGGCCAGCGAGCAGCCTGATTTTTTGAAGATTATGGAGGGGAATAACCTTCCCTATGAATACAAGAGCCGGGAGCAACTGGAAAAAGATATCCCCGCTCAATTCGCCTGGTATAAGAACACCCTCCAGAAATGGGGGGTCGGCAAGAAATAGAGGGGATTACAGGCCAAAGTTACTTCGTGGTCAGATCTTTGGGGGAGATTTCAGGCCCGGCACCATCCTATGCCTTCTTCTCGTAACCGAATTCCCCCCCCACCATCGTGGCCACGACCGGAATATCCTTGATGCTTTCCGGTTTCACCCGGGTCAGGTCTTCGGCCAGGATGACCAGGTCGGCCAGTTTTCCCACTTCGATGGAGCCTTTGATCTTCTCTTCGAAGGTGGCATAGGCGCCATTAATCGTGTAACAGCGCAGGGCCTCTTCGGGAGTGATTTTTTCCGCGGGGGCATAGTCCTGGCCGGTGCGGGTCTTCTGGTTCACCGCCGAGTGAATCCCCAATAGGGGGGCGCCGCTGACCACCGGTCGGTCGGAGCTGAAGGCCATGAGAATCTTGTTGTCCAGAAGAGTTCGGAACGGTTTGAGCTGCGCGCAGGTTTCTTTCCCGAGTTGACGGAACCAGTTGTCTCCCAGCTCCCAGATGAACCCGGGCTGAAGCACGGGGATCACCCCGAGCCTCTTGATCCGGTCGAACATCCGCGGCAGGACCATGGTGCAGTGTTCCAGGCGGTGACGGGCGTCCTTTCTGGGTTTGGATTTCTGGGCCGCTTCAAAGGCGTCCAGGCAGACATCGATGGCCCGGTCCCCGATCCCGTGGATGGAAAGCTGCCATCCTAACCCGTGAACCAGCGAGGCCAACTTAGCCAGTTTCTCCGGCTCGATGACCAGAACGCCGCAACCCCGGTCGTTGGCATCGACGCCGTAGGGTTCGTAGGTGACCGCGGTGACCGTGCTGAAAGCTCCATCGACGATGATTTTAAAGGGGCCGATGCGCAGCTTTTCATCGCCCAGCCCGGTCCGGATTCCCAGACCAAGGAGTTTTCCTCGGGCTTCTTTCAAGGACTCCTCAAAGCGGCAGTAATCGAAGACCGCCTCGCTCCAGATGGCCAGGTTGTGGCGGACCTTGAGGACTCCCCGGTCCACCGCCTCCTGGTAAGCGGCGACCTGCAGGGGGATGTCGCTCCCCCCCACGCTGGCGTCCATGGCGCTGGTAATTCCTTCGGAGAGGAACCTCTGGCCGGCGTTCCCTAAAGCCGTAACCAGATCTTCCAGCGCCGGCTTGGGCATATAATCTTCTATCAATTTCATGGCCGGTGATTCAAAAAGGAGTCCGGTCAATTCCCCGGTCTTCACATCCCTGACGATTTTTCCCCCCTCCGGATCGGGGGTCGCTTTGGTGATCCCCGCCGTGGCCAAAGCCAAGCTGTTCACCGCGATCCCATGGGCGGAGGTATGCCTCAGGCTTACCAGGTGTTTGCGGGGCGGCTTTGTCCAAGTCTTCGCCGGCTGGGGTGCCTCTTTTCCTTCAGCTCATTCTGGTTGTAGCCCACCCCGGTGATCCAGGTTCCCTCTTTCTGCTTAGCAGCTCTTTCCTTGACCAGGGCAATGATCTCTTCGATCGAGGAAACTTTAGTCAGATCGATAGAACTCAACCCCAGGCCGAACATCAGGGTGTGGTTGTGGGATTCGATAAATCCGGGAACCACGGTCATCCCCTTCAAATCCCGGACCTGCGTACCCCTTCCGATCGCCTGTTTAACCCCTTCGTTCGTCCCCACCCACAGGATTCGGCCATCCTTGATGGCCACACCCTGGGCCCGAGCCTTTTTCCCATCCACGGTGATTACATTCCCGTTGAACAGCACCACATCCGCGTCAACCATGAAACCCATTTCCAAAACCTCCTTCAAATTCGGAATTCAAAGTGCGGAATGCGGAATTTTTTCGTTTCTTGATATCCATTCCGCAATCCGAATTCCGCATTCCGCATTTTAAGCGGTGATCCCGCACCAATCCGCTGTAAAAACGGCCAGCGTCTTCGTCACCCTCAGAAGCTATGAAGTTCGGATTTATTTTACACATTCCCAGAACCTTGTCAAAGAAGAATCTGTCTAAATGCGGAATTCGGAATGCCGAATGCGGAATTTATCCATTCTGCGTTCTGCAGTGGAATGAAAATACTTGACCGTTCTTCGCATGCGGGTATATAGGATATGAACAATACGGGGAGGAACGAAAAGAGATGGTCGCTTCAATGAAAAAGGAAAAAATAGATTATGAATTGACTTTAAAGCTCCGGAAAATGACCGCCCTGAGCGGGGGGGATCTCTTCGGAGTCGCCTCTCCCCAGCCTCTGGCCGCGGCTCCCGCAGGGTTCCGGCCCCAGGACATCATGCCCGGATGCAGGGCGGTGATCGTCGTGGGAAAGCGCCTTTCGGACGCCACGGTGGAGACCACGCCCAGCCGGATGTTCGATACCCTCTATTTCGCCGTGAACGGTTTCATCGACCAGCTGATCCTCCGGATTACCGATACTCTGGTTCGGGAAGGGTACCAGGCAGTTGGAGTGGGCCCCCATTCCCTGGATGGGAAACAGCTGAGAGGGGATATTTCCCAGAAGCATGCCGCCGTGGCTGCCGGCCTGGGGCGCTTTGGGCTCCAGTCCCTCGTTCTCACCCCTGAATTCGGCCCGAGGCAGCGGTGGGGAACGGTGATCACCGATGCACCTTTGAAACTCGATACTCCTCTGGAAGAAAATCTATGCCAGCCGGAAAAATGCGATCAGATCTGTTTGAAAAGCTGTCCGGCCAGGGTCTTTTCTCCCCGCGAAGCCGAGGGGATCACCGACCCGAATTTTCTCCCCGGCGGGCTGTGGCACTACTGGGACATCGATCGCTTCGCCTGCAGCGCTTACCGGGCCGAACGGAAGAAAGAGTTAGGCTGGGTTACGGAAGGCGGGCACGCCTGCGCGGTCTGCCTGAAAGTCTGTCCGGTGGGCAAAAGGTCCTGATTCCTCCCTTCATACATATCCCACCAGCCTGGGTATCCAGAGCACCACCCATGGCAGGTAGCTGCAGAGGAAGAGAACTCCGATCTCCACGATGAGAAAAGGGTAGATGGCCTTGACGAGCGTCTCCAGGGAGATCCGGGCGATCCCGCAGGCCACGAAGAGACAGACGCCCAGGGGCGGAGTCAGGAGCCCCAGGGTCAGGTTCAGGACCATCACAAACCCGAAGTGAAGCGGATGGAGCCCCACGGCCTGGGCCACCTGGGCCAGGACCGGAGCCAGGATGATGATCGCCGCTCCTCCCTCCATGAACATTCCCACCACCAGCAGGAAAAGATTGATCAGGAACAGGATGAAGTAAGGGTCCTTCGAAACCCCCAGCATCATCTCGGCGATCTTCTGGGGGATTTGTTCCGCCGAAAGAACCCAGGCCAGGATGTTCGCCGTGCCGATGACCAGGAGCAGGATGGAAGTGGTGACGCCGCTCTGCACCAGGATTTTGGGGATTTCGGCCATGCGCAGTTCCCGGAAGATGAAAACCCCGACGAAAAAGGCGTATGCCACGGCCACCACCGCCGCCTCGGTGGGGGTGAAGACCCCCAGCAGGATTCCGCCCAGGATAATCACCGGAGCGATCAGCGCGAAGATCGCTTCCCGGAAGGCCGCGACGAACTCGGCGAAAGACATCCGCTTGAGCTTGGGGAAGTTTCTCTTGCGGGCGATTCCATAAGCCACCGCCATCAGGCAGCCCCCGATGATCACCCCGGGGACGAATCCGGCGGCGAAAAGCGCGCCGATAGAAACGCCCGTGGTCACTCCGTAGATAACCATCAGGATGCTGGGAGGGATGATCGGTCCCATGGTCGAGGCCGAGGCCACTACCGCGGCGCTGAAGTCCACATCATAGCCTTCCTTGGTCATTCCGGGAATCAGGATTCCTCCGATGGCCGAGGCGTCGGCCACCGCCGAACCGCTGATTCCCGAAAGGAACATGGAAGACACGATGGTGGTGTGCGCGAGCCCCCCCCGGATCCAGCCCACCAGGGTGTTGGCGAAACGGACCAGGCGGATCGTCGTCCCGCCCACGTTCATCAGGTCCCCGGCGAGGACGAAGAAGGGAACGGCCATGAGGGGAAAAGAGTCGATGCCGGTGAAAATTCTCTGGGCCACCACCCGCAGAGGCATATCCAGGATGAGGAGAGAAACCGTGGCCGTAATTCCCAGGCAGAAGGCGATGGGAACTCCCAAAAACATGCAGATAAAGAAAACCAACCCCATGGTGCTCAGCATGTTTCCCGCTCCTCCAGAACGACCCGGACTCTTTCGCCCAACAGCGTATGGACCAGGTGGCGGAAGATCTGGATCAGCATGAAAACTCCGCCCACGGGAATCGCACTGTAGGGAAGGAGCATGGGAATCATCATGGCCGGGGAAAGCTGGGAATAATTCTGCAGAGCCAGGCCTGCGCCCTCGCGCACCAGCAGCCATAGAAACCAGATGACGGCCAGGATGGCCGCGGTCATGAGAACCTGGCGAACCCAGCCCCGCAGCCGCCCCATCAGGAGATCGACGCCGATGTGCCTTCCTTCATAAAGGGCCAAGGAAGCCCCCATCATCCCTACCCAGACCATCAGATACCGGGACAGTTCCTCAGACCAGGGCAGAGGGATTTTTATGAAAAAACGGAAGACCACCTGGAGGAAGACCACTAAGGACATGACGATCCCGGCGACAATCAAAATGAAGCGGGACACCCGGTTGCAGAACCGGCTGGCCGCCTCCAGGGAGTCGAGCAGAATTTGAAGAGCCCCGCGGGGGCCCGGTGAGGGAGAAGAGGGTGGCATATTTGTTGATAATCGCTTTCCACAGAAATCCCCCCGCCCCCCTTTTGCAAAGGGGGGCAAGAAGGTTTTTCCTGCATGGGATCAGGATTCAGCCTGGGAAGAGTTCATCATTTCTTGAAACGGTAATACGCTTCCACTTCCTGGACCGCCTTCAGCATCTTGTTCACCCAGTCTTCCCCCGCTTTTTCCTTGATGAATTTCAGGGCGGCGGGCTGGGCGATTTTGCGGAAGCTGTCGATCTCCTCCAGCGAGGGCATATAGATCTCCATCCCCTTTTTCTTCAGCTCCTCGACCCCCAGGATATTCTGGCGCTGGCTGAATCCGTTGTGGGCCGTGGCCAGGAGCTTGGCCGCGTCCTGAAGGATGTTCCGCTGGGACACGGTCAGAGAATTGAAAAACTTATCGTTGATGAACACGAAGAGGGGATTGTACACATGCCCGTCCAGAATAGCGTACTTCTGGACTTCGTTGAATTTCATGTCGTGGATGAGGACGATGGGGTTCTCCTGGGCATCCACCACCCTCTGCTGGAGGGCCATGTAGAGTTCCCCGAAGGCGATGGGCGTGGGTTCCGCTCCGAAAGATTTCATCATGGCGATGTAGGCGGGATGTTCCATGGTGCGGATCTTGAGCCCTCTTAGGTCCTCGGGCTTTTTCAACGGCTTGTTGGCGGTGAAGTTGCGGAAACCGTTTTCGGTGGTGGACAGGATCCGGACGCCCGTCGCTTTTCGCATGGCCTCGGAAAATTCCCGGCCGAACCCGCCATTGAAGACCTCCCAGGCCAGGGGCGCGGAGGAGAAGAGGTAGGGGATATCATAGACCATGACCGGGGCGAAGAAGCCCGGCACCGCGCCCGAAGAAAGGGTTCCCATCTCGATGGTCCCGATCTTGATTCCTTCCAGAGCCTCTCTCTCGTTTCCCAATGAGGAGGCATGGTAGGCCCGGACCTCGATCGCTCCCTGGGTCTGGCCTTCCACCACCCGTTTGAACATTTCCAAGGCCATGACCGTCCGGTTGTCCGGTACGTTCGGCCCGGCATTGGCCACCTTGATCACGACTTTTTTAGCCTGAGCCCATGCAGGGTGGCCGGCGAAAACCGCCAGGGCCACCGCGCAGACGACGATCCCCAATTTCCATCCGATCCTTTTCATCTTCTTTCCTCCTTCTTTATTCATTGGGCAAAACATCCATCTCCTTGGGTCGCGGGATTATGCCTTAGCCCGCCCCAATATCTTGCCCTGAGTTTAAAATGCGGTTTCCCGGGCAAACCGAGTCAATATAACATAAAATTGAAAAATCAGGCCGGGAAAAATTTTCTTGACTTTTCGGGAGGGGGACGATTACGTTTTTATCATGAATTGGAATGCTCTGGTTCTTCTGATCGCCGGGCATTTCGTCACCGACATCAATACCGGCGCCCTTCCCGCCTTCCTGCCCTTCATCAAAGAATCCCTCAGCCTTTCCTACACCATGACCGCCACCATCATCCTGGTTTTCAACTGTGACCTCATCGGTCATTCAACCCATATTCGGTTACCTTTCCGACCGCTGGTCCGTCAGGTGGCTCCTTCCCGTGGGCCCCTTGCTCGCTTCTCTGGGGTTGGGACTCCTGGGCCTGGGCCCCTCTTACTCGTGGATTCTGCTCTTTGCCGCGGTAAGCGGCCTCGGCCAGGCCAGTTACCATCCTGAAGGGTTCAAGACCGTAAGCCTTTTGAGCGGAAAGAAAAAAGCGACGATCTTTTCTATCTTCCATTTCGGCGGCAATCTGGGATTCGCGGTGGGACCCATTCTGGCGACCTTTTTCTTTGTCCACCTCGGCCTCCAAGGCTCCCTTCTGTTTATCATCCCCGGGGTGGTCATAACCGCCATCTTTCTTCTCCTTCCCTACTGGAAAGTCGAGGCCGGCCCTCTTGCTCATCAGGGCGCTCCCAGCCAAAAAACAAGTTCAAGCCAGCAAAGCTACCTCTCCATGGTGCTTCTCATCCTGGTCGTGGTTCTAAGATCGGCGACCCGTCTGGGCTTGATGACTTTTGTACCCTTCTATTTCATCAGTTTTCTTAACCGGGACCCGATGGTCGCCGGGCAATACCTCTCTATTTTTCTGTTCGCCGGAACCGTCGGCATCCTGGCCGGGGGTCCTCTCGCCGACCGATATGGCTATAAAAAGATGGTCCTCATCACCCTGGGTTTGAGTTCGATCTTTCTCTGCCTTTTCTTTGCCACCGAGGGGACTCTCTCTCTGATCTTCTTCACCCTCGCCGGATTGGTCCTGATCTCCTCCAACTCCACGACCATGGCCATGGCCCAGAGCTTCATGCCCCAGAACCTGGGAATGGCCTCCGGGCTAATCCTGGGCTTCTCCATGGGGATCGGGGGAGTTTCCACCACGATCCTGGGTTGGGTCGCCGACCACTGGGGAGTTCCCTCCGCCCTGCAGATCACTTTTGTCCTGCCTTTGCTGGCTTTCCTGGCCTGCTGGCCTATTTCTTATCCACCCAAACAAATTCGGAATGCGCCCTGAACCATGCAAGGTTCAGGGCATAGCCATGAATCCTACGTGGTTCAGGGCTGCCCTGCACTCCACCCCCCCTTCTTCCCAAGCTCCTGACCTCACGCCCGGGCCAAATCCGCTTTTCTCTTGACCGTTTTCTTTTTTCTCTGATAGAAATAGGACGATGAAAGCGCATTGGCGGGGGAACCCCTTTGTGGGGGTGCCGGCTTTTCCTGGAATTCTGCATATCCGTGTTTCTTGGACCAAGGGATCGGAACCTTCATCAAGAGGAAAGACCGAAATCCCGGGGCCTCGCTTCTGCAGCCATTGAAGTTCTCCGGGGATGTGTTATTCTAAACGGGGAAGCACCGGGCTGTCTTTACCCCTTTGGTGCTTGAGATTTGGTGCTTTCCTTTCTTATTCTGTATTCCGAATTCCGCAATCCGTATTCCTGTAGAAAGGAGTCCGTGATGAAAACGGTATCCCTATTCATTCCCTGCACGGTTGATCTCTTCGCCCCCCGAATCGGGGAGGCGGTGGTGAATATCCTCCGCCGCGTGGGGGTCAACCCGATCTATCATGAAGAGCAGACCTGCTGCGGCCAGCCGGCGATGAACGCCGGCTACCGGGAAGAGGCCAAAAAGGTGGCCAAGCATTTCATCTCGGTCTTTGAAAAGGACGAGGTGATCGTGAGTCCCGCGGGCTCCTGCGTCTGCATGGTCAAAGACCATTATCCTGAGATCCTGGAGGGTGAGCCGGACTGGCTGCGGCGGGCCGAGGCGCTCGCCCCCCGGTTGTACGAATTCTCCCAGTACCTGGTGGATGTGCTGAAAGTGGAGGATGTGGGGGCCTCCTTCCAGGGAAAGGTGACCTACCACGAATCCTGCCACATCCTCCGGGGCCTGGGAGTTTCGGAGCAGCCCAAAAAGCTGATCCAAGCGGTAAAGGGCGCCCACCTGGTCCCCCTCGACAACGCCGATTCCTGCTGCGGCTTCGGGGGAGAATTTGCCAACGACTTCCCGGATATCTCCGAATCCATGGTGAAAGACAAGGTGGAAAGCTTCCTGGCCAGTGGCGCTGACCTGCTGGTCCTCAATGAGCCCGGCTGCTTTCTCAACATCGGCGGCTACCTGAACCGCAACCACCCCGGAAAGAAGGTCATGCACCTGGCCAGCTTCCTGGCCACCAACGGCAGGGAGGCCCAATATGGAAATTAAGACCGAACAATTCACCGAATTGGCCAAAAAGGAGTTGAAAAACGAGCGCTCCCGCCTCTTCCTCAAATTAATCCCCCCGGTGATGAAGGCCAAGCGGGACGCCGGGATGAGCAGCCTCCCCGACCTCAACGGCGGCCATGGCCTGCGGGGCCGCGATCCGGGCCGAAGTCCTGGCCCGGCTGCCGGAGCTTCTGGAGGAGTTCGAGAAGAACGCCAAGGCCAACGGGATGAAGGTCGTCTGGGCGCGGGACGACAAAGAGGCCAATGAGTTCATAAAAAACCTGGCCAAGGAAAAGGGGATCAAGTATGTGACCAAAGGGAAATCCATGGTCACCGAAGAGACCGCCCTCAACGAACTCCTGGAAAAAAACGGAATCGAGGTCTGGGAAACCGACCTCGGCGAGTTCATCGCCCAGCAGCTCCACCGCCCCCCGTTTCACATCGTGGGCCCGGCCATCAACGTCCCGGTGGAAGAGGTCCGGGACCTCTTCATCGAAAAAATCGGACTGAAGGAGCCGACCCTGGACCCCGTCCAGCTGGGCTACGCGGCCCGTCTCTTCCTGCGGGACAAGTTCCATCACGTCCAGATGGGGATTACCGGGGTGAACATGGCGGTGGCCGAAACCGGCACGATCATCAACGTGGAGAACGAAGGGAACATCCGCTTCACCAAATCGTCTCCCCCGGTCCAGGTGTCGGTGATGAGCCTGGAAAAGGTGATTCCCACCATGAAGGATGCCCTCCACATGGTCCGGCTCCTGTGCCGGAATTGCACCGGCCAGAGACTCTCGGTCTACGTATCCATGGACAGCGGGCCCAAGAAAAAGGACGAGATCGACGGTCCCGAAGAGCTTTACATCGTCATCGTGGATAACGGACGGTCCAAGATCTACCAGGACGCCAAGGCCCGGGAGGCCCTCCGCTGCATCCGCTGCGGGGCCTGCCTGGTGGCCTGCCCCGTCTGGCGGCAGATCGGCGGCTATGCCTACGGGTGGGCTTACTCCGGCCCCATGGGACAGGTTTTGAACCCGATGCTCCTGGGATTGGAGAAAACGCAGGAACTCTACCGGGCCTCCACCCTGTGCGGAGCCTGCAAGAGCTTTTGCCCGGTGGGAATCGATCACCCGAGTCTGTTCCTGTATTACCGGGCCAAAGATGTTCTGGGAGACCCAAAGTTTCAAGAGCGTGGACCGCCCCTGGATGGAAAGGCAGTTCTTCAAGATGTGGGGCTGGGCAGCCAGCACACCCTGGGCCTGGAACATGGGGGTGCGCATGGCCCGGCCCATCATGAATAAGGATGCCCAGGACGGGGTGGTCCGCAAAGCCAAGGGCCCCTTCGGAGGGTGGTTCCGTACCCGGGACATCCCGGCCATGGCCGGGGAAACCTTTCATGACCGGTGGAAGAAGATAAAGAAGGAGAGAGGTCAAGGCTGAAGGTTAGAGGTTGAAGTTGAGCTTGAGGACTTGAGCTATGAGCTTCAGAGCTTGTTGAGGAGGTACAAATGGAACGAGTGTACGGGATGAAATACTGGCGAAATTGAAGGCGGCGCCGAAGGCCGAGGTTCCCACCCGGCCCTCCCTGCCCCCCTATAAAACGCTCTCCATGGACCGGGAACAGCTGATCGCCGAATTCACCGCCCGGCTGGCGGAAGAGGCGGTCGTGGTCCACCGGGTCAAAGACTTCCAGGAAGCTTTGGATCGGCTTACGGTGGTTGCCGCGGAAGAGGGGTTGAAAAAGGTCATGACTTCCACCGACGATGTGATTTCCAGGCTCGACCTGGCGTCCTGGGGCCAGAAGAACGGCATCCAGGTCATGACCCCTCATGATTTCCCGGACCGGAATTCTTACCGGGACGCCGTCTTCGACCAGGCCCAGGCGGGAATCACCGGGGCCGACTTCGCCGTGGCGGAGTCGGCAACCATCGGGCTCATCATCAACAAGGACCAGGCCCGGCTGGTATCCGTGGCCCCGATTCTCCATATCGCCATCGTGCCCGTGGACCGACTCGTCCCGGTCTACGAGCAGGCCATCGAAAAGGTCTTCGGGAAAAAGGGGGAATATCCCAGCCAGTTCGTCTTCATCACCGGCCCGAGCATGACCGGCGACATCCAGGGAGTTCTCTTCAAGGGAATGCACGGGCCCCGCAAAGTCATCGTCATCCTGGTCGGCTAACGAAAGCAAGGAGCAAAGGGCGGAGAGCGTGGAGTTCGAAAAAGCGCCCCTTTATTTTTTTGCTCTCTGCTCTCAGCTCTAAGCTCTCTGCTATCCTAGGAGTTTGGCATGCAGAAAATCTCCATCCCCTCCCGCCTCTGGTACGAGAACCAGGAGTGGGAACTGACCTTTCCCGACCGGTGGGACGTTCAGAACCTGAACCCGCCCGGTTTTGAAAAACCAGCCATCACCCCGCAGCAGATCCGGGAAAAGATCGAGCGCCCTGTCCAGGGTCCGCCCCTGGAAGATCTCGCCCGGGGGAAGAAACAGGCGGTCATCGTCTTCGACGACATGACCCGCCCGACCCCGGTCAAGGAAGTCGCTCCCCATGTGGTTTCCGCCCTTCACCGGGCCGGGATGAAGAAAGACCAGATCCGGTTTATCTGGGGCCTGGGAACCCACGGGACTTACGACATGATCAACGCCCGCAAGAAATTGGGGGAGGAGATCGTGGAGAACTACGCCGTGTACAACCACGATCCTTTCCAGAACACCGTGCGGGTGGGAAGGACCCCCACCGGGGTGGAACTCTGGTTCAACCGGGAGTTCATGGCCTGCGACCTGAAGATCGCCATCGGCTGCATCACCCCCCACGTCCACGTGGGATTCGGGGGAGGGGCCAAGCTCATCCTCCCGGGGGTGGCCGGGATCGAAACCATCAACCAGTTTCACAACCAGCTCTACCGGGACCGGGAGCGGACCGGGCTGGGGAACTTCGAGAACAACATCATGCGGGCCGAGTGCGACGCCGCCGGGGATGCGGTGGGGCTGAATTTCAAAATCGACTGTCTGGTCAACCGGCGGGGGGAGATCACCAACCTCTATGCCGGCCCCTTCAAGGCCACCCACGCGGCGGGCGCGGAGGAGGGGAAGGAGCATTACGGGATCCCTTATTCCTCCGGCTACGACCTGGCGATCTGCAACGCCTACGCCAAAGCCAACGAGTCGGCCATCGCCCTCTTCTTCTCCCTGATGCTGCTGAAACCCAAAGAAGGAGTAGCCGTTCTCATCTCCGACGCTCCGGAGGGGCAGGTCCCCCACTACGTGATGAGAGTCTGGGGGAGCGATTACGGCGGGCGCCATTTCAACCCCCGGCCCAGGGGCTTCGTCAACATGTTTATGAAGAAACTCATCGTCCTGGCCCCCTACCCGGACCGGACCAGCCTGGACCTCGTCGCCCACGTGGACGACGCAGTATTCGTCAAGACCTGGCCCGAGGTCCTGGCCATCCTGGAAAAGGATTTTCCCGGTTCGGCCAAGGTGGCGGTCGTTCAGGATGGGACGATGATGTACATGAAGAAGAAAGAAGCATAGAGCAGAGAGCGGAGAGCAGAGAGTTCGAAAAACCGAATTTTTTGCTCTATACTCTATGCTCTCTGCTCTTCGCTCTCTGCTTTTTTGGAGGGGTCTGATGAAGGAAAACGCTTTACTGATTCATCCCCGCGACAACGTGATCGTCGCCCTGCGGGACCTGGCCGCCGGAGAGGAAGTCAAGGCCAAGGGGACTGAGGGTTTTCCGGTCCTGGAAAAGATTCCCGCCAGCCACAAGGCGGCTCTCCGGGACATCCCGGCCGGCGAAGAAATCATCAAATACGGGGAAGTGGTGGCGGTCTGCACCCGGGATATCAAAAAAGGCCAATGGGTCCATATCCACAACCTGGAGAGCAAAAGGTGGAAGAAATGAGGGAGATCACCGGCTACGAGAGAAAGAACGGAAAATTCGGCGTCCGCAACCATGTCCTGGTCCTGGCCACGGTCTCCTGCGTAAATGGAGTGATCAACAAAATCTCCCGGGAAGTCCCCGAGGCGGTCTGCGTCCCCCATGCCTACGGGTGCGGGCGGGGCAGCGCCCGGGAAACCCAGATTCTCTTCCGCATCCTGGCCAGCCTGGTCCACCACCCCAACGTGGGGGCGGCGGTGGTCATCGGGTTGGGTTGCGAGCGGGCCAACACCAGGGCTTTCCGGCCCTTCATCGAGAAAGCCGAGAAGCCCGTCGCCGTTTTTGAAGTCCAGGAGTCCGGTTCCCTGCAAACCGCCAAGAAAGGGATCGAAGCTGCCCGGCGGATGCTGACGGAAATCAGCGCTCAGCGGCGCGTTCCCATGCCCTGGGATAAACTCCTGGTGGCCATGGAATGCGGGGGTTCCGACGCCATGTCCGGGGTGACCGCCAACGTGGCCCTGGGATCGGTCTCCGACTGGGTCGTGGGGAAAGGGGGCAGCGTCATTTTCGGGGAGAACACGGAGATGATCGGAACCACCCATGTGCTCACCCGGCGGGCGAAAAATGAAGAGGTGGCCAGGAAGATCGTTGCGATGATCGACCAGGCCGAGCAGCGGACCAAAGATATTATGGGGCCTTTGGCCAGTTGGGTCATCTCCCCCGGCAACATGGACGGGGGCATGAGCACGATCGCGGAGAAATCCATGGGGTGTATCCACAAGGGCGGCACGACGGCGATCAACCAGGTCGTGGATTATGGGGAGTGGCCCACGGAAAAAGGGCTGATCCTCCAGGACGGTCCGGGCTACGACGGAGATTCCATGGCCGGCCTGGCCGCCAGCGGCTCCCAGGTCATGTTCTTCTCCACCGGGCGGGGGACTCCTGCCGGTTTCCCCGCGGTCCCGGTGATCAAAGTGGCTAGCAACACCAGGGTTTACCAGGCCATGAGGGACGACATCGACATGAATGCCGGTCGATTGGTGGAAGGAACGCCGATGGAAGAATTCCGGGAAGAGATGATCGACTGCCTGGTCCGGGTGATCAACGGGGAAAAGACCAAGGCCGAAGCCAACGGCATGGACGTCTTCACCATGATGACCGTCAATCCGCCCTTTTGAACGCGGAAGGAGCCATCACCTCACCCGGCGGGATTCCCCTTTCCAGTACTTTTCTCTCAGCTCCCTCTTGAGAACTTTTCCGTAGGCGTTCTTGGGGATGGCGTCGATGAACTCCACCGATTTCGGCTTTTTAAAACTGGCCAAATATTCTTTGCAGAAGTTGACGATTTCTTCCTCCGTTGCCTTCTTCCCTTCCCTCAGGGAGACAATGGCCTTGATGGATTCTCCCCATTTTTCATCGGGAACTCCGATCACGGCCACTTCCAGAACGGCGGGGTGTTTGATGATCACATCCTCGATTTCCCGGGAGTAGATATTTTCCCCTCCGCTGATGATCATATCCTTGGCCCGGTCGAGGATATACACATAGCCCTTCTCATCCATGATGCCCAGGTCGCCGGTGTGCAGCCATCCGCCCCTTAGGGTTTCGGCCGTCGCCTCGGGACTTTTCCAGTATCCCTTCATGACCACCTCTCCCCGAACTACGATCTCCCCCATCTTTCCCGGCGGAAGATCCCGGTCCATATCATCCACGATCTTCACTTCCAAATCAGTCCGGGGGATCCCCGCCGAGGTCAACCGCCTCATCTGTTCTTCCGTTCCCTCCAGGAGATGTTCTTCTTTTCTCAGGTAGGAGATGGTCATGGGGGCCTCGGCCTGTCCAAAGAGCTGAACGAAGACCTGGCCCATTTTTTTTACCGCGGCCTTGAGGTCTTCCACCAGGATGGGGGCCCCGCCGTAATTGATACATTTGAGACTGCTCAAGTCATAACGGTCAATTTCCGGGGAAAGGATCAGACGTTTGATCATGGCTGGAGCCATGAAGATGTTGGTCACTCTTCTTCTCTGGATGGTTTCAAAAACGATTTTGGGGTCGAAAGTTTTGGATGGCAGAATGATATTGGCAGCCCCCTTGGCCACGTTGGGAAGGCAATAGAGCCCGCTTCCATGGCTTAAGGGGGCGGCATGGAGGATTGCATCTTCCGGGCCTAAAGAACACATATCGGCATAGAAATTCATGGTCATGACCATCAGGTTATGATGGGTAAGCATCGCTCCTTTGGGCCTGCCGGTGGTTCCGGAAGTATAAAACAGCCAGGCCAGGTGATCTCTTTCGACCTCTTCGTCGGCGAAGGTAGAGGGTTGATCTTTGATCAAAGCCTCATAGCGGAGCATTCCTTCCAGCGGCTCGGTGATGCAGATGTAGTGTTTGACCCGGGGCATCTCCCCCCGGAGGGCGGAGAGGGGATCCCGGAAATCTTCCCCCAGGATGACCGCCTCCGCCTCCGAATTATCAATGATGAAACTGCATTCTTTGGGATGGAGGCGGAAATTAGTGGGGACCGACCCGATTCCGGCCTTAAAACAGGCAAAAAGGGTCTCCAGGAACTCCGGGCAATTATGGAGAAGAATAGCCACATTGGAGCCCTTCTGAATCCCTAAACCCCGAAGGGCATTGGCCAGCCGGTTGACCCGTTCATTGGCCTTCCGGTAGGTCCATTCCTTCTCGCCATAGGCAATGGCCAGCCTTTCGGGAAAGCTGCGAGCCGCCTTTGTGAATAGAGTCCCCACGTTCATAAAGCACCTTCTTTCACCGTTCGAGTAGGGGCGGGTTTCAAACCCGCCCCTACGAACTCCATGCGGCGACCCGGCGGGTCGCCCCTACTCGAACCTTTTTCCTTACATCGCCCGGCGCTTACCAAAAATTCTGTTCAGATGTTCTTCCGGCTCGGGCTTGGTGAAAGGATTCACAATCAGGTGCAGTCCCAGGGAGACGATCAGCCCGTAGCCGATCGCCGGGAAAGGATGCATCCCCCCGAGGGTGATCAAATAGACATAGACCGCAATCGATCCGATCATCGAAGCGAGGGTAGCAACCCTTGTGGTCCGCCGGAAGAGCGCTCCCAAGATGAGGCTCGGACTGATGGCCACGGTGAAGCCCCCCAGCCCGGTCCATAGCAGAACGGTCAGGAATTTGGGCGGGGGAATGGCGATCCAGAGGCTGACCACGGCGATGACCAGAATCATGATCCGGTTGAGGATAAGCGCCCTCCGATCAAGCGCTTCTGGGGGGATATTCTTGTGAATCTTGGGGGCGATCATATCGCGGTAGATATCCGTCGTTATGGCCGTGGAAATAACCAGGTAGAGGCCGTCTGCCGTGGACATGATCGCGCAGAGGATGCCGACCACCAGAAAAGCTCCCAAGATCGGATGAAATTCCCGCGTAAAGAACTGGATGATAGCCTGATCGGGCGATTTGGCCAACAGGGGGCCCAATTCGGGATGCGTCCCGTAGAGGGCCCGGATCCCGATCCCGGCGAGCATCATGAAGCTCATGATGATCATCAGGATGGCGGAAAAAATGACCATCTTTTTGATGTCCACTGAAGACCGCAGAGCCAGGAAATTCTTGGACATCTGCGGCGAAAGGGCTCCGAATCCCAGAGCGACGCAGATGGAAACAGCCGCCCAGGGCATGAAGGCCGGGGCGAAAGAGCTGAAGGTGTTGTGCCAGCCGATCGCCGCGTTCTGGGCGGTTATGCTGGCGTTGACCCCGGCGGGACCCCCTTTCACCACCAATAGGAAAGCGGTAAAGAGGGCGATCAGGGCCACGATCACCATGACCGCCCCCTGCAGGGCGTCCGTGAGGATGTCCGAATGGGTCCCTCCCGCGCAGATGTACCCGGCGGTGATGAAAGCGGCGATGATACAACCGATCAGGTAGGACGGGATCTTCAAGGCCACCATGAAAACCCACCCGATGCCCACAAACTGGGCGGCCACATAGAAGATCATCATCAGGGTAATCAGGGCGGCGATCAATTGAATCGCCTTGCTGTTGAAACGGATGCCGAGGTAATTGGGGGTCGAGCGGGCCCCCGTTCTGGCTCCTGCCTGCCACATTCCGTAGATGGACAGAGCCCAGGCAAAGCCCGAAAAAATGTACCCGATCACGTACCAGAGGGCCGGGAACCCGATATTGTAGCCGAGGCCGGGCTGGCCCATAAAGGCCGCGGCACTGCACCATTGGGCCATGGTCGCCAGGCTGAGCCACCACCACCCGTAGCTCTGCTTGGCGGCCACAAAATCGGTGAGGGTCTTGGTTTTACGCTGGCCCAGCCAACCCAAATAAACGAGAGCCGCGATGTAAATCAAGAAAAAGATCCAGGCCATCATGGTCAAGGTCATTTTTTCTCCCCCCTTTCCTCAATTTTCTCTTCGACGTACTTCGACCTTCCCATTTTCTCCATTGCCCAGACGAAGATGAGGATCACAATGAACCAAGAGGGGATCATCACCATGTAGGCGGCGAAAGACCCGTACGATGCGGCAACAATCGAGAGGATCAAGGCAATGACGGCTGCGACCACGACGACGTAACCGGGCTTCATGATTTCTTCCTCCTCCGCGTTTAGGTTTCGATCAAGCAGGATTGAAGGCTTCTAACGGACTTTTTCTGAAAAGGTTGGAGGTCGTGCCCCAGCTCCATCCATTTCTGGCAACCGGCCAGAGAGGTTGAATTTCTTGGATCCGGCTCGGAAAGAATTTGGGGATGAGCCCCGGTCCCCAGTTGGAAACGGAAGAAAAAGCAGGAGGTTCCCGTAACTTCACCTACAACCCGGATCACTCTTTCCGGAGGGTAAACGGGGAGGGATGGATTGAATGAGAGGTCCTTTGAAAGCTGAACCTGAAGATCGTTCTGTCCGCGCATGTCGTTCCTCTTCGGCTTCGAAATCGACTTGCGCAAAGCGAACAAACAAGCAGGGCCACTCTCTACAAGGTTCTTGTTTTGACCCAGCTGGAGAGATCGTCGGGAATTGGATATGGTCAAAAAATAATCAGTCTGGCTATTTCTAAGTCATTTGGGAAATAATTGTCAAGAAAATTCTGTAGAACCCAAAGGACGGTACTCTTCATCCTTGGCTAAAACCCGAAAAAGAAGGGCGCCTGTCCGTCCAGGGGGCTGCATTTTCAAAGGCGGCCGCGGCTTTCAATAGAATTGCCTCCCCGTGCCGCCGGGCAACGATTTGCAGCCCGACCGGCAGACCGTTCTGAGTCCACCCGCACGGGACCGATATGGCCGGCAAACCCAGCACGCTGAAAGCATAGGTCAGCATGACCCAGTCGATGTAATTCTCCATGGGTTTCCCGTTGACTTCCGTGGGAAAGATCGTCTCCGCGGGAAAGGGCGGGATGGGGACGGTGGGAGTCAAGAGCAAATCGGTATTCATCGAAAAACGCTTTCACCCTCTGCCACAGATCAGACCTTTGCCGCTCCGCCCGGGCCAGATCGCGGATGGAAAATTTCAGCCCCTGTTCCACATTTCCGATCACCAGAGGGTTGACCAGGCTTTTGAATTCCGGATCCTCCAGCCGATCTTGGTACAAGGATACATACCGCAATCCCCGGTAGATGAGGGCTGTTTCTCTCACCCCCCCGAAATCGGGCGCCTTCTCTTCCACCCTGCATCCCAGCCGGAGGAACATTTTGGCAGCCGCTTGGGTGATTTGCAGGACCTCATGATCCACCGGAGTCAAGTTTAAATTCCCTCCCCAGGCCACCCTGAAGCCTTTCATGGAAGGATTTTTCACCGCCCCCAGAAATCCCTTTTTTTCTTCCGGCAAGGAAATCGGGCTGCGATCATCCGGGCCGGATATAACCTCCAGCATCAAAGCCAGATCCCCGATCGTGCGGGCCATGGGCCCTTCGACGTTAAATGGATCCCAACAGAGTTCATTCGGCACCGAGGGAACCCGGCCGGGGGAAGGTCGTAATCCCACCACTCCGCAGAAGCTGGCAGGGATGCGGAGGGATCCTCCCAGATCGTTTCCTTGGGCCAGGGGACCTAACCCGGCGGCAATGGCGGCCGCTGCTCCCCCGCTGGATCCGCCGCTGTTGAAATCTGGGTTCCAGGGGTTCCGGGTGATCCCAAACACTTTGTTGAAGGTGGACCCTCCAGCAGCAAATTCGGGGGTATTTGTCTTTCCCAGAATAATCGCTCCGGCCTTCTTCAATCTTTCCACCACCAGGGCATCCTGGTTGGGAATAAAATTTTCGTACACCTTCGACCCGAAAGTGGTCCGAATCCCGGCCGTTAAAGTAACGTCTTTAATGGAGACGGGGACTCCATGGAGGGCGTTAACCGAGCCTTTTTTCATGATCGCGGTCTCAGCCCTTTTCGCCGCCTTCAAGGCTGGTTCTGGAACAACGGTACAATAGGCATTAATGATGGGATTTACCTTCTCGATCCGCTGGAGAAACGTCCGGACCACATCTACCGGGGAGATGACCTTTTTCCGGATCAAGTCCCTGAGCTTCAGGGCAGGAAGATAGCAGAGCTCTTCTTCTCCCGGGGTTTCTCTCCTTTTTCGCTTTTCCATAGCCAATCCTCCTTTTCCGAATTCTTATGAAGAAGGCCCGAGAGGCAGAGGAAAACTCTTGCATGCAGGAAAAAACAAACTTGGAGGCAGGAAACCCCCTATCTCTTTAAAAACCTCTCCATTCTTTCCTTGACCTGATTCAGGGTCTCCCACTTTTTGGCAAAGCAGAAGCGGACCTTGTCCCGGCCGTCCTGGGGACGGTGGTAGAAGCTCGACCCCGGCACCACGGCCAGACCGGCCTTCTCCACCAGGGCCATGGCGAAGGCCTCGTCGTCCCCGCGGCCCAGCCCGTCGATCCGGATCATCATGTAGTAGGCTCCCGCGGGCCGGAAGACCGGAACGGAAAGGTCCTCAAAAACCTTCAGCAGAAAATCCCGGCGCTCCCGGTAGAATTCCTTTAGGTCCCGATAGTAGGAATCGGGAAGGCCCATGGCCACCACCGCCCCCATCTGGAAGGGAGTGGGGGCGGCGACGACCATGTAGTCGTGGCACTTACGGATGGCCGACATGAGGCCGTGGTGAGCGATCACGTAACCCACCCGCCATCCGGTGGCGCTGTAGGTCTTGGAGATGCCGCTGATGGTGACCGTCCGTTCCCACATTCCCGGCAGGCTGGCCATGTGGAGGTGCTGGAGCCCATCGTAGAGGATGTGCTCGTAGATCTCATCGGTAATTACGTAGGCCCCATTCTCCCGGCAGAAGCGGGCAATCATTTCCATTTCCCCGCGGGAGAAAACTTTCCCGGAGGGATTGGCCGGCGTGTTCAGGATCACCGCCTTGGGCTTTCGGGAAAAGGCCTTCTTCAGTTCATCCGGGTCCAGGGCCCAGTCCGGATCCCGCAGGCGGACGAATTCAGGGATTCCGCCGCAGAGAGTCAATCCGGGGAGGTAATTTTCGTAGAAAGGCTCGAAGACGATCACCTTTTCGCCGGGGTTCACCAGGGCCATCAGGGAAGCCACGATCGCCTCGCTGCTCCCGCAGGTGATGGTGACCTCCCTCTCCGGGTCCGCCTTCAGGCCGGCGAAACGGGAAACTTTCCCGGCCACCGCCTCGCGCAGGGCCGGCAGGCCCCAGGTGATTGAGTACTGGTTGTTTCCCTGCCGGATGGCTCTGAGCGCCTCTTGCAGCACTTCTTCGGGGGGATCCTTCTCCGGAAACCCCTGGGCCAGGTTGATCCCCTGGTACTGCTGACACACCCGGGTCATCTTGCGGATGACGGATTCTTGAAAAGACTCGGTTCGTTGGGCAACATGAAATTCCATCATATGCTCCTGAAAAGAATTCAAGATTTGCGGGGACGAGCGGACTTCGGCGAACTCCCTTCGGGTCTGAGCCTTTTTCTTCTACTCCGAACTCCCAACTCCGAACTCCGAACTTTGTTTATCGCGTATCCTTCTTCCCGCAGCGCTTGAATCGCCTTCTCCAGCTTCTCTTCTTTCACTAAGAGATAATCGGTGTCATAGGTAGACAGGGCAAAGACGCTGATCCCCTCCCTGGCCAGGGGGGCGGTCAGAGACGCCAGGATCCCGGTCAAAGAAAAATCCAGGGGGCCCTCGACCTTCAACACCCTCCATCCGCCCTGCCTTCTTACTCCATCGGGAACGTGGGCATCCGGGCAGACCACCGAAAGTTCCTCTTCGGTGCGGGTGACGGAGAAAAAAAGACCCCGGGTCCCCCAATCCGGTGCCGGAGCGTCCTTCTCCAGCCGGCAAACGGCATAGGTCTCGGGCAAAAGCAGGAGGTTACGTTTCGCTTCTTTCATCCCTTCCTCTTCGTCCGGAGAGGCGCCGGTCTTACCGGACGAATTAGCTTATCATAATCACCAGGTTTCCAGAATACACAAATAAGGATATTCCCTGATTCAAGCAGGCGGCCGGGAGGAAGATTTTTGTTCAAATCTTCAAATTCCCCAGCAAAAGAGTCAAGAAAAAATTTCTTGACAATTTTTGCCAAAAGGATAAATTAATTAGGCCAGATTTAAGCTCGTCATACCTTACCTTTAACCTTTTTCATTTTCAAACGGGGAATCCATGGGGCGGATTTGCATCGGTGAATCACCCATCTCTTCAGGGGAAAATCAAAAAAGAAAGGGGGGAGATTGCCTGTCGCTTGGGGCGTTGAAGGGCTCGCTTGTCTTCTAACCCGAAAATTTCTTAACCCTTAGAAAGGAGAAGGGAAATGAGCAAGGAAATCACCCGGAGGAAATTCATCGAGGACGTAGCCAAGTACTGTGGGGCGGGAATTGCCGCTGTGGGTCTCATCGGCCCGACCAAAGCCCACGCAGTGGCCGACCTGGACACACCGGCCCATGAAGGCGTCTGGAGGATGCGGGACAGCCAGTTGATGCAGTACGGGGAATTTATCAAAAATGCCCCCCTTCCCAAGGATTATTTTGAAAAGCCGAAGGAGAAATTGGTCGACGGGGGTGCCCCGGTCAAATGGTCCCATCTCCACCCCAATTATTACGGCGAAGGAAACAAATCATTGGTCGGAATGGTTATGGCCACGGAGTTGGATAAAGACCTGAAAGGGGACATCAAGAAGGCCATGAAGCTCATCGGCGGCTTTGAGAAGTCCCTGAAAAAATCGGACAAAATTCTCATCAAGCCCAACATGAACACCGGCGACCCCTGGCCGCAGGGAGGCACTGACCACGAATTCCTGAAGGCCCTGATCTCCGTCCTGAAAGACGAAGGGTATACGAACCTGACCGTAGCCGACACCTGCGGGCCCTGGGGACCGACCGAACGGGTATACAAAAAGCTGGGTCTCGACGTGGCCTGCAAGGAGACGAACACCCCCATCAAGACCTGGGAGCAGGAACAGTGGATGAACATCCGCAATGAGAAAGCCGAATTCCTGGGCCGGATCGGCGGCGGAGACGGCACTGTAGCCTACCCTGCAGACCTCAGAAATTACGACAAGGTCATTTACTCCCCGGTCATGAAAACCCACTTCCTCGGCGGAATTACCCAGAGCCTGAAGCTCTCCGTGGGAATCCTGCACCGGGCCGACCGCGGGGGCCAGCTTCACAATTTCAACCATATCTTCGTGGCCGAGCAGGCGGCGGAGATTAATCTCCCCTTCCGGCCGGACCTGATCATTATGGACGGAAGACGCTCCCTCATCAGCGGGGGTCCTTCCCACGGCGAGCAGGTCAAACCGGGCGTAATCCTGGCCTCCGGCGACCAGGTGGCCAACGATGTCATGGGCATCCGGATCATCCAGGAATGGTACCCGAACATGGCCGCAAATAAGATTGGGATGTATGCCTGGAACCAGAAACAGATTGCCCAGGCAGTAAAGCTCGGCATTGGCTATGCCAAGAAACAGGATGACATCAAGCTCATCCTGGGTTAAATCCATCCTGACGGAAATCCCCCTTCCATGAGGAGGGGGGATTTCCTTTCCCTCTTCCTAAGAATTCTCGGAAAGAGCAAGACGCCTGATATTCAACCTTGACAAATTCGGAAAAAACATTGGAAAATGCTTGAACTTCCGCCAGATTCAATGACGGATGTCAAGCTAGCAGAAGCCTATCTCTCGGTTCCCATCCCCCCATGAAGGGGGAAAACTGTCAAGAGGAGGGAGGAAAGCTTATGGGTTCTGAAGAAATCACCAGAAGGAAGTTCATCGAGAACGTGGCCAAGTACTGCGGGGCGGGAATTGCGGCCTTCGGCTTGATGGGCCCCGGGAAAGCTCATGGGGTAGCTGACCTGGATTCCCCGGCCCACGACGGGGTCTGGCGCATGCGGGATTCATCTATCATGCAAAGCGGCGAGTGGAGGAAGAATGCGCCCATCCCCAAGGATTATTTCGACCGGAAGCCTGAACATTTCGTCAACGACGGAAAGCCGGTCGAGTGGTCTCACCTCCATGAAAACTGGTATGCGGAGGGGGGGAAATCCCTGGTTGGCCTCGCCATGGCCACCCCTCTGGATAAGGATCTGAAAGGGGACATCCGTAAGGCCGTCAGGCTCGTCGGGGGATTCCAGAAATCCTTGAAAAAAAACGACAAAATCCTCATCAAGGCCAATATGAACTCGGTGCACGAATGGCCGGGAGGCGGGACTGATGCAGCTTTCCTGGAGGCCTTGATCCTCAATCTTAAAGATGAGGGATATGAAAACATTACCGTAGCCGACACCTGCGGGCCCTGGGGACCCACCGCCCGGGTGGCCAAGGCTCTGGGAATCGAGGCGGTATGCAACAGCACCAAAACCACCCTCCGTGACTGGGAAAAGACGAAATGGATGAATCTCCGTAACCCCCAAGCTGAATTCCTGGGGAAATTCGGCGGGGGGAACGGTACCGTAGGTTATCCCGAAGATCTTAGGAATTACGACAAGATCATTTACACCCCGGTGATGAAAACCCATTACCTTGGGGGCATCACCATGAGCCTGAAGCTTTCTGTGGGGATGCTGTACCGCCCGGACCGCCCCGCCCAACTCCATACCTTCAACCATATCTTCGTCGCCCAGTCAGCCACAGAGATCAACCTGCCGGTGCGGCCGGACCTGATCATCATGGACGGGAGAAGGTCGTTCATCAGCGGAGGACCTTCCCACGGCGAGCTGGTGAAACCGGGGATGATCGTCGTTTCCGGAGACCAGGTGGCCTGCGATGTCACCGGGATCAACATCCTTCAGGAGTGGTATCCGAACCTGGCCCAGAACAAGATCACCACCTACCCCTGGTACCAGAAGCAGATTCGCCAGGCCGTGAAAGTCGGCGTGGGATATGCCAAAAAGGAGGAAGACCTCAAGCTCGTCCTGGCGTGAAGGCAATTTTGTAGGGGCGGTCCGTCACCAGCTTCTCGGGATCGCCCCTACAAGGTTTATTGGCTGGCCCGAAACTCGGCTTGAAGATCGTAGGACCCTTGACCTTTATATCAAAAAGAACACGGAGATTTCCTGATGAAGAAAACAGCTACTCTTTTTGCCGCCCTGACATTCGCTATTTTTTTAATCGTTCCCGGGGAATCACCCTCCCAGAGCTCGACTTTCGCCGACTTTAGAGTTGACGCCCTCTACCGGGCAGCGAAACTGTCCTGGAAAACGGCCGGAGACCCGAAAGGCGAAATGTCCGTTCAAATCATGCGGGCGGATACTTTCGAAGACGGCCCCTACAAGGAAGTCGGGGTGGTCAAGATCACCCCGGGCAAAAGCAGCTACGAGTATATCGATAAGAGCATGGGGGCCGAAGCGAAATATTATTATAAGCTCACCATCAAGGAGACGAACGAATCCATCGGCCCCAAGCCCACGAGACCGTTCTTCTCTCCTCCGGCAACATAGAAAACCAGGTTTAGGCTCCAGGTTGCAGGTTTAAAGCCAAAATCTGAGAAGACGCTTTCCGCAGCCCTTATCTGAAAGTAAACGGCAGATGGCCAAAGACGTAGATCGGCGAACAGTTCTTAAAGGCATCACCCTCGGGGCTTTTGGCCTCGGGAGTGTGGTGGCCGTCGGGAACCTGTTGGAAATCCTTACCTTCCCCAACGGTCAGAAGGTGGCCCTGGCCAAGGGGGTGATCCTGGTGGACAAATCCCTCTGCTCCGGGTGCCGGGTCTGCGAGATCGTCTGCGCCAATTTCAACAGCGGCGGCCGCAACTCTCCTTCCCTTTCGCGGATCATCCTGGAGAAGGAAATTTTCAGCGGGGACTATCAGCCCAAGGTCTGCCACCAGTGCGCCGACCCGCCCTGCCTCAAAGCCTGCCCGGTGACGGCCCTGCAGGTGGAAAAGCAGCGGGGAACCTACGTCCGGATTATCGACGAGCGGGTGTGCATCGGCTGCCAGAAATGCGTGGAGGCCTGCCGGCAGCACTTTCGACCCGCCCGCCCGAGGTATGACGCGCAGAAGCACCGATCGGTCAAGTGCCATTTATGCTTTGGAGACCCCCAGTGCGTAAAGTTCTGCCCCCTGGGGGTACTCCGGGTGGAGAGGTCGGATAAGGGACTGATGGTTGGGTACCCGGTGATTCAGGAAGACTAAAAAGACTTTTCACCACAGAGGCACAGAGGGCACAGAGACAGACAATTTTTCGTGTAAAAGCTCCAGATGACCCGGGCATTCATTTGTATTGGTCTTTTGCCAGCTGAAATAGTTTTCCTCTGTGTTCTCTGTGACTCTGTGGTGAAAAAATTTCTTTATGAATCCTAAAGGCGGATGGGTTGGGAAAATACTTCGCGTGGATCTGACTTCGGGGAAGATCTCCGAGCAGTCCACCTACGACTACGTCCCCAAGTTTATGGGCGGGCGCGGGCTGGGGGCCAAGATCTGCTGGGACGAAGTCCCTCCGGAAGTCGGGGCCTTTGACCCGGAAAACCGGTTGATCCTGGCCACCGGCCCCCTCCAGGGGACCCTGGCCCCCACCTCCGGAAGGTTCATGGTCCTGGGAAAAGCCCCCCAGACCGGGCCGGTCGAATCTTTCTGCCGCTCGGGCGTGGGAGGACACTTCGCCCCCGAGCTGAAGTGGGCCGGCTACGACGCGGTCATCATCCAGGGCAAAGCCCCCAAACCCGTTTATCTCTGGATTACCGACCACAAGGCGGAAATCCTGGATGCCACCCGCCTGTGGGGTCTCGATACGTACCAAACCCAGCAGATGATCTGGAAGCTCCACGGCCCCAAGACCCGGGTCATGGTCATCGGCCGGGCCGGAGAAACCAAGTCCCGCATCGCCTGTATCCTCACCGACACGGGCGATGCTTCCGGGCAGGGCGGGTTCGGCGGGGTCATGGGCTCCAAGAACCTGAAGGCCATCGCGGTCCGGGGAACCGGCACGGTAAACGTGGCCCGGCCCAAAGAGTTGATGGAAATCACCCATCACATCCAGAAGCTCTTCTCCCGCAAATCCCTGCGAAGCGACCCCTACCAGCCGGAGGAGAAAAATTTCAAGTACAACATCTGGGGCGGCGGGTACGGGCGGGGAAGCCTCTCCCTTCTTCCGGGAGAACTCCTCGACCTATGCAACAGCCCTTCCTCGGGCTACTCCCAGACGCCGGACGGATGTTTTGCCTGTCCGGTCTCCTGCCGTTCCCGGGTGAAAGGTCCGGACATCACCCCGGGAGTGGCTTTCTGCGCCCAGTCCTACATGTACCTGGAGTCCATGGTCCACCAGCCGGAAAAGGGCTACAGCAAAGTGACCTGGCAGGCGGCCAAGCTGGGTGACCTCTACGGGATCAACGCCTACGAGCTCATGGCCATCATTCCCTGGCTGGCGGATTGCTTCCGGGAGAAATTGATCAAAGAAGATGAAGTCGGCCTGCCCCTGAAAGAGATTGGTTCCTGGGATTTTATCAACAAGCTTTTGAATAAGATCGCCAACCGGGAAGGAATCGGAAATCTTCTCGCCGAGGGGGGCCAGCGGGCCGCGGCCAAGCTGGGCGGGAAGGCGGAGAAGCTCTCCCACATGTATTATCCGCGGGCGGGAAAGTTCGCCGGCTACCGGGAACACTGGGTTTACCTGGGCGGGTTCCCCACTGGTTATGCGGTCCCTCAACTGGCTCTCATGTGGGTCCTGGACAACCGGGACGCCCTGGTATCCCACAGCTACATCTCCGCGCTCTGGGGAGCGGCCTTTACCGTCGGCCAGAATGCCCTTACGGCCGTTCCCGAAAAAATTATCCCCGTCCTGAAACCCGTGATGAAAGCCGCCTACGGGTCGGCAGAAGCTGCTGAATTTGTGCGCCCGGACGGCAAAGGCCTCAATTGGAAATGGGCTGCACCCGTGGTGAAGCGGTATCACGAGCATTCCCTCTTGAAAGACTGTTACATCCTGTGCGATATCCTCTTCCCCTTCCTCTTCGATGCCAACACCCCCGACCACGTAGGCGATCTGACTCTCGAATCCCGTATTTTCTCCGCGGTCACCGGGAATGGAGATGAAGCGTGGAAGATTCCTACCAAAATAGGAGAGATGCTCAACACCCTGGAAAGAGCGCTGGCGGCGCGGGACGGGCGCACCCGCAGGGACGACATTCTCTACGATATCTACTTTGAAAAGGAAGACGCGGGGGGCCGGAAATACAAACGCGAAGATCTGGAACGGGCCAAGAGCGACTACTACCGGTTGATGGGCTGGGACGTCAAGACCGGAACCCCCACGGGACCTACGCTGGAAAAGCTGGGGTTGAAGGAAGTGGCGGAGGGGCTGGAGAAAAAGAGGGCTCATCAGAAAAAGAATCATGATTGCGGATTTCGGATTGCGAGAATGCGGAATAATAAGACACTTAAACGCCTCAGAATCGGAATGGGGGATGTAGGGGCGCGCGGTGCGCGCCCTTCGGCAGTCCCGGGGTCACGAGAGATAAGGAATTCCTAAGATGAGCGAGCCTTTCTCCCTGCCGGCCTTCACCATGGCCGACTACAACCTTTACCGGGTGGATGACCGCGTCTTTCTCGTGTTTGTCGTCGCCGCCCTGGCCTTTCTGCATCATCCATGCCGCCCGCCGGGCCTTCCGCCAGCCCCAGCCGACGGAGGCCCACGGGGTTCATCCCGCCGGGGATGAAGAGATGCAACGGCACACATTCTTTCAGCGGATTTACCACTGGGCCAATTCGATAGCGATTTTCACGCTGTTGATCTCGGGATGGATGATGTATCAACCCCGGCAGATTCCGACCCTGGAAGGAACCACTTCAGAGTGGTTCTTCTGGCACCGATGGGGGATCGCCCTCCTCCTGGTGGGAATTGTGGCCCATATCATCCATGAGGCGTTTGTGGCCAAAGACGCGAACCCCATGGTGTTCAATCGCGCCGAGGTTCAAAGAATTCTCTCTATCTTCAAGAATTTTTTCGGCCTTTCCCAAAACTATCCCCTGGCCGGAAAGTATCACACCGGCCAAATATTCTTTCACTGGGCCGTGGCCGGCAATATCTTTCTAATGATCCTGACCGGTATGGTCCTCTGGAAGCCCTTCCGCGACTTCCTTCCTCTTTCCCTCTTTGGCCTCGGCTGGGACTTTATCTATTTTAGCCGCATCCTTCACGGCTTCTTCTCCGCCACCCTCATCGCCAGCCTCATCGGCCATCTCTACTTCGCCCTCTTCATCAAAAAAAATTGGCCGGAGACCAAGTCCATGGTCACCGGCCGCATGGCCCTTCGAGATTACCTGGAAAGCCATTCCCCAACGGAATAAATTTCCCCCTCCCTCCAACCAGGAATCCACGAATTCTTTTACAAGATAGGGGACGTTGGTTCTAAGTGACCTTTTAGCATTGCAGGGAAGGAGAAATGAGCCTGCGAATGGGGCTTTGCACCCGAAAGAAGCCAGATATCTCGGGGAAGCCTCATACTGCCCTGGATCGGACCTGATTAGGGAAATCTTTTCCCAGGAACATGAATGGGAAGAATCTTCTCAAAACAATCCATGAGCGGAATGAAATATTTTGCTTAATCATTTCCGGCGCATGCGGGGTAGGGGGGAACGATAGAATGGACTATAAGGTCACTTAGAACCAACGTCCCCTAAATTGCTATTTTGTTTAGTATCTGAACCCAGGTTTACAACCCCAGGTAGGCTTTCTTCACCTTTTCGTCCTCGAGCAGGTTTTGGGCTGGGCCCTCGAGGATGATCCGGCCGTTTTCCAGGATGTAGCCTCGGCCGGCGGTGGTGAGGCTCATGGAGGCGTTCTGTTCCACCAGTAAAACTGTGGTTGAGCGGCGGTGGATCTCCTGGATGATTTCGAAGATGCGTTCCACCACCAGGGGGGCAAGACCCAGGGAAGGTTCATCCAGCATGAGAAGCTTGGGGTTGGACATGAGGCTGCGGCCGATGACCAGCATCTGCTGCTCCCCCCCGCTCAGCGTGCCGGCCATCTGGTCCCGGCGGTCTTTCAGGATGGGAAAGAGGTCATAGGCCTGGGTGATATTTTTCTGAATTTTCTCTGGAGCCCCGCCGTGGACCCAGGCTCCCAAGATAAGATTCTTGTACACACTCATCTGGGGAAAAATCTTCCGGTCTTCGGGGGTCAGGGTAATCCCTTCCCGTACAATCTGGTGGGCGGGGAACGCATCGATCCTCCGGCCTGCAAATTCCACCGCGCCTCTGCGCGGCTTCACCAGCCCGGCGATGGTCTTCAGAAGGGTGGTCTTTCCGGCGCCGTTCGCCCCCAGGACGCAGACAAATTCCCCTTCCTTGATCTCCAGGGAAACCCCGTGCAGGATCTGGGACCGGCCGTAAAAGCTCTCAACTTTGTCTACGCGAAGCAGCATATCTTTCGCCCAGGTAGGACTTTATGACTTTTTCGTTCTGGGAAACTTCGGCCGGGGAGCCTTCGGCGATCTTCTCTCCGTAGCTGAGGACCATGACCCGGTCGGAGATGTTCATGACCACGCTCATCTTGTGTTCGATCAGGCAGATGGTGGTTCCGGATTTCCGGATCCGGGTGATCAAATCGATGAGAGCACCGATCTCCTCCATATTGACCCCTCCCACGGGCTCATCCAGAAGGAGCAGCTCCGGGGCAGAGGCCAGGGCCAGGCCGATGGACAACTGTTTCTGCGCCCCCTGGGGAAGGGCTCCTGCGGGAATCATTTTCTGCCGGGAGAGACCGATGAATTCGGCGAGTTCATGGGCCTTTTCCAGAGCCTCTTTTTCTTTCTGCCTGGCCCCGGGGCTGCCGAGGATGCAGCTCAAGATGCTTGATTCCCGGGTGGCCCTCTGCCCGATGACGAGATTTTCCAGGACCGTGTTCCTCTCGAAGAGAGTGGTCAGCTGGAAAGTTCGGGCGATCCCCTTGCGGCATATCTGGAAGGGCTTTAGTCCGGTGATTCGATCTTCTTTGAAGGAGATCTCTCCTCCCGTGACCGGGAGGAACCCCGTGACCAGGTTGAAGGTGGTTGTTTTCCCGGAACCGTTGGGGCCGATGATGCTGAAGATCTCCCCTCCGCTGAATCTCAAAATCCAGGTCCCGCACCGCCCGAAGCCCTCCGAAGTCCTTCGACACCCCCTTGGCCTGGAGCAGGACTTCACTCATGAAGCCCCCCTTTTCTGGGCCCGGCGCATCCGGGCCATCCGCAGGCCTCCCACGATTCCGAAGGGCAGGAACTGGATGATCAAAATCAGCAGCAAACCGAACAGAATCAGCCGGAACCCGGCCAGGGGCTGCAGAATCTCCCCCAGGATGGGAAGAAGAACGCCCCCGATAACCGGGCCGGCCATGGTGCCGATCCCTCCAATCATGACGTAGATGAGCATCTCGAAGCTGAGAAGGTAGTGGGCCTGCTCCGCCATCAGCGTCCCCATGTAGGCGGAAAAGAGGCCCCCCGCCAGGCCGGCGAAGAAAGTACTGATGGTGAAGCTGAGAATTTTACTCTGCATGGTATTGATTCCCACCGACTGGGCCAGGTCCTCATTGCCCCGGACCGCCACCAGCCTCCGGCCGGCCAGGGATTTCACCAGCCGCGAGATGGCCCCATAGGTGAGAACGACGAAAAAGAGCACCAGGTAGTAGCAGGCGATCGTGGTTTCGAAGGAGATGCTTCCCCCAAAGGGCAGGGGGATCGGGTCCGGCCGGGGCAGGCCGAAAAGACCCCGGGCCCCGCCGGTAAAATCGTCCCATCGGGCGATCACGTAGTAGATGGCGATCCCCAGGCACATGGTGGTGATGGGGAAATAATGCCCCTTCGTCCTAAGTGTCGGCAGCCCGGTCAGGAATCCCATGAAGGCGGTAATCGCACAGCCCAGGGGAAGGGCCAGCCAGAAGGAGAAACCCAACTTCTGCACCAGGAGCGCCGTGGCGTAAGCACCGATGCCGAAGAAGGTGCCGTGGGCCAGGTTGAGCTGGCCCGTGTATCCCAGGATGAGGTTGAGGGCCAGGGAGGCAATCACCCAGATTCCGCACATCACCATGATGTGCTGGGGGTACTGTCCGGTGACGACCAGCGGGGCGGCGATTAAAAATATGAACAAGAGGAGGTAGTAGAATTTCTTATCCATGATAAGGATAAAAGCGTTGCCGATTGCCGGCTCCCCGTTGCCGGTTTAAAATAAAAACCTGGAACCTGTCTTTATGAATGCGCTTTGCCGAACAAGCCCGTCGGTTTCACCGCCAGAACGAACACGAGAATCCCGAAGATGAGCGCCTCCACGTAATTCGTGGTCACATAGGTGGAGAAGAGGGTCTCCGCCAGCCCGATGAGGTATCCGCCCACCACCGCCCCGAAGAAGCTTCCCATTCCCCCGAGAATGATGATCACGAAGGCCATGCCGATGACCGGCCCACCCATGGTGGGATAGATCATGAGGATAGGAGCCACCAGGCTGGCCGCCACCGCGGCCATGGCCGTCCCCAGGCCGAAGGTGATTCCCCCCACCAGGCTCACGTTGATGCCCATGAGCTGGGCCCCCTCCCGGCTCTGAGAGGTGGCTTCGATGGCCGCGCCCCAGCGGGTCCGCTTGATGAACCAATGAACGGCCAGGATGAGGAGGACGGTCAGTACGATCACCAGGATTCGCTGAGAGGTAATCGTGACCCCGAGAACCTGAAAAACCTGGCTGGTGGCCCGGGGGAACCGTCTGAACTGGGGCCCCCACAGGGCCTGGGCCCCATTCTCCAGGATCAGGATCAATCCCACCGCGGCGATAAAGGAGTTGATCACCGGCTGCACGTACAAGGGGCGGTAGACGATCCGCTCCACAAGCATCCCGATGAAAAAAAGAATGGCCGCGGAGAGAACCAGGGCGATCCAGTAAGGGACTCCCGCGGAGGTGATGATCAGGAAGGAAATATAGGCGCCCACCATGTAGAGGGCGCCGTGGGCGAAATTGGGAATCTCCAGGATGCCGTAGATGAGGGTCAGACCGAGGGCGACCAGGGCGTAGATGGAGCCCAGCATGATCCCGTTGATGACGGTCTGTAAGAAGATCCCACAAAAAGACCTCAAAGGGTCATGGTCAGTGATTCGTGTCGGTACAAGGGAGAGAAATCCTTTTGCTTTTACACTGGCACTAGGCACTGACACCTGATCCTTATCAGTATTCTTTCGTATACACCCAATCCGGGGCTGCGACCGGGAAGGGTTTGCTGTATTTTCCACCCTCCACCTCGATCCCGAAGACCTTCCCCTTGATGGCTCCGTTCGGGTAAATGTAATCGGTGTAGTAAGGATCGTTTTCCTTCAGGAAGGGATTTTTGTACTGCTCATTGCTCAGCATGGCCTTCATGATTTTCTGGGGATCCGTTGTCGTCCCCGCCACCATGACGCTGGCCACGTATCCCAGGACGTTCCCGTAGGCGATCCCGGTTTCATGAACGATGATCTTGTCCTGGCCGTATTTCTTGTGGAATTTGTCGGCCAGCTTTTTGATATTATCTCCCGGGTACATCATGAACGGGGCCGTCCCGATGCATCCGTTCAGGGCATCCATCTTGGTCACGATCCGCTCCATTTCTTCCAGCTTTCCCCGCTCGATGATGATGAAGCCCCCCTTGAAGCCCAGCTCCCGGGCCTGTTGGATCTGCATGGCGTCGGGCTCGGAGGAAGAGCCGATCAGGATGCAGTCGGGCTGGGTGGCCAGCGCTTTGGTCAGGAGGGGATAATAATCGGTGACCTTCATGAAGTCCACGGGGATATTGGTGGTGATGGTTCCCCCTTTCTCCTTCCAGTAATTTTCGAAGAGGCCGCTCCAGATCTTGCCGTAGTCATAGGCGTCGGGCATCATGGCGCACTTCTTCCACCCCTTGGCCATGGCCCGGTCGGCCCAGTTCTGCACGTAGATCAGCATGGAGGGCGGTCCGCGGAAGATGAGCTTGTTTCCCGAAGTGATGCACTTCTGGTTGGTGGTATAGGCGCATACGATGAAGTTTTCCTTCTCGTTGATGGCCATCAGCCCGAAGATCCCTCCGCTGGAGGGGTTGAAAACCATCCTGGCCCCTTCCTGATGGACCAGGCGCTTGGCGTTGTTTACCGTGAGCGCGGTCTGGAACTGGTCGTCCATGCTGACGATCCGGACTTTGTATTTCTTCCCGGCCACCGTCGCCCCTCCGAGGGCGTTGATGTCGTCGGCCGCCAGCTCCAATCCCCACTTGAGGTTCTGCCCGAACTGGGCCCCTCCCCCGCTCAGGGGACCGCTGTAACCGATCGTAATTACGTCATCCGCCGACCGCGCGGCCTGGATGGGGAGGATAAAGAACAGGACTGCCAGGATGGACACGAAAGCCACGAAGCTCTTCTTTCTCATAAGCCCCTCCTTTTAGAGATCCCTCAGGGATCAGATTAGCGGTTCCTGAATCTCGAAGGCTGGCAATATCCGAGGAATACGAGAGGGTTTTAATACACTGCGCGGGTCCTGTCAAGTTCTTTCTACTGGGTGAGGATTCGTTTTTGACAAACCAATGAAAATCTGCAATCATTCCCCCCAAAAAGCATTTAGCCACAGAGGGCCCAGAGCCCGCTAGAGAATGGGCAAGACAATCGGACGCGGATGAACGCTGGTGTTTTGGATTTATGAATTAGTTTGGGATTTGGTGCTTGGGATTTCATAAGTTTGCCTCTGTGTTCTCTGTGCCTCTGTGGTGAATCAATCTTTTCCCTGGGAGGAACATCATGGAGTCCGAAAAAAAACAGCCAGGTATTCTCGAACGACGACCCTCTCTCCATGGTCCGCCGTTCCATGCTTTACGCCTGCGGGCTGACCTACGAGGAAATCCAGCGCCCCCAGGTGGCCGTGGTCAACACCTACAACGAAATGCACCCGGGGCATATTCATCTGAGAACCCTGGCCGAGCGGGTCAAGGCGGGGGTCCGCACGGCGGGAGGTATTCCCACCGAGTTTTACACCCTTTCCCTGTGCGATGGGTTGGCCAACGGGCACGAGGGGATGAAATTCGTCCTCCCCAGCCGGGAAGTCATCGCCGATTCCGTCGAGCTGGGACTGCGGGCCCACTGCTACGATGCCGCCGTTCTGATCGGTTCCTGCGACAAGATCATCCCGGCCCTGCTCATGGCCGCGGCGCGGGTCGATATTCCCGCGATCATCGTGACCGGCGGGCCCATGCCGCCTGGCTATTGGCCGAGGGAGAAAGTCAAGATCTCGGTATGCAACTTCGGGGAGGCGGTTCGAAAAGTTTTTACCCCGGGGACAACGAAAGAGGTCCGGGAGGAGGGGTTGGCTTCCTTCTACCCCTGCGCCGGCGCCTGCTGGGGAATGGGAACGGCGAACACCATGGCCTGCTTGAGCGAAGCCCTGGGGATGAGCCTCCCGGGCGACGGCACGGCCCCCGCGGTGATGACCAAAAAAGCCCGTCTGGCCGAGCAGGCCGGGGAGAAGATCATGGAACTCTATACCAGGGGGATCACCCCCTCCCAGATCATGACCCAAAGCGCCCTGGAGAACGCCATCAAGGTGAACCTGTCCATCGGCGGTTCTCTGAATACCGTCCTGCATCTTCCTGCACTGGCGTACGAACTGGGGTTGAAGGTGGATTACTCCGACTTCGACCTCCTGTCCCGCAAGATCCCCCACCTGGCCAACATCGAACCCGCCGGCCCTCACTACGTAGTGGAACTCGATGAAGCCGGCGGAATCCCGGGCATCATGAAGAACCTGGGCGCTCTCCTGGAGGGGACACCCTTGACCGTGACCGGAAAGACGGTATCGGAAAATCTGGAGAAAGCGGCGGTGTTCAACCCCGAGGTCATCCGGTCCCTCTCGAACCCTGTCCATCCCTACGGGGGCATTGCCGTGCTGAGGGGAAACTTGGCGGAGGAGGGAGCGGTCATTAAACAGGTAGCGGTGAAAGAGAGCCTCTGGCACTTTGCCGGAAGGGCCAAGGTCTTCAATTCCGAAGAGGAAGCCCTTCTCGGCCTGGGAAGCAAGCAGATTGAAAAAGGAGACGTGATCGTGATCCGGTACGAGGGTCCCAAGGGCGGGCCGGGAATGCGGGAGATGGCCATGTTCCGAGTGGCCGTGGAATTCGCCGGCATGGGCGAGACCAACTATATCGTCACCGACGGCCGGTTTTCGGGTTACACCGAAGGAGCCTCGATCGGCTACCTTTGCCCCGAAGCGGCCGAAGGAGGAACCATCGCCCTGGTTCAAAACGGGGATATCATCGAGATCGACATTGAGAACCGAAAGCTCGAGCTGAAAGTATCGGATACGGAGCTAAAAAAGAGGAGAGGAAAACTGGTCCCCCCCACGAAGAAATACCCCCGGGGCTACCTGAATATTTATGGGAGAGTCGTCTCTTCGGCGGCCCAAGGGGCGGTGATTCCCAAGAATGCGGAATTCGGATTGCGGATTGCGTAATAAAGGATCCCTTCCCAAACTGGAGGTCGGCAGCAAATTTACCGGTTGGATGAACTTAGAGAATTTGAGGCTGGTTCGGCTGAAGAGACTCGTCAGACGCCCCCTTGCCTGAACTCCAAAAGCGCGCTGTGGCTGAGTCTGATTCTTGGCTTTTCCTTCACGGTGAGCCCCGTCTTTTGGGCCGCACCCAAGGTCCGGGAAAACATCCGATGGGTCACGTGGATGACCGGCTCAGCCAAAAGCAAACCTCGCGAAGGTTTCAGGATATCTCTTATTTGTTTGAAAAACGTTTCCTGGTTGGCAATCTCGTGGACGATCCAGAAGGCCAGAACAAAATCTACTTTTTCATCAATCCCTATGGATTCCGGGGTACTGAGATGAATCTGTATTCTGTCCGCAACCCCTCTCCTCCGGGCTCTCCGCAACACCGCATCCAGCATTTTCTGCTGAATATCGGCAGCGATGACCCGGCCCGAGGGCCCCACGAGCTCGGCAAGCGGGAGGGTGAAGTAGCCCATCCCGGGGCCGACGTCGAGGACCGTATCCCCGGAGCGCACAAAGCTGCCTAAGATGGCCTCGGGATTATGGATCAGCCTCCGCAAAGGATTGTCAAAGGTGAAGCACAGCCACCATGGACAGACATGCTTTTGTCTAACCAAAGCAGTGCCCAGAATATTTTTCATAGCCTCCAGAGTCCGAGGGAGCAGGCCTCGCCCTTGATCACCGTGTGAGAGTCATGACCTCCGGCAGAGCCGGGGGTATGAAAACCAGTGAACCGTTCAAAGCGGATTGAAATGGGTGCCACACCGAAAGGTGGCCTTCGGTCGGGTGCCAGGCCCAGGGGCAAGGACCTTCTGTGCAAAAACCATGAGGCGGCTTCCATTTCATGGACCAGGCGGGCCAACCTTTTAAACCTCCGATGAAGGGGTCCTCTCCTGGGAAGGGCGACCGGCCGGTCACCCGATCGGCCCGCCGCATCCTGCGGAAGCCGGTCGAAGCCTCCTAGGAGAGGGCCAGCCCGGCCGATGCTTTTTGCACAGAAGGTCCTTGCCCCCGGGCCACAACCCAAGCTGCCAGGAAATGTCAAACTCTGGGAGCCCCCCAGCAGAGCCGGAGCTTTACCGTAAGGCAATTAGAAAGTATTTTCTGAAGATCGAGAGCTTCCCCCAATGGTTTATTTAAATTTGACGAATTTAATCTTTCATCTCTTTAACAATCGCATCCCCCACCTGGGAGGTGGTGTTCTTTCCGCCCAGGTCGGGGGTTTTTACCTGGCCTTTGGCCAGAACGGTCTCCACCGCCTTCTCGATTCGGCGCCCAACCTCTGAAGCCTTCGGGTCTTTATGCGTGGTTCCCAGCCAGTCGAACATCATGGAACCGGAGAGGATGGCGGCAATTGGATTCACGATGCCCTTGCCGGCGATATCCGGAGCGCTCCCGTGGATGGACTGGAAGAGGCCGTGCTTGTCCCCCACTTCCGCAGAAGGCGCCAGCCCCAGGCTTCCGATCGTCCCCGCTCCCAGGTCGGAAAGGATGTCCCCGAACATGTTCTCGGTCACCACCACGTCAAAGTGCCAGGGTCTCTGGACCATCAGGACAGTCATGGCATCCGTGTAATAATGCTCGCTGTGGATGTCGGGAAATTCCTTGGCTACCTCTTTGAAGACTTCCTCAAAAAAGGCGTACGCCTCAACCACATTCGATTTGTCCACGCAGGTGACCCGCTTCACTCCGTCTTCGGGAGCCCCTTTGCGCCGGCGGGCCATCTGGAAGGCGGCCCGCACGATCCGCTCCGTCCCTTTTCGGGAAATAATCAACGGATTCACCGCCGCTTCTTTCCCGATCCGGAACCCGCCTTTTCCGAAGGTGTAGAGGCCTTCCGTGTTCTCCCGGAAGATCACGTAATCGATTCCTTTCTCCTGGGCCTTCTTCAGAGGGGACTCGACCCCTTTGTAGAGCTTGACCGGCCGGATGTTGGCGTAAAGGTCGAGGTCCTGCCGGTAGATGTATCCCGATTGGACTTCTCTCCCATCCGGCAGGCGAACATCGGGAAGGCCCACGGCTCCGAAATAGACCGCATCCGCCTTCCGCACTTTTTCGATGTCTTCCTGACCAAATGCCGCACCCGTTCTCCGATAACGGGCCGCGCCGATCTCCAGCTCGGTAAACCGGGCCTCCAGGGACACCGCTTCCATGGCGGCCCGGATGACCTTTAATCCCTCGGCCATAATCTCGGGACCCACCCCGTCCCCGGCGAGTACGACGATTCGATACGATGCCATTCATCTCCTCCTTGTCTGAAACAGAAACGCCTCTCCCTCGGATCTCTCCCGAGTTTTGGGGCTTAGGGTCGCGGTCTTAAACTAGAAACTCGAAACTCGCAACCCGAAACATTATTTTATTCTGGCCAGCGCCTCCGCCTTCCTCTTTTCCACAGCGGCGATCGCTTCCGCCCGTTGGAGAATCAGTTTCGCCCGGTTGTACACTGGGATGTCCACCATCTTCCCGTCCAGGTTCACCGAAGCGGTTCCCTTCTTCACCCCTTCTTCAAAGGCTTCCACGGCGCGGCGGGCGAAAACCACTTTATCCTCCGGCGGGGTGTAGGCCCGGTTGATCACCGCCACCTGGTCGGGGTGAATGCAGGAGGCCCCCTCACAGCCGAGCTGGCGGGCCCGGCTGACCGACCGTTCAAAGGCTTCCAGGTCCCGGAATCCGGCGATGCTCCCCAGCATTCCCATGGGCCGGACCCCCACCGGTTTGCAGACGGTCACGATCCAGGAGACAGCGTAGAAGATCTCACTCCCGTCTGCCGAAGGCTCCACGCCCAATTCCAGGCAGTAGTCCTCCGGCCCGATGCTCATGGATTCAATCCGCGGGCTGGCCGTGGCGATCTCCTGGGCTTTTAGCACCCCCCGGGGGGTCTCGATCAGGATGGAAAATTGGATGTGCCCCGGCTTGATTCCCCTTTGCCTCTCCATCTTTTCCACCAGGGTCTCCAGTTTGCGCACCTCCTCCGCGGACTCGGTCTTGGGCAGGGTGAGGCCGTCCAGCCCCGGGTGAACCGAGGCCTCCACATCCAGGGGCAGCCACTTGGGATCCTTGTTGATCCTCACCCCCACCTCGGCGCCGCCCTTGGCGGCCAGAGGAATCGAATCCTTGACCAGTTTACGGGCGTTTTCCTTCTCCGCCCAGGGAACCGCATCTTCCAAGTCCAGGAGGATCGCATCCGCTCCCCGCTGGTAGGCTTTCTCCACAAAGCGGGGGATGTTTACCGGAAGAATCAAGGTTGAGCGTCTGATCATTCGAGTCATCGGGATCTCCCTCAGCAAAAATTTTACCTGCATCTTTAATAGATATATCATCATCTCCCTCCCAAACCAACCCCCCTGTTCAATTAAATTCCCGGGGTTGCCGGGACCTTCCCTCGAAATTTCTCCCATCGGGCATGCGTATTTATGGTATATTTTTTACGGTCGATTTCAACCAAAGGGGGAATTTGAAAGATGCGAAAGGTTACGATTCCTTGGGGATGCTGGAGGGGGAGCAAGAGCCTGCCCTTGACTTTTCCGAACAACTGGAAAATCGCCGTGGCTTCCATGGCCGGCGGACCGGATGTGAGCCAGGAGGAGATCCGCAGGGCATTCCAGAACCCCATCGGGCAGGAGCCGATCCGCAGGCTGGCAGAGGGGAAAAAGACCGCCGCTATTGCGGTGGACGACCTGACCCGTCCGACCCAAGCCCATCGCTTTCTTCCTTTTATCGCGGAAGAACTGAACCAGGCCGGCATACCGGACGAAAACATCAAGATCATCATGGCCATCGGCTGCCACCGCCCGCTGATGAAGGCGGACCAGGAGAAGAAGCTGGGCAAGAAGATGGCCAACCGTTTCGCCGTCTACAACCATCATCCTTTCGAGAACGTGGTCAATGTGGGCACCACCTCGCGGGGAACGCCGGTCATCATCAACCGCTATTTCGTCGAGTCCGATGTCAAAATCGGGATCGGCTTCATCACCCCCCACCCCATCGCCGCTTTCGGAGGAGGGGGAAAGATCGTCATTCCCGGCATGGGGTCCATCGACACCATCCATCGGAATCACACCCCGGCCTTCCAGGGAAAAATCGGCAACACGGGTTTCTCCAGGGGGTACGATATCAACTCCAATGAACTCCGGGCGGATATCGAAGAAGGGGCTCGCATGGCCGGCCTGAATGCCGTCGTAAACTCGGTGGGGACTTCGGAAGGCAAAACCGCCGGGGTTTTTGTGGGAGACCTGGTCCAGGCCCATCGGGCTGCCGTGGAACTTGCCCGAAAGGTGTACAAGACCGAGGCGCCCTGCGACGTGGACATCGGGATTTTCAACGCCTTCCCGGAAGATACGGAACTGGTGCAGGCGCAAAAGGCCATGAATGTGTGGACGGGAAATGAAACCTGCCGTTTGGTGAGAGAGGGAGGCAAGGTGGTTATCGCCACGGCCAGCTCCGATGGCCTGGGATTTCACTCCCTGGCCGACCGGGGGATGAGGCTTTACAACCGGGTGGGCCGGCGGAAAGCCGTGGGGGACATTTTCCGGGGGCGCAAAATCATCGTCTTCTCCCCCAACTGCTCCCGCGCCGACCTTCTGGAGCGCTACCCGGAAGAAGTGATCATCCGGAATACCTGGAAGGATGTGCTGGAAGAGTTGAAGAACGGCTCGGCGGGTCAGAGCGTTTCCATCTTTCCCAACGGGTCCCTGCAGTATATACCCGTGGATTAAGGAACAGGATTCAGGTATCAGGATTCAGGTTTCGGGCTCCCTTTCTATTCTTCAGATCGGAGGTAAGGGGGTTTTGTTCCTGACTCCTGAATCCTGATTCCTGGTTCCTAGTTGTTCGATTCGTTTAAACTTTTCATCGTTTTTCGCTTGCTGTCCGTTGTCAGTTGCCTTATCCCCTGCGCCTTATGCTTTTCCCCCTTTCCTGCCTCCCCCTTTTGGGAAAAAACCTTGACAGGAGCGGGTCCCTTATATATTTTTATCTCAACCTCCGGGGTTCAGGAATTCCAGTAATATTCTTCTTGAGCCAACGATCCCCCGGGGGGACCTTCATTCATTTCCCTCCGCCGGTGGGGAGCCAGCATTTCCATCCTGGCGCAAGAATCTCAACCGCCCGGCTGATCCAAACGAAAAAGGAGACCCTATGGGAGAAGATTTGTTGCTTGTGGAAAAAAAAGAAAGAATCTGCACGGTCATCTTCAACCGGCCGGAGAAACGGAACGCTTTCAATATCCCTATGCTTTCTCAAATGATCGACACCTTGGGCCGGATCCGGGAAGAAGGCGAAGTGCGGTGTGTGGTAATTCGGGGGGCCGGCGATAAGGCCTTCTCCTCGGGCTACGACATTTCTGATATCCCTACCAACCCGACCCCGGAACAGGCCGCTGCGCTGAAAAGCAAAAGCCCCTTTCAGAGCGCCTTGACGGCCGTTTTCGACTTCCCCTTCCCAGTTATCGCTATGATCAACGGCCATGCCTTCGGGGCCGCGTTCGACCTCGCCATGGCCTGTGACCTGCGGATCGCCGCGGAAAACGCCCGGATGGGTTTGCCCCCGGCCAAGCTGGGGATCATCTACCAGCCTGACGGAATCCTGCGGATGATCAACACCGTCGGGGTGGCCAATGCCAAGGAGATTTTCTTCACCGGGCGCAGTTACGCTGCCCCCAAGGCCAAAGAGATGGGCTTGGTTCACTACGTTTTCCCCCAGGATCAACTCGCTTCCGTTACCTATGAGATGGCCCGCGAAATCTCCGAGAATGCTCCTCTGTCCTTAAAAGGAATGAAGGTCATTTTCAACAAGATCTTCCTCTCCCAGAAACTGGACCCCCAGGATGCCGCGGAGATTAAAGCCTTGCGCCTTCAGGCATTCAACAGCGAAGACATCAAGGAAGGCCAGCGGGCCTTTAAGGAAAAACGGAAGCCGGTGTTCAAAGGAAAGTGAAGCGTGAGTGGTAAAGAGTAAGGGGGGAGGAGAAACCCGAACTAAATTTTTCCGAGCTTAACGACGGGAGGGAATCAGGGATGAACACGGACCGGGTAATCAGTCTCTTCTGGCTGGCCCTGGGGCTGGTCAGTATGTACGGTGCGGTCCAGCTGGGGCTGGGCACTTTCCGGGAACCGGGCTCGGGCTTCCTCGCTTTCCTGGCGGGAGGTTTCATCAGCCTGATCGCCCTGGGCATTTTCGTCAAGTCTATCATCCTGTGGCGGGGGGTCCGTTTGAATTTCGCCCCCCTCTGGATGGAGGCCAACTGGCGCCGCCCCGCGGTCATCGGTCTCCTGGTCCTAGGGTTCATCCTGGCCCTGGAGAAGCTGGGGTTCATCCTGTCCGGCTTCCTCCTTCTTCTGGTTCTATTCCGCTGGGTGGAAAAGTTTTCCTGGAGGAAAGCGCTGATCATTCCCGCATTGACCTTGGGTTGTTCCTATCTCCTCTTCAACGTTTTTTTGAAGGCTACCCTCCCCCGGGGGTTCCTGAACTTCTGAACCGCAAGGAAGATCTCCTATGGACTTCTTTTCCAGCTTCATCGTCGGATTGAATGTCGCCCTCCAGCCGATGAACCTTCTCTTCTGCTTCCTGGGAGTGTTCGTGGGAACCCTGATCGGGGTTCTTCCGGGCATCGGTCCCGTGGGGACCATGGCCATCCTCCTGCCGGTGACCTATGGAATCGCCCCCACCTCGGCCATCATCATGCTCGCCGGGATCTATTACGGCGCCCAGTACGGGGGCTCCACCACCTCCATCCTGGTGAACATTCCCGGGGAGGCCGCCTCGGTGATCACCACCCTGGACGGGTACCAGATGGCCCGGCAAGGCCGGGCCGGCCCGGCCCTGGGGATCGCCGCCTTCGGTTCCTTCATCGCCGGGACCCTGGGAGTCATCGGCCTCCAGCTGATGGCGCCGCCCCTGGTGAGGGTGGCCCTGCGCTTCGGCCCGCCGGAGTACTTTTCCCTCATGATCCTCGGTTTCGTGATCCTCACCTACCTGGCCCAGAAGTCCATGGCCAAGGCCCTCATGATGGCCGGCGTGGGGATTCTCCTGGGGACCGTCGGGCTGGACACCATGACCGGGATGCCCCGTTTCACCTTCGACCTTCCCGAGCTGCTGGACGGGGTGGGCCTCGCCCCGCTGGCCATGGGCCTCTTCGGCATCTCCGAGATCTTCCTGAACGTGGAAAAGAAGATCAAACAGGAACTGCTGACGACCAAGGTGAGGGGGCTGTTCCCCACTCTGGAGGATTGGAGGCGTTCGATCCTGCCCATCCTGCGGGGCACGGTCCTCGGCTTTTTTCTGGGCATTTTGCCCGGCGGCGGAGCGGTCCTTTCTTCCTTCGTTTCCTATGCGGTGGAGAAGCGGATCTCCAAGCATCCCCAGGAGTTCGGCAAGGGAGCGATCGAGGGAGTGGCCGCCCCCGAGTCGGCCAACAACTCCGCAGCCCACGGGGGCTTTCATTCCCCTTCTCACCCTGGGCATTCCGGCCAACGTGGTCATGGCCATTCTCCTGGGGGCCCTGATGATCCACAACATCACCCCGGGGCCCATGCTGGTGAAGGAGCATCCGCAGCTCTTCTGGGGGGTCATCGCCAGCATGTACATGGGAAACGTCATGCTCCTCCTCCTCAACCTTCCCCTGATCGGGCTCTGGGTACAGCTCCTCCGGGTTCCCTATTCCATCCTGTTTCCCCTGATTCTCTTCATCTGTCTCATCGGGGCCTACGTGATTAACAACAGCGTCATCGACGTAGCCCTCATGCTGATCTTCGGGGTGGCGGGCTATCTCATGCGCAAGTTCGAGTACGAGCCGGCTCCGCTGGTACTGGCTTACGTTCTGGCCCCTATGCTGGAAAATGCCCTGAGGCAGTCGCTGATTCTCTCCGGCGGCAGCTTCGGCATTTTCATGAGCCGCCCCATCTCCGCCGGCTGCCTGATCGCGGCGGCCGTCCTCCTGCTCTCCTCCCTTCTGCCCATGATCCGCAAGAAGCGGGAGACCATTGTGGCGGAGGCGGAGAAAGACGAATGAAGCGGGGCGGAAGGAACGACCAGGGGTTTTTTCGTTGGGAAAACTTGATCTGAAAGTCAAAGAACGGATACAATGGTAAGCAGGGGGAAGGAAAGCAAATTCCAAACAGTCTGGAGGGAGGTCAAAATGAAAATGCAGCACGGTTCTTTTTCCCGATTCTTTCTTTTCGCATTCCTGGCTTCATTCTTAGCCCTGACCCTGCCCTGCCCGGCCTCGGCCCAGGATTATCCGTCCAGGGCCATTACCGTTTACTGCGGGTACGAGGCCGGGGCCACCACCGACCTGACCGCCCGGGGTCTGGCCGCCGGTCTGGAGAAACTCCTCGGCGTTGCGGTGGTGGTGGAAAACAAGGCCGGGGGGGAGCCACGGTGGCGGCCGGCCTGGTGGCCAGCAAGAAGCCCGACGGGTATACCCTGGGGGTCGTCTCCACGGGAGTCATAACCGTCCGGCCGCAAATTTTCAAAGTGTCCTACGACCCCTTCAAGGATTTTACCCTCATCGCCCAGTACAGCCGCTACATCGGCGGTCTCTGTGTCCTGAATGATTCTCCGCTCAAGACCATCGACGATTTCATCGCCTACGCCAAGGCCAAGCCGGGGCTCTCCTACGGGTCCTCCGGAACCTACACCCAGCAGCACATGGCCGTGGAGCTCTTCTCCCAGTGCAAGGGGTTGAACCTCAAGCACGTGCCCTACAAGGGCGGGGCCCCGGCCAACACCGCGCTCATGGGCAAGCACACGGATTTTGTCGCCGGGTCGGGGCAGCACATCCAGTACCTTAAACAGGGGGTCTTCCGCATGCTCATGATTTACAACGCGGAAAAGCGGGACCCCGACTACCCGGACCTTCCCATTCTGAAGGAGCTGGGCTGCCCGGATGCTCCGGCCCTGGGGTATATCCTGGTCGCGCCCAAAGGACTCCCTGAACCCGTCTACCAGAAGCTCACAACCGCCGTCAAGAAAGTAACCGACGGGGAAGAATTCCAGAAACTGCTCAAGCATCTGGAACTTCCCTACGACTTCAAGGACGGGAAGGCGATGGAAAAAGGTGTAGCCGCTGAATCTGCATGGTATAAGGAATTCCTCCCCAAGATGGGGGCCAAGATACTCAAATAAAGAAGGGAGAATTCTTTTTACCCGGGAGAAACTGGAAAGGAGATTTTTTACCATGAGCCATAATGATTCCCTGAAGAAGATCCGGGAGGAAAAGGAAAAATGGGAGGAAAAAACCCTCAAACCGGCGCTCCAGCGGTTCAAGCTGAAAGAATCTCCCACCCGGTTTTATTCCCCCCTCGATGCGGGGGAAGGTTTAGAATTCCTGGAGAAGGTCGGCTTTCCGGGGCAGTACCCTTTCACCGCGGGAACCTTTCCCACTTTTCCTTACCGGACGGGAGAGAGGGGTTCGGGTTCCATTGCCCAGGCCCCCGGGCTTGGCCCGCGCCGGTCGTTATTCGGGATACGGCTCCGCGGAAGACACCAGGGATTACTATCTGCACATGAAAAAACTGGGCCAGAAGGCCGGCCCCAACATCGCCTTCGACCTTCCCACCCAGATCGGCTACGACTCGGACCACCCCCTGGCCGCCGGGGAAGTGGGAAAAGTGGGGGTGGCCGTGGACACCCTCCGGGATATGGAGATCATCTTCGAGGCCTTCTCCGGGGAGAACGACATCGACCGCACCGCCTCCAACTTCACCATCAACGCCCCGGCCAACATCATCATGGCCATGTACCTGGCCCTGGCGGACAAACGGGGCATCCCCTGGGACAAGCTGCGGGCCACGCCGCAGAATGAAATCCTGAAGGAGTACATCGCCCGGGGAACCTACATCTTCCCGCCCCGCCATGCCATGCGCATGTTCCGGGACAGCCTGGTCTTCTTCGCCAAACATCTTCCCAACGTGAACATCACCAGCATGGGCGGGTTCCATATCCGCGAGGCCGGGGCCACCCGGGAGCAGGACCTGGCCTTCAGCATGGCCATCGGAGCCGCTTATCTCCAGGAAGGGGTGAACGCGGGATTGGAGGTGGACGACTTCGCCCCGCGGTTCAGCTTCAATGCCTTCGGCGGGACCATGGAGTTTTTCAAGGAGATCGCCTTCCACCGCGCCGCCCGGAGGATGTGGGCCAAGATGGTGAAGGAAAAATTCGGGGCCCAGAACGAGCGGTCCATGCTGCTCCGCATGGCCTCCACCGCCCATTGCGGCCGGGTCAACTGCTCGGTCCAGCGCCCCCTCAACAACCTGACCCGCTCCATCGTGGGCGGGATCGCCGCCGCCCTGTCCGGGGGGCCGCCCAACTGCAACCCTCCCTTCGATGAACCCCTGGGCCTGGGCTGGAGCCTGGAAGCCATTCAGCTGAGCGAAGACGCGGCCCGCATCCTCCAGAACGAGGCCCGCCTGACCGAGGTCATGGACCCCCTGGCCGGGTCTTACTACGTGGAGTCGCTCACCGACCAGATCGAGAACGGCGCCTGGGCGGAATTCGACAAGATCCAGTCCATGGGAGGGGCGGTGAAGGCCATCGAGAACGGCTACCTGCAGCGGGAAGTGGCCCGGAGCGCCTACGAGCGACAGAAGAGGCTGGAAGAGGGGAAAGACCTCATCATCGGGGTCAACTGTTACACGGGCGAGGGAGAGCTGGAGGTGCAAACGACCCGGCTGGTCCCCCATCCCTACGACCCGGACCGGCGGGAGAACGCCGAGAAGGTTCAGATCGAGAAGTTGAAAGAGGTCAAGAGGACCCGGGATTCCAGGAAGGTGGCCGAGCTCCTCAAGAAGCTGAAGGGCGAAGCGGCCTTGGAGGAAGTCAACCTCCTCCCCACCCTGATCGAATGCGCCAAAGCCTACGCCACCCTGCAGGAGATGTGCGACACCCTGCGGGAGGTCTTCGGGGAATACCAGCCGGCAGCCCTCTAAATTGCGGAATGCGGATTGCGGAATGCGGAATTTCTCTATTGCCGTCTGGCCGGTCGGGAGAGTAATAAGTTCTGAATTCCACCAACGGGATTACCCATCATTTTAGGAGAGGAGAACGGGCGAATATGGCGGATGGGAAAAAGGAGAGCAGCGGCCCCTTAAAGGGGATCCGGATCATTGACCTGAGCATGATGCTGGCCGGGCCTTCCGGTTCCATGCTGATGGGAGACATGGGAGCCGAAATCATCAAAGTGGAGCCCCTGGCGGGCGATGAGACGCGAGTGGGCCCGCCGTATTTTTACGGGGAGAACAGCGCCTATTTCTATTCCATCAACCGCAATAAAAAGAGCGTGGTCCTTGACCTCAAGTCCCCGGAGGGACGGCAGGTTCTCTACGATCTGGTCAAAAAGGCGGATGTGGTTTACGATAATTATCGGCCGGGGGTAACCGACCGCTTGCAGACCGATTACGAGACCCTCAAGAAATACAACCCTAAAATCATCTGCTGTTCCATCTCCACTTACGGGTACGACGGCCCTTATCGCGACCGGCCGGGCTACGATCTCATCGTCCAGGCCATGAGCGGGGGCATGTCCATTACGGGAGAACCAGGAGGTTCTCCCGTGAGAGCGGGAATTCCCCTGGGAGACCTGGTGGGGGGCCTTCTGGCCGTGCATGGCGTCCTGGCGTGCGTATCATCCACCGGCAGAAAACGGGTGAGGGACAGCGGCTGGAGGTCTCTCTCCTGGACGGACAGGTCTATCTGCTGACTTACATTGCCCAGTATTACTTCCACTCGGGCAAAATTCCCGGCCCCATCGGATCGGGTCATCAATCCCTGGTCCCCTACCAGGCCTTTAAGACCAAGGACATCCAGATCGTCATCGTGGCCCACCAGGACCATCACTTCCAGAGGCTCTGCAAGGCCATCGGGAAACCCGAATGGGCCGAGGATCCCCGCTTTTCCAATCGCACCAAACGCCTGGAGAATAAATCCGCTCTGATTCCCATGATGGAAGCTCACCTGATGACCCGGACCGGAGACGAGTGGCTGGAAGCCATTCACCAAGCCGGCGTCCCGGCCGGCCCCATCAATACCCTGGACCGGGTTCTCTCCGATCCGCAGGTCTTGACCCGGAAGATGGTCGTCGAGATCGACGGCCCGGGTAAAGAGAAGATCAAGACCATCGGAAACCCGCTGAAGATGGGAAAGACTCCGATCGACACCTTCACCCGGCCTCCCATGCTGGGAGAACATACCCGGGAGGTTCTCATGGACCTCTTGGGCTATTCGACGGAAAAGATTGAAGGGCTTAAACAGAAAGGGGTTGTACGGCTGGCAGATTAAGCACCAGCATTAAAGCACTTGGAATTTAATTTTTGAGTGAGGTCCTCCCATGGAAGTAACCAAGAAGCTGGCTGAATTCATCGTGAATACCGACTTGGCCGGTATTCCCCCGGAGGCCAGGGAAATCGGAAAAAGGGTGATCCTGGATCTCCTGGGGGTGGCCCTGGCAGGGTCCCGGGATCCCATGGCCCGGATTATGACCACATATATTAAGGATACGGGCGGCCGCCCGCAGGCCAGTGTCTGGGGAAAAAAGTTCAAGACCTCCCCTTCCCTCGCGGCCCTGGCCAACGGCACCTTCGGCCATGCCCTGGACTACGACGACATCAACCGGAATATGCGGGGCCATCCCACCGTCCCCGTCCTCCCCGCGGCCCTGGCGGCGGGAGAAGAAGGAAAGAGCTCCGGGAGAGAGGTGCTGGAAGCCTTTATCATCGGCCTGGAGGTGGAGACCAAGCTGGGGGCGGGCATGAATCCCCATCTCTTCGAAAACGGGTGGCATCCCACGGCCATCCTGGGGGCCATGGGGGCAGCGGCCGCTGCGGCCAAGCTCTTCAAGCTGCCCGGAGAAAGAGTATGCATGGCTCTGGGCATTGCCGGCTCTCTGGCCTCCGGGCTGCGGCAGAATTTTGGGACCATGACCAAGCCCCTGCATGCCGGGCGAGCGGCCCAGAACGGCGTGACGGCCGCGCAACTGGCCCGTCGGGGGTACACCGCGGATCCGGGAATCGTGGAGGCCAAGCTCGGATATGCCAATGCCTTCTCTGGCGCGGGAAAATTCGATTTGAACAAAATCGTAGCCAATCTGGGACGCCCCTTCGACATCATTTCTCCGGGGGTGGGGCTCAAGCGCTATCCGAGCTGCGCCCGGACTCATCCGGCCATCGACGCCATGCTGGACCTGGTGGAAGAGAATGATCTCCGCCCCGACGACGTGCAGTCTATCGCCTGCGCCGGAACCTATACAACCCCCACGATGCTCATCCACTCGCGTCCCCGGACCGCGCTGGAGGGGAAATTCAGCCTGGAATTCTGCATGGCCCTGGCCCTGACGGAAAGGAAAGTCACCCTTCCCGATTTCAGGGACCAGAAGGTTCAGGACCCCAAAATCCAGGATCTGATCCGGAAAGTCACCTTTTCCATCCGCCCGGACCTGAACACCCTCGAGCACTCCGGGAACCCCTCCACCACCGTGAAGGTCGCCCTGAAGGATGGAAGGGAATTCACCAAGACAGTGGACGAAGCCCGGGGCACGCCGAATAATCCTCTTACGGCGGAGGAGGTGAGGGGGAAATACCGGCAGTGCGTGAAAGGGATCCAGCCCAAAAAGGAGATGGAGAAAACGATTGAGCTGGTGGAGAACCTGGAGGGGGTGAAAAAGATCACCGTCTTGACGGACCTTCTGCGCGGTGCCCAGAGTCGCTGAGTTAGGCGGCCATCCCTGTGCGGCCCGGCCGTCCCGGAAATACGTAACCTAGGGGCGATTCATGAATCGCCCCCACAAACCTCCGGTATTCCAAAGAACCCCTGCCGAATTCGCCGCCCTCTTCTCCCTTCCAAACTCCATCCTCCTATCCGGGCCGGGAGGCTACCCGCGCGGGCTGAAGACCGGCGTCATCGGCGGGCTTGCGGGTTCGCCCTTTACCTCGACACGGCGTCGATCCCCAGCTCCAGCCGACCCAGGATGAGTTTGTGGACATTGGCGGTCCCCCCGTAGATGATGGGCGCCATGCAGTCTCGGTATAATCTCTCCACGGGAAATTCGTCGCTCAGACCATAGGACCCGTGGATTTCCACGGCGGCCTTCGCGCACCTGGCCAGAGCTTCCATGTTGTGGTACTTGGCGATGGAGGTTTCCTTGGTCACCGAGACATTTTTGTCCTTTAGGTAGGCAAGGCGGTAGGCCAGCCAGCGGGAGGACTCCAGGTCGACGACCATTTCGGCGATCTTCTCCTGAATCAGCTGAAAGCTTCCGATCGGCTTCTTGAACTGATTTCGCTCCCGGGCGTATTTCACGCATATGTCGAGGCAGCTCTGAATCGCCCCCACCGCCGCGCAGGCGATGCCGAACCGGGTGTGCTCCACGTTGGCAAAGGCCGCCCTCATCCCGAAACCGCCGATCTGGTTGGCCCGCGGGACCCGGCAGTCCCGGAAGAAGAGCTGGCCGTGATCGTGATGGCGGAAGGCCATTTTGTTCCCGATGGGCGCCCGGGAGAACCCTGGAGTCCCCCAGTCCACCAGGATGACTGCGAGTCCCTTGCTGCCCTTGGTCTTGTCGGTCTGGCAAACGACCAGGGCGTAGTCTGCCAGGTTCGCGTTGGTGATCCAAGTCTTGTTTCCGTTGACGACCCAGGCATCCCCGTCCAGAACCGCGGTGGTTTCGATCGCCGTGGCATCCGACCCGGCGTTAGGTTCCACGGTGGCGAAGCAGTGCGTAAGGGTTCCCTGGATCAACCCGGGAAGGTACTTCCTCTTCTGCTCCTCGTTCCCGTTGTGGAGAATGGGGAGAATGCCCAGAGAGGTCCGGCCGCAGGCGGCCATGCCGAGAGAGAAATCATAATAGGACAGTTGTTCGGTGACCACGGCCAGAGTCATCCAGTCCAGGTCCAGTCCGCCGTACTCGCTGGGGGCCTTGATGCCGAGGAGACCCAGGGCCCCGATTTTTTTGAAAAGGTCTGGGGGCATTCGGCACTGCCGGTCCCACTCCTTCACGTAGGGCTGGACTTCCCGGACGGCAAATTCCTTGGCCATATCCTTGAACATGGCCTGTTCTTTGGTAAGCTCAAAGTCCATTTTCTTCTCCTTTTCATAAAATTCAAATCCGAATTCCCACCCTTGGTGGTAATAATGAAGTTATCGCAAAAAGAATTTCCAGGATGGCTTTCAAGCTTGGGGTATCGACGTGCGGCCCGGGCATGAACAGGAACCCGTTTTGCATTGGATGCAGTATACTGAGAAGGAGATTAAGAAGTCAAGGGAAGTGGACCCCCTTCCGTACCGCCTTACGCTCCTGTGACTTGCGGGGCTCCTTCCGGCCGACGCTTTTGAAGCCCGAGCCTCTTGCCTCCGGCCCACAATCGAAGGTTCCCTGAAATATCAAATTCTGTGATTCCATCAGCAGAGCGCGCGGTGTACCTCCAGGAAAATGAGGGCGGAAGGGAAAAGGGGATCCAGGAACAACTTTGTTGCTGTCTCTTACCTTCTTTATGGCCTTAGAATTTTGACCTTCTCTGCTATTTGTTTCAGGTGCGCCGGGCTGGAACCGCAGCAGGCGGAAATGATTTTCGCCCCTTCCCTTATCCATTCGGGCACATGGGCGGAAAACTGCTCGGGTCCGGCTTCGTACTTCTCCTTGTCCTTCCACCACGCTCGGCGAGCCGGCGTTGGGCTTGACGATCAGGGGCCTCCGGCAGTTGGCCTTCATCAGGCGGATCACTTCGGTCATCTGGCTGAGGTTGACGCCCCCGCAATTCGCCCCGATGACGTCGGCCCCTTCGGCATCCAGACGGCGGGCCGCCGACTCCGGGCTCACCCCCATCATGGTGCGGTATCCTTGAGCCCCCGGGTTGAAAGCCAGGGAGACAAAAACCGGAAGAGGGGTTTCCTTTTTCGCCGCCCGGAGGGCGATGACCGCCTCTTCCAAGTCGAACATGGTGAGGATGTTGATGATCTCCACCCCGCTCTCCGCCAGCACCCGGGCCTGTTCGGCGAAAGCTTCAGAAGCTTCCCGGGGATCCATATCTCCCAGGGGTTTCAACATTCTTCCCGTGGGCCCCATGCTCCCGGCGACGTATTTTCCCTCCGGCTGGACTCCTTTGAGGATCCGAATCATCCCCCGGTTTAATTCCTCAGCCTTCTCCGCCAGGCCGAACTTGGCCAGGGAAATCCGGTTCAGGTTGAAGGTGCCCCCGGAAACGATATCGCAGCCTACCCGGAAATAATCGCGGACCAAATCCCGGTAAACCTCGGGGTGCTCCAAGATCCACTGGCTGATGCAACCGCCCAGGTTGGCTCCCATCTTGGCCATCATGGTTCCCATGGCCCCGCTCATCACCAGGATTTCTTTTTCCA
>CAWDJO010000028.1:0-56899 GCA_963802665.1 uncultured delta proteobacterium | reverse complement strand
GAAGGGGTTTCGTCAATCGGAGGTTGGACCTTGCCCCCCTTCACTTTTGGGGAAGCAGGAGGATGAGCCGAGCAATGGAGGAAAGGATAAGGGGTGTAGGAGGGGGCGGAGCGCTGGGATGGGGATTATGCTTGGGGTAGGCGATGAGATCTGAATAGGTTGCGATGGGGTGGGGAATCGATTGGGAGTTGGAGTTCACTAGCGCAAAGTGCATTTTTTCAGGAAGAAGATGGACGGGATTCGTTCTTGCTAGGGGAGCCGAGCAATCGGTGGGTGGGAAAGAAGGCCTTGGGGATATTCATGAGTCAAGAAAGTGTTTAGGGAGGGGCAGAGCAATAGGCAATCAGACCTTTGCCCTTAGAAAGAACCTTGAGAAGGATCAAGATCTCCCTGTGGGCTTTTGGGGCGAATCGGGGTAAAGAGAGTCGCAAGATCCCGATGGAAAGGGCGGAGAGGGTTCGGGTGGTTTGGTGGCGGGGCTTGTGTCTGGGGATTTCGACAAAGGCTCTAACTTCCTGGGCTTCTTCCGTGGCCCCCAGAGCCAAACAGATCAAGTAGCTAAGCGAGAAGGCCAGAAGCAGGCGGGTGAGGTGGGGGGCGGGGTCGGAGACCCGAAAGACCAACCCGCGCACCCCCAGGTGGGTCTTCCAGTCCCGGAATCCTTGTTCGATGGACATGCGTTTGGCGTACAGGTCGACAATCTCCTTTTCGTTGCGGGAAAAGGCTTTGGGGACCAGCAGATACCAGGTTTCCTTGTAACCCAGGCCCCGAAAGATGATGAGGTCGAGGGGTTCTTTGGCTCGGGAATGGTAAAAGACGGTATATCGTTGGATCTGGCCGGGCTGATAGGGGAAACGGCTCAGGGCTCGGGGTTTGCCCTGGAAGTAAACCACGACGTTCTTTTTGGCCCGCACCAGGAAAGGAATCCCTGCTTGGCCCAGTTTTTGGAGTAGAGCCACGCGGGCATAGCCCCGGTCCAGGATGAGAAGCGGACGGCTTTCGGCGGGGAAACAACTCATGACCGCCACGATGAGGGCATGCTCCAGGATATTCTGGCTTTTTCGGATCAGGCGGTAGGTAAAGCAGGAGAAGGCCACCGGCAGCACTCGGCCCTCAAAGACGGCCCCGACCAGCAGGGTTTGAATGCCCCGAATCGTCGTCTGATCCAGAATCAGGGGGACCGAGCCGCTGGCTTGGATCCCCAAGACCAGCGCCACATGGAGGGGAATCAATACTTCCGGAGTCAGGCGGGGGTTGGCCAGGAAACGGTGCAGCCGCTGCTCTCGTCCCTTGGCACTGGTTTCCAGGGGTAGGCATCGGGCCAAAGCGGCCTGGGAAAGCCATCCATTGCCCCCGCGGGCCCCATGGAATAAGGTCAACAAGGCGTAAGTCAGAAGGCCGATATTCTTCAGGAGAGTGACGCGAATCAGTCCCGTGATAGAGAAAAAGAAGGCCCATCAGCCTGTGCAGCAGGTCATCATAGAGAATCCGCTCCTGGTTGGCAGGGGCCTTCGGGGACTTCACTTGAGGGTCGCCGCGAAGGTATTGGGAGCGGTTCGGGTTAATCCCTGGTTCCGGTGGACTTTTTTGACCAGGGCGCTGACCAGGGATTCTCGATCCAGGCTGACCCGGTGTTTGGCTTTGATTTGGGCCAGGATTTCGGAGATGTGGAGGGGTTTCCGGGCTTGTTGGAGTATGTCCATAGCCATGTCCATATTAGACATACCTTCTTTCTTTTTAGGTTTTCCCTTTATGGGCTTGCGGGTTTTCAGTTGTCTGACCGTCCGGAGTTGAGCTGATAGCAATGATTCGTAAAGATTTAGGAGATTTTCGGGGATTTTGTCTTCCATGGGTATCCTCCTTGGCAGGTTTAAGAGGAGGATAGCAGGTTCGTGTAGGTATGTCAAGTAAAAAAATACATACCTCATTCAATTTATTTTTTTCATTTTCCCTAAAGATTCTAAAAAGTTCCCCAAAAGTGAAGGGGGGCAAGGATTATTTAGAATTCGGAATGCGGAATGCCGAATTCGGAATGAGCAGGTCCACACCCATTCCGCATTCTACATTCCGAATTCCGCATTGGGACGGGTTGTATTTTCCCGGAGAGTAGGGTAATTTGAATAAAACTTTCAGAGGATGGAACCGGATGGACACCGTCACCCCCATGATCAAACAGTACCTCGAGGTCAAAAACAAATACCCCGACGCCATCCTCTTCTATCGCATGGGAGATTTTTATGAAATGTTTTTTGAAGACGCGAAGATAGCTTCAGAAATATTAGATATTGCTTTAACTTCCCGGGACAAGAACAAAGAAGACTCCGTTCCCCTCTGCGGAGTTCCTTACCATGCGGCCTCAGGGTATATCCAGAAACTGGTGGACCGGGGTTTCAAAGTGGCCGTCTGCGAGCAGATGGAGGACGCTTCCCAGGCCAAGGGGCTCGTGCGGCGGGAAGTCATCCGGATCGTGACTCCGGGCATGGTTCTGGAAGACGATCTCCTGCAGCCCAAGGCCAACAATTTTTTGATGGCCATCGCCCTGGGAGAGGAGCGTTTCGGCCTGGCCATCCTGGATGCTTCCACCGGCGATTTCCTGGCGGCCGAGGTGAACACCGTCCAGTCCCTGCGGGATGAAGTCATGCGCGTGGAGCCCAAGGAGATTCTGCTTGCGGAAACGGCCAAAGCGCAGGCGTCCATGAAACGCCTGATGAAGGCTTATCCCCACGCCCTTTACAGCCCGCTCCCCCCGGAGGTATTCGGCGCAGCAGCGATCCCGGGAACGATTGACCGCCCTCGGTCTTTCCCTTCCGGAAGGAAGCCGATCAATCTCTTTCGCGCCGTGGGGGCGATTCTTTTCTACGTGCAAGAGACCCAGAAAGCTTCCCCCGCCCATCTTTCCCGGCTGGAGTTTTACCAGGTTCATGATTACCTGGTCCTGGATGAGACCACCCGGAGGAACCTGGAGCTCTTCGAAAACCTCCAGAGCCGCAGCCGGAAGGGATCCTTGCTGGACATCCTGGATGAAACGGTAACTTCCATGGGGGGACGGATGCTCAAACGTTGGCTCGGCTCTCCGCTCATGGATATGGAAAAGATCCAGGACCGGCTGGAGAAAGTTGCCGAGCTGAAAGAAAAGGACCTGCCGCGGAAAGCCATCCGGGATTCTCTGCGCCAGGTCAGGGACCTGGAGAGGCTGTCGGCCCGCATTTCCCTGGGAGTGGCCAACGCCCGGGACCTGGTGGCTCTCCGTGCGTCCCTGAACCTATTGCCCGATGTGCGGACCCTTCTTTCTCCCCTGGAATATGAGGGGTTTAAAAGGTTCCTGGCCGATCTCCGCGATCTGCCGGACCTTCGAGACCTTCTGGAGCGGGCCATCGAGGACACTCCTCCCCTTGTCCCTTAAAGAAGGGGGCTTGATCAAGAAGGGGTTTGACACCACCCTGGACCGGTATCGGGAGATCGGCCGGGAGGGGAAGGGATGGATCGTCGACCTGGAGGCCAAGGAGCGGATGAGGACCGGAATCTCCTCCCTGAAGGTCCGTTTCAACCGGGTATTCGGCTATTACATCGAAGTCACCAAGCCCAACCTCCCCTCGGTGCCCTCTCACTACATGCGCAAGCAGACCCTGGCCAACGCCGAGCGATTCATCACCCAGGAACTGCAGGAGTATGAGACCCAGGTCCTCCAGGCGGAGGAGCAGACCGAGGCCCTGGAGTTCCAGCTTTTCCAGGAGGTCCTGAAGAAGGTCGCGGCGCAAATTCCCTGCATTCAGAAGATCGCCCAGGCCTTGGCGGAGGTGGACGTCCTCTCGGCCCTGGCGGACGTTGCGGAACGATACGGGTACAGCCGGCCGCAACTGAGCGAGGGCGACAGCCTGACCATCGTGGAAGGCCGGCACCCGGTTCTGGAGCGGATCTCCCTGGATGAACGGTTCGTTCCCAACGACCTATCCCTGAACGGGGAGGACCGGCAGATCCTGATCATCACCGGCCCCAACATGGCCGGAAAATCGACGATCATGCGGCAGGCGGCGCTGATCGTCATCCTGGCCCAGATGGGAAGCTTCGTCCCGGCCAAGGAAGCCGATGTATGCCTGGTGGACCGGATCTTCACCCGGGTGGGAGCCACGGACGACCTGGTCCGCGGGCGGAGCACCTTCATGGTGGAGATGGAGGAGGTGGCCCACATCCTGCGGAACATCACCCCCCGCAGCCTGATTCTCCTCGACGAGATCGGACGGGGGACGAGCACCTTCGACGGCCTCTCCATCGCCTGGGCGGTCACCGAGTACCTCCACGACAGCTGTCCCTTCCAGCCCAAGACCCTCTTCGCCACCCACTACCACGAGCTCACCGAGCTGGCCATGACCAAGCCGCGGGTCAAGAATTTCCACGTGGCGGTGAAAGGAATGGAATGACCGGGTGATCTTCCTGAGAAAACTGGTGGAGGGGGGGACCAGCCGGAGTTACGGCATCCAGGTGGCCCGCCTGGCCGGACTTCCGGAAGGAGTCATCGAAAGGGCCAAAGAGGTTCTTACGAACCTGGAACAGGGAGAGTTCACCGAAGCGGGGGTTCCCAAGCTGGCCGTCTCCAAGAAGCGGAAGCTGGCCTGGGAATCCCACCAACGCACCCTTTTCCAGTCTCCCCCGGACCCGATTCGCGAGGCCCTGCGCAGGGTCGACCCCAACCGTCTCACCCCCCTGGATGCGCTGAACATTTTGAGCGAGATGAAAGCCCGACTAACCGATAACGAATAGCCTCCACAAAGGGCTTGATCCAAGCAAGGCAAAATAATAGAATCCAATAAAGAAACCTAGGGGACAATTGCTCAGAAAATCTTGGCTTTGGGGTCGGTGATGAGCCGTTCCAGGGATAAGGAATTCCCCGAAGCATTGCAGGAACACCTTCTGGAAACCGCTTTTCATATTGCCCTCCAGAAGGGTAGGGGCTACAGGGCTGGTTTGACTGGCCTTCAGAAGGAAACAACTACGCTTAAAATACTCCTAACCTCATGGGAAGGCAAGACAAAAGTAGACCATTGGTTTCCGAATCCAGTGGAGAATTTGAAATATTTGCCCTCTGGGATATATTTCACAGGGAAGAGTTCAGGAAGGAACCTCGCCTTGGATAGCCCATTGATGCCTATATATCAGGTGCCTCCTATTTTTCGTTGGGAGTGCTCTGCAGGAACGCCCGCTTTACACACTAAGCCTATATCTACAGCCACTATTGAACCATGCAGACATTAAAATTTGTTCAAGACCTCCTTCGGCCCGGCCACGATAAATGATATAGCATAGATTACCGGCTTGCGATGGACACACGACGTTTCCCAATCCACCGTGAGGCCTTCCGCGGGGCCTTTGTCAGGTAGTCCGATCACATTGGCGTGATAGCCGCCCTCGCCGGAAAGGAAGATCGCTTGAAGGACCTTCTTGGCGAAAAACGTGACCCAATCTCCCGACAGAGCCTCTGCCAGATCACCCGCCATGTCGGCGAAGAAATCAAGATCGTTATAGGGATTTTCGGGGTCGATTTGCTTGAAATTAACCTGGATGACCTTCGCGCCGGTGACACCCTTGCTGATCGCTTCATTGACCTCTGCGGGACGGATCGTCACGGGGAAGGAGTATTTGTCCGCCCCTTTTTCTTGGCTGCCTATGACCACTGCTTTCCCTTCACACTCCGGTATATGAGTGACGAGCATGGCCGTGCCGTTCGGCGTGGGGTCGAGACGAGTATATTCCGCCGGGCCGGGCTTCCAGGCCTTGAACCACTTAACCCCGGAAACGACCTTCAGATGCACGTCCGGGCCGAATGCCAATTGATCGTAGATCAATTCACGCCCCGAGGCGGTTTGGAGAACAAGCTTCGCCGTCTGCATCTCGACATAGAACCGGATCGGGGGGAACTCCGCCCGCAAGAAAATTTTGGTATCCGACCAATCGTCGGGCTTGACCGTGGTCAACTGCACGATTGAGCGTCCGCCGATTCCCCTTGACAACTCGAGGCGGGCCTTGCCCGGCGTGCTGCCGAAAAACCGGCCGTTGATAAGGATGGTGTCGCCGGGCTGGACCAACTGTCGGCCGCGGCCGTAGATCCTGTCCTGGTCGGAAGGCGGGTTGAACTCGATCGGCTGCAGAACGTAGTTCGTCGTTCCACTGATATATCGCCATTCTTCGCGGATCGTAGTCAGGCAGCAGATCCCGACATCGCCGCTGCTGGTCGCAACCCCAGTGATGACGGGATTGCCGGCGCTGACGGTCACATCCCTCGCAATGGACACGCCATCGGCGAACGATATGACGATCTTTCCCGGTCTGTTGGCATCAAAACGCTCACCGGGTAACGTGTCGGGGACGCGAACGAATATCAGGCTGTCCGTCCAACTGTCCTGCCAGGTCTTGTGCAGAGGCTTGAGTTCCACATCGTAGGTCTTGAACTGGTAGCTCATTTCAGGAGGCCGGTCCGAATATCTCAAGTGAACTTTTCCTGGCTGATTGCGGCCTAGCTGATTGCGGAAGTTTAGGCCGCCGATCAGAATCGCACTTTTGGGCTCAACAAGGTCGTTGATCGGTGCCACCAGGAAGGCGGTGATTTGCGGCGGCCTTGGCTGAAGTGCCGATTCGGAAATCTGCGGTGTAACCGTCCCCGGTCGCCGTTTAAACTCGGCCGCAGCTTCGTCGATTCTTTTTACGTTTTCGGCATCTGTCGGCCCCGTCCGCAAGGCAGTGGCCTTTCGGACCGCATCGGCGTGTTTCTGCGCCCGTTGGGCCTGCGCCCTGGCAATGTTGTTCGCCTGTACGCCGGTTTTTTGATCGAGGTAACGAACGAGATCCGGCAAACGTGCCAGGACCGTTGGATCCGGCGTCGACGGTTTTCCCACTGGCGCCGTGGACGGCCTCGCCTTGGCGGTGCGGCACTGCGTAATCTGGCCATCACGCCACTGGTTCCAGCTCGTCGCGCCCTCCGAATTGCGCCCCTGTAGGCACCAATCATAGTGATAGCGGTAATCGCTGTTCCACTGCGGCCCGCTCAGGCCGCATGCGAACTCCGCGTTCTGCCGGTTCTGCTGCACGGCTTGCCGGGCGTAGCCCTCGCATATCTGCGCCACGCTCGATTGCGGGCTGGATGGCCTGGCCTTGGCGGTGCGGCACTGCGTAATCTGGCCATCACGCCATTGGTTCCAGCTCATCGCGCCCTCCGAATTGCGCCCCTGTAGGCACCAGTCATAGTGATAGCGGTACTCACTGTTCCACTGCGGCCCGCTCAGGCCGCATGCGAACTCCGCGTTCTGCCGGTTCTGCTGCACGGCTTGGCGGGCATAGGCATCGCACAGGCGGGACACATCCTGTGCGGTCGCCGTGCCGGCCCACAGCCCCCAAGCGATCATGATCGTAAAGAGCACCTGTGTTGGCGTGCGCCCGTTTCCCATGTTCGCTCTCCTTTCTACGCTTTCCGAAATGAACGCGGTAAGGCCCTTTCCGGCAGCGGCGGGGCCGTACTTCCTCCTGCGAACTCGCCTGTGGATATTGGCTACTGCCCTGGAGTTACCGCCGTTCCACTTTTCCCGGACTGCGATTCGGGCGTTGTACCGCGCGGCGGCGTGGGCTTCACCTGGGTCGGGCCTTTTTGCGTTGTCGGTTCAGGCAACACCTTGACTGACGGTTGCTTCTTGATGACGGGGGTTCCTTTGCCGGGTGTCCCGGTCGGGGTGCCCTCGACTGAGGGCTTTTTCTTCACTACCGGCTGCCCCTGGCCAGGCGTCGCGCTCGGCGTCGACTTTACCGACGGCGCCGTTTTCACTTTCGGCGGCGGTGCCCCCTTGCGCAACGACGGCGACACATCCCCGTCCTTCGGCCTTTGCTGGGCTTCCTCTTCCGCGTCATCCTGCTGCGCGAATGCTGCAGGTGCCCCAACCAATCCCAGCGACAAGGCGATGATCGTCAGAAGCCTTCGCAGGCTGGCTCGTCTCATCGAGACACCCCCTCATTTGAGATTTGTGCTCAAAGAAATCAGCACGAGATCAGAGTAGCCTTATGGGAGATAATAAAAAACCTCTAAGGGAGTTTGGAATCCCCCTAGAGGCTTCACTTGATCTTCTTTTGTAACCCCACCTTCTCATCTTGAACTCCAGAAATAAGAGGTTGGGTAGGGAGATCTTTTGGGAACGTTGGATAATCTGCAACCCGAATGCTAGCAGAGCTGCAAATTCTGTCAAGCGCATTTTTACAGCGCATTTTTACACTATCAAATTGAATTGATAAGAACTCGCTTTCGGGTGAGATGAATAATTAATTGAATTGATAAGAACTCGCTTTCGGGTGAGATGAATATACGAAAAAGGCAATTGTGCGTCAAGGGAATTTTGGCCCAAGATCTTGGGGTTGTTTGGAGGGCCGTTTTGGGGGGAGATTGGATGGTTTTCTGGGGGGAGGTGGGGGAGGGGCGTTTTCAACCATTGGGGGAGGCTTCTCAGGCCGGTTTGAGTCTCCTCCGGGCACACCGGTTCCTTCCGCCCCCTTTGCCTACGACTGAAGGTATGCCTCCCAGGGGTAGTCAGGGTCCCGATGAAGGTGATCGTCGTTCATGGGGAGCTGCGAGAAATAATCCAGGACGTATCTGGCTTGCCCTGAACCGTCCTGGTTCCGGACAGGTGGGGCATGCGCCTTGGGAGCGGGTTTTGATTTGGCCAGCCAGAGGCCAAGGTGTGTCAAGTTGGCCTTGATGACCTCCCAGTCTTCAATGAAGCTGATGATGCGCATAGTTCCCTGGCACTTCGGGCAGGTCAGGGGATCAACCGTTAAAGACTTGGCTTTGAATGCGCCTTTGACTCCGAGTCTCCGAGCTCAAAACTCCGAGCTTTGATCCGGGACACGGCATGAACGCGGATCCCGGCTCAGATCGGAAAGCAGATCCCGGTTCCCCGATCGTGTCGGGGACAGGCTCCGAGGAAATACCGGCGTAGGATCTTCGGGATACTGAAAACGAAATGCCGGTGGGGAATCTTCTTGAGCACGTGGGAACAGAGCCATTCCCCGAATTCCACCACCCGCTTCTGATGGCAGGAAGGACAGAAATATCTTTGTTTTAATACATTGCAGGTAAATAGGTTACACTAATTGACAGATCGGATGTCCGCGGTTTAACAAATTCGGAAGGTCTTGCGGGGGATGATCTGAGCTTCTGTGTTTTGCAAAAGGGCAGGTATCAACCAAATGATTGATTCTGCTGATAGCTCGGAGTATTTAGTACTTAGGCTAAGGCTGAGGTTCAGGTTGAGAATTAACGGCAAATCTTAGCCTTATCCTAGACATTAACCTGTGAACCTTATGCTTCAAACTAAGTACTACGAACTGCGAGCTAATTATATCGCCCGCTCAATAGCCAGTGACATGCCCCTCGAATTTGGGCGTTCGTCTTCTGGTATAACAGGTGTTTGAGCAGGCATCAGTAAATCTACAAATGCCTTTTCCCCAGCCTTAATGGCTTCATAAAATGCCGATGGCGACGATTCCCCAACTTCAACCTGCCCTTGTCTTGGTTCTGCCTTGAGATCGCTCACATAAAACTCCGCGCCCTCTCCATTGAAGAAAGGGCCATCGGGAGTTCCGATTTTTTTCCCGAACCACACGGTCATTCCGTACGCAAATCCTTTATCAGTTACGGATGTTGAGTTAGCAGCTAATTTGTATAAGTCCACTGTCACCCTTTTTTCATTTTTCCCTTTTTCTACAATCACGAGCTCAAATGGCGGGAAAATTGGTGGTCTTTGGATTTTCAGTGTCATGCCGAATACTGAATATGACACCTGCACTAGAACTGCCTCAGCAGGTCCTTTCCATCGTAAGGTGAAGCTTAATATGGGTGTTTTTGATACATCGATAGGTTCGAATTCCATTCTCATACGGTTATCGTTGTCATTTGTTCTCATCCCGTATATACCTAGCGCCGTAGGTATATATCCTGGTCCCGCATCTCTATACCCCCCCTTCTTAACATTCTCCTTCCTTTTTGGCACAAATTCATAGTCATAAATCCAGTATCTCACATCTCGGGGCGTGATCTTTTGTCATAGCATGGTTGATGCAATATCGCTTGGGCCGCGCCTTAGAGGTACACTGGGTGACATTCATCCGCTGATGATACTAAATAAATATATTCCCAACACTATCGCCAATAAAGATATCACGCCCGCCCCGAAAAATGTTAAGATAAATTTTGCCATCAATTATTGATAAGAACTCGCTTTGGGGTGGGTTGAATATACAAAAAAGGGAATTGTGTGTCAAGGGAATTTTAGCACAAGATCTTGGGGTTGTTTGGGGGGCCTTTTCAGCAGGGGTTCGGGGGAATTTGGGGATAGAGGTGGGGAGGGGGCGTTTTCAACCATTCGGCGAGGCTCCTCAGGCCGTTTTGAGGCTCATCCGGGCACACCGGTTCCTTCCGCCCCCTATTCCCCATCTTTTCTTACGACTGAAGGTAAGCATCCCAGGGGTAGTCGGGGTCCCGATAAAGGTGATCGTCGTTCATGGGGAGTTGAGAGAAATGATCCAGGACGTATCCGGCTTGCCCTGAACCGTCCTGGTTCCGGGCAGGTGGGGCATGGGCCTTGGGAGCGGGTTTTGATTTGACGAGCCACAGCCCCAGGTGTTTCAGGATGGCCTTGATGACCTCCCGGTCTTCGATGAAGCTGATGATCCGCATGATTCCCCGACACTTCGGGCAGGTCAGGGGATCGACCTCGTAGATCTTCTGAATCAGCCGGGCCCAGTTCTTCCGGTATTCCTTCGAACTCTTATCCGCTTCCAGGATGCAGGGGACCCCGTCGTCTTCGGTTTCTTTTCGCTTTCCCCGGGAGACATTACTGTAGTACCCGTAGTACCGGACCATCTGCTCCCCCCTGTCCGGGATGTGGGAACACATGGCGGCCAGCCATTCCAGGGCATCGAAGACCTTTTCCTCGGTTCCGTCTTTCGCCCGGTAAACAACCTTTGACGGTTCTGGCGAGATACTGCATCCGTTCCTGGGAGAAGGAAGCCCGGATGATGTACCGGGCCAGGTTTTCCATGGCGGTCTCATCCTGGGGAAATATGCGGTGGCCGCAGAAGACCTGGAATCCGGAATGACGCCAGTTGGAGAGCATGGCGATCAGGTCTTTGGTAATCCTCCCTTTGGCCAGGAGCATCTTGAAGACCTTGTGCCGGAAGATCGCCTCCAGCTTTTTCAGGTCCAGGGGAGGAGCGACCCGGAACATGCCCCTTCCCGTAGAAGCATCCGTCCGTCACCAGGACATGGCAGTGGGGATTGAATCCGAGGAAATCGCCAAAGGTCTGGATGGCGATGACGGCGCCGGGGATGGGATCCTTCTCCGGCACCGCCTCCTGAAGAAAGACCTTCAGGGATTCCCAGGCGCAGCGGCTCAGATCGGAAAGAAGCTCCCGGTCATAGAGAAAATACCGGCGCAGGATCTTCGGGATGCTGAAGACGAAATGCCGGTGGGGAACCTTCTTGAGCACGTGGGAACAGAGCCATTCCCCGAATTCCACCACCCGCTTCTGATGGCAGGAGGGACAGAAATGACGGCGCTTGCAGGAGAATGCCAGAAGATATTCATGGTCGCAGTCCCGGCACTTCACCCGGGCAAAGCCGTGGTGCAGGTCGCCGCATTCCAGGTAGCGGTCAATGACCTTCTGGAGGTAGGGCCGCCAGAACCCGTACCGCCTTTCGAACCGCTCCTCGTAGACCTGGACAAAGGTTTCAAAATGGTCCTCCACGCACCGGTAATAATCGGAAGATTGCGGGATTCCGGGGGCGGTAAACGGCGGCAGGAGCGGATAACATGGGGAATCAGTCGAATTTCGAGTTTCATGCTTGCGCCCTTGATATACTCATCATTTGATGAGTTGCCAAGAAAAATCTTTAACCACCTTCCCGGGTCGGACCAAGCCATATTCATAAAAGCTGCAAAAAAGCACCTATTTTTAGCCTTAAAGGGACATTTTCGGGGATAAAAAAGCCTTTCTAAGGAGGAGTCGAAGGATGGCCAAAGAGGGCAGGCATTACATTCCGCGCTTCGTGCGGCAAATCAGCCGTCTATGCCATAAGGTGGTTCTTGTAATGAATGGCATTCTTGCCGGTCAAAATAGCGCTTTAAGGCCAAAAAAAACCATTCTTGGAACCTATCCTTTTGAATTCCAATAATTATGCTTAGTCCGGCCCCGAAGACCATCGATTCCCTTCTTCTCCCAGAAAGGAATACTGAAAGAATCGAGATGGATTAATTACTATCGAAAAAATTGTAAAGAAAATATTAAAAGGAGAGAAAATTAATAGATGGAGGAAGAAATGCCAATTGCAGTTCTAACGTCTAAAGGGCAGATGACCATTCCCAAGGAGGTGAGGAAAGCGCTGGACCTGAAACCATCCGGGAAGGTGATCATCGTGGTGGATGGGGATCGGGCGATCCTGAAACCTCTCCGGGGGAATATTCTGGATATCGGCGGGTCGATCGAGATCCCGGGTTCGGAAAAACCCGTCGATTTCCGCCGGGTCAGGGAGGAAGTCCGAAAAAAGGTTGCCAAGAAAGTGGCGCAGGGGCGGTGAATCATGGAAAAGGTGTTTGTCGACGGCCAGGGAGAGCGTTTTAAGAAAATTCTTCGAAAGGGCCCTCAAAAAATCCTTGAAATTCCTTTTTCAAACGAATAGACTCCTTTCAGGTCGAGAGTGGAATCCCAGCTAACGCCCATGAAACCATTGCCCTTTACCTTCAGAGGTTAGAGGGTTGTCATGGATGGGGAATATCCATAGCCCCACTTCCAACAAAGAAGTGGGGTTATTTTTTATAAGGAGAAAGGCGGACAAAATGGGAGAAAAAGAGATCTGGCGAGGGGGGGATTTGGTCGTTCGGGCGCTCAAGGAAGAAGGGGTGAAGTATATCTTTGGCCTTTCCGGGGGACATATCAACACCATCTTTGACGCCTGTATCGACTTCGGGATCAAAATCATCGACACCCGGCATGAGCAGGCGGCGGTGAACATGGCGGAAGGGTGGGCTCGGTTTACCGGAAAGCCGGGGGTGGCGGTCGTGACCGCCGGTCCCGGGACGGTGAACGCTTTTCCCGGGGTTTCGGTGGCCATGCAGAGCGGTTCACCCGTGGTCATTATTGCCGGGAGGAGTTCCCTCGAAAGACGGGACATCGGGGCCATGCAGGACATGGATCAGATCGAGGTCATGCACCCGGTCACCAAGTGGTCGCGCGGCGTCTACCAGACCAACCGTATCTGTGAATACATGACCAGCGCCTTCCGTCAGGCCCAGAGCGGGAGACCGGGACCCGTCTTCCTGGAGATCCCCATCGACATCGTCAATGGAGAGTCCCACATCGAGGAGATCGTATGGTGCAAGGATTACCGCACAGAGCACCGGCCTTACGGAGATCCTCTGGCCATCGAGAAGGCAGCCGGCCTCCTGAGCAGGGCGCAGCGGCCCATGGTTGTGGCCGGGGGCGGGGTCTGGTGGTCGGGAGCCGGCGATGAGCTCCGTGCTTTTGTGGAAGCGACAAACATTCCCTTCTACAGCCGAAGCATGGCCCGGGGAATCATCCCCGATGACCATCCGCTGAGCGGGGGCATGTTCCCTGCGGGCCTCACCCAGGCCGATGTGGTTCTCATCGTGGGAACCAAATTGGACTGGACGATCGCCTACGGACGCCCGCCCATTTTTCATCCCCAGATCAAGGTCATCCAGGTGGATATTGAGCAGGAAGAGATCGGGAAGAACCGTCCCGTGGATATCGGGATTCCGGGAGATGCGCGGGCGGTCCTCTCTCAGCTGGGTCAAGCCCTTGGGGGGAAATACAAAGCCCCGGACACCTGGGTGGCCACGGTCAAGGCCATGATGGGAGGGGTAAGAACCCAGTTTGCCGGGGATATTCGCAAGACCGGAAGCCCGGTCCATCCTGCCCGGCTGGCCCAGGAAGTCCGGGAGTTTCTTCCCCGGGATGCGGCGCTGGTTGTCGACGGAGGGGACATCGCGCTCTTTGCCAACGTTCTCCTCGATGCTTACAGCCCCGGATCCCTCGTGTGGGTGGGGGGATTCGGCCACCTGGGGGTTGGAGTGCCTTATGCCAACGCGGCCAAACTGGCTCATCCGGAAAGACCGGTGGCCCTGCTTGCCGGGGACGGCTCCTTCGGTTTTTCCCTCATGGAACTGGATACCGCCGTCCGGCACCGCATTCCCATCGTCTGCGTGGTGGCCAACGACGGGGGCTGGGGGCAGATCCGCAGGGAGCAGATCGCCAAATATGGACGAGAGAGGGTGATCGGGTCCCAGCTTGGGCTAAGGCCTTACCACAAAGTGGTCGAAGCCATGGGAGGATACGGGGAGCTGGTCGAGCGCACGGAAGATATCAAGGGAGCCATGGAACGCGGTTTCAAGAGCGGTCTGCCGGCATGCATCAACGTGATCACCGACCCGGAGCCCAAGTTCCCGGGCATGGATTTCCCGTGGCAAATAACCTAAAAAACATATTTAACCACAGAAATCGCAGAGGGCGCAGAGGAAAAATAGCCGGAAATAAATGGAATATTGGAATATTGGAATGCTGGGCAATGGAATAAAAATGCCTAAACCCATTATTCCATAGTAAGTTCCAATCGATTCCCATCATTCCAGTTCCGCTTAATTCTCTGTGACCTCTGTGTCCTCTGTGGCAAATTTCTCTAAATTCTGGAGGGGAAGATGAAGGCTGCGGTTCTCACCGGAAAGCGCACCATCGAAATCCAGGATGTTCCCACACCCCGCCCGCAGAAAGGCGAGGCCCTGATCAAAGTACATACCTGCGGGATCTGCGGGTCGGACGTCCATATCTTTCAGCACGGCCTTCCCCAGCCGAACATTATGGGGCACGAGTTTTCCGGGGTTATCGCCGGATTAGGCCCCGAGGTTGAGAATTGGAAAGCAGGGGAGGCGGTCAGCTGCGTCCCGGGAATCAAGTGCGGGGTTTGTTACTGGTGTCAAAACGGCCAGTCCCAGATCTGCGAATGGGCTCTGCAGAAGTCCTACGGGACAGGGGTGGTCCCCGGGGCGATGGCGGAATACGTTGTGGTAAAGGCCTCCAGCCTGCGTCGCCTTCCCAAAGGAGTCGGGCCCGCGGAAGCCTGCCTGGCAGAGCCCCTTTCCGTATGCCTCCACGGGGTGCGTCTCAGCCGGGTCCGCCCGGGAGACCGCGCCGTGGTCCTGGGCTGCGGGCCGATCGGCCTTCTGACCACCCTCATCCTGGCCCGATCCGGAGTACGTTCCATTCACTGCACGGACCTAGCGGAATCCAAACGCCGGCGAGCCTTGAAACTGGGGGCCGAGACGGTCCACGACCCCAAAGGTCTGTCCCCTTTCATCTTTCACCAGATCATGGACAACCTGGGACCGGATGTGGTCTATGAGTGTGTCGGGATTCCCCAGACCTTGGCGGATTCCATCAATTATGTAAAAAAGGGAGGGCAGGTCCTGGTCCTCGGTGTGGGGATGGACCCCGCCACGCTTCTTCCCATGATCTGGAACTTCAAGGAAGTGGAAATCAAAGGGTCTTACGGGATGACCGGAGAGGAGTACGATTTGGCCCTGGACTGGCTGGCACGCAAATGGGTTCCGGTGGAACAGATTATCACCCGGGAAATTCCCCTGGAGGAAATCAAATGGGCCTTCAACCTCCTCGAAGGGCCCAACGAGGAGGTTAAAGTGCTGGTCCGGGTGGGGGGCTGATTTCATTCTGGTAAGCCCCCGGCTCTGCCGAGGGTCGGATTGCGCAGCGGTTGAAATTTCCGGGATGTTTGAGTTATGGCCCGCGGGCCTGGCAACCAGCTCGGCCAGTTTCATTTCGAAGCGGATTCGAAGATGAATCTTCGTTAACCGCATTCGCAAGCAGATGCAACCTATTCCGGTCTCCCTCGGATGCGTCATTCGATTCGTTGGGAAATGAGCCGGGCAAAGGCTAGGGCCGAGTTCAGGGCGTCCTCCGTTTTGTCCTGAATGATCACCCGCACGACGAAGCCCTTCAGAACGAAATCCACCCCATAGCCAAAAAGAGGAGTCATGTCGATCCGGGCTTTTTCCCCGAGATTGGCTATTTCTTTCATCCGGCTAGGTTTCGTAAAAGGATTTTCGTACAGATCCTCCGCATTTTGAGGCGTCCCTTGATCAAAAATATATACCTCCAGTTCCAGCCCTTTCGGCCCCTTGTAACTCTGTCCCACAAAGGATCGAAAACCATGCTGGATATAGAGGCTTGCTCCGCCGTTAATGATCCGGTAAAGCTCCTCCTCGTTTGAGGCCCGGAGAAGCTTTTCGGAACGTTTCCATCCCGGAACTTCATCATCCCCGGGAAGAAGGCTCATTACTCCCATAGACTTCTCCGACCTCTCCGAAACCTGATCTGCCCAAACAACTCCTGAAAGCAGGATCGCAAACCCAATAAGCAACAACCCTCTCACCCGCATTTTCATTTGTAAAACCGCTATCCTTTTTTGGTCCGATCCACAGGAATAACCTTCATTTCTTCGATCGGGGCTCCCAGCCCCAATTTTATGGCCTGTTCAATGTGCAATGAGGGTACGATCGGTATGTTGTTTTTTCTTCTTTCATTCTCGATGATCAGGCGGGCCTGATGATCGGTGGCCACAGGATCGGTTCCAATGATCAAACCATTGTAAGCAAATTCCGGTTCTCCCGCTGGTCCTCTCAGGTAGACACCGAATAGGGCGTCTCCGACGATTAATCGGGTCTTATTCTTGATATCCGGGGCGGTGTTAATCAGGGCAATGCTTTCCGCGATTGGCTTCCCACGCCCAAAAATTTGATGGAACCGGTTTCCTGCTTCCGGAGGATGGTGGAAGATCTTTTGCCGGTCTTTAATACTTTCCCCTGCTGAGCCGACATGATTCTTTAAGGCAAAGGTAACCCCCGCTTCAAAATGATTCTTCAGCACCGGAACGTTGATCAGGTGAGCGGCGTCGGTCAAAATTCGGCTCAGGCAGGTAGGATTCCCTTGGATATCCATCGTCTTACTTCGATCAAAGCGATCACTTAATCTATCCGTGGCCGTTACCCGCAGTCCGCTGAAACCAAACGTGAGCATATACATCGTGGTGTACTTCAGGCTTTCACCCTCGGCATCCCAAACGACAATATGATTCGGCGGTACTCCCATCCCCACCAATCCAGTGATGACGGCCTTGACGACCTGCCAATGGGTCGGTGAGGGGGGATTTTGACCATTGACTTTGATGGCCACCGTCTCCCCGGTCTTGTAGGATGGAATCAGAGATGGCCATCCGCCACCTTTGGTGAAAACCTGGATGGCCTCATCCAGCATCGCTTGCACAATTTTTTCATCGATTTTCGGCCCAACCGTAACGCTGTCATCGCGAATGACCACGACCTCCCCCCAATGAGGATATTTCTCCACCGCTTCGCTCCTGCCAGAGGGCAAACCCATGAGAGCGAATCCGGCAGCTCCGGCCGCGGCGGTCTTAACAAACTCCCTGCGGGTGATCCCGTGGTCGTTTTCATAGGACGATGCGCACATGTTCTCTCCTTTGTTGTTTAAATATGGGGAAGATTCCTTCATCTGGTTCTCCGGTGATTGGATAAAATTTAGGGCTGAGGATAGCAAAATGAATTTCTAAAGTCAATTTCATCTTCCTCCCGAAGAAGTCTGGGAAAAGTCCTTGCCCACCTTCCCTTTGGCGATTGCCATTTCTGCGAAAAACCGAACTTGTGGCCCGGAAGCAAGGGCGTTTCGCGGAAAAAGCATCGGCGGGAAAAGAATTCTACCCGGAGATCCCCCCGTGCTTCCGCAGAATGAGGCGGGCCCATCGGGCCCCCGGCCGGGCGCCCCTACAACGGACTAACTCTGTTCTTGGGAGAAGAAAGGCTTGCCCGCCCGGTGCAAGAAATGAGACGTGCCTTATGGTTTTTGCGCGAAACGCCCTTGCTTCCGGACCCGGCAACGCCTGAAATTCAATCGGTCTTACTTCCGCTTGGCGAAAAGGGAAAGTGGGCAAGCGAAAAAGTTTGGTTGACAACTTCTTCTCCCTTCAGTATTTTAAGGCCAGATGAAAAAGCCGCAGGGACGAAAGAGAAATTCATCAGCCTGCCCGTGAGAATTTTCTCAAAAATCTCAGGGTTCTCTGCGAGTCAATTTTAAATATCCACTTTCCGGAAAGGAGGAAAACATATGGAAAAAGTGATCATCAGTGCCGCCCTGACCGGGGCTGCCACGCGGAAGGAGCAGAACCCGGCGGTCCCCTATACGCCCCAGGAGTTTGCGGAAGAGTGTTTCAAGTGCTGGAAGGCCGGCGCGGCCATCGTGCACATCCATGCCCGGGACCCCAAAACCGGGAACCCAACGGCTGATATCCGTCAGATCCGGGAGACCATCGACGCCATCCGGAACCGATGCCCGGAGCTGATCATCAACATGAGCTCGGCGATAGGCCCCGGGGTTACGGCTGAGCAGCGCATTGCTCCCATCGTGGCCATCAAACCGGATATGGCCTCGCTGAACACCAACTCCATGAACTTCGCCCTGGTCGATCACAAGAGTGGAAAGGTTTTCATCGAGATCATCTTCGAAAATACCTTTAAGATGCTCGTCGATTTTGCCACGGCCATGAAGGAGAACGGAGTCAAACCGGAGTGCGAGGTCTATGACTTCGGGGGAATCCACAACGTGCTTCTGGTCAGAAAGCAGGGCATCTTTGTGGAGCCCATGCACTTCCAGCTGGTCTTCGGAGTGGCCGGGGGGGTTCCTTTTACCCCCATGAACATGGTCCACATGCAGAGCCTGCTGCCCGAGGGGGCGACGTGGTCCACGTGCGGCGTGGGGCCCAACCAGTTTCCTGCCGGGATCATGGCCTCCATCATGGGGGGCCACATCCGGGTGGGATTGGAAGACAACACCCGCGTGCTCGGGGGCAAGCTGGCGGAAGGAAGCTGGGAGCAGGTGGAAGTAGCCAAGCGGATCGCCGAGCTGGCCGAGCGGGAAATCGCCAGCCCGGCAGAGGCGAGGAAGATGCTGAATCTGCGAAGCAGATCAAAATGGATGCAAGTGAAGTCATTGGTCATAGGTGAAGCCAATTCGATTTCATGGTAATTGCCTATTTACTTGCCCTAACCTTGCACCCACCCCTTACCTTTTACCATGGCCACCGGCCTGATCCATCCTGCGCTGGCGGCCTTGACCTTCACCGGGAAGCAGACCAGGGTGAAGCCGTAGGGGGGCAGCTTCTGGAGGTTGGCCATCTTCTCCATGTGCAGGTATTCCTTTTCGATCCCCGCGAAGTGGGCCGCCCAGAGAATGGTGGCATCTCCCTTTTCCTGGAATTCCTTTTTAAGGAAGGGGAGGGGGCGGTCCCAGCTCCAGGCGTCGATTCCCACCACTTTCACGCCCTGATCCAGAAGCCAGAGGGTTGAATCTTTTCCCATCCCCGCGCCTTTCATCAGGTACTCGGGTTTTCCCCAGAATTTATCGGCCCCGGTCATGATCAGCACGATATCCCTGGGCTTGATCTTGTACCGGATCTTTTTGAGAGCCTTCTGCAGGTCTTCGATGGTGATTTCTTCGCCGTCCTTCTTACGCCGAAAATCCAGGCAGACCCCGTTCCCATAGCACCATTCCAGAGGGATCTGGTCAATGGTCTTGGCTTTTTTCCCCTGGGAGATGGGGGCATAATGCCAGGGGGCATCCAGATGGGTTCCCGAGTGGGTGCTGAGGGTGACTCTCTCCACCGCCCAACCGAGGCCGAGGGGAAGATCCTCAGGGCGGCACCCCAGGAGTTCCTGGGCCGAAGCCAGCCCGGCCTGATGGTCCACATACTCCAGCCGGGGAATCATGAACTCCGGGTCGCTGGGAACGGATTCGATGGGAATGCTCAGGTCGATGAATTTCAGCTTCGGGCTTTTCCTGGCTTTCATCAGTTTCCTCCTTTTCCCCCCACCCTAACCCGTCCGCCGCTCAGCGAAGGGGCAGCCGAAGCCCCCCCTTGCGACCCGAGGCTCGAGGGGGTGTAATCTGTGCGGAATCTGCGGAATCTGCGGATAAACAGTTTCCGGTTCATGTTTTTCTCAGCCGCGCGGCGAAGAAGCCGTCCATCCGGTTTGATTCCGGGATCACCCCTTCGGGATAGGTGCGGTAGAACCCCTGCGAATCCACCAGGGGGCGCAACCCTGCCGGAAGAATCTCCCGCAAGTCTTCCACCCCGAATTTCGGATGGGTCTCCAGGAAAGAATTTACGACCCCGTCATTTTCTTCCGGCGTCATGGTACAGGTGCTATAAACCAGACTTCCCCCCGGTTTCAACCAGGAGGAAACGTTATCCAGCAGGGCCTTTTGGGTGCGGGAGAGGCGCGCAATATCCTCGGGCTTGCGCCGCCATTTTGCCTCCGGGTTGCGATGGAGAATGCCCAGCCCCGTGCACGGGGCATCCAGGAGGATCCGGTCGAAGGTCTCTCCCGGGGGGAACGGAGGAGACTGGGAGACATCTCCTTCGATGGCTCTCACGATGGTGATCCCCAGCCGCCGGCAGTTCTCTTCGATGAGTTTGACTTTGGACCCATGGAGTTCCAACGCGATGATCTCTCCCCGGTCCTCCATGAGCTGGGCGAGGTGGGTCGTCTTTCCCCCGGGGGCGGCGCAGGCGTCCAGGATCCGCTCTCCCGGCTGCGGGGAAAGGAGGTGGGGAACCACCTGGGAAGATTCATCCTGGACAAAATAAAGGCCCTCCTGAAATAACCTTTCTTCCGCCAGGACCGGGCTCTTCTTCAGGAGCAGACCTTCGGGGGAAAAAAAGGTCGGCTGGGAGGAAATGCCCGCTTCCCCCAGCCGGCGATGAAGCTCTTCCCGGGTGATCTTCAGGGTGTTGGTCCGGACGGCGAAGGGAGGCTTCCGGTTGTTGGCCGCGCACAGGTTGCGGGCGGTCTCCGGCCCGAATTCCTTGACCCATCGTTCCACCAGCCAGGAAGGGTGGGAAAAAGCCTGGGTGATATGCTCGATCGGCCGTTCGGGAAAAGGGGGAAAGAGATCCCGGTCCTGGTTGCGGATCACGGACCGGAGGAGGGCGTTGACAAACCCGGTGATCTTCTCGTTTTTGAAGAGAACCTTGGCCAGGCGGACCGACTCGTTCACCGCCGCGGATTCCGGCACCCGATTCATAAAAAGGATCTGGTAGGCGCCCAGCCGCAGGAGATGAAGGAGGCGGGGTTCGATTTTTTTGCCCCGTGCCTTCAGGGCGTGCTGGAGGTGGGTGTCCAGCCTTCCCCGCCAGCGGAGGGTTCCCAGGACCATCTCGGATATCATCGCCCGGTCCAGGGGACGCATATCGGGGGATTCGATGAAGGCCCGGTCGAGGGCCAGATCGGCAAAGGAGGAAGAGCGCTCTATCTCCAGCAGGATCTTCCAGGCGAGCAGACGCACGGGATCGTAGGGCGGCGAGTTTCCCATGCTATCTCCCGTCACTCTCCCAGTCGCTCACCGGGGGCAAGAGGGTTTCCGCGGAGGAAATCGGATACCCGCATACGGGGACGGCTTTCCATCTGGGCCTCCCGGACGAGGAGATACCCCTGGGATGCGGCCACGCGGAGCCCCTCATGCGAGGCCCGGACGATGGTTCCGGGCGGCTCTTGCGCCCCTCCCTCAATCAGGCGAGGCCGGAAAAGCTTGAGAATCCGTCCGGCTAAGAGGGTAAAAGCTCCGGGCCAGGGATCAAAGGCGCGGATCTGGTTGAAAGTCTGTCGCGCCGGGGCGCTCCAGCGGATCCGGGCTTCCTCCTTTTCGATTTTCGGCGCCAGGGTGGCCCGGGAGTGGTCCTGGGGCTTCGGGGTAATGGTATTCGTTTCCAGACCCTCCAGGGTGCGCAGGAGCAGGTGGGCGCCAACCCGGGCGAGGCGGTCGTGGAGCGTTCCGGCGGTGTCTTCCTCCCCGATCTCCGTCTCCCCGGTGAGGAGGATGGGGCCGGTGTCCATTCCCGGGTCCATGAACATGGTGGTGATCCCGGTTCGGGTTTCTCCGGCCAGGATGGCCCGGACAATGGGGGCGGCGCCGCGGTACTTGGGAAGGAGCGAACCGTGAACGTTCACGCAGCCGCGGGCAGGAACAGCCAGCACCGGCGCGGAAAGGATCTGCCCGTAGGCCACTACGACCATGATTTCGGGCTTGATGGACTCCAGGATCTTCAGGAAAGCCGGGTCGCGGATCTTTTCCGGCTGATGGACGGGAAGACCGGCTTTCTGGGCCAGCGATTTGACCGGCGTGGCGATCGTTTTCTGCCCCCGACCCTTGGGCCGGTCAGGCTGGGTGACGACGCCGATCACCTCGTGGGGAGAGGCCAGGAGGGCTTCCAGGGTGGGGCAGGCGAATTCGGCGGTTCCCAGAAAGAGGACCTTCAAGCCTTCTTTTCCTCTTTTTCTTTCTTCTGCAATTTTTTCTTGATGAGCCTTCTCTTCAGGAGACTGAGCCGGTCGATGAAGAGAACCCCGTCCAGATGATCGATTTCATGCTGCAGGGCGATGCCCAGGAGGTCCTCTCCCGCGATCTCCGCCGTCTCTCCCTCCAGGTTCTGGTAGCGGACGACCACCTTCTGGCTCCGTTTGACTTCTTCGTTGCAATCCGGGACGCTCAGGCAGCCCTCGTCCCAGGTACACTCCCCCTCGGCGGCCACGATCTCGGGGTTGATCAGGACGAGAAGTTTTTTGGGTTGGTCGGCCGGGGTCACGTCGATCACCGCCAGACGCAGGGAGTGGCCCACCTGGTTTGCGGCCAGGCCCACGCCCGGAGCGGAGTACATCGTCTCGGCCAGGTCCTGGACCAGCTTGCGGAGCGAGGCGTCGATCTTCTGGACGGGCCTGGTTTTCTGCTTCAGGACCGGGTTGGGATAATGGAGAATGTCAAGGACAGCCATCGAATTTTTTATAACATATGGACCGGGTCCACATCAACGGTCAATTTGACGCCCCGCGCCGGGATTTCTTCCTCGATCCTGGCGATCACCCGTTCCGTGAATTCATGGAGAGAGTCCCATCTCTTCCCCTTGAAGAGCATCTGGCAGCGGTGCTTCCCTTTCAGCCGGGCCAGAGGGGCCATGGCCGGTCCCAGGACATCCACCTCTCCCCGGTATTTCTTCTCCCGTTTCAGGATCCCCTGAACCCGCGCTTCCAGGGCCTGGGCGTATTTCCGGAGCCCGCTTTCCGAATTGGATTCCAGGCGGAGGTTGATCAGCCGCACAAAGGGCGGATAGGACGTTTCCCGGCGGAACTGGATCTCCTGCTGATAGAAGGCGGCGTAATCCTGGGATTGAGCCATTTGGATGCTGTAGTGCTGGGGGGTGAAAGATTGAATGAGGACCTTGCCGGGAAGATCTCCCCGGCCGGCCCTCCCGGCCACCTGGGTCAGGAGCTGAAAGGTCCGCTCGCCGGCCCGGAAATCGGGGACATTCAGGGAAAGGTCCGCGGCCAGAACCCCCACCAGGGTGACCCGCGGGAAGTCATGGCCCTTGGTGATCATCTGCGTGCCGATGAGAAGATTCACGTCTCCCCGCCGCACCTGCCCGAGGATTTTCTGGTGCGACCCCTTCCGCGTGGTCGTGTCGTGGTCCATGCGGCTCACCGGGACCTGGGGAAGCATTTTTTTGATCTCCTCTTCCAGACGCTGGGTCCCGATTCCGAAGAGGAGCACACCGGGGGAGGCGCATTCCGGGCAACGGTCCGGGGCGGACAGCGCATGATCGCAGTAATGGCAGCGGAAGGTTTTATCCGGGAGGTGATAAGTCAGGGAGACGCTGCAGTTGGGGCATTTAAACACAAAACCGCAATCCCGGCAGAGGGCGAAGGTCGAAAATCCCCGGCGGTTCAGGAAGAGGAGGGCCTGTTCCCCCCTGGCCAGGCTCTCCTGCAGAGACTCCCGCAGGGGGCGGGAGAAGACCGGCTTTTCTTTCCCCTCTCCCTGCTCCTGGCGCATATCCAAAATCTGGATTTCCGGAAGCGGCCGCTGGTCGATTCGGGTCGGCAGGGATAGAAGCTGGAATTTCCCCTCCAGGGCATTATGGTAGGACTCCAGGGAGGGGGTGGCTGAGCCCAGGATCACCACGGCATTTTCCATCTTTCCCCGGACCAGGGCCAGGTCCCGGGCGTGGTAGCGGACTTTCTCTTCCTGCTTGTAAGAGGGATCGTGTTCTTCATCGACGATGATGATCCCCGGGGAATCCAGGGGGGCGAAGACGGCCGACCGCACCCCGATCACCAGTTGGACCAGCCCCTTTCTCACCCTTCTCCATTCGTCGTACCGCTCTCCGGCGGACAGGCCGCTGTGCAGGACCGCCATGGGGTATTGAATCCGGGAGCGGAAGTAGGCGAGCACTTGGCCGGTAAGAGAAATCTCGGGGAGCAGGAGGAGGGCCTGGCGACCCTGGGAGACGGTTTCTTCGATGGCCCGGAGGTACACTTCGGTCTTCCCGCTGCCGGTTACTCCATGGAGGAGGAAGGGCTGAAAGGTGCGGGAGTGCAGGGCGGCATAAATTTTCTCCAGGGCTTTTTTCTGGTCTTCGGTCAGAAGGGAGGGGGGGCCGTCGAGCCAGTCCTCGATCCCCTCCCAAGAGGGCTCGCGGAAAGCTTCCTTGGGGATGATTTCCACCAGCCCGCGGACTTTCAACCGGTTCAGGAGGGGCGAGGCATTTTTATAACGGGCCTTCAATTCGGCCACCGGCACTTCCCCCGCTTTCCGGAGGAAGTCGAGAATTTCCTTCTGCCCCGCCGAAAGCCGGACCTCTTCCTGGAGCGACCGGAAGCGGACCCAGTTCACCTTTTTCTCCCTGACCTGCGCTTTTTTCAGGTCCTCCTTCCTTTCCACCCATCCTTTTTCCTTCATCCTTTCCAGGGTGGTACGAAGAGAGCCCGGATATTTTTTCTGCAGGGAAGAAAAAGAGGCTTCCTTTTCTTTTCGGTCCTTTAATTCCCGAAGGATTTTTCTCTCCGGGGAATCCGTGGGAAGCTTGGCCAGGACTTCTTCCCCCGGGGCGGTAAGGACGAAGGTCTCTTGGGAGCGCACCTGTACGCCGGCGGGAAGGGCGGTTTTCATCACCTCGCCGATGGGCTGCAGGTAATAGCGGGAGACCCAGAGGAGGAACTCCAAAGATTTTTCCGGGAAAGAGATCTCCCCGTCCAGAACCTGCCGGAGAGGAAGAATGGCGGTGTGGGAAGGAAGGGTTTGAGCCGGACCGAGGACGAAGCCGGTGAGGATCCGCCTGCCGAAGGGAACCAGAACCCTCTTTCCCGGGGAAACCTCCGCCCGCAGGTCCGCGGGGACTTCATAGGTAAAGGTCTTGCGGACGGGCAGGGGAAGGGCGACTTCGATGTATTGCTTGGGATCAGACATCATTGAAAAAAGTTTCAGGTTTCAAGTTTCAAGTTTAAAGTTAAAGGGGAAACCTGAAACCCGAAACCTGAAACTCGAAACTAAGCCGGCGGCAGGGGAAACCGGATGAGAAAGGTCGCTCCCACCCCTGGACGGTTGATGACTTCGATATCTCCTCCGTAACGGGTGATGATCTTGTGGGTGATGGCCAGTCCCAGACCGGTCCCGTCCTGTTTGGTGGTGAAGAAGGGGTTGAAGATATTCTCCAAATTCTCCTGGGGGATGCCCCCGCCGGTGTCTCCCACCTCGATCTGCAGGAATCGTTTCTCTCCTCTTTTTTCCGTGGAAGTCTTGACCGAAAGCTGGCCGTTCCTCTCCATGGCCTGAACGGCGTTGACGAAAAGGTTCAGGAAGATCTGTTTCACCTGCTGGGGGTCGCTGACCAGGGGTGGAAGCTCGGGGTCCAGGTCTCTTGGTGACGGTGATATTTTTTTCCTGGAATTCCCCTTCCAGGACGGAAAGGGATTCTTCGATGATCCGGTTGACGCTCTGGGGCGCGGAAGGAAGGGGAAGCTCCCGGGAGTAAACCAGAGTCTGATTGAGGACGTTTTCCAGCCGGAGTACTTCCTTCAGGACGATACGCATGTATTTCTTCTCCGCGGAGTTCTCCTTCAGGCCCCGCTCCAGGCGGCGGGCAAACCCTCCGATGGAGACCAGGGGATTCTTGATCTCGTGGGCGATGGAGGCCACCACCTCCCCCAGGGCGGCCAGCTTCTCCGACTGGATCAGCCGGTTCTGGGTGTTCAGGAGCTGGGCATTGATCTCCTGCAGGTTGGCGTAGAGACGGGAGTTTTCGATGGCCAGGGCAGCCTGGTTGGCCAGGAGGTTTAGAAAACCGATGTCCGTCTCGGTGATCGGCCTTCCGGAAATCTGGTTGTCCACGGCAATGAGCCCGATGGCTTTCCCCTTGGCCAGGAGGGGGACCGAGGCGAAGGCCCGGCTGCCGAACCAGCCCCGGATTTCGGGGTTTACTTCCGGATCGGTGAGAGCGTCTTCGATGTTGAAGGAGCGCTGCTCCCGCAGGGTCTTGATCAGGACGGAGTGCGTTTCCTTCAGCGGAATCCGCACCCGGCGGATCCGGTCGTCATAGGGGCTCTCGGCCATCTCCTCGGGGATCGCCCAGTCGGGAGAGAAAGGCGAATGGCTCTCCAGTTTTTCCCTCCACCGCTCGGCCTGTTCCCCGTCGGCCGGACCCACGCCCATCATCCCCCGCAGGACCTCCTCTTTCTCATCCACCAGGAAAAGGGCCGCCCGGTCGAAACCCAGGCGGGACCCCAGGGTAATGGAAAGGAGAATAATCCGCAGAAGCGGGTCCAGGTTGATGGTCGTGAGCATGGAGCGGGAGACCTCATACAGGAGGAAGAGCTCCCGCACGTTTCGCTCTTTCTCCTTGCCCAGCATTTCGGCCCGGTGCATGATGATGGCGTTCTCGATGGCCACGGCCACCTGAGAGGCCATGGTGAGGAGAAGGTTCTTGTCTTCCTCGTCAAACACCTTTCCTTCCCGCCCTTCCGGGCGAAGGCTGAAAAGGGTGAGGGTGCCGATGGTCCGGGATTGGGAGATGAGGGGGACACAGACCAGCGAAGAGATTCCCGGGGGGAGTCCCTGGAAAGAGTAATGGGAAGTCCGGGTCTCCCGCAGGACAATGGGTTCCCCCGTGAGGGCCACGGTCCCCACCAGTTCTTCTCCCACGGCGAGGGGGGTCAGGGACAGGTCCGCTTCCTCGACCCCGAAGGAAGAAACGACTTTCATCAGGCCCGCATCTTCGTCCATGAAGTGCAGGATGCTGCCGTCGGCCTGGAGAATCTTGGCGCTGCTCAGGGTGATGCGGTGAAGCAGTTCTCCCAGGTCCAGCGTAGAACTGATGGCCACGCCGATGGCGTGAAGGGTGTGCAACTCGGCGATGCGCTTCTTGGCCTGCAGGGCGACCTGACTGCTCCTCAGGGTGCCGGCGATCTGCCGGCAGATCACGGAGAAGAGATCCCTCTCCTCATCCAGAACCTGCCGGGGCTCTTCTCCCAGGAGGGCCAGAACGCCGTACAGGAAGATGTCGTCGAAAATGGGAAAGAAGGCCAGAAAGCGAAAGGCCGCCAGGGGCCGGGGGAGGGGAGGCCCGAGCAGGGGAAGCTGGGAGTTGTCGGCGATGAGAACCGGGGTTTTTTGGCCGACGCAGACTGCCAGGGGGCCTTCCTCCGGGGAAAAGCTCAGACCGGGAGAAAAGGCCGGGTGTCTTCCGCTCAGGGATTTCAAATGAAGCCGGCGCTGCTGGGGATCCCACAGAAAGAGGGCGCAGAGGGGCAGGGAGAAGTGGTGGGCCAGCATGTCCACCAGGTTCTTCAGCCGCCGGTCCACTTCGACCGGGGCGTTGGAGATCTCGATGACCCGGGACAGGATCTCGAAGGCCTTCATGGCTTTGCCGGAGCTTCTTTCTTTTTGGCCAGAATCTTTTCGTACAGTTTCACATACTCCCGAGCCGACTTTCCCCAGGAGAAGTCCTGGGCCATGGCCCGGACCATGATCTTCTCCCAGACCGGTCGATTCCGGTACACCTGAAGGGCGCGCTTGATGGCTTCCAGAAGGCAATGGGGGGTGTAGTCGATGAATTTAAACCCCGTGCCCTCTTCACTGAGGGGGTTAAAGTCCTGGATGGTGTCGTCCAGGCCGCCGGTGGCCCGGACCACGGGGATCGTGCCGTACCGAAGGCTGTAGATCTGGTTCAAGCCGCAGGGTTCGTATTGCGAAGGCATAAGGAACATGTCGGCCCCGGCCTCGATCTTGTGGGCCAGGACGTTGTCGAAGGCTATGCGGATCCCCGCCTGGCGGGGATAGCTCTGCCCGATTTTCTGGAAGAGCAGGTTGTACTCCTCCTCCCCGGTACCCAGGAGGACGAACTGGACTCCCAGCCCCATAAGATCTTCCATGATCGGGGCCAGAAGGTCGAACCCCTTCTGGTCGGTCAGCCGGGAGATGATCCCCAGGAGGGGGACATCCGGTTCCTCCTTCAGATAGAATTCCCGCTGGAGGTCCGCTTTGCAGGCTTTCTTGCCTTTCAGGTCCGGGGCGTCATATTTCTCTTTGATGAAGGAATCCCCGGCGGGCGACCACTCCTCGTAATCCACCCCGTTCAGGATTCCGTAGAGGTCCTCCCTGCGGTCCCGCAAGACCCCGTCCAGACCCTTCCCGAATTCGGGAGTCTGGATTTCTTCCATGTATTTGCGGCTCACCGTGGTCACCGCGTCGGCAAAGACGATCCCCCCTTTGAGGAGGTTCAGCTTTCCGTAATACTCGAGGGCCTTGGGGGTGAACAGCTCCCACCCCAGGTTGGTCAGGTGCAAGTCGTAGTGCCAGAAGAGCCCCTGGTAGCCGATATTGTGGATGGTAAAGATCGAGGCCGCCCGGGCCAGGGCCGGGGACCAGCGATAGAGGGTCTTGAGGTACACGGGAGTGAGCCCCGTCTGCCAGTCGTGGCAGTGGATGATGTCCGGCGTCAGTTCCAGGGCTGCCTCGGCGACGGCGCGGGAAAAGAAGATGAAACGCTCGGCATTGTCTTCGAAATCCCCGCTGGGGGTTCCGTACATCTGGTCCCGGTCGTAATAGGTGTCCTGGCGGAGGAGAAGGGCCCGGAAACGGGGGGCCAGGTCCAGGGCATAGACCTCCCCGGATATCACCTTCTGGGAGATGGGAACCTTTCAAAACCATTCCCGCGGGCTGGGCGGGAAACCGCCTCTCGTCGATCCCCCGGTACTTGGGAAGAATCAGGTTCACTTCATGACCCATCTGGGCCAGGGCCTTGGGGCAGGGCGCCGGCCACATCGGCCAGCCCGCCGGTCTTGGCGAAGGGAACCGCTTCCGGGGAAGCAAACAGGATTTTCATCGTCTCCTCCTCATGGGGCCAGCTCTCGCAGGAATTTGGCGGCCTCTTCGGGGGGCGTGGGATTGATGAAGAATCCGGAGCCCCATTCGAAACCGGCGAACTTGGTCAGCTTGGGAATGATCTCGAAGTGCCAGTGGTAGTATTCCAGGCTTCTCTCGTTGAAGGGGGTGGTATGCAGGGTGAAGTTGTAGGGGGGAAAGTTCAGGGCCTTCTCCAGCCGTTTCAGGGTCTCCTGGAAGATCCAGGAGAGGGACTGGATTTCATGGACCTGACATTCCTCAAAGAAAGAGCTGTGCCGCTTGGGGAGAATCCAGGCTTCGAAAGGAGAAAAAGACGCGAAGGGGGCGACGGAGATGAACTCGCTGTTCTCCAGCACGATCCGCTCCCCCTGCTGGATTTCCTGGCGGACGATGTCGCAGAAGATGCACCGCTCCTTGTAGCGGTAATAATCGCGGGCTCCGGTCATTTCTTCCATTACCAGATGGGGGACAATGGGCAGGGCGATGAGCTGGGAATGGGAATGCTCCAGGGTGGCCCCTGCCGCCTCCCCGTGGTTCTTGAAGATCATGGCGTAGCGGAGGCGGAGGTCCCTCCGTAAGTCCAGGATGCGGTCCCGGTAGGCCCAGAGGACCTCTTCGAAGGCTTTGGGGGCCAGGGTAGCCATGCTTTCGTGATGGTGGGGGCTCTCGATGATGACCTCGTGGGCTCCGATCCCGCTCATCTTGTCGTAGAGCCCGACCCCTTCACGGCTGATCTCGCCTTCCACCCGCAGGGCGGGAAATTTGTTGGGCACGACCCGGAGGCGCCAGCCGGGGCCGTTCCGGGAGCCCCCCTCCTGGCGGAAAGCCATGATTTCCGGGGGCGTCTTTTCCTCGTTCCCCGGGCAGAAAGGGCAGAACCCCTCCTTGGCCTTAACCTTTTGAATTCCGAAATCGGACGGCCTTTTTCCTCTTTCGGTCGAGATGATGACCCACCGTCCGGTGACGGGGTCTTTGCGCAGTTCAGACATTCATTCCTCCTCTTCCTAAATACCCGAAAATAAACCGCAGAGAACGCCGAGGTCGCAGAGGTTCTGAATTAAAACAAAAAACTATTGGGACCCAGATGAGTGCAGATAAAAATGCCTAAAATTCGAAATGCCTAAAATGCCTAAAATTAAAACAGGGCTTTTCGCCATTCCGCATTCCGAAATCCGCATTCCGCATTCAGTTCATTCCCCATTCCGAATTCCGCATTTCTCTTACCCCTGCGCCCGGGCTCCCTCCAGATACAGGCTGATGCCCAGAGTCTTTTTTTCCGTCGGCTTCAGGGAGAAAGGCCAGTGCAGGAGAAGAACCGTTCCCTGGTAAGTTTTCTGCAGGCCGCTTTCCGACTGGGAGACCGTTTCCAGGGGGAAGCGCCAGAGCTGCCCCTTGGGGGACAGATCCAGGGAGAGTTCGAATCCCTCCGATTCGTCGCGCAGCCGAATGTGCTCAACCTCCGGAATCGCCCCGGTGGAACAAAGCCGTCGGTCCTCGACCTTCAGGCCGGGGAAGAGGAAGTGCCGCTGCGGGTCTTTCCCCGACAGGAGGGTGAGATTCAGTTCCACTCCAAACCAGAGACGGGTCTCGGCCGCTCCCTGATGGGTGATCTCGTATCCCACCTCCAGCCTGGCCTGATTCCGGTAGAAAGTGAAGCGCTTCGAGGTTTCGATGGGCAATTGTCCTTCCCTTCTCCAGAGGCCCCCCTTTCGCCGGAGGAGAACACTCAGAACTCCGGGGCTGTCAAACTCCTCGATCTCCACCAGCTCATAGGGCTGATTGACGAAGTCCCCCAGCTCCGGGTACTGACAGCGGCGGAATTGATCCAGGGTGGCCCCCTCCCCCAGAAAATGGTCCAGGAAGGAGTACCGGTTGTACCAGTCGTAGAGAAGCGCTTCCTCCACCTCCCGGTTCCTGGGCGGGGAGAATTCCCCCGGGGCGTTGGCTTGATTCTTCTTCAGTTTCCGGTGGTAGGCTTCCGGCCTGCGGGTCAGCACGTTGGTGAGGTTGAACCTCTTGGGCCGGTAATCCAGTTCGAGGAGGGCACCCCCGTAGCCGGGCTTGAGGATAACGCCCAAGTCCGGGCTGGAGACCAGGATTTCAGGTTGAAGGTCTTTATCGAAATCCATGATTTCATACTGCACGTATTTTCCCCCGCCCTTTTCCAGGATCTCCGCCAGGCGTTCGGCGCCGATGAGGTTCTGGTACGCGGCGTGGCGGAGGTAATTCAAATGAAGCCCGCCGAAAAGGCCGTGCCAGTAGGCGGAGTTGTCCTGGCCCTTCCACAGGGCCTGAAGGGCCGGGGGAGGGGGAAACTCCTTGGAAGAGATGAATCGGGACTGCATGGCCCGGTGGACTTTCTGGCTGACCCGGAGCATTTTCTTGTGCAGGTGATTGGCCTCGGGGTACTTGACCAGAAAATTTTCCCAGATTCCCCCCCGGAGATAAGGGCGGTATTTCTCATACCGGCCTTCCCGTTTCAACTCTTCCAGCAGATCTTCGAAAGCGATGGCCGAAAGAGAGGGGAGGGCCCATTCCATCATTTCGTCGTAGGAAGCGGGGGGAAGGTAGGCTCTTCCCTGGGGGGAAAATTTTTCCAGGTATTCGCTGAAGGTGAGCAGTCGGACCCACTCCCGGTTTTCTTCCAGAGCGAGAATGAATTTTTCCAGCCATTTCTCTTCGTAAACCCAGCGGTGGGTTCCGGGCCAGATTCCGAACTTCTCCCCGTCATCGGCGTAGGTCACCGCCAGGTTTCCCGAATCGGTGGCGTACCGGCGCAGGATGTCCAGGATTTCCTCGGGTGAGCGGAAGGGGATCGCGTAACGCAATCGCTTGTTGATGGGAAAGAGAGACAGGGTGGACCCTTCGCATTCGGTGACGTAGTATCCGAAGATGTCTTCCTCGGAAAAGCCGGCGTAGCGGAAGTGAGAGTCGTCCACCAGGGTGTAAATCAGTCCGGTGGAGGAAATCATTTTGGGCAGAAGGGGAGACCAGATTCGCTCGGCCAGCCAGAACCCCATCGGTCGAACCCGGAATTTTTCGGCCAAATACTGATTGGCGAGGCGAACCTGGCCGACGGCGTCTTTTTCGGGAATGAAGGGCAGAAGGGGTTCGTAAAAGCCGCCGCTGAGGAGTTCCACCTGGCCCCTGTCCACCAGGTCGCGGACCCGGCTGGAGAAGTTCGGCTGATTCTCCTCGAGCCATTCCAGGAGGGACCCGCTGTAATGCAGGGAGACCCGGAAATCCGGGTGCTTTTCCAGAATGCGGAGGAATGGCTCATAAGCCTTTTCCCAGCTCGAAGCAAAGACTTCCGGCAGGTTCCCTATGGGCTGGTGGTTGTGCACGGCGAAAAGGAGATTGATCGCTTTCATCGGGCCCCTTAATGGAGATTTCAATAAAGAACACGCTCGAACTTCAGATCTGCCAATGGATCGATTCAAAATCCCGGTCGGGGATCGAGAAGGAAAGATATCCGCTGCGGGGATACCGCTCCACCTCGAGATCCCCTTTTTGGACCTGGACAAAAAATTGGATTCTCTCCTGGGGCTGAAGCTGAAGCTCCCGAAAGGGAATGGAGAGCTCCAGGATCTTCCCCGCTCCCAGGTGGGTCGATCGACCTTTCGGAACAAGCCCGTCGCCTTCCTGGAGGTATAGATCATAGGAAGGTGTTTCGCCTCCAGAAAACTTGAGGGGGAAGATGATTTGCCATTCCCGCGGCTGGAAGAAATGGATGTTGAGCCGCAATCCCTGGAGGGGGTCTTTTGTTCTCCAGATGGGGTCGACCCGAAAATACAGTCGTTCCGGGTCAAAGCCGTAATAAAACCCGGAGAGAAAACCCTCCCCCCGGTACATGGAGCCGCCCGTGGTTTTAGCCGAGAAGTAGCCCGCTTCCCGCCATTCGTAGAAGTGAGTGACCTGCCCGTCGAGGGATGGGGAGATGAATCCCAGAGGCTCCAGGGTGGGTTTTACCTCGTGAGCGGTGGAGATGGGGGTTTTCAGGTAGTCGGGAATTTCCGTGCCCAGCAAGAGATGCACGTTGCTCAGGTGCATACGGAACAGGCGGTCGAATTCCTCGTCATGATCGCTGCTGAAATCGTCTCCGAACCACCAGAACCAGTCGCTTCCCTCGGCGATGTAGATCTCTTCCCACGCCAACTCCTTTTTCTCCGGGTTGCTCGCGGGGTCCCGGGAAGCGGCCTTTCCCAGGAATCCCCGGGTCCGTTTCAGGCAGTTCCAGGCCAGGTTATCCTCCGGCTGGCCGATCCAGATCCGGAAATCCTGATCGATCCAGGAGCCGGTATGGAGGGCATCCAGGGTGTCCCGGGGCGGGTGGGTTTCCAGAAATTCCCCGATTTTGACCGTCTTCAAAACGGTCTCCCGGGAAAGTCTCTCATAGAGCCCGCTCAAAAAAGCCTGCCCCCCATCGGGATAGTATTCCCAGGGGTTCTCCCCGTCCAGGGCGATCAGGACGAAAGGGTCCTGATCGCGGGAATGGGAATGGGCGATATTTTGCAGGTGGGTCAAAAGGTCATGGACGGAAGCCTGCGGCTCGTTTTTCGAGTAGGTGAAACCGATGAGGTCCGAGAGGTTTCGATCCCGGAAGACCATGGCCACTTCGGACTCCTGGAATCGGACTCGATAAGGCTGGTAGAGGGCCGGACGGCCCGCCTCCCCGGGCAAGGACTTGAACAGGATCCCCTCGTCTGAAGCCATCCAGCGGATTCCGGCCCGGCGAACGAGAGGAATCATTTCCGGGCAGACGGACCCTTCCGACGGCCACATGCCCGAGGGGCGGGCGGCGAAGGTCTTTTCATAAAAGGCGACGGCTCTCTGGATCTGCGCCTCCGCATCCTCGGGATGGGAGAAGGATCCCGGCAGGGCCGCTCTGGGCATGGCCCGGGAAGCAAAGGACCAGTCCATCAGCAGGGGAAGAATCGGATGATAGAAGGGGCTGACGGTGATTTCCACCTGTCCCCGGGATAAAAGCGACCGGTAGAGGGGAATCAGCTTGCGGATGACTTCGTGCTGGGTTTTGAGCAGGGAGGCTTTCTCCTCTTCGGTGAATCCCCGCCCTTTCTTAATCAGCTCGCGGAGGCTCTCCTTCTCCTGGCGGATCCGGTACCCGGTCCAGGTGAGGTTGAACCACACCTGGAGGTCGCGGAATTCCTGCGGGGTAAATTTCGGGAGGAGTTCATCCAGGCGGTATTCAGGGACTTTGAGCCCCCTTTTTTTGAGGAGGTCCCAGTATCCCGGGTAGGGCTTGACCATGTTTTCCCAGTAACACATGAAAAAATTTGCCAGGATGAACTTCTTCTCTTCCGGAGAAAGGTCTTCGGCGGGCCGGCGGGAGTATTCCAGGAAGACATCCCGGGCCTCTCCCCGGGCGTAGTCGTCCAACTGCCGGATCAGGGAGGGGACCAGGTTAAAAGTCTGGCGGATGGCCGGGTAGTCCTCCAGCAGGGAGATCATGTCGTAGTAGCCCTTGAGAGCGTGAAGGCGCACCCAGGGAAGGGAATACTCCCCCGTCAGTGGATTCCGGTAATAAGGCTGATGCATGTGCCAGAAGAAAGCTACGTGAAGCATATCCCCTCGAGAATCAAAAATGATTATAACAAATCCCGAAAGGGAAACAACAAAAACAAGTCTCAAGTCCCAGGTCACAGGGCGCGGGTCTCACGCCCCAGGGTCCCAACGTGCGGCCTGCGACTTGCGACTTGGGACTCGAATCCTGCGTCCTCAAACTTGCAACTGGTTTTTTGCCAAGAAGTTGTGATATTTTTATCTAGCGCATCGGTTCCTAAGGAGCGAAAAATGGAGAAAGCGGATTACGACCTGCTGATCGCCGGAGGAGGACCGGCCGGCCTGACCGCGGGTATGTATGCTGCCCGGTCAAGGCTTCGAACCCTCCTCGTCGAGAAGATGACTCCGGGAGGACAGGCCGCCACGACTTTTCAGATCGAAAACTATCCCGGTTTTGCCCAGGGGATATCCGGACCGGACCTGGCGCAGGCCATGGAGGACCAGGCGAAACGGTTTGGCCTGGAAGTAACCTTTGGGGAAGTGAAAGGGCTGGGCTCCCGGGAGCCGTTCTGGGAACTGGAGGTTGAAGACCGGAAAGTGTCCGCCAAAGCGGTGATCGTGGCCACCGGGGTCGAACCGCGGAAGCTGGGAGTTCCTGGAGAAGAAACCTTGCGCGGAAGAGGGGTCTCCTATTGCGCCACCTGCGACGGGCCTTTCTTCAAGGACCAGGATATCGGGGTCATCGGGGGAGGGGATTCGGCGGTGGAAGAAGCTCTCTACCTCACCCGATTTGCCAGACGGGTTTACCTGGTTCACCGCCGCGATGCTCTGCGGGCGGAGAAGATCATTCAGGAACGGGCTTTGGAAAACCCTAAAATCGAATTTCTCTGGGATACGGTGGTGACCAGGGTAGTGGGGGATTCAGGAGTGGAAGGCCTGGAGCTGCAGAATGTGAAGACCAAAGGCACCCGATCCCTGAAGGTTGGAGGAGTCTTCTTTTACGTGGGGTGGCTTTCCAACACGGGATTTCTCCAGGGGACCTTGAATCTGGACGACCATGGATACGTTTTAACCGACGATACCATGGCCACCTCGGCGGTGGGGGTCTTTGCCGCCGGGGATGTGCGGAAAAAACTCCTGCGCCAGATCGCCACCGCCGTGGGCGATGGGGCGATGGCCGCTTTTGCCGCGGAAAGATATATTGAATCACGAAAATGGCCGTAGAAAAGATGGGGGAAAGGATTTCAACTTGAGAATTCTGGTCACCAACGACGATGGAATCCAATCCGAGGGGCTCTTAATCCTGGCCCGGGCGCTGGAGAAGATCGCCGAAGTCTGGGTGGTCGCTCCGGACCGGGAACAGAGCGCCGTGAGCCACTCCCTGACCATGGGCCGCCCCCTGCGGAAGAAGAGGATAAAGGCCCTGGGCCCGCGCTATTTCGCCGTCAACGGAACACCCACCGACTGTGTTCTTCTGGGGGCCCATAAGATCCTCCCCGGGAAGCCGGACCTGATCGTCTCGGGAATCAATAAAGGGGAGAATCTGGGCGACGACATCACCTACTCGGGGACCGTTTCCGCGGCCATCGAAGGGACCATTCTGGGAATCCCCTCTTTCGCCGTTTCCCTGGTGGCGAGGAGAAATTTCAATTTTACCCATGCGGCCTCCTTTTCCGTCCGGCTGGCCAGGAATCTTCTGCGCTATGGCCTTCCCAAGAACACGCTGCTGAATGTGAACGTCCCGGGAAATAAGAAACCCGGGTCCCAGCTAATAACCCGTATGGGCAAACGGATCTACGGGGACTCGGTGCAGGAAAAGATGGACGCCTGGGGAAAAAAATACTATACCATCGGGGGAAACGATCCGGGGTATGCGGATACGGAAGATTCCGATTTCAAAGCCATCGCCCGGAATTCGATCTCCATCACCCCCCTGCATCTGGACTGGACCAACTATGCGTCCTTCGAGACGCTTTTAAAACGGAGAATCTGAAGCCCGCAGAGAGCGCAGAGAAAGAAAAAAGCTATTTCCGGGGCGGTATTTAATAGGGGCTTTAGAATCCGCGGCCCCTGCGTGCTCTGCGGAATATTTTTAATCTGTTTGTTCTTTTTGAATGGGAAAAATGAAGGAAACCCAAAAGGGACAACCGGGGGCTCTGGATTACACCCGGGCCCGGGAAAAGATGGTCCAGGAGCAAATCATCGATCGGGGCATCAAGGACTCAAGAGTCATTGATGCGATGCGGAAAATTCCCCGGCATCTCTTCGTTCCCGACGCCCTTCTCGGGAGGGCCTACGGGGATACGGCCCTGCCCATCGGGGACGGACAGACCATTACCCAGCCGTATATGGTAGCCTACATGAGCGAGGCCCTGGGTCTTCGGGGAAATGAAAGAGTCCTCGAGGTGGGCACCGGCTCCGGGTACCAGGCCGCAGTCCTGGGCTGCCTGGCCGAACGGGTTTATTCGGTGGAGAGGATTCGCTCCCTTCTGGAGCGGGCCAGGAAAACCCTGGACCGGATTCATTGTCATAACGTGGTAACCGGGCTCTCCGACGGCAGTTACGGGTGGCAGGAGGAAGCGCCTTTTGACGCCATCCTGATCACCGCCGGAGCTCCTTCCTTACCCCAGCCCCTGGTGGACCAGCTCAAAACCGGAGGAACCATGGTCATTCCGGTGGGCGAGCGGAACAGCCAGAGGCTCATCCGCGTCCGCAAGGATTCCCGGGGCTTTTCCCAGGAAGATCTGCTGGAGTGCAATTTCGTTTCCCTGGTGGGGGAATTCGGCTGGGCCAAAAGGGAGAAGTGGAGCCCGTACTGATTTCCCCCCCTTTTTTCCTCCCGCTAAAAATAAACTTTCCCGGGACCATTACCCTCCCATTTCATGATAGAATAACCATATAAGGTCTTCAGGGAATGAGCGAAACCGATTCAACTCCCCAATTCATCATTCAAGTGGAACGGCCGGGCAAAAAACTCGACCTGGCCAAGATCCGTGTTCTGCTCGAAGGCACGGGTGTGGAGCTCGACGACAACTACGGTCCTTTCCTTATCAATCCCAAACTCGGCAGGTATGTCGTCCGGGGGACAGCCACAGCCCAGGCGCGGGCGAAGGCCGAACAGATCCTGGGCGTCCGTTTCTTTCCGGATATTCGGCAGCAGCCTATGTAACCGCGAAATGGCCGCAGGATAGCCAGGGGAGGGGTCAAAAAGGCTCCCGTTAAACTTCCCGCAGAAAGGAGGAGAAGCATGCTTCGACGCATCGTATTGGTCCGTAGCCATGAACCCTTGGCAGCTGGATGGACGGCCCGGTCGTTCGGTCCAGCGGGTTCACGCCTCGCCACCACCCTCAAAGTCAGCGGCATGCAGCTGGACGAGAAATACCATCCCGTGCGCGTGACCGGGCGGATGGGCTTGCCCGGAGAACGCCCGACGGCTTTGGGTTTTAATTATGCCCGCGTCGGGCCGGTGACCAACTACGCCCTGCGTGCCGAGTTCGACGACGAAGAGGCCATTGAGAGGCTGCGCCAGGATCGTCGCGAGGAGGTGGTGGGGGTTTACGCCGACCCCACGGTTTCGACCTTTGCCAGGCCCTACTGCGGAAGCGCATCGGTGGGCAAAGACAAGGATGTGGCCCGCAAGCTGGGGGCCGCTGCCCTGCAGCGAGCCGGGCTCACCGGCCGGGGGGTCCGCGTCGCCGTGATGGATACCGGGATTGACGGTCGTCGCATTCCAGTGGACGGAGGCTGGTCGCCGGTCCCCGGGTATGTGCCGGGCTCAACCCCCCCTGATCATGGGACGATGTGCGCCTATGACGTGCGCATCGCGGCACCCGAGTCGCGCATTTTGGACTATGCCCTGCTTCAGTCCCGGGGACAGACCTGGACCGCGTTCCTGTCCGATGGGATCGCGGGGTTCGCTGATCTGATGGACCGCTTAACCAGGGAACCGGGCCCTCTGGTGGTCAATAACAGCTCGGGGCATGTTCGATCGCTCGGAAGATGCGCCCATCGGATCGCCGGAAAACTATAGCGCCAACCCCGACCATCCCTTCAACCAGATCGTGGGCAGCCTCGTAGCTGCGGGTGCGGATGTGTTCTTCGCCGCCGGCAACTGCGGGGGCAATTGCCCCGACAGTCGTTGTGGCAGCGGAGACACAGGACCAGGGGCGAGCATCCACGGCGCGAATTCCCACCCCGATGTGATCACCGTGGCCGCCGTCACCGTGACGGATCGCCGCCTGGGGTACTCCTCCCAGGGCCCCGGCGGACTGTATAACCGCAAGCCGGACCTTGCGGCTTTCAGCCATTTTCGCGGTTCCGGCGTCTATCCGGCCGATGGCGGAACCTCAGCCGCCAGCCCGGTCGCTGCCGGAGTGGCGGCGGCGCTCCGCCAAAAAGTTTCTGTTCGCAAGCGCACCCCGGCCCAGCTGAAAGGCCTGCTTCTAGTTGTTTGCCCCGTGAACCGGATCTATGAGGCTGACCGAAACGAGCAACCAGTAACCAGCAACCTGTTTTAACTCCGGACTCATTTATTTGGGATTTGATGCTTGGGATTTGGTGCTTATCCTCCTGCCCCATTCCCGGGCCTTCTCCAAAATCTCTTCCTCGTCCAGGGTCAGGAGCTTCCGGTTTTCCATGACCATTTTTCCGTCGATGATCACGTCCCGCACGTCGGCTCCGGTGGCGGAATAGACCAGGTGAGAGACCAGGTTGTACACCGGCTGGAGGTGGGGCCGGTTTAACTCCAGGACGATCACATCCGCCTTCTTGCCCGCCTCCAGAGACCCGATCTCCTTCTCCATCCCCAGGACCCTGGCCCCTCCCAAGGTGGCCATCTCCAGGACCGTCTGGGACGGCATCACCGTGGGGTCCAGCCGGTGCACCTTGTGCAGCTTGGCCGCCGAGTCCATCTCCTGGAAGAGGTCCAGGTTGTTGTTGCTGGCACAGCCGTCCGTGCCCAATCCCACGGCGACTCCCCGGGCCAGGAGGTCCGGCACCGGGGCCACCCCCGAGGCCAGCTTCATGTTGGACTCGGGATTGTGGACCACCCGGACCTTTCTCCGGGCCAGGAGATCCATCTCTTCTTCGGTGAGCCAGACGCAGTGACAGGCGATGAGAGGGGAAGATAGCAGGCCTATATTTTCCAAATGATCTAAAGGCCTTCGGCCATATTTCTTCATAACTTCTTCAACTTCACTCCGGGTCTCGGAAAGATGGGTGATCAGGGGTACCCCGTACCGGTCCGCCAAGCTTCGACACTCTTTCAGCAGATTGGGGGAACAGGTGTAAACCGTGTGGGCAAATATTGCGGGTTTTATCAAGTTCGAACCGGAATAATCTCGGATAAAGCTTTTTATCCGTTTGATCGATTCATCGGGCGATGGAGAATCCGGGGTGGGGAAGTCCAGAATTCCCTGGGCCACAAGACCCCGCATTCCCGACTGGAGCGCGGCCCGCGCGGCCTGATCTTCGAAAAAGTATCCGTCGGCAAAAGGTGGTGGTTCCCGATCGGATCATTTCCACGCAGGCCAGAAGAGTCCCCCAGTAAACAAACTCTCCGTTTACCCATTTTCCCTCGGCCGGGAAAATGTGTTCTTCGAGCCAGGTCTTAAGAGGAAGATCGTCGGCTAATCCCCGAAAAAGAGCCATGGGGGCATGGAGGTGGGCGTTGATCAATCCCGGCATGGCCACGCATCCGGTCCCGTTTATTCTCTTTTTCGCCGGATGGGGTGGAGGATCCCCTTTCCCGAGAGCCAGGATTTCAGACCCCCGAATCGCCAGCCATCCATTCTCGATAAAATGAGCGCGGTGGGGGAGGGGGAGAAGGCTTACATCATGAATGAGAATATCCCAGGCTACATTTTCCCTCACCGCAATTCTCCTGCTTCAAGATAAATGTCCCTTGCCTTTTTTGACTTTATAACTCTAGCGCACTTCGAACTTTAGGCACTCCGAACTCGTCTTATTTGATCCTCTGGAGGATATTTTCTTTGATCCCCTTCATTTTATCGAGGATTTGGCCTTCATCCAGGGTGAGCAGTTTCCGGTTTTCCATGACCGGTTTTCCGTCGATGATCACGTCCCGCACGTCGGCTCCGGTGGCGGAATAGACCAGGTGAGAGACCAGGTTGTACACCGGCTGGAGGTGGGGCCGGTTTAACTCCAGGACGATCACATCGGCCTTCTTGCCCGCCTCCAGAGACCCGATCTCCTTCTCCATCCCCAGGACCCTGGCCCCTCCCAAAGTGGCCATCTCCAGGACCGTCTGGGACGGCATCACCGTGGGGTCCAGCCGGTGCACCTTGTGCAGCTTGGCCGCCGAGTCCATCTCCTGGAAGAGGTCCAGGTTGTTGTTGCTGGCGCAGCCGTCCGTGCCCAATCCCACAGCGACTCCCCGGGCCAGGAGGTCCGGCACCGGGGCCACCCCCGAGGCCAGCTTCATGTTGGACTCGGGATTGTGGACCACCCGGACCTTTCTGCGGGCCAGGAGATCCATCTCCTCTTCGGTGAGCCAGACGCAGTGACAGGCGATGAGAGGGGAAGATAGCAGGCCTATATTTTCCAAATGATCTAAAGGCCTTCGGCCATATTTCTTCATAACTTCTTCAACTTCACCCTGGTTCTCGGAAAGATGGGTGATCAGCGGAATCCCATACCGGTCCGCCAGGCTCCTGCACTTCTTCAAGAGATCGGGAGAACAGGTGTAAAGAGCGTGCGGCTCTATGGCAATGGTAATCAGGGGGTCCTTCTGCCAGCCCTTGATCAGGGACTCGGTGAACTCCAGTCCTCTTTCGATCGGGCCGTAATGGGGAGAGGGGAAATCATAGAGCACTTCGCCGACCACGGCCCTGATTCCCGCCTTCTTAGCCGCCTCGGCAACCCGGTCTTCGAAGAGGTACATGTCACAAAAGGTGGTGGTCCCGGAGCGGATCATCTCGGCGCAGGCCAAAAGGGTGGACCAGTATACCTGGTCTCCGTCCGATTTGGCTTCGGCCGGGAAGACAAATTGGGTCAGCCATTCCATGAGGGGAAGATCATCGGCCATGCCCCGGTAGCAGGTCATGGCCGCATGGGTATGGGCGTTCACCAGCCCGGGCATGATTAAGCAACCATGAGCATCGATGGCTTTGGGGGCTTCATAAAGATTTTCTATCTCCGGGGTATTTCCCAGGGCCGCAATTTTTCCTCCGGAGATCGCCACCGCCCCGTCGGGGGTCGGAGCCATCCCTGAAGCCATAGTCAAGAGCGTTCCATGGGTTACGATTAAATCTGCTTTTCGAATTTGCTTTTTATTCCGCATTTAGTTCTTTCCGCGCTTTGTATTGGGGGTTTTTGGTACTTGCCGCAAGCGAAGCGCTCCTCAAGTCACGCCCATGGCGTGACGCTCCTCGAGTCCCGCCTCAGGCGGGGCGGTCCTCAAGGCCCGAAGGGCCGGTCCTTTTCCATTCCCCATTCCGAGCTCCGCTTCCAATAATTTTCTCTTGGCCTTTCATCTTTACCGAAGAATCCGAGCCTCCAACGAGCAACCAGCAACGAGCAACCAGCAACGAGCAACAAGCAACCAGCAACGCTTTTCATTCCGCAATCCGCATTCCGAATTCCGCATTTTCTATAGTTCTTTCATGACCCCTTCCACGATCTTCACCATCTTCCTTCCGGCCACGGCGGCATTTTTCAGAATATCTTTCAGGGTAGCCGGCTGCATACAGTCGGGGAGATTGATGTTGGAAATGGCCGAAAGCCCCAGGATCCGCAGGCCGCAGTGAACCCCCACGATCACCTCGGGGATGGTGGACATTCCCACCGCGTCGGCTCCGATCAGGCGCAGAAAGCGAGTCTCTGCCGGGGTCTCCAGGCTGGGCCCGGGGATCCCCACGTACACCCCTTTTTGCAGTTTGATCTTCTCCCTGGCGGCCGCCTGCTCGGCGGCCCGGATCAATTCGCGGTCATAGACGGCGACCATGTCGGGAAAGCGCGGGCCGAAAGGATCGAGGTTGGGGCCGATCAAGGGGTTCTGGCCGGTCAGGTTGATGTGGTCGGAGATCACCATGACGTCCCCGGGGGAAAATAGAGGGTTGAGACCGCCGGCGGCATTGGAAATGATCAGGATCTCGATTCCCAGCCTCTTCATCACCCGGACCGGAAGGGTGATCCTTTGGAGGGAATTTCCCTCGTAATAGTGGGCCCTTCCCTGCATGATCACCGCATCCTTCCCGGCCAGGCGGCCAAAGAGGAGACGGCCCGCGTGTCCCTCGACCGTGCTCACGGGAAAATGGGGAATATCGTCGTAGGACAAGGATTCCCTAACGGAGACCTTATCCACCAGCTTCCCCAGGCCGGTTCCCAGGATGATCCCCACCCGGGGTTTGATCTTTACCCGTTTGGAGATGGACCGGTAGGTTTCTTCGATTTCCTGCAAAGCTTTTTTCATGAAAGAGCTCCTTTGAGCGGTTTCGGTACGGCCGGAATATTAGCATAAAAGAGTGGGCCTGTGGCAGGATAAAAATCGGTTTAAGTAACAGACTTGTCCCGCATTAATTCCCCTTTAGGTGAACCCCTGGCTCTGCCGGTGGACTCACAGAGTTTGACATTTCCGGGATGCCTGGGTCGTGGCCCGGGGGGAAGGGCCTGGTGCACAAAAAGCATCGGCCGGGCGAGCCCTCTTCCTGGAGGCTTCGACCGACTTCCGCAGGATGAGGCGGGCCGATCGGGCGTTACCCAATTCGGAATTCGGAATGTGGAATTCGGAATCTTTGCTTCTCTTCCATTCCGCATTCCGCAATCGGCATTCCGCATTTTGGTTGCCCGCCCGGTCCATGAAATGAGGGTGCCTCATGGTTTTTGAGCAGCAGGCCCTTGCCCCCGGGCCTGGCACCCTGGCAAAGCCACCTTTAGATGGATATAAATTCCTGGAATCCTGCCCCCACTTTGGAGATGCCCATTCTTGTGGCCCGGGGACAAGACCGTGGTTGGAAGGCAGGATCGGCGGGTGGAGAAGATCCGATGAAAGATCCCTTTGCTTCCGCAGAGGGAGGCGGTAAAGGCAGGGCCATCTGCGCACCTCCGGGCCGATTCCGCCCGGACCGATGAAAGAACCCGCGCCTCATCATGCCGAGAACCACGGCCTTGCCCCCGGGCCTGGCACGGCCTCCAAACCTGGCCATTGGTCTGATTTCTGGAAAGTGGGGCAAGTTCCTGAAATCGCTTGACAGGCGGCAACGACCTTCGGTATTTTTGTTAACAATGGGAAGAAAGCCTCGAGAAGGCTTCCAGGTACAGCGGGCAGAGTTTAGCCATCTGATTCAGCCCGGAAATGGGGACGAAATGAAAGCGGAAAATGGGCCGATTCGAGATCCCTCCGGTCAAAGGCCGGTGGATGTCCTGCAACAGTTTGTCGACGTTTTTGCCGGCAAGGGATGGCTCAACCAGGGGCTCCGCATCCTCTACCAGGAGAGAAGATACCGGGTTTTCTGCAGCGAGGACGGAATTCATTGCCCAGCGGATCAACGACAACTGCGGCGTCTCCTGGGGCTTTCCCTGCTGGGCCGTGTGTATGGTCACCCTTGATCAAATCATCGAGGATTCCCACATGTCCGGGTTCCCATCGATGGAACCCGGCGTTCACGACTGGTTGCGTTGCCTCGCCGGGGGGGATTTCAAAATCCTTTGAGAGATCGCTTCTCATGAAAATTATCGTTTCCGGGTCCCTGGCCTACGATCGAATCATGGATTTTCCGGGGTATTTCAAGGACCACATCATTCCCGAAAAGATCCATGTTTTGAATGTCTGCTTTCAAGTGAACGACATGAAGGAGAAATTCGGGGGTACGGCCGGCAATATTGCCTACGCCCTCACCCTGATGGGGCAAAAGCCGCTCATCTCCGCCACGGTCGGCCGGGATTATCATCGCTACTTCGAATGGCTGGAGAAGAACGGGATCTCCACCGAAAAGATCCGCATCATAGAGAATGAATTCACCGCCAGCGCCTATATAACCACCGACCAGTCGGACAACCAGATCACCGGGTTTCACCCCGGGGCCATGAAATATTCTTCCTCCTTGGATTTCGACAAACTCGATCCCCGCGAGACCCTGGTGATCGTCTCTCCCGGCAATCTTGAGGACATGGTGAAATACCCGCAGGCCTGCAAAGCCAGGGGGATCGACTATATCTTTGACCCGGGGCAGTCCCTGCCCATGCTGGCGGCAAAAGATCTGGTCCAGGCCCTGGAAGGGTGCCGGATTCTGATCGCCAACGATTACGAACTGGACCTGATTCTGGGCAAAACCGGGATGAATAAAGAAGCTTTGCTCAAGCGGGCCGCGGCGGTCATCGTCACCCTCGGAGAACTGGGCTCGCGGCTCTTCACCCCGGGCTGCGAAATATGCATTCCCGCTGCAAAACCGAAGACCGTAAAGGACCCCACGGGGGCGGGCGATTCTTACCGGGGCGGGCTCATCAGCGGTCTGGTCCAGGGCATGGCCATCGAGCAGTGCGCCCGAATGGGGAGCGTGTGCGCTTCCTTTGCCGTCGAGTGCGTCGGCACTCAGGAATACCGCTTCAGTTTCGAGGAATTCAACGAGAGGTTCAACGGGTTCCAGGGATAGATTCCCGCTTTATCCCGGACCTTCCAATTCAGTGAAGGAGGTCGGCGAGTCCGATGGGACGGACCTCCGTGCGCCGAGCCCCTTTCCACCGGCCTTCCGATCCTGATTCCGGGAATCCTTCAGATGCCCTTCGGTCCTTTCCTTCCGCTGAATCCTTGCTTTTTGCCCCCGGGTTTGATAAACAAAGTCCAATGTCTGAAGAGGTAGAACGCCATGGAAATCGTGAAAACGGATGTTTTAGTCATCGGCGGGGGAGGGGCCGGGATGAGGGCCGCCCTCGCCGCCAGGGAGAAAGGGGCCGAAGTGCTTCTGGTCTCCAAAACTCCTCTGGGGAAATCCACCTGCACCTATCTTTCCGGGGGAGCGTTTTCCCTGGCCGCGGAAGGAATGTCCCGGGAGACGCATTTTAAGCTCACCCTCCAGGCGGGGAAGGGGATTAACGACCCGGAGTTTGTGAAAATTCTTGTGGAGGAGGCTCCGGAACGGGTCCGCGAACTGGAACGATTCGGATTGAAGGGGGCCTGGAGAAAGGGACGCTTTGCCTGCCTGGGGAAAGCCCCAAGCTGGGGAGCCCCCCTGACCGATGCCCTGGCTGATTCTGCGAGGGAACGGGGCATTGCCGAGAAGCCCTGGGTCATCATTTTTGATCTTCTGGCCGCAGAGGGAAAAATAAAGGGGGCCCTGGGCTTCGAATTCCGAAGGGGGGTGCCCATCGCTTTTCTGAGCAAAGCGACGGTCCTGGCCAACGGCGGGGGAGGGGCCCTTTATCCCCGGAATGACAACCCGGTTCGCACCACCGGAGACGGGTATGCTTTGGCCTTTCAGGCGGGCTGCCGGCTCAGAGACATGGAGTTTGTCCAGTTCATGCCGGTCGGACTGGCCGAAGAGGGCAGTCCCGGCTTTTTGGTCGCCCCCTCCTTCGCGGATACGGGGAGGGTCGTAAACTCATCGGGAGAGGATGTGCTGGAAAAATACCAGATTGTGGACAAACCCGTGGCGGTCCGTTGCCGGGACACTTTTTCCCAGGCCATCATTAAAGAGGAGGAGAGGGGGGAAAAAGTCTACATCGATTTGAGAGCCCTGGGCGACGAAGACTGGCCGAAAGACAACATGGCCATGAGCCAGAAGCGAATGCTCCGGGACCGTTTCTCCTGTTCGAACAGAATCCTCCGGATTTCCCCCACCGTGCATTTCTTCGTCGGGGGGATCTCCACCGAACCCGACGGGGAAACGGAAATCCCCGGGCTCTTCGCCGCCGGGGAAGTGGTGGGCGGGCTGCACGGTGCGAACCGGATGGGTGGGAATGCCCTGAGCGAGATCATCGTCTTCGGATACCGGGCGGGGGCAGCGGCGGCGGAATGGGCCTTGAGCGGGAAACAGTCCGGAGCGCCGGAGTCCTTGATTCAATCCCGGTGGCAGGGGTTCCTGAAAAAATGGAAGAGCAACGGGAAAGGACTCACTCCGAAAGATTTGCGGAAACGAATGGGGGAGATCCTCTGGAATCAAGGAGGAATTCTCCGAGAAGAGAAGGGATTGCAGGTCGGCCTGGAGGAATTGAAAAAGATGAAAGCCGAAGACCTCCCCTGGGCCGCATCGGAGACCCCCAAGGAGATTCTGGAAAAGATCGAGGTGGACAACGGCCTTTGGGTCGCGGAAATGATCCTGAACAGCGCCCTCCTGCGCCGGGAGAGCCGCGGCGCCCACTACCGGAAGGACTTCTCGGTCATGGACGACCGGAATTGGAAGGGAAACATTTTTTTAAAAAAGTCAGGGCAAGGGATGATCCTCACCTTCCACCCCCTTCCGGGAAAATCCTCTTGAAACCCCGTCCTGGCGTGTTAGTATAAAAAAAGCAGGGAGCATGGAGCGGAGAGCATAGAGTAAAAACAAAGAAATCCGTTACTGGTTTCTGGTTACTGGTTTCTGGTTGGTAGGTTCCAGGGATTAAATTTCCGGCCGAGAATGATTTGGATCGAATAACGAGTAACGAATAACCAGTAACCAATTAACGCATTTTAGACAGTCCGAATTTTTAGGCATTTCTTCTGCCCCCGTAGCTCAGGTGGATAGAGCAAGGGATTCCTAATCCCTGCGCCGCGTGTTCGAGTCACGCCGGGGGCACCACTTCCTTCCTCCGCAGTACCCATTGAAGCCATTTCTGCTCGCAGAAATATCAAGGAAATTTCCTAATTTCAGGATCGTCCCTAGGCCCCACCACTATCATCCATACACTGCCAACTCAAGTCTGTCTTTTGACCAAATATCCATAAGTTCACCCGGAAACAACGTCCCCTAGGCCGTGATGCGAAAGGGCCGGGGATGCCATCAATCGGGATCAGGCCTTTTTCTGACCGTAACGGTTATAGCTGACCTTATCGAAACGGAGTTCGTCCTTTTTATAGGGGACCATCTCCTCGCCGGGGTACCCGATAGCGATGATGCAATGGACGGTCAGGTTCTCAGGAAGACCCAGGAGCTTGGCGATATACTGCGTCGATGTTGTGCCTTCGTTAAAATTATTCCCCTTCATCTGCGCCCAGCGGCTTCCAAGGCCGAGTGCGTGGGCTGCATACTGCATGGTGACCGCAGCGACGGAGCAATCCTCAACCCACAGTCCGGAAGCGGATGGGTCTCCGCACACGACGACGGCAACCGGGGCATCCTTGACAAAGGCGGCCCCTAGGGGCTTCGCCACGGAAAGTTTTTCCAGGAGGGTCTTGTCCGTGACCACCACAAACGCCCACGGCCTTGCAGCCCTTCCGGTGGGGGAACGGAGGGCCGCTTCGATGATGGCATCAATCTTCCCCGCCTCCACCGGCCGCGCGGCATATACCTTTACACTCCTTCTCTTTTCTGCAAGTTTGTTAAACATCCTCTCTCCTTTCTTTTGCAAGTTGAACGTCAGGACAAAACACGCCCGTGAACAAATCAAAGGAAATCTCTTCCTTTATAATTCTACCATAAATCATCAATGAAATAAAAGAATAAGGACTTGCTTTGGTTGCCTTAAATAAAGAAAAGGGATTAGTTTGTCGATAAAAATTGACCACAAGATATGATAGTACCTTCTTCATCTGCTTGTGCTAGAACCCAACAGGGAGTCGGGATACGGAGCACTGATTATTACCAATTCAAAGGTTGCATAGACGAAGTCGCTTCAAGGTTGAGGACTTTAGGAAGAAACATTGCATCGTTGGCCTCTTAGCCGGCTTAAAGGCAGGCTGGTTGATCAGCCATCGTGATGAAAGGAATACCCAAAAGACTAAAGATTTCTATTGATAATTCGTAAGGCTAGCCCATCTATCTTCCTCGGAAAAGGCCTTTCATAGAAATGGCCTCCGAGAAGTTCAAACCGTAATCGATTAGAGGATTCCCTAAAATGGGGAGAGTCTGTCATGGGACAGTTCGGTTCTTCGATGGACATAAATGTGTGAATCGGGAAGACGGGAGCCGGCTTTAGTCCCCTTATCATAATCTATCCTGGATATTGTCAATCAGCTTATTAAAATAATTTGGCACTTTGGTTTCAAAAGTCATCTGCTCGCCGCTGGTGGGGTGTTTGAAGGAAATCAATTTGGAATGAAGCGCTAAACGACTGTACCCATCCTTGGCTTTTCCATATTTACGATCTCCTACGATCGGATGTCCCTTATCAGCCATATGTACACGTATCTGATTCTTCCTGCCGGTCAAAAGATTAATCTCCAGCAGACTAAACTGCTTGGTCTCTTTAAGCACCTTATAAGCAGTATGTGCCAGTTTGCCTTTTGTGACATCAGTTGTGGAATAGACGACATAAGCCTTGTTCTCAGACAGGTATGAGGTAATAATTCCCTCTTTTTGGGCCAAGTGACCATAAACCACCGCAACATATTTCTTTTCCGTGCCTTTCCACTGAGCCTGCAAATGTAACTTAACTTCTTCGCTTTTTGCAAATATCAGTACGCCGGATGTCCACTGGTCCAGCCTATGAACAATGAAAATTCGGTTTCGCGACTTAAGACAGCCTTTGCGTACATAATCGGTTAGAATGTAGGAAGCCGTTTTGAATTTATTAGTCTCCGTCCCCACTGTCAATAGCCCCGCAGGCTTATCTACCACCAGGATATCTCTATCTTCGTAGAGTATTTCTAACCCTCTTGGCAGATGTTTGCTGGTCGAATGTTTTTTCTTAAGCATACTGAGTACTTTTCTATCTTGTGCAAGTTTACTTGTGCAGTTTATAGCCTATTGCCACATTGCTATCGAGTCACAAAACATGGGAAATCAGGGATATATCCTTGCTTAGTTATCCCGACACATCGGGACTAATCTTTATTTCCAATAGAATAGGTGATTGTTCCTAATATTCAATATTTATAAATTAGTATGGTGTCCCCAGATTTCAGGTTAAACAAAATATTCTAGATAGCTACCTCGAACAACTATGCGCCCAAGAAGTGCAAGACTTCACCATTATTAACCTCCTTTCTAACTTTTTAAATAATAACTTATTTGCATAGTTTGATAAACAATTTCCTAATACACGATATCTTGGCAGTTGTCAATTACTGCTTCAAATTTACGAGTTTTTATCAATTTTTTCAACTGTTTAGTACAGGAAGAACTAAATAACCGGCAGTGTACATCGATCATTCTTCTTAGATTCTTCTATAAGAACTTAAGTCCATGAAAATTGGGTTGAGAGTGCCCTTTTTTCTGAGGGATACCCTTTTCTAATTTCCATTTTGTCCTGATCTGACAAGCTCGCCCATTTGCCATTTTCTTGTGCCTCAAGGTACGCCCTCTTTCCTTATCTTAGCTTTGGGGTCATTCTTGTTATTCCGCATTCCGCCCTTCGTATTGAAAGTTTTGGTACTTGCCTCAAGCGAAGCGCTCCTCCCGAATTCCGCAATCCGCATTCCCCCCTTGACGCTCCTCGAAGGCGAAGCGATCGGCATTTGTCCTTCTCAGCACTCAGGACTCAGCACTCCAGCACTGATTCTTTCGGCTGGTCCGATTTATGCAAATTTAAATATCCCATGGGGCTTTACGTTTTACCCACCAGAAGATCTTCACTTTTCCCCTGAGAAATTCACCCAGGATCGAGGCCTGGGTTGTTAATAGAAAAGTTAATCATTTCAGCAAGTTGTTGACAGGCTGCGACCCGCCTGAAAAGATCCCTGGAAGACGAAATAAGCCATATTGATTCCCTGGCCTCGGCCAGGATGTAACAAATGTGACTCCGGCCGGTCAATTTTGACCCCGGATTTTGCTTAAAGGAATATTCATTTTGTTGTGAATTAAGCATCAACTGCTGCTACATAGGCAACATAGAAAGGGCTTTTGCGATGTCGGTTTTGCTGGGAACGAAGTTGAGGAAAAATTTGCTGGCCTTTTCTTTTAACCACCCGGACGAAAGCTTCTATGTGCGGGAACTCTCCGGCCTGATCCGCCAAGACCCGGGAAATCTCTCAAGGGAATTAAGAAAGCTGGAAGAGGAGGGGATCTACAGCTCCACGATCCGGGGAAATGTAAAATTCTATTCCCTAAACAAAGCTTACCCTCTGTTTCGGGAAGTTAAGAAGATCGTTCTAAATTCCGTAGATGGAGGGAAGAAAGCCAAGGCAGCCGCTACCATCAATAATCGCAGAAAGTCAAAGAACAAGCCTTGATTCCGGAACTTGATATTCTATTTTGGAGCATCGAGTTGGGGCGGCACGCGAAAGCTGTCTCGGGGGTTTGCCTAGCAGGGGTTGCAATGCTTTCGAGTGTTATGCGAAGCGAACGTGCTGTTTGGGAGAAAATGATGGGATCTCGAACTTCATTTTTTACATCGAGCGAAGGGCTCCTCAAGGCCGAAGGCCGCCCCTCAAGCCTAGCGATCCTCGAGCGAAGCGCTCCGCGCTTCTCAGCACTCAGGACTCAGCACTCAGCACTGGTTTATGGCTTTGTTCCTCGGGCCTTATGGCTGGAGGCCAAATTGTCAAAATATTGAGCCTGACCCCGAACGCATAAAAAAGGAGGCGAATATGAAAAAATTCTTTTTTTTGATATGTTTCCCCTTATTTTTTATTCAGATCGCAATGGCCGATGAATTATATGCAGGTTTAAATGTTTATGCAAAAAAACCTGACGGACAATATTATACCGATTTCAAGGTGATCGCATATAAACCAGATAGGCCTTACGCTATATTCGATCAGGCGAATAGCCGTAGAGGTCTAACTGGAAAGCATTATGCTACCCTATCTCATATCGAATTGAACATGGCATATACTATTTTCTTTTGCAAAGAAATAGCCGGGAAAAAATATATTACCGAAGCAATAAATATTGCCCCAAGAACAAATGAACTGACCATTGAAGTCAGGAGCGGGGAAGTTGTTCCCATATGTGGCAGGGCATTACGAGTCCCGAAATTGATTGGATTGTATTATAAGGAGGCTTGCCGAACATTAGAAGATATGGGGTTAAAATGCAGGATACATTGGGTCCGGTTGCCCCGCCCCCCGGATAAAGATCAAAGGTCCAAAGATAAGCTGAATAAGGTTGATAGTCAAAAGCCCTCCCCTAATTCAGATATAACCCCTGGAGCACCTGTAGATATTGTGGTAGTCCACTTCGATCGTTAGGGGAGGGGATTGAAGTATTTGTTAGGTTGAATGTCAAAATGTCGAGCCTGACCCCGGTTTTCCTCGAGCCGCAATCCTGGAGGCTGATCGCCGATCCAAAGCCCCAAAGGAATCCTGAAAGAAGAAAAGTTGTCTTCAACAGAACAAAAAATTATGTGCAGCAAAATATTTTGGAATGGGGGATAAGTTGAAAAAAGAGCAGGCATTGGCAAGGCGAAGAATTGAATCATGCATTCTGGCCTTCCGGGGGCAAAGAGTCATTATCGATCGGGATCTTGCCGAAATTTACGGGGTGGAAACTAGACGGTTGAATGAGCAAGTGAAAAGAAACAAGGAGAGATTTCCTGAGGATTTTACTTTTCAACTGACGAGGGAAGAGACGGAAATGTGGAACCGTTCAAGATCGCAAATTGCGACCTTGAAAAGAGGTCAAAACGTAAAATACCTTCCCTATGCCTTTACTGAACACGGCGCCATTATGGCGGCGAATGTTTTAAACAGCCGTTTGGCAATTCATATGAGCGTTTTTGTGGTACGGGCTTTCATTAAGATTCGAGAAATTGCAATGGCCCATAGAGAAATTTCTCGACGCATCGATGAATTGGAGAAACGTCTCAATGTTCATGACGAGCAAACACAAGCGATTATAAGGACAATCTGTCCGTTGATGGCAGCGACGGAAAAGCCGCCCAAGAAAATCGGCTTTCAATTGAAAGAAAAAAGAGCGGCTTATCGGAGCAGGTGATAAGATATCGAAATTCGTTTTTGCCTAAAGCGAAGCGCTCAGCTCTTTGCGCTTCTCAGCACTCAGGACTCAGCACTCAGCACTATTTCGTTGAGGCTGAAAGCCGCTCCTCGAGCGTAGTGATCCTTGATCGAAGGGGAAGTAGCTATGCAACGGAGTAAACAACGTCCCCGAAACACTCGTGGGTGGAGAACAGATTGTCAAAAATGAAGATTTGGCCCCCAACCACAGCTTAATCTTCGGAGGGAAAATGGCCCCGCGCGATTTGATTGTCAAGGTTGAACGGATCGAAAAGGCAATTCTTCAAGTTCGGGGCTTAAAGGTCATGCTCGATAGAGATTTAGCCGAGCTTTATGGGGTGGAAACCCGAGTCCTTAATCAAGCTGTTCGACGGAATGCCGAAAGGTTCCCTGCCGGTTTTATGTTTAAACTTACACGGAATGAAATCGTGAGGATATCACAATCTGTGATATCCTCTGATCTCAAGTTTTCTAAGAGTGTTCATGCTTTTACGCAGGAAGGTGTAGCCATGCTGTCGAGCGTATTGAAGTAGCCCAAGAGCCATCCGGGTCAATATCGAAATCATGAGGGCTTTTGTCAGGCTGAGACAAATCTTGGTAAGCAATGCAGGATTAGAACGTCGGCTCAACGAACTGGAAGAGAAATATGATGTCCAATTCAAAGTTGTGTTTGATGCCATCCGTCGGCTCATGGCCCCGACGGGAAGGCCGCCCAAGAAAATTGGTTTCCATTTGAAAGAAAAACGGACGGTTTATCGGAGCAGGTGACCTTGGCGTGACGCTCCTCAAGGCCGAAGGCCGCTCCTCAAGCGAAGCGCTCGTCAGGGCTGTAAGCCACTCCTCGAGCGTAGCGATCAGCGCTTTGCGCTTCTAAGGAGATAAAAATGGGATGGTGGAGACGGAAAGGTTTTTCAGGAGGTGAAAAAAAATCAGTTTTGGAGACAATAAAGAAAGCGGAGGAAGAAGCTATTCAAGAATGTGTAAAGGCAGTGGTCGTAGGGGTAGTTGCTGAAGGGTTAGAGAAGACCAAAATGGATATGGTTCACGCTCTTTATCAGTCGGCTATAGATGCAGGTGAGGATAAGGAAGAAGCCTTAAAAGATGCCTTGGAAAAATGGGAGAAAATTTGGACTAAAGCAAAGGAACATTTAGAAGCAAAAGGGATGGATTACAAGAGATGAAAATGAATTTGAAACTAAAGGAAAGAATCGAACGGAATTCGGGCGACACAATGAGCGAATCGGTCGGTCGCATATGTCAAAATATCGAGCCTGACCCGGTATAACATTACTGATTACTGAAGGAAATAAACAAAAAAGGCAGACGCATAATGCTCTGCCTTTTGATTTGGATGTGGACATTCGTTTCTCAGCGGATGCAATATACTCTGAACTACGCCATGTTCATTCCGTCCGCGGCCCTCCAGGGAACCGGTCTACCAAGGACAACGTTTATAATAGCCACTCGGCTGAATGTCATTACCCGTGATTGTTGAAAGTCTCTCGATGTCTGTCCCATCGACATTGACTGAATAGATCTCCCGTTGCGTTTCATTTGGGGGTGTGGCCGAGAATAACAGCCTTTGGTTATCGCCGGAAAAGGAGAAGCCGCCTACATTCCATATGGATGGAACATTAGGGACACGAGCGAAGGTGATCGTGGACTTCAGGCTAAGCGATGGCACATTATATATCTTGATTATGTGATAGGTGACCGCCGCCAGACTCAGGGGGAGCTCGCAGGCCATGAGCTTTCCGTCACGCGAGACGACGGGATATCTGCAGGGCAAGAATGGCCCTATGTCATTAGTGGTTGAGATTTCAAAAAGATAGAGGCCAACATCCTCGCCGGGCGCACTGGACCCCGTTTTCCGGCCGTATACGACTGTCTCGCTGTTCCACCAGTCATGGCCATAGTCGCCCGGCAGGTTATACTCAGTCAACGTTTCCCCCATGATTTTGTATATATATCTTTTGTTCTGATCCTGGTCCCAGAAAAGAATCCGGTCGCCGTTGGGTGACCAGCGCGGCCAACTTCCTTTCTGCGTAAGAACCTTCTCCAGACTGCCGTCCATTTTCCTATAGACAACCTTATCATCGGGGCTCCGAGTAAAAGCAACCCATTTATTATCATTTGAAACATCTGGCATTTTGCCGCTGTTGTTGGTTGTGAAAAGGTTCGACGGCAGAAGTGGGGCATCTTCGCGCGCTTTCATCAGCTGCCCTGTGTCTGACACGTAGACGAGTGCGCTGCATCCCCATACCATAATCGCGCTGATCAGAACCAGAAACAGTAATTTTTTCATGGCTATCCTCCATTTGCATGAATCGTTGTTTTTTAAAGCGGAGAACGGTCGGAAAATCTCATTCTCCAATGCCACGGATATGCCTCCGGACGAATTTCTATCCTCGCCGGAGGCCTCACATGGGCACCTTTTTGAGAAGCATCATCATATTAGCCTCCAAAGAACGATTTTGAAAAACCGAGGTTGATCTCCTGCCTCCTGTTATTGCCATTGAAGCGAGCAGAAAACGGGGATAAAACAGCTCACCAATAGAGGTCAGCTGCAGCGAAAGGTCAGGCGCTTTGCAGTTCAAATACTTTCACTTCAGATTCGATTCGGCCTTTGAGCTTGTCCTTCTCCACCTCTAAATCGTATCTTGCCTGGAGGTTCAACCAAAATCGTTCGGAAAGGTTGAAATAACGGGATAGTCTCAATGCTGTATCCGCAGTGATGGAACGCTTGCCGTGAACGATTTCGTTTATGCGGCGCGCCGGGACATGGATGTCCTTGGCCAATTTATACTGGCTGATATTCAGTGGCTTCAAGAATTCCTCCATAAGGATTTCACCCGGGTGGATGGGCGCAATCACTTTTGTCTTCATAGGAATAACCTCCTAATGATAATCCGCGATTTCTACTTCATAGGCATCCCCTTCTGACCAGCGAAAACAGAGGCGCCATTGGTCATTGATGCGGATGCTATGTTGCCCCTGGCGATTGCCTGCAAGTTTCTCCAGCCGGTTCCCTGGCGGAATACGCAAATCCTTTAACCTCTCCGCAGCATCGAGTAAGAGCAGCTTTCGCAGGGCTATACGGTGGACATCAGCAGAGAATCGAGGCGACCGTTGACGCAAAAAGAGCTTTTCGGTTTCCCTGGAGTGGAAGCTCTTTATCATAAACGCATAATAACGAGAAACGTTATTATTGTCAAGCGTTATTATCGGGTGTTTAAGAGCCTAAGCCGGTCAAGAGTGGCCTTTTTTCTGAGGGATCGCCTTTTCTAATCTCCATTTTGCCCCGATCTGACAACCTCGCCTATTATAATCCCCCAACAGCATTTTCTCATTCACGCTCTGCGCTATGCCCTATGCGCTTTGCGCCCTGCGAGCTATGTCTTGTGCCTCAAGTCACGTCCTCTTTCCTTATCTTAGCTTTGAGGTCATTCTTGTTATTCCGCATTCCGCCCTTCGTATTGAAAGTTTTTGGTACTTGCCTCAAGCGAAGCGCTCCTCGAGGGAGCGCAGCGACCGATCCTCAAGCCCCGCCCGTGGCGGGGCGCTCCTCAAGGCCCGAAGGGCCGGTCGCCTCCATTCCGCATTCCCCGCATGACTCTCCTCAAGCGAAGCCCTCCTCGAAGGCGCAGCCTTGCTCCTCGAGCGAAGCGCTCCTCGAGGCTGAAAGCCGCTCCTCAAGCGTAGCGCTCCTTGAGCGAAGCGTTCAGCGCTTTGCGAATTTCCATGGAGCTTCCATGGTAGGAAATGCTATTACAAGACCTGACCCTAGGCAGTGATTGAAAGAGTGCATAACGGTTCGGCTCAGGCGCATACAAAACAGCAAAGCTGTTTGACCGTCGGTCTGCAGCCGATGGTTAGCAGCATGAGCCATAGAGTTTAATTTGTTGATGACCTACTTTACATTTTTAATAACCTCAACGGTCAACGTTCCCTTGAACTATTTCCAGCGTACCACCATTCCTCGCGCTAATAATCCACCTGCACCTAAGGTACCTGGTGCTGCCCTATTTGAAC
>CAWDJO010000027.1:0-137604 GCA_963802665.1 uncultured delta proteobacterium | reverse complement strand
CTCCTCTCCATCCTTGGCCAAGAGCGTTTCGAATCCCTGATCCCCCAGGAGGGTGGAAAGATAGGTCGGATATCCTCCGCGTCGTCGACGATCAGAATTTTTTTCCTGGAAGCCATGATCCCCTCCTTCAGGAAGGTTTGGGTGAAACGGTTCTGGACATGGGTCCTCTCCGAGGCACGCGATGGTTACCCGGGTCCCTTTATTCGGTTCCGACTCCAGCTGAATCTTTCCCTGGTGGGCCTGGACGATTTTGTTGGAGATAAAGAGGCCCAATCCTGTCCCGTCCCCGGCTTTGGAGGAGAAGAACAGGCTGAAGGATTTTTCCCGGGTTTCCTGATCCATGCCGATTCCGTCGTCCGATACTTCAAACTCGATGGAGTCCGGGTATCCCCTTACCCCCAGTCGAATCTGATGGCTGCCCTTCTTTTTGTCCACCCGGCAGGCGTCAAGGGCGTTCTCCACCAGATTAACCAGCAGGGAGCGGACCGCTTTCGGGTCGGCCGACAGGTCGCCGGCCATCGGGTCGATATCGGTTAAAACCTCGATGCCGACCTCCTTGGCTTTTTCCCGGACAACCCCGCAAACCTCCTCCACCACGGATTGAGCGGGGAACCACTGCAGCGCCGGGTCCCGGTCTTTGGCGTAATAGAGCAGGTCCAATACCATGGTCCGGATCCGGGCGATGTTCCGCGCCACCATTTCCCAGCCCTGTTTGAGCCGCTCCTGGTTGTTCTTTTCCATGCCCGAGTTGACCAGGTAGATGCCGCCGTCGAGACCCGTCAGAAGTCCCTTAATGCCGTGGGATATTGAGCTGATCACCAAGCCGAGAGAAGTAAATGGGATTGAAGGTGACGGATCTGCGTGATATTCGTGCCCATCTCCATCACGCTCCGGATCTGCCCCTCGGCGTTCCGGATCGGCGCCGTGTAGACCAGGACATCCACCTGCTCGCCTTTCTTGGAAGTAACCACTTCTTCGGTCTGGTGAACCTGCCCGTCTTGAAAGGTCTGTTTGACCGCGCAGGGAGCGCATTCTTCGGAACGGTGCATGTAAACCTGGTAACATTTGCGGCCGAATCCCCGAAATCCTCACGGAAGCGCCGGTTGGCCTCAAGGATTTGAAGATCCCGGTCCTGGATGGAAATGTAACAAGGTACCTCCTCGAAGAGCTGCCGGTAGCGCTCCCGGCTTTCCCGCAGCTGATTCTGCAGAAGTTTGATCTCGGTAATGTCAGTAGCCATTTTCATTACGGCGGTGATCTCCCCCGCCTCGTTCCGAATGGGCGTGGTATAGACGATCAGCGAGACCTCCTGGCCGGAGAGATTTTTGAATTGCTCCTCGATGCCGTGGCGTTGACCGTCCCGAAACGTCCTCTCTGCCGGGCAATGGTGACACGGCTCCGTCCGGTGCGGTTGATTTCGTAGCAGTACCGGCCTTCGTACTCCCCAAAATCCCTCCGAAACCGCCGGTTGGCCTCGATGATCCGGAGGTCCCGGTCCAGGATGGTGGGGTCGGCCGGCATCATTTCAAAATAATGTTTGATAGCTCTGATCCATGGATCTCGGGCGGTGACCTCGACCCCGATTATTTCTTGCTGGTCCCCAGTTTAATGGTTTTTTCTGGGGATGCGTCACTTCCCGTCGTGAAATTTTCCGAATATTCCTCACGTTCATCAGAGTTTCCTCGTTGATGGGCTTATCCAGGTATCCCTCTGGCGGCGGAACCGGCCGGTCATAGATCAGGCGGCGTAGTTCCGGTTTCCCGGTGATGATGCACACCTTGATGGAGGATAGTTCCGGGTTATTCCTTATTTCCTCGAAGACGAACCCCCCGTTTCTCCCGGGCATCGAAAGATCCAGGGTGATCAAGTCGGGCTTTTCCTTCAGGGCCAGTTCCAGAGCCTGTTCGGCGTCTGACGCCTGGACGGCAGCCGCTCCCTGATCTTCGAGGACGGTGGAGATAAGGTCAGGACATCCGGCTCATCATCGACGACTAAAATCTTGTACCCCTGGAGGGGCAGAGCCTCTACGGGTTTCACGAACTCCGGGACGACACGACTTTCTCTGCGATCATCATGGCGTTGGACACCAGGTTGACCAGCTGGGCCACTTTCAGCCCCAACTTATAATGCCGGATCAGGTCCGTCAGGGCATCTACGCAGTTATGGCAGGTGGTGACCACGATCTTGGCCCCGGTGGCCTTCAGCTGGTCGGCTTTGACTTTGCCGGCCTTGAGGCGCAGGGGCGTATATTCCGACATGGACATGGCCCCTCCTCCGCCCGAACAGCAGTAATTCTCCGCCCGGTTCGGGTGCATCTCCCGAAAATCGGTCACCACCAGGTTCAGGAGTTCCCGGGGCTCCTCGAAAAATCCGCAGCTCCGGGCATTGTTGCACGAATCGTGGAAGGTGACGGGAAGATTGTTCTTGGTCTTGTCGACCCTGATCCGTCCTTCCCGGATGTACCGGAGCATGGTGATGACGGTGCTTTCCATCTCAAAGGGAACGTCCATCCCCGCCCAGTTCGGGCCTTCGCAGCGGGTCGCCCGGTACCCATGGCCGCATTCCGATAATACCAGCTTCTTTCCCCCGAGTTCAATGACCTTCCCGAAGAGCCTCCGGACCACGGCAGCCCCGAGTTCATCGTCTCCGGAGAAAAGCCCGAAGTTGGTCATATCCCAGCCGTCGCTGGCCATGGTCCAGTTCTCCCCGGCCAGGTAGAAGATCCGGGCCGCATCGGAGATGGTGCGGGGGTCGTACTTGATCTCCCGGGGGTTGATCGCGTAGACGACATCGGCATCCTTCTTGTCGATGGGGATCCGGGCGGCCGGGTCTCTGAATTCATTCTCCAGTTCATCGGACAGCCACTCCAGGGTTTCGAGGTAATCCTGCTTGAGAACCCCCATCTGGTTTCCGATTTCCCACTGGTCCTTGCTGACCACGGCCACGCCTTCGGGCATGACTCCCACCGAGGTCAAAAGTCCCCGGGCCATGCGGTTGAGGGTGGCGAAATCCACCCCCATGGGGCAGTTGATCGAACACCGCCGGCAATTGGTGCATTTGCCGAAGACGATGTCCTTCAACTTCTCCAGTTCCTCGTCCGTGTAGACGTCCTGGGCCTTGACCCACCAGGGAAAAACCGGTCCGGTCCAGTCGAAATGGCGTTTGAAGATCTTCCGGATCTGGTCCGCCTTGTAGGCCGGGGCGAAGGTGGGATCGTCCGGGTTGGCCAGAACATAATGGCAGGATTTGGTGCACATCCCGCAGTGGACGCAACCCACCAGAGAGCCCACCATCTGCCGGTTGAGTTTCTTCCCCATCCTCTCGATGACTTTTTTCACTTTATGGGATCTGGTTTTTTCTTTTTCGGGCATTTCGTTCTCCTCGCGATTCATCCGTTTCTCCGGTTATATTTTCGTCGGCTTCGGATCGGGCCCCCGCTTGATCGGGTAAACCCCGCGGTAGCCCATGGTCTTGCCGAAATAGTACCGGGTGAAGGGGTAGTAGAGATAATGGGAGATCTTGCTGAAGGGAACGTACATCAGGAAGAAGGCGGTCATGATGAAATAGGCCATCAGGGCTCCTTCTCCCTGCTCGGGGCGGTTGGGCGCCGCCCAGATGGAAACGAACATCCACACGGTAAGCAGGATCAGGGAAAAGAAGTCGTCCGGAGAGCTGATCTGGCGCATGTAGGGATTGCTCAGCCGCCGGTACAGGCGGTAGCAGCCGATCATGCAGCCCAGAGCGAACAGGACCTGGAGCCCCCGCACGACGATCATGGGCTTCATCAGGGATGGGGCATAGGGAATGACAAAGGACATGATGATATTCGGCGGCCACGGCGAGATGAAAAACGACGAACTGGGCGTAGAAGAAGAATTCCTGCCGGGTGCTCTCCATGGACCAGGGCATGGCGATGTTCGCCCAGGAATAGATGATCCCCTTGAAGGACGAGGTATGCGGCGATCCGCTGGGCGCCTGCCTCTCCCGCCCGGCGGGGAAACGCAGAAGCCAGCGGATACGGAAAAAATAGACGACGGCCATGAAAATCAGGGCCATGATCTGCAGTTCATCAGAAACGAAACGGAGCGTTTCGCTCATTCCTTCCTCCTCGTATTCTTTCCGCCCCCCGGTTGTCTCTCCGGACGGAACGGACTCTTTTCCATTTCTTCGCCAAAAGCCCGGCAGGATCAACACCCCGGGTCCGCGACCCTATCGAATTTTTTGCATATGTTCCAGAAATTCTTCATACTCATGAGAATCCCGCAGGCAGAAGACCACTTCCCGAATGCCCGCCGAGGTCTCCAGGTGTTTCTTCACCGCCTCCAGTGTCTCTCGCGCACATACCTCCAGGGGGATCCCGTAGAAGCCCGACTCCCATGGCCGGAAAAGCCAGGCTTTGAATCTGACTCTCTTCCGCCTTCCGCAGAACATTGCCCATCGTGCTCCGAAGTTTCTCTTCCAGGTCTTCTTCCTGGAACCGGGGGCCCACGGCATGAAGGATGTATTTGGCCTTCAGGTCCCCCCCGGAGGTGATCACCACGTCGGTGGTATTGGCCTTGCCGAATTTCTTCAGCTCCTCCTGGATTTTGGGTCCTCCCTTGGCGGTGATGGCCCCGCCGAACCCGGAACCTAAAACCAAGTCAGGGCGGGCATAATAAACGATGCCTTCCACGGGGAGTTCGGTAATGTCCCCCACCGCGAGCCGGATGATTCCTTGTTTCACCCTCAATTCATCGGACATTCATGAACCTCCTGAACTTCACCGCCGAACCCCATCGCAACTGAATTCCAAGCCTTCCCATCCGGCCCAATCGCCCCGTCTACCCCTTTCATTCTGGATGAGAAGCACGGATTCGATACAAAGCCCGGATACCGGAACCGAATTTTCAAGTCTGGAGATCGATTGATCTCTTCGACCTCTTCAGGCCTCTTCGAACTTGATCATGGGCTTTTTCATGTCCGCCATGGCGTTGACGATCAGTTCGACAAGCCCGCCATAATAAATGTGGCTGCGTTCCCTGGCCTGATAATATTCAAGGATGTCCCGGATGGACCCTTTGCAATTGGAGCAGGGGGCGCAGACGTATTTGGGAACGTCCAAGGGCTCATCCTTGAAAGCCCCCAGGATCTGGAGGAACTTTTTGCGGCTGCTCACCAGGGTCCGCCACTCGGCGAAATTGTAACCGGACATGATGGCGAACCCGGATCCCCCGCCGCAGCAGTAGTTGTCCACCCCGTGGGGGGTCATCTCCCGGAACTTCGGGGCGATCTTCCGCAGGATGCGTCGCTGGGGTTCCACGATGCCCATGGCCCGGACCACGTTGCAGGGATCGTGGAGGGTCACGGGAAAATCGTTTCGCGAGGGGTCGAGTTTGAGTTTTCCGCTTCCTCACGATCTCATCCAGAAGAACCAGGGCGGATTCGCGGGGAATGTTCAGATCCCCGGTCAGCACCCGGTCGGCGATGACCGTCAGGGCCTTGTGGGCATGCCCGCACTCGCCGATGATGATTTTTTTTACTTTCAGCTTCCTGGCGATCTCCGCATGTTTCACCGCCACCCGGGCCATTTGCACGTCGTCGTACCAGAGCCCGTAATTCACCACGTCGTACCCCAGTTCTTCGGAAGAAAGGGTCCAGGAAATTCCCGCCGCCTGGAAGATGATGGCGAAGGCGCCCACATTCTCCGGCCAGGCCAGGACTTCGCCCGCATTGTGCAGCAGGAGGACCTCGGCCCCCTCCTTGTCCCAGGGGATCTCCACTTTGTACCCGGTGATCTCCTCCATCTCCTCCTGGATGAAATCCACGCTGTCCTTGACCGCCATCGGGTTCATCCCCGTGGTGGAACCCACCCTCAGGTGCTGGAGGGTCCCCTTGTCGTGGATCTCCTTGGGGGCGATTCCCAATTCCTGCGAGAAGAGCTTGCGGATTTCATGGGTGATGAGGGCGTTGTCCACCCCGATGGGGCACACGCTGGCGCAGCGGCGGCACAGGGTGCAGCGGTAGGCCAGTTCAGCCAGCCGGGCGATGGTGGTCCAGTTCAGGTCGATATCGCCGGCCAGCTTGGCCGATATCCTTCCGAAGGGTTTGACGTATTTTCGATAGATGCGACGAAGCACTTCCGAGCGAAAATTGGGCCGGTAGATCTCCTGCCTCCCGCTCATCTCAAAAACCGGGCAGGCTTCGGAGCAGGTCTGGCACTTGGCGCAGTGCTCCATGGAGAGGAGAAGGGGCTGGAGGAACGTCCAGTTGTTCTCTTTTTCGAAGAGCTTCCGCAACCCCGAGAGAAAGGCCTGGAGGTATTTTTCCTCCTCCTCTTTCGTCTTGGGCTTGGGAATGCCGATGGCAATCGTCCCGTCGAGAGAAGCCTCCACGTTGGCGATCTTTTCCTCTCTTCAGCTCCGTGAGGTTCTTCTGGTTGAAATCCTCGTAGGGAGGAGGAAGAGGAGGAAGGTCCTCGGCCCGAATCTGGGCCAGGCGTTTGGAAGGTTTGGAAATATCCTGCGGCCTGATCAAGGTCGCTTTCATTTTTTCTCCTTCGGCCCTGAGCTTGCAATCTCCGCCCAGGTCTTATGCCCGTCGGCGCCGATATGGGGCGACGCCCAGGTGGGCTTGAGCCCCAGGTTCTCCAGGACCGCGGCTTCGATCCGGCTCCCTTTTAGGTTGGGCGTGTCCTCCCACTTCACCGAGTGGTACATGAAGTATTTCATGAACATGTGGGACATGTGGGTGAGCGGAATGTAGGCGATCAGCAGGGAGCCCAGAATAATGGACAGTGTCCCCAGGAAGGTTCGATTTCCGGCCATCCCCGCAGGGGTGCCGCCGAAAGTCAGGAGCGAGTAGATATAAGCCCGGGCCCCGTCGAAAGCATGGTCATGGAAAAGCCAGGCCAGAAGGCCGACGAGGAAAAAGGCGAAGATAAAGGCCAGATTCCAGTAATCGGAAAAGGAAGAATAATTTCTCAATTCCGGGTCTTTCAGACGACGCCGGAAGAGAGCCGCCGTTCCCACCGTTCCCAGGGTCAACCCGAGGAATCCCAATAAGATGGTCAGATAGTAGATCAGAGAACTCAGAACGCCTTGACCCGGGGCAATGGGAAATCCCAGGACCATGGAAAAGGCGCCCAGGACCAGGAGCACCAGAGTCCCGATCACCAGGTAAAAGCCGAAATGGAAGGGGAAGGAAATGTACCACAGGCGGGGATTCTCTTTTTTCAAGCCCCGGAGGAAGAGAATCTCGGGGACCATGTAGCGGATTTCATTGTACAGGGAGCTTTTCTTCTCCTTCTCCCACCAGTTGAGCTCTTCCATGTAGGAGCCCCCGTATTCGGCCTTTTTCCCGGCTTCATGTTTAACCGGGTAAAGCTCCCAGCGCACGTGAAGGGGCAGCTTATTCTGTTTGTAGATCCGCATCCCGGCGGCTACGATGAAAATCGTTCAGCATAAATAGGTCAAGAAGATCAAACTCATCATCAACTCCCCGTAATCTTAAAATATTACTTTTCCCGGATATTGATCATGACTTGAGTCATAGCAGGAGCCCGGACGCTTCGACCGGCAATCACCCAAATGATTTCTGCATCACGTCGCGTGCCGGAGGTAGGCGAAAACTTCGGTTGTCGGTTTCGGGAGGCCGGCGATCTTCCAGGCCTGGAGGGGGTCCATGAACTGGTCATAGGTGCAGCTTCTGGGCTGTCCCACATTCTTGCAGACCTTTTGGATCATGGGGAAGGCGTCGAATTTTTTGAAATAGTCCCGCATGAATCTCAGAATGGCCATCCGTTCGTCGGTGAGCGGGCAGGATTCGGCGATCCCTTCTCTTTCGGCCAGACCGCAGGCAATCTTCTCGCTCCAATCCTCGAAGCGGACCAGGTATCCTTCCTCGTCCACTTCAACTCGATTCCCGGCATATTCAAGAACAGGCATTTCCCTGCCTCCATCGCTTAAGGTTGAGGTTAAGGCTAAGGTTAAGATCAAGGCTGAGGCAAGACTTCTTAAGAGGATTCTTTACTCTTCCTTAACCTTAGCCTTAGCCTTAGCCTTAGCCTTAACCTTAGCCTTGACCCTTCTTCTTCCGTCTTGACCGCTACAGCCACTTTGTACAGAACCGTGAGAATCAACAGCCCCAAGGACCAGACGCCAACCGTGATGGCCACTTCCGGCCCGGTGGGATAGTATTCGGTGATCTTTTCCAGGGGGAAGGGATGAAACCGGTTACCACCAGGCCGAGCCCTTTCTCAATCCAGAGGGATGCAAAAACCGCGGCACAGGCCACCGCCAGAAGAGTCTTCATTCTGACGGGTCCGCGGGTTAATCAACAGCATCAGGGCTATTGCCGCCAGAATCACCGCCGCCCACATCCAAGGGACCAAAGCATAGTGCCCATGGAGGCCCACGAAGAGGTATTGAAAATGCTGCATGTGCTCGGGAACCTGGCTGTAGAAGACGGTGAAGATTTCCATGAGGACGAAAAAGATGCTGGCGATCAGGGCGTAGGTGACAATCTTAGCCAGCGCCTGGATCGCCTCTTTTCCGGCATCGAAGCGGGTAAACTTCCGCAGGATAAAACAAAGGAGGATCAAAAGGGCCGGGCCGGAGGCGAAGGCGGAACCCAGGAAACGGGGGGCCATTACGGCGGTGAGCCAGAAACTCCGGCCGGGAAGACCGGCGTATATGAAAGCGGTGACCGTATGGATGCTGATGGCCCAGGGAATGGACAGGTAGATCAGCGGTTTGACCCATTTGGGCGGTGGAATTGATTTCTTCTCCGAGGCCAGCACGGTCCACCCGATGGCCACGTTCAGCAGGAGATAGCCGCTTAAACACAATCATGTCCCAGAACAGGATGGAGCTGGGAGACGGATAGAGGATCAGGTTAAAGGCCCGGGCCGGCTGCCCCAGGTCGACGATGATGAAGGTGACACACATGAACACCGAGGCCACCGCCAGGAATTCCCCCAGGATGGTGATCTTGCCGAAGGCCTTGTAGTTGTGGAGGTAGTAGGGTAAAACCAGCATGACCGCCGAAGCCGCCACCCCGACTAAGAAGGTGAACTGGGCGATGTAGAGCGCCCAGGAGACGTTCCGGCTCATGCCGGTGATGCCGAGGCCGTAATCCAGCTGCCGGAGGTAATAAAAGCCTCCCACCCCGATGAGAAGGACGAGGAACCCTACCCAGGTCCAGTATTTTCGGTCTCCAATGAGCGCCTTCTCCAGCATGCGTCCTCACATGATGTAGTAAACCTGGGGCTGCGTCCCCAGCTCGGGTCTGCGGCGGAGAGTCAACTGGGTTTGGAGCAATTTCCGGATATCCGACGCAGGATTCTCCAGGTCTCCAAAAACCAGGGCCTTTTCCTTGCAGGCCTCCACGCAGGCAGGCATAAGCCCCCTGGCCAGCCTCTCTTCGCAGAAATTGCACTTTTCCACCACCCCTTTGGTCCGGGTGGGAAAGCTCGGAATGATCTTTTTAATGAAAGGACGGGGGTCCCTGAAGTTCATGGACCTGGCCCCGTAGGGACATCCGGCGATGCAGAACCGGCACCCGATGCAGCGATGGTAGTCCATCATGACGATCCCGTCTTCTTGGCGTTTGAAAGTCGCCTGGGTTGGGCAAACCCTCACACAGGGCGGGTTGTCGCAGTGGTTGCAGAGAACCAGGACCGGTTTCTCTTTCAGCCTTTCATCGATATACCGATGCTCCTGCCCGGGGAAAACGTCCTTGAAGGGCTCGTTCCAGATCCACTTCACCTCATCCTTGGGGTTGCCGAAGTCGGGAACGTTGTGCGTCTGATGGCAGGCATCGATGCATTCCCTGCACCCCGCGGGACATTTTTGAGTGTGGATCGCCATCGCCCAGCGTTTCCCCACCAGCCGGTTGGGACTGGCGAGGGTCTTCGAGGACTCCCCAGCTCCCAGCGCTTCAAGGGCGGGCCTGACTCCCGCGCCGATCAAGGTGATTCCCGCAATTTTTAGAAGGACCCTGCGGCTGAGGTTCATGTCCGGCCCTCCTGGGGAGCCACGTGGCAGCTCCAGCAGTTCGGCTTGACCCCGGAGTAGTTGTGGCAGGCATCGCAGAACTTATCCTTGTTGGAATGACAGCCCAGGCAGGTCTGGGAGAGGCTCATGGAGAAGTTTTTTCCCTCGTGGTTCACGTACAGGTGATTCCCCTCCCGCACCACCGCATTTTTCCATTGATTAAGGAGTTCCATGTGGCTGGCTTTCATGTACGGCGCGGGTTCCACGCATTTCCTATCCGCCAGTTTCCGAATCTCGGGGGTGTCCAGGGGCAGGGTAGGCGGAACGGCCGTCCTTCCCTTACCGAACCAGAAAGGAGAGGTCAGCAGGACAAGGAAGATGAAGAGGCCGGCGACGATTTTCCCGCCGTTAAACATTCTTGCCTTCCTCCACGGTATCCAGGGGTTCCCCCCGCAATCCCACTCCTCTTTCCTTCTCCCCCTTCATAACCAGGGCATTTCCCACCAGCTCGTGAACCCCGGTGACCTCCACCCCCGGCACCCAATACTCCATCAAGGGAGGCAGAGCGGCCCGGTCGATGGCGCAGATGCAGGCCAGCCGGTTCACCCCGTGTTTCTCCTTCACGTGCTTGACGGCCATGGCCCGGGGCAATCCTCCCCGCAGCCTCATCTCCATGTTTTCGTCCGTTCCCAGGCCCGCCCCGCCGCCACAGCAGAAAGTCTTCTCCCGGATGGTCTCCTCGGGCATTTCGTAAAAATGATTGCAGGCCTTCCGGATGACATAGCGCGGCTCTTCCAAGAGTCCCATGGCCCGCGAGGGGTTGCAGGAGTCGTGGAAGGTCACCCTCAGGTGGTCGTTCCGGCGGGGGTCAAGCCTTATTTTGTTGTTCCGGATCAGGTCGGCGGTGAATTCGGTGATATGGACCATCCTGGTGGATTTGGCGTTTTCAAACTTCGTCCCGGTAATCGGCGACACGGGTTCTTCCAGGAAATCGGCCGGGCCGTTCAGGGTGTCCATGTACTGGTGGAGAACCCGCCACATGTGGCCGCATTCCCCCCCCAGGATCCACTTCACTCCCAGGCGTTTTGCCTCGGCGTAGATCTTGGCGTTGAGTCGCTTGATCATCTCGTGGGAGGTGAAGAGCCCGAAGTTTCCCCCCTCGGATGCATAAGTGCTGAAGGTGTAGTCCAGCCCGATTTCCTTGAAGAGCATCAGGTAGCCCATGCAGGTGTAGGTCCCGGGATCCGCGAAAAAATCGGCCGAAGGGGTCACGAAGAGAATTTCCGCCCCTTTACGGTTGAAGGGTACCTCGATATGCACTCCCACCCGGTCCTCGACATCCTGGGCGATGAAGTCCAGCATGTCCTTCATCCCATGGGGCTGGATCCCAAGATGGTTTCCCGTTCGGAAACAGTTGGCCGCCGGCTCCAGGACCCAGTTGATATTGCATCCCACCAGGTTGAGGAGTTCTCTCCCCATCATGGTGATTTCGGCCTGGTCGATTCCGTAGGGGCAGAAGATCGAACAGCGGCGGCATTCCGTGCACTGGTAGAAATAGTAGAACCATTCCTTCAGAACATCCACCGTAAGGTCCCTGGCCCCGGCGATTTTCCCCAGGAGCCTCCCGGAGCGGGTGAAGTACCTCCGATAAACGGACCGTAGAAGCTCGGCCCGCAGAACGGGCATGTTTTTGGGGTCTCCGGAGCCGATGTAGAAATGGCATTTGTCGGCGCAGGCTCCGCAGCGTACGCAGATATCCATGAAGAGCCGGAAGGAGCGGTATCGTTCCAGCCTCTCCTTCATCCCCTGGAGGATGATCTCCTTCCAGTTCTCGGGAAGTTTCCAGTCCGCGTCCGAAGGCTGCCACTCCCTGGGATTGGGCAGGCCGAGGGCTTTGAGGTTCTTGGGAGCTGCGCTGTGGCACCAGGTCCCCGGTTTGAACTCCGCCGGGGTCTCCATCCACCCTTGGGTCGGAGGCTGAAGGCTTACCTTGCTCAATTCTTCGGGTTTGGGAAGTTTGGCCAGGGACATTCCTATTCCCTCTCCACGGGAATTCCGGCGGCTTTCATCTTGTCCCGGAATTCGTCCTCATATTCCTCGTAGGTATGGACCTTGACCGGATAGTTCCAGGGATTGACATGCCGGCGCATCCGGTTGTCATTGGCTAAATTCCGGGTGGGGCTTAGAAAGACTCCCCCCATGTGCACCAGCTTGCTCATGGGAAAATAAGCCAGAAGAACGCTCACCAGGAAGAGGTGAAGAAAGAAAATCCATCCGATCCCTTCCGGAATCTGGGGCTGGAACCGGACCCACCCCAGGGCCAGTTCCTTCACCTTGTAGAGATCGACCTTGTAAACATGGCGCATGAGGAAACCGGAAAGACCGATGGCCAGGATCAGGAGCAGAGGGAAATAATCCGCCGGAAGGGAGATGTAGCGCAAGTAAGGGATGGCCAATCTTCGCAGGAAAAGGTAAGTGACCGAAACCAGGAACAGGGCATCCGTCAGAAAAAGAGTGGGCACTCCGATTTCAAATAAGCCATCGAGAGTTGCCAGCAGGTTCACGCAGCCGGGAACGGGTTCGAAGAAGAAGCGAAGATGGCGGAAGACGATGATGAGAAAAGACCAGTGGAAGGCAAGCCCTGCCAGCCAGAGCCATTTCGCCCCCCCGTAAATCGGCTTTCCTTCTCTCAGCTCCACCTTGGAGTTTCGGAAAAGGGAACGGAAGAAGAGGACCTCTAAAACCATCCGCCCGATAACTCCAGGCGTGTTGTGGGGGCTCTCCAGTGGGTTGGACTTGATCCAGGGAAGGGATTTCTGCTGGCCGCAGGTTGTGGGAATACGGAAGGGGATCGGGGATTTTGCCCAGAGAATAATCCGATAGGTCACCCCCGCGAGAAAGGCAATGAAAGCCGCATAGGGGATGATGATTCCGAAAAGGGAGTAGGCTTCGATCCCGGCCACTCCGCCTAGTGCGATAAGAATCAGAAGGATGACGGCCGTGAAAGAAATCCCAAGGTTCAAACTTCAGCCCTCCGACCTTGAACCTCCCCTGCTCTTTTTTCCCATCCCTTGATTCGCAGCTGATTCACTTTCTCCCGGCACTCGGAGTAGAGGTTCATGCCCAGGAGAGCGAACCGGCTGATTCGTGAATTCAAATCGAGCCATTCCTGGCCCAAAAGATCCTTTCTCTTCTCTTCCCTCACGATTTCGGAGACGATTTCTCTCAACGGGAGAATAAAATCAACCCTCCCGGATGGAGGAAGATTCTCCACCGCCCGGACTTTCATGACCGGCTCCAGGATGGCCCGGGCTTCCTCGACGCTCAGGGGCCGCAGGATCTGGTCGATGATCCCTTCCATTCCTTTCCGCAGGGTAAATCCAATCGGGTTAGAATAGGGACTTTTATTTTCCCGGAAAAAAGTCTGGGTATCCGGAGGATAGGCCTCCAGGATCCGGTCGAGCCACCGCTCCAGGATGATTGTTTTCTTTTCGGCCAAGAAGTTCTGTTAGGGTCATGAAACGAGCTTTCCGCTCAGGGAAAAGAGTAAGTTGGGAGTTGGGAGTTGGGAGGTGCAAAAAACAGGTCTTTACAACTCACAACTCTCCACTCTCACCTCACAATCCTTTTCCCCTATTTCGAGCTTATCTCCACGTCGATCACCAGCCCCTTCTCCAGGGTGTTCCTAACGATGCAGTTTTGAGCCGCCCGCAGAAGGGCCGCGCTCCGCTCGCCGGGGTCTTGGGGCAGAACAACATCGATGGTTACGGTCTGGATTCTCTTCCGCCCTTGCTCTTCCACCAGGTTGTAGACCAGGTTCATCTCCATCCCCTCGCAGGTGAGACCCGCGGTCTGGCTGTAGAGGGCCATGTGCATGCCCATACAGGCACCGAGGGAAGCGGCCAGCAGGTCGGCGGGAGAAGGTCCCTGGTCCTTTCCCTTCGATTCCTTGGGCATATCCACCAGGAACTTGTGGCCCCGGACCTGGACGGAAAAGCAAAGGCCTTTTTCGTGTTTTAGAGTGATGAGGTCCATAAGCAATGCCTAAAATTTGGAATGCCTAAAATGCCTAAAATTCGAGATACCCAAATATAGAAAATAAGGGTGGGCGCTTTGCCCCGGCCAATCGGGTTTGCCCTAGACAAATCAATTATTTCTTTTCAGAATGGAGATGGGGAAAAAAGTTCCGGCAACCTTTTGTGCAAGGGCACGCCTCAGCGTGCCCCTACAAATGCTGTAGGGGCGGGTTTCAAACCGGCCCCTACTCTGACCTATTTGCCCCTTCGGGGCCAAATTTTCAAACGCAGCCCGTCGGCTTGGACAATCCGGCCAGCTTGCAGGCTCCCTTCGCCGGGCCGGAGGGAAAGAGCTCGTAAATCTTTTTCAGGTCGAACCCCGTCTCCTTGCAGAGCTTGCGGATCATGGGGGCGATGCCGAACTTGGCGTAATAATCCCTCAGGTAGTTGATCACTTTCCAGTGCTCGTCGGTCAGGTTCCCCTCGATCCCTTCTTCCTTGGCGTAAGCGCTGGCAAAATCCGAGTTCCACTTATCCAGTTCCTGCAGGAAACCATCCTCATCCACTTCGTAAGCTTTCCCTGCCAGATTGATGATCGGCATTCTTCTTCCTCCTTGGGTTTGATATTTCGATTATACGTCCCCTCGATGCTCATTCGTTGAATAAGAAGCGGATATAATGTTGTTGTCATGCTCTGCTTGCTCTCATGCTCTATGCTGCATTCTTTATATACTTCCGGCCGCCTTCGGCCCAGAAAGAATCCCTTCGAATTCTCTCTCACGCTACGGAGCGTATCGCTTTTGAGCTCGGCGAGGATGATTTCTTCTCCTCCGTCCTGGCTCTCCGCCAGGATTTCTCCTTTCGGATCCAGGATGAGAGCGCTGCCGGAAAAAGCCAGGCCGGACTCGGTCTCTCCCAGCAGGTTACAGGCTACCAGGAAAACGCTGTTATCATAGGCCCGTGCCGGAAGATACCGCAGCCACCGTGCCTTTTTCTTCGCTGAAGATTCCCGCGGAGAGGCATGGGGGATGAAGATGACTTCCGCCCCCTTCAGAGCCAGCAGGGTGCTGAGTTCGGGAAAGTGCCCGTCGAAACACAGCTCGATTCCGAACCGAACCTTGTCAAAGGAAAAGACCGGGCACTCCGTCCCGGCTTGGAAAACCCCTTCTTCCGGTGGGCCCAGATGAATCTTCCGGTAAACTCCGATCAGCCCCTCCGGCCCGGCGGCAAAATGACTGATGAAAAAGTCATCCTTCACCGCCTTTTCAGCCAGCCCGGCCAGGATTACGACATTATATTGCCCGGCCATTTTCAGCACGGCTTCCGTTGAAGGGCCGGGGATAGGTTCGGCAAAAGATCCCATCTCCTGCCTGAGCCCGTAGCCGCTGACATTCATTTCCGGAAAGCAGACCGCCTGCGCTCCCCTGCGGGCCGCCTCCCGCACCAGGACTTCCATCCTGGCCAGGTTTTCGGCCTTCTGGCCCACGGCGGAGAGCATAACCGCTGCGGCCACTCTCAGGTCTTCCATATTAGACCGCCGCGAGGGTATATCTGGGCCGGCTCTGCATCGCTTTTCGAATCAGCCCGTCCGCCCACTCTTCGCAACCCAGGACGTGGATATGAGAATAAGTAGCCAGCACATTCCTGTAGCAGAGGCCGTCTTGTTTCTCTTTTATCCCCGTACCCCGTTTAACCCGAAAGGCAAAATGAACCCGGCCCTCCTCCAGGGAAAGGACCCGGGAATAATGAAACTCATGTCCTTTCAGAACCCGCCCGACGGCGTAAAAGGGGTTCTCCCTCTCCACTTCCAAAAGAGTGTAGCCGTGCCCCTGGGGCCGCTTTTCCATGGAAAAGGTCACCGGCAATGCTCCCGCCAGGGGAAAAGTGCGGGTGTCCACGGTCAGGCTCTCTCCCAGGTACATCAGCCCCCCGCACTCCGCATAAACCGGCAATCCCTTTTCTACGGCCTCACGCAGAGCATTCCGGAAAGAAAGATTGTTCGCCAACTGCTCGGCGTGAGTCTCGGGGAATCCTCCGCCGATGTAAAGAGCGTCGAGCGCCGGCAGTACCTTTTCCCGGACCGCGCTCACTTCCACCAGACTGGCTCCCCGGTCGGCGAGTGCCTGCAGGTTCTCCGGGTAGTAGAACTGGAAGGCCGAATCTCTCATGATCCCGATCACCGGCCGGTCCGCCGCAGCGCTTCAGCCGAAGCCCCTCTTCTTCCGATTCCCAGCGGAAGGGGGAAGCGCTTTCCCCAATTTTCCAGAGCTGTTCCAGGTCCAGATATTTTTCGGCAACTTCCGCCGCCCTCTCCAGAGCCCGGGAGACCCATTGATGCTCCTGTGGGGGAGTCAAACCCAGATGCCTTTCGGGAAACGGAAAATCATCCATCCTGGGCACGGCCCCCAGGATCGGAAGGTCACAGGTTTCCTCGATGGACGCCCGCAGAATTTTCTCATGGCGGCTGCGAGCCACCTGGTTCAGAATCACTCCCCGGAGGTCCACGTCGGGGTCCATCCTCTGGCATCCCAGGACCATGGCCGCCAGGGTCCGGGTCACCTTGGTGCAGTCCAGGATGAGGACCACGGGTGCTTGGAGCAGCTTGGCCAGTTCCGCCGTGCTCTGCGTACCCCGGGAATCCATTCCGTCGTAGAGACCCCGGTTCCCTTCGATCAGGGAAATCCCCCGGGATTCGGCGTTCCGCCCGAAGGACTGCTGGACTTTCTTGGGCCCCAGGAGGAAGGTATCCAGGTTTCGGCAGGATCTCTGCGCGGCCAGCGACAGCCAGGCCGAATCGATGAAATCCGGCCCCTTCTTGAAGGCGGCCACGTTTCGGCCCAGTCTCTTCCAGGCGGCAATCATGCCGAGGGAGAGCGTGGTTTTGCCCGCTCCCCCCCGCAACGCCGCCGTGACCAACCGAGGAAGATACCCGGCCATGGCCGTAAGCTATTCTTCTTTGGGGAAATACTCGGCCAGCATGAGGTAGGTCGTGCTGCCGCTGGACCAGTACTTCAGGGTCCCCTCGTCCAGGAGTTCCTTCACCACATCCTGTATGGCGTGGCGGTCCTCCGCGGGGAGCCCTTTGACTACGTCCTTGATGTAGTATTTTTTCTTTTCCCCTTTGGATTTATCCCGGAACCATTCCAGGACCTTGGCTTTCGTCTCGGCACTCATGATCAACCCCATTTGAACTGGGTGGTGGTGCGGAAAGTGCTCGGTGCCAGGGTGAAATCATCGATGTGCTTGTCGGTGAATTCGATCCCGGTCAGCCGGAAGAATCTCTCCCAGCCGATCCGTTCGATCCACTCCCCGATGCGCTCGTGCTTCCGGGCATTTTTGGCGTAGATCTCCACGATCTTCTTTACCGCTGCCACGGTCTCCGGCCAGCGCGGCGGATTGTTGGGCAGGAAGGGGATGACCAGCTTGGAGAACATGGGGGCGCTCCGGGCGTTGGATACCTTGCCTCCGACCCAGATGGAGATTCCGTCGTTCTCCGGGTCCGCCAGGGGCAGGGCCGGGCAGACGGTGTAGCAGTTGCCGCAGTACATGCACTTCTCTTCGTTGATGACCACGCTCTTGGTCTTGGGGTCCGGACGGATGGCGCCGGTGGGGCAGGACGCCATGGTGGTGGGAATCTCGCACACGTTGGGAACCCGGTTGTGGTCGGGCTTGGGAACGGTCCGGTGGATCCCCAGGATGGCGATGTCCGAGCAGTGCACGGCGCCGCACATGTTCAGGCAGCAGGCCAGGGCGATGCGCACCTGGGAGGGAAGGGTCATGGACTCGAAGTAGCCGATGAGCTCGTCCATGACCGCCTTGACCGGGCCGGAGGCATCCGTGGCCGGGGTGTGGCAGTGGACCCAGCCCTGGGTGTGGACGATGTTGGTCACCGAATGGCCGGTCCCGCCGACGGGATAATTCTTCTTCTTCAGGTCGGCGATCAAGGGTTCCACCTTGCTCTTGTCCGCCAGGAGGAACTCGATGTTGTGCCGGCTGGTGAAGCGGAGGTAGCCGTCGCAGTACTTGTCGGCGATCTCGCAGATCTCGCGGATGTGGTCGGTGCTCAGCAGCCGGGGCGAGCCCGCTCGCACGCTGTAGAGCTCCTCTCCCGATTCGGCCACGTGTTTCAGCACGCCGGGTTTGAGGATTTCGTGGTACTTCCACTTGCCGTAATTCTTCTGAATCACGGGGGGCAGCATTTTTTTATAATCAGGGGGTCCGATGTCGGTCTTGGCCATGGTTATTTTCCTCCCTTCTTGATTTCTTCCGGCCAGAAGAACACGTAGGGGTTGGTCCGCGGATTCTTCACCATCTGGGGCACCGGCTTCAGGCCGATGGCCTTGAGGAAGGTCCGCATCCCCACCCGGTTGATCAGCTCCCCGATCCTCTCGCGGGATCTTTGCGTTTTCGTCCCACCAGTCCAGGATCTTGGCTGATCAGCTCCTTCAATTCCTTGTAGGGCGGCTCCATCTTCATGAAAGGAACGATCACCGTGGAAAGCAGCGCGCCCTGCAGGATGGGGGCCTTGCCGCCGATCAGAAGGGTGGCCCCCTTCTCTTTTCCCTGGCGCAGGGCTTTGGGCATCAGGTTGATGCAGTGCATGCAGCGGGTGCAGTCGGCGTCCTCGATGGTCAGGGTCTGGGCCTTCTCATCCCAGTTCATGCACTTGGTCGGGCAAAGGCCGATGACTTCTTCCTGGATGTTCAGCCCGGACTTGGCGTAGGCCTTGACTTCTTTCGGATCGATCTGGATCTTGCCCTTCCAGGTCCCGATGATGGAGAGGTCCGCCCGGGCGATGGAAGCCACGCAGTCATTGGCGCAGGCCGAGGTTTTGATCTTGAACTTGTAAGGGAACATGGGGCGGTGGATCTGGTCCTGGAAGTGCATGGTAAGGTTGTAGCAGATATCCAGGCTGTCGATACAGGCCCATTCGCAGCGGGCCGGACCCACGCAGGCGCTGGGGGTCCGCAGGGCCGAACCCGATCCCCCCAGGTCGAACCCCGCATCGCACAGGTCGTCGAAGCAGGGCTGCAGGTTTTCGGTCGTGGTTCCCAGAAGAATGATGTCGCCGGTGGACCCGTGCATGTTGGTCAGACCGCTTCCGTGCTTGTCCCACACGTCGCAGAGGGCCCGCAGGGTCTTGGTGGTGTAGAACCATCCGGTGGGATGGTTCACCCGCATGGTGTGAAACTGTTCGACTCCGGGGAACAGGTCCGGGCGGTCCGAGTAGCGCCCGATGACCCCGCCGCCGTAGCCCTTGACTCCCACGATTCCGCCGTGCTTCCAGTGCCCGATCTTTTCCTTGTAGGAAAGCTCGAGCTGGTTCATGAGGTCCGCGGCCATGGGCTTCTTCTCGGCTGCCTGCTTCATGTCTTTCACGAAGCTCGGCCATTTCCCCTTCTCCAGTTCGTCCAACAGTGGGGTTTTTGGTTTCGCCATCTCTTTCCTCCGTGTTTATTTGAATCAGTTATGACCCAAAGAAAAATTCATCCCTTTCCCAGATCCCCTCCCCTTTTCGCTTAAAGGGGTCTCGCAGGAGAGTTTCAGCGGCCTCCCGTCTTTCTGAATCCTCAAATTTCGGCGATTTCCCCTAGAGGGTATGAGCAACGGTCAATTCAGATTGACCCGAGAGGTGTCGAGAAGGAGGGACAGCCTGTTTCCCGGGCTGCACCTTCCCAACGGAATTCCGACAACCTCTTATCCAGAAACAAAAGACCATCCGCGTCCCGGATGGCAATTGTCCTCAAGGATTACCAAATCAGAAAAAATCGAATAATAATATTGTCTTTTTATTATTGTTCAGCAGACCCTCGGTGTCAAGAAATTTTTGGGATAAGGCGGATGGGCCTATTTAGCTGGAATCCCTCCGGATTGGGGTTTCCTGGGGGAAAAAAAACAGGGGCGTCACCGAAATCCTCCGGGAGCGCCCCTGTCCTTCGATTTCGCTCTTTTTTTAACCGGCTGCGGGAGCCTCAGCCAGACGGGCGGCCTTCCTCCGCAGGAACACTTTCACGATCTCCGCCGCCGTGGGAGCGACGAACATGAAGGGCAGCATCATCAGCCAGTCGCTCACGCTCAGGGGCACCGTGTCCACGAAGGGCTGCAGGAAGGGCAGGTAAACAGCCGCCAGCAGGATGAGGAAAGAAGCCCCCGTGGCCAGGACCATCCATTTGTTGGAAAAAACTCCGATGGAAAAGATGGAGTAGGTCTCCGACCGGGAGGTGAAGGCCCGCAGGAGTTCGGAGCAGACCAGGGTGGCAAAGGCCACGGTCTGAGCGGCCATCACGTTCCCCGGGAAGCGCTGCAGGGCCAGGTAGAAGACGCTCAGGACGGCGATCGTGTCGGCGATGGCGATGATGGCGATGCTGAACAGCATGTCCTTGTTGATCACCGGCTCCTTGGTCGGCCGGGGCGGCCGTTGCATGATGTCCGGCTCCCCCTTCTCCAGCCCCAGGGCCAGGGCGGGCGCCCCGTCGGTCACCAGGTTGAGCAAGAGCAGCTGGATCGGCCGCATGGGGATGGGCAATCCGGCCAGCATGGAAAGGAAGATGATCAGGATCTCGCCGATGTTGCAGGCCACCAGGAAGAAGACGAACTTGCGGATGTTGGAGTAGATGATCCGCCCCTCTTCGATGGCCGACACGATGCTGGCAAAGTTGTCGTCGGTGAGCACCATGTCGGCGGTCTCCTTGGAGACGTCGGTCCCGGTGATGCCCATGGCCACCCCGATGTTGGCCCGTTTCAGGGCCGGGGCGTCGTTCACCCCGTCGCCGGTCATGGCCACCACGTGGCCCTTGGCCTTGAAGGCGTCCACGATCTTGGTCTTGTGCTGGGGAGAGACCCGGCAGCAGGCGCTCACCCGGTCGATCACCCCGGCGAGCTCCGCATCGCTCATCTTGTCCAGTTCGGCTCCGGTGAGCACCAGTCCTCCCGGGCGCAGGATGCCGATCTCCTTGGCAATGGCCTCGGCCGTATCCTTGTAATCCCCGGTGACCATGACGCTCTTAAGCCCCGCATGCTGGGCCACCCGGACCGCCTCCTTCACCTCGGTCCGGGCCGGGTCGATCATGCCCAGGAGCCCGACGAAAGTCAGGTTTTTTTCCACCGCGTCGGAGTTGCAATCCTCGGGGATCCGGTCCATGGGACGGTAGGCCACGCCCAGAACGCGCAGGGCCTGCCGGGCCAGGTCCTGGTTGTTCCCCAGGATCTCTTTCCGCTTCTCATCGTTCAGCGGAACCGCGCGGCCGTCCTCCAGGACGGTCTGGCACAGGTCCAGAATGATGTCCGGCGCTCCCTTCACGAAGGCCGCATAAGCGAGGAACTTCATTCAGCGGAAGGGGGCAGGGAGGATTCCCCGAGGCCTGGCACTGGTGAATGGTGGTCATCCGCTTGCGCTCCGAGTCAAAGGGAACCTCCTGCACCCGGGGAAGAATCTTTTCGACCTCCTTCCGCCAGAGGCCGCCCTTGGCCGCCGCCACCACCATGGCCCCTTCCGTGGGGTCTCCCACCATACGCCAGGTGCGTTCTCCCTTCTCCTCGCCGCTTTCTTCCAGCTTCGAATCGTTGCACAGGAGGGACCCGTAAAGAAGGAGGGAAACCCCGGAATCCTTCATGGGTTCCAATGGCTGGCCGTCGAGGGAAAACTGACCTTTCGGGCTGTACCCTTCTCCCGTCACCTTGAACCGCTTTCCCGCCGCCCAGCCCTGGACCACGGTCATTTCGTTCTGGGTCAGGGTGCCGGTCTTGTCCGAGCAGATCACCGTGGCGCATCCCAGGGTTTCCACCGCGGGGAGTTTGCGGATCAGGGCGTGGCGCCGGATCATCCGCTGCATTCCCAGGGCCAGGCAGATGGTTACCACCGCCGGGAGCCCTTCCGGCACGGCGGCAATGGCCAGGCTCACCGCGGTCATGAAGAGTTCGATGATGTCCTTCTTCTCGGCGGAGAAGTAGGCCATCAGCCCCTGGCTGAAAATGACCCCCGGATGGGTATCCCGAATCAGGCCATAGATAAAGATCACCCCGCAGATGGCCAGGCAGAACACCCCCAGGACCTTGCCCAGATGGTCCAGCTTCTGCTGGAGGGGGGTCGCTTCTTCCTCGTAGGATTGGAGCATTTCGGCGATGAGGCCGATCTGGGTGTGCATCCCGGTTCCGGTGACCAGTCCCTTCCCCCTTCCGTAGGTGATCAGGGTGGACATGAAGGCGGAATTCCTGCGGTCCCCGATGGGAATGTCCTTGTCCAGTACCACCTTGGCATCCTTGTCCACCGGCACGGATTCCCCGGTCAGGGAGGCCTCTTCCACCTTCAGGTTCACGCTCTCGATGAGGCGCATGTCCGCGGGAACGTAGTTTCCCGCTTCGAGCAAAACAATGTCCCCGGGGACCAGCTCCGGCGAGGGGACGGTGACCTGGTGGCCGTCCCGGATGACCTGGGCGTTGGGCGCAGCCATCTTTTTCAGGGCGGCCAGGGCCGCTTCGGCCTTGGACTCCTGGACCACCCCCACCACCGCGTTCAGGACCACGATGACCATGATGGCGATGGCGTCGATCACCTCCCCCACAAGGATGGAGACCACCGCGGCCACGATCAGGATGATGACCAGAAAGTTGTTGAACTGGCTGAGCAACAACTGGAAGAAGCCGGGACGCGGCTTTTCCGTCAGCTCGTTGGGCCCGTGTTTCTTCAGGCGATCTTGGACCTCCGCCTGGGTCAGCCCCTTTTCCAGGTGGGTCTCAAACTCGCTGGTTATATGCTCGATACCTCGGGCATGGCATTCTTGTCCTTGCATCATCTTCCGCTTCCTCCTTGCTGATTATTGAATCTATCTCCTGCAGGCGCTTCTTTCTGAGGATTTTTCGCTTATCGGTCTGCCTTCAAACCGTCGATCCCCGACGGATATTTAAGGTTATTGAACTTCCCTGGGATTTGTCAAGGATAACCGGACGGCCCCCCGATTTTCCCTTCTTACGATATCCTTTTTGGTTCCGGCTTGGCCGGGTTAGGAAAAGAGCCGGTCCAATTCGGCCCGCCGGACCCTGGTCGTGGCTTCTTCCATCTTGGAGGCGATTTCCCGGGACGAAGAGCTCTTTACGGTTTGGTGGGCTGCCTGGTAGACCTCTCGTTCCGCCTGCTCGAGTTCCTCCAAAAAAGCGACGTACTCTTCCCGGCTCGGGTAGGCGTTCTTCACCAGGGAGGGATAGTCCTTCCCTTCGGCATTCAAGAGCCGGCAGTAGTGTTCGATAAGCAGGTCCATTTCTCTCAGCTGTTTCTGGCGGATTTTGTTGGAATACAGCCCCGCTTTATCCCCGGCCAGGATGTTTCCAGTTTTCTCCTTGATTTGTTCCCGGGCCTCTTCCCTGCTTTTTCCCTTGTCGACCATGGTGAAGGCGGCTTCCAGGGCCAGCTTCTTGGTGAAAAGAAAATTCAAGGTGAAGGTTTCCTTCGATCGTTTGACTTGGAAAAAACTGAGGAGAAACAGGATGGGAATCAGGATCTCCCAGGCCGAAACCGGTTTGACTTCGATTACCGCGGAGGCCACGGCCTTGGCCAGAGACCGTTCCTGGGCATGAATATTCTGGTATTTGGTGTCCAAAACCCTCGGGAGAAGTCTCCCCATTTTATCTCTCCCCTCCCTCCGGGAATATTCGATCCACTTCCTTTTTCCGCAGCTGCGCGACCTGCACCTGTTCGGCCCGCAGGCGGTCCCAGGATTCGGCCGTGCCTCCCTGGATTTCGGCCAGGGCCTGATCGACTTCCCCCTCGGCCGCCGTGACCCGGGCCACATGGACTTCATAATTCTCCCGGGTTCCGTAGGTGTTTCGGACCAGCCCGGAATAGCTCTCTCCTTCGCCCTGCAGGAGCTGGGAATAGTGACCCATGAGAACCCGGATCTGTTCCCTGTGCCCGTGCAGGACTCGAGGAGAATAGACCTTTTGAGCGGAGAGCCATTCTTGAATCTTATTTTCCGCTCGGGACAGGAGTCCATCCCGGTCCTCTCCCTCGATCATTTGACGGGCCGCGTCCAGGGCCAGTTTCCGGGGGAAAAGAAAAAGGGTGCTGTATTGCTGGATGGCCCTCCGACGCCTGAGGATATCCCACAGGAACATTCCCGGCAGCAGAAAGTGCCAGGCAGTCAGAGGCCTTCTCATCCACAATCCGAGCGCCACTGACCGGGAAAATGATTCTTCTGCGGATAGAGCGACCTGGTAATTTTTCAGATAGTCCTCGGTCATCGCAGGATCCCAACATATCATCCGGGGTCTTTCCCCGTCAATTCTTACCCTATTTCGATCTAAAGCTAGAGAACGAGCTTCCGCCCCATAGACGACTCCGCCATATTTTCCAAAAAAAGGGGGCTCGTGGCCCCCTCTTCTTATCTTATCTTATGTATCGACCGTTAATCTGGGAGGATGGGCGGGATGAAGAATTTTCCCGACCAGAGAAACCAGACCACGATCAGGGTCCAGATGATGTTGAAGCCCTGGGCGATGAAATAGGCGATCGCCGGCCTGCCCCCCCCGACCGAGACCAGCTCTTTGATCTGGGTCTCCAGGCCGATGCACACGAAACATATGGCGAACAGCCAGACGCGATATCCTTGCATCAGGCCGGTGATTCCTTTGGCGCCTTTATCGCCCATCGCGGGCAGGACCAAGAAAGAAACGACAAGGGAGGCCACCACGAAGCCGACGATGAACTTGGGGAAACGGTACCAGATCTCGGCATAGGAGGGCCTTTCCCCGGTGCTCTTCTTCTCGAGGGAAAGAGCCGCCCAGAGGGCCAGGAGGAAGGCGGCAAACCCGATAAGGACGTTCTGAGACATTTTAACCAATACTGCCGCATCCAGCGCAGCCTTCGAGCCCAGGATCCCCCCGGCCGCCACCACCGCTCCGGTGTTATCAATGACCCCAGCGACCCATGCACCGGCCATATTCGTTGGGAAGGCCCATCCATCTGGCGAGAGGAGGCATGATGAAGATTAGAAGCACAGCACAGATCATCAGCCACGCGACGATGTAGCTCACCTCTTTAGGATCCCCCTGGACCGCACCGCCCGCAGCAATGGAGGCGGAAACACCGCAGATGGAGTTGCCGGTGGCGATGATGCTGGAAAACCGTTCTGACAATCCAAATTTGCGGCAGAGCCAGTAGGTGAAGAACCAAACCACAATGACTACCAGCAGGGCCTGAATCAATCCCACTGCACCGGCCTTCATCACCACTTGGAACATGATCTCCGCCCCCATACAGACCAGGCCGATCTTGATAAAAAACTCGGTCATGATGGCTGGCTTCAGCCACTTGGGAACGCCCAGGACGTTGCTGATGATAAGCCCGATAATCAACGCCCAGAGGACGTATTCAAACCCATAGGCATTGATCTGCTTCTGATTGGAAACGACCAGGGCGACAAAGGAGACAAGATAAATGACCAGGAACCCGGGGATATAGCCCTTGACTGGCTTTTTCATGGCCGCCGCCCCGATCGAGGTCAAGATCACTAAAACCAAAAACAGTTTGGTGAGGGACCAAAAGGCCACAGCCCCCCGCGGAAAAGCCTGAGAGAATTCCGTCCATCGAGCCAGCTTCGGAACGGCGGGCAGCAAGGCAACCAGAGCCAGAAGCAATAAAAACCAGCCGATCCAGCAGGCCCACCAGTCTTCCTTCTTCCATAACGACGACCAATCGATTCCTTTGCTCGCCATTATTCCCTCCTATCATTGTTTCATAAGATGTTCGTACTCCTTACCCTCCCGAAAGAACTCTTTCGGCGGGACAGACCTCATCGATAAAGCTGGTTCCCACCTCCCTTCCTCAGGAAGCAAATTCTTCTATGCTCATTTCAAAATGGCTTCCCCCAATATCCTCGACGGGGAAGAGGCGTCGTTCAGGCATAAAATGTAGCGGATGAATCAGGACTGGCTAAAAAACCAAAGGAATTATATCACCGCCTTGGAAAAACCCGCAATACTCTTTTTTCCCTTCTTCCTCTCCACCTTTGCGACTCTTTTTCTAATGGGAAAGAAAGCTTGTGGTCCGGGAGCAAGGGCGTTACGTGCAAAAAGCATCGGCTCAGTCATTTCGGATTGCGGATTTGGGATTTCGGATTTTTTGGTTTTCTTTTTCAATCCGCATTCCGCAATCGGCAATCCGCAATTTGGAAGCGGGCCGATCGGGCGTTACCCAATTCGGAATTCGGAATGTGGAATTCGGAATTTTTACTTCTTTTTTTCCATTCCGCATTCCGCACTCTGCATTCCGCATTTCAATTGCCCGCCCGGCCCAAGAAAGGAGGGTCGCCTCATGGTTTTTGTGCGTAACGCCCTTGCTTCCGGACCGGGCACCGCCTGGAATTCAATCCATCTTCCGCCCGCTTGGCGAAAAGTGAAGGGACAAGTCTTTTTTTCTTTTTTCTTGAACCCCACTCCTTCCTGTGATAAAAATTAAAAAATATGCGAGATTATCGGGCATTTGGCCCTTCTCCGCCCCTCATGAGTTTAGGAGGGGCTTATCTCTTTTTCCGAGGCCCCGATGGACTATAAAGACACCTTGAATCTGCCGAAAACTTCTTTCCCCATGAAAGCCAACCTTCCCAAGCTCGAACCGGAGATTCTGAAAAAATGGGAAGAAGGAAAGATCTATCAGAAGCTGCGGGAGATTTGCCAAGGATCGCCCCAAATACATCCTGCACGACGGCCCCCCTTACGCCAACGGGCACATCCACATCGGAACCGCCTTGAACAAGATCCTCAAGGACCTCATCGTGAAGTCCAGGAATATGGCCGGGTTCAACGGGGAGTATGTTCCCGGCTGGGACTGCCACGGGCTGCCCATCGAGCACGAGGTGGACAAGAGCCTGGGAAGCAAAAAGGGCTCCTATCCCATTTCCGAGAAAAGGAAACTATGCCGGGAATTTGCCACCCGGTTCATCGACATCCAGAGGCAGGAGTTCAAACGGCTGGGCGTCATGGGCGAGTGGGAGAACCCCTACCTCACCATGAGCTATGACTACGAGGCCACCATTGCCCGGGAGTTCGGCCGGTTTGTGGGCAAGGGATCGGTGTACCGGGGCAAGAAACCGGTGTACTGGTGCGCCACCTGCCAGACCGCCCTGGCGGAAGCCGAAGTGGAATACGAAGACCACAAGTCGCCTTCCATCACGGTCAAGTTTCCGGCCGTCTCCGACTTCGGGGAACGCTTCCCGGCGCTCAAAAACAAGAAAGTCTTTGTCCTGATCTGGACCACCACCCCCTGGACCCTTCCTGCCAACCTGGCCATTGCCCTTCACCCCGACTATAAGTACGTGGCGGCGGAGGTGGATGGAGAGGTATGGATCCTGGCCGAAGCGCTCCTGGAGCAGGTCATGGCCCAGGCCAAGAAGAAGCAGTACAAGGTTCTGGAAAAATTCCCGGGCAAAGAAATGGAGGGCTTGAAGTGCCGACATCCTTTCCTGGACCGGGAATCCCTGCTCATCCTGGCCACGTACATCACCCTGGATACGGGCACCGGCTGTGTTCACACCGCCCCCGGTCACGGCCAGGAAGACTACGAATCCGGGCTGGAGTACAACCTTCCCATTTATTCTCCCGTCGACGACCAGGGAAGGTTCACGCCGGAGGTGAAGTTTTTCGCGGGGCAGTATGTTTTTGACGCCAACGACGCGGTCATCCAAAAGCTCAAGGAAGTGGGCGCGCTGATCCACAGCGAGATCTACACCCACCAGTACCCCAACTGCTGGCGCTCCAAGAACCCCATCATCTTCCGGGCCACGGAGCAGTGGTTCATCTCCATGGAGAAGAACGGGCTGCGCCGGAAGGCGCTGGAGTCCATCGACAGAGTAAAATGGATCCCCCACTGGGGCCATGACCGGATCTACGGCATGATCCAGAACCGCCCCGACTGGTGCATCTCCCGCCAGCGGGCCTGGGGCGTCCCCATCGTGGCTTTCACCTGCACCTCCTGCGGGGAGGTGCTGACCGAAGAGCCCCTGGTCGAGCACGTGTCCAGACTCTTCGAAAAAGGAGGAGCCGACGCCTGGTTCGACCTTTCGGTGAAGGAACTCCTTCCCCCGGGGACCCGTTGTCCGAAATGCAAGGGAGAAGAATTCAAGAAGGAGACCGATATCCTGGATGTCTGGTTCGACTCCGGAGTGAGCTACGCGGCGGTCTGCGAAAAAAGGCCCAACCTGAAATCCCCCGCCGACATGTACCTCGAGGGAAGCGATCAGCACCGGGGATGGTTCCACAGCTCCCTCCTGGCCTCGGTGGGAACCCGCGGACAGGCCCCCTACCACTCGGTCCTTACCCACGGGTTCGTGGTGGACGGGGAAGGGAGAAAAATGTCCAAATCCCTGGGGAACGTGATCGTTCCGGAGGAGGTCATCAAGCGGTACGGCGCCGAGGTCCTCCGCCTCTGGGTGGCGGCTGAGGACTACCGGGACGACATCCGCATCTCGGAGGAGATCCTCTCCCGCCTCTCCGACGCCTACCGGAGAATCCGCAACACCTGCCGGTTCCTCCTGGGGAACCTGTACGATTTTGACCCGAAGAAGGACGCGGTCCCGGATTCCCAACTCCAGGATCTGGACCGCTGGATCCTCCTTCGCCTGCAGAAGTTGACCTCCCGGCTGAAGGAGGCTTATGCCAATTTTGAATTCCACATGGTCTTTCACGGGATTCACAATTTCTGCTCCGTGGACTTGAGCGCCCTCTACCTGGACATCCTGAAAGACCGTCTGTATACTTCACCGGCGAACTCTCCCCAGCGCCGGGCTGCTCAGACCGCCCTTTACAAGATCCTGGACGCCCTGGTTCGTCTCATGTCGGTCATCCTTTCTTTCACCGCCGAGGAAGTCTGGGGGCATATCCCGGGAGCGAAGGAACGGGCCGAAAGCGTGCACCTGACCCTGTTCCCGGAGGTGGAGTCCCAGTATCTTGACTCCAAGCTGGAGGAACGCTTCGAGCTTCTCCTCAAGGTACGGACCGAAGTCTCGAAGATCCTGGAAGCCGCCCGGCAGGGCAAGGTGATCGGAAACTCCCTGGAAGCTTCCGTGACCCTGAATGCCCCGGAGAAGCTCCTCTCCTTCTTGCGGGAAAACGAAGCCAACCTGAAGGAATTTTTCATTGTCTCGGAGGTCCGGCTGTCTCCGACCGCGCCCCCCGGCGCCCAGCAGTCCAAGGAGGTCGAAGGCCTCCAGGTCCTGGTTTCCCGGGCCGGCGGCCAGAAATGCCCGCGGTGCTGGGTCTATGATCCGAAGGTGGGAGAAGGAGCCGGTCTCTCCCCGGTCTGTCCCCGGTGTCAGAGCGCCATCGCCGCCATTCAGGCAGAAGGGAAATCGTGAGCCCCAAATACACTCTGGCAGGTCTCATCAGCGGAGCGGTCCTGGTTCTCGATCAGGTCACCAAATTCCTGGTGGACAACACCCTGACGATGCACCAATCGATCGATATCATCCCGAATTTAGCCAGCCTGACCTATTTGCGGAACACCGGGGCGGCTTTCGGTTTCCTGGCCGGGGCCCGGTCCAGCCTGAGGATCGTTTTTTTCGCGCTCATTTCCTCCGTGGCCATCGGGTGCATCGTTTACCTGATCCGGGGCCTTCGGCCGCAGCAGAAAATCCTGCTCGCGAGCCTTTCTCTGATCCTGGGAGGGGCCATCGGGAACCTCATCGACCGGCTGCGCCTGGGCGAGGTGATAGACTTTATCGACCTTCACTGGTATGATGTTCATTGGCCGGCGTTCAATGTGGCCGATTCGGCCATATCCATCGGGGTGGTCATTCTCCTCATCCAGATGCTGCGCAAAGGTTCCTTTGAAAATTCGAAATCCGAAATTCGAAATTCGAAATTGTAGCGGTTATGTATCCCATTGAAAATTCGAAATTCAAAATTCAAAATTCAAAATTTTAGCGGTTATGTATCCTATTCTGCTTAAAATCGGCGAATTCACCCTCCACACCTACGGCCTCCTCCTGGCGGTGGCTTTCCTGCTTGCGGTGCTGGTGGCGTTGCGGGAAGCCAAGCGCGTCGGGGTCGACCCGAACATCATGATGGACCTGTGCTTCTACGCCCTTCTGGCGGCGCTGATCGGTTCCCGGGTTTTCTATGTCATTACCAGCTGGGAGGAGTTCCGGGACAATCCGGTGGACATCGTTCGGTTCTGGAGGGGAGGACTGGTTTTTTACGGAGGGTTAATCTTTGCCTTCCTCGTCGGCCTCTGGTACGTGCGGAAACATCATTTGAATTTTCCCCAGCTGGCGGATATCATGGCTCCCGCCATCCCCCTGGGCCAAGCCATCGGGAGGCTGGGGTGTTTCTCCGCCGGCTGATGCTACGGGCTACCCACGGAGGTTCCGTGGGCCGTCACTTTCACCGACCCCGAATCTTTGGCTCCCCGGGGGATCGCTCTCCATCCGACCCAGGTGTACGAATCCGCGGCCAATTTCGTGATCTTCCTGGTTCTGATGGCCATCCGGAAAAAGGATCGTTTCCGGGGAAAACTGTTCTGGGTCTACCTGCTCTCTTACTCCGTCATGCGCTTCTTCGTGGAGTTTTTCCGCGATGATCCCCGGGGCTGGGTGATTCCCCAAACTCTCTCCACCGCCCAGGCCATCGGAATCCCCGCGGCCATTTTGGCCATCTACATGCTGCTGAGAAAGAAGGCACCTTCCCCATCGGTTCGGAGTTAAACCCGTTCCTGGTTGCTCGTTGCTGGTTACTCGTTGCCGGAAATGACTCGTTGCTGGTTGCTGGTTGTCGGAAATCAAGTCGGCTGCGCGATCCGGAACGAAGAACGAGCAACTAGCAACGAGGAACCAAAAACGGGGATCTCCGAACTCCGTAGGGGCGGGTTTTAAACCCGCCCCTACAACCTCATCGATTCCTACCCGACTCGTTCAATCCGGAAGAAGACCGGCCGGGCCCCGTCGCTGCAGCAGGCAATGCCCATTCCCTCTTTCTTCATCCAGGGGAAGTTTCCGCCGAAGCGGAGGCTGGTGACCGCGGGATAGATGTCATGCCAGGCCCAGGTGCAGAAACCGGCCGGCATGGCGCCGGATTCGTCGACCTGGAATTCCTGTCCCGTTTCCAGGCGGTCGCAGTAGGCCGTCATGGTCTCGGAAACCTCGGGCAGGGGATGCCCATAGACCTCTTTGGAACTCAGTTTCTTGATCACGGTGATCTTCAGGGGATGTCTTTTCGCCATGGGTTTCTCCTTTCCTTTTCCGGTGCGCTTTCCGCCCCCCTCGGCATTCTTCCTGCCGGGGCGGTTTCTTCTTCCCGATTTCGTTTTCGGGATGATTCTCCGCGAAGCGAGCTGCCGCTCAGCCGGCGGATGGGCTCCGGCTGGGGAAAAACTATACCAGAGAAAGGAGGGCGCCCACAAGTTCCTTTCTGGGTCATCTCCAAATTCGTTGAGAGGCAAAGAGCTGATCTATTCGAAATGTCAGGTGATGTCAGGCTTTCATAAAACATCCGATCAACGAATTTGGAGATGACCCTCCATTCTTAGCCGTCAGTGGAGGGAATGGATTCAGCGAAAAAAGCGGCGTGGTTGGAAGTAAAGATCGGCGGGTCTCGCTGGATGATGGGGGCAAGGGACGGATGTCTCTTGAATTCCTTGTCCAGAAAGGATCGCACGGCGTCGCGGTTCCATCCCCGGGGATGGGCGAAACTGGAGTAGAGCGAAAGGTCGCCTTCATAAAACTCATGGGTCGCCAGTTTCCGGGCTTCCTCCCCATAGGCCGGAAGGTTGAAGACGGCCAGGTTCAAAAAACCGATTTCCCCGCTATGGGCAACCGTGAAATCCAAGGTTCTCGCGGGCCTCGTTTTCACTTTCGGCCGGGGTGCCGAAAAGGAGATAAACGTAAGCGGCGATCCCCGCCTTTTTCAGGTTTTTCAGCACCCGGGAAGCAACCCGCAGATCAATTCCCTTCTGCAGCCGATCGAGCACCCCCTGGTCTCCGGATTCCAGTCCCAGCTGAAGCATCACGCAGCCGGACTTTCTTCAAGGCCAGGCAGAAATCAAGATCCGCCAGGGGCTCGGTGATCCGGGCGAACCCATACCAGGGCACGTCGAATCCATGGTCGGCCAGCCCTCTCAGAAGCCCGGGCGAGAGGGCGTTGTCCAGGAGGTGGATCAAAACCGGCCTCTTCTTTTCCGCCAGGAGTTTCAAATCCTGAATCACCCGGTCGGGGGCGAAGGGCTGATAAGGGTTTCCTTCGGCTTTCTCCGGGCAGAAGAGACATTGATGCCAATAACACCCGCTGGAGGCGCTGTAGGGAAGGATCCAACCGGGGGAAAGGTAATCGGCGGTGGGGAAAGAATCATAGTCGAGCAGGCCGTTCATTTTGTCCCCCGAAGGGGCGACCCCCAGGAAAGAGAGCAGCGGAACCTCTCCCGGACCGGCCGCCAGGAAATCCACGAGCCCGGCAAAAGGATTTTGCCATCCCGGCCTTCGCACCCAGGAGGTGACCAATCCTCCCCCGAGGGCGATTTTGAGGGAAGGGAAATTTTTCCGCAAGAAGCCCGCCATGGCGAAGGTGGAGACGGCCTGGTTCAGGTAATTCAGGGAAAACCCCACCGTGCCGAAGTTCTCGCTTTCCAGGACCTGGCGCAGTCGACCGGAGAAGTAAGGATAGAAAGGGTCTTCTTCGGGTTTTTCCGCCGCCCGGGCCAGGTCAAGAGACTTTACCGGAGATAAATTCGGGTGCTGGCAGTTGGCCAGGCTGAGGTTCACCCCTCGGGCGTTTCCGGCCGCCTGGATCAGACGGTTCATGTCCAGAACGGCCCGCTGGTAGCGGGAGAAATGACGATACCCGGATTTGCTTCTTAGAGAAGCGAGATGCCGGGGAAGGTTGCGAATCGCCCGGCGGGTCCAGGTATCGGTCGGCTCCCGGACCCCTTGAACCAGGTTCAGGATCCCCTCCAGGTTCATGTCCAGAGCCGTGCCTTTGATCCCGTGCATCCGGAGAGCGCCGAGGAGTCTGGCAATCCCCGCCGGAGGTTCACAAGGCTTGGTCACCGGTGGATGGATTAGAAGTATTTTCACTTCCCGTCCCGAAGAAGTACGGATTAGACCTTTGGCCGCATGGAGTCGGATCATTATATCACGGGACGGAAACGATCTCGCCGAGGAGGAAGGAACGACCGCCTAAGCAAAATCCGAACCCGGCCTATCCGGAACCAAACAGATTTGAGGCCTCGAGAAATCCGAAATCCGAATATCGAAATCCGAAACAAATTCGAAATTCAAAAGTTCAAAACACCAAACAAAGGCAAGACATTTCGATTTGTAACATTTGAATTTGTCGAACTTCGGATTTCGTGCTTCGTCCCGCGCCTCGCGGGATTGGAATCGGCCCTTTCCATTGGAATTCTTATTGCCATCTCACGCCCAACTTGACTTTTAAGAGACTTGGGGGGCTACCGGTACCGGGTCATGGAGAAGGGGTCGAATTTCTTGCGCAGGCAGGAGTCCACTTCGTAGGGGTTGGCCAGGTAAAACTCCACGGTCTTGCCGAACGGCACGGCCTTCCGGATTTCCTCGATGCTATAGTGGGTCGGCTCGGCCAGAGCCAGCTTGATTCGCGCCGGGGAGTTCTCCAGCACCACGATCCTGTTCTTCATGGCATATTTTTCTCCCAGGGCCTTCTGCAGGGCAGGGTTGGGGTAAAAGGTCTCCAGGGAGACGATGGGCATATTGAAATGCCGGGAAAGCGCTCGTAGATAACTGTCATAATCGGTGTAGCCCAACTCCATGACAACCATCCCCAGGGGTTTCCGGGTTCCCTTCTTTTGAAATTCCTTTTGTTTCTGAAGGGCATTCTCCAATTGCTGGGGAGTAATGATCTGCAGGTCCAGGAGGATCTCCCCGATCCGCTTCCGCTTGCTATGGGTATCCAGAACTTTATTGATTTTTTCCTGGGATACCAGACCCCATCTCCGTCAGGATCTGTCCCAGATACTTCCCCTTCTGCTGCTTCTGCCTCCGCAGGGCCAGTTCCAGCTGAGTCTGGGTTATGATGTTTTTTCCGATCAGAATCTGTCCTAAGGTATTATCCATATTCGGGCCCTTCTTCCAGCCTCTTTCGATGATTCTCATTCCTGAGGAAAAAAGTCCGGTAATGTCCTTCCATATCAAAAAATCGCCCACACCTTCATAAATATAAACCTGGCGCAAATGATTGCCCTTCTCTAGGAGGCTCAATTTAAATCATGCAAACCCTATGCCGCTTATAAAAATTTTTTATGCAAGATAACTAATTGATTTTTATGATTATTTTTTTCCTTGGGGCGCCGCGACTACTAACTTTTTTAAAAGGTGAAAAGAAATTTGACACTTTTTGGCGAGATTTTCCGCTTCCTTAACCGTTGCCGGCATGGCAACCCAAGTTTATCTCCCGGTCAGATCCAGTTCGTAGCATTCCTCATGGATCATTTTTCCCCAGAGGGGATGGAGCTTTTCTCCTGTTTTCATAAACCCGGAAGACTGGTAAAGGTGGGTGGCTACGACAAGGTTTTGAATCGTCCAGAGGTAAATTTTCCCATATCCCTTCTCCCGGCAGAAGTCCAGCGCTTCCTTGAGCATCCATCTTCCGAGGCCCAGCCCGCGGGATTCCGGATGGATCAGGAACCAGCGCAGTTGGGCTTCCTCTGCCGACCGGCTCAGGATGGCGATGGAGCCGGTGATGTGTCCCTGTTTTTCAGCAACCCAAATCCGGTCCCTTCCCGGATCGAAGGCTTGGGCGAATTCCGCCAGGCCGGCCGCCACATAACCTTCAAAAGTGTGGTCAAACCCGTATTCCTGAGCGTAAATCATCCCGTGAAGGAGGATCATTGCGCCCATGTCGCCGGGCTGGAGGTCATGCCGTAAAGTGACCCCCGGAGCGATGGATTCAGGAAGGGAGACGCCCACGGAAGACGGATTCCTCGCTGCCTCAAGCTTAAAATCTCTTCGGCCCTTCCTCCTACTTCACGGTCTCCCGGAGGATGGCCTTGAATTCATCATCCGAAAGGAAACCTTTTTTCTCCGTTCCTTTCTGTTTCACCTTTACCAGGAGTTCGGCGATCTGCTCGTCGCTGGCCTGAACCCCGAGTTCCTCCAATTTCATCTTGATGGATGGGCGGCCGCTCTTTTTTCCCAGCACCAGATCCAGCCTCCGGCCCACAAATTGGGGGTGAACGGCAAAGGCCACCCTCGGCTCTTTGCGGAATACGTCCATTCCCATCCCGCTTTCCCGGGTAAAGGCAAGGTCTCCCACAATCGGCTTGTTGTCCGCCGTTCTGACTCCCGCATAATCCCTGACCATGCGGCATAATTCCGGCAGGCGGTCAAACCGGATGTGATCCAGGGGGATGCCCAGGAGAGTCCGAAGATCGACCACAATCTCCTCCAGCGCGGCATTTCCGCATCTCTCCCCCAGCCCGTTGACGCACACGTGGACCGCTTCGGCTCCGGCTTCCACCGCCGCCAGCGTGCTGGCCGCGGACATCCCGAAATCGTTGTGGGTGTGGATTTCCACGGGAAGGTCGGCGATTTTCTTCACCTCCCTCACCCAATATTTCACCGCTGCCGGCAATATACACCCGGTCGTATCGACCAGGGTGATGGAGTCCGGCCGGGATTTTTTCGTTACTTCGCGAACGAGTTTTCGGTAGAAGGAAATTTCCGCCCGGGACCCATCGAAGGGGAAGAAACAGACATACAGGCCTTTTTCCTTGGCGTAGCGGATGGCTTCGATGCTCCGTTCGATCACTTCTTCCTGGCTCCAGTGGTACTGGTATTTCAGCCGGGGCACACCGCTCGGCACTTCCAGGACGACCCCCCAAACTCCGCATTTGACCGCATTGTCGATGTCCGCGGGCATGGCCCGGGAAAAAACCATGATTTTAGCCTTCAATTTTAGCTTCACAATCTCCCCGACCGCCTCCATGTCTTCGGGAGAAACCGCCGGCATGCCGGCCTCAATCCGGTCCACCCCGATGGCGTCCAGGGCCTTGGCCATGGCCACCTTTTCTTCCTTCCGGAAAACCACACCGGGAGTCTGCTCTCCATCCCGCAGCGTGGCGTCATGAATGATCACTCTGCCGGGAAGGGAAAAATTCCTTCGAACCGCCGGCAGATAATTCAGCAAACTGGTCCACCATCCGCCCTCCTGCATCCATAATTCCTGTTTCCCCTTCATCTTTCTCCCTTTCTCTGCATGGTTTTTAATCCCGCATCAGTTCCGGTTGAATTTCCGGGGCTGCTCAAGCCAGCCCTTCCAATATGATTTCCCGGCCGTCCTCAGCACATTCCAGCTCCGACCCCTTGAGCTGATCCAACATATCCTGGTTCATGTGGGTCAGGATCATTCGACGGCAGTCCAGCTGCGAGCGATGGCCCAGAATGGTTTCATAATCCAGATGGTATTTGATCTTTTTGCGGAAAAAATAGGCTTCGCAGATAAAGAGGTCGGCCCCGCGGGCGGCCTCCAGCAGGGAGTCCGTCCATTCGGTATCTCCCGAGTAGGCGATGATCTTCTCTCCGACTTTGACCTGCAAGGCATAGGAGGCGGCTCCGCTCGGATGGACAACTCCATAGGGCCTCACGGACAGCGCTCCCAGGGAAGTATCCCTTTCCTCCGGAAGCTCGACGAAACGGGTTTCGAATTTTCGCTGCGTCTGCGAGGACCCGGGGAAAAACACCTCCAGGGCCTCCTTGACCCGGGCCTCGATCCCCGGAGGGCCGGCCACCTGAAGCGGCTTGACCCGCCGCCCAAACTGAGCATCCATCACGAAGAAAGGGATCCCCCCAAAATGATCCCCGTGTAAATGAGAAACCAGAATCAGGTCAATCGAGGCGGGATCCACCCCCAATCGTTTCAGAGCGGAGAGCGATGTGGCCCCGCAATCGATCAGAAAATTCTGATCTCCCGCCAGAACCTGGATGCACGTCTGAAAGCGTCCTCCGCTCCCGACTGCGTCCCCGGTTCCCAGAAACCGGATTTTCACCTGCCCCATGGGTTGTTCATCCCCCCTTAAAAACAGGAATCTCAAAAGCCTTTACCACAGAGGGCACAGAGGCCACAGAGGTTTCAGGACCAAAAGATAAAGGACGAATACGAACGTCTGGGAAGGCTGATCTGAGCTTTATGGATTGCCAGACGATTTTTATTCGTAGCCTTTATATCTCCGTGCTCTCTGTGTCCTCTGTGGCTAAATCGTTTGGGATTTTCTTTCTTCCTCTGAAGGAGGCTGGAAGAAGGATTCATTCCTGCCTACCGTATTCGATATACCGGTTCTTCCACCCGGATTCCGTTCCGTAGCCGGCCGATCCCTTCTATTTCGCATATCACCACATCCCCCCCTTTTAGATATTTTTGCGTTCCGAAAGAAGTTCCGGTCGGGGTTCCGGTGCCGATGATATCCCCGGGTTCAAGGGTGACGAAGCGGGAAATGCGAGAAAGGATCGTCGGGATCTTGAAGATCATCTCCTCCCGGGCGCTGTCCTGGCGAAGCTCTCCGTTCACCCACAACCTCAACCGGAGGGTATGGGGATCTTGGATCTCCTCTTTTCCGACCAGGAAAGGACCCAGGGGAGCAAAGGTATCCTGCGCTTTCATGAAAAACCAGTTCACATGGTGGGGGGGATTCTTCATCCGGCGGTATTCCCGATCGGAGATGTCGTTCAGGATGGTGTATCCGGCCAGGTGTTCCATGGCCTTCTCCTCGGGGATGTTACGTCCTCTTTTCCCCACCACCAAAGCCAGTTCGACCTCATGGTCCAGGAGTCGGCATTCCGGGGGGATGACCACCGGGTCGTCCGGCCCGATAATGGCCGTCCTCGGTTTCATGAAGATAAGAATATCTTCGGGTAACGGATCCACCTCGGAAACCTCACGGATGTGGCTGGCATAATTTCTCGCCAGGCACAGGATCTTGGGGGGATTGTTCAGAGGCGGGAGCAACTTGACCTTGGCCAGGTCAAACACCCAGCTCTTCAAGGAGGACCGGGATTTCCCTGCGGATTGCTTTCCAACCCAAGCTTCGACTTTCTTGGCCATCCGGATCGCGGAAGCTCCCAGGGACAGAAAGCCTCTCAGATCCACTTCCGGAAAAGCCTTTGCGGCCCCTTTGCCTTGGGGGGACACCAGCCGGGCGCCGGTGTTATAGTCGATCACTTTGTCCCCCCAGACAATTCCCAGGCGGGATCCTCTTCCTTTCCGGAACGTGGCCAGCCTCACTTCCCTCTCCTTTCAACCGATTTTCCAGTAGGGCTTCTGGGCTTCTTTCACTTTCTTGATGACCGGATCGATCAGTCGATGGTCCGCATGTTTTCTCACCTCCTCGTCCCGGCCCCCGGCCAGGACCTCTCCCCGCATGGTTTTCAAAACTTCTCGCGCCGAATCCCGCAGCCCCTCCAGGTGGTATCCTCCCTCGAGGACGAAAATCACTCTGCCCTTGCCGGTTTGCTGAGCGAATTCCAGGATGACCTTGGCCAGGTTGCCGAAACCCTGGGGCGTGACCTGCATGCCCCCCAGGGGATCCCGGAAATAAATATCAAACCCGGCGGAAACGAACACGATGTCCGGCTTGAACTCCAACGCGATGGGCTCCAGGATCTCTTCGAAAATCAGGAAATACTCCGCGTCTCCGGGGCCCGCGTTCAGGGGCACATTGACCGTGAAACCCTTTCCGGCGCCGCCTCCGGTCTCGGTAAAAAACCCGGTCCCGGGATAATAGGGGTACTGATGAGTGGAGAAATAGAGGACATCGGATCGCTCATAGAAGGAATGCTGCGTTCCGTTGCCATGGTGGAGGTCCCAATCGATGATCAGCGCTTTCTTGAGTTTGTGCGCGGCGAGGGCGTAACTGGCGGCGATGGCCGCGTTGTTGAAGAGGCAGAATCCCATGGCCCGGTTGGTCTCGGCATGGTGGCCGGGCGGACGCACCAAGGCAAAAGCGTTGTTCACTTCCCCGCTCACGACTTTGTCCACCGCGGCCAGCGTCCCGCCGGCCGCCAATCGGGCGGTTTCATAGGATTTTGCGCTGGCGTACGTATCCGGGTCCAGCATGGTCATGGAGCGGCCCGCGGTGGAGGCCACCAGGCTGATGTAGTTCGGCATGTGGATCAACTCCAGCTCCTCCTGGGTGGCCATGCGCGGGGGGATCTCCACGTAATTTCCCTTCATGCCCGGCTCCTGGAGCATCTGGTAGAGCACCTCCAGGCGCTGGTGAGACTCCGGATGGTAACCATCGGCTACATGGTCCATATAACGGTCATCTTTCACGATCCCGGTCTTCGTCATATCTCTTCGCTCCGTTTTTGCGGGTTCTGTATTTCCTATATCTTCAACCAGGAATTCTTTTGCCTCACCGGATGAAGCCCCAAATCCCAAGCCATATCCACTGAACGAAATTCCAAATTCCAAATTTCAAATAAACATCCAAATACCATTTCCCATGTCCCAAACAAGACCCACCCCATTGGGGATGCGGAATTTAGGATTGGAATTTGGAATTTATTTTTTGCGGGTTAGGTTTCCAATTTCTTTCCCGTCAACCGCTCAAAAGCCTCCATATATTTCTCCGAAGTCCTCTGGATGACTTCGGCGGGAAGATCCGGCGCCGGCGGCTTCTTGTCCCAGCGGATGGAAAGCAGGTAGTCCCGCACAAACTGCTTGTCAAAGCTCTTCTGCACTCCTCCGGGAGCGTAACCGTCCGCAGGCCAAAACCGGGACGAGTCCGGGGTCAGCGCCTCGTCGATGAGGATCAATTTTCCTCCCTCACCCAGGCCGAACTCGAATTTGGTGTCGGCGATGATGATCCCCTTCCTCTCCGCCATGGCCGCCGCCTTCTGGTATATTCGCAGGCTCGCCGAGCGAACCTCCTCGGCCAATTTCTTCCCGAGTTTCTGGGTCGCCGTGGCGAAGTCGATATTCTCATCGTGGACTCCCGCTTCAGCCTTGGTGGAAGGGGTAAACAGAGGGGAAGGCAATTTTTGGGATTCCTTCAAACCGGCCGGGAGAGGAATCCCGCTGATCGTTCCCTTCTCCTGGTACTCATTCCAACCAGAGCCGGATAGGTACCCCCGGACGATGCATTCCACGGGCAAGGACTTGGCCTTCTTCACCACCATGGCCCGGCCGCGCAATTTCTCGGCCACGGCCTTGGGGATTCCGGGGAATCCTTCCAGTTCGGTGGTCACCATATGGTGGGTGACGATATCTTCCAGGGTCTTGAACCAATGGGCCGATATCTGGTTGAGGACCCGGCCTTTGTGGGGAATCCCGTTGGGCAGGACGACATCGAAGGCGGAGATTCGGTCCGTGGCCACAATCAGCAGATGCTTTCCCAAGTCGTAAATGTCCCGAACCTTTCCCCGGTGAAGAACTGGGATCTCTTTGAATTCGGTACGGAGAAGAACATCGATTCCCATAGAGATTTTTCCCTTCCCGTTTTTATTACCCATTAAATCAATTTTCCCTTATCTGTCAAGTGTTTCTTGTTTCAGTTCGGAGAACCGGGTTGCTGGGTACTGGTTGTGGGCATCGGAAATGAGGGTTCGGCCTTAACGAGCAACCAGAAACGTTTGTGACTCCGAACTCATAACTCCCAACTCCGAACTGTTTTTTATCATTGACACCCCCCCGGAAACTATCTATTCTGGGAAAGAAAGTGAGCTCGAGATGTTCGGCATCGGCCTTCCTGAACTGGTCATCATCCTCATCGTCGCCCTGATCGTATTTGGCCCCCGGAAGCTTCCTGACCTGGCCAAGTCCCTGGGGAAGGGTCTGGCCGAATTCAAGAAAGCCAGCGAGGAGCTGAAAACCAGCATCGAAAGCGACCTGAAGGTCGATCTGAACGAAGAGCCCTATACATCAGAGGTTCCCCCGCAGGCTGAACCCCCGGCTTCTCCCCCGGCCGAGCCGGAGGCTCCCCCGGTCGATCCGCTGCCGACGCCGGAGTCCTTCCTGGAGGATGTGGAGCGAGGGAAACAAGAAGTGCTCCAGGTCCAGGAAAACAGCCAGCCGGCCGAAGCCTCAGCGCAGAACACTCCCCCACAGAAGGAAGAGAACCAACCTGTCGCCGCCAAAGAATCCATCCGAAATATCGGATAGAAAGCTTCCCCTTTCGGCCCACCTGGAGGAGTTGCGGAAAAGGCTGATCTATTCCTTCGTCACGATCGGCATCGCCTTTGCCGTCTGCTATGCCTATATTAAAGAAATCGTCGAAATCCTGATGCGGCCCTTGGTGAAAACCATGCCTCCCGGCAGTTCCCTGGTCTTCACCGCCGTCCCCGAGGCTTTCTTCACCTACTTCAAGGCCGCTATCCTGGCGGGAGTCTTTTTCTGCTCCCCTTTCATCCTCTACCAGGTCTGGGCTTTCATCTCCCCGGGGCTTTACCGGAGGGAAAAGAAATACATTCTCCCCTACCTTTTTGTCTCTTCCTTTTTTTTCATCCTTGGCGCGGCTTTCTGCTATTTTATCGTCTTTCCGGTCACCTTCCGTTTCTTTCTCAGCTTTGCCACCGATGAAATCCGCCCCATGCCTTCCATCCGGGAGTACCTCACCTTCACCCTCAAACTCCTGCTGGCCTTCGGTCTCCTCTTCCAGTGGCCGGCCCTGGTTTTCTTCCTCTCCCGGATGGGTGTCGTTTCCTCCTCTTTCCTGGCCCGGAACCGCAAATATGCGATCCTGCTCATCTTCGTGGCCGCGGCCATCCTCACTCCCCCGGACCTGGTCTCCCAGCTGCTGCTGGCCGGGCCCCTCATTCTCATGTACGAAGGCTCAATCTGGATGGCCAAACTCCTGGGCAAAAAGAAAAAAGAGGAACCGGAAGAAGAGGAAAAGAAGGAAACGACTTCGGAAGGGAAATCAGACGGACGCGGGGAAAAGACGGGATAAGGACGGAATCTACTTCGCGGAACGCTGAAAGGATGCTTCCTCGGGCCCCAGCTTTCCTTTTTTGCCCTGACGGGATAATTCCTCCATCATCTCCCGCTCCTTTTTGCCGGGCCGGCTGGGAGCCTCCACCCGGATCTGGACTTTCAGGTCTCCCCTTCCCCTTCCCTGCAGGGCCGGCATCCCCATTCCCTTCAGAATGAAAATTTTGCCGGGAGGGGTCTTGGGCGGGATCTTAATCCGTACCGGCTCTTTTAAAGTCGGGGCTTCCACTTCCGTTCCCTTGAAGGCCAGGGACAGTTCGACGGGAATCTCGCAGGTTAAATCATTTCCCGAGCGGGTGAACACGGGATGTCTCCGGACTGAAAGGATGAGGTAGAGGTCCCCCGCAGGGCCTCCGTTCCGGCCCATCTCTCCTTCGCCCGCCAGGCAGAGGCGGGTTCCGTTATCGGCCCCCGGGGGGGTGCTGATTTTAAAGGCCTGGGGGATCTTCAAAACCCCCGCGCCTCCGCACCGTGGGCAGGGCCGGGGAATGTACTCTCCTTCTCCCTTACAGCGCTCGCAGGTGGTTTCCACGATGAAAAACCCCCGCTGGCCCCGCAGGGAACCCGTGCCCTCGCAATAGGGGCAGACCGTCGGTTGAGTCCCGGGCGCGCAACGGCTTCCCCGGCAAACCGGACAAACCGACTTGCGGCTGAATTGAATCTTATGCTCCGAACCCCAAGCCGCTTCTTCCAGAGAGATCTCCAGGTTGAACCGCAGGTCCGCACCCCGGGCTTTCCTTTGCCGGGGACGATCGGCCTCGAAAAAATCTTCCAGGATCTCTTCAAAAATCCCGTCGACAAAATCCTTCCGCGAAGAAAAATCCGGCGGTTCGCCGAATCCCTCAAACCCCCGCCTCCCCTTGGATGGGCCGCGGCGGTCGTAGTCCGCCCGCTTCCGGGTATCCTGCAGGATTTCGTAGGCCTCGGTGATCAGCCGGAAATGATCCCCCGCCGAGGGATTGTTGGGGTTTTTATCCGGGTGGTACTGGTGGGCCAGGCGGCGGTAGGCTTTCTTGATCTCCTCCAGGCTTGCCGAAGGATCGATGCCCAGAAGATCGTAGTAGTCCCTCTTGATCATGCAGGGGCTTCTTTCTCCGCCTGCGGCCTTCCTTTGGAGACGATGACTTTGGCGGGGCGGAGCAGCCGATCATGGTAGAAGTACCCATTCTGCACGGCGGCCACCACCCGGTTGGCCTCCAGGTCGCTTTCTTCCTGGGAGACGGCCTCGTGTTTCTCCGGGTCAAACACCTCTCCCGCCGCCTGAATGGGTTTCACCCCAAATCTCTCCAGGGTGTTGAGGAGGTCTTTATGAATCATCTCCACCCCGGCGAGAAGGGGCGAATTTTCCCGCCCGTTTCTTCCGTGGTCAATGGCCCGGTTCAGATTGTCCAGGATGGGAAGCAGCGCCTTGAGCAGGTCTTCGTTGCCGAATCTCAGGTGGTCGGCCTTTTCCTTCTGCATCCTTTTCTTGAAATTCTCCATCTCCGCCCTGAGCCTCAGCCATTTGTCAAAATATTCCGAGGACTCCCTGGTCTTTTCATCAAGTTGAGCTTGAAGCTTTTCCAGCGGCGTCGGCTCTTTCTTTTCTTCTGCCCGGGCTGACTCGGCTGCGGGCTTCTCCTGGTTTCTTCCCTCGATCTTCACCTCTATGGCATTATCTTCCTTATTTGATTTCTTGTGATGCCCCTTCTTTTCCAAAATTGATCTCCCCTCACGGAAAATATCGGTTCCGCCCCTGGCGGGTAACCCCTTCATAATGAGTCATGACCCCGGCAGAGCCGGGAGTTTACGCTAAAGGAATCAGTCGATGTTTCCCAGAATCTGTCCCACAATCCGGGCGGTATAATCCACGACGGGAATGATGTTGGAGTAATCCATCCGGGTGGGCCCGATGACCCCCAGGGTCCCCAGGGTGTAGTTCTCCCGGGAATAGGGGGCCGCCACGATGCTGCAATTGATCATTTCATGGAGCTCGTTCTCCGCCCCGATGAAGATCTGAATTCCCTGGGCGGAAAGGGATTTATCCAGGAGTTTGACGATCTTGGTCTTTTCTTCGAAAGCCTCAAGAAGTCCCCTCATCTTTTCCATGTCGGCAAACTCCGGGGATTGCATGATATTGGTCTTCCCTTCGATGAACAGATCCCCCTCCCCTTCGTCTTCCAGCGCTTTCTGGCTGAGCTGCAGGGCCCGGTACATGAGGTTATCGAAAAGAACCTTTTCCTTCTTCATCTCTTCCACGATCTTCTGTTTGGCCTCCGCCAGGCTGAGGCCGCCCATGATTTCCGAGAGATACCTGCTGTACTTATCCAGCTCGTCCTGGCTCATCTCCTCGTCCGCCTGGATGAGCTTGTTCTGGACCTCGCCGGTCCGGGAGACGATGATCACCAGGATCCTTCGGTCCCTCAACTTGATGAATTCGATATGCTTAAAGATCTTACTGCCGAAACGGGGAGCCAGCACCACGCCGGTCTGCTTGGAAAGCAGGGACAACAGATGGGAGGCCCGTTTCATCACCTCATTGATGTCCGGGTCCCCCTCCAGGAGCAGGCCCTTTTCGATATTCCCCTTCTCCTCCAGGTTCAACCTTCGCATGTTCAGGATCGTATCCACGAAAAAGCGATAAGCCTTATCGGTGGGAACCCGCCCGGCGGAGGTGTGCGGTTGAATGAGAAACCCCAACTCTTCCAGGTCGGCCATCACATTGCGGATCGTGGCCGGACTGAGCCCCATCTTGTACTTCTTGGAGACAATCCTCGACCCTACCGGCTGAGCCGTCTGGATGTAATCCGTGATGATGGCCTGAAGGACCCTTCGATCCCGCTCCGTCAGCGCCTCAAACATGCTAACCTCTGAACACTCTTCATGATTGAGCGTCTTTTAAAAATAACAACAAATACCCCTCTTGTCAAGGATGGGAGCCGTTGAATGCGGAATGGCGAATTCGGAATGCGGAATAAATATTCGACTCCGGCACATGCAATAGACAAATGAAAGGGAATTGAAAACTCTTTCAAACGGCTGCGAGGAAAACTTGCCGCTCCCAACTTTTTGTGCTGGTTGGGGCTGGAGGAATTCGGATCATCAGTCCCGCCCGTGGCGGGAGGGACCATCGTTTCCCAATCAGCTTCCCGCCTATCCTCCGCAAAGAGAGGCCTGCGAGGAAATGGCTCCAGAGGAAAGGCAGGACCAAACCGTCTCCCCTTGCGAATCTCCCCGGGACAGGCCCGACCCAATGGAAGAATAACCGCCTTAGGATGATGATCCGAATTCCTCCAGCCCGAACCCCATGCGCTGCATCTCTCTTTCAGGAGTTTTTTCAGCAATGGGCATTTTTTTAAAAGAGCGACCAGCGGGCAAGGCAAGAAAAAGGATTGCCTAAATTTCAATTTATGCTAAAAATGGTTCTCATCGATCTTCATTCAGGAGGTTTAAGCCGTCATGTTTGAGAACCTATTTTCCCTCAAGGGGAAGGTAGCCATCATAACCGGGGGAAGCCGCGGGATCGGGCGGGCCCTCGCCCTGGCCTATGCCGAAGCGGGCGCGGACGTGGTCGTTTCCAGCCGCAATAAGCGGCCGCCGGAGCTGGAAAAGGTGGCCGAAGAGATTCAAACCCTGGGGAAAAGGGCGCTGGCCGTTCCCGCCCACGTGGGGAAAAAAGAAGACGTTGAGACCCTGGTCCGGAAAACCCTTCACGCCTTCGGCCGGATTGACATTCTGGTCAACAACGCCGGGGCGAATCCGGTCCTGAGCGCCATGGTCGACCTGGAAGAGGACTCCTTCGATAAGGTTCTGGAGGTCAACCTCAAGGGGGCCTTTCTGATGAGCAAGGCAGTCGCCCGGGAGATGATCAAGCAGGGAGGGGGCCGGATCATCAATGTGAGTTCCATCAGCGGGCTTCGTGCCCGGGCCGACGGGACCGGCGCCTACTGCATCAGCAAGGCGGCCATGAACATGATGACTCAGGTGATGGCCCGGGAACTCGCCCCGCATCATATTCTGGTGAATGCCATCGCTCCCGGCTCGATCAAAACCGACTTCAGCCGGGTGAACTGGACCGATCCGGAACGCAAGGCCCAGCGCATCCGGGAGATCGAGCTCAAGCGTTTCGGCGAGCCGGAGGAGGTGGTGGGCATCGCCCTCTTCCTGGCCTCCGAGGCCAGTTCTTTCGTGACCGGAGAGATCATCCGGGTCGATGGGGGACAGACGATTTAAAGGTCAAGGCTAAGGTTGAGGCTGAGGATGGATAGAGACCAGGCGGTGGGAAGAAAATCCTTTCTTCCCCTCGACCTTAGCCTTGACCTCAACCTCAACCAATTTCTTGAAAGGAGAAAAGGTCATGGCGATTCCGACCTACGAAATCTACGCGGTGAAATACGGCGGCCCCTACAACCGTCCGGCCTGCATCGTCAACTGGTTCCAGGATATGGACAAGACGGCCCAGATCAATTATTACATCTTTGTCATCCGGGGAGGGGGAGAAACGATAGTGGTGGACTGCGGCGTCGATCCTCAACTGGCCAAACAGCGGAACCTGGACAGTTATGTGAGTCCCGCCGAAGCCCTGAGGAGGATGGACATCGATGCTGCCAGCGTGAAACACCTGATCGTGACCCACGTCCATTTCGACCATATCAGCGGGATTCAGTTGTTTCCCAAGGCCGACATTTATATCCAGGAAAAAGAGTTCAATTTCTGGGTGAAGAATCCCGTCGCCCAGAGGGCCCCTTTCCTCTTCGTTACCGACTCCGTTGCCAATCGGTACCTGGCCGGGCAGAAAGGGAAAAAAAGACTCCGCCTGATCCGGGGAGACAAGAAAATATTTCCCGGGATCGAGCTGCTTCTCACCCCCGGTCATACCATCGGCCTGCAGGCCGTGGCCGTAAATACGGCGCAGGGAACAGCCATTGTCGGCTCAGACCTGGCTCATACCTTCTCCAGCTACAAGACCGATATTCCCAGCGCCATCATCACCGACCTGATCGTCTGGATGAAAAGCTACGATAAGGTCAAGGCCAAGGCCTCCTCCCCCGACCTGCTCTTCCCGGGCCACGACCTGGCGCTGATGGCGAACTACCCCAAGGTCGCTGAGGATATCACCCGGTTAGCCTAAAAACAGGATCGAGGACCGAGGCGCGAAGAATGACTTTGTAGGGGCATGATGTCCCGCGAACCGCGGGATGCCCCTACGGCCCCGATGAGGGATATTCCCTTGCCCCCTGCCCCCTATTTTTGTGCTGCTTTTTTCCCCAGCTCGTACGCTTGCTTCTTCGCCCTCTCGTCCTTGGCAATCTCTCCTTTGGCCCCGGCAGAAGCCATGACGGCCCCGAGGTAATTGAGCTTGGTGAAGTCGGCGGTGTTTTTAAAGCTGTGGACGATGGGGTCGGCGGTGTGGACGTTGGTATCGCCGCAAACCGTTATCAGGCCGATCTTCTTCCCCTTCATCTTGGGGTAATAGTGTTTGTGCCATTTCCATTCGGCGTCGAAGAAGGCGCACCACCGGTCCAGGTAGGCCTTCATCTGGGCGGTCATGGCCCAGAAATAAACGGGCACGCTGTGGATGATCCCGTCCGCTTCCAGGACTTTCGGGTAGATGCCCTGCATGTCATCCTGGATCGCGCAGACCCCTGCTTCGTTGCACTTCGTGCAATCCAAACAACCGGAGATTTTCTTCTGGCAGAGGTTGATCTTTTCCACCTCGGCCCCGGCTTCTTTAGCCCCGGCTAAGGCCTGGTCCAGCAGAATGTCGCTGTTTCCTCCAATCCTCGGACTTCCCAGAACTCCCAGAATTTTCATTGGTTCCTCCTTTTTCATAACCTGAATGGGTCTCCCCCCATTTCCCCGGGGGTGATTTTCGAAATCCGATGATTTCCGCTTACAGAATGCCAGAATGAATATTACCAAAGGGAAAGGACAAAGAGAAGAGGGAGGAATGGATAGGACCGCATTAAAGATTTTTACCCTTAAATTTCCCAATCCATCTTTTTCTAATTTTTTTCCCCGCATAGAGGAAAAACAAAAATAAAATTAGTCGCTTTCAGGATGAACCGCCTAAACTTTGGGGGGAAAGGACCGATAAGTTAAGTAACCAAAACCGTGTAAGCCCGTCGTCCACCCGAAATGATCTAACCGCATGCTGCATGGGAAGCGGAATGATTTCGTTTGCTAGCCCTGGGCAAGGAAGGGGAATATGGAGTCGTTGGATCCTGCGAAAACTCTGGAAATCCTGAAGGCCATTTCTGACCTCGAGTCGGCCATTGCCAACCTGTACCGGTACTGTTCGGAGCTCCGGGAAACGGAAAAAGATTTCTGGTTGGCCCTGGAGCAGGACGAGCAGAAACATGCCCAGCTGGTTCAAAAAATGGCCCAGATGATGGAGGACCGGAAATTCTTCTGCGTTCCCAGCGGTTCCTTCAATGGCTCTGCGGTCAAAAACCTCAAGAATTTCGTCGAGAGGCACCATCGCAAGCTCCAGAAGCTGGAGATCCCCGCGGATTTCAAAAGCCTCCTTTCCATCGCCTGGAACATCGAATACTCCATCGTGGAGATGAACTACAAAAACCTCTTCTCCATTGCCGAAGGGGAATATGAATCCCTGTTGCAGACCATCCTCTCGGAGACTGCAGCCCACCGAAGCACGCTCGGCTCCAGGATCACGGCCATGCGCAACCATATTGCCAAGCCCCACAAACTCGTTACCCCCAAGGGACATCCGGGGGTTCAGCGGAACCTCAACCACAAAGCCGTCCTCCTCAAGCTCAACTGATTCCAGCGGCTCCATCATCCATACCCTTCATCCCGAATCCGCCGTTGGCGGGCACGGCCATTCCCATCCGGAGCTTCCTCCCATCTCTTGATTCTTCTTTGACATGGCGGGGGAAAGGTGTTACAAAATAATCGACTCCCCCTCTACCCCTTGAAGGAGCCGCGAGGGGGGTTTTGGGGAAAGGCTTAAGAAAGCAGTCCTCTTTTTTAAGTCCTCCACGATCATTCGTCGGCGAACTGGATATCCTTGAAATGGCCTTCAGCCGAAGTCTCTCTCCCCGTTCTTCTCTTCCCGTCTTGCCCATTTTTCTGCTGACCTTCATCTTTTACCTGAATTTTGTCTCCCGGGTCATCATGGCCCCCCTTCTCCCCATCGTGGAGTCGGAGCTGGGCCTTGGCCACGGGCAGGCGGGATCTCTCTTCTTCTTTGTGGCTTTCGGCTATGGCGTGGGTCTCCTGGGGTCCGGGATGGTTTCTCATTTTCTGACCCACCGGCTCACCATCACCTTCGCGGGCCTGATGGGAGGGCTCTCCCTCATTTTCATTTCCCGGTCCGCCTCTATCGGCGCCATCCATGCGGGGCTCGTTTTCATCGGATTCTTCGCCGGGCTCTACCTTCCCTCCGGCATCGCCACTCTCACCGAGCTGGTCAGCAAAGAGCACTGGGGAAAAGCCATGGCCATCCACGAGCTGGCCCCCAATATGGCCTTCATAACCGCCCCCCTCCTCGCCGAATTTCTTCTGAAGTTTTTTCCCTGGAGAGACTCCCTGATTGTATTGGGCGGGTGGGCCATGGGGATGCCCTTTTTTTTCCTCCTCTTCGGGAAGGGCAGCCGCAAACGGGGAGAGCCGCCCCGATTTCAGCTTTTCCGGCAGGTGCTGGCCAACCCCTTCTGCTGGGTCATGGCCGTATTCTTCGTGATCGCCATCGGGTCCAGTATGGGGGTCTATGCGGTGATGCCCCTTTTCCTGGTAAGCGAGATGGGGATGGATCGTCCCTGGGCCAACACCTTGATCGGCTTATCCCGCAGCTTCGGCATCATCCTTCTATTCATCTCCGGAGTCCTGATTGACCGCATCGGGCCGATCCGGGCCCTCACCGCTTTCATGATCACCACGGGCCTTTTCACCCTGTTGCTGGGAGTCATCCCCGGCGCCACCCCCGTGTCCATCCTGGTTTTTCTCCAGGCCGCTTTCGTCACCTGCCTCTTCCCCACCGGGTTCACCATCGTTTCCCTGATTTTCCCGGAACGGCTCAGGGGGGTAGCGGTTTCTCTGGTCATCTTCATGGGCTTCTTATGCGGCGGAGGGATCATCCCCTCAGCCCTGGGGCATTGGGCCGAAGCTTTCTCCTTCTCCTCCGGTTTTGCCCTTTTGGGAATCGCCACCCTGATCCTGCTCCCCTTTTTCCGCCGCGTCACCTCCCGCCTGGATCTTTCCCGATAATTCTCATCCGGAAATGCTGTCTTGCTTTCTCCCCCCCCTTTCCCAGCCTGCCGGGAGAAGGACAAAATCTAATGATATTTTAGAGTTTTTAAAATTAGGAACGGCGGAGGGGGGAATTTCTTTCCGCAGGATGGAAAATTTCTTCCCACGCGGCGCATTCATCGTGCAAAATGAAAGGGCCGCTACCGCCAAAGCGATACCGGCCCTCTGGGTTAACCAATGTGAAATGTGAGTGATGAGAACTAAATTACTCCGAACTCTTTCTCCCTACACCCTCCCCCCTACACCCTGTCCTTGCCCCCTGCCCCCTGCCCCCTGTTATTTCGGGGGCCACGCCGGCCTGGGCGACATGAATCTTTCTTTCAATCCCTCGGTGTTAAACTCCTTTGACTTGCAGAAGTTGATCACCTTCCGTTCCCAGTCTTCCATCATCTGGGCGGCCTTGGGAACATCTTTGGCAATCTCCCGGGGAACCTTGATGACCCCGTGCTTGTCTCCCATGAGAAGATCACCGGGCTTGACCACCAGTCCCCCGACCTTGACCGGAACGCCTATTTCAACGAGATGAACGTAGGCGTGGGATACGGTGACGCAGCTGGAGTAGAACTGGAATCCCAGCTCCCGTACTTCATCGAGGTCCCGCACAGACCCATCCGTGACCACGCCGGCGCATCCCAGGGCTTTGTGGATGTTGGCATTTACTTCGCCCCAGAAAGAGCCGATCACCGGCCGGTCTAAATCATGCATCACGACCACTCTGGGCCCCGGAGTCTTTTTGATCATCTCCCACCATTCCGGCGGGGCGACCCGGCGGCCCTCCGAAGTATCCGCGGTAATCACCGCCGTAACCGCGTACCCGATCATGATTCCCAGGTCGGGTAACTGGCACTCGATCTCCGGCAGCATAAACCCTACATTCCGGGGTTGGATGTTGAAAAGTTCTATGGCATTGGAAATGGCCGGGGTCGGCCATTTGCGCAACGCTTCCAGATCCTCTTTCGTCAAATCGGCTGCCATTTTTAACTCCTTCCTTTTTTTCCTGAAGATGTTTGCAGGAATTCTCCTTGGAAAAGCCTACTAAAAGAGGTACGCCAAATCAATAAAAAAACTTAACCGCAGAGGTCGCGGAGCACGCAGAGGTAGAAATGGCCAAAAGCTCAGAGCCAGGATGCAGGGGGAAAAGCGGCCCTCTTTCCCACCCTTGCCGGAAGGTCAAAACGGCCAAGGGGCTTTCAAGGAACGATCTCTGCGCTCTCTGCTTCCTCTGCGTTCACCCTCTTGTCTTCATCCGCGGAGGATCGAAAGGCAAAGAAGAGTCTGTATCCATAAAAAGATTTGTGTTTTTTGTCTTTACCAAGAAAAAGCTCTGCGATCTCTGCGTACTCTGCGGTTGATTTTCTCTTCATCCTCGGAGGGCGCAGAGACTTTTATAATTTCCTAAGCAATAAAAATCAAACGCCCGTGGACCCCCCCAGCAACCTTCCCGCGGTCACGGTGAAAATTCTGGCCGCCTCGACCAGTTTCGAGACTTCCACTTGCTCGTTCGGCTGGTGCGCCTGCCCGGGTTCGCCGGGCCCGAACAAGATCAGGGGAACCTTGAGAACCGGCAGGAACCCAACGGCATCGGAAAAATAATTGGCCCCCTTCAACACTGTCTTTTGTCCGGTCATCTCCGCGACCAGGGAAGAAAACTTTTGCAGTACCGGCTCCGAAGGGGATGTTTCCACCGCAGGATGGTCATTGATGGCTTTCGCTGCCGCCCTGAAATCGGGATCTTTCCTGCCCAGGTCTTTGAGGATATTTTCCAGTTGGCGCATGATCGCCGGATGCTCCTGGCCGGGCACCGTTCGCATATCGACGGTCACCGCGCAGTAATCGGGAACCACGTTGGTCTTGATCCCCCCGGAAATGGTGTTGATGCTCCGGGTGAATCCTCCCAGGACCGGATGTGTTTTATGGGGGATTTCCAGTTTCTCGAACTCCTGGATGATCTTCACCATCATCAAGACCGCGTTTCGCCCTTGGTCCGGCATGGAGCCGTGGGCGGTCTTGCCGAAGGTCTCTACCTCCACCCAGAAAACCCCTTTTTCGGCGATGTAGATTTCATTGTAAGTCGGCTCGGCGATAAAGAGAGCCTGCATCGGCTCACGGCTCAGCATTTTGGCCACTTCCGTCGCCCCCAAAGAGTCGATTTCCTCACCGGCCGTCGCCGCCAGGATCAGATCTCCCTGCAAAGGGACTCTGGCTTCGGCGAGGACTTTCATGGCCGCCATCATGGCCGCCAAGCCGCCTTTCATATCCGCCGCCCCGCGCCCCCAGATCCTCCCTTCGGCAATCTCCCCCCCAAAAGGATCGTGCCGCCATTTTTCGGCGCCCACGGGCACGGTGTCCAGATGCCCGTTGTAAAAGAGAGCCGGCGCCTTCCCCTGCCCCTTCAAACGGGCCAGCACACTCGCCCGGGTATCACCGTGCTTCACCAGCTCAGCCTCCACCCCGCTCTTTTTCAAAGCCGCGGCCACATACTCCGCCGCGGCCAGCTCATTCCCAGGGGGGTTCACGCTCTGCAGGCGAACCAAATCCCGGCAAATCCTTACTACCTCAGCTTCCTTCACCTTCCCGACGAGGTCTTTTTCATCCATGCCAATCCTGCCCCTTCCTTTCCCTCCTGCTCGCGCAGGATCGAAATCGGTCAAAAAAATATCCTAAGGACCCGCCGGCGAAGCAAATATCCGGTCATGAATGAAGATCTCTGCGTGGCCTGCGAGAGAAAGTCTTTTGGCGCTACCGCGATAGGAAATAGCTGCGGCAGGCCTGGGCTAGGGATTCCCGGTCCAGGGAGGGATCTTTCTGGAGGTAGCGCGCCCGCCAGACGACCTGCTGGATCACGTCACGGGGGTAACAGGCGCGGAGCGGCTCCTGGTACTCCTGGCCGATCATCCGGATCAGCTCATCCGCCAGGGCCGCGTCGTATTGAAGTTGATACTTCAGGGCGACCCGCCGGAAGATTTCGCGGAACTGTTCGGGGGCGACAAAGTCCACCTTGATCTTGGTCTGGATGCGGCGCAGGAAGGCCTCATCCACCAGCTTGGCGGGGTCCAGGTTGGTGGCAAAGACGACGAAGATGTCGAAGGGGATCTCGATCTTCTTGCCTCCCGCCAGGGTGAGGAAGTCGATCCGCCGGTCCAGGGGAACCACCCAGCGGTTGAGGAGTTCCTCGGGGCTCACCCGCTGGCGGCCGAAGTCATCCACGATGAGCAGGCCGTTGTTGGCCTTCATCTGCACCGGGCCGGAGTAGAACTTGGTGCTGGAGTTGAACTGCAGGTCGAGCATCTGGATGGTCAGCTCGCCTCCCACCATCACCCGGGGCCGGCGGCACAGCACCCACCGGCCGTCCTGGTCGGGGACGGGCGGCTGGTCCACCCTCTGGTGCACGACCGAGTCATACACCGTGATGATCTGGGCATCCACCTCCACCGCGTAGGGAACCCAGATCAGGTCGTCATAGAAGAGTTTGGTGAGCGTCTCGGCGATGGTGGTCTTGCCCGTTCCCGTGGGCCCGTAAAGGAAGATGGCCCGGCCGGAGACCAGGGCGGTCCCCAGTTGGGTCAGCGTCTGACGGTCGAGTACCAGCTCTTCGAAGGCCCGCTCCACGCCCGCGGGGCCGACTCCCATGCTGCGCACGCTCTGGCCTCGAATGCGTTGGACATAATCTTCGAGAGACACGGGCGCGGGGCCGGCGTACTGGTTCTGGGCCAGCAGTTCCAGGGCCCGCGACTTTCCCCCCGACGAGGTGGTGACGCGGTGCACGTTTCCAGCCATGCCGGTGACGTGAATGAGATGGTCCTTGCGCAGGCGCTGGAACAGCTCCTCCATCATGGGCAGGTTGAGCCCCATGTGGCGGGCCAACTCCTGCAAAGTCATTTCGCCGATCAGGTAGAGGCTCTTGAGGGCCAGGTCTTCGAGCAGGTTTCTGCGAATCCCAACCCCTTCGATTGAAGTGGATGCCGAAATTCCGTTGGCGGTCATTATGGTCCTTTTTCCGTACTTAATAAATAGTCTTTAACGAATCCCCTCTTCGTCCCTCTTCGTTTCCCCGTGCGACTTGCAGGATTCCCCAGTTTTGGGATGCGAGGGAATCAGAAGCATCAAGTCATTCCCTTGATGATCCGGATGGCCTTCTCCTGGAGTTCAGCCGTATCGAAGGCGATGTGCAGGACGAACCGCTTTCCGATCACCGCGCCGGAAAAGCCCCTCAGGTTGATTCCCGCCTCACCCAGCTTTCCGGAAATCTTCCCCGCGAGTCCTTTTACATTCTCACCCTCCACCCGCAGGGAATGGAGACGATTGGCCGCGGAGAACCCAATTCCCGAAGCGGCCTTCAGCTCGGCATCCCCCCGCAAGGGAGTCACGAACATGACCCCCGTGCCGGGCCTGTCCGGCGACCGCCTGGCGATGACGAAGTCCAAATCCGCCCCGGCGTCGGCCAGAGCGGCCAGCTTTGCAGCCAGAGCCCCCGGCTTGTCTTCCAGGCTGGCAATCCATACATCCTCCCGCTCGACGAAGAGTTCCATAGACCGAACCTCCTTTCTGGCGGTTGCCGTTCAGGGAACGAAGAGGGGATGAATCCAATGGCCTCTATTCAATGATTCAGATTTTCTTGAATGCTGGCAGCAAGAAATAATAACGGCTATGAAATGACTGTCAGCGTGCGAATCGAGGTAATTTGCTCAAACACGCTCCCGATCTTTTCTGCATGATCATTCTGGGACTAATGAATCGAATTCTAAACCTTTTGCCGCCATTTGTAAAGATACAGCCGAATCAAAACCGGGGGGTGGCACATTCGCTTGACACTCTAATCAATTCATGAAAAAATTCCGCTGATTGTCGAAAAAGTGGAAACCCATCTTGAGTCCAAATGGAAAAGAAGATCCTTATCATCGGCGGGGGGTTGGCGGGGTGCGAGGCGGCATGGCAGGCGGCCACGAGAGGGGTTTCTGTAACCCTCTACGAGATGAAACCGCACCGCTTTTCTCCCGCCCACGTCTCCCCCGACCTTGCCGAACTTGTTTGCAGCAACTCCCTACGCTCCAATTCACTGGGAAACGCTGTCGGCCTTCTGAAGGAAGAATTAAGGCGGTTGGGGTCCCTGCTCATGGCCGTTGCCGAAGAGACCCGGGTGCCCGCGGGGGACGCCCTGGCCGTGGACCGGCAGGCCTTCGCTTCTTCCATCACTTCCCGGCTGCAGAAAAGGGAGAACCTGAAAATTTCCCGGGAGGAGGTTGCGGAAATTCCCGAAGAGGGAATCGTAGTGATCGCGTCCGGACCCCTCACCTCCCCCGGGCTGGCGGAAACCATCCGGAAGATGACCGGCGAGGAACACCTATACTTTTACGACGCCATTGCCCCCATCGTCGACGGGGACAGCCTGGACATGAAGGTGATCTTCCGGGCCTCCCGGTACGGGGAAGGGAGCGATTACCTGAACTGCCCCATGAACGCCGAGGAATACTTCCGTTTTGTGGATGAGCTCGGCAGAGGGGAAAAAGTTCCTTACCGCGAATTCGAAAAGCCCGTTCATTTTGAAGGCTGCCTTCCGGTCGAGGAAATGGCCGAAAGAGGCCGGGAAACCCTGGCCCACGGCCCGATGAAGCCCGTGGGGCTCAGGGACCCGCGGACCGGCAAAGTTCCCTATGCGGTTGTTCAGCTGCGGCATGAAGACAGCCGGGGATCTGCTTACAACCTGGTCGGTTTTCAGACGAAACTGAAATGGAAAGAGCAGGAACGGATCTTCCGGATGATCCCCGGGCTGGCAAAAGCCCAGTTTCTGCGTTTCGGCAGCCTGCACCGGAACACGTTCATCCACTCCCCCACCCTCCTGGAGAAGACTTTACAATTTAAAAAAGACCCGCGGATCTTCTTCGCCGGGCAGATCACCGGCGTGGAGGGGTATGTGGAGTCAACGGCCATGGGCCTGCTGGCGGGCATCAATGCGGCACGGCTGTCCCAGGGGGAATCGCCGATCATTCCCCCCGCCACCACGGCGATTGGGTCCCTGGTTCACTACATCACCGATCCCCGGGTAAAGGAATTCCAGCCCATGAACGTCAACTTCGGCCTTTTCCCGCCCATGGAGGGGCGATTCAGGGGCCGGGATAAAAAGAGAGCCGTGAGCGAAAGAGCGCTGCAGGACCTGAATCATTTTATCGGGACGCAGATAAACACAGGAGAAAGACAAAAAATATGATGGGACACAGATAAACACAGATGAACACAGCTCTTTTTGGCCAAAGACAAAAAACTTAAATGGGACACGGATGAACACGGATAAAACAAAAATTTTAATTTTAGGCATTTCGAACTTTAGGCACTTTTCTGTGTTCATCCGCGTCCAATTTGAATTTTGCGGTTTGAAAAATCTGTGTTAATCTCTGTTCATCTGTGTCCCATAGAGAAAATGAAATGAAAAATTCTTTTCCGAAAAAGACGGATGTGGTGGTCGTGGGGGCGGGGCCGGGGGGGTCGATGCTGGCCTATCATCTGGCCAAAGCAGGCCTGGATGTGATTCTTATGGACAAGGCCAAATTTCCCCGCGGCAAGACCTGCGGGGGAGGAGTGAACGTCCGCACCCAAAAGCTCATTCCCTTCGATCTTTCTCCAGTCATCGAGGAAACCATCACCGGCATCTCTTTCACCTGTAAATTCGAGGAGCCTTTCACCCGGCGCTCCCCCGAGCCGCTCATGGTCACCGTGCGCCGGGAGCATTTTGATGAATTTCTCGCCCGGCGGGCGGAAGAGGCAGGCGCCCGGTTTTTCGATCAGATCCCATTTCTCTCGCTAGAGCAAAAAGACGACTTGATGGAAGTGGAAACCGCGGCTGGACTTTGTTCGGCAGCGTATGTCGTCGGCGCGGACGGTTCGCAAAGTACGGTGGCCAGGAAAACCGGCCTGATGCAGGACCCAAACTACATGCTGGCCGTCCACAGTGAAGCTCCGACCTCCATGATCCCTGACTGGGAACCGGATTTAATCCACCTCGACTGGGGGAGCGTGAGAAGAAGCTACGCCTATATGTTCCCCAGGAAATACTTTCTTTCCCTGGGCGCCGGGGGAGTCAATATCCCGGCCGCAAAAATAAAAAACTACCAGCGGGCATTCCTGGCCACCCGGGCCCAGAAAGAAGGAACCCTGCCCTTCGGCGCCGCCGGATTCATGATTCCCCTCCGGAAGAAGCGCAGCCCCATTGAAAAAGGAAGGTGTATTCTTATCGGAGATGCCGCCGGCCTGGCCGACCCCTTTTCCGGGGAAGGGATTCTCTCCGCCGTCCGGAGCGCTCAGGTTGCCGCTTCCGTCCTGCAGGAAGCGTTGAAGAACCGGTGGGACTCTTTAAAACCCTACCAGGAATTCATCGATCGGGAGATGATGCCCGAGCTGGAATGTTCCCGATTCTTCCGGGAACTCTTCAACCTCCGCCCTTTTTATTACCACCGGAAAATCGCCTCCAAAGACCGCTGGTGGAACGCCATGGCCAAAATGATGCGGGGGGAGAAGACCTTCCTGGATGTGAAGAAGAAGCTCGGACCGATAGGCAAAGTCCTGGCCAGGATGGCAAGATAAGTCAATTGCGGATTGCGGAATGCGGATTGCGATTGAATGGAAAAAGGCACTGAGGATTGCGAGTTATGGTAATAGGTCAAGAATAACGGGATGATGAGTTGAGCTCGGGGAAAAAGGATAATGATTTTTTGGGCCTTTCAATCCGCATTCGGCAATCCAAATCCGCATTCGATCAGATTCCCATTAACCTCCCCACGATCTCTTTCAGGACTTCGGAAGTGCCGCCGCCGATGGCGTTGATCCGCACGTCGCGGTAGAAGCGTTCGATCTCGTACTCCCGCATGTAGCCGTAGCCGCCGTGGAGCTGGAGGCAGGTGGTGGCCACAAATTCGCCCACCCGGGAGGCAAAAACCTTGGCCATGGACACCTCGACGGTGCAGGGTTCTGCGTTCATCAGCTTGCGCAGGGCGTGATAATTCAGCTGGCGGGCGGCCTCGATCTCCATGGCCATATCCACCATCTTGTGCCGGTTGACCTGGAACTTCCCGATCGGGCGTCCAAACGCCTCCCGCTGCAGAACGTAGATCTTCGTCTTGTCGAAGGCCAGCTGGGCGCTGCAGACCGTGCCCAGGGCCATGATCAGCCTCTCCCATTCCAGGTTGGCCATGGCGTTGTAGAAGCCGCTGCCTTCCTCCCCCAGGCGGTTGGCGACGGGAACGGCGACGTTTTCGAAAGTCAGTTCCGCCGTGTCCCCCGCCTGCCATCCCAGCTTCTCCAGGGGCTTCCCCTGGGTAAATCCCGGCATTCCTTTCTCCACGATCAAGGTGGAAAACCCTTTGTACCCCGCCTCCGGGTCGGTCTTGCAGAGAACCAGCACGAAATCGGCCCGGCTGCCGTTGGTGATGAAGGTCTTGGAGCCGTTCAGGAGGTAGTGGTCCCCTTCCCTTTTGGCGACCGTGCGGATATGGGCCAGGTCCGATCCGGCGACCGGCTCGGTCAGACCGAGAGCCCCGATTTTCTCCCCCTTCACCCCGGGGACTAATATTTTCTTCTTCTGCTCCTCGCTTCCGAATTTAGCAACGGCCGGAAGGACGATGAGGCCGTGCATCCCGATCCCGGCCTCCACTCCTCCCGAGCGGATCCGGGTCGATTCCTCCACCCACACGGCGGCCATCAGGTAGTCTCCCCCCGATCCCCCGTATTCCTCCGGCACGAGGATCCCGTGCAGCCCCATCTCCCCCACCCTCCGGAAGACCTCGTCGGGAAAATCTTTCTTCGCCTCCCAATCCATGACGTGGGGAGCCAGTTCTTTCTCCACGAATCGCCGGCACTGCTGGCGGAAGATCTCGTGCTCTTCCCGGAAAGGAGTGAGCATGAACTTTTCGGCCATGGGTTTTTCACCTCTTCCTGTTCAGTTCATAGAGAAGGCGCAGGCCTTCCAGGGTCAAGAATTCGTCCACTTCCTCGATGGTCTTGGACTCCGCAGCGATGAGGGGAGCCAAACCGCCGGTGGCGATCACCTTGGGGTTGGTTCCCACTTCTTCCTTCATGCGGAGAACGATTTCATCGGTCAACCCCACATAGCCGAAAACGATGCCCGCCTGCATGGACTGCACGGTATTCTTTCCCACCACCCTCTTGGGCCTTTTCAGCTCCACCCGGGGCAGCTTGGAAGCCCGGATGAAGAGGGCCTCGGCGGAGATTCGCCAGCCCCGGGGCGATCGCTCCGCCCATGTATTCCCCCTTGGGGGAAATGTAATCAAAGGTGGTGGCCGTTCCGAAATCGACCACGATCAGACTCTGCTTGAACTTGTAATAGCTGGCCACGGCATTCACGATCCGGTCCGCCCCCACCTCGTAGGGGTTGTCCAGCAGAATGGGCATGGCCGTGTTGATCCCGAATTCGACTACCAGGGGTTTCAAGTGAAAGTACTTTTCGCAGAGTTCCAGGAGCATGTTCAGCATTGGGGGGACCACGCAGGAGATGGAAATGGCCTCGATCCGATCCAGGGGGATGGAACTGGAAGCAAAGAGGTTGCGCATGAGGATCCCGTACTCGTCGCTGGTGCGGTCCCTCTCGGTCCAGATGCGCCAGTTGTCCATCAGGCGGTCTCCGTCGTAAATTCCCAGAACCGTGTTGGTGTTGCCGACGTCTATGACTAAGAGCATGGGCTGGCCTCCCTTTGAAAATGCGGAATTCGGATAAAGACTATTTACAAATCTATTGGACACAGATGAACACAGATAAACACAGATAAAATATTCAAAAAACTTTCAAGCAGGCGACAAAAGACAAAGAAAAATTTTTCTAATCGCGTAGAATTGCCAAGATTTGAGTTTTAAAATCTGTGTTCATCTGTGTTTATCTGTGTCCCATTTGAGTTTTTTTGTCTTTGGCCAAATCTTATCCGTGTTCATCCGTGTCCCATTCATCTTTGTTTATCCGTTGGAGGCTCACGTCTCCGGCTATGAAGCGGCGGGTTTTCCCCTCCCCATCCAGTAGCAAAAGAGCCCCGTCGGTGTCAAGGCCCAAGGCCTGGCCGGAAAGGGTACCTTCCGGAGAGCTGAGGGTCACCTGTTTGCCGTTGATCCACGAGAGCCGGTCCCACTCATCCCTCAGCCGGGCGGAAAACCCTTCCCGGAGAAAGGCGCTATATTCCTTTTCCAGCTCCCGGAAGAGTCCGGCCGCCGCCCCGGCCCGGGAAATCTCCTTCCCGCTTTCGGCGTACAATGAGGTGGCTATCACCCCAAGATCCGCGGGGAAATCTTCCCTCCTCCAGTTCACATTCACCCCGATGCCCAGGATGATGAACCCTACCCTGGAACCTTCCCCTTCCATCTCCGCGAGGATTCCGGCCAATTTCTTTCCCCGAAGGAAAATATCATTGGGCCATTTGATGAGGCATTCCAGGCCCGACACGCCGGACAAAGCCCTGGCAGCGGCCACCCCGGCGAGAAGAGTGATCTGGGGTGCATGGGAGAGGGAAATCGGGGGTCTCAATATTATCGAAAGGTACAGATTGGCGTCCGGGGGTGATTCCCAGGACCTTCCCAGCCTCCCCTTTCCGCGGGACTGGTAGTCAGCCAGGATGACGGTTCCCTCCCGGGCCCCCCCTCTGGCCCGGTCGTGCGCTTCCCGGTTGGTGGAGTCGATTTCGGAGAAGAAGAAAAGCTCATTCCCAATCAGCCTGTCCCTACAGGTTTGGCGAAGGTCTTCAATCCACATAATAACGATGCGTAGAGCAGAGGGCAGAGAGCAAAGAGCAAAAGAACAGCGAAATTAGTTCACAACTCATGGCTTTTAGCAAATGTCAAAAAGTCTGCTGGCCCTGCAAGAAGTCCCCAAATGTGCTTTTCCGTCATTCCGGCGAAAGCCGGAATCCAGGGTTCCCGGTTACAACCGGGATCCAGTCTTTGAGATGGTTCCCGACTTTCGTCGGGACGGCGTCTGGACCCCGGCGCCTGCCCCGGACATGATCCGGGGTTCGCCGGGGTGACGATCCAAGAGACTTTTTGCCTAACCATCAAGGTTGCTGTTTCTATCTTGAGTCTTTAGCCATTAGCTATGAGCTATCAGCTATCAGCTTTTAGCTTTCGCTATTTGGGCCTTTTGTCATAAATCCTCTTGGCCTTGAAGGTCGTCCGCTCCAGGGTCCCGAAGGGTTCGATCCGGATTTCCGGAGTGACCTGTAGTTCCTCCCGCAGGTCCTTTCTCAGGCGTTGTTCCAGCGAAGTCCGGTCCGTGTCCGCGGACAGGCATTCACACACCACGGTGCATACATCCGTGTAGGAGCTCTCATCCCGGGTCAGTTCGATCAGAAACTCATCCCCAACCTCCCGGTAACTGCGGACCACCTTTTCCACCTGGACGGGATAAAACTTCGCCCCCCGGTAAATGACCATATCATCCGCCCGCCCGAGAATCCCCCCCACAGCCCGCCCGTGGGTGCGCCCGCAGGGACATCGGGAGCTATCGAAGCGGGCATAGTCGTTCGTCCAGTACCTCAGCATGGGAGTGGCCTCCCGGGACAGGTGGGTGATAACCAGAACCCCCATCTCGCCCTCGGCGCACCGCTCCTTGGTGTCGGGGTTGAGGATCTCGATCAGGTATTGGTCCTCGGCAAAATGCAACCCCGCTTTGGCCGTGCATTCCGATGCAAAGGTGGGACCGATTTCCGCCAGGCCATAGTAATCGTAGGCGTCGATGGCCAAGCCTTCTTCAATCTTCCTCCTCGTGGCTTGGGTCTCCGTGCCCCCCTCCCCCCCGAAGCTTCCCAGTCGGAGCGACAACTGCTCGGGAGAGACGCCCCTTTCTCTCAGATTCTCGGCGATATGGAGGGCAAAAGAGGGGGTACAGAGGAGTACGGTCGAACCCGGATTGAGCATGTATTCCACCTGCCGGCCGGTCATGCTGGCACCGATGGGGATCACGAAACAGCCGATCCGCTCCCCGGCATAATGGGTGGACATCCCGGCCACCCATAACCCGTAGCTGAACCCGTTCTGGATGATGTCTCCCGGCCGTACCCCGAAGCTCCACATGGTGCGGGCGGTAATCTCGGTGATGTTCTCAACGTCTTTCTCCGACCAGATGGTATTCACCGGTGCTCCCGTCGTGCCGGTGGACGGATGCAGTTCCCTCCAGTCTTTCGACGGAGCCACGGTGTAGCGGCCGAAGGGCGGGTGTTTCATCTGCTCATCCCGCAGCTCCTGCTTGGTCACCACCGGCACATGGACCAGGTCATCCACCGTCTTGATTTGGGAGGCCTTGATCCCGGCTTTCCTGAACTTTTCCTGGTAAAACTCCGATTTGGCCGTACATCTCTGGACCTGCCAGCGTAGCCTCCTGTTCTGCAAGTCCCGGATCGCTTTCCGGCTCAATTTCTCGATTTCCGGATGATAGTACTTGCCCCGGCTCATTGTCCCTCCCCCTCCATCAAGAAAAGATCTCTTGGTTTTTGCCTGGCCACCTCTCGTTTCATGGCCCAGAATTATTGAAACTTTTATGGGTTGATGGGGTGATTTTTGCCCCTCTTGTTTTGCCTCAAGCGAAGCCCATGAACCTAGTATGGTTCAGGGCGAAGCGCTCCTCGAGGCCCGCAGGGCCGGTCCTTGAGTCACGCCCCGGCGTGACGCTCCTCCAGCGCAGTTTTTTTAAACCGCCAGGTATTTTCTGACGATCTCCTCGTTCTGCCAGATTTCATCCATGGTTCCCTTATACTGGATCAGGCCTTTTTCCATGATGTAGCCCCGGCCGGCCACCTTGCGGCAGAATTTGATGTTCTGGTCGGCGAGCAGGAGGGTGACCCCGGACTTCTGAATCTGCAGGATGATTTCCGTCAGGTTTCTGACCACCAGAGGGGCCAGGCCCTCCGAGGGTTCGTCCAGGAGGAGAATTTCGGGGTTTTTCATGAGACCCCGCCCGATGGCCAGCATCTTCTGCTCTCCCCCGCTGAGAGTCGTCCCTTTGCTGGCCTTCAACCCTTCCAGAACGGGAAAGGTTTGGTATACCCGCGCCAGGGTCCAGGGTCCTCCCCCCTTCTTCGCCAGGCGCCGGGCCATCTCCAGGTTCTCTTCGGCCGTCAGGTCGGGGAAGATCCTCCGGTCGTCGGGAACGTATCCGACCCCCAGCCGGGCGATCTCGTAGGATTTCTTCCCCCCCAACTCCGTCCCTTTGAGCCGGATGCTTCCGGAGCGGGGCGGAGTCAAGCCCATGATCGAACGGAAGGTGGTGGTCTTTCCGACCCCGTTCCTCCCCAGGAGGGCCACCACTTCCCCCTGCCCCACCTCCAGAGAAACTCCGTGGAGCACCTGGCTCTGTCCGTAACGGGTGATGATCTCTTTGACTTCCAGAATGGCGGTCATATTTCCTCTCCCAGGTAAATCTCCCGGACCTCCCGGTTGGCGCGGATCTCGTCGGGCCGGCCTTCCGCCAGGATCTCGCCGCGGTTCATGACCACGATCCAGTCGGAGAGGGAAAAGACAATATCCATGTCGTGTTCCACGATGATGAAGGTGGTCTTCCGCTCCGCGGCCAGTTTCTTGACCAGTTCCAGGACTTTGATCCTCTCGATGGGGTTCATGCCCGAAGAAGGTTCGTCGAGAAAACAGATCTGGGGGTTGCTGGCCACCGCAATCCCCAGCTCCAAGAGCCTCTGGTCGCCGTGGGACAGTTCCCCGGCGGGAAAATCCTTTTCCTCCTTCAGCCAGACTTCACCCAGAATTTTCTCCGCCTCCCCCACCGCTTCTTTCTGGCTCAGGAGGGAAGAGAAGGCGCTGGAGGTCTTGTTGAGGCGGGACAAAACCGGCAGCAGGATATTCTGGAAGACCGTCATCCGGGGGAAGATGTTCATCACCTGGAAAGACCGGCTGATCCCCATCCTTACCCTTTTGTCCGGCCCCAGCCGGGTGATCTCGTTTCCCTGGAATAGAATCTTCCCCCGGTCGGGAAGCAGATAGCCGGACAGAAGATTGATGAGGGTGGTCTTCCCCGCCCCGTTCGGGCCGATGACCGAAGTGAACAGGCCCTCCTGAAGGGTGAGGGTGACTTCGTGGACCGCCGCCATCTTGCCGAAATACTTCCCCAGGTTTTCGGTGCGGATGATCTCTTTCACCGCCGGCTCCCTTCTTTCAGGAAAATGCTCACCACCCCCCCGCGGAATCCCATGACCAGCACCACGACGATGACCCCCAGGCAGATGAGCCAATATTCGGTGAAGCGCACAATGATATCCTTTAAGAGGTAGAAGAGAGCCGAGCCCACGATCGGTCCGGAGAAACTGTAGATTCCTCCCAGCAAGGTGGCCATTACGGGTTCGGCGGAATAGCTCCAGTGGGCCACGGAAGGAGTCACCGTGCTCTCCAGCGGGGGAAGGAGGGCTCCGGCCAACCCGGCGTAAAGCCCGGCGATGGTGAAAGAGAGAAGGCGGTATTTTCGGACCGAGACCCCGACGCAGGCCGCGCGGGTTTCGCTGTCCCGGATCCCCTGCAGGGTCAATCCCAAGGGGGAACGAACGATCCGATGGAAGAGATAGATGGCCAGCAGCGATAAACCGAGGACCACGTAGTAATAACTCTCCATGGCGGCCATGTTGATCTTGAAGATCCCCGGAATCTCCAGCGGGGCCCGGGGAATCCCCACCAGGCCGTCATCGCCCCCGGTCACGTCCCGCCACTTCCAGGCCAGGGAAAAGATCATCATGCCGAAGCTGAGGGTGAGCATGGAGAAATAGATGCGGGTGTGCCGTATGCACAGAAAGCCCAGCAGAAGGGAAGCGACCCCGGCCAGGGCGACTCCCCCGAGGATCCCCGCCAGGAGCGACGGGTAAACCAGGAGGATCTTGGCGCACCCGTAAGCTCCCACGGCGTAAAACCCCGCCTGCCCGAAGGAGAGGAGGCCGGTATAGCCGAAGAGAAGGTTGAACCCCAGGGAAAAAATCGAAAGAAGCAGGATGTGAATGGTGACGTAAAGAAGGTATTTCCCCGCAAAGGCCGGCAGAACGGCCAGGAAGATGATGAGCAACAGGATCGCCAGTCTGGTTTTCATCGCTCAGCCCCCAAAGAGTCCCTGCGGCTTGATCATCAGGACCACGGCCATGATCAGGAAAATCAAAAAGAGCTCAAAGACCGGGAAGAGCAGGATCCCATAGGCGCTGAGGGTCCCCACGATGAGAGCGCCCACGAAAGCCCCCTTCAGGTTTCCCAGGCCCCCGATCACCGTGATGATGAAAGCCTGGATGATCATGGCCGACCCGATCCCCGGAGCCACGACCCGAACCGGAGTCCCCAGAGCTCCCCCCAGGGCGGCCAGCATGGCCCCGAAGGCAAAGACGCCGCTGAAGAGGGTGGGGATGTTGATCCCGATGGCACCGGCCATCTCCCGGTCGGAGGCCGAGGCCCTTACCATCTTTCCCCACCAGGTCTTCTCGAAGAGCAACCAGACCACCACGGCCACCAACAGGCCGGTGCCGATGATGAAGAGGTTATAGACCGGAAACGGCCTTCCCACCACCGACACCGTCCCCTCGAAGAAACTGGGCATGGCCGGAATCTTGGCCACTCCTCCCCAGACCATCTTTACGGCATCGTCGAAGATGAGGATGAACCCGAAGGTCAAAAGGAGCTGGTAGGCATGGTCCTCGTTGTAGATGTGCCGCAGGAAAAAGCGCTCCATGAGGTAGCCCACCACGGCAACAGACAGAAGGCTTAGGGCGATGGCCAGCCAGAAGTTGACCCCCCAGAGGCCATAGAAGGTGAAGGCGAAATAAGCCCCCAGCATGAAAAGGCTCCCGTGGGCGAAATTGAGAACCCCCAGCACCCCGAAGACGATGGTCAGACCGGCGGCCAGGAGCCAGAGGTACATGGCCACGCTCAGGCCTACGAGTCCCTGAAAGGCTAGTGTCTCCATATCCTTTCCTTCGCTTTGGAAAGAGGAGGAGCCGAGGCTTTCCGGCTCCCCCCTGTCATTTTGCCTACTTACCCATCTTGAGGGGTTCAAAGGGAGGATTTCGATAGTAGGCCTGGGCGGGGAACACCTTCAGATCACCCAGGACGGGAATGGGATATTTGGGGTCTTTCACCACCCTCCCCCCGGGCACGGCGTAAATCGCCTGGTGGTCTTCCGCCGGAAGAATCTTTCCCCGGCGGGGGTCATGATCTTCATCCCTTCCATGGCCTTGATGAGGTCGGCGGTCTTGAGGCTTCTGGCCTTTTCCAACGCTGCCTTGAAGACGTAAATCGTGGAGTACGCATTTTCGGCGGAGTAGTTGGGAAAGCGGTTCCACCGCTTGCGGAAAGCTTCAACAAATTTCTTGTTCTCCGGCGTGTCGGGGTAGTTGTGAATGTAACGGGCCGTGGCCCAGAGTTTATCCTTGAATTTGCCCGCCGCCACTTCATTGGAAATCCCTTCCAGGATATCCACGGAGGCCCCCATGCACTGGAACCAGGCCTGGATCTTGTCGAAGACCCCCAGCATGAGCGCCTGCCGGAGGAGCATGACCCCTTCGCCGGCCCACGGGGTGGCGTGGATGCCATCGGGGTTGGCGGCCATCACCGCCGAGATGTGGGAGGAAAAATCCATCGTCCAGAAGGGCGCCCAGGCGATGGAGACAAACTCCACATCCGGGCGATACTTCTTGAGGGTGTCCTTGAAGAGGGCCCAGCTGGAATATCCGTACTCATAGTCGCAGTGAATCCCGGCCCACCTCTTGATGTTGGGAAACTCCTTGAAGATCAGGGCCGCCAGGTTGCCCTCCTGGTAAACCGGGGCGGCGATGCGGAAGATCTGTTTGATCCCTTTGCCGGCCACCAGTTCTTCGGTCAGCCGGTGGGTGGAGGCATGGTCGAACATGCAGATCCGGTCCAGCTCCGGAAGGACGGGGCCGATGGCCATGGCGCTGCCGCTGGAATCGACTCCGAAGAGAAGATGGGCGCCCCATTCCGTGGCCAGGTACCTGGCGTTTTTCACGGCCACGGCGGGCTTGAGCTCTTCATCCATGAATTTGAGCTCCAGCTTGCTCCCCAGGACCCCGCCTTTGGCATTGATCTCCTCGATGGCCAGAGTGGCCCCGCCCTGGATCTGCCAGCCGTAATCGGCGTGGGCCCCGGAGATGACCCCCTGCCCCCCGAGCTTGATGACATCCACGCCCAGGACTTTTCCGCCGGGTTTGGCTTTGGCGGGCGTCTTCTGCTGGGCGGAAGCTTCGATCCCCTTGAGTCCCAGCGTCATCCCGCCGATTCCGGCCGCGGCGGTCTTCAGAAATGCCCTACGACTGATCCTTTTTCTTTCCTTCATCGGTCTTTCCTCCCTTCCTGGCTAGAGATGGTTTGGACTCCCTTGGCGCGCCCCCCCTGGGGCGCCTTCCAACCGCAAACGCATCCTCCCCCTTTCAGGGGAAAGAGAAACTTCCGAAATCTGAAGGTTGAAATCCCTTTTTCTTTTGCCTTGAGCGAAGCGGTCCTCGAGGCCCCTCGGGCCGGTCCTCAAGGGCGAAGCCCGGTCCTCAAGCCATGCCCTGGCGTGACGCTCCTCAAGCGAAGCGCTCTTCCCGCGCGGAGCGCGAACTCAGCACCCCGACCGGTTCTTTTCCAGAAACCGCGCGGCCTCCTTGGCAAAGTAGGTGATGATGAGGTCGGCGCCGGCCCGTTTGATGGCCGTGAGCACTTCCATCATGGCCCGTTCCCCGTCGATCCACCCCCGCTGGGCTGCGGCTTTGATCATGGCGTATTCGCCGCTCACGTTGTAGGCTCCCACCGGGAGGTCAATCTCTTCCCGCACCTTCCGAATGATGTCCAGGTAGGGGAGAGCCGGCTTGACCATGATGATGTCCGCCCCTTCCTGGACGTCGAGCCGGACTTCCCGGAGCGCTTCCCGGGCATTGGCCGGGTCCATCTGGTAGGACTTGCGGTCCCCGAACTGGGGAGTCGATTCGGCGGCTTCCCGGAAGGGACCGTAGAAAACGGAGGCATGCTTGGCGGCGTAGGAAAGAATGGGTGTATTTTCAAACCCCTTCCGGTCCAAGAGGTCCCGGATGGCTTTGACCCGACCGTCCATCATGTCCGAAGGGGCCACGAGGTCGGCGCCCGCTTCCGCGTGAGACAGGGCCATCTTGGCCAGTAGGGCCAGAGTGGCGTCGTTGTGCACCTCTCCGTCGACCACGACTCCGCAGTGGCCGTGGCTGGTGTACTCACAGAGGCAGACATCGGTGATGACCACCAGGTCGGGGAGCTCTCGCTTCAGGGCCCGGATGGCCTGCTGGATGATTCCCCGGGGCGAGTAGGCCTGCGTTCCTTTCGGGTCCTTTTTTTCGGGGATGCCGAAAAGAATCACCGCCGGGATGTTCAATTTGCAGGCGGCCTCCGCCTCCCGGACCGCCAGGTCTACGGAAAGCTGGGCGATCCCGGGCATGGACTTGATCTCGTGTCTCACCTTGCGGCCGTGGACGATGAAGAGGGGATAGATGAAATCATCCGGAGACAGCTTGGTCTCCCGAACCATCCTTCTAAGGGCTTCGCTCTTGCGCAGGCGGCGGGGACGATAGAGGGGAAAATGCATGGCAACCCCCATTTTTAAATGCGGAATTGCGGAATGCAGGACAATATCCGAAGGAAACTGGCCTTCAATGCGCAATGTGGAACGGAATAAGAAACTGCAAACTGATTTCTTGCTTCATCCCCATATTCGGATCATTCATTCCGCATTCCGCATTCCGAATTCCGCATTTTTTTATTCTTCCTTCTTCCAGCCTTTCACTCTTTCCAGGCTCTCTTTGAGCTTGGCCTCTCTCGCGGCCAGGGCTCCGGCTTTTCCCTTCTCCTTTTCCACCGCTTCCGGCCGGGCCCGGCTCACGAAATCCTGATTCTGGAGTTTCCGTTGGGTTCGGGACAGGTCTTCGAAAACCCTGTCTAATTCCCTCTGGAGCCGCTTTTCCTCTTCCTCCAGGTTGATCCATCCCTTCAGGGGCAGGAAGACCTCGACCTCTTCCACGATCGCGGTGGCCGAACCCTTGGGCCTCTGCCCCCCGGACTGGAAGCCCGGCTTCTCGGTCCGGGCCAGATTTTCCACGTACATCCGGTTTTCCTCCAGGAAGCGCAGGGTTTCTTTTTTCGGACTGTACAGGATCACTTCCGCCTTTTTCCCGGGGGGAATGCCCATCTCGCTCCGCAGGTTGCGGATCGCCCCGATCACCTGCATGATCAGTTCCATCCGGGCCTCTTCCCGGGGGTAGATTTCGTTCTCCCGCAAGCGGGGAAATTCCGCCACCATGATGGAGCCTTCACTCCCCGGAAGGTTCTGCCAGATCTCCTCGGTGATGAAGGGCATGAAGGGATGGAGGAGGCGCAGGGAGGTATCCAGGACGCGGGCCAGCACATTCTGGGCCAGCCATTTCCGGCCGGGGTCCTGATCCTGATAGAGGGCCGGTTTGATCAGCTCGATGTACCAGTCGCAGAATTCGTGCCAGAGGAACTGGTAGACGGCCGAAGCGGCTTCGTTGAATTTGTAAGCGTCCAGCCCTTCCCGCACCTGCGGCGACGGTCTGGTTGACCCGGCTCAGGATCCATTGATCCGCCAGGGTCAACTGCGCTTCCCCGGCCGGCTTCCCCGGGTCGTACCCCTGGAGATGGGTAAGGGTAAAACGGGAAGCGTTCCAGATCTTGTTGGCGAAGTTCCGGTAGCCGGAGATCCGCTCTTCGGAAAGCCGGATATCCCGCCCCTGGGCGGCAAAGGCCGCCAGGGTGAAGCGGAAGGCATCGGTCCCGAACTTCTCGATCACCTCCAGGGGATCGATCACGTTGCCCCGGGACTTGCTCATCTTCTGGCCCTCGGCGTCCCGCACCAGGGCATGGATGTAGACATCCCGGAAGGGCACGTCCCCCATGAACTTCAGCCCCATCATCATCATCCGGGCGACCCAGAAGAAGAGGATGTCGAAGCCGGTCACCAGGACCGAGGTGGGATAAAAGACCTCCAGGTCCCGGGTCTTCTCCGGCCAGCCCATGGTGGAGAAGGGCCAGAGGGCCGAGCTGAACCAGGTATCCAGAACGTCGGTCTCCTGCCGCAGCTCGGAATGGCCGCAGGCCGGACAGCGGGTGACCGGTTCGGCGGAGACGATCACCTCGCCGCATTTCTCGCAGAACCAGGCGGGGATGCGGTGCCCCCACCAGATCTGCCGGGAGATGCACCAGTCGCGGATGTTGTTCATCCATTCGAAGTAGGTGCTTTCCCAGACCTGGGGGATGATCCGGGTTTCCCCCTTGACCACCGCGGCGATGGCCGGCTCCGCCAGCGGTTTCACCTTCACGAACCACTGCTTGGAGACCAGGGGCTCGATGATCGTCTTGCAGCGGTAGCAGTGCCCCACGCTGTGGGGAAAGGGTTCGATCTTCTGCAGCAGGTGGAGGTCCTTCAGGTCTTTGATCACCCGATCGCGGGCCTGGAAACGGTCCAGGCCCGAGTACTTCCCCGCCTCTGGGCTCATGTTCCCCGCTTCGTCGATGACCTTGACGACCGCGAGGTTGTGCCGCCGGCCGATCTCGAAGTCATTGGGGTCATGGCCGGGGGTCACCTTCAATACCCCGGTGCCGAAATCCAGGGTCACGTACCCGTCGCCGATGACCGGGATCTTCCGGTTCATGAGGGGAAGCATGACCGTCCGGCCAATATATTTCTTATACCGTTCATCCTCGGGGTTCACCGCCACGGCCGTGTCGCCGAGCATGGTCTCCGGCCGGGTGGTGGCCACGGTCAGGGCCTCCTGCGATCCGTCCACGGGATACTGGATGTAATACAGGTGCCCCGGGTCATCCTCGTGCTCCACCTCCAGGTCCGAGAGGGCGGTCTGACAGCGGGGGCACCAGTTGATGATGTAATCGCCCCGGTAGATCAAACCCTCCTGGTACAGGCGGACGAAGACCTCCCGCACCGCCCGGGAAAGCCCCTCGTCCATGGTGAAGCGCTCGCGGCTCCAGTCGCAGGAACTCCCCAGCTTTTTCAGCTGCTTGATGATGTGCCCGCCGAACTGCTCTTTCCACTTCCACACCCGCTGGATGAATGCCTCGCGGCCCAGCTGATGCCGGTCGGTCCCTTCCTCGGCCAGCTGTTTTTCCACCACGTTCTGGGTGGCGATGCCGGCATGGTCGGTGCCGGGCAGCCAGAGGACATTGAACCCGTCCATTCGTTTGTACCGGGACAGGACGTCCTGCAGGGTATTATTCAGGGCATGGCCCATGTGGAGGGAGCCGGTTACGTTGGGGGGCGGGATGACGATGGAATAAGGGGGGCGTCGGGAATTCTCATCCGCCCGAAAGAGGTTCTTCTTCTCCCAGAAGGAATACCAGCGATCTTCCACCCGGTGGGGGTCGTAGACCTTGCCCCATTCCTTCGGTTCCGGTTCTTTCACTAACGCTCCTCAGCTTCTTTTTTCAATTTTTCAATTTCTTTGCGGATGATCTCTTCGGCAACCCTGGGGAAGACCTCCCGGGCAACCCGTTCCAGGATCTGCTCCCCATCCTGGGCTACCCATTTTTCCACCCGGCTCAGCATGGCTTCGCGGATGGCCCGCATCTCCGCTTCCATGTTGGGAACCGGGATTTTGGGCGGCTCGGAACCGAACCGGGGCGGTTCGGGGGCCGGGCGGGGGGGCTCGGGCGCCATTCGGGCCGGTTCATGGACCAGCCGCGGGGGTTCGGGGGGAACGCGGGGCGCCTGGGGAGCCGGCCTGGGGGGCTCCGGCGCAGGCCTCGGCGGCTGGGGCGATGGCAGGGAAAATCCCGTCGGCTTGACTGCCGGCGGAACCGCGGGAGGCGGGGGCGGCGGAAACACGCCGGTGGGCTCTTCCTCGGCGAGAAGAAATTTTTTCAAGGGGGATTCGGGGATCCCTCTCAAGTCATCCACGACCGCCGGGGGATCCTTCCGCGGGATCTTGGGGGCTTCGGGGACTTTATTCTCCGGAGCCGCCGCAGAGACTTTCTTCTCCGGGCCGGGCGTGGGAGGAGGTTCCATCCAGGGCCCACCGGCGGGCTTGGGCGCTTCTTCCACCACCTCCGTCAAATCGATAATCGACTCGTCCTTTTTTCGATCGTTCATAATATCCCCCTGAAATTAAAATCGAATACCACAAAAACAAATGCAAAGATCAAGGGTGCTGGTTGCTCGGTGCTGTTGAGGGTGCAAAAAATCGGCCTGCATCGTAAAAGGTTTTTCCCCGCTGCGCCCAGCACCCAGCAACGAGCCGCCTCAAATAATCATCCACGGCTGGGGAAGGAAGATTTTTTCATAGAGCTTGAAGGCATAGCGGTCAGTCATGCCGGCGATGAAATCGGCGATCGAACGCTCGGCGGGCTCATGGCTGAAGGCCTCCCCCGCTTCCTTCTGAAATTCCGCCGGATTCTCCAGAAAATAGGCATAGAGCTCCCGCAGGATCTTCGCTGACTTGACGAAATCCCCGTGCACCGAGGGTAAATCGTACACCCGTTCATACAGGAAATCCCGGAGTTTGATCGTGGCTTCCAGCTTCCTCTCGCTCAGTCCGATCTTCAGGGGCTCGGAGTTCAAGGCCTGCTCCAGGATGTCCCGCACCATGGTGTCAATCCGCTTCCCATGGGAATCCCCCAGCTCCTCGCTGCAGTCCCGGGGAATGTCCCCGGGAGAGATCAGCCCGGCCCGCACGGCATCGTCCAGATCGTGATTGATGTAGGCGATGATGTCGGCCACCCGCACCAGCCGGCCCTCATAGGTGGCCGGCATGTCCCGGGGATCGTCGGTGATCAAATCCCCCTTGCCCTTGGAGTGCTTCAGGATTCCATCCCGCACTTCGAAGGTGAGGTTCAAGCCCTTTCCGTCTCTTTCCAGGAGATCGACCACTCTCAGGCTCTGCGCCGAGTGGTGGAATCCGCCGGGGCAAATCTCATTGAGGATTTCTTCCCCCGCGTGGCCGAAGGGCGTATGGCCCAGGTCATGGCCCAGGGCGATGGCCTCGGTCAGGTCTTCGTTCAGCGACAGCGCCTTGGCCATGGTCCGGGCGATCTGGGCCACCTCCAGGGTGTGGGTGAGCCGCGTTCGGTAGTGGTCTCCGCCGGGGACCAGGAACACCTGGGTCTTGTGCTTGAGGCGGCGGAAAGACTTGGAGTGAATGATCCGGTCCCGGTCATGCTGGAAGGCCGGCCGGATGGTGCACTCCTCTTCGGGGACCCTTCGTCCCCGGGTCTGGGAGCTGAGCTGCGCGTGGGGAGAAAGGAATCTCTTCTCCTTTTCTTCGAGCATTTGGCGGATCAACATAGTTTTCCTTTTACCGGGCCCTCCAAGCTGGAAGGGATTTACAAAACCCCGTCCGTTACGTTAAGATCATTTCATGAAGAGGACCCTCTATTTTTACCTTATTAAAGAACCCTTTCCCGCCTTCCTTCTCGGCCTCATCGGATTTACCTTCATCCTCCTCACGGGGAGAATTGTACAGCTTACCGAGCTTTTCGTCAACAAGGGGGTCCCCCTGGGAGTTTACCTTCTGGTCAAAGCGGCCAATGAATCCCCGGTTCTCCTCTTCGTCTGGCTCCAGCGGGCTGTCGAAAGATTCCGGCCGAAGCGCGGAGAAGAAGGGAAGGCTCCGCGATGAAAATCCTTTCCCGTTACCTGGCCCGGGAATTCGCCCAGAACTTCTTCCTCGGCCTGGGAGCCTTCGGCGCCACTTACCTGATCGTAGAGTTTTTCGAGCGGATCAACGCGTTCCTCTACAATAAGGCCGCCTGGCCCATGATCGGGGCCTATTTTCTGAACAAATTCCCCGCCATCCTCTTCCAGGTGACCCCGGCCGCCGTGCTCCTCTCCGCGATGATCACCCTGGGGTTGATGTCCCGCCACAATGAAATCATGGCCATGAAATCCGGCGGGGTCGGGCTCTGGAGCCTCGTCCATCCTGTTCTGGGGACGGTCCTGCTGATCTTCGTGGGCATGCTGGGCTTGAACGAGTTCATCATCCCCTCGACCAACCAAAACGCCCGGGTGATTCGCGACCTGATCATTCACAAGAAGAAGCCGGAGGCCGCCTTCAAGCAGAGTCAGGTCTGGATTCACGGCCCGCACCGGATCTTCAACATCCAGCTCATCCACCCCGAAACCAACACCCTGGAGGGTCTGACCCTGTACCGGTTCAATCCCAATTTTGAGCTTGTGCAGAGAGTGGATGCCCGCAGCGCGCGGTGGAAAGACGGCCAGTGGGTTCTCACCGATGCCTCGGTGACCGACTTTACCCGGAAAGGCATGCCCGCGCGGAAAAATTACCAGGAAGTGGTCCTCTCCCTTCCGGAAACCCCCGCCGACCTGCAGATCGCCGAGAAGAACCCCAACGAAATGAATTTCCGCGAGCTGAGAGAATACGTGCAGAAGATCGAGCAGGACGGCTACAATGCCAGCAAGTACCGCACCGCCATGCATGCTGCCATCTCCTTTCCCTTCATCACCGTCATCATGGCTTTTCTGGGGATCCCCCTGGCGCTGCACAAAGAGCGGGGAGCGGGCCTGGCCCGCGGGATCGGCTACAGCATCCTGATCAGCTTTGTCTATCTGGTGGTGTACTCTTTCATCGTGGAGCTGGGCAAAGGAGGGACCCTTTCGCCTTTCCTGGCGGCCTGGCTGGGGAATTTCATCTTCGCCATGGTGGGAGTGTATTTGCTGCTGTCGGTAAGGCACTAAAGAGCAAAGAGCAGAGAGCGGAGAGCAGAGAGATTCTGGATTTTACTCTATGCTCTATGCCCTCTGCTCTTTGCTTTTTTATTGTTAGGTTCCCATCTCCCAGGAACTGAGATATTTCTTCTGCAGGGGGGTCAGGGTGTCGATTCTTATCCCCATGGATTCCAGCTTGAGCCGGGCAATCTCCCGGTCGATTTCCGCGGGGACCCCGTAGACCTTCTTTCCCAGCTTCCCCCGGTTCCTGGCCAGAAATTCAGCGGCCAGGGCCTGGTTGGCAAAGCTCATGTCCATGACGCTGGACGGATGCCCCTCCGCCGCGGCCAGGTTGATGAGCCGGCCTTCTCCCAGCACATAGACCTTTTTCCGGTTTTTCAGCCGGTACTCTTCCACGAAATCCCGGATCTTTCTCTTTCCCGCCGATATCTTCTCCAGCCCTTCCAGGTCGATTTCCACGTTGAAATGACCCGAATTGGCCAGGATGGCCCCGTCTTTCATCTTGAGAAAGTGCTCTTTGCGGATCACCTGGATATCGCCGGTGAGGGTGCAGAAGAAGTCGCCGAGCGGGGCGGCCTCCGCCATGGGCATGACCCGGTATCCATCCATGACCGCTTCCAGCGCTTTCAGCGGATCCACCTCGGTGATGATCACATTGGCGCCCATCCCCTTGGCCCGCATGGCCACCCCCCGGCCGCACCAACCGTAGCCGCAGACCACGAATACGCTTCCGGCGATGAGGCGGTTGGTCGCCCGGATGATCCCGTCCATGGTGCTCTGGCCGGTGCCGTAGCGGTTGTCGAAGAAATGCTTGGTATTGGCGTCGTTCACCGCGATGATCGGGTATCGGAGAATTCCCTTCTCCGCCATGGACCGCAGGCGGATCACGCCGGTGGTGGTCTCTTCCGTCCCCCCCTTCACCCCGGGGAGCAGCTCTTTCCGGTCCGTGTGCAGGGTGGAGACCAGGTCCGCCCCGTCATCCATGGTGAGCGTCGGCTTCCGGTCCAGAGTCGAGTGGATGTGCCGGTAGTACGTCTGGTTGTCTTCTCCCTTGATGGCGAAGACGGGGATCTTCAGGTCCTTGGCCAGGAAGGCGGCCACGTCGTCCTGGGTGCTCAAAGGATTGGAGGCGCACACGCCCACATCCGCTCCCCCGGCCTTGAGGGTGATCATCAGGGCGGCGGTCTCCGTGGTCACATGCAGGCAAGCTGCGAGGCGGACGCCCTTCAGGGGTTTCTGCCTCTCGAATCGTTTCTGGATGAGCTTCAATACGGGCATGGACTTCATGGCCCATTCGACCCGCAATCCTCCCTTTTTCGCCAGCCGGATGTCTTTGACGTCGTAGTCCATAGATTCCTTTTCAGGGTAAGGTTGAGAGCTAAGGTTAAGGCCAAGGCTGAGGCCGAGGTGCTAAGCGATAAGCCAACCGAACCTTGACCTCAGCCTTAACCTCAGCCTTAGCCTTTGATTTACAGCTTTGCCGCCTTCTTCAAGGTCTCGGCCATGTCGGTCTTTTCCCAGGTGAAGTCCGGGTCATTCCTTCCGAAATGGCCGTAGCAGGCGGTCTTCTTGAAGATGGGGCGCAGAAGATTGAGCTTGCGGATGATCGGCCCCGGGCGGAGGTCGAAGACCTCCCGCACGAGCTTGGCGATATCGTCCGGCGGAATCTTCCAGGTTCCGCCGGTGTCGACCATGACCGATACGGGCTGGGCCACGCCGATGGCGTAGGCAATCTGAACTTCCACTTTCTCCGCCAGGCCGGCGGCAATGATATTCTTGGCCACGTAACGGGCCATGTAGGAGCCGCTCCGGTCCACCTTGGAGGGATCTTTTCCCGAGAAACACCCGCCGCCGTGGCTGCCCACGCCGCCGTAGGTATCCACGATGATCTTCCGGCCGGTCACGCCGCAATCCCCCCGGGGCCCGCCGATCACGAACCGTCCGGTGGCATTGATGTAATATTTGGTGTTCTTGTCCAGAAGCTCGGCGGGGATGACCTTTTTAACCACTTCCTCGATCAGGCCCTCTTGCAGCGTGGCATATTTCACTTCCGGGATGTGCTGGGCGGCCAGGACGACGGCATCCACCCGGATGGCTTTCCCGTTCACATACTGGATCGTCACCTGGGATTTCCCGTCCGGACGCAGGAAGTTCAGAATATTCTTCTTGCGGACCTCGGCCATCCTCTGGGTGAGCCGGTGGGCCAGCAGGATGGGCATGGGCATCATCTCGGCGGTCTCGTTGCAGGCATAGCCGAACATCAAACCCTGGTCTCCCGCCCCCTGCTCATGGTCCGGCGTCGTGTTGACCCCCAGGGCGATGTCCGGAGACTGGCGGTCGATGGAAGTGAGCACCGCGCAGGTCTCCCAGTCAAACCCCATGGCCGAGTCGTTGTAACCGATCTCCTTGATCGTTTCCCGGACGATGTCCGGGATGTGCACATAGCAGGAAGTGGTGATTTCCCCGGCGATCATGGCCAGCCCGGTGGTCACCAGGGTTTCGCAGGCGACCCTTCCTTTCGTATCTTCGGCCATAATGGCGTCCAGAACGGCATCCGATATCTGATCGGCCACTTTATCCGGGTGGCCCTCGGTGACCGACTCGGAAGTAAACAAAAAATCTGTCATCCCCATGGTTGGTCGCTTTTCCTCCTTTTTATGAATTGACTGATCGTTCGGAAATTGAAATTTTCGCGGAATTCATCCGGGAATTTCTGGCGCAGGCTGGCCCGCACCAATTCCTCGATTTCCTCCGGAGTGGAGAGCTGCAGGGAGGCCTCCACCAGTTCCTTGCATTCCCGCAGGGTGTAGGACCGGAGAATCTTCTTCACCCGGAAGATGGAGAGGACGTTCATGGAAAGATCATCCAGTTCCAGGCCCAGCAGAATGGGGACATAGAGCGGCTCTCCGGCCATCTCCCCGCACATGGCCACCCGGATTCCGGCGTCGTGGGCCGCCTTCACCATCTGGCGAACCAGCCGCAGGATCGCCGGGATGGAGGGGTTCGTAGAGATGGGTCACGTATTCATTCACCCGGTCGATGGCCAGGGTATACTGGATCAGGTCATTGGTCCCGATGCTGAAAAAATCCACTTCCTTGGCCAGAATATCCGCAATCGTGGCCGCCGAAGGGACCTCCATCATGATCCCGATTTCAATCTTGGGGATCATAGGGGATTCTTTCGGCGGTCAGGCTCAGGCGCACCTCGTTGAGGATCTTTTTCACCTCCCGGATCTCGCTCACCCCGGAGATCATGGGAAGGAGAATCTTCACTTTTCCGTACGCGCTGGCCCGCAGCATGGCCCGGAGTTGAACTTTGAAAATTTCCGGTTCCTTCAGGCTGAAGCGGATGGCCCGCAGGCCCATGGCCGGGTTCATCTCCTCGGCCAGTTCCAGGTGGGAAATGAACTTGTCCCCCCCGATGTCCAAAGTCCGGATGACCGCCGGATGGGGGGAGATTCTTTCGACCACGGTTTTATAAGCCTGGAAGTGCTCCTCTTCGGTGGGCAGTTCCTTGCGGTTCAGGTACAGGTATTCGGTCCGGTAGAGCCCGATCCCCTCCGCTCCGTGTTCCAGAACCGAGGGAATCTCTTCCACCAGTTCGATGTTGGCCAGGAGGTTGACCCGGTATCCGTCCAGGGTTTCGGCGGGGAGATCCCGGTACTGGAAGAGTTCCCGTTCGATCTTCTGCCGGGTCCGGTTGCCGGTCCATGTACTCCTGGATGATCTCCGGGCTGGGGTTGACCACCACCACGCCGGTGATCCCGTCCACGATCAGCGTGTCCCCGGTGTTGATGTAATGGGTGGCCGTTTCCGACCCCACCACCGCCGGGATTTCCAGGGAGCGGGCCATAATCGCGGTATGAGAAGTCTTCCCGCCCATGTCGGTGACGAAGGCCGTGACCTTGTCCTTGGCCATCTGGGCGGTGTCGGCGGGGGAAAGGTCATGGGCGACGACGATCACCTCTTCCTTGATCTGCGCGAGAGACTCCGTTCCTCTGCCGGTCAGGTTGCGCAGGATGCGCTGTTCGATGTAATCCAGGTCGGTCTTGCGGCTCCTCAGATAGTCATCATCGATGCTGTTGAAGATCTTGCGGAGACGGTCCAGGTTGATCTTGAGGGCCCATTCCGAATTGATCCAGCTCTGCTTGATGGTCTCGACGGTGGTGTCGATGAGGTTCTTGTCTTCCAAGAGAAGAAGATGGGCATCCAGGATGTAAGCGGGGCCCACGGCGTCTTCATGGAGGAGTTTCTCTTTGGCTGAGCGCAACTGCTTTTTCGACTCTTCCACCGCATCCTGGAAACGCTCGATCTCCCAGGGAACCTGGTTCTCGGGGAGCACCCGGGCCGGAGCCTCGATCTTTCCCCGGTCCACCAGGTAGGCTTTCCCGATGATGATCTGGGCGGTTACCCCGATCCCCTTGATGAATTGAGTCTTCTTGGATTCGCGGGTCAAGCTAATCTTCTCCAAACCGCCCATCGATCAAATCTCCCAGGGCCTTCAGGGCGTCCTGGGCATCTTCTCCTTGGGCTTTTATGGTAATCTGGGTTCCCTGGGCCGCGGCGAGCATCATCAAATCCAAAATGCTCTTGCCGTCAGCCACCTGGCCATCTTTTTCCACTTTGATCTGGCTTCGGTATCGGCTCGCAGTCTGGACAAAAGAAGCGGAGGGTCGGGCGTGAAGGCCGAATTTATTTTTGATCATGAAGATTTGGGACAAAACGGTTTCCATATTGAAGGGTGGAAATAATTGGAGCGGGAAAATCCCCGCTCCTCGAATAAACCCTTGAAAAACCAAAGGATTAATGTTTTTTTCAGTTTACTTTCAGAAGAATCTCTTTGTCAAGCTTTTTAAAGGAAGTTTCGGGTTTCGGGTCCCAAACTCCCGACTCACGACCCCCTCAAGACGAGAACTCGTTGCTCAAAATATCCATGAGTGGTATAAAGATATCCATGGGTGAGAAGCTCCTTTGCCAGAACAAGAAGGCCTATCACGATTATTTCATCGAGGAGACGCGCGAAGCGGGAATCGTCCTGGTGGGCACCGAAGTAAAGTCCCTTCGCCTGGGCAAGGGAAACTTGAAGGACAGCTATGTTCAGGTCGAAGAGGGAGAGGCCTTCCTGCACCATACCCATATCAGCCCCTACCCCTACGGGCACCAGTTCAATCATGAACCCGAGCGGGTCCGCAAGCTCCTCCTCCACAAAAGGGAGATCCGCCGTCTTATGGGGAAGACCCAGGAGAGGGGCTACACCCTGGTCCCCTTGAAAATGTACCTTAAGAATGGTAAGATTAAAGTGGAATTGGGTCTGGCCAAGGGAAAGACCCTTTATGACAAGCGGGAAACCCTGCAAAAGCGTTCCGCCGACCGGGAAATCGAAAAGGTCATGAAGGAAGCCAAGGGTCGCCGCTGAAGCTCTTTGAAAATTTCTCTTCTTAGCCTTACCCTCAACCTTAACCTCTTTCCATGGGGGCGCCACGGTCTCGACGGGGATCATTGAGGCGAGGGCTGCGTGCCGAGGTTCCGACTGGGTCTCGTTAAAAAGGTCGGAAAACGATAAGCGGAAACAGCAACTACGCTTACGCCACTGCTTAATTGACAGTGGCCGTTCCTCCAGTCTTCTCCCGTAAGACTGGCCAGGGGCGTCGACAAAACGGGATAGCCTGCCGCCGAAGCTTATAGGCGAAAGGCGAAAACACATAAGCTGGCTCCTCCAGGAATCCTGCCGTGGGAGTCCGGAGGGGCGAGATTCAAATCAACGGCTATGCACGTAGATGCTCCTTACTGAAGGTTTCCGGACGCGGGTTCGACTCCCGCCGCCTCCACCATTCCAATTGCGGATTGTGGATTGCGAATTGCGGATTGAAAAAGCTTGCAGGAAAGGGTAATCTTTTAATCCTCAATCCGCAATCTGCAATCCGAAATTTTTAAGGCCTTCCTGCTTTGCGGGAGGGCTTTTTTGTTTTGGCCTTCGGCTGGAAATGCGGGATGCCCTGTACTTCGCAGTTTCCCCCCCTTTCGAAACTACAAGCAAGTTCACTTCGCGCCAAGATCCCGGGTTACAACAGTCAATTGTCTAAGCCCATTTATTCAATAGTTGCATTTGAACCAACGTCCCGGTTCCCCTGGAGGGCAAGTTCGGTGACGCCCTCGGAAGATGTTTCTAAGGCCATGCTGGAGCTCGCGAAGTCTTTGCCTCCCTCTCAGCTGGCGGAAAAAGCCTACGCCCTGTGCGAGAAATTTAGGCCGGAGATTCCTCCCGGCAAAAAAGGATGGGGGGCCTCCGGCAAGCTGGAGCTGGACCTAATCCGCCACGCTGTAAAGGTCGTTTCGCTACCGAGGAGAAAGGAGTAAAAAGTTGTATGACTCACAAAAAATTCGCTATGGAACATCGATAAGAAGATCGCCCTTGTCGCACACGACAATAAGAAACGGGATCTGGTGGAATGGGCCAAATATAACCGCGATCTCTTGGCGCACCACAAAGTGTATGCTACAGGCACCACCGGCGAGATTCTGGAACGTGAACTTGGCTTCGCAGTCACGAAACTCCAAAGTGGACCATTGGGCGGTGATCAGCAAATCGGCGCCAAGATTGCCGATGGCGAGATCGATTTTCTGATCTTCTTCTGGGATCCGCTCGAGCCAATGCCCCATGATCCCGATGTCAAGGCACTCTTGCGAATGGCGGTAGTGTGGAATATTCCGATTGCCTGCAATCGGGCTTCCGCTGATTTTATGATTTCATCTCCCTTAATGGATGGAGAATATGATCGTCTGGTACCTGATTATGGGGGGTATCGCACCCGGAAGATAGCCAAGGGCGAAGGAACAGGCGAAGACGGGGTATAGTCAAAATGCGTTGCGTCCGGGTCTGACCTGGCTAACTATTGAATATTGCAGAAGAACACCATTGAAAAGTGTTATTTTTTGACCTTAAGCCTGCGGATATTCTAAATTCCAAACCACCCTTTCAACAGCTGAATTTTCTCGGCCTTCTCTGAACCTGATAAATTCTTATAGAATGGCGCGATGCGTATGGAGATGGTCTTCCCGTCCCCCCATGGCCACCAGGCGCAAAAAACAAAAGCGTCTCCTTTCGGATCCGAGGTAAAAAGCTGCTGCCCCGGCCTGAGTCCGCCGAGATGACCGTTGATCGTCCGCACGATATCAGGCGCTTTAACAAGATTTGAATCGTCCCAGGGCACATGGAGGAATCGCTCCAAGATTGCGCGGATATCGTCTTTTTTGTCTGCGCCAAACTCGGCCAAAACGGCTTCCAACCGGCTGTCCCATTTCCACGACAAAACTCCCTGGAAAGCGCTGGATAGCTTTTTACAATCGTTCCCGATTCCCGTTTTAGCATGATCGTGCAAATCTCTTCCATCCGGTAGGAAATGCGGTCAGAACTGCACCCGCTGAGTCATGCCGCCGTCGCAAATCAGGTTGATGCCGGAGACGAAGCTGGCACGCGGGCTGGCCAGGAACACCACCGCGTTGGCCACCTCTTCCGGTGTGGCCATGCGGCCCGTGGGATTGCGGACGAGCGCCTGGCGGTAGCGTCAGATCTTTTCGATCCTCAATCCACACTCTGCCATCCAATTTCTAAGGCTTTCCCGCTTTCCGGGTGGGCTTTTTTGTTTTCGCCTTCGGCTGGGCTTCCTTGACTGTCTTTTTGACGGATTCAGGCTTCGGTGGACCGTCAAACCATTTCATCTTCAAATCCACATTGTCCCGGATCCAGTGCTCGTCCCACCACTCGAGGGGATTCACGAATACCCCGTGAACCATCATGGCGTAGTGGAGATGATCCCCTCCGGCCATCCCCGTCGCTCCGGTCCTGCCCAGGGAGTCTCCTTTCTTCACTTCTTTCTTCACCTCCACCTCGATTTTGCTCAGGTGGGAGTACATGCTGAAGAGCCCGCATCCATGATCGATCACCACCGTGTTCCCGTAAATTCCCAACGGCCCGGCAAAGACGACGATCCCGGAGTTGGCCGCCGGGACCCGGCTCTGTGCCAGAGAGGCCAGGTCGACCCCCCAATGGATCTGCCGGTCCACTTCCTTGCCGTTGTAATAGTACGTCCGGTCCTGGGCAAAAGAGGCCATGGGTTTGGAGTTGGGAAGGCGGAGAAACGGGCCTGCCCACAAGGGTTTGGGAACGGTTTCCCGGCAGACCTTCTTGACTTCCTGGTGGTCTGCCTCCCTCTGCTTCCGGTTCACCGCCAGAAAAATCTCCAGGGGGGTCCCCTTCAGATTGGGGTCTTTGGAGGTGAAGTAAGGAAGAAGGTTCTGCAGAAAGGAATCGCTGACCTGGATCTTGTCCTTCTTGAAGGCCTTCGGCTTGATCACCACCCGGAACCCGGTCTGGGTGCGGTTTTCCGCCTGATCTTCGGCCAGGGCGGAAAAGGAGGTCTGAGCGGAGGCATCCCGCGGGATGGCAAAATAAGCCACATAACGGCCTTGGCCAACGGCATAACCCGGGAAGAGGGTCGGTCCTACCTGGACTCCGGTGCAGGAGAACTTCCTCGGATACCTGGTAGGTAATGACCCCCGTCCCCCCCTGATTGCCGTAATGGAGGGTGCCCAGCACACTGATCTGCGGGGGCGTGGTGTCGATGACCACGGCCTTTTCCACGGTCACCGGGTTTCCCCAGCTCCAGGAGTGATCTTTGGCCGAGATCTTGAGCTGGGCCTCCCCGTCTCTGAGGCCCTTGGGCAGAGGCAGCAGGGCAATGGTCTTTTCCACCAGGCGGGTCTTCTTGGCGAATTTTTCGGAAAGGAGGTTTAGGGTCTTTCCCTGTTGAACGACATCCACCTCCAATTCCGCCACCCCGCTCTTCTGGTCCTGTACTCTGACGGCAAGGCTCTTCCCGATATGCCTGGCATCGGGTTGGATTTGAATCGTGGGCTTCTCCTGCTCAAAGAACACCAGATAAGCATAAACCCCGCCGGCCACAACAAGGCTTCCCAGAATTCCAAGGATCACCCAACCGGATTTTTTCATCTTCTACCCCTTGTCTTTCCACCGGAACATTCAGGTGCAAAAGGCGTACGGAAAATCTTTATGCCCCCGTCCACCGGTCATCAGATCGTTGGTATCAATATTCCACAGCCCGGGACGAGTGTCAAGCCGACTCACCAAATTGCGGAATGCCGATTGCGGAATGCGGATTGAAAAAGAAAACCGAAAAAATCCGAAATCCGAAATCCGCAATCCGAAATAACTGGGCCGATGCTTTTTGCGCGCAACGGCCTTGCTTCCGGGCCACAAGCTTGGTTTTTCGCAGAAAAGCCAATCGCAAAAGTGGAGGGGAGAAAAGACTCCCCCAATGGGTTTTCCAGGCGTGGGAATAGATCCCTCTCTTGCGGGAAAGCGCTGATTGCGCTAGTATGAGACGGATTGATTTCTTTGAGTCCCCGGGTAATAGGGGTTTGAAGGGGGGGGAAAGAAGAGATGAAAAAGATGAAGGTAGTCGCTTTCAACGGAAGCGCCCGGAAAGACGGGAACACGGCCATCCTTTTAAATCTGGTGCTGGACGAGTTGCGGGCGGGACAGGTGGAGACGGAGATGATCCAACTGGCCGGGGAAAAAATCTCCGGCTGTATCGCCTGTTACCAGTGCTTGAAGAACAAAGACGGGAAGTGTGCCGTGAAGACCGACCGGGTCAATGAATACATCCAGAAAATGCGGGAGGCCAACGCGATTCTGCTGGGTTCCCCCGTGTACGTCGCGGACATCACCGCCAATATAAAAGCCCTCCTCGAGCGGGCGACCCTGGTATGCCGGGCCAACGGCACCGATATGTTCAGAAGAAAGCTGGGAGCGGCCGTGGTGGCCGTGCGGCGAGCCGGGGCCATTCAGGCCTTCAGCGCCCTGAACAACTTCTTCCTCATCAGCCAGATGATCGTCGTGGGGTCCACGTACTGGAATGTCGGAATCGGACGAAATGTGGGAGAAGTCAAGAACGACCATGAAGGAGTCCAGACCATGAAAGCTCTCGGGAGCAACATGGCCTGGCTCCTGAAGAAGATCACCGGCTGAAGCCGACCCCGCCCATCCTGGGCATGGGAAGCGCTTCAGCCTGCCCCGCATTGCCCCAGGCAGATACGAATCCCGTTTCTTCCAAACCCTATTTCTGCTTCAATTCTATCATTGGGGCGATGAAGATCTCCACCCGCCGGTTCAAGGCCCTGTTCTTCTCGGTGTCCATGGGGGCCGTGGGCTGGTAAAAGGAGCGGCCCACCGCCTCCATCCCCTTGGGTTCCAGACCGCTTTTATCCTGAAAAAACCGCACCACGGTGGACGCCCGGGCGGCCGAGAGTTCCCAGTTGGAAGGGAACTTGTCCAGGTACTCCTTGCGGATCGGAATGGTGTCCGTGTGTCCGACCACCCGGACCATCTTTCCCTGGATCTTTTTGAGCCCCTCGCCGACCTTGGCCAGTACTTTTTCCCCCTGAGCGGTCAGCGTCGCCTCCCCCAGCTTGAAGAGGATCCGGTCGACCAGAGACAGAGAAATGCCCCCCTCTAATTCCTTGATGGTGATCTCCTGTTTTTTAATCTGCTCGTTCAGGCTGGAGACGAGGGCCTCGTGGGCGCTCTTCAGCTGGGCTTCGGCGGGCGCCGGCGCCTTCTTATCCAGGTCAGCAAGTTTCTTTTCACAGGTCTGGAGCGCCTGTTTCTGGTTGGTGTACTCGGGATAGAGGATCACCCCCGCGAGGACCAGGATTCCCAGCAGAACAGCCAGAATAATCGTGACGGTTTTGTTCATTTTCTCCTCCCCTTTGAAGAAGTGGAATCAAGCATGAATCCGGTCTTTCAACTCTCAGGATGGAGCCCGGGGGGGTATAACGGTGCCAGTATAGCAGTTTGCCGCCGGGGGTTTCAACTCATAAATGACCCTTGGGCCTTCACTTTTTCTTTTCTGCGAAAAAGCTAGCTTGTGACCCGGAGGCAAGGGCGTTGCGTTGAAAAAGCATCGGCCCAGGTATTTCGGATTGCGGATTTTTTCGGTTTTCTTTTCAATCCGCATTCCGCATTCCACATTCCGCATTTTGGCTGGCCGCCCGACGATACGCTTCGGCCAGAAGAGTCAACGGATGAACCACCTTCAGGCCCGTCCCCTGGGCGATCTGCATGGCGCAGGAGCCGCAACTTGTGACGACCCGGTCCACGCCGCTTTTCTTGATTTCCTCAAAGAGGGGTTGGCCGATCTCCATGGAGAGGTCGTAGTTCTGCTTCTTCATGCCGAAGGTGCCGGCCAGGCCGCAGCAGCGGTCTCCGAAGGCCTGCACCTCAAGACCGGGGATCAGCTTTAAGAGGTCCACCACTTCTTTGGAAATTCCCAGCGCCCGCAGGTGACAGGGGTTGTGGTAGCCCACCTTCAGCTTCATTTCTCCGAACTGGGTGTTGAGCTTTCCCTCCTGTCTCAACTTGGACAGGAAGCCATGGATCTCGTAGCAGCCGGCAGCGGCTTTAGCGGCTTTCTCGGAGTTTAGGATCCGGGGGTATTCCTGCTTCACCGCCAGGGCGCAGCTGGGCTCGCTGAAGACCACGGGAATTCCCTTCTCCACCAGGGAGGAGATCTTTTCCAGGTTCTCCCCCACTCCCTTTAGAGCCGCCTCCAGCCCGCCCGAGGAGATCCGGGCGATCCCGCAGCACTCGAACTCGGGGACCTCCACCCCGAAGCCGTTCCGCTCCAGCACCTCCACCACGGCCCGGCCTTCTCCCTCCGGGTCGTTGTAGTTGGCGTAGCAGCTCAGGAAGTAAGCCGCTTTTCCGTTTCCCTTGTCCGAGCCCTTGTACATCTCCCGGAAAGTCTTGGAGGAGAAGGGAGGCATCTTTCTGCGGCGGTCCAGGCCGATCGCGGATTCCATCAGGGCCCGGGCGGGCCCGATGGAAAAAGCCAGGTTGACCAAGGGGGACAGGGTGTTTCCGACCCGGCAGGCCAGATGGGTGTCGGCGATGAACCGGTCCTTGAAAGACTGCCCCCTGTTTTTCACATGATGGGCCCGGGCCATGAGCGAAACCCAGGGGATGTCCACGCCGGTGGGGCACTCGGTGAGGCACCGTTTGCAGTTCACGCAGCCATCCATCACCTTTTTCAACTCGTCCGAGGCCAGGAAGGCCTGGGGATCCAGGTTCCCCGACATCAGTTCCCGCAGAAGGCTGGCTTTGGCCCGGCCCAGGTACGACTCATCGTTCGTGGCCATGGCCAGCGGGCAATAGGAGCGGCACTTGCCGCAGCCGTGGCAGGCTTCCACCTCCGTGCCCAGGGTCTCCCCGTCGAAAGCGCTGCCGGTGGGCACATGGCGGTATTCGGCGCCGAACTTCAGGTGTTTGCTCATCAGGTCGGGATCGCTTCCCACTACCCTTCCCGGGTTCAACACATTCTCCGGGTCGAAGAGCTTCTTCAGTTCCACAAAGGCGGGGTAAAGCCTGGGGTACTGCCGCGGCACATAGGCCGTTCGCAGGAGCCCGTCCCCGTGTTCCCCGCTGATGGTCCCTTTGAGGCGCAGCACCAGGTCGCAGCTTTGATCGGTAATTCTCAGCATCCGGGCCACGTCCTCGGCGTTCTTCATGTCCAGAAAGACCATGACATGGAGGTTCCCGTCCCCGGCGTGGCCGTAGATGCTGGCCTCCGCCCCGTTGCGTTTCAAAATCTCCCGCAGGCCGGCGATGTACTCGCCCAGGCGGCGGGGATGAACCGCGGCATCCTCGATGAAGGCGATAGGTTTCTTGGGCCCTTTGACTTTGTTGAGGATGGGGCCGGACACGCTTCTCACCTTGGTGAGCATCTCCTTGTCCTTGGCGTCCCGGGCGGCCTTGAGGGAGACGGCCAGCTTTTCTTCCTGGATCAGCCGCTGCTCCACCCGGCGCATCTTTTCCTGGAGCTCTTCCTCCGACTGCCCTTCAAACTCCACGAAGAGGGTCGCCTCGATTCCCTCCGGCAGGTACGGTTTCATCTCTTTGTACTTGTCCCGGGCCAGGTCGATGATCTGCTTCTCCATGATCTCCAGCATGGTGGGGGAGAATTTCAGGATTTCCACTGTGGCCCTCCCCACGGTGTCCAGCGTGTCGAAATAGAAAAACGCGGTATGGGTCTTGCCTCCGGGGTCGGCCAGGCGGAGTTTGGCTTCGGTGAAAATTCCCAGCGTTCCTTCGGAGCCCACGAGGAGGGGGGTGAGGTCCAGGGAGCCGTTCTTGCGAACCTGCCAGAGGTCGTAGCCGCAGGAATTCTTCATGGTGTCGGGCTTCTCTTCCTGGAGGGGTCCCTGATAACGTCCCAGAAGGTCCAGGACGCCCGCGTAAATTTTCTTCTCCAACCCATCGGTTCCGGCGGAAGACCCAAGAACGCCCGCGGTTCGCGGCCCGGTCTGGATGATCTCTCCGCTGGAGAGGACCACCTCCAGGGACTCCACCCAATCCCGGGTCGCCCCGTATTTGATGGCATGGGGGCCGCTGGAGTTGTTGGCGATCATGCCGCCGAGGGCGCAGTAATCGGTGGTCGAAGGGTCGATGGGAAAGAATTTCTTCATGGGTTTCAGAAAGGCGTTCAGCCTTCCCAGAATGACGCCGGGCTGCACCCGCACCCACTTCTTCTCCGGGTCGACCTCCAGGATCTGATTCATGTACCTCATGAAATCCAGGATGATCCCCTCTCCAATCCCCTGCCCTGCCCGGCCCGTGCCCCCACCCCGGGCGGTCAGGGGGATCCCGTTCTTGGCCGCGTATCGAACACACCGGACCACATCTTCTTTATGTCGGGGCTGGACAATCACCATGGGGCGCACGGAATAGATGCAGGCCCCGCTGCTGTATATCGTCCGGCTCAATTCGTCGGAGAGAACATTTCCTTCCACGATTTTCTTCAAATCGGAAGCGATCGCTTCAACCTTGCTTTCGGCCATCATCGATCTCCTTCATCCCTTCTTCATCCTGGCAACCTATCCTACTATTTTCCCCCGGAATCCATTAATGATCTGGGTCAGGGGGAAAAATCAAGGCTTTTTTCCTGCCACCCTATGGCTTGCCGCACTTGTTAGGGTTCGGGCCAGAGGATTTCTGGCCATAAGCATCGGCGGGTTGGAGGCTATTTAAAGCCCCCCGTTTTTCTTCCGCAAAGAGAGGCGAGAGAATTTTCCAGATTCCGAATCCCTCCGAAAAAGGCAATCAACTTTGTTAATTCACTCCAGATACGCCCCCTCTTAGATGGGCGCCACTGCCTCATGGTTATGGTCAGGAATCCTCTGGCCCGAACCCTATCGCGAGAGCCTTTCCTTTTAGGTGGGGGACGGCTTTTTTTCTCCCTCGACCTCAACCAGGCAGCTGTTGCAGGGGAAGGCTCCGGCGGGAGATTTCTTATCCACCGTCAGAACATTCACGCAGCCGCCCCGGTCTACTCCCTTATCGTCAGGGTCATACCAGGAACCGGCCTCCAGGCTTACCACCCCGGGCATGATCCGGTCCGTCACTTTAGCCTTCCGGATCATCTGCCCCCGATCGTTGAAAACCCTGATGCTTTCTCCCGGGCTGAATCTTCCTCGTCTCCGCATCCCCCGGGTTGAGCCAGAGGTCATCATCGGCAATGGCCTTGAGCCTCGGGATGTTGTCCAGGGTGGCGTTCACCCTTCCCTTGGAATGAGGGCTTACCATCTGGAGGGGGTATTTGCTCGTCAAAGGATCCCTCGGCCCTTCCCAGGGCTCGATGTATTTGGGAATGGGAGGAATCATCGGGTCATTCATCTCCGCGATTTTCCGGCTGTAGATCTCGATCTTGCCGGATGGAGTGCGGAAGGGATGGTTGAGGGGATCTTCAATTTCTTCCTGAAAAGCCACCCAGGGTTTCCGGATCTCGTAGGAATGGACTTTCTTCTCCTTGAACCGGGGATAATCGGGAAGCCCCGGAGTATCGGAGAGAAATTCTTGAAGCCACTCTTCCTCGGTCTTGTCGTTGTAACCCGCAATGTTCAACCGCGAAGCCAGCTCGGAGAAGATATCCAGGTCCGATTTCACCCCGGGGAGAGGTTCCACGGCCTTCTCCATCAGAATATTGTAAGGCCCGCCGGTCCAGGGCTGGCCCACATCCTGCCGTTCGAGGAAATGGGCCACGGGAAGAACGATGTCGGCAAAGCGCGCCGTAGGGGTCATGAAGAGTTCATGGACAACGATCAGTTCCGGCTTCTTCAGGGCCTGGACCCCTTTGTTGGTGTTCAGCCACTGGTTCAATAGGTTGCAGCCCAAAATGTAGAGGACCTTGATGTCGCTGGGAAACCCTCCTGCCTTGCCCCGGAGAAGGAGGTCATACAAATCGGACACATGAACCATGGGATTTTTGCTTTCGGGGACGGGCAGGCTCTTGCGCAAAATCCCCATGGCCATCCGGTCCGTCCCTCCGGAGACATGGCCTCCTACAACTCCGATGTTCCCGGTCATGGCCGCCAGGGTGGAAGCGGCCCGGTGGTACTGCTCTCCGTAAGCAGTCCGGCCCGGGGCCCATCCGGCATACAGGGCCGCGGGTTTGAGGAGGGCGTAGTCGCGGGCCAGCCGGACAATGACCTCAGAGGGTACTCCGGTGATCCTCTCCGCCCAGGGGGGCGTCTTGGGAATTCCATCTTCCCGGCCCATGACGTAATCCCTGAATTTCTCAAACCCGGAAGTGTAGGTCTCGATGAACCGGCGGTCGTAAAGATCCTCGGAGATCATGACCTGAGCCATGGCCACGAGCAAAGCCGTATCCGTGGCCGGTCTGATGGGAATCCACTGGTCGGCCAGGCTCTTGCCCGTGGGGCTCAACCGGGGATCCACGCAGATGATCCGGGCTCCCTTCTTTTTGGCCTGGGAGAGGTAATAGGCCGTATCCGGCCCGAACCGCGTTTCCAGGGGATTCCACCCCCAGAGAAGGATCAGTTTCGAATGGAGAAGATTGTCCCGGGTGTTCCGGGTGAAGAAAGTCCCGAAGGTCATCTGGGAAGAGAAGATGGCCGCCTCCACGGAGGTGTTCCCCCACCAGGTGGTGCATCCGCCGAAGAGGGAGAAGAAGCGCCGGCCGGTGCGGCCGGTGTTGTGCAGGGGGCTCATGGAGCCGAAGAAGTCCATCAGGAAAACGGATGGGGGGCCGATGCTGGTCTTTCACTCTTTGGAGTTCCCCGGCGATTCTCCCCAGGGCCTCTTCCCAGGAGATGGGCTCGAATTTCCCGCTGCCCCTCTCCCCCACCCTTTTCAAAGGGGATCTCAGCCGGTCTTTGGCGTACAGGACATCGCGCTGGGCCAGGCCGCGGGCGCAGGCCTTGAGTCCGGGCCCCGGTTGATCATCGGTGGTGATTTTATGGACCAACCCCTCCGAAACATGAACCTGGAGAAGACAGCGGGACCCGCAATCGAAGGAGCAGGTGGAGGTGACGATCCGGTCGGTCGGTTTTGAATTTTCAGGCGGGCTCATGATTCAACCTCTTTGACCGGGCGGGACAGGCTCCTGGATTTCATCCATCGGACTCCCGCGGACCACGGCCCATAACAGAAGGGAAGGAATCCAGACCCAGCAGATCTCGCTCAGTATCACTTCCTTTCCCCGGGGACTGAAGAAGGATTTCAGGCCGATGGGAGAGATCTTTATGGGGGCCCAGGGAAAGGAATAGCGGGTCGTATCGAAGGGCGAGAAAAAGGCGACCCCATAGGCCCTTCCGGTCAAGGCATCCAAAGCGCCGTGGGAACAGGTGAGCAGGAAAAAGAAGAGCCATAACTTCCAGCGGGGGGGACGAAAGGGGTCATCCTCTCTGAAACCCAGCCACACTACGGCCAGGCTCAGGAGAAAAGCAAAGAACAGAGAATGGGTGAATCCCCGGTGCCACCAGAGACTTCCATACCCGGTGTTAAAGTAAAAGCTGTACACATCCACATCCGGAAGGATAGAGCAGAGGACGGCCAGGAGCCAGAAGCGCGGGGGCATCTCCTTTTCGAAAAAAGTTTTTCCCAAAGGGATGGCGATGAAAGCGTGGGTGAATGCTGAAGGCATAACTCTGGTTGCTCGGAGTGCTCGGGACGGTTCGGTTAGCTCGTTGCTTGATTCTGTTCGTAAGTTCTTTATCCTCAGCAGCCTCGAGGCCAGCGGACGCTCAAGCGATCTCTTATATCGGGCAGCCCTTCAGTCCCATTAGCCCCTTCACGTACCAGATCTCTCCCAGGTGGCCGGAGCCGTGGTTCAGGATGATGCCCCCGATGACCGATCCGAAGCTCCGCTTGCCCAGGAACCTAAACTCTTCCACCCGGTCCAGCTCCGTCTCCTTCAGGGTTTCCAGGTAGGCTTCGCTGGCCTTGAAGACCTGATCCGAGTATTTCAGGAAATCAGCCAGGCTGGAGATACGAAGGTCGGCCGCCTGCTCGGCGCTCATCCCCGTTCCCTGGGCTCGTGGGTCCATGCCGAATTTTTTATCCCAGCCTTCCACATTCCACACCGGAGGCTTTTTCTGGAGTAAAAAGTTCATGACCGAATCCTCGGTGCGGACGGCGTGCCAGAAGGCAAAGGCGATATGATTGCCTTTTCCCAGGGGCCGAAAATGAAGTTGTTCATCGGTCAGGTCTTTCACCGCATCCATCAGGCTGCCGTGCAGGGTCTTCAGAGATGGGCGGAAGAATTCCAGCAATCCCATTGTCCTTTCTCCTTCCATCCGGATTTCCGGAGAAGTCTGCCTGAAGGTTATCCTATTCGGAAAAAGAGGAAAAAACAACTCCATTCGATGACCAAGGTTTACTTACGAGGCCGCTTGGGAAGCGCGGCTTTTCGGAAAAAACTCTCTTGCCGCTGGTCCCCGCGTTGGGTAATATGAGAAGAAAGTTCGGCGACTGCCGCTCCTGCAACCTCGGCCATGCTTCCGAACTTCTCTTTCGCATCATGAGAAAAATTGAGTTGGGTGACCCGGAGTGCACTCGGAGGGGTCATGACTGTCGATGCCAGCAATCCATCCGAAGAAGGGAATCATTTTTCTGACAGCTGACAACATAAAAAAACAGCGGAGAAGGGAATAGTGGCGGACGAATACCAGGTGGGGATTGACATCGGCGGAACGTTTACCGATGTGGTTATCCTGGACCCGGCTTCCGGCCGGCTTTCATTGGGGAAACGGCTGACCTCCACGGACAACCCTGCCCGGGCGGTCACCGAAGTCCTACGGGAAATGCTGGAGCGTGACGGGATTGCCGCGCATCAGGTGGTGAAGGCGATCCACGGCACAACCCTGGTGACCAACCTGATCATCGAACGCAAAGGAGCCTCGACCGGGCTTCTCACCTCCCGCGGTTTCCGGGACGCCCTGGAGATCGGGAGGGAGATGCGCTACGACATATATGATATTTTCCTCGAACTGCCCCGCCCTCTGGTTCCCCGGCGGCAGCGGCTGGAGGTCGCCGAACGGCTGGATCATAGGGGGCAGGTCTTGACCCCCCTCACCCCGGAGGAAGCGGAACGGGCGGTCAGCCGCCTTCTGGCTCTCGGCGTGGAATCGGCCGCCATCTCCCTGCTGCATTCTTTCCGCAACCCCGCCCACGAGCGGATGCTCCGCGACCTGATCCTGGCCAAGCGCCCCGGCTTTCCCGTGTCCCTCTCCTCCGAGGTGGCCCCCGAGGTGCGCGAGTACGAGCGTACCTCCACCACCGTGGCCAACGCCTATGCCATGCCCGCGGTGCGTCGGTACATGGAAATTCTGGAAAAGGGTCTTGCTGAACTCGGGATGGGGGGGCGGCTGTATATCATCCTTTCCAACGGGGGAATCACCTCCCCCCAGACCGCAGGCCGGTATCCCATACGCCTGCTCGAATCCGGACCCGCCGGCGGAGCCCTGGCCGCCGCCTGGGTCGGGAAACAGACGGGGCTGGCCAACATTATTTCCTTCGACATGGGAGGAACCACGGCGAAAACCTGCATCATCCAGAACGGCGACCCCCTCCGGGTGAATGAATTCGAGGTGGGCCGGGTCTACCGCTTCAAAAAGGGGAGCGGTCTGCCGGTCAAAATCCCGGTCATCGAAATGATCGAGATCGGCGCGGGGGGCGGGAGCATCGCTTCCATCGGCCCCCTCGGCCTTCTCAAGGTGGGACCGGAAAGCGCCGGGGCCGACCCGGGCCCGGCCTGCTACGGCCGCGGCGGCAAGGAACCCACGGTGACCGACGCCGACCTCACCCTGGGCTACCTGGATCCCCATTTCTTCCTGGGCGGCGAAATGCAACTGGACCCGAAACTGGCGGAAGCGGCCCTGCGGGAAAAGATCGCCGGGCCGCTCAACCTGTCCCTGGAACGGGCCGCCTGGGGGGTGCACGAGGTGGTCAACGAGAACATGGCCAACGCCTCCCGGATTCACGCGGTGGAAAAAGGGATCGACCCGCGGCGCTTCTCCCTCGTGGCCTTCGGCGGCGCCGGTCCCGTGCACGCCTACCAGGTGGCCGAGAAGCTGAGGCTGGAAACCATCGTCGTTCCGGCCGGCGCGGGCGTATGCTCCGCTTTTGGTTTCCTTCTGGCCCCCATGGCCTTTGACTTGAGCCGCAGCTACATCACCCGGTTGGAAGAGCTGCAGTGGGAGCGATTGAATTCCATCTACGCCGAGCTGGAAGCCAAGGGCCGCGAGCTTCTCCTGGACGCCGGCGTCGCCTTACCGGACATGCAGTTCATCCGCTCGGCGGACATGCGCTACGCGGGACAGGGTTTTGAAATCAGCGTTGTGCTCCCGGGCGGACAATACGGTCCGGGACAACTGGAAGAGTTTCGCCGGGCCTTCGAAAAGGAGTACCAGGACATCTACCAGCGCCTGTGTCCGGAAATCCCCATCGAGGGGGTGAACTGGCGGCTGGTGGCCACGGGGCCCCGCCCGCAGATCGGAGCGGGGACTTGGTGGTCCCAGGGGGCAAGCCTTGGCGAAGCCCTGAAGGGAAGGCGCCGGATCTATCTTCCCGGGCCGGCAAGGTACGAAGAAGTGGCGGTCTATGACCGGTACCGCCTTCCCGTCGGCGTGAAGTTCGATGGCCCGGCCGTCGTGGAGGAGAGGGAGAGCACGTTGGTCATAAACGGACCGGGGACGGCCTGGGTGGACCCGTCGGGAAGCCTCATGCTTCGCCTGCCCCGGCATTGAACCGGAGGACCTCTTTTGTCCGCTGCCTGCAAATCATCAGACAGCGCCAGACCCCTTTCCGTTTTGGCGGGACAAAATAGGCAGTGTTTCCTCCTAAGCCCGCGGGCATTTAACGATGGGTGCTGCCCCCGCCTCCGGTTTTTGGGGATTTCCGAAAGCATAGCCTTTGGGCCCGCGTTCCTTTGCGGAATCCCGGGGATGCGGTCGCAGGAAAAATTTCACCCGCCGGATTTTCTCCCGCCAAAACGGAAAGGGGTCCGGCGCCCGACTCTGCTGGCGGATTCATGAAGTTGGACGATTCCGGGAGGCCTGGTTGTGGCCCGGGGGCAAGGGCTTTGTGGGTAAAAAGCATCGGCCAATAGAATTTCGGATTTCGAATTGCGGATTTCGGATTTTGGAGTTTTCTTTTTCAATCCGCATTCCGCAATCCACATTCCGCAATTCCGGAGGCCCGCCCGGTCCATGGAATCGAAAACGCCTCATGGTTTTTGCCCACAAAGCCCTTGCCCCCGGGCCTGGCATCCGGTCGAGGGCCGGCTTTTATCAAGCGGCGGAATCCAAACACCAACAACCAAACACGGAACAGCGGCATGAAAACGACCCAATTTGATCCCATCACCCTCGAGGTTCTCTGGAACCGCTTGATCTCCATCACCAACGAGCAGGCCGCGGCCCTCATGCGCGCCAGTTTCACCACCGTGGTGCGCGAGGCGGGCGACCTCTCCGCGGGCGTCTTCGACGCGGCGGGAAACATGATCGCCCAGGCGGTGACCGGAACGCCCGGCCACATCAACTGCATGGCCACCTCCGTCCGCCATTTTCTGCGCGAGTATCCCCTGGCCGGCCTGCAGCCGGGAGACACCCTGGTCACCAACGACCCCTGGCTGGCTTCCGGCCACCACCATGATTTCACCATCGTGACCCCCGTCTTCCACCGGGGAAAGGCGATCGGGCTCTTCGCCAACACCTGCCACGTCATGGACATCGGCGGCCGCATCTTCGGCGCCGACGCCCCTTCCATCTACGAGGAAGGGCTGGCCATCCCGATCATGAAGCTGGTGGACCGGGGACGGCTGAATGAGGACCTCATCCGGATCATCCGGGCCAATGTCCGGGTCCCCCAAACCGTCCTGGGGGACGTCTATGCCATGATCGCCGCCAACGAGGTGGGGGGCAAAAAGCTGGTGGAGATGATGGAGGACCACGGCCTCTCCGACCTGGAGGGACTGTCGGCGGCCATCATCGAGCGCAGCGAGCAATCCATGCGGGAGGCCATCCAGGCCATTCCCGACGGAACCTACCGCCACCAGATCGACATGGACGGTTTTGACGAGCCCATCGTGGTCAAGCTGGCCATCACCATCGCCGGGGACCGGATGACCGCCGACTACACCGGGACTTCCCCCCAGTCGGGCCGGGGAATCAACGTGGTCTACAGTTACTGCCACGCCTACACCACCTACCCCATCAAGTGCTCGGTGAGCCCGGAAGTCCCGAACAACGAGGGAAGCTTCCGGCCCATAACCGTCATCGCGCCGGAGGGGTCCATCCTGAACTGCCTTCGTCCCGCCCCGGTGGGAGCGCGCCACATCCTGGGCCATTTCCTTTCCGCGGCGGTCTTCGGGGCGCTCAGCCGCGTGATCCCCGACCGGGTCGTTGCCGAAGGCTCCCAGGGCCTCTGGAACACTCAGTTCGACGGCATCGATGAGCGCGGCGAACCTTTCTGCTATGTTTTCTTTTCCGCCGGGGGAACCGGGGCCCGCCCCACCAAGGACGGCCTCTCGGCCACCGCCTTTCCCAGCGGCATCCATGGAGTCCCGGTGGAATTGGTGGAAAATGTCTCTCCCCTGTTCATCGAATGCCGCGAGCTCATCCCGGACAGCGGTGGGCCAGGGAAATTCCGCGGGGGTTTGGGGCAGCGAATGGTCCTTAAAGTGCGCGGGGGACATCCGTCCCAGCACTCCCCCATGTACGACCGCATCCGCTTCGCTGCCAAGGGATTTGCCGGCGGCCTCGACGGGGCCAAGGGCCGCATCTACCTCGACGACGGGACCGTCCCCCATTCCAAGACCAAGTATATCCTCAAGCCCGGCCAGCGGGTCACTCTCGAGCTTCCCGGGGGCGGGGGTTTCTACCGGCCCGAGGAGCGCGACCCCGCCCAGGTTCGCGCAGACGTCATCGACGGGCTCATCAGTCTTGCCCAGGCAAGGGAGGTCTACCGGACGGCCCTTGACCCAGCGACCCTGGAAATCGATACCCAGGCGACGGAAGAGCTGCGCTCCGGAGAACCGTAGGGACATCCCGCGTTTCGCGGGACATCGTGCCCCTACAAGCTTATTGCCTAACGGCTGCCAAACTGTGGATAAGAAAGAAATATCTGGGGCATCGCGGCCGGGGTAGGGGCGGTTCGCGAACCGCCCCTACGGATGTTGGCCGCAAGGGTCCTTTTCTCGCGCCGAGTCGTGGAACATGTTTCGTCCGTTACAAATGGAATTGTGCCCAAAGAGGAAAAAACAATGCCGAGTCAACTACTATCTAATCGAGTTCTGGAAATAGGGTTCTCGAAAATAAGAGAAGTCATGGGTAAGGTGGAAGCGGCCAAGCGCAAGGGGATTGCGATTACCGATCTCTCCATCGGGCGGCCCGATTTCGACACCCCCGAGCATATCAAGGAGGCGGCCGCGAAAGCCCTCGCGGAAGGAAAGGTCCACTATACCGCAAGCGCCGGCACCGTGGAACTTCGCGAGGCCATCGGTCATCGCTTTATGGAAGACTATCAATTGAAGATTGACCCAGGGGAGATCCTGGTCACCACGGGGGCTGCGGAAGCGATTTTTATCGGCCTCATGAGTGTCCTGAACCCGGGGGATGAGGTCCTGGTCCCCGAGCCCATGTATGTTTACTATCCCGGCTATGCTTCTTTTGGGGGGGCGACGTGCGTTTCCATTCCGCTCAAAGAAGAAAATCAATTCCTGTTGAAGGCGGATTACCTGGAGAAGTTTATTACCGAGAAAACCAAAGTATTGATTCTCAATTCCCCCCACAACCCGACCGGGCAGGTTTTTCCACAGGAGGACCTGGAGCCCATCGCCCGTCTGGCCCAGCGGCGCAACATCCTCGTAGTTTCGGACGACATTTACAACGGCATGCTCTACGACGGGGTCCAGCACTTTCCCATTGCCAAGGCGCCCGGAATGAAAGAGAGAACGCTCATCATCGGCAGCTTTTCCAAAACCTATGCCATGGACGGCTGGCGGATCGGCTATCTCATCGCCCCCGGGGAAGTGATTACCCAGGCTTTGAAATTGCATCAGCATATCGTCAGCTGCCCGAATACCTTTGTCCAGGTGGGAGCCCAGGCAGCTCTGACCGCCTCCCAGGACTGCGTCCGCCGGATGGCGGCCGAATTCGACCGGCGGCGAAAAGCTTTGATGGCCCGGCTTGACGAAATTGGATTTTCCTACGTGCGCCCCCGGGGCGCTTTCTACGTCTTTCCTTCGATCAAAAAATTCGGTCTCACCTCCGCCCGATTCGCAGAATTCCTGCTGGAAAAAGCCAGGACCGCCGTCGTGCCGGGAGACGCCTTCGGGCCCCAGGGGGAGGGCTATGTTCGAATCTCCTACTGCGCGCCCGTGGAAGAGATAGAAAAAGGAATGGACCGGGTCCGCTCGGCTCTAGCTCAGCTCTAAGAAAGTCACGACCTCCGGCAGAGCCGGAGGCTTGAAAAACCGTGAATCGCTCAAAGCGGATTGAAATGGGCACCGCTCTAAAGGTGGCCTTCGACCAGGTGCCAGGCCCGGGGGCAAGGACCTTCTGCGCAAAAACCATGAGGCGGCTTCCATTTCATGGACCGGGCGGACAATTCAAATGCGGAATGCCGATTGCGGAATGCGGATTGAAAAAGAAAACCAAAAAAATCCGAAATCCGCAATCCGCAATCCGAAATAACTGGGCCGATGCTTTTTGCGCACAAGCTCCTTGCCCCCGGGCCACGACCCAAGCATCGCGGGACTATCAAGCGCTTTGAACCCCCCGGCAGAGCCAGGGCTTTCCCTTAAGGAAAGGAGAAAGGATTGCCATGATCTCCATCGATCCTGATCGTTTGGTCCGCCAATTCATGGAGTTCGTTCAAATTGATTCTCCTTCCTTTGCGGAAGCCCCCTTCGTATCGGCCCTGGCTGAGGAATTGAAGAAGCTGGGGCTGGCCGTGGAGAACGACCGGACCGGGCAGAACGGCGCGGGAAATCTCTTCGCCGTCCTTCCGGGAACAAACCGAAATCTCCGACCGATTCTCCTCTCCATGCATACGGATACGGTGGAACCGGGACGCGGGATCAAACCTCGCCTGGAAAATGGCCGGATCCGAAGCGGTGGTTCCACCATTCTGGGGGCGGACAACAAGGCCTCGATCGCCGCAACTTTGGAAGTGTTCCGCTGGCTGCAAACTTCCCGCCCCAATCATGGTGACGTGGAGCTTCTTTTCACCTGGGGAGAAGAACGGGGGCACCTGGGGGCCAAGGCCTTCGACACTTCCCGCCTCCGATCTCGCATCGGTTTTGTCCCGGATGGCGGGGGGCCCCTGGGCACGATCATCCACCGCGCCCCCTACTACGACTCCATCCGGGCTGCGTTTATCGGCAAAGCGGCGCATGCGGGGATCTCTCCGGAGAAAGGAATCAGCGCCATGGTCATGTCCTCCCAGGCCGTCATCCGGATGAAACTCGGACGGATCAACGAGGAAACCACGGCCAACCTGGGAAAGATCTCCGGGGGATCGGGAAGGAACACCGTGCCGGAGCGGGTAGAAATCGAGGGGGAAGCGAGAAGCCTGGTTCTCGAGAAGCTTGAAGAACAGGTCCAAAATATGCGCTCAGCCATGGAAGATGCGGCCCGCGAAGCGGGAGGAAAAGTCGAGGTCCAGGTCAAACGCGAATACAACGGTTTCTCCGTCGGAAAAGACGAAGCCCCAGTAAAGATCGCTCTGGCCGCTTCCCGGGCCGTGGGGTTAAATCCGGTCATCACCTCCACCAACGGCGGAAGCGACGGAAACGACTTGAACGAGAAGGGAATTCAAACCATCGTCCTAGGCATGGGAGGACAGGGCTACCACAGCACCCAGGAATCCATAACCGTGGAGGAGTTGGTAAAATTGGCGGAGTGGATTGGGGCTTTGATAATTGAAGCGGCCCGACATAAATAATATGTAGGGGCAGGCGGCGCCTGCCCATCTGACGGGCGCGCGACTTCGACGAGCTCAGTCGAGTCGCCGCGCGCCTCTACAATCGAATGACCCAATTCAGGATGGCTTAATTCTGGAAGGAAGCCTTCCCCCACACCCTACCCCGTGTTTTTTTCATTCCGCAATCCGCAATCCGCATTCCGCAATTGGATTCCCCTACACCCTCCCCCCTGTTCGTCGCCCCCTGCACCCTGCACCCCGCCCCCTGGACCCTGCTATTTCAGTGGGGTTGGCACGCCCCGTAGAGATGGCACATGGCGAAGTGCTCGGGTTCCACTTCCGCCCAGAGGGGTTCGATGCGGGAACAGACGTCCATGGCTTTGAAGCAGCGGGGGTGGAAGCGGCAGCCGGAGGGGGGATTGACCGGACTGGGGACGTCTCCCTTCAGGATGATCCGCTTTTTCTTCTTGTCCGGGTCCAATACCGGAACGGCGGACATGAGGGCCTGGGTGTAAGGATGGAGGGGCTGGGTCAAAAGCTTCTTTCTGGTGGTCAGTTCGATGACCTTGCCCAGGTACATGACCGCGATGCGGTCGCTCACGTGGTTCACCACGGAGAGGTCGTGGGCGATCAGGATGTAGGACAGCTGGAACTCCTTCTTCAGGTCCCCCAGCAGGTTGATCACCTGCGCCTGGATGGAAACATCCAGGGCGCTCACCGGCTCGTCGCAGATGATCAGCTTGGGCCGCAGGATCAGGGCCCGGGCGATGCCGATGCGCTGACGCTGGCCCCCGGAGAACTCGTGGGGAAAGCATCTCATCTTTTCCCGGTGGATGCCGACCTTGTCCAGCATGTCCGCCACCCGGTCGGGCACCTCATCGCCGGTGGCCAGGCCATGGGTTTTCAAAGCATCGCCGACGATATGCTCCACGGTCAACCGCGGATTGAGCGAAGAGTAGGGGTCCTGAAAGATAATCTGCATCTGGGCCCGGAACTTTTTCAGCTGGCCGGCCTTCAACTCGGTAATGTCCTGGCCTTCAAAGAAGATCTTTCCTGCCGTTGGCTCAAGCAGATGGAGGATGGTCCGCCCGAGAGTCGATTTCCCGCATCCTGATTCTCCCACCAGGCCGAGGATCTCCCCCCTCCGGAGGTCGAAACTCACTCCATCCACCGCGTAAACCTTCTCCCGGGGACCGAAGGCGGTGGTCCGCTTCAGCAGAAAATATTTTTTCAGATCGCGAATGCTTAATAGGCTTCCGTTGTTCATTATGACTTCCGCGCCGCCCGGTCGCAGGCCACCCAATGGCCGGGTTCCAGCTCCGATAAATCCGGACTCCGGAGTTTGCAGGCCTCAGCCGCCTCCGCGCAGCGGGGATGAAAATCGCACCCTGGAGGCAGAGCATAGAGACTCGGGACCACGCCCGGGATCTCCTGGAGTCGGGTTTGCTCCACTCCCAGGTGGGGTACGGAGGCCAGAAGCTGCCGGGTGTAAGGATGCATGGGTTTATGAAAGATGGAATGCACATCCGCCGACTCCACGATCTTCCCGCAATACATGACGATCACCCGGTTGGCCACCTCGGCAATGACCCCCAGGTTGTGGGTGATCATCAGGATGCTCATGTTGATTTTCTTCTGCAGGTCGAGCATCAGCTCCAGGATCTGGGCCTGCACGGTCACGTCCAGGGCGGTGGTCGGCTCGTCGGCGATGAGGAGGGCCGGGTTGCAGGAGAGGGCCATCCCGATCATGACCCGCTGGCGCATGCCCCCGCTGAGCTGGTGGGGGTATTCCTTCACCCTCCGGTGGGGATCGGGGATTCCCACCAGGTCGAGCATTTCCACGGCTTTTTCCTCTGCCTGACGGGCGTTCAACCCCTGGTGGAGCTGGATGGCTTCGCCGATCTGGTTGCCGATGGTGAAGACCGGGTTGAGAGAGGTCATGGGCTCCTGGAAAATCATGGAGATGCGGTTCCCCCGCACTTTCCGGATCTGGTCGCTGTCGAGCCGCAACAGATCGCTCCCTTCGAACTCGGCGGTTCCTCCCACGAGTTCTCCCGGCGGCATGGGGATGAGCTGAAGGAGGGCCATGGCGGTGACGCTCTTGCCGCAGCCCGACTCCCCCACGACCCCCAGCGTCTCTCCCTGGTCGATGTGAAAATCTGACCCCGTCCACGGCCCGGACGGTTCCGGCCAGGATGTGGAAGTAGATCTTCAGGTCTTTGACGGTGAGCAGCCGGCCCATGTCAGACTTGCTCCCGCGACCTGGGCTCCAGGGCATCCCGGAGCCAGTCGGCCACGATGTTGATGCAGGCCACCAGCAGCATCAAGGCCAGACCGGGGAAGATGGAAGCCCACCAGCTCCCGGAGAAAAGGACCTGGTATCCCCGGGCGATGGCCAGGCCGATGGAAGGGGTGGTCACCGGAACCCCCAAACCGAGGAAGCTCAGCGTCGCTTCCAGGATGATGACCCGGGGAACCTGCACCGCCGAGAGGACCAGCACCGGCGTGATGGAATTGATCAGGAGGTATTTGACCATGATGGTCCAGGGGCCGAACCCCAGGGCATGGGCCGCTTCCACGTATTCTTTCTCCCGGATGGAGAGGACCGTCCCGCGGACGGTCCGGGCGTATTCCGCCCAGCCGGTGATGGCCAGAACGACGATCATCTTCCACAGCCCCTGCCCGAAGATGACCATGAAGCAGAGAGCCACCATGATCAGCGGTAGCGACAGCTGAACATCCACGGCCCGCATGATGAAGGTCTCCCAAAACCCCCGCTTGTAGCCGGCGGTCAATCCCAGGGTCAGCCCGATGAGCATGGAAATGCCCACGGCGAAAAACCCGACCAGGAGGGAAATGCGCAGCCCGAAGATGATGTTGGACAGGACATCCCGCCCCAGGCGGTCCGTGCCCAGGTAATACGGGCTAACGCCCCTCTCGTCCCAAACCGGCGGCTTGAGACGGGCTCGTAAGGTTTGCTCAAGGGGATCCACGGGGGCAACCCAGTAGGCAAAGATCGCGCAGGCCAGCAGGAAAAGGAGCACCCCCAGAGCGCCCAGGACCAATTTATTGCTCAGGAAAGAGTGCAGGAGCTGGCGTTCCGCAGGAATATACTCGAAACCCCAGAAACGGGCCCTGGGCGGACTGTAGGGCTCCTCGGAGAAATGATTTGAAATCATAGGGGGAGAAGATTCCACGGTCATTTTTCGTGCCGGATCCTCGGGTCCAGGTAGACGTAAATGAATGTCGACCGCCAGGTTCATGACCAGAAAAATAGTGGCGGTGACCAACGCCCAGGCGATGATCACCGGAAAATCCATCATTCCCACGGCGTCCAGGAACAGGCGGCCCATCCCGGGCCAGGCAAAGACTTTCTCGGTTACGATGGCTCCGGCCAGAAGAGAGCCCATCTGCATGCCGGCGATGGTCACGAAGGGAATCAGGGTGTTTTTCAATGCGTGTTTATAGATCACCTTCTTTTCGCTCACCCCTTTGGAACGGGCCGTGCGGATAAAATCCATGGTCATCACGTCCAGCATCCCCGCCCGGATCAGTCGGATGAAGAGGGCCAGACGGTAGAGCGCCAGGGAGGTGGCCGGCAGGATGAGATGGGCCCAGGTCCCCCGCCCGGAAGAGGGCAGCCATTGGAGTTCCACGGAGAAGATGAAGATGAAGGCAATCCCGATCCAGAAAGGCGGGGCCGAGATCCCCACCAGGGACCCGATGAGGCTGGCCCGGTCCACCCAGGTCCCCCGCCGGGAGGCGGCCAGGATCCCGACCGGCACGGCGAGGATCAGGCTGATGAGGATGGTGGTGACCACCAGCTCCAGCGAGGCCGGCAGGCGTTCCAGGACCATTCCTAAGGCCGGCTGGCCGTGGTGGTAGCTGACGCCGAGGTTTCCCCGGGCGGCATTCCGGAGGAAAAGGCCGTACTGAATGATCAGCGGTTTGTCCAGGCCCAGGGTCCGCCTCATCTCCTCCACATCGGGCGGGGGAGCATCCGGCGGCATGAGGAGGGCAACGGGGTCTCCGGAGATGTGCAGGATGGAGAAGACAATCCCGCTCACCACGAGAAAAACCAGGCCCGCCTGATACAGGCGCCGCAAGATGTAGAGACTCATGAACCCTGTCCCGAATAAAACTGCAGGGGCAATCCAAGAATTGCCCCTGCGAATTCTTCCAACGCAATCCGATTCTGATTTATTTATCGTAATTCTTTTCCTCGCTCCCCCGGAAGGGCCCCTCGGAGATCCTTCCAGAGCCGGGATAGGGGCGGGTTTGAACCCGTCCCTCCTCAGCCCGGATCGAATGGGATGTTCATTTGGGCTAATTCGCCCTCTTCAATTGATGGGCGAATAATCTTTCGTCCACCCGGGATTTGCCGTCTTTGATCCCCTTGGAGAAGCCAAACACGTTTTCCTGGTAGTAGAGCGGGATGACATAATAGGTTCCGTAAATCTTCTCCGCGATTTCGTTTCTCAGTTTCTGCCTCTTGGCCTCATCCATCATCCCGTTGGAGATGTCCATCTTCTTTTCCAGCTCCGGATCGGAGAAACGTCCCCGGTTGTTTCTTCCGTAGGTTCCTTTCAACTCCCGGAAGAAGGAGTTCATGGTCCCCTGCCAGGAGAGCGTTCCCCATCCGACGAGGAAGAAGGGGGATTCGATAGCGGTCCATCTTCGGGAAGAAGACCGCCTTCGGAGTAGCGATGACCTTCAGCTTGATCCCGATTTTGGCCAGCTGGGCGGCGATGGCCTCGGCCACCTGCTGGTCGTTGATGTAGCGGTCGTTGGGGGTGTCGAAGTTGGACTCGAACCCATTGGGATAACCTGCCTCCGCCAGAAGCTTCTTGGCCAGCGCCGGGTCGTATTTGGGCCGCTGGAGGGTCTTATGGGTGTCGAAGGCGTAGGTGCTGATGATCTGCGCGGCAGGATAAGCGCTCCCTTCCATGACGTATTTGATGATGTCATCCGCATTGATGGCATGGGCAATGGCCTTGCGGACCCTGAAATCTTTGAAGGGATTGGGTTTGCCCGCGGGAATCCCCGGGTTGGCTTTGGGCGCCGGGCCGCCTTTGTCCGAGGAGATGTCGAACATCACGTAGATCGCCCGCTGGCTCATGCAACGGCTGACGTAGGTATTTTTGTGCTTTTCCACCCGGGGGATGTCCGGGATGGAAACGCCCCAGCAGGCATCGATTTCCCCGGTCAGGAGAGCCGCCACCCGGGTGGCATTTTCCGGAATGGGGCGGAGAATAACCTTTTCAAAATCCACTTTCCCCCCCCACCAGTCTTTGTTGGCCGCCAGGGTGACATGGTCGTCTTTGACCCACTCCACGAACTTGTAAGGCCCGGTCCCCACCATGTTCCGGGTCAGGTAGGAGTGATCCTTCTTGTCCCATTCCTGGGTCCACTTGGGGGGCATGATGCTGATGTTCTCCAGCATGATCAGGGCTTCCGGAGTGGGCGTTTGGGTGATGAACCGTACGGTATGGTCATCCATGACCTTGATTTCTTTGTAAGGCGGCACCATGTGCTTGTACTGGCTCTTGGGGTGCGTCTTGCAGCGCTCCAGGGAATATTTCACGGCCTCGGCGTTCATCAGTTCACCGTTGTGGAACTTGATCCCCTTGCGCAGTTTAAACTCCCAGGTGTTGTCATCGACCAACTTCCAGCTTTCCGCCAGTTCCGGAACGATCTTCAGGTTTTCATCAAAACCGACCAGGTTTTCGTAAACGTGCCGCTGAATCGTGGTGGTCGTCGTCTCATTCCGCCCGTGCGGGTCGAGCGTGGCCGCGTCCCCCTCGAAACCGATAACCAGGGGCTTCTGGGCCAGGCTGATCTGGGGGTGTAAAAAGGCCCACCATGAAAATGATGAGGATGAAACCCGAAGAATGTATGCTTTTTCATTTTCCCCTCCTTTGTGGATAAAAATACTGGAATGGTGGAAAAAACTGGAATGATGGAAGAATGGAATGCTGGAATATTGGGGAAGAAAGAAAGCGTATCCCAACCGCTTTTTTCTCTTTAATCCCATCATTCCACTATTCCAATATTCCATTATTCCCTCTTTTGAAAGGCTTCCCTCACTCGCTCCCTTAACTCCGCCGAGGTCAGATAATCATACCCCGTCATGGCCAGGAACTTGGCGGCCTTCAGCAGAGCGTCCTTTCCCCGGGGGCTCATCGTGGCTTCGGCAAAGATCTGGGAGTGCCCGGGAACCTCGGGGTCCACGATGGCCGTGGAAGGATGAATCGCCGGCCAGCGCATCGACCTCCGCGCCTATACGCGACTTAACCGGGTCCATTTCTCGCTCTTTTAACGAAGAATTCCCGCGATAATGAAGTGGAAAATCGGGGGCAAATAAGTTTCAGTATATTCAAGAGAGGGGGGAAGTCAAGGACTTTGTCGTCCGGCAGGCGGAGCAACCCCGCAGCCTGATTCGCAAAAGAGCAGGAGGGCGAAAATTGGCCAGCCCCCCTGCTCCCGGGAATTCCTATCCTCGGTCCACCAGCTCGATGCGGATTCCCTCCGGTCCTTCGATGAAGGCATATTTCACACCCGCGGAACCAGCAGAGGGGCCGATACTGAACTTGGCTCCCCGTTTTTTGAGATCCTCCACGGTCTTTTCCAGGTCTTTGACCCGAAAGCCGAAATGGTCCAGTCCGCGGCTACCCTTGCCCGCCACCAGCGTTACCGCCTTTGGATCGGTCCCCATGATATTGAAGGGGATCCCGTAGGCGTGCAATCGCACCATGGGGTAACCCCGCAGCTCCCCCCGGGATTCGATCTTCCCGTCGAAGACCTCCTCAAAGTACTTCACTGTCTTTTCCACATCCCCGCAGATGAAGTGGACATGGTCGATTCCGGTGATCATTTTTTATCTCCTTTCTTTGATTGATGTTGATGAATTCGTCTTGATACCGTCATTTTGTAAAGCGCCCCTGTTCGTCATTCCCGCGAAAGCGGGAATCCAGTTCACATCAAGCGTTCTGGACTCCCGCTTCCGCGGGAGTGACGGCCTTCTAACTTTCTACGAGATCATCTGTATCAACAGTATGGCCAAGCCTATTTGAGCTTTGACCGTTGTAAGGCTTTTGTTATTCGTAGCCTTTCTATCTCTGCGTAATCTGCGAAATCTGCGGATAAACAATTTCTCGATTTTTGATTTTCAGGAGGAAATAAGCCACGGCAATCAGGATGACGGTGGTGAAGCTCAATCCGACAAAAACCCAGGGTAGACCGAACCGCTGGGCGATATATCCCGAAAAACTGGAAGCAACTGACCCGAGGCCGAAGGCGGCAAAGAAGAAGATTCCGAAGGCAGTGCCCCGCATCGGTACAGTCGTCCTCTGCGCCAGGAAAATGTTGGTCATTGGCTGGAGGGCGAAATTGAAGAAAAAATACACCAGGGCGGCCCCGATCAGGAAAAGGTCCCGGGTAAAGGCCATGGCCAGGATGAAAGGGAGTCCGGCCGCGCAGAGGATCAGGAAGTTCCGCTCCAGGTTGGGCTTCTGCCCCAAGGCCCCCCCCAGGTACTGCCCGAAAACACCCGTGAACAAAGCGATCCCCGAAAACATCCCCCCGATCGCCACGCTGTCCCAGGAAAAAATCTGGATGGAAATGTTCTTGGCCATGTAGGCGGGCAAAAATAACGTCACTCCGTGGAAGCTGAAACTGTGGAGCATATTCAGAAGGTAGATGATGACCAGAGGAAGGGAGAAATAAGCCCATAACGGGATACCGGAGGCCGGGGTCGTTTTCGGGCCGACCGGCGGCGTCTTTTTCTCTTCCTTCCCCACTTGCATGTCGATGAAGATCGACCAGACGGCCAGGGCGATTCCGGGGATCGCGAACAGGAGATAAGCGGACCTCCATCCCCATCGGGAGCCGATCAGCGCGGCCAGGATGGGGGCGGCGGCCAATCCCACATTTCCCGCCGCTCCGTGAATGCCGAGGGCGATCCCGTAGTCTTTGATTTTGGAGGTGATCAGCGAATTGGCCAGCGGGTGGTAGACGCTCCCGAGGGCTCCCAGGACCGACAGCCCTGCGGTGAAAAGAATCAGACTCGGAGAAGCGGCGATCAACAGGGACACTACCGCTGATCCCAGGAAACAGAGGAGGTAGAGTTTTCTGGGTCCCAAGCGGTTGTAGATCATTCCCCCCGGAAGGGCTCCCAGCCCGTAGGAAAAGGTCATGATGTTGCCGACCACGCCCAGTCCGAGGTACCCCATGGAAAACTCATCCTTCAGGAGAAGCAGAACGGCGGGAAAGATCAGGAGGTACCCATGGCTTAGGGCATGGGAGCAGCCGGTAAGAGCGACGATCTTTCGTTCTTCATGAGTCATAGCGGGCAGACAAAGGAGAGCTCATTGTTTGGTGTTGCCTATGAGAAAAAAACGGGCCAGTCCTTCCTTCCGGCGGCGCCGAATAAATTCTTTTCTAACATGATCTTGGGAATCCTGGCAAGAGAGAATCGCCCTTTGCCCACCTTCACTTTGGCGATTGTCTTTTCTGCAAAAAAGGAAGCTTGTGGCCCGAAAGCAAGGGCGTTGCGCGCAAAAAGCATCGGCTCAGTTATTTCGGATTGCGGATTTCGGATTTTTTTGGTTTTCTTTTACAATCCGCATTCCGCAATCGGCATTCCGCATTTTGAATGATTGTCCGCCTTTCATTCCCGGGCCGGCTATGAATTCGGGGCATCAAAATCGAAGACCAGGTCGCGGATGACTGCCTCCGGGCGGGCGGCCTCGATCCGGTAGGTCCTTCCGGGATGAAGGAGGGTGGCGCAGCCCCGGACAACTTTCCCGTCTACTTTTACTTCGCAGGAACGGCAGAGTCTCCGCCCGCACCGGTAATGCCGGAAAGCCAGAGTCGGATCGTAGGTGAGGTAAATCTCCTGCAGGGCCTCCAGGACGGTCATTTCCCGGTCGGTTTGGATTTCATAATCCTGATAATGGACGGCATTGCTGATGAAAGGATCCTTGCGGCCTATGGAGATTTTGATCGTCCCGCTCATCCCCGCGGCTCTTTTCTTTTCACTTCTTTCGCCCAGGGGCCCTTCCCTCTGGCCACCAATGTGTGTACAGGCTCCCTGGAAGGAGAAGGATAATCCGTGCGCATATGATGCCCGCGGGTTTCTTTCCGGAAAAGGGCCGAGGCCAGGACCAGCTTTCCCAACGTGACCATCATCCTGACTTCCAGGGCTTCCTGGACCTCCCGCGGGTAAGTGCCGAAAGAGTCGTCCCCTGCGGGCGAGACAAAAGTCATCTGGGACAACATCTCCTTTTCTAATCTTTCCATCTCCCGGGCCCCCCGCGCAAGGCCTTTGTCCTCTCTTTCCACCCCGCACAGGTCCCACATGATTCTCTGCAGCTTTTCCCTCACCTGAAAGGGCCGGAGGCCTCTCTCCTTATTCTGGCCCACTTTCCCCAGCAGAACTTTGGTTTGCTGCCATTCATCCCGCTCATCCAGGCTATCTTCAAAATTCTTTCCTTTCGCCCAGATCGCCGCCGATGCCCCCGCCAAGGCGCCAAAGACCTGCGTTTCCGCCAGGGCGTTGCCCGAAACCCGGTTCGCGCCGTGAAGATTCCCCGCCACCTCTCCGGCGGCAAACAGGCCGGGGACCGTGGTCCGGGCTTCTTCATCGATGGCCACTCCTCCCAGGGTGTAATGGGCATGGGGGGCAACCTCCACCAGGGTTTCCCTCAAGTCGAAGCCCATGTCCTTGAGATAATGGAATTGATTGGGCTGCCACTTTTCCAGCGCCCGGGTCAAGTCTTCCCGGCTCTTGGTGGAATGGACCAGGTCGATATATACCCCGCCGTGGGGCGTCCCCCGCCCCGCGCGGACTTCTTTGCCGATGGCCCGGACAATGGCATCCCGCAGGAGTTTCCCTTTAAAGAAAGGCTCCTTCTTTCCGTTCAGAAGACGGCCTCCCAGCATCTCCGGGTCGGTGATCAATTCATACTGAAACAGGGTCCCCTGGATGGAAGGGGGATGAATGACCACCGTGGGGTAGTACTGGAGCATCTCCAGGTCAACCAGTTCAGCCCCGGCCTCATAAGCCAGGAAGACTCCGTCGCCGCAGGCAGTGCAGGAGGCATCGTTGAGCGCCCAGAGCTCTTCGTAACCTCCGGTGGCCAGAATCACTGCCTTGCTCCGGACGGATTTCACCCGTCCATTTTTCAGGTCGAGGAGGATGGCCCCCGAAGCGCTCCCTTTCCGGTCAAGAATCAACTTTGCTACGAAGACATCGTTCAGCGTCCGGATCCCGGGATGTTTCGCGGCTTCCCGGACCAGGCCGGAAAGCATCCCGTACCCTCCCCCTTGAATGAAAAGAGCGCGGGGGAAGGTCTGCCCGGGGTGATGCATGGGATCAAAGGCGCCGTCGGGCTTTTTCTTGAACTTGACTCCATAAGCTTCCAGGTCTTTTGCTCTGCGGACCGCGTCCCGCGCCAGAACGGAAATCAGGTTTTCATCGCCCAGATGGTAACCTCCCTCAACTGTGTCCCGGAAATGGATTTCTTCCGAATCTCCGGGAAAGCCGACGGCCTGAAAAGCTTCCATGGCCATGGGAGTGGTTCCGGATCTGCCCACCGGCCCTTTATTGGCTACCACCACCTGACAGCCGAGCGAGGCCGCTTCGATGGCCGCCCGCATCCCGGCGCCACCACCGCCCACAATCAGGATATCTGTCTCCTGTAAATCGGAGTCTTTCATGCTGCTTTCTTGCCCCCAGAGAAAGGGTCGGAAAAATTCGAATATCGAAGCACGAAATCCGAAACAATATTAAAATTCGAAATCCGAATGTTCAAAACGAGTTTCGCGTTTTGAAATTTGATGGTCTCGTAAAAAGTTGGAAACCCCTCTTTTCTGTCATTCCGGCGAAAGCCGGAATCCAGGGTTTCCCGTGAAAACGGGAATCCAGATTTTCTTTAATGGTTCCCCGCTTCCGCGGGGACAATGTCTGGACCCCGCGCCTGCCCCGGACCTGATCCGGGGTTCGCCGGGGTGACGATTCAAGAACCTTTCTACGAGGCCATCAGATTTTGGTCATTCGAATTTGTTTCGGTCCCGCTTTCGCGGGATCGATATTCGAATTTCGGATTTGAACCCGCGATTCCCGCCAACAAAGCTGCCAGGCAACCCCTCTCAGACTATTTTGCTAATAAAAAGTAGATCTTCCCTTCTTCCTTCATTTCCCCCGCCGCCGTTCCCGCCCTTTGGCCACTGCCGAAGAAGAGGTCCACCCGCCCGGGGCCTTTGATGGCGGCCCCCGTGTCCTGGTTGAGAACAAACCGGCGCACCGGCTTCCAGCCCACCACTCTTCCGGATTCGTCCACTTCGGGTTGACGGGATACGAGGTAACCCAAGGCTCCGGGCGGAAAGATCGTCAGGTCCGTGGCGATGGACCTTCCCGGAGTCAATGGAACCCCAAGCGCACCATGCGGCCCCTCGGAATCGGGGAGGAGACGGAAGAAAATGTATCTTTCATTATAATGGAAGATTTCTTCCGCCCGGCCCGGGTTGTTCTGGATGAACTCCCGGATCCGCTCGATGGATATATCCTTTTCGTCCAGAAATCCCTGATCGATCAGGTAGCGGCCGATGGGACGGTAGGGACGCCCGTTGGAGGCGGCATAACCCACCCGGAGGGTATCTCCATCGGGCAGCCGGATCTGCCCGGATCCCTGGATGTGCAGCACGAATCGCTCCCAGGGATCCTTGAGCCAGACGAGTTCCAGCTCTTTTCCCTGCAACACACCTTCCGTATCGATCTCCCGGCGGGAAAAGTAGGGCACCTCCCGCCCTTCTTCCATCCGGGCCACGCGCCCGGGAGACAATCCGTCCGGCGGCAAATCCACGAGGTCATCGGGCCGCTGATAGATGGGATACCGGTATTCTCCCTCGGGTTCCAAGCTCCCTTCCAGGATCGGCTCATAATACCCGGTTAACAATATGGAGCTGGATGAGTTTTCCCGTTTCAGTTCCCAGAACAGAAAATTCTCCCTGATCTGGCGATCGATCTCGGCATCATCCGTTGTGCTTTGAAGAATTTCGCGGAATAGAATCAAGGTACGGGAAACATTCTCGGGAGAAAATTTCTCTTTTGAAATCCCGGCTCTATTCCCCCCCATTCCCATCTCGTTCAGGCGGGCCAGACTTCTTTCCATGCAGGCGATCAGGGATTCCTTTGTTGAATCATCGGTCAGCGGTTCTCTGATTTCCCGTTCCTGGAAAAAAATCGGGCCTTTCCGGGAAAGATCTTCCCTGGACACCGAAGGCAGGCAGCTCCACAGGCACAAGAGGAAAAGGCCGGCTATATAGGCTCGCAATGCATCCCCCCTTTTCGTTCTCCGAAATGATATCATCTTTTCTTTACCGGGTACAAACTCCAAATTCTTTCTGAAATCAGGCTGGAAAAAAGGCTTGACAGGGAAGCGCAGAAATTGATTTCATTAAGCCAAAGCTCCATCCGAGTCTCCTCTCGATAAGAAGGCCCTCAAAAATGAAAAAGAATAGATTCATTCCCCTGATTATCATCCTGATCGCCGGAGGAGTGCTCCTCTATTACTATTTCCTTCAAAACCAGCGGGGAGAAGGAACCGACATTCCCGTATCCGGCAACATCGAGGTCACCACGGTGGATGTATCCTTTAAGATCCCCGGCAAGATTGAAAGGCTGGCCGTGGAAGAGGGGGATCAGGTCAAGGAAGGTCAGCTGATTGCCTCTCTGGAGCACCGAGATCTCTTGTCCCAAAAAAACAGAGCAGAGGCCGCTTTGGAAGCAGCAAAGTCAAGAATACCGGCCCTCCAGAAAAATATCGAGCTTCAGGACCAGGCGACTCTTCAGGAAGTCTCCCAGGCCGAGGCCGCGGTCGAAGCCGCCCTTGCCCGGCTTCAGCAGTTTATTGCCGGCTCCCGGCCCCAGGAGATTCAAGCGGCCAAGGCGAACCTGGAGCAGGCCCAGGCCGACCTGGTGAAAAGAAAAGCCGATATGGAGCGTGCGGAAAAACTCTACAAGAGCAATTTCATCTCCGCCCAGGAATGGGACTCGGCGAAAAACGCCCATGAAGTGGCTGCCGCCAATCAGAAAAAAGCCGAGGAGAATTACGCCCTGGTCGTCGAGGGGCCCCGCAAAGAAGAAATCGCCGCCTCCCGCGCCCAGTGGGAGCAGGCGCAGGCGGCATTGAAACTGGCGAAAGCCCGCCGGATCCAGGTGGAAGTCCTGCGGAAAGAGTTGCTCACCGCGCAAGCTCAAGTGAAAGAAGCGGCTGCGGCCATCGAAGTGATCGACACCCAGATCGCCTACAGCAAATTGAGCGCCCCCCTATCCGGCGTCGTCCTGGTGAAAAACACCGAACCGGGTGAATTTGTGGTCCCGGGAGGAGCGGTGGTGACTTTGGGCGATGTGGAAAAACCCTGGTTAAAAGCCTTTATCACCGAGGGTGACCTGGGGAAAGTCAAGCTGGGGCAGAAAGTTTCCGTGACCACAGACAGCTATCCCGGGAAAGTCTATCCGGGAAAGATCACCTTCATCTCCTCGGAAGCCGAGTTTACCCCCAAAAACGTCCAGACCGCCAAAGAGAGAGTCAAGCTGGTCTACCGCATCAAAGTGGCCCTGGAAAATCCCCACCTGGAACTTAAGCCGGGAATGCCGGCGGACGGCCGAATCCAACTGAAGAGTGCTGAGTAATGAGTGCTGAGTGCCGAGTAAAAGAATATTTTCACTCAGTCATCAGCGCTCAGTCCTAGTTTTTATGAATATGCAAGAAGATACCTGAAGACAGAAGAAAAAACACCTTTTCTATTCTTACTCAGCACCCAGGACTCAGCACTCAGCACTATTTATTATGCTCGCCATCAAAGCTGAAAACCTGACCAGGACTTTTGGTTTGCTGACCGCGGTGGACCGTTTGAATCTCACCGTGGAAAGGGGGGAGATCTTCGGCCTGGTCGGGCCCGACGGGTCCGGCAAAACCACGATCATGCGCCTTTTCAGCGGGATCCTGCGACCCACCTCGGGCGAGGCCTGGGTTCTGGGACATCCCGTCAGCAAAGAGGCGGAGCCCCTGAAGGACAGGATCGGCTACATGGCCCAGAGGTTTGCCCTCTACGGCGACCTGACGGTCATGGAGAACATCCACTTCTATGCCGATCTCTACGACGTCTCCAAGAAGGAACGGTTCCCGCGGATCGAACGGCTGCTGTCCTTCAGCAATTTGGCCCCGTTTAAAGATCGGTTGGCCCAGAACCTCTCCGGCGGGATGAAGCAGAAACTGGGACTGACCTGCGCCCTCATTCACACCCCGGAGATTCTTTTCCTCGACGAGCCCACCAACGGGGTGGACCCCGTTTCAAGAAGGGATTTCTGGCGGATCCTTTACGACCTCCTCCGGGAAGGTGTCACCATATTCGTCTCCACCGCCTACCTGGACGAAGCCGAACGGTGCCACCGGATCGGGTTGATGCATCAGGGACGGCTCCTCTCGCTCGGCTCCCCGCAGGAGGTTAAGGATTTAATGAAGGGGGAACTGTGGGAGATCCGTTGCGAGCAGAGAATGAAGGCCGTGGAGATACTCAAAGACCTTTCCGGGGTGAAAGGTGCGGGAATATTCGGTGACAAGATCCATGTCCTTTTAGAGGGCGGAGATGGAGCCAAGGGAAGAAATGGAAAGAGCGCTCCAAAAGTCTGGGTTTGCAGTCCTCTCTTTAAGAAAGATCCCCCCGAGCCTGGAGGATGTGTTTATTGCCACCGTGCCCGCGGAGAGTAGGGGCGACCGGCCGGTCGCCTCTACGGAGGGCGAATGGAAAAACGGCAGTTAATGGGTAAGGATAGGAAATGATAGATAGTAATAACGGTTGGGCGGTCGAAATTGAGGATCTGGTCAAGACCTTCGGGAATTTCACCGCCGTGGACCACGTTTCCCTCAAAGTCAAGAAAGGAGAGATCTTCGGTTTCCTGGGCCCCAACGGCGCCGGGAAATCCACCACCATCCGCATGCTCTGCGGAATCCTCGCTCCCACCTCAGGCCAAGGGCGTGTGAAGGGATTCGACATATATAAAGAATCCGAAAAGATCAAACAGAATATCGGGTACATGTCCCAGAAATTCTCCCTTTATGAAGACCTGACCGTGGAGGAGAATATCGATTTCTACTCCGGAATTTATTGTCTTCCCCGCGAAATCAAAGCCGAACGGAAAGAATGGGCCCTGCAGATGGCCGGCCTTCAGGAACGGAGGACCAGCCCGACCCAAACCCTGGCGGGTGGCTGGAAACAGCGCCTGGCCCTGGGCTGCGCCATTCTCCACGAACCCTCCATTCTCTTCCTGGATGAACCCACCTCGGGGGTGGACCCCCTCTCCCGCCGCCGCTTCTGGAGCCTGATCTACGACATGGCCGGAAGGGGAATCACCATTTTCGTCACCACCCATTACATGGATGAAGCCGAGTACTGCGACCGACTGGCCCTCATCTATCGGGGAAAGATCATCGCCCTGGGAACCCCCGGGGAGCTGAAAAAGGAATACATGCCGGAAGCGGTGTGGGAGCTGGAAACCGACGACCTGGTCAAGTCTCTCGAGGTCCTAAAAAGCGATGTAGAGGCGATTCATGAATCGCCCTTACGGGAGGTGGCGGTATTCGGCAACACCCTGCACGTGGTAACGCCCAAGGGCGTCGACCTGGCCTCCTCCCTCCCTTCTCTCCTCGCCGGGAAGGGAATTCCCGTTCGCCGCCTGGAGCAAATTGAACCGTCGTTGGAGGATGTGTTTGTATCTTTGGTGGAGGAGAAAGACCGGGAAGAGATTCGATCATTGGGCAAAAGGGATGGATGATTCAAAAGAACTCCGTCGCCATTCCATTCGTTTGAAAGAGTACGATTATGGCCAGCCGGGGGCGTATTTCGTGACCATTTGCACCCACCATCGGGAATGTTTGTTTGGGGAAGTCGTGGAAGGGAAAATGCATTTGAATGAATACGGGAATGATCGTGGAGCGAATGCCGTATGAGCAAAAATTGCGCAAGCGATATCCAGATGCATTCATTGTTATGCCTAACCATGATCATGCCCAATCATTTCCATGGGATCATCTCATGTTCGCCGATCGTAGGGGCGATTCGATGAATCGCCCCTACAATGCCAACGATTAAACCACTTGGCGGACGACATGATTCAATCCAAAATGGTCGGGAATTTTAAAATCATCTGTCACCAAACGCATTAACGCACTCCGCGGCACCCGGGTCAACCCGTCTGGCAACGGAATTATTACGAACACGTCATCCGCAACGAAATCGATTTGGAAGAAACCCGGGAATACATCCAAAACAACCCCCTGAAATGGCTGGAAGATGAAAACCATCCAGCAAATGTAAGAAAATCATGACCGTAGGGGCACGATGCATCGTGCCCCTACCGACAACCAAAATGAAATTCATTCGCTTAAAAGCCATCGCCCGTCAAAGAATTCCTCCAGATCATCCGCGATCCGCGTTCGCTGGCCCTGGCGGTTTCCATCCCCGTCCTCCTTCTCCTCCTCTTCGGCTATGCCCTGACCCTGGACGTGGACCGAATCCCCACCGTGCTCTATGACCTGGACCGCACCCCCCGGTCCCGCGACCTGGCGGATCGATTTTTGAGTTCTCAATATTTCCAACTGCAAGCCGCCGTCCAGAGTTACGCCCATCTGCAGGAGATGCTGGACACCGGCCAGGCTCTCATGGGCCTGGTGATCCCGGCCAACTTTTCCCGGGACCTGGAAATGGACCGGGATACCACCATCCAGGTCCTCATGGACGGGACCGATGCCAACACCGCCACGATTGCCCTGGGGTATGCCAACGCCATCACCCTGCTCTACTCTCAAGATCTGATGAAAGAGAAGATGACCCGCCTGGGGGTGGGGAAAATTTCTCCGCCCATCGAGCCCCGCATCCGCATCTGGTTCAACCCGGACCTGGAATCGAAAAACTTCATCGTCCCGGGCCTGATCGCCATCATCATGGCCATCCTGGCGGCCATTCTCACCTCCGGGACGATCGCCCGGGAGTGGGAACGGGGGTCCATGGAGCAGCTCATCTCCACCCCCATCCGCAAAGGGGAGTTGATCCTGGGGAAACTGATCCCCTACTTCGTCATCGGATTGATCGACCTCACCCTCTCGGTCGCTCATGGGAAGATACCTTTTCGGTGTTCCCCTGCGGGGAAGCGGATTTCTCCTCTTCTCTCTGGCCAGCCTGTTTCTGCTGGGGGCCATCTGCCAGGGAGTCTTGGTCTCCATCGTCACCAGGAACCAGCTCCTCTCCAGCCAGATCTCCATCATTCTTTCCTATCTGCCGACTTTCATCCTTTCCGGCTTCATCTATCCGATTCACAACATGCCCCAATTCATCCAGTTCATCACCTATGTGGTTCCGGGCCGGTATGTGGTGACCATCCTCAAGGGGATTTACTCCAAGGGGATCGGCCTGGAGATTCTGTGGATCGAGGCCATGCTTCTGGCCGTTTATGCCGGGGCCATGACTTTCTGGGCCCACCAGCGGTTCCAAAAGAGGATCGATTGAACCATGTGGCAGCGGCTGAAATCCATGCTCATCAAAGAATTCATCCAGGCCTTCCGTAATCCCCGGATGCGCATTATTCTATTCCTTCCCCCGCTGGTGCAACTATTGGTCTTCGGGTACGCGGCCAACACGGACATCCGGAACATTTCCCTGGGAGTTTACGACCTGGACAACACTCCGGAGAGCCGGGAGATGATCGAACACTTTGCCTCTTCGGGTTATTTTCGGATCGTGGAAAGGCCCGGAAGCCCCCAGGAAATCCGCCGATTGATTGACGAGGGAAAGATCAGCGCCGCTCTCCAGATCAACAGCGGATTTGCCCGGCAGTTGCGCACCCGGGAAGGGACAATGGTTCAGATCGTCGTGGACGGTACGGATTCCAATACCGCTTCGGTGGTCATGGCCTACGCCCAGAGGATCGTGGCCGAGTATTCCCGCCAGATCCTGGTCCAGCGGATTTTTTCCCTCCCCAATATTCCCGACGAGATGAAAAGGCCTTTCTTCGTCAAAGGGGGAATCGAGGTGGAATCGCGGGCTTTCTTTAACCCCAACCTGGAGAGCCGGAACTTCTACGTCCCCGGGATCATGGCCTTCCTGATCATGCTGGTCACCCTTCTGCTGACCTGCATGGCCATCGTGCGGGAGCGGGAGATCGGGACCATGGAACAGCTCATCGTCTCCCCGATCCGGCCCTTCGAGCTTATCCTGGGGAAAACCATTCCCTTTGCCATCATCGGCTACATCGACGTGCTCATCGTGACTCTGGTGGGAGTCTTCTGGTTCGAAGTCCCCATCCGCGGCTCCATCCTTCTATTATTGGCGGCGACCACGATTTATCTTCTCAGTTCCCTGGGGATCGGCCTTTTCATCTCCACCATCTCCCACACCCAGCAGCAGGCCATGATGACCATGTTCTTCTTTTTCGTTCCCGCCATTCTCCTCTCCGGCTTCGTTTTTCCCATCGCCAACATGCCCCCCATCGTCCAATACCTTACGTACGCCGACCCCCTTCGCTATTTCCTGGTCATCATCCGGGGGATCTTCCTCAAGGGGAGCGGCTTCGACATTCTCTGGCCCCAGATGCTCGCCCTGGCCGTTCTGGGGGGAATCGTGTTCACCTTCAGTTCGTTGAGGTTCAGGAAGAGGATGGAATAAGAACAGGGTGGAGGGGGCAGGGTGCGGGGTGCAGGGATAAGAAAAAAGGATTGAGGTTGGAGGTTGGAGGCAAAAGATAAAACAAGATCAATGAACATTGATCAATGGCATGACAATGATCAATGCAATGGCCATGACAATGAGCAATGAAAGCTGTTTATATGACTAAGGGACTATACGACTACCAGACTATTATGTTTGATGAACCCGTAAAAAGTCAAAAAGCAGGGTTCCCCGTCATTCCGGCGAAAGCCGGAATCCAGTTCTTTCCGCCAGTTATAAGTTCCCTGGACTCCGGTTTTCACCGGAGTGACGACTTTTTACGAGACCATCATGTTCCCTGACTCATAAAGCTGAAATCCGCCTCACCGCTTTCCAGAAGGGCTAGAGCCTCGGCATACATTCCCCTTTTGAGGTTTCCGTAGATCCGGCGGTCCTTGTTGGCCAGGGACGCGGCGCGGGCGACGGACCGCGGCAGGACCTGGTCCGGGGGAACGGCTTCATCAACGACTCCCTTCTCCTTCGCCTCGCTCCCGCCGATCCGGGCCCCGGTGAGAATCAGGTCGCGGAAGGCCACCGGGGAAAGCCGGCTCTGAATCAAGGCCCTCATGCCCGGGGCCAGGGGGATTTTGATGTCCACTTCCGGGAGGCAGAAAAAACCCCGGTCAGCCCGCATGACCCGGTAGTCGTGGGCCAGGGCCAGCATAGCCCCGGCGGCAAAAGCGTGACCGTTGATCGCCGCGACCGTCGGAACGGGGAAGGCCATGACCCGGCCGAGGAATTTCAACACTTCGGGGATGAAGTTTTTCCACTCCTTTACTCCTTCGCCCATCAACCAGCCCAGGTCCAGCCCATTGGAGTAGAATTTCTCCTCCCCGCCCACGGTGACCAGCGCCGCCGGGCCGGTGGACCGTCTCCACTTCATCGAGCGCCCGATTCATATCGCCGATGAAGGATGGGTTAAACCGGTTCTCCCCGCCCTGCATGGTCAGGATGAATACCTCTCCCTCTCGTTTCAGGTCCACGATGGCCATATTGAATTTTTCCCTCCCGTTTTAAAGAGCATAACCATGGGCCTTACTCCAGAGACACGAGCATAGGCAATTCATGAATTGCCCCACCGGTCCGATGTAGGGCACGATTGCTCACTCGTGCCCCTATCCGCCACGCTGGCTGAACGTCGGACGGTAGGCATAGGCTTCCCTTTTTATAATTCATGGGTCCTCTACAGTAAAGGCTTTTATTACTCCGGAAGGAGAAGATAGCTCAAAGAGACCGCCGGAAGAATAATGGAAAGCCGGAAGGGGGATGGAATGTAAAGCTTGGGCCTCCGGCTCCTTGAAGCCGGAGGCCAATTCGGGGTTAATTGCTGAACAGCCAGTTCGGGAACCAGAGTAGCGATCTCGGGATAGATCATGACCGCGAGCAGGGCGATCACCTGGATGACCATGAAGTCAGCCATTCCCAGGTAGATCGTCTTCAGGTCCCATTCCGGCACCACCGCCTTCAGGTAGTAGGCGGACATGGCCACGGGCGGCGAAAGAAAGGCCGTCTGCAGGTTTACGGCCACCAGGATCCCGAACCACACCAGGTCGAACTTCATGGCCAGAACGAGGGGCATGAAGATGGGCAGGAAGAGGTAAATGATGGCCGGCCATTCGAAGGGCCATCCCAGGAGGAAGATCAGAACCATGATGATCAGGAGCATCAGAAAAGGAGAAACCGGCAGGGCAAGGAGCGTCTTGGTCATCAGATCCGCCGACCCGAGGCGGGCGAAGACCGCCCCGAAGACGTTGGAAGCCACCCCCAGGAAGATGACCATGCTGGAAGTCTGGAGGGTCCCGATGGCCGCATTCCTAAATTTTTCCCAGTTCAGTTTCCGGTAGGCCAGGGCCAGAATCAGGGCTCCCGCCGACCCCATGGATGCCGCCTCCGTGGGGGTCGCCAGTCCGCCCAGGATGCTTCCCAGGGTCCCGGCGATGAGGACTCCGAGGGGAACCATTCCGGCAACGAATTCCTTGACCAATACCTTTCCGTCGGAGACCCGTTCCTCCATGGGTACCGGCAGGCCCCAGCTTTGGGTTCATGAGGCATCGAACCAGAAGATAGACGATGTACAGCGCGGCAAGAAGAAACCCGGGGCCGAAGGCCGCGGCGTAGAGCTTGGCCACGGAAACGCCGAGGACCGGCCCCATGACGATGAGCATGACGCTGGGAGGGATCAGGATTCCCAGGGTTCCGCCGGCGGCAATCGCCCCGGAGGCCAGCCGGGGGCTGTACCCGCATTTGATCATAATGGGCGCGGCCATGATTCCCAGAACGGTGACCGCGGCCCCGACGATGCCGGTGGCCATGGCAAAGACCGTGGCCGTCAGGATCACTCCCAGGTAGAGGGACCCTTTCAGGGGGGCCAGGATTAACCGGAAAGCCTTGAAGAGCCGCTCCATGAGTCCCGCCTGCTCGGTAATGTATCCCATGAAGATGAAAAGAGGAACCGCCGCCAGGATCTCCTCCTGCATAAAGCCGAAGGTCTGCGAAACCATGAGATGGAAAACCATGTTCCCGAACGCGGAATAGCCAAAGATCAGCGCCACAATGATCAAAGTAAAGGAAATCGGGAAACCGACGAAAATGACCCCGAGGAGGAAGACCAGCATGATGATGCCCAGAAGCTCATTGCTCATTTCCATTCCCCCTTCTTCCAGGCATAGACACTTTTGATGAACTCCGAAAACCCCTGGATCAAGAGCATGGCTGCCGTTAGGGGAATGACCGTTTTAAATGGATAAATGATCGGCATCCAGGGACTGTTGGCCGCCCTCTCATGAGTGATCCATGAATGGGCTGCATAATCGATTCCCGCAATCAAATAAAAAATCATTCCCGGGAAAAAGAGAACCAGGTACATGATCGCATCGATCTTGCCCTGCTTTTGGGGTGACCATTTATTGTAGAAAAGGTCCGTCCGGATATGCCCCTTCTTCAAAAGGGTATACGCCGTTCCCAGCATGAAAATAGCACCATAGAGCATGTAGGTCACATCATAACGCCCACTCCGTAGGAGCTCTAAAAAGATAGCGGGCGACGACCTCGTAGGCCACTCCCCCGACCAGGGGATACACGAGGTAGGAAATAATCTTTCCGCTCCAGTCGGATAATCGATCAATTTTTTCAGCCCATTTCAAATAAGATTCCAACGTGATTCCCTCCCTGAAAACTCTGAAAGGGGCCAGAGCATGAGTTTGGGTATACTCTGACCCCTTCTTAACCACGCCAGATGTTATTTTTTCTACTATTCCTTAGGGCTTCTGAACCTTGTAGGGGTTCGCTTGTTTCCAGTAATAATCAGCCGCCAATTCATACGGGGGTTCATTCAAACGCTTATAGGGAACGATCCGCTTGGCGTACTCTTTCTGAGACTGATAGACTTTGTTAAAGAAGGGATTTGCCTTGGAGTGCTTCTCCGCCACTTTATCCCAGGCCTTTAAAACCTCGACCAAAATTTCCCGCGGGGTTTCATACACTTTCACGTTATGTTTGGTCACCAGGGTTTCCAGGTCTTTCGCATTCTGCAACTTGATGGCCCCATCCCACCAGGTTTGGGTGGCCATGGATGCGATATTCGATGATCGCTTTCAGGTCCGCGGGTCAGGGGGTCCCATTTACTCTTATTGATGATGATTTCCATCATCCCTGTGGGCTGATGCATTCCCGGGCAGATAATAATATTTGGCCACATCCTGGAACCCCATGGACATATCGGAGGAAGGTTCGCTGAATTCCGCGGCGTCAATCACGCCCCGCTGCATGGCCGGAACAATTTCACCGCCGGGCAGAATCACGACCGTCATCCCCAAGGTCTTATAGACTTCTGAGGCCATGCCGCCGGCCCGGAATTTGATTCCCTTGAAATCTTTTACGGTCTTAACCGGCTTCCGGAACCATCCCTGGGGTTCACAGGTCTCTCCCGAACTGGCGAAAGCTACTACGCCCATTTTCAATTCTTTCTGGAGGAGGTCGTTGTAAAGTTCTTTGCCCCCGCCTAAGTAATACCAGCCCATGAAATCCCAGGAATCCATCCCGAAGGGGCCACCGGCCACGCTTCCGAAGAGAGTTGCCGCGGGATGTTTCCCGAACCAGTAGCCCGGCCAGGAATTCCCCATGTCCAGAATCCCTTTGTTCACCGCATCGAGAACTTCAAAAGCGGGGACGACTGCCCCCGCGGCCATGAGGTTGATCTTTAATCCGGCCGCCGGAAGCCTTTTCCACGATCTCCACAAATTTGGTTGGATTTTGATGATGGAAATCCCCGGCCGTCCAGGTGCTCTGCATTTTAAATGAATAGGTCTGCTGCTGGGCCCCTGCGATAACGGCAAAGCCGATCGTCAGAATAAATACCCCCAAGACTGCCAATCCTTTTTTCATTTCTTCTACCTCCTTCATGGATTTAGCTAGGATTTTTTCCAAAAACAAAGGCTGGACTTCCCGTGATGAATATCCTTCCCCCCACCCCCTTCCTTTCTTCGATTTTTCCCAATTGAATGCATAACGAATATCCCTTTTAAACGATTAATCATTTCCAAGTTTCGGCTTTTTGTCAAGGAAATTATTCTCTTCCTCCCGCCCAGGAATTTCATTCCTTCCGATTCGAAAAAAGCTAATATTTTCCGTATTCAACGGCGGCTTCGAACATGGCCATCAGGTTCTTCGGGGGGACGTCCACCAGAACATTGTGATCGGGAGAGAGCATGTATCCCCCGTCCTTTCCGTAGATGGAAATTTTCTTCTTTACTTCCTGCCGCACATCCTCCGGGGTCCCCTTGGGCATTACCTCGTGGGTGTCGATTCCTCCCCACAGGGCCAGCTTTTTCCCTGCCTTGGCTTTGACCTTCGGCGCTTCCATGTCTCTGGCATTTGACTGCATGGGGTTGAGGACATCGACCCCGATGTCGATGAAATCCTCGATAAAGGCATACACCGATCCGCAGGTGTGCATGGCGATCTTGGCCTTCGTCCGGGATTTGATGGTTTTAACCATTTTGGTCAGAAGAGGTTTGATCCGCTCCCGGAACATGGCCGGGCTCAGCATGGTCTGATTCTGGATTCCCAGGTCCTCCCCGAACATGATGATGTCCACGTTGTCCTCCACCGCTTCCACCACCAGGCTCACCGCGTCAATCCAGGTGTCCGCCAGCTTTTCGTGGAGGCCCCTGCTGAATTCGGGATTGAGTGCCAGATCGACGGCCCAGTTTTCAAATCCTCTCAAGAATTGAGCATAGGTCACGATTCCGGGCATGACCCGGGCCACCAGGGCCTTATCGCTCTCCTGGCGAAGCCTCCGGGCTTTTTCCCGCCAGTTGGTAAAATTTTCTATCTCTGAAGCCTTAGGCCACTTGTACCGTTTCAAATCCTCCAGGGTCGGGTCGGCGATCTTCTGGAAAGGCCCCTCCACCGGGGCGTAGGTATAATCCGTCGACCTCTGCCACCGGACTCCCCACGGTTTGTCCACAAACTCCTCGGGAATCCCAAAATCGCTCAGGGAGATCGAGGGAGTGATGGTCTTGGTGTCCACGTGGAACCGTTCCAGGATGTCCTCGTCGATCTCCGCCGTGAACATGATCAGGGCCCCGATCCGCACGTCCCGTTTGATCCCCAGGTATTCCAGCAGATTCTTGTAGGCCCAGACGTTCATGGAGGTCGCCCCGGGGAAGCTCCCAAAGTCGATGGGAATACGGTCCGGGATCCGGTGACTTAAGGCGGTCAGCACTCTTTCTCTGCTGTTCATGGATTCTTCTCCTTGCTCAAAGCTCAAATAAGCCTTCCCTCACTTTCATATTTATCCGTGCTTGAGAATTAGTAAAATCCTTTTTGTCTTCGCCCTCTGCAATTCATCGCTTTTTATTACCGATTCATCCGTGTTTATCCGCGTTCATCCGCGTCCCATTATGCTCTTTGCCTTTAAGTCTTTTGCGAATATAGAATCTGTGTTTATCTGTTCGTATCGTGAGCGGGCAAATAGGATTTTCATGGATGCAGGTTCACGGGATGACTGTGTCCCATTAGGCATTCTTATTCATCTTTGGATTCTGAAACCTCTGTAGTCTCTGTGCCCTCTGTGCCAAAGGCTTCTGAAATTTTCGTCTTTATACTTCAAATTTTCACGTTATAGATTTCGAAGGCCTTCTTCGCCAGTTCCTCCTGGAATTTCGGGTGGGCGACCTGGATGATGGCTTTCATCCTCTCCCGGTAGGTCTTTCCGCTAAGGGCAGCGACCCCGATGTCCGTCACCACGTAATCGACGTCATTACGGGATGTCGTCACTGCGGCGCCGGTTTTGAAAACCGGAACAATCCGGGAAAATTCCCTGGCCGTGCTCGGAAGGGCGATAATGGCTTTTCCCACCCTCGGACGCCTTGGCCCCCCGCACGAAATCCACCTGCCCCCCCACGCCGGAGAACTGCTGCGGCCCCATGGTGTCCGCACAAACCTGCCCCAGGAGGTCTACTTCCAATGCTGAATTGATGGCGATCATTTTCTTGTTGCGGGCGATCACCGCCGGGTCGTTGGTGTAATCCAACCTGTGGATCTCGATCATGGGATTGTCATCCAGCCAGCGATAAAAGTCCCGGGACCCCATCAGGAAGGTGACCACGATCTTCCCTTTGTGGATCGTTTTCTTGGCCCCGGTAATCACTCCTTTTTCAACCAGGTGCATGACCCCGTCCGAGATCATCTCCGAGTGGATTCCTAAATCCTTGAAGTTGGCAAGATTGGCCAGAACCGCGTCGGGAATCCCCCCAATCCCCAGCTGGAGGCAACATTCATCATCGATTAACTGGGCTACATTTCGACCGATTTTCTCCTCCACCTCGGTCATTTTCTTCTTGTTGAGCTCATGGAGGGGAAGGTCCACTTCCACGATGTGGTCGATCTGGGAGACATGAACAAAAGAATCACCATGCAGGCGGGGCATGTTCGGATTGACCTCGGCGATCCTGATCTTTGCGGTTTCGAACCCTTTCTTGGTCCAATCCACGGAGATCCCCAGGCTGCAGAATCCATTCTTGTCGGGAGGTGATACGGTCACCATGGCCACGTCTACCGGCCATTGGGAATCAAATAACGAGGGGATTTCAAAATTGAAACGGGGGATGTAATCTCCCCGGCCTTCCCAGATGGCCTGACGGGTGGGAGCGCCGGCAAAAAGGGCGATATGGCGAAAGCTCCGGGCATACTCCGGGCGGCAGTAAAGCGCCTCTCCCATGGCCACCTGGTGGACAATCTGGACATCCCGCAACTCCCCCGCCCTCTTCACCAACTCGACCGGGCAGGATTCGGGGTTCTCCACAGGCATGGGATAAAATAATTCGATTCCCCGACTTTACGGCCTTTACGGCCTCTTCGGCGGTGGTCTTTTTTCGCTCATATTCGCTTTCCCAGTTTCTCATCTTCCTCCCTCATTCCCGGTTTCCCCTGAATTCCGAAATTTTTCATGTTCATCGCCCACGCGACGAATCAGGTACTTATGGAATAAAGCCCAGCCTCGCGACACAGCCCCGCATGGGGAAATCGTCAGGAAACCCCCATCTCGACTAGCGGACTTTCGGTTTCATCGGAAACCCCGCCCATACATTCAAGATGCCAAAGACCTCTCGAATCACCGACAAGGCATCATCCGTGTACCGCCACCAGCTCCCGGGGTCAAAGGGATCTTCTCTCGCGTACCGGACGATGGCCCGCGGCGAGTCTCCGACCAGGGCGCGCCAGGTTGCTTTCAGCCGGCGGCTGTGGGCTTTCGAGGTAACGAGGATCACCCGGTCCTCTCTTTTATCCTTCAGGATCCCGGCGATCAAGCGGACCTCTTCGGCCGTATTCTGCGCTTTCGCTTCGAGGGGTTTGATCTTTCCCGCCGGAACCCCGAGAAGCTGCAGCGCCTCCTGGTTGTAGGCTTCTTCCCTCCTGTACTGGACTCCAATCTGAAGGGCTCTTTTCTCTTCCTGCCGCATGATTCCGGTCGTGACCCAGACTTCCGGTGCCCATCCCGAAAGGTAGAGGGAGGCTCCTTCCAGGGCCCGGTAGGGAAAATCACCGCCAAGTACCACGATGGCGGCGGATTTCTCCAGGGGATCTTCCACCATCAAGTACTTCCCCAGCTGGTTGATTCCCGCGGGAATCAAGAAAAGGATCACCAGGGCGAGGAGAAGGAGGGCGATGATAATTTTCCCACGCCTTCCGACGGTTTCTTTTCTTCTCGAGAATTTCATCCGAACCTTCACCCTTCCGTTTTGCGAGGAGGATTATGCCGCGACCGAGTCGAGTATTTCTAAGGTACTCAATTGGAGAGAAATTGTAAACCGAAAATCGAGGATAAAACAGTAGGGGCACGCTGCCGCGTGCCCCCGGGAGGTTTCAAACTTGGAGTAGGGGCGATCACGCGAAGCGCGTGACGGGTCGCCCCCACATTTTAATAATCGCTGGTCATGATGAACAGCGGTTTGGATTCGAAGCTTTCGTAATAGGGCCGAAGACGCTCGGTGTTGTAGTATTTTTCCACATCCACAACCTTCTTCACGCTGGTTACCACGTCGATGGGCACATCATCGTACCGGCCGTTGCGCAGGCTTACGAGCCGGCCGCTGGAATGGCTCAAGATGAGGTTCAGAGCCAGGTTCCCGAAAGCCATGGGCACAATCGAATCAATGGCATCCGGATTTCCGCACCGGACCAGGTAACCCAGACGCTGATTGATGGTGTTGATCTTTTTCCCGTTATTAAACCGTCCGGACAGCTCTTTGATCTGGTCGGACACCATATCTCCAATGCCGCCGAGCTTTTTATGACCATAGGCGTCCTTCTCATCTTTCATGAAGACCATTTCTACGCCCTCGAACATGGCCCCCTCGGATACGATGACGACCGAATACTTGCTCGGGTTGGTAAACCGGTCCTTGACCAGAAGTTCCGTGAGCCGTTCGATCTTGAATTTGTATTCCGGAATGACGCACCGGTTCGCCGCCCCGGCCATGGCCGGCAATAGAGCCGTAAACCCGGCGTACCGCCCGAATACTTCGATCACCAGGATTCTTTCGTGGGATCCCGCCGTGGTCCGGAGGTTGTGGATCATCTCGATGGTCCGGGTGAGGCTGGTGCTGAACCCGATGCAGTAATCCGTCCCCGGCACGTCGTTGTCCATGGTTTTCGGGATGGCGATGACCTTGACCCCTTTCTTGGCCAAGTGAACCCCATAACTCAAGGTGTCATCCCCCCCGATGGGGATCAGGTAGTCAATTCCCAGAAAGTCCAAGTTCTGCAGGACTTCGGGGGTGAGGTCATTGGTCTTGTCTTTGTATTTATTCTGAAGGTGTTCCGGTACCTCCTCCTTGGAGACGTGGCTGGGGCGGGTCCGGGAAGTATGGAGAAAGGTCCCTCCGGTCCGGCCTACCTTATTCACCCCCTCTTCCGTGAGAATCTGGAAATGGTCTTCCTGATGGGCTTTCTTGTCGCGCACCATGGATATCAACCCTTTCCAGCCGTTGCGGAGTCCGATCACCTGCAACCCTTCCCGGATCGCCCGGATGGTGACCGCCCGGATCGCCGGGTTAAGCCCGGGAACGTCACCTCCCCCGGTCAGAATCCCAATGGTGCCCTTTTTTTTCTTAACCTGTGCCATGACTGACCTCCCCTGCATCTTTCGGATGGGCTCAAAATCCGGCTATCATTTATTGTATTATAGCAGCAGAGCTGGAATCTAAAAAGGGAGACTTATGATTGCAGATTTCGGATTGCGGAATTTCCTGGACAGAATGCTGTCATTCATCGTTTCGTAATGATCTTTATCCTTCTTCCCTTGATCGGTTCTCCCTGATCCTTTTCCTTTTCTTTTTCCTCTCGACTCGTACCTCGCTCTTCGTTCCCCTCACCCCATTTCACGATCCTCGGCCTTTCTCTCTTCGCCCTTTCGTCGTTTCGCCTTTTCCCTTCTTTTTCCTCGTACCTCGCCCCTCGTTCCCTGTGCCCATCGTTTTTGCCCTGCCCCCTTCTTTCCGGTATATGTCCGGAGTGGTACTGCAGGCCCGCCCGCCTCAGTTTTTCCTCTACATGCGGATAAAGGATGACTTTCTCCTCCTCGATCTCGCTGTGGAGGATCGGGTCGATCTTCCAGATCGCGCTGTAGAGCTGGTCAACCGATTCCCGTCCGGAAAAAGAAAGCATGACCGCCGGGTGGGCGCTCACTCCCGCCTTTTTCAGATACCGCAGGGCATTGAGCTGCAGATGGAAACCGCTGGGGTCCGCGCCGGTCAAACGGGCAAACTCCTCTTCATTACACCCCTTGAAAGAAACCCGCGCATGAACGAAGGGATAGAGGGCCAGTTCCTGGGCGTAGGATTCATCTTCCCCGATCAGGATCCCATTGGTTTCCAGGATGAACCGGACCCTTTTGTGCTGGAACACGTTGAGAATTTGAAACAGATGACTCCGTCCGATGGTGGGCTCGCCCCCGCTGATTCGCCCCTGATTGACCCTGTTTTCTTTCATGAGTTTCAGGAACCGCTCGGCAACCTCTTTGGGCTTCAGGAATTCTCCCGGCTCCCGCCCCTCCAGAATCGATTCCTTGCGCACCCAGCAGAATTTGCAGGTCAGCCCGCATCCGGCGCAGTCCGCGGTGATGATTCCTCCATACCAGCGGTCATGGCGAAACCGGTAATATTTCTTCAGGTCCCCGCCGACCTTGCTTCGGATGACCAGCTTTTCGATCTTTTGATGTCTCTCGACCGGGTCGTAGGCCAATTTCACTTTTCCTCGCTGATGGTATCGGGAAGCTCGTTCCGGTCATCCTTCTCCACCGGGAAATAGGTTTTCAGCTTTTCTCCGATCTCCCGGATCCCCAGGCAGATCCCTTCACAAATCTTGCCTTCCTGGAATTGCTTTTGCATTTTTCCTTTCACGTCTTCCCAGTAATCCTCCGGGACCACCCGGTGGATTCCCTCGTCCCCCAGGACGGCGAATTTTCTGTCTTCGGTGGCCAGGTAAATGAGGACCCCGTTGCGGGCCTTCGTCCGTGTCATTCCGAGCCGATGGAAAACCGTCTTGGCCTTCTCCAGCGGATTTTCCCGGGAAAAGCAGTCCAGGTGAACCCGGATCTCCCCGGAAGTGCGGTCCTCCGCCTTCCGGATCTCCCCAATGATCCGCTCCTGCTCTTCGGGGCTGAAAAATTTCTTAGGATGCTTTTTAAAAAACATATTTTTGAATGGGACACAGATAAACACAGATGAACACAGATAAAAGGAAAACCTGGTAATGGAGCAAAGGTCGCCAACGCCTACTATCTAATAATCATTCTTTGTCTTGGTCCTATTTTCTAATCTGTGTTTGTCTGTGTTCATCTGTGTCCAAAAAAAGTTCGAAGGTTGTAGGGGCGCGCTGCCGCGCGCCCTTATGGAGTTCGAAGTCAAAGCCGATGAACCTTCGTTTTTATTTTTAGGCATTTTAGGCATTTCGAATTTTAGGCATTTTTATCTGCGTTCATCTGCGTCCTATTTGACTTTTTCTACCAGTCGCCGCTGGCGCCGCCTCCCCCGAAGCTACCCCCTCCCCCGGAGAAGCTGTCTCCCCCGGACGACCAGCCTCCGGAACCCCCCAGGAAAGGCCCTCCGCCGAAGAACCCGCCTCCCGAGGTCCATCCCCGGGAGCTCCCCGAATGGTAATGCCTCCTGCGGGCCCTGGATGCCGCCAGGACAAAGAAAAACATGAAAGCACCCATTATCAGAAAAGGAATCCATGCCTCCATCTGGCTCCTCTTCCTTTTTGGGCCTGCCTTGTATTCACCCTTGGTCGCGGCGATGACGGCGTTAACCCCCGCATCGATTCCTTGATAGAATTGACCTTCGCGAAACCGGGGGCTGATTTCGTTGCGTATGATCGTGCCGGCTAAAGCGTCGGGAAGCGCCCCTTCCAGCCCGTAGCCGACTTCAATCCGGAGTTTTCTGTCCTTCTTCACAATGAGCAGGATGACCCCGTTATTTCTCCCTTGCTGCCCGATCTTCCATTTTTCGGCCAGGCGGATGGAATAATCTTCGAGGCTGTCCCCTTCCAGGGATGGAATCAAAAGGACAGCGATCTGGTTCGTTGTCTCCCGCTCGAAAGCAGCCAGCTTTCTTTCCAAAGCTGCGATTTGGTCGCGAGTGAGGGTTCCCGTGCGGTCCGTTACCCTTCCTTCCGGCCGTTCCGGGACCGCCAGGCCAAATGCGGGGAGGCAGAAAAGGAGGCACAAAATTCCCGCAAGGAACAGTCTCTGTAAATTCTCGATTTCGGAGGGTCGGGTGGATCAAAACTTTACCTTGGGGGCCTTTTTGGCATCCTGTTCCGCCTCGAAAAGGGGCATTCTTTCGAACCCGAAGAGGCCGGCAAAGAGAGCTCCCGGAAAGGTGCGGATCTTCTTGTTGTAGTTCAGGACGCTATCGTTGTACCGCTTGCGCTCCACGCTGATCCGGTTTTCCGTCCCCTCCAGCTGATCCTGCAGCTTCATAAAATTCTGGTTGGACTTGAGGTCGGGATACCTTTCCACCACCACCATCAATCTCCCGAGAGCCGCCTCCAGCCCCTGCGCGGCCTGCAAAGTCTTGTTGATATCCCCGGACTGGCGCGCTTCTCCCCACTGGCTCCGCAGGCGGGTGACCTCTTCCAGGACGCTTTTCTCCTGCTGGGCATAGCCCTTGACCGTTTCCACCAGGTTGGGAATCAGGTCGGCCCTCCGCTGATACTGGTTTTCCACCTGAGCCCAGGCGGTCTTCGCCTCCTCCTGGGAGCTGACCAAGCCGTTGTAGATCCCAAACGCTCCGACTACCAGCACTCCGATGATCACCAAGGGAATGAGAATGATGGCCACTTTGCTCATGGGATCCTCCCCGTCTGATTTTAAAAAATGAGGCTCTAATCTAGCACAGGAGGGGAGGGATTTCAACAAAGCCCCCTGACAAATTGCGGAATGTGGATTGCGGAATGCGGAATAGAATTCTCCGATTCTGGGTTGTGAGGTGGTTAATGAATCACGGCTCTGATTTGACTTCCCCGGGTGAATCGATTATTTTTAATAAGCCATCAGCCACTGGCGTTCAGCCTTCATGGAAATTTGCTCTGAAAATTTGATATCGGGCGTGTTCAGCGATCAGTAAAAAAACTCTGCTCCTTCGGTGTTCTCCGTGGTGAATGTTTTTCGTTAATCTTTATCTGTGTTTATCTGTGTTCATCTGTGTCCAATTAAATTTTTTTATTGCAGTTCCGCCGCTCGGTGTCCTCTGTGCCCTCTGTGGCCAAAAGAAAGGAAAGATATGCGATTCGATGGCAGATCCCCCCTGCAAATCCGCCCCGTCAAGATCACCCGGAATTTTCTCAAGCACCCCGAAGGGTCCGTTCTGATTGAGCTGGGCAACACCAAGGTGATCTGCACCGCCAGCGTGGAAGAAGACGTTCCCCGGTTTCTCAAGAATTCCGAACAGGGCTGGGTCACCTCCGAGTACGCCATGCTCCCCCGCTCCACCCTGACACGGACGACGCGGGAGTCGAGCACCGGCAGGGTCGGCGGGCGGACCCAGGAAATTCAGCGTCTGATCGGCCGCTCCCTTCGTTCGGTGGTGGATCTCACCTCTTTTGGCAAACGCACCATCTGGATCGACTGCGACGTCATCCAGGCAGACGGGGGTACGCGGACGGCCTCCATCACCGGAGCCTTCGTGGCCCTGGTCGACGCCTTTGGGGTGCTGCGGAAAAGAGGGGCGCTCTCACGGCGCCCCCCGCTGAAAGATTCCGTGGCGGCCATTTCCGTGGGCATGATCGGGAAGAAAATCTACCTGGACCTTTGCTATGAAGAGGATTCGAAGGCGGATGTGGATATGAATTTTGTCATGACCGGGAGCGGCCGCCTGGTGGAGGTCCAGGGAACGGCAGAGCGCACCCCCTTTGAGGACCGGGACCTGAGGCGAATGACGGAAACCGCCAGGAAGGCCATCCAGCAGCTCACCCGTCTGCAGAAGAAATCCCTTGGGAAAACCGGGAAGGCTGTGGAAAAAGCAGAGGTAGTCATTGCCACGCGGAATTCCGGCAAACTCCGGGAGATTCAGGCCATCCTTTCTCCCCTGGGGTTGAAAATTTTATCCCTGCGGGATTTCCCTGATGTCCCCGAAATCATCGAGGACGGGCAGACTTTCGAAGAAAACGCGGTGAAGAAGGCCGCCACCGTCGCCCGTCAGACCGGCCGGATGGCCATCGCCGATGATTCCGGCCTGGCGGTTGATGCATTGCAGGGGCGGCCCGGAGTCTTCTCCTCCCGGTATGCGGGAGAAAAAGCGACCGACGCGGAACGATACCAGAAACTGCTCAAGGAAATGGCTGGAATCCCTCGAGGGAAAAGGGGGGCCGCCTTCATTTGCGCGATGGTCATCGCTTCACCCGAGGGAAAAGTGGAAGTAGTCGAGGGCGAATGCCGGGGAGAGATTGCCTTTGCCCCCAAAGGGAGGCATGGGTTTGGTTACGATCCCGTTTTTTACCTTCCGGAATGGGGCAAGGCCATGGCCGAGCTTGAACCCGAGGTTAAGAACCGGATCAGCCACCGCGCCCAAGCCCTGGAGAAATTGAAGCAGGTTCTCCCAAAATTCCTGAAAGAAAACCAATAGAACAAATCCAAAGAATTTTTCTCTCGCAGAGGCCACAGAGCTCGCAGAGGAGAAAAAATAATACAGGATACAGGATACAGGATTCAGGAAGCAGGATTTAGGTTTCAAACGAGTAACGAATAACCAATAACTTTTTTTCAATTTTTTGGCCTGTACTCCGCATTCCCCATTCCGAATTCCGCATTTCGATGTTATCCTTGTCACCGATCTCCTCTTCATGATATAAAAAGGATGTCGGGGCGTAGCGCAGCCTGGTAGCGCACCTGCCTTGGGCGCAGGGGGTCGCCAGTTCAAATCTGGCCGCCCCGACCAAAAACAAAAACTCTTCACCTCTCGGCATTTTCCCCCTTCAATCACTTCTTGCGATGGAGAACCAAAAATGAAAAAGCGAGTAGTCAAAAAATCATCGCATCTGCCGGTCAGATTCCCCTTGTCTTTCAGGAATAAGAAAGAGAGGGAAGCCTATCTTGCTTCTGTTCAGCAGTTGGATGAGCAATTCGACCGGCTGGGGATTCTGGACCCCCCGGAAACTGAACCGGCCATTCGCTATTCTCCAAGGGAGGGGAGAAAATGATCTCTCCGAATCCTGAAACCTGGACTATCGCTTCTCTCTCGAAAGCTCTCCGGAAAAAAGAAATATCCCCCGTCGAAATCACCCGGGCATATCTGGAGAGAATCAAGACCTTCGATTCTAGAATCAATTCCTTTATCACCCTTCTCCCCCAGGAAGCCCTCCGGGCCGCCCGCCAGGCTGAAAAGGAAATCGCCAAGGGGAAATACCGCGGGCCTCTGCATGGGATTCCCTTTGCCGCCAAGGATCTCTTTTTCACCAAAGGGATTCGGACCACCTGCGGGTCCAAAATCCTGAAGAATTTTGTCCCCGCTTACCATGCAACGGTGATTGAGCGGCTTCTTGCCGCCGGGGCGATCCTGCTGGGAAAACTGAACATGCACGAGTTTGCCTACGGCACGACCTCGGTAAATCCCCACTACGGGCCGGTCCGCAATCCCTGGGACCGGGAGCGGGTCACCGGCGGCTCCAGCGGCGGATCGGCCGCCGCCCTGGCCAGCGCTTTTGCCCCTCTCACCCTGGGAACCGATACCGGGGGGTCCATTCGGATTCCCTCTGCCCTCTGCGGAACAGCCGGGTTGAAGCCCACGTATGGGCGGATTAGCCGGTATGGGGTATATCCCCTTTGCTGGTCGCTGGATCACCCGGGCCCTATGGCCCGCAGCGTCGCCGACCTGGCCGTGGCCATGAATGTCTTGGCCGGCCCGGATCCGCTCGATCCCTCCACCTCTCTTGTTGCCGTCCCCGATTACCCCAAAGGCCTGTCCAATAACTTGAAAGGGATTCGTGTCGGAATCCCGGATACCTACTACTTTGACCGCCTGGATCCTGAAGTCCGTGCCGCAGTGCGAAAGGCCATCCAGGTATGTAAGGGATTGGAAGCGGCGGTCAATAAGATCTCCATCCCCCATCTGCCCGAAGCCTCGGTTGCGGGGTTTATCATCCTCCTCGCCGAGGGAACTGCTTCCCTGGAGAAATGGCACCGGACCCGCCCCATGGATCTGGGCCATGACGTTCGCTCCCGCCTCAATCTGGGGGCCGCGGTTACGGCCGCTCAATATTTGAAGGCCCAGACGATCCGCCGCCGGATCCGGGAAATCTTCTCCCGCGTTTTTCAGGAGGTGGACGTGATCCTCACCCCCCAGCTTCCCATCACCGCGCCCAAACTGAATCAGGGAAGCGTCTCCTGGGGGAAGAAAACGGAAGTCATACCATCGGCTCTGACTCGATTTACCCGAATCTTTAACCTGGTGGGAATTCCCAGCCTTTCTCTTCCCTGTGGTTTTTCCTCTTCCGGGCTTCCCATCGGCCTGCAGATCGCGGGAAAGCCCTTTGACGAAGCAACGGTCCTTAAAGTGGGGCATGCCTACGAGTCGAATACCCCCTGGAAGGACCGCCATCCCTCACTCGATAGATAATGCAGGGGCAATTCATGAATTGCCCCTACGGGCCCCTATTTTGTCTCCCGTAGGGGCGGGTTTGAAACCCGCCCCTAAACCGGAAGGGAATTTTATGATCACCCCCAAGATCCTGTATCTCAAAACGACCTTGCTGAAAGGCTCGCGGGACCTGGTCTTTACCGCCGACCGCCTGGTGTGCGGAGGGTGGGTGGGAAGAGACCAGAAAGATCTGCAGGCCCACATTGACGAACTCGTCCAGCTGGGGGTTCCCGCTCCCCGGAGGATTCCCATTTACATGAATTTTTCCACCTACCTGCTGACCACCGACGATGAGATCACGGTGATCAGCGACATGACCTCGGGAGAAGTCGAATACGTTCTCCTCTGTTCCGGGGACGAAATCTGGGTCACCGTAGGAAGCGATCATACCGACCGGGATGTGGAGACAAAATCCATCCCCGGGTCCAAGCAGATGTATGCCAAATGCCTGCCCCCGGAATGCTGGCCTTACCCCGAGGTGAAGAATCATTGGGACCGCTTGATTCTCCGGAGCTGGGTGACCAAAGGGTCGGAAAGGAACCTCTACCAGGAGGGCCCCCTATCCAACATCCTCGGCCCCCAGGAGATGCTGGAGAAGATGCCCCGGGAAGGGATCGATAAAAAGGAGGGTTTGGTTCTCTTCTCGGGTACGATTCCCACCAGGGAAAGAATTGTTTTCGGGGATTCCTATGAACTGGAATTGGAAGACCCGGTCTTGCACCGGACAATTCAGCATCGGTACCGAGTTAGAATACTGCCGCAATACGTTTAAGGAATGGCTGTAGGATGCAGGGGTCAGGGTGCAGGAAAGACAGTGGTCACCGTTGAATGTTCAGTCTCTTGCTTTTATGCCAAAATTTTTTCTCTTTGCGTTCTTTGCGTCTTGGCGTGAGAAAAAGGTTTTGTCTTTCCCCGGTTCGCCTTTCCGATTACTTTCCTACCGGTCTCCGTGCCCACCCCCCCATCAGATGCATGTGGAGATGGCGGATTTCCTGTCCGGCCTCCCTTCCAGTATTGATCAAAACCTTGTAGCCTGACTGGATCCCCTGGGCTTCAGCCATTTTCTTGGCAGCCAAAAACATTTTCGCTGCGATCTGGGCAGTTTTCTCATCCAGGGAATTCAGAGAATCGAAATGCTTCTTGGGTATGATCAGAAGATGGACGGGCGCTTCCGGGTTAATCTCATTAATGACTCCGATATCTTCGTCTTCGTATAAGATTTCGCCGGGCAGCTCTCTGGCTAAAATCTGACAGAATATACAGGTCATCCCTTTCCCTCCCTAGGTAATCATTTCGTCAATTGGACAAAGTTTCTTAAAGAAGTATTTTTGTAGCATACGCGGAAGAAAAAAGGAAGAGATCGGGGACCGTCCGTCCAAGGCGAACTCAAGGAGCGCGAACTGCGTTCGCTCTATTGTCTTCTGATTCTTTGCCTCAAACGTAGCGATCCTCAAGTGAAGCCCAAGGTGGAACGGTCCTCGAGTCAAGCCAAGGGCTTGATGGTCCTCACGCCACGCCTTTGACGTGGGGGTCCTTTCTGTTGACAACGTCCCGATAAAATGGTAAGAATTTTTCTAGGCGCCTGTAGCTCAACCGGATAGAGCAACAGCCTTCTAAGCTGTGGGCCGGGGGTTCGAGTCCCTCCAGGCGCGCCAGGAAACGTGAATAAAGGGATCGGCGGCAGGGCCGCCTTGAGGAGTGTCACGCGAAGCGCGTGACTTGAGGATCGGCCTGACGGCCTTGAGGCACAGGAAAAGATACCTGCTTTTGCCTCGAGCGAAGCGGTCCTCAAGCGTAGCGCTCCTCAAATCCGCCTTTGGCGGATGCTCCTCGAGCGAACGAAGTTCGCGGTCCTCTAGCGGTAGCGATCGTTTTTTTATGGTGAGTGTAGCTCAGCTGGATAGAGCACTGGGTTGTGGCCCCAGCGGCCGAGGGTTCGAATCCCTTCACTCACCCCATTTTTTTGCGCCCGTAGCTCAGTTGGATAGAGCGTCGGACTTCGAATCCGCAGGTCGCCCGTTCGAGCCGGGCCGGGCGCGCCAAT
>CAWDJO010000026.1:0-23153 GCA_963802665.1 uncultured delta proteobacterium | reverse complement strand
CTGTCGATTGCGCCCTGAACCATGTTAGGTTCAGGGCTGCCCTGCACTCTGCGTAGTGCAGGGCGGATTGCCACCTTTGATTGAGGTGAGGGGCTTTCGGTAGGGGCACGATGCATCGTGCCCCTACAAGTGCTTCCGGCTTGTCCGGGTTAAGAATAAATGACCCGGGAAAGGATCCAGCTTACCACGCTGATCAGGATGGCCCCGAAGAAGGCCCCCCAGAACCCGCTCACATGGAAGCCCCCGATCAAGCCCGCGACCAGCCAGAGCATGAGGGCGTTGATCACCAGGAGAAAGAGCCCTAAGGTGACCAGGGTGAGGGGAATGGTCAGCAGGACGAAGATGGGGCGGATAAGGGCGTTGACAATTCCCAGAAGAAAAGCCGCCCCGAGGGCCGACCAGAGACTATCGACCCTTATTAAGCTGGGAAACAGGTAGGCGATAGCCAGGATGGCCACCATGTTGATCAGCAAACGGATAAGGAGCTTCATCATCTCGCGCCCCCTTGGGGATGAAAAGTAGAGTTTCGGGAAACAGGAAAAGGAGCATACCACGAGAGGGTGTGCCCGAAACCTGCCCTATCCTAATTCAGAATGAGTCAGAGGGCAAGTAGAATTTCCGCCAAGAAATCGGGCAGCGTCGCGATCGGAAATGCTGAATTAAAAATGATAGCTGAGGCCGATGAATCCCGTATGGTTTATGGAGGTTCCCAAGTCTCCCTTCATCGTCGAATAGGTATAGGAGAAATTGGAAAAAAGCGACGGAATGAGTTCGATGCCGGCCGTGAGGCCAACGCTGTGCCGGTCCACCTTTTCCTTGAATACCTCGGTCCCGAAGGTGGAGGAGTACCGGCGTTGTTTCCCTTTGCCATTCCCACCCGTTGCGGTCGTGCTTGTCGTTCCGAGGGTCTGGAAGGAATCGCCATGGGAAAATTCGTATCCTAACTCGCTGAAAAAGGTGCGGGTCCAGTTGACTCCCAGATAAATTCCCAGGGCATTTTCGGTATAGGAATAAACGTCCTCATTCGCCCGGCTATCGGTATATATGTAGTATTCCCCCAAATAGAGGTTCTTGCCGATGGGCTGCTTCAGGCTGACCTTGGCACCGAAGGCCAGGGCCGATTGATCGCTGTCAGCCACGGCTTTTCCCTGGACGAAAGGAGAAACATTAAGGCTCCAGGTTAAATAGGGGAAAAAGGTGATCCCCGGAGCCAAGGTGAAGTAGGCATTGCTCAAGTCATTGTTCTTGAGGAAACCATTCCCTTCCATCGAGGCGGAGAGAGTCCAATCGAGCCGGGTTTCGCCAGTGGCTTCTTTTGAATATAGAAGGTAACCCCCCAAATAGGTATCGCTATCCCCCCCGTTGATGGCCCGATTCACGTTGGAATCGAATCCCACCTTTCCCCCGGTCTCCCATGCGGCATGGACCGGTAGAGATATGGCCAGGAGGAATCCTATTATTAACCATGCTATCGTGGCTTTCTTTTCCATTCTTCTCACTTGTTGGTTCTCGGAGAATCTCCATTGGAAATGGTTATTCATCTTCTTCCTTTTCCCATTCCTCCGGGTCCTCCTCCGATCCCTTTCTGGGGTGAACCGAAACCTCCCCTGGACCCCTGGGCTCCGGTCCGGGGACCCTTCCAGAGAGGATAACCGTCATCGTCTCGAAAGGCATAGGTCTTCCCGGTGGAGAGAACCCGCATCTCCTGGGCGATCAGGTAGAGGTTTCCATCTTTGCCCAGGGATTTGGATCCACGGACTCTTACTTCGGTTCCATCCGGCATCTTGGCCCCCAGGTCGTTCCAGTACCATGGGGGAGAGGCCATGACCCGGTAGGTCTCTTTTCCTGAGTCGAGGCGGAACTGGATGGGGGCGCCGGCCGCCTGGGAATATCCGTACGCTCTTCCCTGGACTTCTCCCACCGTGTTGGGGTCAAAACCGCCGGGGTAGTGGATCCCGCTTTCCGGCAGCACGATGTCCTTTTCCTGGGCAAGGGCCATTCCGGGGGAAAAGGAAAAAGAAGCTCCCCAGAGGAAGGGCAGCAGGAAGGCCCATGCCATCCTGCTGCGAATCAGAAAGAGAACTCTACCTGTTGGAAGGCGCTCCATACCCGCTGCCGTCTTTCGGGCCGATGGCGTTATTGCCCGTCCCGTCTCCAGGGCCATAGGTATTCCCCTTCTTCTGCGCGGCTCCGGAACCTTTCGGGGCCGGATTCAGGCAGGACCCATCCCGGAGGCGCTGCTGATCCCTGATTTGCTGCTTCGGCTGCGTCCGGATCTGCTGGGCCTGCCCGTTCATCCTCCCGCCCGGCCCGGCCAGCACCGTCATGGGGATCGCGGTGGTGATGATAAAGGTCCCTGCCAATACCAACGTTCCTAGCTTTTTGTTCATCTTTAATTCCTCCCTTCTTTTTATCCCCCCAAATTGCAAGGGCGATGCCAGGAGGGAGGAAAAATTTAAGTTACCGAAATTACTGAATAAAACCTGCACGCAAAGAAGCAGACCGAAAGGATGTCCCGCAATCTTTGCATCCCCCTCTGCAAAGATTGCACTCTTAAAGCCCGTATTCTTTGATGCGGTATTGAAGGGTCCGCAAAGATACTCCTAAAACTTCGGCGGCTTTTTTTCGGTTCCCGCCGACCTCGGAGAGAACCTTCTGAATGGTTTCCCGTTCGATTTTCTGCAACAAACCGTCTCCTTCGGGAGATGGCTCACGGGGAACTTCAATATTTAAATGCTCTTCGTCGATTTGCCCGGCGGCCAGGATCACCGCCCGTTCGATCACATTCTGAAGCTCCCGGATGTTTCCCGGCCACCCGTATTCCGTGAGCGCCGCCCGGGCGGAAGCCGTAAATCCGTTGATCCGTTTCCCCAGTGGGGCCGCAAACTTTTGGACAAAGAAATCCGCCAGGGGGAGAATGGCTTCGGGGCGCTCCAGGAGCGGGGGAAGTTCGACGGGAAAGACATTCAGCCGGTAAAAAAGGTCTTCCCGGAAGCGTCCCGCGGAGACCTCTTTTTTCAGGTCTTTGTTCGTGGCCGACAGGATGCGAACATCCACGGCCATCGTTTTCGTTCCCCCGACCCTTTCCAATTCTCTCTCCTGCACCACCCGCAGCAATTTCACCTGGACCGGGGGAGGAATTTCACCGATCTCATCCAGGAAAATCGTTCCTCCATCCGCCAGCTCAAATCTCCCCTTCCGGGTCGCCACCGCACCGGTAAAGGCTCCCCGTTCATGCCCGAAGAGCTCGCTCTCCAGGAGGGTATTCGGCCAAAGCGGCGCAATGGACCGCAATAAAGGCCTTTTCCCGCCGCGGGCTCATCTGATGGATGACCCGGGCCACCAGCTCCTTTCCCGTGCCGCTGGGCCCGCTGATGAGAACCGAGGCCGTCGTCGGGGAGACCTCTTTCACCAGCTGGTAGACTTTCTGCATTTTCTCCCCCAGAAAGATCATCTCCATCGGGGGAAATTGCTTCCCCAGCTCCTCGGAGAGGAGAGAGATGGTCCGGTCCGCTTCGGCTTCCCGCAATACCCGCCGGACCACATGGCGAAGCTCCTGGGGATTCTGGAGAGGCTTGGTCAGGTAATCGGAGGCCCCGGCCTTCATCGCCTCCACGGCGCTGTCGATGGAACCGAAGGCGGTCATGATAATCCAGCGGCTCTCCGGTTTCTCTTTCTTTGCCTCTCTCAGCAGGTCCATGCCGGAGAGACCCGGCATTTTCAGGTCGGCGATCACCAGATCGAAGTCCCCGCCCATGAACTTGGCCAGCCCTTCTTTTCCATCCCGGGCCTCTTCTACCCGGTGGCCTTCCTCTTTCAAAACGGTGGACAGGAATGAGCGAAACAAAGCATCATCTTCCACAATCAGAATTGATTTTCCCATTTCATGAATCTCCTGTCCTGGGGAGCTGAATCGAAAGGACGGCCCCCTTCTCCTGATCCCGATTTCGAAGGCTGATTCTTCCTCCCATTCCCTCCACCACTTTCTTGGAATAGGCCAGCCCCAGGCCCGTGCCGTCCGTCTTGGTGGTATGAAAGGGAGTGAAGAGGCGGGGAATCTCCGCCTCCGGAATTCCCGGCCCCGTATCTTCCATCCTCACCTTTACCCACCGTCCATCGCGACGCACGGAAACCCGCAGGGTTCCCTCCTCTCCCATCGCCTGGATGGCGTTCTGAATGCCGTTCAGGAACACCCGGCGCAGCTTTTCCCCATCTGCCTTCACCAGAGTCCCCGTCTCTTTCTCCAATTCCACCTTTCCTTCCCAGGAAGAAGCGGCGGATTGGACCGCTTCGTTAAGCAACGGGATGGGGTCCAGCTTTTCGAGCTTGAAGGTCTCATCCCGGGAGAAAAGAAGAAGTTCCCGGACCAGGGACTCGATCCGCTCCGCCCCCCGGAGAACCGCCGCCAGGCCTGTTTTCTTCGGGTCCGGGGGCTCCAGTTTCTCATCCACCCACTGAGCGTATCCTTTAATCGACCCCAGGGCATTCCGGATCTCGTGGGCCAGCACGGCGGTCATCTGGCCGATCAGGGCCAGCTGCCTCTTCTCCTCCAGCTCCGCCCGGAGGCGGAGGGAGCGGGTAAAGATCCGTTCGAAGAGAATCCCCACCGTCCAGAGCAGCGCCAGCACTCCCGTCCCGACCCACCACATTCTGCGGGCATCGGAGACGATGCGGTCCGCCGGAGTCGTATGGAGAATTAGACGCAGCCATTCCGTGCCCCCATCCGTCCGATGAAGGGGGTAGCTGAATTCATAAGCGGGGAGACCGGTTCCCAGGATGATTCTCCGCCCCGAGGTCTTCTGGGACCCCCAAAGGGGGCCTTTTTCTTCCTCTGAAAGAATGGACCCCACCCGGCGGGGATTGGTGTGAAACAGGATTCTTCCCCTTTCGTCGGCGATCAAAGCATAGGCTACCACGCGGTCGGAAAAAATCTCCCGGACCTCTGCGTCCGCACCGCTCCCCCCCCGGTGCAAGGCAATCTCCGCAGAGGAAGAAAGGGCCAGGGCGGTGCTCTCCAATGACTGATCGGCGAGGGATTGGGCGGATTGATAATTGCGGGCCGTAGTATAGAGGATCGCCGCCGAGGAGAGGATCAGGAAAAAAGCCAGGCTGATCCGCAGGACGGTGAGGAAATAAGGGCGATGAAGGGGCTCCTTGTTCAAAATCGATTCCTCGTTGCTGGTTGCTCGTAACTGGTTGCTGGTTGCTCGTTCCTGGTTACTTGTTGTCCGTGAACCAGCAACCAAGTAACGGGCCAAGTCCTATTCCTTTAATTCTTCCCTCATCTTCCTGTACTTCCTCCGCTCACTCAAATAGTAAAGGATGGGCACGGTCATCCGCGACAGGAGCAGCGAAGCCACTTCGCCGGCCATGAGCGAGATGGCCAGGCCCTGGAAGATCGGGTCGAAGAGGATCACCGAGGCGCCCACGATGACCGCGGCCGCGGTGAGCATCATGGGCCGGAAGCGCACGGCTCCGGCGTCGATGACCGCCTCGGCCAGGTCCATGCCCTGCTTCAGGCGCAGTTCGATAAAGTCCACCAGGATGATGGAATTGCGCACCACGATCCCGGCCCCGGCGATGAAGCCGATCATGGAGGTGGCGGTGAAGAAGGCTCCCAGCAGGCCGTGGGCCGGCAGGATTCCCACCAGGGAGAAGGGAATGGCGGCCATGATGACGATGGGAGTCTTGAAGGACTGGAACCAGCCCACCACCAGGATGTAGATCAGAACCAGGACCGCGGCAAAGGCCAGGCCGAGGTCGCGGAAGACCTCGTAGGTGATGTGCCACTCGCCGTCCCACTTCATGGACAGCTTTTCCGCGGTGAAAGGCTGCCGGGCTACGTACCTCTCCAGGGTATATCCTTCGGGCAGCTTCAGCTTATCCAGGGCCTGGTTAATCTTCAGAATGGCGTAAACCGGGCTCTCCTCCACTCCGGCCACGTCGGCGGTCACATAGACCACCGGCATGAGGTTCTTGTGATAGATGGACTTTTCCCCCAGATCCTTCTCTACCCGGACGATTTCCCCCAGGGGGACGAGATTCCCCTGTTTTCCCATAACCTTGATGGCTTTCAGGTCCTCCACGCTTGACCGATCCTCCCGGGGCAGCCGGAGCAGGATGGGAACATCCTCCTTCTCCCTCGCCTGGTGGAGGAGGCCTGCTTCCATTCCCGAAATGGCCAGACGAAGGGTCACGGCCACCTGCTCGGCCGTCACCCCGTTCAGGGCGGCTTTCTCCTTGTCCACCACGAACCGGTACTGGGTCTGGTCGTCCTCCACGTACCAGTCCACGTCCACAACCCCCTCGGTCTTTTCCAGGATGCCGTGAATCTGGCGGGCCACCTCGATCTGGCGGGAGTAATCCGGCCCGTAGACCTCGGCCACCAGAGTCTGCAGAACCGGAGGACCCGGCGGAACTTCGGCCACCTTGATCCGTCCCTGATGCCTGGCGGCTATCGGTTCGATCAGGGGACGGACGCGTTTGGCGATGTCGTGACTCTGGGCCTTCCTCTCCCCTTTGGGGGCCAGGTTGACCTGAATGTCGGCCACATTGGGGGCCCGACGGAGGAAATAGTGGCGCACCAGTCCGTTGAAGTTGTAAGGCGAAGCCGTGCCGATGTACATCTGGTAATCGGTCACTTCGGGAACCTTGCGGATGACTTCCCCGATCTCCCGGGTCAGGGCCGCAGTCTCTTCCAGGGTCGTTCCCTCGGGCATGTCCACGATCACCTGAAACTCGCTCTTGTTGTCGAAGGGCAGCATCTTCACCCGCACAAACTTAACTGCCAGGAGGGACATGGCCCCCAGAAGAAGCAGGACCACCAGCAGAAGGAAACCATAGCGCCATAGGGGTTTTTGGATGAGAGGGGTCATGGCTCTCCGGTAGAGCCGGGTGGTCCAGCTCTCCCCTCCATGATCGCCCCCCTTTTCCCGGCGGAGGAGGCGCAGGCTTGCCCAGGGAGTTACGATGAAGGCGACCAGCAGAGAGAAGATCATGGCTGCCGAGGCCCCCACCGGAATCGGCCGCATGTAGGGCCCCATGAGACCCCGCACGAAGGCCATGGGGAGAATAGCCGCAATGACCGCGAAGGTGGCCAGGATGGTGGGATTCCCCACTTCGTCCACCGCCTCCACGGCCACCTCCAGAATGGGTCTCCCCCGGTTTTCGGGAAGGTGATAGTGACGGACGATGTTCTCCACCACCACGATGGCGTCATCCACCAGAATTCCGATGGAGAAGATCAGGGCGAAAAGGGTGATGCGGTTCAGGGTATAACCGTAGAGGTAAAAGACCGTCAGAGTCAGGGCCAGGGTCACGGGAATGGCAATGCCCACGATGCCCGCCTCTCGAAAACCGATGGCCAGCCAGATAAGAACCGCCACCGAAAAGATGGCGATCATCATATGGAGGAGGAGCTCATCGGATTTCTCTTTGGCGGTTTCCCCGTAATTGCGCGTGACCGTGAGCTGAACGTCCTGCGGGATCAGCCGGCCTTTCAGGTGATTTACCTTGTGAATGACCTGCTCGGCGATCTGGATGGCATTGGTCCCTTTCCTCTTGGCCACTGAAATCGTAACCGCACTCTTCACTCCGGAAGACGGGGTTTGGATATTCTTCAGAGAAGCGGACGCTCCGGCCCCGAAGAGGACATAATCCGCGGGTTCCTCGGGGCCGTCCTCGATGCGAGCCACATCCCGCAGGTAAACGGGCCGGTTCTGATGGACCCCCACGACAACCCGGCCCACTTCTTCTGCATTCGTGAGAAATCCCCCGGTCTCCACCAGGAATTCCCGGTTGCCGGAAGAGAAGCTCCCGGACTGGAGCTGCTGGTTGGCCTGGGCAAGCATGGGAACGATTGCCGCCGGGGCCAGGTGATAGGCGGCCATGCGGTTTTCGTCAAGGATGACGCGTACCTGGCGTCGCTGCCCGCCGATGATCTTCACTTCGGAGACATCCGGCACTTCCTTAATCTGATCGTGTACCTGGGCGGCGATCCGCCTCAGCATGAAGGGGGTCTGGGTCTCGCTCCAGAGAGTCAGGGCCAGGATGGGAACATCGTCGATGGAGCGGGGTTTGATCAATGGCGGATGGGCTCCGGGAGGGATGAGGTCGAAGTTGGCGAACATCTTCTGGTTGAGACGGACGATGGATTTTTCTTCGTCCTCCCCCACGTAGAATCGGACGATGGCCAGGGATTGCCCGGGCGAAGAGGTGGAATAGATGTACTCCACGCCGGGAATCTCCCAGAGCAGCTTCTCCATGGGTTTGGTGACCCGCTCCTCGACTTCTTTGGCCGAAGCGCCCGGCATCTGGACGAAGATGTCGATCATGGGCACGATGATCTGGGGCTCTTCCTCGCGGGGGAGCAAGAGTACGGCCCCGATTCCCAGAAGGATGGAAGCGGCCACGATGAGTGGGGTCAGCTTGGAGTCAATGAAGGAATGGGCCAGCCGGCCGGCCAGGCCGAGTTTTTCTCTCTCCATTCTCCTAACCTACGAAGAAGTGCTGAGTGCTGAGTCCTGAGTGCTGAGAAAATACTTCCGGTCTTTTGTGTTTCTGCTCAGCACTCAGGACTCAGCACTCAGCACTTTTTTATTCTATTCGGTTTCCCTCATTCACCCGTTCCACGCCTTCCAAGATGATCTTTTCCCCCTCCCCCAGCCCGGACAAGACTTCGATCCGCTCCCCATAGACCTTTCCCGTCTTGATCAGCCTCAGCCGGGCGATTTGGGATGCATCGACAACCAAAACCTGCACCAGTTGACCCCGCTGGAAGACCGCCTTGTGCGGAATGGTAAGGATTCCTTTCTTTCCCACGGCGAAGCGGGCTTTGCCGTACAGCCCGGACCGGAGAATCCTCCCGGGAGCCTTTTTGATCAGGCTTTCCGGAAGGTCGATTTTCACGAGGGAACTCCGGCTGGCCGGGTCCGCCGTGGGCTGGATCTCCCCCACTCGCCCCGTCCATTCCTGATCCCCCAGGGCATCGATGCTCACCCGGACGGAATCTCCCAGACGAATCTTGCCGAGCCTGGATTCCTCCACCGCGGCCTCCAGGCGATAGCGGGCATTGTCTTCCAGGGTCAGAAGAGGAGTCCCCGGAGCGGCCAGGACTCCCAATTCGGCTTGCCTCTGGGTGACGATTCCCTGCAGGGGTGACTGAATCCGGCCGTAATCGACATAGATCTGGGCCTGGGATATCTCCGCCTTGGCCTGATCGATCCGGGCCAGCACTTGTTCTCTCCTGGCTTGCATCGACCGCAGCATTTCCCTGGTCCGCTCGACCTCCGCCGTTTTCCCCCGGTACCGAGCCTGGGCTTCGTCAAACTCCTGCTGGCTTACGGATTTTCGCTCCAGCAGCGCCTGGTAGCGGTTGAAGGTCGAAGCGGCGAGGGATTGCTCCGCTTCCGCTGCGGTCTTGCCCGATTCGCTGGCCTGAATCATCCGCTCCGCCTCCTGGAGCATCTCCTCGGCTTCACGCAATCCAGCCTGGGCTTTTTTGACCTGGGCGGCTGCATCCCGGTTGTCGATTTCCACCAGCAGCTGCCCCGGCTGCACCCGATCTCCCTCTTTCACATGAATGGCCATGATGGTTCCCATGATCCTGGAAGAAAGGACCGACGTCGTCTTTGACCGGACCGTGGCCACCGCCTCATAGACGTCTTCCTGGGTGGAAGCTTTCACCGTCTCCACTCTCACCCCGGTCACGACGACAACCTTCTCCGACGCCTTTTCTTCCTTCTTCCCGCAGGCAGAAACCCCGATGACCAGCATCAGGACAAGAAAGAGAGGCACGTTCTTATTCATTTTCATTCCTCAAATTGCATGGGACGCAGAATTACGCAGATCCCCGCAGATGAAAGAAAAATGCAAAGACGAATTGGACACCGATGAACACAGATTGCACAGATAAGGATTTTTAAAAAAGCTTGATGAAATCTAAAGATTTTGCATAGCTTTTATAATTAAAAAGATTTTTCTTTGCTTTTATTTAATCTGCGTTCATCTGCGTCCCATTAAAATTCATGAATCGAACGGGGTCACGTCGGTCAGTTTTCCGGTGGCCATCAGGACCCGGGCATAGCCGATATAATAATCATACCGCGAAGAGACCCAATTCAAGCGAGTCCGCAAGTAGGCCGTCTCCGCCCGGAGGACTTCGGTGATGGTCGTCAATCCTTCTTTGTAGCGGTCCTGGACAATGCGCAAGGCTTCCTGGGCCTGGTTTACGGTCCGGGCCGCCAGCTTTAACCGTTCCCGGGCGGACACATAATCCTGATAGGTCTGGATCACCTCCAGGCGGATCTGGTTGGCCAGATGTTCCTGCTCGGCAGCCGCCGTGGATTGGGCTGCCCGGGCCTTGTCCAGCCGTGCGCCCCGGCCGAAATCAAACAGGTTGAAAGTCAATCCCGCTCCGACGGCATAATCCGAGCTGCCGCTGGTCAGGTCTCTTCCGCTCATTCCATAGCTGGAGAATACATCGACCCGCGGGAGATAATTTCCCTTGGCTCCCCGGACCCCCTCATCCGATGACTTGATCGCAGAGCCGGCCCGGGCGTAATCCGGCCTGCTCTGGAAAGCCTGGCGGATCAATTCATCGGTTTCAGCCAGGGAAAATTGTTTATCGATCAATTGCCCGGTAACGCTCTGAATGGTTTGGATCGGAGTTCCCAGGACCGTGTTTAAAAAAGCATGGGCCGTAACCAGGTCTCCGGAGGCCTGGACCTGCTGCTGCCGGAACTCGGCAAGCTGGACCTCCGCGGACAGAAGGTCCGATTGGACCACCAGGCCGGACTGGAAAAGGTCGGTAATCCGCCTCCGGTCCGACTCGGCCATCTTCACCGCTTCTTCGGTTACCTCTTTCCGTTGCTGGGCCAGGAGGACCCCAAAGTAAGCCCGCAGGACTTCGAAACGGATCTGCTGCCTAACCATCTCTTTCTGATGGTCTGCCTGCACCTGCCCGATGCGGGCCTGGGAAACCCGGGCGCTGGACTGCATCTGGTCGAAGATGGACCATTTCAGATTGACGGCGGTGCGGAAGTTGCTGAGCGGATCCGGGTTGTTCAGGGAATCGACGGCGAAATTCTGGGTCCCGAACTGGCTTTGCTCCAGGAGGGAACCGAAGACAAAGACCGGGTTGTTGCTCCGGGTGAAGGTCTCGCTGAACTGCAGGAGCGGCCACCACCCGGATTGGGCCTCCCGCACCTGGGCGTCCATCATCTCCCTCCCCGAGAGAACAGCCTTGACCCGAGGGTTGTTTTGCAGAGCCATTTCTATTGCGGCCGGCAAAGTCAAGGCTTCTGATTTTTCACTGGCTTGAGGCGGGGAAGATGGCTGGGCGGGAAGAGTTTGCCCGGCTTGAGCATCCGCGCAAACAAACAGAAAAAAAACGAGAAGAATTCCGGCACAAGGGCCATAACGAATCATGATCCGTCCTCCTGATCGATCAAAAGAAACCATCCGCTTCTAGATCGTATAGACCCTAAAATCGTTATCCCCCCCCTGGCGGGAGCCTGCGACGAGCTCAGCCGAGGCGGGGATCAAGGGGAGGGGGATTGATTCAGGATCCGGCTAGCTTCGTTCCACGAATTCCACAATGTTGCCGTCCGGATCTTTGACCATGGCAATCCGCGTGCCCGGACGAACCTGGGTCTCCGGCAGCGCGAACTCGATCCCCTTGCTCTTGAGCTCGCCACAGAGCTCGGAGAGATTGCTGACCACAAAGGTAACGTATCGAAACCCCAGCTGTTTCTCCAGGCCCAAGGCCCCTTTCGGGGGAACGGTTTTGGGCTCGATCAGTTTGAAGTCGCTGGTGCCGAACCTCAGCCGATGGATGGTCCCGAAATAGACCGGGTTGCTGCCGACGAACTCCAGGCCCAAAAGGTTCTGGTAGAAGTTCAAGCTGGCCTTGATGTCACTGGCAATGATGCCGAGGTCCAGAGAGTCCTTCGCCCGCTTCATCATAAAAATGTCTCCTTTCTGGAATGGTTTTCCCCTTTCTTGGATTGATCCGGGATTTCCAATAATGATTCCTCCAGGGGGAGATTCAATGTACTAAATTCAGGAGGGACCGGTCAATCCTATTTGGCGGCTTGCACACCCCCCAGTTCTTGAGGAAAGAACCAATGGACGAGAAAAATCCGGAAGAGAGAGTCGGTACCATGGGTTTCAGGCTGAAGGAATTCGGATCATCATCCTAAGGCGGTTATCCTTTCCTTAGGTCGGGCCTGTCCGGGGGAGATTCGTAAGGGGAGAAGGTTTCGCCCGGTCTTTCCTCTGGAACTAATTGCTCGCAGGCCTCTCTTTGCGGAGGATAAGCGGGGGGCTGACTAGAAAACCCTCATCCCGCCGAGCCTGATGATCCGAATTCCTTCAGCCTGAAACCCAACGAGCCCAACAACTGAGGATGGGCAACTATTTTGCCGGGGCAGGAAGTGGTAGGGGCGGTTCGAGAACCACCCCTATGTTCCATATGCTGTTTGGAAGGGAGGTTAGAAGCGGACCTTCAGCGCGGCGAAGGGGCCGTCTAGCTTGAAATCGGCCTTGTTGTCGTCATATTCCAGATCCATCCTCAGGAAGCGGTAGCCCACGGAGATCCCCGCGTATTTCACCGGGTTGATATCCAGGCTGGCTTCGGCATCAAGGATGTATCCCACTCCCCCCATGGGGAGACCCGAAATTTTTCCCGTTAAACTGACCCATTTTATCGGGATAACCCGGCCGGAAAGGCCGATCATGGGAATGGGCACGGTGGCGTCATATTTCTCATCCAGGGCCAGGGCGGGGGCTTTCAGCTGGACAAAGGTGTCGGCCAAAAGTACATCGAAGGTGAATCCCAGGAACCCGTATCGACTGGCGATCAAGTCGTATTCGTACCCCCCCTTGAACATTTTCATTTCCAGTTTCGACTGTACTCGGGTCCCGGCTGCATAGGTCTGCCCGTCGAATTCAATCGTCTCGGTCAGGATTTTATCCCCATCCCATTTCAAGGGAAGGTACGAGAAGTTGAATTTATGCTTCCCGAAGAATTTGATCTGGCCCCGCGCCTCGCCAAAATCTTTTTTGTCGTCAAATCCCAGGTCGTCCACCAGCCTGATGTCGGTCCCGATGCTGTCATCCACGATCTTGATGGTTGAATCCAGTTTCGGCTTCCAGTACCGGCCTTCCAGCTCGAAGTTGTAATCTTCGGCATTAAAAAGGTCAAACTCGGCCCAGGAAATGGCGGGGCAGAAGAACACCAGGGCTGCGAGTATGGCGACAACTTTCATTCTTTCTCTCCTCCTTTGCGTGTCAAGATTTCGACCTTCGCGGACCCCTTCCCTCTACCTCTTTCGCCCCTGAAAGGGCCGAAGCCAAAGGGACGGGGAAACCCGACGGGCCAGAATCACCATCAATACAACCCCTAGAATGTCCAGCAAAACATCTCCGACGGAGGCCTCCCGGCTGGGAATGAAGGATTGGTGATATTCGTCCAGAACCCCCACGGCCACAGCCATCCAGGCCGCTAAATGATAACGGAATGCAAAATTCGTTCCCGGTTTAGAGGCAAAAGCCAGAAGAAGAAGACCGGTTAGAACTCCGTAAAGGAGGATGTGCAGGAGGCTGTAAGGATTGAATTCACCGATTTGAGAAGCGGCGGAGGAGTCGGCCAAAAAGAAGATTCCGAATATGTACGCGGCGGATAGGATGGTGAAAAAAGGGTTCATCTGCCCGGCTACCGACTTCCTCCTTTATCCTGGCTGGAGTAAAGGAAAAGCATGCGATATTATTAAATTCTTATCACGGGTTCGATTTACTGTCAAATTAAATGGAACTCCCTATTTCCCTCGAGCCCTCTTTAAAAATTCATATCTCTCCACCAACCCCCGATAAGCTCTCACCGCACGCGGCAAGGACGGGTAAGCCGCCACTCGGCGTTGACGAAGGGCTTTTTCATATCCCGGGGTATGCTGGATCACGTCGGAGGACAGGAGAATCGGTTTGTCATACTTGCATCCCAGTTCCTGAAGATCCGCGAAAATCCTCTCCTCCTCCTCGACCCAGTCCTGCCCTGCCGCCTCCATTCCATCTTCAGCGGTCACCGACCAGGATTTCAGGAATCCTCCCCGAACAGCCCGCCACCCGAGGCCGAGCAAAAGCACTCCGTCGAATCGATTTGAATTCAGGAACAGCTCAATGGAGGTTAAGAGATCCCCTTTCCGGTATCCGGCAACCATATCCACGGGATTCATCCGGTTCCACCAGGGAGGCAGCACTCCGTCCAGCTCCCTGACCATCCGGAGGGTTAGGGCTTCAACGATCAGGCCGGCTTGGGAGCAGAAATCCGCGGCCAGCACTCCCCATCCCCCTCCCAGGGTCACGACTCCCACCCTCCTCCCCCTGGGCAGGGGTTGAGTGGCGAGAGCCGCGGCCATGTCCACCATCTCTTCAATGGTCTCAGCCTGAATGATCCCCATCTGCCGGCAAAGGCTGCCGAACAAGGCAGCAGAACCGGCGAGCGCCCCGGTGTGGGAAAAAGCGGCCTTCACTCCCGCATCGGTTTGTCCCGCCTTCACCATCAGGAAAGGTTTTTTTGCCGAAACCTTGCGGGCGGTCTGGAAAAATTTCCTTCCGTCCTTTACCCCTTCGAGGTACGACAGGATGACTTCGGTCTTGGGGTCGTCGGCCAAGAATTCCAGAAAATCCGGGGTCTGGAGGTCGGCTTCATTCCCGCTGCTGGTGATCCGGCTGAAGCCGATGCCTAACTGACGACCCGCTTCAATCAGGGAGGTGGCCAGGTTTCCGCTTTGCGATACGACCCCCAAAGGACCGGTCGGAGGAAATTGCGGCGGCATGTGGGCGTAAAAAGAAGCGTCCCAGGTGCTCACGATCCCCTGACAGTTGGGGCCGACCAGGCGCATCCCCAGGCTTCGGGCCAAAGCGACCATCTCCTCTTCCACATTTTTCCCCTTCTGGTCAACCTCTCCGAATCCCGCGGTGATAACCACTCCCACTTGGGTGCCGTTCCTCCCGCATTCCTGGATCACCGTCGGCATGTCCGAAGAAGGAACAACCAGGATCGCCTGGTCCACAGGCTCGGGAACCCGAGCGATCGACGGATAGGCTTTGAATCCCAGGATCTCAGACTCTTTTGGATTGATCGGATAAATCCGGCCCGGATAGCCCCCTTTCACAATGTTGAACAAAAGGTTGAATCCCCATTTCTTGGGGTCTTTGGAAGCCCCCACGAGGGCCACGGACCGGGGGCTGAAAAGAGCCTTCCAGAAGAAGCCCTTCTTCCCAGAAATTGAATCACCTTCCACTTTTACTCCCTTTCAACATGGAATTCAGGAGGGACAGGATGCGGAGTGATTATATCCTCTCATGACTTTTTTTCAAGAGGGGTGAACTGGATCCTTGATTCCCGCCCTAAAACCTTTTTTCTTCTCCCCGCCGCAGCGGAGGACGGGGTTCTTCTGCTTCCCAACAAAAAGCTATTTATCGCCCAGAAAACGGGTTAAAATTCTTCATCTGCTTCAGGTTTTTTCCTGAATGGCAGCAGGTATAGCATCCTCTCCGCCGTCCAAGGTCGGGGTAAAACCATTGCCGGATAGAATTCGATACCCGCTTCTTTTTTTCATTTTCTTTTTCGGGGCCTGCCTCCTATCGAAGGCCGTGGCCGCGGAGCCTCTCGAGGTGGTCATCGAAGGAATCGAAGGGGATACCCTGAAAAACGCCCGGGCCGCCCTAACTTTTCCGCCGGGAATGGTCCGCGAGGGGGTAATCGACCGAGCGCTCCTCAACCTCTTCCTCCGCCAGATCCCGGAAAAGGTCCGGAAATCTCTCGAGCCCTTTGGTTACTATGAGGCGCAGGCCTCCTCCTACCTGGAAAAAACGGAGGAGGGACATGATCTTCTGCGGGTGAAAGTGATTCCCGGAGAGCCCATCCGGGTCGCTGCCGTGCAGGTCCGGGTCACCGGACCTGGGGAGAATAACCGCGACCTCAGGCTGCTGGTTGACTCCTTTCCCCTGAAACCCGGGGATACGCTGAACCAGGTGAAATATGAAAAAGCCAAAGAAGAATTGAGGAGCAAGGCTTTGAACCTGGGATACTTGGGGTCGGAATATATATCCCACGTGATCCGGGTGAACCGTGCGGAGCGGAAAGCGGAGATTGAGCTGATCCTTCAAACCGGTTCCCGGTACCTTTTTGGAGAAGTGATCTGGGAAGGGACCCAGCTGTATCCGATCTCCTACCTGGAAAGGTTTCTGGATTTCAAGCCCGGGGACCCCTACTCTTATTCCAAGGTCTACCAGACCCAATTGAATCTCATCAACTCCGACCGGTTCGCCTCGGTGAACGTCCGTGCAGACAAGGACGAGGCCCGAGATGGAAACGTGCCGGTAAGGATCCAGCTTGAACCCTCCGCCCCCAAACGCCTGCGACCCGGGGTCGGATATTCCACCGATTACGGGGCCAAAATCATGCTCCGCTACCAGGACCTGAATGCCTTCCAGCGCGGCCACGAATTCAATGCCGATATGAGCATCGCCGAACGCCGTCAGGCGGTATCCTCCTACTATACCCTTCCCAACACGGGGCACATCGACAACCGGACCACCCTGAAAGCGGGACTCCAGCAGGAGGATCTGAAGCCTTATGAAAGCGTGTTGTTGACCCTGGAAGGGGAACAGGCCCGGAGTTTCGGTTATGGGATCATCGGTTCCGCCTACCTCCAATTCCGGTACGAACAGTTTTCTGAATCCGGACAGGACGGCACGTCCGAACTATTCATGCCCGGGCTCCGTCTTTATCAGCGCAGAGTCGATGACCTCATCCGGCCCAACAAGGGATTCCGGTATACACTGGAAACCAGGGGCTCCACCCGAGCGCTGGGGGCGGAAGCCGATTTTCTGCAGTTTCTGGGGAATGGCGACCTGCTCATTCCCCTGGGGGCCGGGTTCTCTCTGATTCCCCGGATCCAAGTGGGAGTTACTTGGGAAAAAGATCCCCTTACCGATCTGCCCCCCTCCCTTCGTTTCTACGCCGGCGGCGACCGCAGCGTGCGCGGCTATACCTACCAATCCCTCGGTCCCAAAGATTCCGAAGGAAACGTGATCGGAGGAAAGCACCTCCTGGTGGGCAGCCTCGAACTGGAATATTCCATCACCAAGAAATGGAGCATCGCCGGCTTCTACGACGTGGGAAATGCTTTTAACAACTTCGAGGATATGAGTTGGCCCATGGGAGCGGGGATCGGAGTTCGCTATTACACCCCCGCAGGACCCGTGCGGCTAGATCTGGCCCGGCAGATCAATGTGGACAACCCCGGGTTTCAACTGCATATCGCGGTCGGGTTCGCCTTGTGAAAAAGCGGCTGAAGTATTTCCTGATCATTTTTATCGCCCTTGCGCTCATCTTGGGAGCCTCCTTCTCCCTGGTAATCTGGGCTCTGAACACCCCGAAAGGCACCGGTGTTCTCCTGAGGGTAATCTCGGTCTTGACCCCCCTGAAAATTGACGCCCGGGAAATTTCCGGGCGGTTGCGGGATGAATTGAAAATTGGGGGGCTGCGGGTCCGCTGGCCGAAGGGCGAACTCAACTCCGAGTCTTTCCATTTAAGATGGCAGGCCGAAGAACTCTGGAACCGCACGCTGCGGGTCCACGAGCTCTCCCTGGACGGCGTCCAGGTGAAAGACAACCGCCCGGAGACGGGTACCGTCTCTTTTCGCGGCTGGCCGGAGACTCCCTTCTGGCTCTCCCGGCTGCGGGGAGAGGTTCATTCCCTGCGGATTCAAAGAGGGAGCTACCTGCGTCTGCGGAACAAACCGGTCCCTTTTGATATTCTCTCCACCCGCCTGTATTGGGACGGAGAGACGCTGAATGTCCGGGACTTCACCCTGGCCGGTCCTTCGGTGCAAGCCGAAGGGTCCATGAAACTGGGGTTCTCCCGCCCTTCCCTGGGTCTGGACCTGCAGACCACCCTGGCCGACGAAATTGCCGGTCTCGATTCTTTCCAGGTCCAAATCCGGCTGGAGCCGGTACCGGAGCGGGAAGAGGCGAAGGGATCTTTTTTCCTTTCCGCGCGGCGAAAGGCGGTGGAACAACTTCACCTGGAAGGGAATCTGGGCTTGACCCGCTCCGCCCTCCAGCTCCAAAACGTGCGTCTCCTTCAGCCGGGGCGGAAGGAAAGGATTCAGGGGGAAGGAGAAATCGCCTTTGGAGAGAAGCCGGTCTTCTCTTTGAAAGCCGATTTCTCCGGTATAACCCCGGTTCCGGAAATGGAACTCCTTGCCGATCTCTCCGGAACCATCGAGATCAAAGGTCCCGTGGATAAATACAGAGGGCGGCTCACGGTCGCCAATCGGGCAAAAGGCTGGCAGAAAGCCCGGGCATCGGCCGTTTTCCGCGGAAGCCTGGAAAATCTGGAAGTGACCACCCTCATGGGAAGATGGCTTGACGGTTCGGTGAAAGGCCCCCTGAGGGTTTCCTGGGCCGACGGATTCTCTGTAGAGGGGAATCTTCAGGGAAGGGAGCTAAACCCTGGGTTACTGACTCCGGATCTGAAAGGGGAAATCAACCTGAACCTGGACGGCCGCCTTCTCTGGCCCAAGACCCGGGAGCCGGAGGCCGTCTTCAAGGCGAAGCTTCTGGAAAGCCGGCTTCTGGATAAAGCCGTAACCGGAGAGATGGAGGGCCGCTGGGAGGAAAACCTCCTGCACATCGCCCGCCTTGGCCTGCAGGGAAAGGGCTTCAATCTCCAGGGGAAGGGAACGCTCCAGGAAAAAATCAGCCTGGAAGGACAAGTGACCGATTTTTCCCAGATCGTCCCCCAGGCCAAAGGACAGGTTTCCGCGGCGGGTTGGTTCCGGTACCTGGAAGATCGCCTGAGCGGGATGATAACCGCCGAGGGGAAAGAACTGGGAGCGCAGGGAGTAAAGGCTCAGAATTTCCGTGCCGATCTTCACCTGAAAGAATACGGTCCCGGGGTTTCCCCTGCTTTGTCCTTCGAGGCCCGGGCAGGAAGCCTTACGGCCGGGCCCCTGGACTTGTCCTCCCTCACTCTCCAGGCCGCTGGAAGTCCTGCCTCTCACCGGGTTCAGTTCACCACGGCTGTAAACCGCGTTCAAGTCCAGGGAGACCTAAACGGTGCCTACCGGGATAGGTCCTGGAAAGGGACTCTGGAAAAGCTCGACGGCCGGGAGGCCCGGGGCTCCTGGGGTCTTCAGGGTCCGGCGCAGGTCACTTTTTCAGCGGATCGATTCCGGGTGTCTCCCCTGGTTATAAAAAGCGGCCAGGGAGAAAGGCTGGAAGCGCGGGCGGACCTGACCCTGAATCCGGTTCTGGGATCTCTCCAGGCTCAATGGCAAGACGTCGATCTGACCCGGGCCAATCCCTGGATCCCTGCGGGCCGTGTATCCGGACACTCCAGCGGGTCTTTCTCCGCCCGGGGGCAAAAAGGCGGATGGCAGATTTCCGGGAGCAGCCGTTTCAAGGGATTTTTTGCTCATGACCGCCTGAGTTTCGAGGTTCCATCCGGGCAGGTTCAGGTGGACTGGAACGGGAAAGGCCTGCTGGCGGCGACATCTTTGAAGCTCAATCAGGGCGCGACCCTGGACGGAAAAGTATCGTCCCCCGATCCCTTTCAGTTTGATCTTCCCCGGCAAGGGAAACTGGAAGCCCGGTGGAACTTATTAGACCTCGGGCTGTTCCATTCCCTCTTGCCCGGAGACCTGATTCTCAAAGGAAAAAATTCAGGAACCCTCACCGGGGCATGGTTTGCCGGTTCACGTTTTGAAGCGGCCGGAAAGACCCGGATCTCCCAGGTCGAGTTTCATTGGAAGGGAGGCGCAAAGCCCATTTCCATCCCCGTGAAATCAGCTGAGGCTGACTTTGATTGGCAAGGGGAGGCCGTTCGAGGGAGCCTGAACCTGACTTCCGCCGAGCATGGAACCCTGAAAGGAGTTTTTCTTTTGCCCCTTTCGGCCCGCTTTTCGCCCTCTCTTGCCCCGGAAGGCCCGTTCGAGCTTTCTGTTCAGGCGCAGCTTCAGGAAAACGGGCTTCTCTCCGGCCTCTATCCGGAATGGATTCAAAAGAGCCGGGGAAAGGCCGCCTTGGACCTCAACGCCGAAGGCACGTGGTCCAAACCTCAATGGAAGGGAACGCTCTTGATTTCGGACGCCGGATTCCAGATCGATAGCTCCAAAGGAGACGGGAAGGCCCGCAAGATATCTTCCGCGATAAATTTTGAGGTGCCCCATGCGAAAGCCGTGGCCGAATGGGGACCCAGGGGTTTTCTGGCCGTGCTGGTGGCCATGTTGAACCAGAACGGCAGGATTGAGGGGACCTTCACTTCGTCTGAACCTCCCCGTCCGGCTCTTCCCCGGCAGGGGAAAATCGATCTCCTCTGGGCGGCATTCAATCTTGCCCTCCTGCAGCCGTTCCTGCCAGAGGGATTCCTGCTGGAAGGCGAGGCGGATGGGAAAATAAAAGGGGAGTTTTTGCCCGATTTTCGCCTCGACCTGGCGGGCGGATGGAAAGTCTCCCGGGCCAATTTGAGCTGGAAGGCGGACAAAGGGGTCATCCATGCGGGGATTAACCAGGCCGACCTGGATTATATCTGGCGCGGAGAAAATCTGCAGGGGAATGTTTCCCTTTCCCTGGTTGATTACGGTTCTCTGAAAGGGAATTTCCGGGTCCCCATTCCTGCCCGGATCCCTCCCCGGCTTGATCCGCGCGGTCCCCTGCGGATTTCCTTTCAAGGCCAAGCCCAGGAAAAGGGGCTCCTCGCCGCTTTTTTCCCGGGAATGGTGGAGGAAACCAGGGGGAACATGGACCTGGAATTCAAGGCCGATGGAACCTGGGAACAGCCGAATCTCCAGGGCACCCTGCAGTTGACCGGAGCGGGGGCCCACATTCCTTCCCTCGGGATCCGGGTCGAAGATCTTTCTTCGCGGTGGAAACTCCGGGATGAGCGGATTCAAGTTGAATCGCTCCGGGTCCGATCCGGCCCTGGATATGTGGAGGGCGCGGGAACGATCTGGCTGAAACGTTGGGGCATGGACCGTTTTGAAGGAAATTTGAAAGGGGAGAAATTTCAGACCTTCTATCTCCCGAACCTGAGGATCCAGAGCACCCCGAGCCTCGAATTCCAGGGGACTCCCCAAAAAATCACCGTGCGGGGAGAAATCCTGCTTCCCGAGGTCCATATTTCCGAAGTCTCCGGTCCCGGGTTGGCCCGGACCAGCTCTGACGTGGTAATGATCGACCAGCCCCCGGACCGAAAACCGTCCCTGTCCATGGATGTTCAGGTGCGGGTGATCCTTGGCGATCAAATTCAACTGAAAACCGGGGGAATCGATACCCGGCTGGCGGGAAAGGTGGATTTGAAAATCTTAGGGCTTAAGCCGGAGGAGGCAACTGCCCAGGGTGAAATCCGGCTCACCCAGGGGACCTATAGTGGCTATGGCTTGGGCCTGCGGATCGACCGGGGGCGCTTCATCTTTTCGGGGGGGCCGGTCGATAATCCCGCCCTCGACATCCTGGCCCTTCGCCGCGCCGATGACCTGGAAAAAATGTACAATATCAAAGTGGGACTGGCCATTTTCGGGAATCTAAAGAAACCGAATGTCAAGCTCTATTCCCAGCCGGCCATGAAAGACGAGGAAATTCTTTCCTACCTCCTTCTGGGTCGGCCGTATGACCCGAAGGAGGGAAAAATGTCTCTCCTCCTGGTGGGGGCAGGAGGTCTTTTGGCCGGCGATTCCATCGGCGTGGTTGACCAGTTTAAAGGCAAGCTGGGGATCGACACGGTGGACATTCAAACCGGGGGCGGAGACCTGTCACGATCCATGGTGACCCTGGGCAAGTACCTGACCCCTCAGCTATACATAAGCTATGGATATTCCGTGCTTAACGATGAACAGCTTTTAAAAATCAGATACCGGGTATGGAAAAACTGGGAGGTGGAAACCTGGCGGGGGAATGAAATGGGGGTCGATTTATTTTACCGGATCGATTTTTATTAGAGACAACAGGAGGATCTTCACCCAATTAGGGGCGGTTCGCGAACCGTGCCTGCCGTCTGCCCTTTTTCACCTATTCCTTAGGCTGATCATTTGGGCAGGAATTTAGAAAATAAGGATCATCTCCAAATTAGTTGAGGGCCAAAGAGCTGGTATATTTAAAATGTCCAGTGATTTCAGGGTCCCGGAAGGAAAGTCATATTGCTTGCAATCATGAGGCACATATCCCTTTCTTAGCTGTGGCGGGGGTGTTCTGTTATTTCTTCGAAGCTTTCTTTTCCCGCCCCCGCTGCGCTTTGCGGAAGGCAAGCAGGGAGACTTATGGAAAGCAATATCCCGCCGATGCTTGCGGCGCAATCTGCCTTTCCTTCCGGGCCCTTGGCAGGCTTTCATAAAATATTTGATCAACTAATTTGGAGATGATCCAAAAATAAATAGCCCTAATCCCATGCAATTGCATCTAAATATGTAAAAGGGAAGAGGTATTTTGGCTTGCCTTTTGATCTGCTTCAAATTCTGAAGTAATTCTTAAACCAGAAGGAGGATGCCATGTACAAAACAATTCTTGTTCCCATGGATGGGTCGAAGCTGGCCGAATGCGTTCTTCCCCATGTGGAAACCCTGGTGAAAGGTTCTTCGGCCAAGAAAGTGATCTTCGCCCGGGTGGTCGAACCGTTCCATCCACCCACTTCCGATTACATTATCAGCGACGAACAGCTCAAGAAGGTGGACAAGGAAAATCGAGCCGATGCCGACAAATATTTGAAAGGGATTCTCAGCCAGGCCAAATACCGAGCGGGCGTTAAAATCGATTCCGTGGTCCTTTACGGAAACGTGGCCGATGCCCTGGCTGAATTCGCCAACAAGAACGAGGCGGATATCATCGTCATCGCCACCCATGGCCGCTCGGGAATCAGCAAATGGGTGTGGGGTGGGGTGGCCGACCGGATCCTCCGATCCTCCTGCGTTCCGGTCCTGATGGTCCGCGCCCCGGGTTGCGTGCCGGGAATCTAAAAATGCGGATTCGGAATTCGGAATGCGGAATTTAAAACCTACAACAAAGGGCCTATAATTTTTCCATAGAGAGCGGCAAATGTCATTGGGAATTCGGCGTGTGTGTAGGGGCACGATGTCTCGCCGAGGCGGGAT
>CAWDJO010000025.1:0-135107 GCA_963802665.1 uncultured delta proteobacterium | reverse complement strand
CTGAAGATGTTCTTTTCCAGCTCGGTAAAGATCGTCGCGTCCGGCCCGAACTGCGAAGCAGCCAGAGTCGCCAGGTATCGCCCGCCTTGACGCAAGCCCCCGTCAATCGGCTCCTTGAGTCCATCGCAACCGATGGTTCGCGCCTGCCGGAAAGATGCCTCAAGGGCATTCCATGTTGTGTCCTGCTTCCAGGTGAACGGTTTGCCGGCAACCCCCTTTGCGAGGGGGGGGTCCGACGCGGGGATGGAAAGCAGCGCGAACAGGAAAATGGCCGCCAAGACAATCCCGAAAAATATCTTCTTGCGATTCGTGGGATGCATCCCCGTTTACCCTCCATTTCCGGAAAGGCTGCTTGCCTTCTTACCGTTTGATTTGTTTGATTTGATAAGGACTTCCTTTTTCGTGAGGGAAATATAACATGTACAGGCGGCACCGGACACCTTTCATTCATAACTGTAAGGTTTCCTTAAAGTATTCTTACGTCAATGGTTTAACAGCATGATTAATAAAAGGAATATGCCCGCACTTAAAATTGTAAAGTTTCCCGAGGATTCCCCGGCTTTTTATTGATTTTTGGTTGAAGTCTACTATATGTCGGTTTGATTTAGAAAACTGAATTACAGGAAGAAGCCCTCGTTCCTCCCGGAAAAGGTTTCCCTCCTGCCGAATTCAACGCCTCCACCTACAACAGTTCATCAGTGGGTCGCTTAGGAGGTTGAGGATTAATGAAAGAAATGACGCATCCCAATTCAATAGATGAAAATCATATCGAAACATCTTCGATGATCTGGAAATAGAGCAGATATAGCAGTTTCATGCATTATGGAGAAATATGCAAAAAAGGCGGGGCCCTTTCTGACCCTGCCAGTAATTAAGGAAAAATTAATAGGGAAAGGTTACGGAGCCTGTGGCGACCAGAACGGACTCGTTTTCTCCATCTCTGCGAGGGCTGCGATGAAACTGCCTCGATACTCCTGACGGTGGGAAAAATAATCTGGGTCCAGGCGCCTGGTAAAAAGATTACCCGAAAAAAGTTTAGCCAAAGCAGACAATTCAACAATCCCTTCTTCAGTGCCCTCTTTGAAACCGCTCCAGTTACGAACGTGCTCTCCCGACCGGAAGAGGTTCATGGTGCTTCAGCTATAAGGAAGGTCTTTGAACCATTCCCGAAAAGGTACAGATGTGTACCCTACCAGACCCTCCGGTTTGGTACTCTTGACTACACCATCTTTCATCACCACTCGGATTGGGGTTCCGCAATCAAGACACGGAGCGTCGATCCGCACTGTTTTCCCTTTGAAGAGCCAGCTGACCGCCAGCGACTCAAACCCTCACTGACCAAACCACTTCTGTTGCCCTTGGATTGTGATCCGGTACTGGGTGGGAAGATTATTGAAAGGGGCGAAGGAAACGATGTAATTTGTATTCGGAAATACCCAACCAGGAATTCCCGCTGCAAAGACATCATGGAGAATTTTACGACCTTCTTCCACGGAAACCCCCAACTCAGCGGCAATTTCCGTATAGAAAGGCGCTTGCCCAGTCTTCATCATACGTTTCATAATGAAGGAGAAGGCCCTATCCAATTGCTTTGGTTCGCTCATGAACACCGACCTCCTTTCGTTTGGGTAGATTATCCAAAAAGTTACCCAGCTCTCAGCACATATTGCCGTTCTTCGGGTTGAAAAATAATAGCCCCCACAGAGATACAAGAATCTCCTTGGAGGCTTTCATATTGGGACTTTCTGGAAACTCCTTCTCATCACTTCCCCCAGAAGATTTGGGATTCAGGTAAGTAAGGCTATAAATTTAGAACGCCTGGTTTAAAGAGAACGAAGCGGAAAAGCACCCCCAAGGAAAAATCTTAAGCCCTTTGGAGGCTTCACTTGACCATCTTTGGGCAACCCTTTTTCATCATTTGCTCCCGATGGGTAAGGGTTATGTTGAAGAGTTTTTATGAACGAGGGATAGTCTACAGCTCAAATGGTAGCAGCACTGCAAATTCTGTCAAGCTGATTTTGGGGGTCTGTTTAGTTTTGAATGTTCGGCAGAAAATAACGGCGAACCCCAACATATTGGGGGTGGCATCGATCTACCAAACCTTGCGATAGCGTGCCAATACGAACAATCAAGCATTCAGCGCGAATTTAGCATAAATGGTTTGTATATCGTAGCTTTTTGAAAATCCAGATCTTCTATGAACATAGCAGAAATCGAAAGCTCTGATAACGGTGCCGGTGACTTTCCAGTGCTTGTGGCCGGTAAAGTCCACCGGCGTTGTTAGGCATCCTCCACAAATATAACTCTTACGACATCTGAAAGCGCTCTCGCTCTGTGTCTGTGTTCTTCGCCATCCGGAATGAACACCCCAACGCCTTCCTCAAAAATGCGGGTTTTATCCCCGAACTCAATCTCAAACCGACCTTTCAGAATATAGCCGTAATGGCCCTTTGCGCACCAGTGCGGCGGCATTGCCTTGGAGTATTCAACCAACCTCACCTTTTTCCCTGAATGCGCGACAACCTTCTGACGGACCCCATCCATGGCCGGTTCCCAAGGAAGAGATTCAAAATCAATCCGATAGTCCTGCATAATCTCCTCGTTCGTGTGCGCCTAACGCCGCGCTTCAGCGGGCCGGCCACTTGGGGACACTTCATACGCAAAGCCTACTCGCCACACTGCACGACCGCCAAGCCAGACACGCGCCTGGCCGGCTCCGCTGCAAGCGTTGGTTAGGTGCCTCGCCTAGACTGTCGGTACAGCGGCTCTCCAACTATCATGAGCTTTTCGAGCCACATTTCCTTGAGGACACGAAGGTCCTCAGCCGGATCGTAGGCCGGCTCGTCTCGCGGCTCCAACCGATCCAGCGCTTCGAACTCGAAGGCATCAGGCCCGAGTTCATCCCAGTCCCTCTGAAGCTCCCTGTCGGGGTGCGAACCGTGCTCCAGCTGGAATCGCTGCCGGTTCAGCATGCCGGGGAGGTTGACGGTCGATCCGACCAGCGACTTCCCCGTCGTGGTGTTGCGAACCCGGTAGATGCCTGCGGGCTGCGACGTTTCCTTGTACTCTCGAATGCGCGCCTTGCGGTCAAACTGACTCACTACGCGTCTCCTGAACCGGCTCTGCTTGCACTTCGGGGATTACGGTATCTGAGTAACTCCGCCTCTCTTCAGCCCCTTTTTCTCATCTAGCCTTCCGAGCCTCCTCCACCAGCTTCTTTACTCTCTCGTGCAGGCTCATGATGTACTTTCCATATTCGTCTCCCATCATAACTTTGACGCCTAGGCCTGCCTTGTCCATTTTCTCCATGTGCTCAGGGGCCTCCATGGCCTTCTTGAAAACGCCCTGGAGCTTATGGACAATCGGTTCGGGAACTCCCTTAGGGCCAACAATGCCCCGGGTGGAAGAAGAGATGACCGAGGGATAACCCACCTCTATAGACGTTGGCACATCGGAATAGAATTTTGACCTTTCCCTATCCATCACCAAGAGGGGCCTTACTTGCCCGGCCTTCACTTTTGGTGCTATGCCGCCTACATTCAGAAAACTCACATCGATCTGCCCCCCTAGGAGAGCCGTGAGCTGGATAGGGTCTCCATCGAAATGGACGATCCGGAATCTAACCTTTGCCGCCTCCTCAAGCATCAGGATGGCCAAATGATCATCGCTGAGAATACCCGTTGTTCCCACCTTGACTTCCCCAGGACGCTTTTTGGCGTCTTCGATTATGTCTTTGAGGCTCTTATAGGGACCATCTGGCTTTGCATAGATCACCCCTGGATCCAAGACCTGATTGATGATGGCGGTAAAAGACCCGATGTCGAAGGTAGCCTTACGGTCGGGATCCAAAATGACTGTATACGTGGCTGGGAGGTTGATGAAACCGATGTAGTAGCCGTCAGGCTTCTGCCTGGCCATCTCCGTCCATCCCACCTGTCCTCCAGCCCCGGCTTTGTTAAGAACGACGAGAGGCTGGCCCAGGTCTTTCTCGGCAATAAACGCCACGATCCGGGCCCCCACATCCGTGCTTCCCCCAGCCGGGTAGGCCACCATAAGGGAAACAGGTTTCGTTGGATAAACCTGCGGATAGGCGTGGGTAGGCAATATCACCACCAAGATCGCTGCCAGACTGATGATAACCCTTGTTTTCATTTTTCTCCTCCTTTAGCATACGATAATCTGGCTCGTTCGTTCATCCCTAACCTCTCCCCATTTTCTAACCCATAAAAAGCTTGTCCCACAACAAAACCCACAGTGTGCCTTTCCACATCGCCTACCGGAACGCTATCGCATAGAAAAGGGAATGCAGATTAAAATTATCAAAATAATTATTAGAAAAGTCGGTCTTTGATATGCAGGCAAAAAAAGAGGATCGCGGGGAGAAGAAATGAATGTATTGAACAACCTCCCCTATTTCAGTCCACCGTTTCACCCACTTCGTCAAAATTTGCGAGATAAAAAGTATCTCCAAACCCATAATGATTATGGATAGAAACTTACATCCTTCGACAGAATATGTCAACCGACGAGGTCAGGAAGTAACGTTTTCCTGCTCCCCTTTAAACATGGAGTCAATGAAACTTCGCCCAATGAAAACTTATTGGGGCTTTGAGGGCTATAAAACTGTATTCATCTCGGGAATGCCGCGGGAATTCCTCCATCGACCGGCAGGGTGGCTCCGGTGGTGGCGCCGCTGGCCTCCGTGGCAAAGAAGACGACGGCATCTCCCACGTGTTCGGCGGTCACTGACACTTTCAGCAGGTTTCTCTGGCGGTAATATTCTTTCAGCCCCTTTGGGTCGAGTCCCCTGGATTTCATCCGGTCCGGACCGATGAGTTCCCAGAGCTTGGAAGGAACTTCTTCGTCTCCAAAAACCGCATCCGGGTTAACCAGATTCACCCGGACTCCCATCTCCGCCAACTCTAGGGCGGCGATTTTCGAAATCTGATGGGCCGCGGCCTTGGAAGCGCTGTAGGCGCCGAAGGCCGCTCCGGGATCGAAGACATTTTTCGAACTGACGACCACGATGCTTCCGCCGGTCCCCTGCCTCCGGAATATGGGGATGGCGGCTTTGATCACGTTGAAAGTCCCCTTGAGATTCACGGCGATGACCTGGTCGAACTTATGGGGGTCCAGGTCCTCCACTCTGGCTACATGGGCGACCCCGGCATTCGGCACCAGAACATCAATCCCCCCCACCCGACAGCTGATGTCCTGAAAGGCTTTTTCCACCGCCCCGTAATCGGTCACATCGAATAGAAAGCTTTCGACCTGACTCTCCCCGTATTTTTTAACCAGGGCCGTCTGGACTTTCCGGAGGCTTGCCCCGTCGATATCGGAGATCACCACCACGGCTCCCGCTGCCAGCAGGCGGTCGGCAATGCCGAGGCCGATGGCTCCTCCCGCGCCGGTTATGACTGCGACTTGTCCCTGAAGCGGCGGAGGGGAAACCCTGCCTAACTTTTTTTGCTGCGGGCCCCAGTATTCCATGTCAAAAGCGTGAGATTCAGAGATGGGGGCGTACTCGCCCACTTCATTGGCCAGAAGTTTGACCCGCAGGGTATGTTCGGCAATGTCGGCGGCAATGCGGGCTTCCCTCCTGGTATATCCAAGGGCCACGATTCCCGCGCCGGCCGCCAGGAAGACCCGGGGATAAGGATCCAATTTCCCCCGCTCGATTCCCTTGATTCTGTTTTGTTCGGCGAAGGTATGATCATAACCCCCGATGTAGGCGTCAATTCCTTCCTTTACGATTCTTTTAAGCTCGGCGTCTTCCGGCGGAATTACCGGAAGGTAAACCCATTTGTTTTTCGTCCGGATGACGTGATCGGGGGTCAGGACTCCGGAAGAGCACAGGCCTGGGGCCGTGGGAGATAAGGAGGCTTTTGCCAGGTCGTCGCCGGCATCGAACCTCGGTATAAAACCTTCGAAGCGGACCCCCGGGGGACCGGAAAGCACAGGCCCCGCGAACGGCCTGATTGAGCCGGGCGATGGCCGAAACCATCCCTTCCGGCATTTTCCATCCTGCCGGGGAAGCCTCCAACTTCTTCCTGGGGGCCTTCTTCTTCAGGAAAGCTTCGGCCCTGCCCACGTAATCGATCATCCTCCCGTAAGCCGTCCGGGCATCTTCGCCAAAAGTGAAGATCCCGTGCTGGGCTACCACCACGGCTTCGACTCCCGGGTTCGTCCCGAAAGCTTCGGACACACCCTTGGCGAGGGAGAGACCGGGAGTTTGATAGGCGAGGAGCGCAGCTTTGGGTCCTAGGGCCTCCGTCAGGAGGTCCTTCCACTGTTTCTGGTTGGTCAATGCGAGGATGAAATCCGCATGGGTGTGGTCGATATAGCGGTGGGGCAGGAAAGCGTGGAGGAGAACTTCCACCGACGGATCAGGAGAGGAGGATTGGATCTTGTGAATCCGCAGCTGGTTTTCCATCTCCTCGTCGGAAAGGGCGGGGAGCTTTTTCAGCTTGCGCAAAGGTTCCAGTTCCAGACCTACAAAATCCCCGGGTTCGATGGCGGCCAGATCGATCCCGCTGCCCTTTGATGTAGAGGATCTCCTGTTCTTCCCCCACGATATTCTTGACCCGCAGTTTCACGGAAGTATTGCCCCCTCCGTGCAGAACCAGGCCGGGATCCCCTCCAATTAAACGGGAAGTATAAACCCGGAGGGCCAGTTCGGGGGGGATCTGGGAGTACCGAGTGATGAGCTCTTGGGCTTCTTGGGGATCAAATAGACTTTTCATCGAAGATCACCATTTGGAGGGGTTTTGGTATTTGTGTCGGAAATCTCCTCCCCCCATCCCAACCTTTCCCCGCGAGGGGGGAAGGTATTTAAAGGCTCGGCAAATTGAGGTTATGAGGGAAATGCATGCTTTCAATGGCGGTTTATTTTTTCTTTTTTTCGCTCTGAAAAATTCCCTCCGCCTCCTTCCCCGAGGCCTTCTCGTGCACGATGGCCCGCAGGGCCTTCATCATGGCCACGGGATGGGGATGCTGCCAGACGTTTCTTCCCAGGTTCAGGCCGATGGCCCCCTTCTGCATGCCGTCATAAACGAAATCAAAGACCTCCCGTTCGGTCTCGCATTTGGGCCCGCCGGCCATGACCACCGGAACCGGGCAGCCATGGACCACCCGGTCGAAGTTTTCACACCAGTAGGTCTTGACGATGGTGGCCCCGAATTCGGCGGCAATCCGGCAGCAGAGGGACAAGTAACGGGCGTCCCTTTTCTCCAGCTCCTTTCCCACGGCGGTTACGGCCATCACGGGAATCCCATAGGTCTGGCATTCATTTACGAGCTTCCCCAGGTTCACCAGGGAATCATATTCGTAGTCGGTACCCACGAAGACGGACATTCCCACCGCCGCCGCATTCAGCCGGATTACCTCTTCCACGGAAGTGGTAATCGGCCTCATGGGCCAGGTCTTTCCCGATGATGCTGGTCCCCCCCGAAACCCGCAGGATGATGGGAGGACAGTTCTTAGGATCCACGGCGGCCCGGAGGACTCCCCGGGTCACGAAAAGGCCATCGGCATAAGCGATGAGGGGTTTGATGGTCCTTCCCGGCTTTTCCAACTTACTTGTGGGGCCCTGAAAATAACCGTGGTCGATGGGCAGAAAGAAACAGTGTCCATCCTCTTTGATCAGCCTTCCCAGGCGATTCTGCATTCCCCAGTCCATAAAAACCTCCTTCTTCCCCCAAAAGTCATCCGCTATGTTTTCTTCGGTGGTAATCATAACATTGACCCCGAACAAAATTCCACCCCAATATGCCCTTTTCATCCTGTTCCGGTGGACGGATTTCTCCTTCTTCCGGCTTTCACCACGCTATTCTTTGTGTTATATTTTTAAGCAGATCTGCAGGGGGAAGAAAGATGGGAAGAAGCCTGCGCATCCTGACCGAGCGCCCCTTGAACGCGGAAACACCCCCGGAAGCCCTCCGATCCTGGATCACCGCCAATTCGGTTTTCTTCCACCGGAACCAGTCGGAGTTGAAAATCGCTGTTTCGCTGGCTGACTGGAAGCTGACCGTCGAGGGAGAAGTTGAGGCCCCCCGGGAATTCAGCTTCGAAGATATTCTGCGCTTTCCCAAAGCTATCTGCGCCAACACGCTGGAGTGCTCGGGAAACGGGAGGTCTCTGCTCAAAGAAAAGGCCAGCGGGAATCCCTGGACCATCGGGGGAGTGGGGAACGCGGTCTGGGGGGGAGTCTGGCTGAAAGAACTGCTCCGGATTGTCAAGCCGAAGGGAAGCGCCCGGCACGTGGCCTTCGAGGGGATGGATGAACCGTACGGTGCGGCCAAGTTAAAATTCATCCGCAGCATTCCCCTGGAAAAGGCCCTGGCCTCGACCCTGCTGGCCTACGAGATGAACGGAGAGCCGCTGCCGCCGGCTCACGGCTTTCCCCTCCGCACCCTGGCCCTCGGCTGGGCCGGCGCCAATTGCGCCAAATGGTTGAAGAAGATCATGGTCCTCGACCGGCCCTACGAGGGGCATTACATGGATAAAGTTTACCGGGTCTTTCAGAAGGGCGAAGATTCCCAGTCGGGAACCGTGGTCACTCAGCTCCCCCTGAAATCCATCATCACCCAACCGCTTGCCGGGGGAAACTTTGAACCCGGGAAAGATCGTTATCCTCGGAGCGGCTTATGGAGGGGAGAGGATGATTTCCAAAGTTGATGTTTCAGTGGACGGCGGACGGACCTGGTCCCCGGCCGAATTCATCGGGCCCCACGAACCCTTCTGCCTGGCGCCAGTGGCAGTATGTGTGGACCGCGGTAAAGAAGGGGGCTCACTGTCTCATGGCCCGGGCCACGGATTCGCAGGGAAATGAGCAGCCCATGGAAGCGCGTTGGAATGTGCTGGGTTACGGGAATAACGGCGTCCAGGAGCACGCCATTGCGGTTTTCATCGTTTAGAAAAAAACGATTTGCCGCAGAGAGAACGACTGGAAAATTGGCATGATGGAATGTTGGAATATTGGGAAACCAATTGTATTGCCCACCATTCCATTGTTCCATTATTCCATTTCTTTTTTATGTTTAAGCTCTGCGGTTAATATTTTTTTTCGTTAACGGAGGAACATCGTGCATGCCATTGAAAAGATTTTAGCCAAAGCCGCGGGGAAAGACTCGGTCGTCACCGGGGAGATCGTCAACTGCCGGGTGGACATGGGGGAAGTGAACGACATTTATCTCCAGACCGTCCGTTCCTTTTACGAGATGGGGGGGAAAAAGGTTCACGATCCCGGGAAACTTGTTTTCATCATGGACCATTATGCCCCGGCCCCGACCATCCAGGCGGCCGAGAATCAGAAGCAGTTCCGCGATTTCTGCCGGGAGCAGAACATTGAGCTTTTCTTCGATGTGGACCAGGGGGTCTGCCACCAGGCCATGGTGGACAACGGCCTGGTTTACCCGGGCATGATCCTGGTGGCCACCGACTCCCACACGACGACGCACGGGGCCTTCGGGGCCTTCGGCACCGGGGTGGGGGCGACCGACATGGCCGTGATCATGATCACCGGCAAGCTCTGGTTCCGCGTCCCGGAAATCATCCGGTTTCACTCTGACGGGAACCCTTCCCAAGGGGGTCTTTGCCAAGGACGTGATCCTGAGGATCATCGGAGACCTGGGAGCGGACTACGGGATTTACAAAGGCATCGAATTCACCGGGCCGGTGCTGAAGAGCTTCAACGTCTCCGAACGGATGGCCCTGTGCAACATGACCACGGAAATCGGGGCCAAAACCGCCTATATCCAGCCCGATGAAATTACCCTGGACTTTGTCCGCACCCGGGTTAAACATGACTTTCAGGTCTTTACCACCGATCCCGGCTATAAATATGCCGCCGAGCACACCTATGATGTCTCCCGGCTGAAACCCCAGCTGGCCGCCCCCCACAGCGTGGACAATGTCCATCCCCTGGAAAAATTCATCGGCACCCCGATCCACCAGGCCTTTCTGGGGACCTGCACCGGAGGCCGGGTGGAAGACCTGGCCATCGCCGCGAAAATCCTGAAGGGGAAAAAAGTTCACCGGGGAACCCGTTTCATCGTCGTCCCCGCTTCCAAGGGCGTTCTCCTGGAAGCCATGGCCAGGGGATTCATGCAGACCCTGGTCGAGGCCGGAGCCACCTTCGTGACCCCCGGGTGCGCCGCCTGTCTGGGGACCCACGAGGGAATTCTGGCTCCGGGAGAAACCTGCATCACCGCCTCCAGCCGGAATTTCCCGGGCCGCATGGGGTCCACCGAAGGCGCAGATCTACGTGGGTTCGCCCGCCTCGGTGGCCGCCGCCGCCCTGGAAGGCAAAATCGCGGACCCGACCGGATACCTGGATTGAGGAGAAAAACATGGAAAAAATCGTAAAAGGAAAAGCCTTTATCTTTGGGGCCAACGTCGATACGGACCAGATTTATCCCGGCCGTTACCTGGAACTGACCGACCCGAAGGAGGTGGGAAAGCACGCCCTGGAGGGAGCGGACCCGAACCTGGTGAAAGAATTCAAGCCCGGGGATATCATCGTCGCCTCCACCAACTTCGGCTGCGGCTCCAGCCGGGAACAGGCGGCCATCACTTTAAAAGCCATTGAGGTCGGGGCGATCCTGGCCGATTCTTTTGCCCGCATCTTCTACCGCAACGCCATCAACCTGGGGATTCCCCTTCTGGTCTGTCCCAAAATCCATGACCTGGTGAAAAAAGGAGACCGGCTCACGGTAAATTTGATCACCGGGGAATTGGTCAACGAGTCCACGGGGGCCAAAGCCCAGGCTCAGCCTCTATCGGACTACGTCATGAAGATCCTGGAAAGCGGTGGGATCAAACCGTTGATTCGCAAGCAGATCGGTGCGGATGTCTAAACCCTCGACGGCAGGGGCTGCCTTCCCAGCCCCTCCTATTCAGAGAAATCATTGCCCGTCATTTTTTAGAAAGGCAGAGCCTTTTCTGGCTCTGCCTTTCTTAATAGGATGGAGATTTTTTAAGCCTTTATCCCCCTGATCCCGGAAGCGGCCGAGCTCAATACCCCCCGGAGAATGGCCAGTTCATGTCCGACCTCGATGAATCGGCAGCCCATCTCGATGTACTTCTTGGCCTCCTCCACCCAGGGTTCCCCGATCCCGATGCCGACGAATTTTTTGTGCTTGTTCGCCGCCTCGCAGGCCTTCTTTATCGCTTCCTGGACCTTGGGGTGATTCTTCTTCGTCGAGCGGAAGCCCAGGGACATGCTGTAATCCGAAGGGCCGAAGAGGGCGTAGTCCAGCCCCTCGATGGCGAAGATCTTGTCAAGCTGCCCCACCACCTGTTCATTCTCCACCATGATCCCCACCATCAACTGGGTGTCGCCCCAGTCGGCAAAGTCCTCCCCACCGCGGGTTCCCCAGCCGCCGGAAAAGGAAAAGCTGCTCATGCCCCGGTGGCCTTTGGGGGCGAACTTCGAGGCCTTGACTACCGCCAGGGCTTCTTCATAGTTGTTAATGTCCGAAACCAGTACAGCGCCCGCTCCCGCCTGGAATATTTTGGAGATGAGATAGGGGGCCCCTTTTTCCACCCGGACCATGGCTGTAATCCCCGTGAGGGCCGCCGCCCTTAACATATTCTCCATCCCCTCGTCCCTGCGCCAGGAATACTCGTTGTCAATCCGGCAGAAATCCAGGCTGCTGTAGCCGGCGGTCTCCACGGCGGCGGCGCTGTAGGAATCAAGGCAGGTCCCCACGGCGACTTTCCCTTCTTCCATGACTTTCCTGAACTTGTTCACTCTATCCATTATGATCCTCCTCTTTCTTGATCCCCCACCCCGCCCGATCCCCTGAATGGGGAAGGAAGAAGCGGGGGGCTAACGCTGGTTTTCCCTTTGAATAACTGTCGATCGCTGCTTCAGGGGCTATAAAGCTTCAAGAATTTCCGGGTTCGCCAGGTACTTCTTGTCCGGCTTTTCCCCTTCCAGAACCGCCAGGGTATTTCTCACGGCCTCCAGCCCCATGCGCGCCTGGGCCTCCCCGGTTGCCGCACCGATATGCGGGGTCAGGACCAATTTCCCCGCTTCGCTGAGGCGGCGAAGGTCCTCCGGGGGTTCCCGGCGAAAGGTATCGAGCGCCGCGCCCGCGATCGTTCCTGCCTCCAGCGCGGCCATGAGGTCTTCTTCCTCCACGATCCCTCCCCGGGCCGTGTTGATCAGCCAGGCGGTCTTTTTCATCATCTTCAGCTCTCTTTTCCCGATCAGGTTCCGGGTTTGTTCGGTCAGGGGGCAGTGAAGGCTCACCACGTCCGCGACGGTCAGCAATTCATCCAAGTGTTGGACGAGGACGATGCCCGGCGGTGAAGCGCTGCGGTCAAGCCAGGGATCGAAGACCAGCACCTTCATCCGCAGCGGAGCAACCAACTCAGAAACCCGGCGGCCGATTCTCCCGAACCCGACCAGGCCCAGGGTCATGCCGAAAAGCTCCACTCCCCGCACCTTTATCTTGTCCCAAAAACCCTGCCGCATCCGTCCGTCCAGCCAGGGGATGTCCCGGGCGAGGGAAAACATCAGGCCCACCGCCAGCTCCGCCACCGATTCGTAATTGGCCGTCGCCGCGGTCATGACCGGGATCCTCAGGGCGGTTGCGGTTTTCACGTCGATGTTGTCGAACCCGGCCCCGTGTTTGGCGATGACTTTCAGGTCCGGAGATGCCTGGATGACCTCCGCCGGGATGCTTCCCGTCCGCAGGATCACGGCGTGGGCCCTCTCCTCCTGAACCTGCCGGGCCAGGAGTAAAGGCTGGGGATAGGGTCCGGTAAAGACCACTCGGCATTTGGCCGAGAGAATTTCCAGGGCCTCGGGCGCAAGGCTATCGCCGGTGACTACAACCCGAAAAGGTTTTTCCATTTAAACCCTTGCCGTCCTTTTTCGGGGGTGGGGCGATCTTTCTCCCCCGCACGATTCCAGTTTATCACAATGTCCGTTTCAGGAGGCTTCCAACTTTCTGGGCGCCACCGGCGATTTACGGCGAATCGTATTCCAATTTTCCGGGTGGAGATGGCAGGCAACCCGGTGGCCGTTGCCCACGTCGAAAAAGGCGGGGTCCTTCCTTTCTTCTCTTCTCTCCTTTCTTTTCTTGAAATTCTTTCATTCCGAATTCGCCATTCCGCATTCCGCATTTTGCAGATCGGCCCGGAGATACTCCAGCATCTCCTCGTGTACATGCCCATTGGTCGCCAGGACCGCCCCGCTGCTCAGTTCAAAAGGCCCCCCATCGATGGAGGTGATCCGGCAGCCGGCTTCCCGGGCGATCACCACTCCGGCGGCGATATCCCAGGGATAGAGCCCCCATTCCCAGTATCCTTCCAATGCTCCCGCCGCCAGATAACCGAGGGCCAATGCCGCGGTCCCCCACACCCTAACTTCCTGGGTAACCGGCAGCAGGCGCTCCAGGGATCTCAGGACCCGGGGAAGCTCCTTTTTGTCGTAGGGCCAGCCCGTGGCGAGGATCGACTGGCTGAGGCGCCGGTAGGGGGAAACCCGGATCGGTTGGCCGTTCCGGAAAGCCCCCTGCCCGGAAACGGCAAAGAATAAATCATCGTCCACCGGGTTGAAAACCACCCCGGCCACCGGACTCCGATCCACCCAGTAACCGATGGAGACGGCGAATTGCCTCTGCCCGTGGTAAAAATTCAAGGTCCCGTCGAGGGGGTCCAGGTAGATGACCTCGTCCGAGACCTCTTCGTTCTCCTTCTCCTCCCCGATGATCTGAACTCCCGGGAGGTCGCGGGACAGGATCCGGATGACGGCTTCCTGGGTTTTTAGATCGACGTTGGTCACCAGGTCGGCGGAACTCGACTTGGTCTTCGCCTCCACCTTCTCCGAGCGGAAATGCTCCTTGAGGATTTTTCCGGCTTCCAGAGCCGCGGCAATAAAAGTATCCTTCACCTGATTCAAATCTGCGGTCAAGATTCGCTCCCTTGGTCCAGAACGAGTGACGGCAGACCGCCGTAAATTCTCAGGGATTTACGATCGGCGGTCGACCGTCCGCGTTCCGCAGTCGTCCGTCGTTTCGTGCATTCCGCCCTCCGGCATTGAATCCCCAACTCGAAATCTGCAACGGGCTTAGAGCAGAGAGAATCTCTTTGACTCTTTGCTCTTTGCTAATTGCTCTCTGCTTTTTTTTGATTTTTCCGATGAATTTTTATATATAATTATTATGGGCTTGTAAACACAAAAAGGATAGGGCGAGTTTTCAAGAAAAACGTTGCCTAACTATCATTACAACCCGGCCGTGGCCTATCGCTTAAAGAATAGCCGGTAACCTGCCGAATATCATTTTGAACGGTAGCCCGGCCGGGTCATCCAACCTCTCCGGAGAGGTTAAAACTAAGCCAATCTTAACCGAAGACGGAGGTTCCAACGGGGCCATGGAAAAGCGAAGGATCCATCGGCTGTTTTGGTTGGGGGTTTTCCTCGCCGCTCTTTTTAGCATGAGCTGCGCCCACTATCCCGCGAACCACTTTCTGACCGAGGTTTCCCCGGAAGGGGGCTACCGGCTCAAAAACCCGGAGCGGATCGACCGGTCGGACGAGTTGCTGCTGGTCCTCACCTTTTCCGGAGGGGGGACGCGGGCCGCGTCCCTGGCCTACGGGGTCATGGAGCAGCTCGCCCAGACGGAAATCACCCTGGGAGGCCGGAAAACGTCCTTGCTGGATGAAGTGGACGCCATCTCGGGCGTTTCCGGCGGCAGTTTCACGGCGGCCTACTATGGGCTTTTTGGCCGGAGAATCTTTGAGGACTTTGAAACCCGCTTTCTCAAGAAGAATATCCAGAAGGACCTTGTCCTGGAAGCCATCGACCTGGGGAACTGGTTTCGGCTTCTCTCCAGTAATTTTGGGCGCAGCGATTTAGCGGCCGAGTACTATGACAAGAATATCTTTGAGGGAAAAACCTTCGGCCACATTTTGTCCCAGGGCGGCCCCCTCATCTTGATCAATGCCACTGATCTGGCTTTGGGAAGCCATTTTACCTTCACCCAGGACATGTTCGACCCCATCTGCTCCGACGTGACCCGGTTTCCCGTATCCCGCGCGGTGGCCGCCTCTTCGGCCGTTCCGGGCCTCTTGACCCCCATAACCCTCTATAACTACGCCGGGACCTGCAACTATGATCCTCCCGAATGGATGAAAAAAGCCCTGGAAGAAACTTCCGCCTCCCGGCGGCGAACCCAGCAGGCTCAGATTTTTTATTCCTACCTGGATTCGAAGAAAAGACCTTACATCCACTTGGTCGATGGAGGTCCTTCGGATAACCTGGGCCTGAGGGGGGCCATTGACCGGCTGAATCCGATGGGGGATATCTGGCCGTCGCTCCAATATCTGCGGTGGGAAAACACCCGGAAGGTCGTTTTTATCCTGGTGAATGCCGAGAAGGAAACCGATAGCGGATCCGATCAGCTGGAAAGTACCCTGACCAGCGGCCAGGTGTTAAAGTCCCTGACCAATATTCCCATCACCCGTTTCAACTTCGAAACCATCGAGCTGTTCCGAGAAAACGCCAGGAAATGGATCGAAGAGATCCGCTCCCGGAGATGCGCGGGCAAGAAATCGGAGAGCCCGGCTGAGGCAGCCGAGCAAAAGCCCGATCCCTGCGGTGACATCGAGTTCTATCTCATCGAGGTCGATTTCGATGCCCTTACGGAAAAAGGCGAACGTTCCTACTTCAAAAATTTGCCCACCTCCTTCCATTTATCCTTTGAAGCGGTGGACCTGCTGCGGGCCGCCGGCCGGCGGGTTTTGATTCATTCTTCGGAATTTCAAAGGCTGCTGCGGGATCTGGAGTAAGGCGGGAGGATCATGCCCTTCTGGTGGATCGTTTTCTGTTTCGCCCTCCTGAGCATCCACCCTGCGGAACTTCCGGCCCGGTCTCCAGAAACCGCATCGAAGACGCAGGGAGGCGGACCGGATCGGGAGTCCGGCTGGAACCTCTCCAGGCTGGATACGGCCAGGACCGTCCCTTATTTGAATGACCTGGAAAAGCAAGTCGTTCTGGAATTGAACAAGGTTAGGTCCGATCCAAGCCGATACGCCCGGTCCTTCCTTGCTCCCCAGAGAAAATATTTCGCCGACCAGAAGCTCACCTACCCCGGAGAAATCCCCATCCGGACCCAGGAAGGAATCCATGCCTTCGACGAGTGCCACCAAGTCCTCTTGAAGACGAGGTCGATGGGGATCTTGACCCCCAAAGCAGGATTAGCCAGGGCCGCTCGGGATCATGTGCTGGATCAGTCGAAAACCGGCCAGACCGGCCATGAGGGAAGAGATCAGAGCGATGTTTCCGGGCGGGCCAATCGCTACGGGCGGTGGAACGGAAAAATCGGGGAAACCATTCAATACGGACACGCTGCCGCGGCCCGGATTGTATCTTCCCTGCTGATCGACGACGGCGTCCCTTCGAGGGGGCACCGGAAAATCATCCTGGATCCCATCTTCCGCAACGCCGGGGTGGCTTTCGGGCCGCACCCCAAATTCAGAAACATGTGCGTCATCGTCTTTGCGGCTGAGTATGCCAACGGTGGAGCCAAGAATTCTCCTTAGGCGCTTCGCGGGGCTTGCAGACTCATTTCTTCATCATTTCATGGGGGCCTCATTCATCCATGCTGCTCTCGCCCCAGGGCAAACAATGCTTGCCCACCCCCGCCAAAACCTCTCTCCTTGCGAATCTCCCCCGGACAGGCCCGACCCGATGAAAGAATAACCGCCTTAGGATGATGATCCGAATTCCTCCCGCCTGAACCCCATGGGCTAGCCCCTCTCTTTTCCGGGTTTTTCTCGGATAGGGGTTCTTTCCTCAACAACTGGGGGTGGGCAAGGCAAACAATTCCGTTGACAGGGAAGGAGAATTTTTATACCTTGAACCCAGTTCACTTTCTACCGGTACGAACGGCGATTTAAACTCCAGGAGGATTCTCGTCATGGGAGAAAAGGTTCCCACCCGCGAAGAAGCCCTGAGCCTTCTTCACCAGTATTTTGAAACCGACAGTCTGCGCAAGCACGCCTACGCCGTCGAAGGGGTCATGCGTTATATCGCCCGGAAGCGCGGCGAGGATGTGGAGAAATGGGGGATCGTCGGCCTGATCCACGACCTCGATTACGAAAAGTTCCCGGACCAGCACTGCGGCAAGACCCGGGAGATCCTAGAAAAGGAGGGCTGGGCGGAGGAATACATCCGGGCGGCCGTTTCTCACGGGTGGGGAATATGCTCCGAGGTTGAGCCCCAGACCGTGCTGGAGAAAACCCTGTATGCCATCGACGAGCTTACCGGCCTGGTAGTCACTACCGCCTTGATACGCCCCTCAAAAAGCGTAATGGATGTAGCGGTGAAATCCGTAAAGAACAAATGGAAGGACAAACGGTTTGCCGCGGGCGTCGACCGCTCCATCATCGAAAAGGGCGCCGCCATGCTGGGAGTTCCCCTCGAAGAACTGATCGAAGACACCATCAAAGGAATGCAGGAAGTAGCCGAAGCCATCGGGCTGAAAGGCGTTTCCTGAAAAAGGAAAGGACCCCCTGCCCGAAGATCCTCCGGGCAGGGGATTTGCCCCGTTATATCCGCCTATTCCTCCCGCCCTTTTTCCTCCCCCCCGGGCCGCCAGAATGGTTAAGAATAAAATCTCAATCTCTGCCTAATCTGCGTAATCTGCGGATAAACAGTTTCTTTTTTTGATAATTCGCCCCTGTTGAGATAAAATAATTCCAGATGGTGGAAAATGCTTTCCTGGAAAGGGACCGGCTATGAAATCTCCCAAGTCCACCCTCTGCTTAAAATCCTTCGAAGAAATGAAGGATCTCCTCAAGGCCAAATCCATTTCCTTTCCGGACGCTCCTATCCTCTCTCCCCGAGAAGACGAACCACCCCCTCCCTACCCTCCCCCCTCGAGGGAGAGGGCGGGGGGGATTGCTCAGGAGCCGGGCCCTGAGTCGGATGAAAAACTATTCAAGCAGGCCATGGAGGGGGTAAGCCGTATCCCCCGGCCCAACTTCGTCGAAAGGGGCCTTCCCCCGCCTCCTCCGGAAAAGCCCGAACCCCGGGCCGAGGTGGAACCTCTTTTGAAGCTGAAAGACCTGGTGCAGCATGGGGTGGGGTTCGAGGTCGCCGACACTCCCGAATACATCGAAGGCACCATGTACCGCGTCCCCCCGGACGTCGCCCGCCGCCTGCATCAGGGGGATTTTTCCATCCAGGCCTACATCAATCTTCACCGGTTCAAGGTGGCTGCCGCCAAGGAAGCCTTTGAGCGGTTCATCAAGTGGGCGGTGGCCACGGGAAAAACCGGGGTTCTTATCATTCACGGCCGGGGGCTCTCGTCTCCCTCGGAACCCGTCTTGAAGCAGAAGGTGGTGGAATGGCTCACCCGGGGTCCCTGGAGGAAATGGGTGGTGGCCTATGCCTCGGCCCGGTCCTGCGACGGAGGCGCGGGGGCGACGTACGTTCTCCTGCGGAGGCGCCCGGTTTCCAAGCGGTTCAAAAAATCGCAGTAGAGAAAGGATCCCTTTTCACCCCCACCCCGACCCTCCCCCATGAGGGGGAGGGAGTTGTGGGGATCGTAAATTCTCCCCCTGGGTGGGGGAGGGGAAGGCCCTGCACCACGTGGGGTGCAGGACAAAAGCCCTGAACCTCATATGGTTCAGGGGTGGGGGTGATTTATTGGATTATTTCACAGCTTCAGAGCGGTTGGCGGATTTCTGTGCCTGATTCATCAATAGAGGATCAAATCACCACATTCAACTGCTGGAGGGTGCCGGCCCCGCCGTCTTCCCGCAGGAAGACACCGGTTCGGACGATCTGGCCGCGGAGCTGATTCTGGCTGTCTTTTAAGGCGAAGGGGGAATCGGCGGAAGAAACATAAAGGGCTCCTACGCCCGCATCCTTCAGACCTTGGAGGAAGTCATTCCCGTCCGAATCCCGGGTCCAGAGGAAAAGATTCCGGTAAATGGCTTCGCTTTCATCGATCCATCGGTCCCCGTTTTCATCGTACCCGGAGAGTTCGGTAAAGGCGTTTCCCGTGCTCGGTCCGAAGAGTTCGGTCCCGTCATTGACCTTTCCGTCCCCGTTCCGGTCAAAGACCAGGACCCCGCTTCCCCCGGCCACGAAGGGGATCTTTTCGTCCTGGCCGTCGGCATTCAGGTCAAAGGCGAAGGTCTGGTCGGTCAACTGGGCGGCGGTACCGCTGAAGTTGATCACCAGGGGATCCACCAGGGTGGCATCCCCGGCGCTGAATCGGACATCCGTGGACTGGACGAACTCCCTGCTCATCTTCAAATCAAGGGTAAACCGAATCTCCTTCCCGTCTGCGGTTTTGACGATCCCTCCGGCACAGAAGGCGGTTTCTTCCTTTTCCATGTAGGTTTCATGCAGCTCGTAGCGAACTCCCCAGCCCGCTCTTTCCGGTTGACTCGACGGGGGCTCCCGGGGGGGAGGCTCGGGCAACTCCGGGCTCTCCGCGTCGAGTTTCACTTTGGTGAGTTTGATCTTTCGCCCGGTCAGTTTTTCGATGAGCATCTGGATCAGGAGAAGCTTGGGGTCCCCCTCCACCGGGTCCTCCCTGCTCTTCAGGAGCGAGCCGGATGGGTCGATCAGCGAGGTTGCCTCGGCTTTCCTGGAAATGGTTACCCGATCCACCGCCATCTCCAGATGGGGGGTGTCCACCCACACATCCAGCTTTTCGGTTCGAGTATGCTGACTCTCCAGCAAATGGGCGGAAGAGAGGATCACCATGGAACTATCGATCTTCATATTCTTCATATCGTCATCTCATCAGAAAAGTTCAACGAATAATGTGCTTTTCGGCCTTAAAATTCCTCTTCCATCAGCGGTCAGGCTTGCCAACGTGCATTTAATTCAGGTCTGAAAATGAGGTGAGATTTTTGTGTTTTCTGCATTTTCTTTTCATCCCCTTCTGCATTATTATTACCCATTGGGATCAAGGGAATGCGCTCGAAGAATCGGTATCCCATTTCCTTTGGACGACAAGGGGGAACGCTTGTCCTTTTCGATTGACGGACGGAATTTTTCATCGCTCCATTTTGCAGGAATCATGGGCTCGGGCATGAGCGCGATCGCCCAATACCTTGCCTGGGAGGGGCGGGCAATTACCGGATCCGACCGCATCGCCTTTGCGGACGAAATGAAGGAAACCAAAGAAAAACTCGAGCGGTGCGGCTGCGTCTTATTTCCGCAAGACGGAAGCGGCGTAACGGCTGCCACGGAGGCTCTGGTTATTTCGACCGCCATCGAAGACGACAACCCCGATATCGCCGCGGCCCGAAAACGCGGCATCCCCATTGTACATCGTTCCGATGTGCTCGCCGCCATCGTCGCCTCCCACCGCACCATTGCCGTATGCGGTACCAGCGGCAAGTCAACGGTAACCGCTTTGGTATTTGAAATCCTCCGGGCATGCGGCCAAAGTCCGTCGGTCCTTACCGGGGCAAACCTCATTCGTCTGAACGAGGAGGGATTCCTCGGCAATGCCTTCAGGGGCGATTCCGGTATTCTAGTAATGGAAGCGGATGAAAGCGACGGCACGTTGGTGAAATACCGTCCGGAGAAAGCCGTTTTCTTGAACATTTCCAAGGATCATAAATCCGTAGCCCAGGCTCTGGAGCTTTTTGAGCGGCTTGCCGGCCAAACGCCTTTGGTAATCAAAAATGGGGACGATCCCGGGCTCCAATCGATTCAGGCAGCCCATCAGTTCGGCCTTTTGGAGGGCGCTGATTGCAGGCCGGAGGCTGTAAAAGCGGTAACCCCCTCGGTGCGGTTCACCTTGAAAGGGACGGACTTTGAATTACCGCATGCCGGGACGCCATAACCTCTCCAATGCCCTTGCCGCTCTTTGTGTATGCCAGAGCCAGGGCTGCAGCCTGGAACGGATGGTTGGGCCCATGCGGGAATTTCGGGGCGTGATGCGGAGGTTTTCGATTTCACGAACGTTAAAGGGCGTAACGGTGATTGATGATTATGCCCACAACCCCGATAAAATAAGGGCCGCCCTTCTTACCGCCCGCGATTTTGGAAAGCGGATATTTGCCGTATTTCAGCCCCACGGATACGGCCCCACCCGTTTCCTCAAAGATGAATTGGTGGAAACCTTTGCCGGGCTCATTCGGAATACCGACGAAGTCTATTTTCTCCCCATTTATTACGCCGGGGGCACAGCCAAAAAGGACATTTCTTCCGAAGATTTAGCTGATGGGGTCAGCAAGCGCGGGGTCATGTCTTATGCGCCTCAAAACCGAAAAGGGCTTCTGGCCGACCTTACCCAGCGCGTAAAACCGGGTGACGCGGTGATTGTTATGGGTGCGCGCGATCCCACGCTTTCGCTGCTGGCCCAAGAAATCAAAAATAGCTTGTGATTTTCGGGACGGCCTTGTCGCATTCGTGTACGCCGGGTCAGGCTTGCATACGTGCATTTGATTCAGGTCTGAAAAAAAGGGAGGAACATGGGTTCAAAGGGGGGATTAAAACTGTGGTGCCTGGGACCGGAATCGAACCGGTACGGTGGGGGACCACCGAGGGATTTTAAGTCAATTTAATTCATTAGGCGATTTCCCATCAAAATTAACTAGTTAGATTACGACCAGTTAGAAGACCATTTTGGTTTAGCTTGGGAAATTTGAGTTTATTTTCGGGTCTGACGGTTACATTTTAGTTACAGTGGAAGACCGATAACCCGCCTTTCCACCGAAAGAAGATTTAGCCTTCCTTCTCCCCCACCTGATAGGGTTTGGGTTACCAAAAATTGGCTCAACATTTTCTTGATGGCTCCACCTACTACAATCCAGCCAAGGGCTGCTTTTTGGACTGCTCATGACGCATAGAAATAATGCGGCTCGATTCAATATATGAAAAGCATCTCATAACCACAGTTGATTCCGCGCAAACGAATGAGTTACAGCAGCTATCAAAACATACATGTTGCGTTGCGGTCACTAAACTTGCGATCTTCATCCATCTGACCCGCGGTTAACGGGATAAGGCGTCGAGATCCAAAATCTGGCGGCCGATCGTCAATTGATGCACCTCAACGGTCCCTCCGGGAGCCAGGAAATTGATCATTTCGCGGTTCAAACGCTCAACCGTATAGCCTTCGAAGCCGCCGTAGCCCCCATGAATGCGGATTCCCTTAATCGTGTTCCTCACCGCCATCTCGCTGCAATACCACTTGGCCATCGAGACTTCTTTGATGCACTTCATCCCCTTCTCTTTCTTGTAAGCGGCGCTGCGGGTCAGCAGCCTCCCGGCCTCGGTCTCCAGGGCCATCTCCGCGATCAACGCCTGAACCAACTGGAAACTCCCGATCGGCTTGTTGAATTGGCGCCGGTCCTGGGCATATTTCACACAGATATCCAGGCAGCGTTGGGACACCCCCACTCCGTAGGCCCCGATGGAGATCCGCATGTTGGTAATGCCCCCGAGGGCCAGCTTCAACCCCAGCCCCACTTCGCTGATCAGATTCTCTTTGGGAACGACGCAGTCGGAAAACCGGACCTGAGCAATATCGTCGCAAGGTAACCCTACGCAGCCTTCAATGGGCGCCGCGGAGATTCCGGGACAACTCTTATCGACGGCAATGAGGGCCAACCCTTTATTCCCCTTGCTTTTATCGGTTTGAACGAGGGCGACGACCATGTCGGCGACAGACCCGTTGGTGATAAAAACCTTGTTCCCATTGATCACCCAGGAGTCCCCCCGCAGGACGGCCTTCGTTTCGATGTTCCCTCCGTCGCTGCCGGCATTCGGCTCAGCCACGGCCACGGCGTAAATTTTTTCCCCTCGGCACATGGGGGGAAGGTATTTTTGTTTCTGGTCCTCGTTGGCTGCATCGGTCAGGACGGACCCCGGGAGCATGGCGTTTTGGGTGATTGTCGTGAGGCTCAAACTCCCCCAAGCCAGTTCCTCCAACATGAGAATCCAGGTCAGCACACCGAGTCCCAGCCCGCCGTATTTTTCGGGGATCATCGTGGCCAGTAACCCCAAGGGTGCCATTTTCTTGTATATATCGTAAGGGTATTTCCCCGGCTTGTCGTATTCCTGCGCAGCGGGCAAGAGCTCCCGCTCGGCGAATTCCCGGGCCATCTTTTGAAACATCTCCTGATCTTTGGTCAATTGGAAATCCATGTTTCTCTTTTTTTCCTTATGTGATCCGAGCTAATAACATGAAGCACTCAAAGCGTACGAGATATAGTTCGCAGAAAAGCAGATTAAGGGTATGAACTTTAACCCCTCTATAAAAAAAAAGGCAGCGGGATGAGGGAAGAATTCCATTCGCTCCTGCCGGGCCACAAATGGATCAAATCAATTTCCTTGGAGAGAGTAACAATGGCCATGCCTTCCTGTAGGAGATCCTTATTCGGTCGATTTCACCTTTATGGCTTTTGGGGGACAGGTCACTTCACAGTTTCGGCATTCGATGCACATCTCTTGTTCTATCGTAATATCCCCATTCTGGGGCGGGAAATCAAATTTTAGTAACTGCATGGGGCACTCGTCGATGCACCGTGAGCAGCCTTTCTGGAAATGTAAACACTGACCCAATTGAATGATAATTCTGGCCATGCATTCTCCTTGTCAGTCAATTCTATTAAAACCGATAAGCAGGTTTTTCCATACCTACCTGCCTTTTCAGGACTTTATGGGAAGTCATGGATCGGATGCCCTGACCTAGGGTCTTTCCGGACCAGCGTTAACAAATTTAATTTTTTGAAGTCTGAGACCCATTCCGGGGGGGCCTGCCCCCCCCGGTTCGCGGATAGCAATTAATTGATCATTCGGGCAGCAGCGTTGGCCTCATGCATGGCTTCCATGATCCGGCGCGGTTGCTGGCAATCCCCGATGTCAAATACATTGGGGCGCTGTTTCTCTCTCAGGGCTTTGGCGAGCTCATTGTTAGAGACCCTTCCCAAAGCAGACAAAAACGTGTCAGCGGCTAAGATCGTCTGCTTGCCGGTTCCATCGGTGATCTTTAGCCCCTTCGGAGTGAACTCGTGAATCTTCACATTTGTCATCACTGTGAGGTTCTTCTCCTCTTTCATCAGCCGCTGTAAGTGGATCATGCGGAGGACATAAATGTACGGAGCATCCGCATAGGTTCCGGTCGTGGAGATTAGCGTCACCTCTTTCCCTTCCTTGGCGAGGGAACAGGCCGCCTCTGCGCCGTACTGTCCGCCGATGACAACGACTTTCTTGCCGATGGAAGCTTTGGAGAAATAGTAGTCATCGAGATAGATGACTTTAGCCTGCTCCTGGCCTGGGATCGCCTGTTTGTCCAGATTGGAGCCCGTGGCAATGATTACGGCGTCCCAGCTTCCCGCTTCGATGTCTGCCACGGTTGCCTCCTTATTGAACTTAAATTCCACGCCGAGTTTCTTGCATTCCCGCTGAGGCCACGTAACGGCATGGATGAGGTCCCGGGTCAAAAGGGAAGGCGTCGCCGCGGCCAGTCTCACCATCCCTCCCGCCTGGGCAGATTTTTCCCAAACCTCTACCTTGTGCCCTCGCTCCGCACAGACTCGAGCTGCCTCAAGTCCCCCCGGTCCCGCGCCCACAACCAAAACCCTCTTCGGCGTCTGGGCCTTGGGCGGCCCATAATATTCGCGGTATTCCGTCCCGATGCTGAAATTGACCGCACAGCGGATTCGTACCTGATCAAAGAGACGCTGTGAACAACCGATGTCACAAGCAATACATCTTCGGACGTCGTCGTAGCGGCCCTCCATCATCTTTCTGGGAGTGAACGGATCCGCCAATTGCTGCCGGCCCAAGCCGACCATATCAATCTGACCATCTTCCACAAGCTTCATCGCCAGCCTGGGATCATTCACCCGGCCCCGTCCAATCAAAGGAACCGTGGAAATTTCTTTAAAGGGGGCAAAATCATTGCGAATTGTTGCTCCAGGGGTGAAATAGAGCGTCTCGATATTATAATCACACGTTTCGAAAGTGCTATTGGCAAGGTCAAAACAATCCACCCCGGCCTCGATCAACGGGCGGATGAATGTTTTGGACAGCTTCAGGTCAATCCCCGTCAAGCCATATACCCATAATTTCTCGTCACACGTAAAGCGGAAGATAATCGGGTAATCCGCTCCGCAGACCTTCTTGCAGCGGCGCACCAATTCAGTGGGGAAGAAGAGAAGTTCGCCGAATTCATCATCCCGTTTGTTGGTAAAGGGGCTCATGAACTGGTTGATCAGGAACCCGTGCGTCCCGTGGAGCTCAACAGCGTCAAAGCGCGCCTCCTTGGCTAGGGCTACTGATTCCACGTACTGATCCAGGATTTGATATACTTCCTCTCGGGTCATCGCCCGCGATTCGCCCGCTGGTCCCGGTGCAAAGGGATTAGAATGGGCGGATGGGGCGACCAAAGGAAGTTTTGTGACGCGCGGGTTCGCCTGACGCCCGCTGTGCTGAATCTGGATGGCGCATTTGACTCCTTTCTCATGGATGGCCTCCACGATATCATTGAGGTAGGGAAGCATTCTATCTGTGTAAATCCCCTGCATTCCGAAGAAGGCCCCTCCGTCCGGCCGCATGAACGTAGCCTCCACGATGTAGAGACCCCAGCCTCCCTCTGCTCTTTTACGATAGCACTCGATCATCTGAGGGGAGGCATAACCTTCTTTGTCTGCAAAATTCAAGACGAGGGGCAAAGCGACCAGGCGATTTTTCAACTCCAGCTTTCCGATTTTGATAGGTTCAAAGATTTTGGCCATTTTCATCCTCCTTTCAGATTTTTAGAGCCGTCTTTTTATAATATCAAACGTCTTCCTCCACTGAAAAACTTCCGGTACTCCATGTTTCATCGAAAAGCATTCGCCTCTTCAAATCATTCGGGTCACTCAAGAATGTTGACCACCCCCTTTTTGATCTTATGATTCAATATTTATTCTCCTGCTCCCTCAGAAATCAGATTGTTATCGGCCTTGGAGATCATCTGCTAATTGACATTTTCCCTCTCTTTAAATTTTTCCCGATAGATCCCCCGGTCTCTTTTCTTACAGTCTTAATCTTCAATCGCAACCACTCTCGCAGGGGCACCATCACAATCCTTTAACAGGATGGGAAGGGCGATGACCTTAACCCGCGGCTTGGAGATTTTGGATAAGTTATTAACAAATTCCAGATTTAAAACGCCATTCCTAAGGAGTTTTTGGTGAACCACAAAATCCTCAGCCCTGGCATGTCCCTTTCTGCTAAAGTCCCGAACGATGTAATCCTCAACAAAATCATACCCAGCTATCCGGGCTTTTAGCCTTACCAACCATTCCGCCGCCTCTTCTGTTAAATAGGGAGAATCGGTAAATTCCTCTTTGCCCCACATTTTTTCCAGCCAACCTGTCCGGATGAGAACGATATCTCCATCTTTAGCGTGCTTCCCTGCTTTTTGCATTTCTTCCGCTGATATCGGTTCGCTTTTCCCCTTGGGAATATCCAATATGGCTGCTTCTCCAATAAAATAATCAACCGGGAAAGAGTCGATGCTCCTACCATTGGCAACAAAATGGAGAGGGGCGTCCAAATGCGTAAAAGCATGGGCCGATATGGTATAGCTCGTGGCCTGAATCCCATCTTTTTCAGACGTCAGATCCTTTTTGAAATCAATTTTGAACCTGAACTTCCCATCGAAAGGCACTGTCAAATCGATATATTTGGGCATCTCGAAGTCCTCCTTTCTAAAGCCAAAATGACAGTTTTCTCCCTGCTACGGGAGGAAACAATTACCAAGAAAATACTCTTAATCTCAAGGCCACTGTCATCCCAAACAATCCAAGGGCAAAGAGCAACATGGTCGCGGGTTCGGACATTAGATTGGCATATGTTCCACTATCAAGTGTAAATGCTGAATAAGTCCAAATTGATTGGTGCGTCCGATACCGCGAAAACAAATACTGCCATAAAGAACACCCATACGAAAAAAGGCTTTCTGCGAATTCGTCTTATTCTCTTTTTCCTCCTTTGTCAAGATTTCTATCGTTAAATTTCGATAAACGACAGCGGGATCTATTGCTTCTCTTTCTGCCACATCAAAAGATAATTCAAAAGCCTTTCCCGGGACTGCTGCATTTCCGCCGGCGACCATTTCTGAAACCCCTGGCCGGTTTTAAAACCAAGTTCTTTTTGTTCCACTTTTTTCTCCAATATTGCCGCAGGCCTCGGTGAAGTTTCAAGATGCTTCAGAAGGTAGTCATGAATCGCGTAGGTGATGTCGAGCCCAACCATATCCATGTTTTCGAATGGCCCCAACACCGGCAAACGGATGCCAAACCCATTTTTTATCACCTCATCAACGGTCTTGGGATCCGCAATTCCATTTTCAACGATTGAAAGCGCTTCGCGCCAGAGAGCGTGCTGAAGGCGGTTGCCCACAAAGCCGGGTACATCTTTATTGACCCAGACAGGATGTTTCCCCATCCTTTTTAAAAAATCAAAGGTGGTATTCATTGTTTCGATCGAAGTCTTTTCTCCCCGAATCACTTCAACCAAAGGAATGAGATAGGGAGGATTCCAGAAGTGGGTTCCCACAACTCTTTCGGCGTTCAAAGTTTTATTGGCGATCTCGGTAATCGAAATCACGGAGGTATTGGTCGCCAGAATGACTCCGCGAGGGCAAAGAGAATCCATCTCTTTGAAAAATCTTCTGTTTTAAATTTACATCTTCCGAAACCGCCTCGATGACGATTTGGCTGTCTTGCACTGCAACTTAAGATCGGTTGTCGTTTTAATTTTTTCGACGATGGAAGGGATTTTACTTGCAGGGAAAAGGCCGTGCTCGGCCATAAGCCTGAGATTGAAACCGATATTTTCTAAGGCCTTTTCGAGGAAGCTCGGGCTAAGATCCAAAAGGGATACAGCACACCCTTGCGATGCGAACATCTGGGCAATTCCGTGCCCCATCAGCCCGGCTCCGATGACCGCTACTTTCGTAATTTCTTCCGGCTTCATGAAATTGCCTCCTCAGCTTCATCGCCAATATGCCTGGTGGAAAGAGGCGATGCATCCCGGAAATCACGATCTTTTGGGGATGCATCGCCTGTTTGAGGGCAAGTCGTCAGGATTTTATTTCTTCATCTTGCAGCCTGTTTCCTCGCAGGGGACTTCCACAGACTTTGCATCAGCCATGCCCGCCGGTGCTTCGAAAGCATGATTAAAGAATTTGGTCTTTGGCACAATTTCCGTATACCAAAAAGGCAGCTGGACCTGATGATCGCAGGCCCGCATCGTCCAGACACCGGCCGGACCATCATAGGAAAGACCTTCCCACGCTTTAATAACCGCGGCGACATCCGTTTTTCCCGCTTTCTTGACTGCCTCGGCCCAGAACATCGTTGCCATGTAAGCCTTCCCTCGGAGCCAAGTCGGGTAGTATCCCTTGTCCTTATAGAACTTGGCGACGAATTCCTCATTCTTCTTCGTCGGAATGGAAAGGGTGTAAACTTCCGCCCCCATGTTGCCAATCATGAGTTTGTCGTCACCAAGGGCCTGGATCGTGACTTCGTCATTGATGTAGTAGGAGAAGACCTTCTGATTCATTCCCATGGGCCGTCCCTGCTTGAGAAGCAAGGTCAGGTCATTGCCCCAGTTGGGCGTAAAGACCACATCCGGCTTGGCGTTGATGATCTGGCTGGCATAAGGGGCATAATCCTTCGTTCCGGCGGGATGGTAAAGCTCGGCCACAATTTTAGCAGAAGGATTGCGCTGGGCCAGCTTCTTTTTGAATGCGGCCAACGCCTCTTTTCCGAAAGAGTAATCCTGAGCGATAATGGCGACTTGCTTATAGCCTTTCTTGGCGATCAACTCTGCCAGTGCATAAGATTGCTGGTCAGTGTTGCCGCAAGGCCGGAAGAAATTTTTATTGCACTTTTCTCCCGTCATACTCGCTGCCGCCATTCCATAGGTAAACATGATTACGTTCTGTTTTTCCGCAAGCTGCTCCATGGCGGCGCCGACAGAGCTTCCCGTGCCGCCGCAGAAAAACTTCACTCCGTCCTTCAGGATCAGGTTCTGAGCCTTGCGGGTGGCCACATCCGGTTTCAGTTCCGAATCGATGGGAATGACCTCCACCTTCTTGCCCAACAGGCCACCGCTTTCGTTGATGGTTTTTGCTGCGTATTGAACGCCATCCAGATAGCGATCGCCGATGTCTTTAAAGGTTCCCGACAGGGGTTCTGTAACCCCGAGCTTGATGGTGTCCGCCGCCATGGCACCAGGTGGCAGCCACAGGATCAAGGCTAGCAAAACAGACAGACCGCATACAAGATTTCTTTTTCATAATCCACCTCCCGTTTTTATGTTGTTTCTTCCGTCCTACACTTCCAGATAATTCTTCCGAATATCCTCTGCGGCCAGAAGCGCCGCCGTATCCCCTTCAAAAACCATTTGCCCCTTGCTCATGATGTAGAACCGGTCGGCCAGCTTGATGGCCGCCTTGAAATTCTGCTCCACCATGAGAACCGTAACGCCCGATTTCCGAACCGTGGACAGCATGTCCAGCACATCCTTCACAATGAGCGGAGCCAGCCCTTCCGTCGGTTCATCGACGAGAATCACCTGCGGGTTCCCCATCAGGGTCCGGACCACGGTGAGCATCTGTTGTTCCCCGCCGGACAGATGGCCCCCCTTGTTGTTGCGCCGTTCCGCCAGTTTGGGGAAAAGCTGGTAAACCCGCTCGATGGTCCAGCCCCCCTCGCCGTTGGCGCCTTTCTTCCCGCCCTTGATGCCCATCAGCAGATTCTCGTGAACGGTGAGGCTGCGGAAGATTCGCCGGTCCTCGGGAACGTAGCCGACGCCGATACGGGCGATCTCATAGGGCGCTTTGCCCACCAGTTCCTGGTTGTTGAAGCGAATGCTTCCCTGCTTCGGGCTGACAACTCCCATGATGCTCTTTAAGGTTGTCGACTTGCCGACGCCGTTTCTCCCCAGAAGACAGACCAGTTCCCCCTCTTTTAAATCGAGGGAGACGCCGTGCAGAATATGACTTTTGCCGTAGTAGCTGTGGATATCTCTGACCTCTAACACGGTCTCACCCTTCCCCCAGGTAAGCGTCTTTCACCCTCTGATCGTTCCGGATCTCCTCGGGTGTGCCCGTAACCAGGATCGTCCCGTAATGAAGGACGGAAATAGTATCGGCAAGAGAAAATACAACTTCCATATCGTGCTCGATGATGATCAGCGTCCGACCGGCCGTTACCCGGTCGATCATCCTGATCGCGTGTTCCGTCTCCTCCCGCGTCATGCCCGCCGTAGGTTCGTCCAGGAGAATCAGTTCCGGCTCTGTGGAAAGGGTGATGCCGATCTCCAGTGCCCTTTGCTGGCCATAGGACAGGGAACTGGCCGGCTGGTCCTTGACGTCCGTGAGACCGACCTCTTCAATGATGGCTGCGGTCTTTTGGCAGAGATCCCGGTTGTGATCCGGCCTCTTGAAAAAATTGAACCGCAGGTGGTGACGGGAACGGACGCCGGAGAGAATATTGTCGAAGACGCTCAATTCCTGAAAGACATTCGTGATCTGAAATGAGCGGGACAGACCTAACCGATTCAGGACGTGGGATGGTTTCCCGGAGATGTCCTGCCCCTTGAACAAGATCGCCCCGGATGACGGCTTGAACTTCCCGCTGATGATATTGAACAGCGTCGTTTTTCCCGCCCCGTTGGGGCCGATGACGGCATGGCGTGCTTTCTCCGCCACCTTGAAGTCAACCCCCGTCAGGACCTTGAGCCCGGAGAAATCCTTGTGAATGTCCTTGATATGCAGATAGTCGCTTATGATGTCACTTCCTCTGCCGCGACGGCGCTTCCGCCGTTGCTGTCCTTCTTCCCGGAGAAGCGCTGTCGAAGGTCGATGATGACCCGGACAAACCGCCGGGAATAAAGAGAACCATGAAGACAAAGATGAACCCCATGAACAGCGGCCACCGATCCGTTATATCGCTCAGATAGTTCTGCAGGACGATATAGACCAAAGCCCCGATAATGGGACCCCAGAAGGTGTTCGTCCCCCCGACGAAGGCCATGAGAAGGACCGCCGTGGTCATGTCGACGCTGATGGCCGAAATGGAGACAAACTGGAAATGAAGCGTGTAGAAGGTGCCGGCCAGACCCGCCACCGCTCCGGTAAAGGTGAAAAGGATCAGGCGGCTGATGTTCGTGTTGTATCCCAGGAATTTCATCCGCTCCTCGTTTTCGCGCATGAGAACGACAGTCCTGCCCATGGCCGTCTGGGTGAAATACCAGCAGAAAACAATCGCCGCACCGATGACGATCAGGGTCAGGTAATAAAAGTTCGTAAAGCTCGCCACGGAGAAAGCGGTAAAGCCCAGATTGAGCTCGGGGCGGGTAATGCTGAGGCCGTCGTCGCCGCCTGTCACGGAATGCCATTTGGTCGCCACGGCGTAGAAGAGGGAATTGAAGGCCAGGGTCAGAAGGGCAAAGTAGGCGCCTTTATGCCGCAAGAGCAGGCTTCCGATGAGAAAGCCGGCGATGATCGTGACCCCGAAACCGATCAGAATGGCGTTCCAGAAGGCGAGACCCTTAAGGTGGATGATCGCCACGGCCGTCATGAAGGCCCCCAGGCCGAAAAACATGGCATGGCCAAAAGACAGAAGCCCCGCGTAGCCGAGAAGAAGATTGTAGCTGACCGCATAGAGGGCGAAGATGATAATCTCCGTCAGCATGTGTAAGATGATACTGCTTCAGAAGGGCAGGCATCAAAGCCCCCAGCAGAAATAAAACGACGATGCCGAGGTAGGTGAAGTTTCTCCGTTTCAATATTACTCCTCGCCAAAGAGACCGGAAGGCTTAATGATCAGGACGGCCACCATGAGCAGGTAAACCAGGGCCATGGACAGATTCGGGAACAAGAAGAACACCGAAGGACTGGAGTTCGCCGATGAGCAGGGAGGCGACTACGGCGCCGCCCAGGCTTCCGAAACCGCCCACGACGATCACCACAAAGGCGTCGATCAGAATCTCCTGGGCCATCCCCGGAAACGTGGACAGACAGCGGTCCTGCGATCACGCCGGCAAAACCCGACAGGGCCGCTCCAAAGGCGAAAACGCCCATGAAGACCAAAGGCACGTTGACTCCCAGCGTGTTGGCCATCTCGCTGTCGTTCACGGCCGCCCGCAGAATGATCCCCAGCCGGGTCTTGTAAAGAATCAAGGCCATGACCAGGCCGACGAAAATGCCGCAAAGAAAGATGAATATCCGGTAAACGGGATAGGTGATCCCGATGATCTTCACCGTGCTGCCGAGAAACCCGCCGACATTCACGGCCAGAGGATAATTTCCCCAGTACCATTTCACCAGTTCCGTGATGATATAGGCCAGTCCAAAGGTCAGAAGGAGTTCCTGCACATGGCCGTTGACATGGACCCTGCGCAAAAGGAACCGCTCGATCAATGCGCCGATGACAAAAAGAATGATGGGGCAGAGCATCAGGGACAGCCAGAATTGATTCGTGAATCGCAGAAGGATGGAATAGGAAAAATAGGCGCCCAGCATATACATGGCGGCGTGGGCAAAGTTCAGGACGTTCATCATCCCGAATACCAGCGTAAGGCCCGCCGAAACCAAGAAACAGCAAGTCCGGCGTAGGCCAGTCCATGGAGAAAAAAGACAGGTATGTCACTCATGTCTATTCCTTTCTGCTACAATTCGGGAATACGACATGCATGGCCGGTTCCGGATTCATGGGTTGATGTTTTCATTTGCTCCCCAGCGCGCAAATAACCATGAAACATTTGGCGGCTTTCTCTCCTTTCGTTAGTCCAAGATGGGGGATGCTGGCATCAAAATAAACGCAGTCGCCCTCTTCGACGATGAGTTCCTCCGTTCCAAGGTGAAATTTCATCGTTCCTTCCAAAACAAAGAGTAATTCCTGCCCTTCATGCTGGTAACGAACTAAATTCTTTGGATGAATCGGAAGCGTCAATATAAAAGGCTCCATCACCTTGTTATTGAATTTATGCGCTACAGCTTCATAGGAATAGCGAAAGGCTTCAGCGCCCCTGGCCAGCAATAATCGCTCCCTTTTTTTCACGAGACACCAGGCAGATGTGGCCGAGCTATGTTCTCCAAGAAGAGTGGAAATGGTAACGCCCAGCGCCCGGCCGATTGTGTCGAGAGTGGAAACAGGCGGCGCCTTTACCGACTTCTCCACCTTGGACAGATAGCCTTTGGTGTAGCCGGCCTGTGCCGCCAACTGTTCCAGCGTCAAGCCCTTCTCTTTCCTTAAGGTCCTAATCCGCTTTCCGATTTCAGATTCAATCATGACTGTTGGCTATTTCCTTCTCATAAACCCAGAGGCTTCCATTTGTGCCCAGGATCATAATAAACGGGAAACCGAATTCCTCATGCCAAGAAAGAAGTAATCTTTTGGGGAACAATATTTCATAATAGGAAACTTTTGTCAATAGAAAAAATTGATAAGGCAAAGGCCCAGTTATCATGCAGGCTAATCACTGGAATAGCCTGCATTGCCAGTGCGCTGGAGGCGGTTTCGGCACTTAAGAAAGCAATTCAGCTTGCGACTGATGATTTTATAGTTCATATTTTGCTCGCAGTTACATACAGTATGATGGGCCGCGAGAAGGAGGCCCGTGCTGAAGCTGCAGAAGTTCTCAGGATAAATCCAAAGTTCTCCTTGGATTCCTCGGTAAAGAAAAATCCACAGAAAGATCAATCGCGAAGTGATGAAACCTTTAACGCCTTGCGTAAGGCGAGGCTGAAGTGAAACTTTCAAAATATCACTGGGCAATGACAAGGGATAAGTGTCCAGCGCAAGGGTATGGCTTCGGTAAATAAAAACCAAATGTATTTTAGGCTGAGCGTGCGTTTAAAATTGTGGGGGAAAATCATGGGAACCCCAATATATTTGAGGTGGCCCCCATCAACCAAACCTTACGATGACGTGCCGCTTTATGCACTTGGCCAAAATTGGAGGAATGAAAAGTATATCCAAACCTCGATTGCCACTTGAAATCTACACCTTCTGACAGAGTCTTTCAACCGAAGATTTCATGAATTTCTAAACATCCTCTACCCGGATAGATTCTTCTTGATACCTCATCATACGATGAGTATTCTGCGATCACAGCAAACAAGCCATACAGAACCGCATCTTCAGGCCTGTTTTGAGATTATAGCCACCAGCTAACTAAAGAATTCCGGGGAACGACATAATAATTACCCCCTATTTGTTTGAGAGGCCAGAATGGGCCGGACAGTTATGCCATATAGCCATGTTATGGAATCCGAACGTGAAAGATTGAAACCATTTCGGCGGGCTTTGAGCAAAGAAGACCAGGAGGCGTTTGATCGCCTTTTTGACCGGGCTAAAATGCACACCAGTGCCGGAGTTTACATGGCTCATTCCTGGCCAATGGAAACCATCCTCCTTGTCCATCTGTCTGGAACACGAAAAGATGATCGAGGAGATTCTGGGTAAGCTCAAAGAGAAGAGCGTGTAGAGATTGTCCATGCCCCCCCGCATGGTTAGCCCCACGCTTTCCCATGCAGGCCCTCGGAATGAACGGGGCCTTCTCCGTTAGCGCCCGTAATCCCTCGTCAGTATGTATGGCCGGCACGGCACGGTGTAACAGGTCAATGGTCACGGTTTCTTCCTTGCGCATCTTCCGGCACTGTTCTTTGACCTCCCTGGGGGTCGGCTGGAAGAGCCCCAGGGAAACCCCTTTGAGTAGGCGTTCAGCCCTGCCACCGCCCGAGGGTCAGCGCAGCGCAGAGAACGAAACCGCCAGAATGCTTCCCACTATCCATGACATCTTTTTCTTATCTTTTGCCAATTGTCCGTGTACGCAAGGTCAGGTTTGCAGACGTGCATCTGGCGTCGGAGTGATCCTAAGGGAAGACACGGGTTCAAGGGGAGAAGCAAAACTGTGGTGCCTGGGACCGGAATCGAACCGGTACGGTGGGGGACCACCGAGGGATTTTAAGTCCCTTGCGTCTACCAATTCCGCCACCCAGGCATAGGACGATCAAGGACTCCGGAAATTGATTCGATTGGATTCAGGGAATAGCTTGACCAAGTTCTATCCTGGAGTCTGCTTCATTATATTTTCCTGCGATTTTTTTCAAGGTATTTTTCCTGGCCTAATTTTTCCTTGGAAAAATGGCGAGCCTTTGGTATCCTAACTAGTAGGAGGAACGCAGTGGAAAACGAAACCCAACCCCCGGCCCAGGCTCCAGTTCAACCCCCAACCCAAAGCGCGGAAACGCCGCCTCAATCCCAGGAGCCACCTCCCCCTGCAGAAGCAGCCGTACCTCAGCAGGAACCGATTGTTCTGAGTAAACTCTTTCCCGATGCCCAGCAGGACCTGGATACTCTCTTTCCCGACCCGCAGATGAAAGAACTCCTCAAAGAAGTGCAGCGAAACCGGCAGGGCAACCAGCGTTTCTTAAAACGGCTGAATCTGTCCAACCTGCAAACGGACGAGGACGAACCCCCTTCGGAACCTTGACCTTTCGCATCATTAAAAATATGCGCCTTGCGCTAACCAAAAAGCCGCTCTGAGATTTTTCAGCTCTTCTGGCAATCGGCTAGAGAGTATAAATTTTTGTTTTTAATGCAAATTTTTCGGCGAAGAGAGATTTTCTCTTGGCATGGTACGTGCAGTAAGATTAGGCAGGGGGAGAAAAAAAGATGGACGCCTGGACTTCTTCGCTTATCGCCGGCTTTGTTATGGGGTCTTCGTTGGTCTGGCTTGCATCACTGATCAATGACCGTTACATCAAGCGGGAGAAAGATGTTTCCCGCCTCATCCTCAAGCGCGCCAAAAAGGAATAAAACCTTCCTCTGTCTCTCGCAGAGCCCGCAGGGGCCGCAGAGTTAAAGCCCCTCTTCCATACCACTCCGAAAATAGATTTTTGCTTTCTCTGCGCTCTCTGCGGCCTCTAGCGAAGCGGACGAGAGAAAAGTTGTAGGGGCACGATGCATCGTGCCCCTACGGGCCCCTATAAAGGAGACATTTCCTTCTTACCAACATGTTGGTATTCATGAGGGGCTAAGCGCCTAAACAAAAAAAGGATGGCCTTGAGGAGCCATCCTTTGATTTGGAGGCGGCACCCGGATTTGAACCGGGGAATCGCGGTTTTGCAGACCGCTGCCTTACCACTTGGCTATGCCGCCATGAAAAAATGCCTAAAATGGCCTAAAATGCGCTAAAGTGCCTAAAATTAACGTCAAAAAGAATCATACAATTTCGCGAAAAAAATGGAGCGGGAAACGGGATTTGAACCCGCGACTTCAACCTTGGCAAGGTTGCACTCTACCGCTGAGTTATTCCCGCTCAACCTTATGATCGCAATTGTATTTTAAAAAATGGACCCCCTCTTTGTCAAGATCAAAACAGGGTGCAGGGGGCAGGGGCGGTGGGCAGGGAAAAAAATAAAACCTCCTGCACCCATTGCACCCTTCACCCATCTAACCTCCAACCTCTAACTTTCTACCTATTCTTTATTCATCATCCCCTGATAAAATTTCCAGAAGTAATCGATTCCCGACCAAAGGGTGATGACCAGCGCAATCCACAGAAGGATCATGCCTAGAAAATGAAAATTGATCCCGAAATATTCATAATGCAGCATAAGCCCGCCCAAGGCAAGGGACTGAAAGATCATTTTCGCTTTTCCCCAACGGCTGGCGGCGATCACCACCCCTTCCGCCGAGGCGATTCCCCGCAGGCCCGTGATGGCCACTTCCCGTCCGATAATGAGGACCACCATCCAGGCGGGGATCCGGTCCAGGGGAATGAGCATGATCATTCCCGAAAGGATCAGGAGCTTGTCAGCCATGGGATCCAGCAGCTTTCCGATGGCCGTTTCGGCCTTCTGCTGCCGGGCCAGATAACCGTCCAGAAGGTCGGTGAAGGAGGCGATGCCGAAGACCAGGGCGGCCAGGAAGCTGGGTAAAGGTCCCGGCGAGGTCAGAAAAAGGACGATCACGGGAATGGCAAAAAATCCGAAGGACCGTCAGGAGGTTAGGGATATTCCGGATGGTGGCCCGTTGCTGCCCCTTGGCAACGATTTCCATGGTTCTCCCGAATCTGGAGGTAGTTAGTTTCTAATTTTCAGAATGAGAAGGCTGTACCGGAGATCTGGTTTCCCTGCTGTACTCCTGATAATAACGCAAAACCCGCTGGACATAGGTCTGGGTTTCCGGATACGGAGGGATGCCCCTGTATTTGAAGACCGCCTTTTCCCCGGCATTGTAAGCGGCTAATGCCAGCTGAAGATTATCATTATAGAGATTCATCAGATAACGCAGGTATCGGACTCCCCCGTCGATGTTTTCCTCCGGATGAAAAGAATCATTCACCTGCAGAAGATTGGCCGTCTGGGGCATGAGCTGCATTAACCCTCTCGCCCCCGCCCTGGACACCGCCTTGGGGTTGAAATTCGACTCGGCCTTGATGACCGCTTTTACCAGATTGTAATCCACACTGTACCTCTGGGAGGCTTTCCAGATTTCCGGATCGTACTTTTCAAAGTTCTTGCCCAGGTTGAAATGGACCCGTTTTTCTTTGATGACCAGGATCCATTTCCCCTCCGTGGTGGGCACGTTGCTGAAATGGATCACCCCGTCTTTATCCACGTATTTATAGATATCGGCCAGCAACGTGGATGGGAGGGCCACTCCGGCGGCCAGGGTCCCAACCAAAAAGATGATGAATTTCAAAATGTTTCTTCGGGGCTGATTTTTCTTCTGTTTCTTTGCCCACATCCCCCGCCGCATAAGAAACCTACCTCCCGAATTCTTCATAACATAGCTTATCGGCCTTCAAGTTGCAATCATTAAATTCTCAAAATCCCTCTTGATATTAACAAGCAAGCAGGAATCAGGCCAAAGGGGGCTGATTCCGACTTTCAAAAAACCATGAATAGAAAAGAGGAGTTCGGATCGGATCGATCCAGGAGGTCGGGGCGGATCGTCAATTTTTCGGCAGGGCGTTGGAGGATTGGTATTTCTGGAAGCATCCCTGGCTGCAAAAATAGAGTTTTTGGTCCCGGTGGGAGAGGGTGAGGGCCTGGCTTTTGGGAATATAGCATCCGCAGACGGGGTCCTTAACCATCTCTTCGCCTATTTCCTCGGGTCGGGCCGGTCTCCTGTTTTTGGGGAAAAAAGCCCGTTTGACTACCCAGTAAACAATCCCCATTAAAATCAGAATCCAGATCAGTCGAACCATTTTATTCCCTCTCCTCCGGAATGGGAGAGACCTTTTCTTCCGCATCCAATTCCCCAAGGATCTGAGAGACCGTCCGGTGAAACACCGGATGGACCAAACCGGGGGCGATCTCCTTTAAGGGGACCAGCACAAATCTCCGTTCATGAAGTCGGGGATGGGGGATCTGTAGGCCTTCTTCGTTCAGAACCCGATCCCCGTAAAATAGAATATCCAGATCGATGATCCGGGGACCCCATCGCTCTTTCCGGGCTCTTCCCATCTCTTTTTCGACGGAAAGAAGGAATTCCAGCAGCTCTCGCGGGCCCATCGCGGTCTCTACCGCCGCGACTCCGTTGATGAACCACTCCTGATCCTTCTTCCCCATCGGTTCCGTGCGATAAAAACGGGAGCACCGAACCAGGCGGTTCCTGGCATCCGACCCAATGGCCTCTATGGCCCGGAGGCAGTTCTCCAATTTCTCGCCGAGGTTCGAACCGATTCCGATATACGCCAACATATGACCGTTTCGAGTTCCGAGTTTCGGGTTTCAAGTTTACTAAGGAGTCCATTATAGTCCAAGCATTAATTGGAGACGTGCCTTGAAAACTCGACTGACTCCGGCTTTCGCCGGAGTGACGACATTAGAAAGGCATGATTCTTGGTTGTCATTCCGGCGGAAGCCGGAATCCAGATGATTAAAGACGGAATTCCTGTCCAGATAATCATGGCCTCATTAGAACTGATTGCCTGTTGCCGGTTGCTTCACTCGATGCTTTTTACCCGGGACTCGAACCGAAACGTATTTTATTTCCCAAGCTTTTTGGATCCTCTCCATGGCCTCTTCCAGGCGTTTGTCGGGGACGGTCAGGGAGATGCGGACGAAGCCCTCTCCGTGCTTGCCGTAAGCCGTTCCGGCGGCGACGACCACGGCCGCCTTCTCAAAGAGAGCCGTGGTGAAATCAATCGAGGTCATACCCTTGGGAACCGGGATCCAGAGGTAGAAGGTCCCCTTCTGGGGTTTGAATTCAATCCCGATCTTGGCCAACGTTTCCAGGACCCGTTTGCGCCGGCGGAGGTAAATCCCGAGCATCTTTTCGATGTTCTTATCCTCTTCCCGCAGCGCCACGACACCCGCGTACTGGATGGCGTTGAAGATCCCGGAGTCGGTGTTCTCCTTGACCTTCAAGAGAGCGGCCAGGATGTCTTTATTCCCCATGGCCATGCCGATGCGCCAGCCGGTCATGTTGTAAGGCTTGGAGAGGGAGTTCAGCTCAATGGCCACATCCTTGGCTCCGGGGACGGACAGGATGCTTAAACGCTCCTGGCCGTCGAAGACCACTTCGCTGTAGGGATTGTCGTGGCATATGGCAATATCCTTCGCTTTGGCGAACTCCACTGCTTTTTTAAAAAAATCCCGGGTGGCGCAGGCGCCGGTGGGATTATTGGGATAGTTCAGGAACATAGCCCTGGCCCGTTTCACGATGTCCTTGGGGATCTGTTCGAAATCGGGGAAATAATCGTTTTCCGCCAGCATGGGCATGGCGTAGGGCTCCGCGCTGGCCATGAAAATGCTGGCCCGATAGGCCGGGTAGCCGGGATCGGTCATCAGCACCACATCTCCGGGATTCACCACTCCCAGGATGAAATGGTGGCAGCCTTCTTTGGAGCCGATCAATCCCACCACTTCCCCCTCGGGTTTCAGCTCCACTCCGTACCTTCGCGCGTACCACCGGGCGATTTCCTGGCGAAAGGCGATCATCCCCTTCTCTTCGTCGATGGGGTACTGGTGATTGATGGGAACCTGGGCCTGACGGCAGAGCTCGTCGATCACCCTCTGGGGAGTGGGGTCCACCGGGTCTCCTACGCCCAGGCTGATCACGTCGATGCCCTCGGCCCGGGCCTTGTTGATTTTGTTGCGCAAAGTGACAAAGAGATAGGGCGGGATTTTCTGTAAACGATCGGCTACCTGCACGTTCTTCTCCTCCCAAACCTGTTTGATATGTAAGGAATTTTTAACATAACTCGAATGGAGGCGCAAGGAAAATGCGGAATGGAATTGCATGATACTGAAGCACCCAAATCCCAAGCAATCAAAGCGGTAGGGAAATAACATGGTAGAATTCGAAATTACTAAGGAGACCAAAATTATCTGACATCGATTTCCTCTGATCCTGGATTCCGGCTTTCGCCGAATGACGAAAAGGATCTTTCTTATATCCGTCTCTCCGGCGAAAGCCGGAGTCCAGTTCAAGATTTTCAAAGGGAAGGTCCCCCAACAATGACGTCAATACTATAATGGATCATTGGTATGAGGCTTGTTGCTTGCGATGTGAATTCTTTATTCCGCATTCCGAATTCTGCATTCCGCATTCAAAAAAAACCGCCCTCCGGTTGCCCGGAGAGCGGGGTTGAATCCTTCCGACAGGGTTACCCGGGATTAAAACCCGCCCAGGGTGGCATGCTGCTTCATGGCATCGTACTGGTAATCGGCCGGCTTGGTGAGCTTGAACTGGGTGGGCATGGTCACCGGCGGCTCTCCCTTGACCGACTTGGCCAGTTCAAACGCTTTTTCGACTTTCTTTTCTTCACCCTCCAGGGTAAGAGCGATCGCTCCTTCGGAGCCCCCCACGCCTCCGGCGGCAATCTGACAAGCCCGGACTCCGGCCATGAGGGCGAAGGCCTGGATTTCGGTGACCACTTTGCTGCTGGTGACCGGAACAATTTTACCGGGCAGGCCCATGCTGTATTTGAAATGGTAGATTCCCGAATGAAGAGCGGCCTCCTCGACCGACGGGACCAGCTTTTCCAACCCGATCGGCTGGATGAGATGCGCCCCCCGGGGGGTCACGATGGGCCAGCACATGCCGATGGTGCCGCCTTTCATCCCCGAGGCCCAGACCCCCGCATTCCCCTGCGGATCGATGGCGTTTCCTCCCTTTATAAAAACGTCATCCGCTCCGAATTTCAGGATTTCCACGTTGGAGTCCGCCCCTTCCATTACCTTTCCCTTGTAGATCACATGCCAGGTGCACGGAGGGGGCCCGGAATGGCCGTTGGCAAAGCCGTTGGCGATGATGCCCATGGTCTGCCCGGCTTTAGGCTCCACCTTCGTCTTGAGCAGCTCTTCGGTGACATAGGCGTTGGTAATCCCGCGGCCGATGATGATCATCCCGTTCTTCATGGCGTTCTGAACTTCGGGAAGGGCCACGGTGGCCTTGGCCAGAAGTCGACGGGATTCAGACGGGTTCAGGACTACCATGGCCGAGATTCGCTTCTCCCCCGGCTTGGGCTCAGGTAACTGGACTGGATAGAACATAACATCCTCCTTTTGGTTGTGAAATCGCAAAGCGCATAGCGCATGGCGCAAAGCGTTAGAAAACTTGTCCCCGCTGTATGAAAAAGAGCATTCCCCAAGACAACGGGTTCGATCCACAGGTGCTTTTATTTTAAACACCGCCCCCTGGGATGTCCACTGAAAAGAGATAAAAAAAACATTTACGTAAAATGCGGAATTCGGAATGGGGAATGGGGGATGAAGAACCAGAAAAAAACCCCACTTCCCTTCCTGGAAAGTGGGGTTTTTGACGCTCTTCGTTGATCCGACCGCTAACGGCCGATGATGTAGCGCTTGGGGTCCACCTCGGTGCGCAGGATCCTCAGCTCATCCGCGGTGGGGGCCGGGGTGACTACGATCTTCTCCGCCTTGAGGAGGGGAAAGCCGCAGTTTTTCTGTACGTCCTCAAAGGCCAAGCCCTGGTGGATGGATTCCACCCGCATCCGCTTGGTCTTTTCATCGTAACCCAGCACGGCCATGTTGGTGATGACCTTGTGGGGTCCGGTGTTCGCGGGCAATCCGGCTCTTTCCCGGGCGCCGGGGCCATCCAGGTACCCCGGCGAGGTGATGAAGCTCACCTTCTCCACGAACCTTCGGGCATCCTGGGGGGTGATCACCATGACACTCCAGCAGAAAGAAGCGAAGTCATTGGCCCCGCCCGATCCGGGGAAACGGACTTTCGGCTTTTTCCAGTCCCCGATCACGGTGGAGTTCAGGTTACCGTACATATCGATCTGGGCCCCGCCCAGGAAGGTGTAATCCACCATCCCTCTCTGGCAGGTCTCCATGATCTCGCACATGCCGCTGGCCATCACCGCCCGGTAAAAGGTCCGGGAATCCCCGACGGAGATGGGCATGGTGGGAAGCTGGGGTGAGATTCCCCCGGCCTCGAACATGATCACCAGGTCCGGGGCATGGGTCTTCTGGGCCAGCATGGCTGCCGCGCAGGGAGCTCCGGTGCCGACCCCGACGGTCTTGCCGTTCTCCAGGTTCCGGGCGGCCACGACGATCATCAGTTCCATGGTGTTAAATTCAGCCATCGCGGTTACTCCTTGTCGTTCTTGTTCTGGATGAGATGCTCCTGGGCTCTCAGCTCGTTAATCCGGTGGAGGCCCCCGCAGAGGTCCAGGTATTCGTTGAAATCCTTGGTCCAGTAGATGTATTGATCCAGGAATTTCTTGAATTTTTCCGAATCCTCCTCGGACTGCATCCAGAGCCGCAAATGCTCCTCGTCGGAAAAGTACTCGTAGGGCATATTCCCTGGAAAGCTTCCGTAGGGCACCTCGCATACGGCGTCCACCAGGTAATAGGGAATGACTGTATGGGTGGGGTCATTCCGGATCACGTCGTTATGCACCAGGCGCTCGCAGGTGATGATCAGGCGCTTGGCAGCCCGGGCCAGCTCCAGGTCGGCAATGGAGATGCCTTTCAGGCGGCAGTTTCCGTAGATATCGGCCTCATGGACATGGACCGCCGCAACATCCGGCCACAGGGCGGGGAAAAGGCAAAACAGCTTTCCGGTGAAGGGACACTTGACCACTTTGGCCGCGCTGTATTTGAAGGTGTCCGTTCCCATCATGTTTCGCCCGGGGAGGAACGACACCCCCATGGCCGCGGCCTTGAAACGAAGGGCCATGCCGTAATTGGTCCATTCGCAGCTCTCGACCTTTCCGCTCTCCATGTAGCGCCGGGCGTTGGGGGAAAGCCCCCTCGCCTCCAGCCCGATGATGTAGGCGATGTCGCAGCGATTGAAAACTTCCCCGGCCGCCAGGATCTGAAAATCGTGGGTCGAGGTGTGGCCGGCAAAGGTCAGCTTCTTTCTTCTCTGCCGGACGATCTCGTGGCAGATCGCCGTGGGAATCCGGTTGGCGCCGAAACCGCCGATGCCCAGATAGTCCCCGTCGTGGACGAACTTCTCCACCGCCTCTTTAACCGTCATCACTTTGTTCTTGAGGGCTCGGTCTTTTTGCCGGAAAAACTCCCGCGCCTTATCGGCATCCGGGTCCATGAAGAGAGGCCCCTCTCCTTGAGCGACCACTTCGAACATATCTTGTTTTCCTCCTCTTTTGGTAAATGAAATCCAAAATCCCCTACCCGAATGACAGGAATCAGCAGCTAAGTCAAGAGGAAAAAGGCAGGGCAGATTAATCTCTTAAAAATCTAGCAATAAAAATGCCAAATACTAAAAGCCAGTCTTCTTTTTTAATAATTTAAGTATTTGAATTTAAATTGTTTTCTGGCAGGCGTCGGGTTGATTTGGGGTAGAATAGGCTCATCCTCATTTTTTTTGACAAAGTGTCATTTTGGTCAATTTTTTCCGGTGTTCAATGACAATTATTCAAAGATCAAAGAAAAATCCGATTTGTTTGACAAAAAGACTTTAAGAGGGGGAGAAGAAAGGCGGGAAGGCCCCCTTCCCCGTCTTGAGGGGGAAGGGGACAATTCGGTTCAAACCGCAAAGAAGACCGGCAGCAAGAGGAATCCAATAGAGATGATCACCATGTAGAAGAGGAAATAGATCATGCAGTAGCCCATGATATCGCGGAACCCCAGCTTGGCCACCCCCAGAAGAGGAATGGCCCAGAAGGGCTGGATCACGTCCGTCACCATGTCCCCCCAGGCGTAGGCGATAACCGTCATGGCGTTGCTGACGCCCAGGTTTTTGGCCGCCTGGATGATGTAGGGGGCCTCGATCGCCCACTTAGACCCTCCCGATGGAACGATGTAGTTCAGGATCCCCGAATACCAGACCACGATAAAGGGATAGGTTTCCTTGGTAGCAATAGCGGTAAACCAGTTGGCCATGACTTGGGCCAGCCCGGAGAACTGGATGATTCCGAAAATCCCGGCGTAGAAGGGGAACTGAACCACCACCCCCCAGATAAAGGATCCCCCTTCCTGGGCAGACTTCAAGAACGAGGCGGGAGTCCAGTGCAGAAGGACGCCGACCATCAGGAAGGCAAAATTCACCACATCCAGGTTGATCCCGGCGAATCCTCTCTGCCCGAAATGCCAACCCAGCCAGATCAGCCCGCAAATTCCTACGATTAAATTAATGATGGGGGAATGTTCCAGCCGCAAAGCCGGGGTCATGTCTGCCGCTTTAGGCTTGGGGGGCGGCTCAACCCCGGCTTCTTTGATCAGCTCAGGGTTGGCCTCGACCTCGTCCCCTTTTTTCGGATGCATGAAAGGCCCCATGATCACCAGGGCGATTAAAATCACCAGGGCCAGCAGCAGGTTGAAGGGGTGGAAGATGGTCTCGGTGATGGGAATGACCCCCAGTTCTTTTTCCAGGAAATGCTTGGGAGTGGCCACCAGGAGGGGAGCGGAGGCGGAAAGGCCGGAATGCCACATCGTTCCCAGGCCCAGGTAAGCCGTCGCCACCAGCAGGCGGTAATCGACCCCCTTCTGTTTTTTGGCCAGGAATCGAACAAAGACCGCCGAGCCGACAATGCTGAGCCCCCAGTTGATCCAGGCCAGAACCAAGGACACGAGGGCCATGAGGGCGATACATCCCCTGGGGCTTTTGGGCACGCCGGCCAAACTATTCAGAATTCGGCTGAATATGGGCGTAGTGGCCAAGATGTAGCCGGTCATGATGATGAGACACATCTGCATACCGAAAGAGAGTAAGACCCAGAACCCTCTTCCCCAGTACTGGATCAACTGGTAGCTGTTGGACTTGGTAAAGATGATTCCCAAGAAGTAGGCGACGATGGTGAGGATGACGGCGATCACCCACGCATCCGGGACCCACCGCGTACTCCACCGAGTACTGGCCGAGGCCATTTTCTGAAGCATAAAGTCCTCCTTTCACACCGAAATGATTTTAACAAAATCTTCTCAGCGAGGTAAGAGAACCCCCTCTCAAGTGCCCAGGTTATACCATTCCTTGGAAGATAAAATCAACATAGATACTGACCCCCCCTACCGCATTTCCAGGATGAGAGGGGAAGGTATTCTTGCTGCTCCAGGGTTGCACCCGCAATCCAATTCCCCAAAAACATAGGGACGGTTCGTGCGCCGTCTCTACCCCTCATTCCGTGTTTCTGCTTTACTTCTGCAGCTCCGGAAGGATCTTTTCATAATAATCCAGGCATTCGGGGTTCTTCAGGGCGTCCCGGTTCAGGACCGGGCGGCCGTTGACGATGTTGGTGACCGCGCTCTCCACTTTTTTCATATTCAGGGTGTAGGGGATGTCCGGCACGGCCACGATGACCGCGGGGATGTGACGGGGCGAGGCCTGTTCCCGCAGCGTTTTGCGGATCTTGTCTCTCAGCTGATCGGTCAGGCTTTGCCCGGGACGAAGCTGGACGAAGAGGAGAACCCGCTGGTCCCCCTTGTAGTTCTGGCCGATGACCAGGCTGTCGGCCACCTCCCCGAACTTGTCCACCACGTTGTAGATCTCCGCCGTTCCGATGCGCACCCCGGAGGGCTTGAGCACGCTGTCCGAACGGCCGTAGAAGGTGATGCCCCCGGTGTCCTGGTGCATGACGATGTAGTCGCCGTGGCGCCACACGCCCGGATAGACCTCAAAATAGGCGCTCTTGTACTTTTCTCCGTTGGGATCGTTCCAGAAATAGAGGGGCATGGAAGGAGCGGTCGCCTCGCATACCAGCTCGGCCTGCTGGTCGTACACCGGGTTGCCCTTCTCGTCGTAGGCCTTCACCTTCATGGCCAGAGCCGGCCCCTGAAGCTCCCCGGCGTACACGGGGCTGATGATGTTTCCGGCGGCGAAGCAGCCGTTGATGTCCGTGCCGCCGGAGATGGAGTTGAAATGGAGGTCCTTCTTGATTTCCTGGTAGACGTACTCGAAGCCTTCCGCCGAAAGCGGAGATCCGGTCTGGGAAATCTCCCGCAGGGAGGACAGATCATAATTCCTTCCCGGGCTTGAAGTTCTGGCTCTTGAGGTAATTGATGTAGCTGGCGCTGGTCCCGAAGATGGTGATTTTTTCGTCCTGGAGCAGCTTCCAGATGGCCCCGTCATCCGGGTAGCTGGGGTTGCCGTCAAACAGGACGATGGTCGCGCCCACCCCCAGGGAACTGATCAGCCAGTTCCACATCATCCAGCTGCAGGTGGTGATGTAGAGGATCCGGTCTTCCCGCTTCAAATCCGTGTGCAGGATCAGTTCCTTCAGGTGATTGATCAGGATGCCCCCCGCCCCCTGGACCATGCACTTGGGCTTGCCCGTGGTGCCCGAGGAGAACATGATGTAGACGGGTTGATCGAAGGGCAATTGCTCAAACTCCAGGGCCGGTTCCATCTCCGGGGAAAGGAAATCCTCCCACCGGATCGCCTTGGGAATCTGGCTCAGGTCGGGCTTTTCGTCCGGGTAAGTGGCCACCACCACTTTTTTGAGGGAGGGGATTCCCTTGGCCACCTCGGCGGCATTGGCCACCGAGCTGAAAGCCTTGCCCTTGTAATAATAGCCGTTCACGGTGAACAGGACCTTGGGTTCGATCTGCCCCAGGCGGTCCAGGGCGGCCTGGGATCCGATGTCCGTGGCGCAGGAAGACCACGCCGCCCCGGCGCTCGTGGCGGCCAGCATGGCGATGGCGGTCTCCATCATGTTGGGCATGTAAGCGGCCACCCGGTCCCCCGGCTTGATCCCCAGCTGCCGGAGCGATCTGGCCAGGCGGGCCACGGCCGTGTAGAGCTCCCGGTAGGTCATGCGGGCGTATTTCTGCGTCTCCCCCTTGAAGATGAAAGCCGGACGGTCGTCGCGATACCGCAGAAGGTTTTCGGCAAAATTGAGGCGGGCCCCGGAGAACCACTTGGCCCCCGGCATTTTCTTCAGGTCGTCCACGACCTGGTCATACCCCCGGGAGGCCTTGATGTCGGCGAATTCCCACATGCGGGCCCAGAAATCGGGGGTGTTTTCGATCGACCACTGGTAGAGATCCGCAAAGGTTTTGAGCTTCTGGCCTTGTTTCCCGTTCACGTAATCGATGAAGCGGGACGCATTCGCCTTCTTGATCCATTCCTCCGACGGCGACCACAACGGGGTCTTCATGGCTACCTCCTCTGGATCAGATGGGATGACCCTCCCTAGCAGAGAGGGCGAATCGATCATGGGAAAAGGCCTTTGGCGGTGCAAACCAGGAATGAACCTAGCAAAAAGAAAAAGAGAAGGCAAGGGGAAAAAAAGGCCAAGGGAGGGCCAGGCGCGGACCCGCTGGCCCGGGCCAAATAACACTTGAAAGGGGAATCCATTTTGGCTACCATGCAGAATAGAGTTCGCATACATCCCTTTTCCTTCCAAACCCTTGACCCGACATCCCCGGAGGTGGTAATGCCTGGCAGCTACCAGAATACCTTTCCCCAGGGGAAACATTCTCCAGCCGCACATTAGCCATGGAAGTCCGTCCTCTTCGGCCGTCTCAATGAAAGAAGACCCGACCGCGGGGGAGGAACCATGTTTGGGCATCGTCCCCCGGGCATATTCCCAGCCCGTCGAAGGAAAAAGACAAAATCACCAGAGGAGATAAGACATGAAGAATATCCTGATCGTGGAAGACGAGTTTAGCATCCGGGAGTCGCTGCAGAGCTGGCTCATGGATTTGGGTTACCAGGTGGAGGTGGCGCGGGAAGGGGAAGAGGCCCTGAAGCGAATCGCGGAGAAGGACTTCGATGTCCTCATCCTGGATCTGCGGCTGCCGGGAAAAGACGGGCTTCAGGTGTTGAAGGAAGCCCGGGCCAAGAAACCCAAACTTCACGGCATTATCATCACCGCCTATCCCACCGTGGAGAAAGCGGTGGAGGCCATGAAGGGGGGGGCGGTCGATTTTCTGCCCAAGCCGATCGATCTCTCCTATCTGGAGAAACTGGTTGAGGAAAAAACGCAAGCCGACCAGGCGCCGATGAAGCCCATCTTGGTGGTGGATGACGAAGCCAGCATGAGGGAATCCCTCCGGGACTGGTTGAAGGATTCAGGCTATCAGGTGGAGATCGCTCCGGACGGGGAGGCGGCGCTGAAGCTTATTTCCGAAAAGGATTATGGACTGCTCGTCCTGGATTTGAAGCTGCCGGGGAAAAACGGAATCGAGGTTCTGAAAGAGGCCCGCCAGCGCCGCCCCGGCCTGAGAGGAATCATCATCACCGCCTTCCCCTCGGTGGATACGGCGGTGGAGGCCATGCGCGAAGGGGCCATCGATTATTTGCCCAAGCCTTTTACCCTCTCCGAGCTGGAGAAGCTGGTGGCGGAAAATATCGAGACGGCTCACGTGGCCATTCTGCCCCAGCCGGTGAGCAAACAAGCCATCGCGGCGATCCTGAAAATTCTGAGCCGGGCGGGAGAAGACAGCCAGTTTCTTGCCCGGATGGCGGAGTCTCCCGAAGAGGCCCTCCGGGAGTACCCGGACCTGACCAAGGAAGAAAAAGAAGCGATCATGGACGGAGACATCAAAAAGATCGAGAGCTGGGTCGGCAAACTGGACGAACGGAAGGCCACCTGGCTGTGGTGCAGGTTGAGCCAGGAAAAATGGTAAACCGCCTGTCTCTCCGCACCAAGCTGATTTCCAGCTTCCTCTTCGTGGTGGTCGCCGGAGGGCTCCTTTCTTCCCTCATCGGCACCCGCCTGGTGGCCGATGCCATCGTCTCCCAGGCCCGCAACAAGGTCAGACACGACCTCAACACGGCCTGGCTCATCTACACCCAGTCCTTGGACAGGATCCGCGACGTGGTTCAATTGACCGCCGCGGGCCAGACCCTTCCCGAACACATCGAATCCCGGCAATGGAAGAAATTGGAAGAATTCCTGATCAAGCGGCGCAAAGATTTTGGGCTGGATATTCTGACTTTGACCGATGCCCGGGGGAAAGTTCTTTTGCGGACTCACCACCCCTTCCAGACCGGGGACGATCAAGGGTCTGACCCCATCCTCCAACGGGCTTTGAAAGGGGAGCCGGCCGCTTCCACGGCCATCGTGTCCCGCGAGGAATTGCGGAAGGAAAGGAATGACCTGGCGGAACGAGCCTTCACCCTCTTTGTCCCCACTCCCAAGGCCAAAGAGGTTCCCGTCGACCGGGAGAGCTTCGGGATGATGCTCAAAGCCGCGTGTCCCGTCTGGGACGGGAACGGGCGATTGGTGGGGGTGCTCTACGGCGGGGTGCTGCTGAACCGCGACTATCAGATTGTCGACAAAGTGCGGGACCTCCTCTACGGGGAGGGTCGGTACAAGGGAAAGGAGATGGGGACCGCCACCATCTTTCAGGGTGATTTGCGCATCTCCACCAATGTGCTGGATGAAAAAGGACAGAGGGCGATTGGAACCCGGGTATCCGAGGAGGTCTACCAGGCGGTCCTGGAAAAAGGGGAGTTGTGGCTCGACCGGGCCTTTGTGGTCCATGACTGGTATCTCACCGGGTATCAGCCGATCCGGGACATCACCGGAAAGATCGTGGGAATTCTCTACGTGGGGATGCTCGAGGCCCCCTACGTCGACCTCCGGAACAAGGTGGTGTACAGCTTCTTCGGCATCGGCGTCCTTGGGGTGGCCATCGTCGTCCTGCTCTATTTTTTCATCACTTCGGGAATCACCCGGCCTTTGCGCGAAATGGTGGCGGCGACGGGGAAGATTGCGGAGGGCGATCTCTCCATCGAACTCTCCAGCAAGTCAAAGGACGAAATCGGCCAGTTAGCCCAGTCTTTCAACCACATGCTGGTGCGCCTGAAACAGGCCCGCCGGGAGCTGGAGGATTACGGCCGTGTCCTGGAGGAGAAGGTGGAAGAGCGAACCCAGCAGCTGACCAAAATGCAGGACCACCTCATCCAGTCGGAAAAAATGGCCTCCATGGGCCAGCTGGCCGCTTCCATCGCCCACGAGGTGAATAACCCCCTGAGCGGGGTCCTCATTTACAATCAGCTCATCGCCAAGAAAATCACCCGGGGGGAATTTAACCGGGAGGCGATCCTGGATTACCTCTCCAAGATGGAACATGAGCTTTCCCGCAGCACCAAACTGATTCGAAGCCTATTGGACTTTGCGGTTCAAACGGAGCCGAAAATCAAAGAGGTCAACATCAACGATGTTCTGAACCGGGCCCTGGAGCTGGCGATTCACGCCGGCTCCAAGGAGAACACCCGGGTGGAAAAGGACTTGCAGCCCTTACCCACCTTCATGGTGGACCCGGACCAGCTGGAACAGGTTTTTATGAACCTCATCATGAATGCGCTCCAGGCGATGCCCAGGGGAGGCAAGTTGGCCCTGCGCACCTTCCTGGAGAATCGGGAGCTGAAAATCGCCGTGCAGGACACGGGTTGCGGAATCCCCCCCGAAAACATGAATAAGATCTTCACCCCCTTCTTCAGCACCAAAAAGGAGGTGAAGGGAGTCGGGTTGGGGCTGTCGGTGAGCTACGGAATCATTCAGGGTCTGAAAGGAAGGATCGAAGTGGAAAGCAAAGTGGGAGAAGGAACGACCTTTACCGTCTGCCTGCCCATAACCCAGGAATAGGCCACCCCCAAAAAGCTCTTCCTCCGAAAGCAAGCCGCCCGATGGGCCGAGAGTAACCGGAAGACTCGGAGAGCCAGCGACTTCTACACCTTCCGGATATTCACCGCGCAGACCTTGAGCCCGGGGATCTTGGCCACGGGGTCCAGGACGTCCAGGGTGAGCAGGTTCACCGCCGCCTCCTTGAAGTGGAAGTTCATGAACACCACTCCGGGGGGGAGGGATTCCGAGATTTTGGCCCTGGCTTTCACCGTTCCTCTCCGCGAAGTCACCTCGACCATTCCGTTCCCGGAATGAATTCCCAGCCGGGAGGCGTCCGCCGGGCTGACCTCCACGGTCCCTTCCGGATAGATCTCGGACAGTCCCTTGGACTTGCGGCTGATCACCGTGTGGTAATGGTAAAGGACCCGGCCCGTGGTCAGGATGAAGGGATACTCCGCGTCCGGCAGCTCGGGCGGGGGGACGTAGGGGGTCACATGAAACTTCCCCTTTCCGCGGGTGAACATCCCTTGATGGAGGATCGGAGTTCCCGGATGCTCCGGAGAGGGGCAGGGCCACTGCAGCCCCAATCCTTCCAGCCGTTCATACTGGATCCCGCCGTAGGAGGGAGTGAGGGAGGCGATCTCCTCCATGATCTCCGCCGGGGAGTTGTACTTCATGGGGTACCCCAGCCGGGTGGAAAGGTCGCTGATGATCTCCCAGTCCTGGCGGGCGTTTCCAACGGGTTCGATGGCTTTCCTTACCCGCTGCACGCGCCGCTCCGTGTTGGTGAAGGTTCCGTCTTTTTCGGCGAAGCTGACTCCCGGAAGGACCACGTGGGCCAGCTCGGCCGTTTCCGAAAGGAAGAGGTCCTGAACCACCAGAAGGTCCAGGTGCTGCAGTTCCTGCCGGACTTTGTTGCTGTCGGGGTCGCTCAAAAGGGGGTTTTCTCCCAGGATGAAGAGAGCTTTCACCTTCCCTTCCCCGATCCCCTTCATCATTTCCATGAGGGTCAGGCCGGGTTTCGGGTTCAGCGAAACCGACCAGGCCTTTTCGAATTTCTGCCGCACGGCCTCGTCATCCACCCGCTGGTACCCCGTGTACACGTTGGGCAGCCCGCCCACGTCGCAGGCACCCTGCACGTTGTTCTGCCCCCTCAGGGGATTGACCCCGGAATGGGGCTTTCCGACCTGGCCGGCCGCCATGGCGAGATTTGCCAAGGCCAGGACATTGTTGGTTCCGGTGGCGTGCTGGGTAATTCCCATGGCGTACAGAATGGTCGAGTTCGGCGACTGGGCGTAGAGACGGGCGGCCTCCACCAGGTCCGCCGCCGGAACCCCGGTGATCCGTTCCACCGCCTCGGGAGTGTACTCCTTTACCGCCTCGGCCACCGCCTCGAACCCCTCGGTCCGATTCCGGATGAAATCCTCATTCTGCCAGCCATGGGAAAGGATGGCTTGAATCATGCCGTTGATCAGGGCCACGTCCGTCCCCGGTTGGTGGCTTAAAAACAGGTGGGCGAATTGGGCGAGCTCGATCCGCCGGGGGTCGGCCACGATCAGTTTGGCTCCGTTCTGCCGTACCGCGGCCTTGACCTCGAGGCCGATCACCGGGTGATTCTCGGTGGTGTTGGACCCGATGACCAGGATGCAGCCGGCCTTGCGGATCTCTTCGATGGGGTTGGTCATGGCCCCGGAGCCGAATGCCATCGCCAGACCGGCGACGGTGGAGCTGTGTCAGAGCCGGGCGCAGTGGTCTACGTTGTTGGTTCCCAGGGCGGCCCGGGCCAGTTTCTGGAGGAGGTAATTCTCTTCGTTGGTGCACTTGGCCGAGACCAGGACGCCGATCGCTTCCGGTCCGTACTTGGCCTTCACCCGCTTAAGGCCTTCGGCTGTCCGGTCCAGGGCTTCATCCCAGGAAGCGGGGCGCAGGGTTCCGCCCTCGCGGATCAAAGGGTTGGTAAGCCGGTCCGGACTGTGAACGTAGTCGAACCCGAACCTCCCCTTGACGCACATGTTCCCCCGGTTGACTCCCGAACTCCGGTCCGACGTCACCCGGACGATCTCCCCGTCCTTTACGTTCAAGACCAGGAGACATCCCACCCCGCAGTAGGAGCAGATGGTCTTCACCTTCCGGAATTCCCATTCCCGCCCCCGGCCGACCCGGGAGCGTTCGGTCAGGGCTCCCACCGGGCAGACGCTCACGCACTGGCCGCAGAAGACGCAGTCGCTCTCGGTCAGGCTCCGGTGATAGGGCACCGCTACCTTGGTGTGGAAGCCCCGGTGGGCGTATTCGATGGCCATGCTGCCCTGGACCTCGTCGCAGATGCGGGTGCACCTCTCGCACAGGACGCATTTATTGTAATCCCGGACGATGAAGGGGTTTTCCCGATCCACGGGATACCGGTGCTGCTCTCCCTTCATGCGGGACCCGGTCAGGCCGAACTCGTAGGCCAGGTCCTGGAGATGGCAGCTCCCCGTCTTCTCGCAGGTCATGCAGTCCAGGGGATGATCGGACAGGATGAGTTCCATCACCAGGCGACGGGCTTTCAGGACCCGCTCGGTGCGGGTATGAACCTTCATCCCCCCGGCAACCGGGTAGGAACAGGCGGGGGCCAGGTTCCGAGCCCCCTCTACCTCCACCAGGCAGACCCGGCAGGCGCTGCAGGGACTCAATTCCCACAGATGGCAGAGAGTGGGAATCCGGATCCCCAGCTTGTTGGCGGCCTGGAGGATGGTCCAGCCCTGGGGAACGGCGACCTCCCGCGCATCAATGGTCAGTTTTACTTCACTCATATCCGTTTCCTCTTCGGAGGTTCAGATGATCTTGATCGCGTCGAATTTACACTCGTTGTAACAGATGCCGCACTTGATGCAAAGGGATGGATCCAGGGTGTGGACCTCTTTCGGCTTGCCGGCGATGGCCTTCTGCGGGCAGGCCTTCCGGCAAACGCCGCAGCCCTTGCAGGCCTCGGCGATGATCTGGTAGCGGATCAGGGCCTTGCACACCCCGGCCGGGCATCGTTTCTCTTCGATGTGGGCCCGGTATTCGTCCAGAAAATAGTTGAGCGTGGTGAGAACCGGGTTGGGTGCGGTCTGCCCCAGCCCGCAGAGGGAAGCGTCCTTGATCATGGGGGCCAGTTCCCGGAGCATCTCCAGGTCCGCCAGCTCCCCTTTTCCCTCGGTGATGCGCTGGAGGATCTCCAGCATCCTCTTGGTCCCCAGACGGCAGGGCACACAGCGCCCGCAGGACTCACTCTGGGTGAAAGTGAGGAAGAATTTGGCCAGGTCCACCATGCAGGTGTTTTCGTCCATGATGATGAGCCCGCCCGATCCCATGATCGCGCCGGCCGCGGTGAGGGAGTCGTAGTCGATGGGAAGATTCAGCAGGGAGGCCGGGATGCACCCGCCCGAGGGGCCCCCGGTCTGGGCGGCTTTGAACTTCTTTCCCCCCGGGATCCCTCCTCCCACGTCAAAGATGATCTTTTCCAGGGTGATGCCCATGGGCACTTCCACCAGGCCGGTGTTGTTGATCTTGCCCGCCAGGGCGAAGATCTTGGTGCCCTTGCTCTTCTCCGTCCCCAGGGAGGCATACCAGCCCGCCCCCCGGTGAATGATGGGCGGGATGTTGGCGAAGGTCTCCACGTTATTGATGTTGGTGGGCTTTCCCCACAGTCCGGCGACGGCCGGGAAGGGCGGCCGGGTCCGGGGCATGCCCCGTCGTCCCTCGATGGAAGCGATGAGCGCGGTCTCTTCCCCGCAGACAAAGGCCCCGGCCCCTTCCTTGATCTTCACGTCGAAATCGAAACCCGTTCCCAGGATGTTTCTTCCCAGAAGGCCCAGGGCCCGGGCGTCGGCCACCGCCTTTTTCACGTGGGTTACGGCGATGGGGTACTCGGCCCGCACATAGATGTACCCATGCTGGGCCCCGATGGCGTAGGCGGCGATGAGCATCCCCTCCAGGACCGTGTGGGGGTCCCCCTCCAGTACGGCCCGGTCCATGAACGCCCCCGGGTCCCCCTCGTCGGCGTTGCAGATCACGTATTTCTCGTCGCCCTTGGCGCCGCGGGCGAACTTCCATTTGGTTCCCGTGGGAAAGCCGGCCCCTCCCCTGCCCCGCAGGCCGGAGCGCACCACTTCTTCGATTACCTCGTCGGGCTTCATGGAGGAAAGGACTTTGGCGATCCCCAGGTATCCCTCGCGGGCCAGGTAATCCTCCAGCCGGGTGGGGTCGATCTGTCCGCAGTTGCGCAGGACGATCTTCATCTGCTCCCGGTAGAAGGGAACCTCCTTCTCCAGGGTGATGGGCCGGCCCTCCTGGGGGTGTTGGTAGAGGATTTTCTCGACGGGTTTTCCTTCCCCCAGGCTCTCCTGCACGATGAGCGGCACATCCTTGGGAGAGATCTGCTGGTAGAAAAATCCGTAGGGGTCGATGGCCGCCACCGGCGCGCGGGCGCAGAACCCGTGGCATCCGGTCTCCACGATATCCACCTTTCCGCTGAGGCCGTTTCCCCCCACGCTTTGTTTAAAGGCATCCCGGACTTCTACGGCCCCGAAGGCCCGGCAGCCGGTCATGCAGATGCGCACCCGGAGGCGGTCGGGATCCCTTGCCTCCTGGGCCGTTCTTTGCAGGCGCTGGAGTTCTTCGATGGAGGTGAGCTTTGCCATTTCTCAGGCCTCTTCCTTCTTTCCGTTGGGAGAGTATTTCTTCAAGGCATCCACCGCCCTTTTGGGGGTGAGCTTGCCGTAATAGTCCTCGTCGATCATGATCACCGGGGCGAGGAAGCAGGTCCCGACGCAGGCCACCGTCTCCAGGGAGAAGTGGAGATCTCCCGTGGTTCCTCCGGGCTCCACTTTCAGCTCCCGGCACAAGGAGTCCAGCACCCCCTTGGCCCCCCGCACGTGGCAGGCCGTGCCCTGGCAGGATTTGACCACATGTTTTCCCCGGGGAGTCAGGTAGAATTGGGCGAAAAAGGTGATGACCCCGTAGATCTTGCTGAGCGGGACCTTCAGCTCCCGGCTGATCCGCCGCAAAACCTCTTCGGGCAAATAGCCATACAGGTTCTGGGCTTCCTGGAGAACGGGGATCAAGGCCCCCTTCTCCCCCCGGTAATGGGATAAAATCTCATCCATTTTGGAAAGATCCAAGCTCTCCGGCATTCTTTCCTCCTCCCAAATATCAATCGATTGCCCGGAGGAACGGAACGAGCGGTGAAACCCGCCGTTCTCCGGCAAACGGTTCTTTTTCCACTGGATCAGTGTTTTGAAGAATCAGGCAACCGAAGGTAAACGCAAGGGCAACCCCTCCTTGCGTATGAAATCCAAATTACCCAAGCGATGCAAAAAAATATTCGCCGTAAATCACCCCCTCCCTTCCCTCTCCGAAGGTGTGAAAAAATTGGTTTTCAGCCGTCACCCCGGTGAAAACCGGGGTCCAGTAAGTTTGTAAGGCCTTGAAAACACTGGATTCCGGCTTTCGCCGGAATGACGTGAAAAAGAACTAAATCGATTTTTTCACAGCTTCCCCCTCGAGGGGCAGGGTTAGGGTGGGGAAAAGGTTACCAATATCCCCCAGACCCGATTCTGTAGGGGCGGTTCGCGAACCGCCCCTACGCGCGCAGGGAATAGGTCTGTTCGATTGTTCTCACCAGGTTGGTAATCGTCCGGTTGACGGGGGTGTCGATCCCCAGTCTTTCTCCCTCCCGGACGATGGCCCCGTTGATGAAATCCACCTCCGTCTCCCGCTGGGCCAGAACGTCCTGGAGCATGGAGGAATGATTCGGTTTGGTGGCGATACATGCGTCTTCCACCTTTTTCACCGCATCGGTATAGGGAAGGCGGATCCCTTTCGCCAGGGCCACCCGCTTCCCCTCTTCCACCAGGCCTCTCATGATTTCCCGCGTCGCCGCCTGATCCATCATGACCCCATTGGCCAAACGGGTGATCGCCGTGACGGGATTCACTCCCGCGTTCACCAGCAGTTTTCCCCACACGTCGTTCCAGACTTCGGACGAGACATGGGTCGAAAGGCCCGCCTTGTTGAAAGCCGCCGCGAACTTTTCCGCCCGCGGGCTCGGTCCTCCCCGCATCTCCCCGATGACCGTCTCCCCCCGGCCCGCGTAAAGCATCCGGCCCGGCCCCAGGTAGGTGGAGGCGTTCATGGTCACCCCGGCCAGCATCCGTCCCTCCCCCACGATGGCCTCAATGGCTTCGGAATTGCCCAGGCCGTTCTGCACGGTCAGCCCCACCGTTTCCGGTCCGAAGAGGCACCGGGCGCTCCGGGCGGCGTCCTGGGTCTGGCGCGATTTGGGTAGGAAAATGACCAGATCGACTCTGCCGATCTCTTCTGGTTTCAGGGTCGCCAGTTTCAAGGGAGTGGACACTTCATTCCCCTCCGGCTCCACGATCCGGATCCCTGAGCTGCGGATGGCCGCGACGATCTCTGCCTTGATATCGACGGCGTAAACCTCTTCCCCGCTCCGGGCCAGGTAGCCGGCGTACAGCGAGCCCAACGCTCCCGTGCCCATGACCGCGATTTTCATGACCCCAATCCTCTCATCGGGATAAATAATCTGCCTTGAGTTCGGAGTAATGTAGTTCGGAGTTCGGAGTCAACACCTATTCTCGCGAACTCTGAACTCCGAACTGACATCATGTTTCTCTTCCGATTTCAGAGTAATAGTTGATCCACAATCCCTCCCATGGACTGGAGGAACGCGGGATTTTCCTGATAGGGCGGAGTGCCCGACAGGTCGGCTTCCACTACCTTAGGATCATAATCGATGAATCCCAAAAAGGGCAAGTCCGGCATCTTCTCCAGCAGGAATTCCCGGTCTCCTTCCCCCCGGATTTTATTTCCCACCAGGCCGATATTCTTCAGCCCGATGTCCCCGGCCAGCTGGCGGATCTTCTGGGCCACCTCCAGGCTCCGCTGCCCGGGCTCGACGACCACGATGAGCTTGTTCACCGCCTGCGCCGTGGCCCGGCCCAGGTGTTCGACCCCGGCCTCCATGTCCAGGATGACCACTTCATTCCGGCCCAGCAGGAGATGGGCCACCAGGGTCCGGACCATGACGTTCTCCGGGCAAACGCATCCGCCGCCCCCCTTCTGGACGGTCCCCATGACCATCAGGCGAATCCCATCCTTTTCCAGGCTGTATTTGTCCGGCAGGTCATCCACCCGGGGATTGAGCTTGAAGAAGCCCCCCATGGAACCGGGCTTGGCCTCGGTCCGTTCCTCGATCAGTTCTTTCATCTCGGCGATGGGCGTCAGGCGCTGGTCCCGGGGGAAACCGAGGGCCAGGGCCAGGTTGCTCGCCGGGTCGGCATCGATCACCAGGACCTTCCGCCCCCGGTCGGTCAGCACCCGGGCCAACCCCGCCACCACCGTGGTCTTCCCCACTCCGCCTTTTCCGGTAACCGCCAGTTTCATAAACTCAAAACCTTTCACCGCAGAGCACGCGGAGAACGCAGAGAAACAATAAATTCAAATTCGAAACCCGAATATCGAAATCCGAATTCAAAATCCAATGACCAAATCTCATACTGCCCGTTTTGAACATTTGGATTTTAAAAATTGGTAATTGTTTCGAGTTTCGTGCTTGGATTTCGAATTTCTATTACTCGTTACTGGCGCTTTCTGCGGTGAATCAGTATTTTTCCTTTTGATCAGTTTCCAAACGACCGTCTCCGCCAGGATGACGATGTCTTCCACCGGCAGATAGCCGGTGACAGATGAATCGAAGAGAACATTTCCTTCCGGGGGAAATTCCGCATCTCCCTTCCAGAGGACCAGGCCCAGGGCCACCCGGGGAAAAGCCTGAATTTTGACCCCCATATCTCCCATGTCCCATGGCTCTCCCCGGACCTCTTCGGACGCCAGAGCCAGGAGTCTTTGCGGATCTTCCCCGAAAAATTTCACCAGGGGGGCTTTGGAACGCTGCAGGAAGACCGGATGATAGAAAGCTCCCCCGGGGATCTCGGCAAAGGAGATCCAGTTTCCCGTCGGGGGGAGATCCCGAGGCCCTTTCCAGGTAATGGAGAATCAGGATCTCCTCGCGAAGGGAGAGCGGCCCTCCCCCGTCGGGGGTTTCCATCGTTCCCCCGGGTAAGGAAAGCCAAACCTCCCGGCCCAGGTAACGAACCCCGATCCTGCTCTTGCTGTCCGCCCCCGGTTCAAACCGCCCTCCCCCCCGGGCCGCTCTTTCAGCCGGGTCCGACTTCAGAAGCCCCTCCACCGCCATCTGGCGGGCCAGGGGGAGATTTTCCTGTTTGGGAAGCATAAAACCTTCGTAGGGGCGATTCATGAATCGCCCCTACAATTTACAATTCCAGCCACGAGTGGGAATACAGGCTCTTCCCCAGGAGGACTTTGGTGGATTTATAATATTCCAGCTCCTTCGGCGTCAGGCTCTTGGGATCGGGCTCATCTCCGTCCATCACCCGGTGGACCAGGCTGACGATCTCGGGTAGGCCGGTCGCGGCAGATGCGGAGAAGCTCCTCATCATAGGCGTCCACGATGGCCGAATAGAGGCCGTACTTCATCAGCATGATCAGGTAGGTCCGGTTCAGGACCGGCCGGAGATGGGTCGGGGTCCCGTTGGAGATGTTGGACAGCCCGACGATGGATTTGGCCTCGGGGGCGATGTCCTTCAGCATGGACATGAACTCCAGGCAGGAAAGGACCTGGTTGATCTCCACGCTCACCGGGCTCACGATGGGGTCGATCCAGATGTCTTCGGTGGGAATCCCCAGGTTGTTGGCCTGGTAGATGAAATCCACGGCCATGGATGCCCGCTCGTTGGCATCCCGGGGCATCCCTTCCTTGCCCCAGAGGAGGCCGATCACATGGGCGTTATACGTCTTGGCCATGGGCAGAACCCTTTCCAGGCGTTCCGGCTGGAGGGAGACGGAATTGATCAGCGCCTTTCCCTTATGGACTTTCAGGCCCGCCTCCATGGCGTCGGGGTTCGTGGTGTCCAGGGACATGGGCTTGTTCACCACCCCCTGGACCAGCTTCACCATCCAGTCCATGACCTCCTGCCCGGCTTTGCGGGAGGGTCCGATGTTCAAGTCCAGGTAAGTCGATCCCCACCTTCTCTTCATGTTTGGCCATCTCCACGATGGGGTCCGCTTTGCGTTCCTTCATGGCCGGACCGATGGTCTTGGACATGATGTTGATATTCTCGCCGACGCAGACGACCATTGCTCCCCTCCTTTATTCGCATAGCGTAGGGGCGGGTTTCTAACCCCGCCCCTGCAATCATCATTCCGGTTTCCACATCTTCAGGAAGGCCGGGATGTGGCCCGCTTCCCGGGGCCCGATCATGATCTTCCAGTCGGGCAGCTCCTCCTCCAGCTCTCCGCTGATCACCGCCGCATACCCGGGAATGATCAGCTTGCGGTGCTTCACCTTGTCGGCGATCCCGCACTTCTTCACGAAGGGGGCGATCACGTCGGCCCCGAACTTCCCGGCGGCCCAGGCGGTCATGACCGAGAGCCCTTCCGTGTCCTTGACCAGGAGCCAGGAGGGTACCCGGCTTCCCTCGATCTCCCCGGAGACGATGAAGTAGGTCAGGGAGAAATTGGAGGTAATCAGAACCGGAGAATTCTCGTTCGGCCCGCTGATCTCGTAGATACCCTCCGAGGTGGCCATGGGCCGCTGCGGATCGGTGAAGATGTTCATCCGTTCCACCAGCAGGGGGAAGAGGCTGTGGCCGTCCAGGTCGGAGAGGACCACGATGCCGGCGTACTTGGCCACCAGCATGGAGGCCAGGAGGGTCTCCTTCATGGGATCCTCGGTCATCTCGCAGGGGAAGGTGATGGTGGGGAATCCCAGGGGGCGGAATTTCTTCATCAGGGCCGCCCGCCGGATGACGATCTGATCTTCCAGCGCCTTCCGGGGGGTCCGGGCCCCGGAATCGAGGACCAGGTCCTTCACCCCGGCGGCGGTCAGTTTCGTGGTCAGTTCCGCCAGTTCGTCCACGGTTCCCGCCTTGACCGCCAGGGGAGCGGAGATCTCTTTGGCCAGCTGGGCCATGGCGTCGGCATTGGCCTTGGTGGCGGCGTAGAGCAGCGGCTTGCGGTCGGCGACGGCCTTGGCCCCGGCGGCCAGGACCTTGGGGTCTTCGCTCATCAGCACGATCCCTTTGCCGTCCAGCCGGTCCTTCACCTTTTTCACCAGGGCCGCGAACTTGGCCGGGTCGCCCGATTCGGCCTTGACCGCCACCAGGTCCGCCTGGAGCTTGAGGCCGACCCGTTCATATTCCAGTTCGTTGAACTTTTTCAGCCGGGTGTCGACCTCGCCATCGCTCATCTTGTCGGAGACCAGAACGGCGATGCCCGTGGGGTTGACGAAGCGCTTTTCGTGGCGGAACATGACCGTCTCCCCGCCATCTTCAAAGCCTGGTCTCCGGCGCCGATGGACAGGGGACGGATCGGCGGGGCGGAGGCCTCGGCCAACTCGGCTTTGGCCTCCTCCGACACGTAGGGGCAGGCGGCCAGCTCGGCCTGCCCGGCGGCCAGTTTCATGGCAAAGGCCAGGCAGGTGGGAACCCCGCACTCGCCGCAGTTGGTCTTGGGAAGCTTTTTGAAAATCTCGATTCCGGTTAGAGCCATCTTTGTGCTCCTTTTCAATAAAGCGATTCAGTGATCGCGTCAGGTACGAGGGTTTTGCTGAACCTAACCTGACCTGACCTTGTCTTAGAACAACGACGGCAGGGTCAGCGCCGGGTGTCCCTTCTCCGTCAGGAAGGGCAGGATCTCGTCCTCCGTGGTCCCGACGGTTTCGTCGGCGATCATGTCCGGGAAGTTGGGCATGCCCATCTCCTCGGAGCGCTTCTTCAGCCGGTCCATGATCTCTTCCTTCAGCATCTTGGGCATCCAGACCAGGCGCTTGATGCCCCCCTCGGCCATGATGAACTTCTTGCTGCTGATGTAGTGCTTGCTGTGGCCGACGAAGCCGGGGGTGACCGAGCCGCCGCCGACCGAGCCCGCCAGGGTGGTGAACTTCATCCCGCAGGGGGTCATGCCCGGTGAAATCGCGGTTCACGGTCATGATCCCGTTGCACATGGGCAGAACGGCGGCGATGCACTCGAAGCAGCCGCAGGAGGTCATCGGGTCGTCCATGATGCTGTAGGCGTTGTACTTTTCCAGCTTCTGCCGGGAGGCCTTGAAGACGAAATCGTTGACCCCTTTCCACTGCCCCAGGAGCGGGATCGATGACCTCGCCCTTGGGGACCGGCTGGTTGGGCCCGGTGGGGTTGATCTCGAAGGAGGCCTTGCCGTCCAGCCAGTTGTAGGCCCCGCAGAGGCCGGTCCGCTCCGGGGTGATGACGCAGACGTGGGTGGGGGCGAAGGACTGGCAGAGGGTGCAGGAGTAGAAGGTCTCCTCCGTCTCGTCGGTCATGCCCTCGATGCGGGCGTCCCGCTTGCGGTAGGCGGCGCGGGCCTGCTCCAGGATCTCCTTGACCTTGGCTTCGTCGGTGTAGATCTTCACCTGGACCTTGTCGAAGATGGTGCCGAAGTCCTGGTGGTACTTGGCGTGGAGGATGTCGCCGAGGTGCCGGAGGGTGAAGCCCTTCTCCACCGCGCCCTTTGCCGATCCGGATCCAGGCGATGTCCCGCTGGCCGATGTGCATGACGCCCTGGGCGTAGTTGATCAGGTGGTGGATCTGCCGCTCCAGGATGGGCTCGAAGTCCTCCTGCATCTTGCGGCCGGCCACCTCGGCCACGATGGCCAGCGGAAGCTTGGCCGGGGGTTTGACGTCCTTGATGTCCGGGCCGATGACCTCGACCTTGCCGTCCTCCACCTCGTTCATGTCCCGGGTGGTGGTCCACTCGCACGGCGATGCGTCCGGCCGCCGCCGCACTCCAGGTAGATATCCTCCCCGCGGATGCGCTCGCCCTCGAAGGCCGGCCCGTAGGCCACGGGAATGGGGACCTTGGCCACGGTGACCTTCAGGCCCCGCACCTCGACCGCCTTCTGCACGATCTGGTCGTGGGGGATGTTGGAAACCACGTGCTCGTAGGTGCAGATGCCGGTGGGCAGGACCTGGGGGATGGGGGTGTCGGCGATGACCGGGAAGCCCCAGTTGATGGCCCCGGCGGCGTTGGCGTACCATTCGTCGGTGACGAAGCCCAGGGGCAGGGCGAAGGCGAAGACCCGGTCCTTGTTGTAGATCAGGATCTTGCGGTAATCGCCCGGCTGCGATGCCGCCGAAGGACATGGCCGCCCGGGTGGCGAAGCCCATGGCGAAGACCGTGGCGCGTGTAGTCCGGGCCGAAGGAGACCAGGCGGGTGGGCCAGCCGATCTGCACGCCGGCCTCCACCAGCTGCTCGGAGAAGCGCTTGCCGTTGTGCTCGCGCGGCCATGAAGACGTAGAGGTTCTTCTCCTGCAGCTCCTGGGCGATCTTGGCGGCGATCTCCTTGGTGGGCGCCGCCCCCAGGATGGCGGCAAAGCCGGGGGCGGTGCCGTCCACGAACTCGACGCCCCGCTTTCGCAGAGAATGATGTCGTCGGCCGCGCCCAGCCAGAGGTTGTCCGGCGGTGGGATCTTCCCCCTGGACATAGAAATTGGGGTCCTCCAGGTAGCGGATGGCCTCGATGATCTCCTCGGCGAAGAAGGTGGCCATGCCGGCATCCAGGGCCGGGGCCAGGTAGGGAAGCCAGGTCCTTTCCTTCACCAGCGGGGGGAGGAGGGCCTTGCACCGTTCCAGGACCGGCTTCATGTCCCCCAGGGTCTTGACCGGAATGCCCGAGAATGCCGTAGATGATGGGCAGGTAATAGCCGGTGTTGGGAAAGCCGACCTCCTGGTCGGGTCCCCACTTCTCCAGGGCCTCCTGCTATTTCTTCTCGGCCCGCTCCAGGATCTTGTGGGCTCCCCGAATGGCTGCTGCTGCAATTATCTTAGACACGTTCCATCCTCCTTGGCTAGTAAGTAGGGGCACGATCGCATCGTGCCCCTACAGCTTGTCTTAAACGGCATCCAGCTCCCGCCGCATGGCCATGTCGTAGAGGACCCGCTCCCTCGCCTTGTCCAGAGCCCAGGGCCTTACGCTTCTTGTCGATATGGGCGATCATCAGCTTGGGCCGCCTTCTCCGGGTCGGGCTCGAAGGCCCACTTGCCGCCTACGATCTCCTCCATCTCCTCGAACAGGAGCTTGCTCATCTCCTCGCTCCCGGTGGTCGGGAAGGTCGTCCCGAAGACGGTGTAGACGCCGGAGGCCACGAAGTACTGGCCGATGGCGATGGCCTTCTCGCTCATCCACTCCGGAGCGGCGCCGGCCGCCGGCAGGTCGCTGATGTCGTCGCCCAGCCCGCCGTCCTTGACCACGGCCGTGGCGGCCATCAGGATCCGGCTGTTGTCCACGCAGGCGCCCATGTGCAGCACCGGCGGGATGCCCACCGTCTCGCAGACCTCGGCCAGCCCGGGCCCGCAGTACTTGGAGGCCGCCTCCGGGGTCAGCAGGCCGGCCTTGCCGCAGGCCATGGCCGCGCAGCCGGTGGTCAGCACGAGCACGTCGTTCTTGATCAGTTCCTTGATCATGGTCAGGTGGGCGCTGTCGTGGGTGGTCCGGGCGTTGTTGCAGCCGACCACGCCGGCCACGCCCCGGATCCGGCCGTTGATGATGTTGTCGTTGAGCGGCCGGTAGGAGGCGCGGAAGAGCCCGCCCAGCAGGTAGTTGATGGTCTCGTGGCTGAACCCGACGATCATCTCATGCGTCTCCGAGGGGATCAGCACCGGCTTTCCCTTCCGGTTGGGGAAGTTGTCGATGGCCTCCCGGAGGATCTTCTTGGCCACCTCCGGACCGTGGTGTTCGTCAAACTCGATGTGCGTGGCCCCTTGCATCTTGGCCCGGGCGATTGGTGGTGATCACCTTGGTGTGGTAGCACTTGGCCACGTCGGCCAGGGACTGCATGATGCACTGGACGTCCACCACCATGGCATCCACCGCGCCGGTGACGATGGCCAGCTCCTGCTGGAGGAAGTTGCCGGCGACGGGAATGCCGTGGCGCATCAGGACCTCGTTGGCCGTGCAGCACATCCCGGCCAGGTTGATTCCCTTGGCCCCCTTGGATTTGGCGTAGGCCTGCATCTCCGGGTCCTGGGAGGCCACCACCAGCATCTCGGGAAGCAGCGGCTCATGGCCGTGCATGATGATGTTCACCTGGTCCTCCTTGAGGACGCCCAGGTTGATCTTTCCCAGCGATGGGCACGGGGTTGCCGAAGAGGATGTCCTGGAGCTCGGTGGAGATCATGGAGCCGCCCCAGCCGTCGGCCAGGGCGCACCGCGACCCCTGGCAGGATGCAGATTCTGGTAATCCTGGTCCACCCCCATGTGGGTGCGGTGCATCAGCTCCACCACTTCCCGGTCGATGCCCCGGGGGGCGATTCCCAGCTTTCGCCAGATTTCCTGCCGCTTCAGGGGCGCCCGTTTGACGAAGAGAAGCTCGCCCTGCTGCCTTCCGAACTCGGCCAGGCACTTCTCTCCCACCTCGATGGCGATCTCCTTGACCGGCGGTCGCCGATTTCCACCCCCAGATCCAGGGCCACCTGGTAGAGCTTCTGCTCGTCCTTGATCGCAAACCCGGGGACTTCGCCCTTGGCCGTGGCCAGGAAAAGCCTCGGCCACTCCCCGGGCATGGTCGGAGTGGGCGGCCGTTCCGGCGGCGATCATGCGGACGAAATTTCGGGCCGAGATGGTCTCGGCCGTGGCCCCGCAGACTCCCCTTCTCTTGGCCTTCTCCGCCTCGCGTCTCCGCTTTCTTCTTGGGAGCCGGCACCCGGCAGGGCCCCATGGCGCAGTTCTTGCAGCAGCTCCCCTCTGCCCCGATGGGACAAGGCTTCATCTCCTCCGCCCGGTCAAAGACCGTGCTCACCCCGTCGGCTTTCGCTTTTTCCAGCATTTCCAGCGTGGCCTGGATCCACGCTTTTGATTCTTCTGACATTGAAATAACCCTCCTCCATTTAAGTGCTAGTGCTGAGCTGAGTCTCAGCTGAACTCGGCTCCGCTAGCACCTAGCATCGGCTATGCTTTTAAAAGATCTCCGATCATCCCCTTCACCAGCCGGATGGCTTCGGGATGGCGCATGATCAGAATATTGGCCCCGGCCAGGAGCAGGATCATCGCGGTGACCGCTTCCATCAGGATGCCCCGCTTCTTCGGGTCTCCCAGGTTGGGGTCGTCCGCTTGGGACAGCTTGGCCTCCTTGGTCTTCCAGACCTCCTTGGCCAGGTTGCAGACGATGGGGAACTGCAGGCGCTCGTCCTGCTGGGTCAGGGCCGCCATGCGGTCCCGCTCCATGACCGAATAGGTGTATTCGATCCCGTACCCCAGCCCGCCGGTCGTGGGGTCCACCAGGATCTGCCCGTCGGGAACCCCCAGGTTGCCCAACAGCACGTTGAGCTGCTTGGCCAGGTTGACGTCGATGGGGGACGAGCCGCCAGGGTGTGCTTGTAAGCGATGGCCCCGGCCCCGATCTGCTTGTAGTTCTTCTCCCCCACCGGGCCGATCACCAGGTTCTTATCCGCGCACAGCTCGGCGACCCGCCGGAGCGTGTCGGCGTCCTTCTCGTCGTTGGCGCAGCCCCAGACGATCAGGGGGACGTCGACGGCATCGGCCACCTTCTTGGCGATGGCCGCGGCCTCTTCCGACGGCCGGTTCATCCCGTTGGGGTCGGTGCTGGCCAGCTGCAGGCAGATCATCTCCGCCCCGTAGGCGTTCATGCACTTTTTGGCCCAGGCCACAGGGTCGTTGACCACGTCCTTGAAAGGCTCCAGAGCGGCCTCGGCCCAGTCCTCCGGGGGAGCGTCGTAAACCTCCATGGCGATCCGCGGGGGATGGGGCATCTGCCCTTCGAAGAGATAGAAGGGGTACATGGTCTCCCCTCCCACGGTGATCTTCTTGTCCCCTTTCCCGACGGCAACCTCTTTAATCTTGCCCGTGTAATTGACCTTGGGTATATCCACGGCCACCTCCTTGAAGTTAATGGCTCACCACAGAGATCGCTAGTCAGTGAATTCGAAATGAATCCGAAAGTCGAAACAGCACGAATTTCCGAATCCGAAGTTCCCAACTGGCATTTTTTGAAGTTCGGTCATTCGAATTTTGAATTTGTTTGCCGCGTTTCGATCATATTCGAATTTCGGACTTGAATCATCTCGCGTTCTCCGCGCCCTCTGCGGTTCATGGTTTTCATGCCGGGGTCTTGCGCTTCTCGCTCCCGTACCATTCCTTGCTGAACCAGTACCGCTCTCCGTTCTGCAGGTACTTGAGCATCTCCTGCCGGCTCTGGATCTTGCCCCTCCAGCAGTGGGGCTGGTCGGGCATCCCCTCTTCGTACTCCGGCTCCGACCACCTTCACCTTCTCCCCGCTGAAGAGCGTCTTTTCTTCCAGGTTCTTGCCCATTCTCTCTCCCCCCTTTCCTAATAGGATTACATTAAATTATCGATTGGAATGATGGAATATTGGAATCTTGGGCAAAAAACTTGAAACTTCACTCATTATTCCATCATTCCATTATTCCATATCATCCTTCATTATCCCATTCATCTCATCCTTTTATCATTTTCTCCATCATCCCGGCCACCACCTGCACCGCCGGTGATTCATCGGGCAGGTCCAACAGGGGTCTCCCCTTCATTTCATACTCAGATATGAACGCGTCCTCGGGAATTGTCCCCAGCAGGTTTAGCCCCTGGTTCTGGATCTCCCGGGAAAAGACGGGGTCCAGTCCATTCGGAGCCCGGTCCACCACCAGATGTTTTTCCTTCACGGAGAGTTTCAATTCATCGATCAGTTCCCTGATCTTGCCTACCGTGCGAATCCCCTTGAGGGAATAGTCGGACAGGAAAAGGAGGTAATCCACCCCCTGGGTGGTCCTGCGGCTCAGGTGCTCCATCCCCGCCTCGTTGTCCATGACCACGAAGGGATAGTTCTTGATGAGCAGATCCAGGTGGCGGCGCAGGATGTTGTTGGCGTAGCAGTAACACCCCGGGCCCTTCCGGACGGCCCATGACCAGAAGATCCAGCCCCGGAGATTCCACCAGGATCTCGTGCAGCTTCATCTCCAGGTAGGTCTCCTTGGTCATCCCCGGGGGCAGATTTCCCTTGGTCTCGAAAAAATCCTCCCGGGCCGTCCCCAGGCTCTTGTTCACCTTCAGCCCCAGGGCATCCACCAGGTTGGAGCTGGGGTCGGCATCCACCGCCAGGATGGGCTTCAAGCCCTTTCTCCGCAGATAACGGATGACCAGGGCCGAGAGGGTCGTCTTCCCCGTCCCCCCCTTCCCGGCCATGGCAATCACTTTACCCAAAATTTCCTTCCTTATTTTTCACCGCAGAGAGCGCAGAGAACGCAGAGAAAAATCAATCCTAACAAAGACCTCAAAATGCCTATAGTTTTCCTAATCCATGTATTTTTATCTCTGCGCTCTCTGCGCCTCTGCGTGAATCATTACTTCCTGCCAGCCGCGCGCTCACCCCCGGGAATTCGCCCGCGTTCGTGTGGGGCAGGAACAGGGCGGCCATGTAATTATCCATGAAAGACGGGGTTCTCGCTCAACTCCACATTGGTCATCATCCGGCAGACCCGCTCGCCGTCGTCGAGCATCTCGTTGCAGAAGGAGATCAGCCGGGCCCCCAGGAGAGAGCCGTTTCCGATGAAGAGAAAACGGTCCAGGGGGAGTTCCGGCAGGAGTCCGATGGTGATCGCCCGCTCCAGGTCGATGAAGGAGCCGAAAGCCCCGGCGATGACCACCTGCTCCAGGTTGGCGATGGAGAGCCCCACCGACTGCAGAAGGGTCACGTACCCGGCGTACATGGCCGCCTTGGCCCGCATCAGGTTGTCGATGTCCACCTCGGTGATGACCAGGTCCGAGCCCGTGGCCGTCTCTCCGGCGTAGGCCAGGACATACTCCATTCCCGTCGGGCCCGGAACGGATCCGGCGGGTGGGCAGGTCGGTGTTGAATTTCCCGTTGGGAGTGATCACCCCGGCTTCCAGGAATTCGGCGATCATGTTGATCAGCCCGGACCCGCAGATGCCCTTGGGCTTGACCATGCCGATGGTCAGGAGCATGGGCTCAAAGGATACCGGGTCGATGCGGAAATCCTCCAGCGCCCCGGTGGTGGCCCGCATCCCGTGCTTGATCCCCCCGCCCTCGAAGGCCGGCCCGGCGGAGCAGGCCGCGGTGACCATCCAGTCCGAATTGCCGATGACGATTTCCCCGTTGGTCCCGATGTCGATGTACAGGGTCAGAGGCTTGCGCTGGTAGATGCCCGAGCCCAGAACCCCCGAGACGATATCCCCGCCCACGTAGGAGGCGACCGACGGAAAGGTGTAGAGGTGAACGTGCTCTCCCACTTCCAGACCCAGTTCCACGGCCCGCACCGGCGGAATGTAATTGGCCACCGGGGTATAGGGCGATTCCCGGATGTATTTGGGGTCCAGCCCCAGGAGAAGATGGGTCATGATCGTATTGCCGGCCGCGGTCATGTGGGAAACGCGGGTGACATTCACTCCCGACTTGGCGATGAGCTCCCGGATCATCCCGTTGATCGTCCCGATCACGCGTCTCCTGCAGTTTTTTGAGGCCCCCGGGCTTCTGGGAGTAAACGATCCGGGTGATCACATCATCCCCGTACTGGATCTGGGGGTTGTAATCCGAAGCTTCGGCCAGAGTCTTCCTCTGGTTCAAATCCAGCAGTTGCGCCCAGACGGTGGTGGTTCCGATGTCCAGGACGATGGAATAGTGTTCCTGGGTGGTATCCCCCTCTTCCAGGCTGATCAGTTTCGGCCGCCGGGACCCCCGGAGCTGGTACTCCCCCAGCTGCGATTCCATCCGGGTCTGGACCAGGGTGGCGGTCACTTTCCAGTCCGCCTGGCGCAGGACGAAGGGAAGTTTCCGCAGCAGGTGGGAATCCACCGAGATTCCTTCCATTCCCTGGCTTTTCTTCAGGGCCATGAGGAGCCGGGAAAGGTCCGACCGGTTATCCTTCAGGGTGGGGGGTTCCACCTCCAGATAAAACTTGCGCAGCGCCGGGTTGAAACACCACCCCAGGACCAGGGATTCCAGCTCCTGGTGGGAGACCCGCCGCCCGGCGGTCACCCGTTCCCGGGTTCGGGCGATCACCCGCCGGTCCAGATGGGATTCCACCGGGATGCGGACTTCCACGTCGCTCAGGACCCGGGTCTGGCAGGCCAGGCGAAACCCCTGGCGATACTCCTCCTCGGAAATCTTCGGCGTCCGGGGGCTCTCGACTTCTCCTTTTTCGATCTTCACCCGGCATTTCCCGCAGAAGGCCTCTCCGCCGCAGGAAGCCTGGATGTAGACCCCCGCTTCCATCGCCGCCCTGAGCAGGTTCTCCCCCGCGGGGACCTGGATCTCCCGGTTGTGGGGTTGAAAACGAACAAGCACGGGTTTCGCTGAAGACATAAGCTCCTTACATCCTGCCCATTATATTCTCATACTCTAGCTCTATGCTCTCTGCTCTCTGCATTTCTGTTAATTCTACTTCCGGCCTGGGCAGCAATCCCGCCCGCTCCACGATTCCGTGGACCGCGTCCTCCCACTCGATGGCCATGAGATGGATGCCGTGGACCCCCGGGATCTGGCGCAGCCGCTGGATCTGCTCCACGCAGATGTTGAGCCCTTCTTCCCGGGCCTTCTCTTTGCCGGCTTTCCGCATGCGCTCGATGATCTCGTCCGGGACTTCCATCCCGGCCACTTTCTCTTTCATGTACTTGGCCATGCCCACGGATTTCAGCGGGGTCACTCCGGCCAGGATGAATATTTTTTCATGCAGGCCCCGGTCACGCGCCATCTTCATGAACCGCTCGAACTTGTCCATGTCGTAGATGCACTGGGTCTGGATGAAATCCACCCCGGCCGCCGCCTTCTTGGCCAGCCGGATGACCCGGTACTCGAAGGGGTCGGCGAAGGGGTTGGCCGCGGCGCCGATGAACATCTGGGGGGCCCCCTCGATCTCGTCCCCTCCCAGCACCTTGTGCTCGTCCCGCATTTTCTTGACCGTCTGGATCAGCTGGATCGAGTCCAGGTCGAAGACATTCTTGGCCGTGGGATGGTTTCCGAACTTCTGGTGGTCTCCGGACAGGCAGAGGATGTTCCGGATGCCCAGGGCATAGGCCCCGAAAATATCGCTCTGCATGGCGATGCGGTTCCGGTCCCGGCAGACCATCTGCATGTTGGGTTCCAGCCCCATCCGGACCAGAAGGGCGCTCACCGCGATGGAAGACATGCGCACGATGGCCGTCTGGTTGTCGGTCACGTTGATGGAATCCACGTTTCCCTTCAAGAGATTGGCCTTCTTTTCGACGACCGCCACATCGGCCCCCTTGGGCGGCCCCAGCTCCCCGGTCACCACGAAATGCCCGCCGGTCAGGAGCTTTTCCAATCGGCTGCCGGACTTCATATCTTCAGGTCCTCCCTCACTCGTTTCCGCGGGCCCCCGTCCCGGCTGGTGGACCAGTCCTTGATGGGCATGGGCTCTTCCAGTTTATCCAACTGGCCCAACTCCTTCATCCGATCATAGATCAACTGCCAGCCGCAGTCCACCTGGGAGTCGATCTCGCATTTGCCGCTCTTGGAGCCGCCGCAGGGCCCGTTGAAGAGGCTCTTGGAGCACCGGGCCACGGGGCAGATCCCGCCGGTCCGGTCCAGGACGCAGTTGCCGCAGGCCTGGCACCGCTCGGTCCAGACCCCCTGCTCCTCGGTCACCCCGATGAACTGGGTGTTGACCGCGGGGAGGATGGGAAGCTTGCGGAACTTTTCGGCCAGGAACTGGATTCCCGCGCCGCAGGCCAGGGAAAGAACGACGGGAAACGAATCGGCGATCTCCCGCAGGGGCTCCAGGTACTCCGTGTCGCACTGGCGCTCCAGGGTGATCTCCTTCGTCTCCAGGGGCTTCCCCTGGGTCTGCCGGGCCAGGCGGAGGGCGGAGGCCAGAATGCCCACTTCCTTTTCCCCTCCCGCGGAACAGACGGTCACGCATCCCTTGCACCCGGCCACGATGATCTTGTCGTACCCCTCGATCATGGCCAGGATCTCTTTGATGGGTTTTCCTTCGGCGATAATCATGAATTCACTCCTCAAATTAGCTCATGGCTCATAGCTCGTGGCTGATAGCCTTCTTTATCTTGCCATGAGCCATCAGCTATGAGCTCTGAGCTGTCTTTTTGGCTGGATTGGGCCCCAGTTTGCGGATCTTCTCGGTCATCTCCCGGGCCACCTCGGCAAAGCGGGGGCCCATGGCTGCGGACATGTTGTACATCTCCAGGCGGTCCCCCCCGATGCCCACGTCCTCCAGGATCTTCTTGGCCCAGGCCACCCGCTTCTTGGCCCGGAAGTTCCCCTTGAGGAAATGGCAGTCCCCTTCCATGCAACCGGCCACGTACACCCCGTCCGCCCCCTTTTCAAAAGCCTCCAGGAGATGGCGCACATCCACCTTTCCGGTGCAGGGAAGGCGGATGATCCGCACGTTGGAGGGGTACTGGAGGCGCATGGTCCCGGCCAGGTCCGCCGCGGTGTAAGCGCAGTAGTGGCAGCAGAAGGCGATGACGATGGGTTCGAAATCTTCCATCAGACCCTTTCCCCCTTGAAGACATCGGACAGGACTTCGACGATGACGTCGCACTTGGCCATGACCTGCTCGTCGGTGAAGTGCTGCAGCTTGATGGCTTTCCCCGGGCATTCGGAAGCGCAGATGCCGCATCCGTGGCACATGGCCGCCTCGATCTCCGCCACCCCTTCCTTGTTGATCACCGGCACGTTGTAAGGGCAGACCCGCACGCAGGTCAGGCAGGCGGCGCACTTGTCCGCGTCCACCACCGAAACCACCCCGCTGATCTGGATCTGATCCTTGGCCAGGATCGTGCAGGCCCGGGCCACCGCCGCCGAGGCCTGGGACAGGCTCTCCTCGATCGTCTTGGGCGAATGGGCGATCCCGCAGAGATAAAGCCCCTCGGAGGCAAAGTCCACCGGCCGGAGCTTCATGTGCGCTTCCAGGAAGAAGCCGTCGGCCGTGCGCGGCACCTTGAGCATGCTGGCCAGCTCCGCCGTGTCCGCCGGGATGGTGGCCGCGGAAAGGACCAGGAGGTCGGGCTGGAAGAGTCAGGTTCTCCCGCAGAACGGGGTTGTAGAAGGTAACCTCCAGCCGCCCGTCCTTTTGGCGTCACCTCCGGCTTGCGCTCTTCCTCATACCGGAGGAAGCGGATTCCGGCCTTTCGCGCCCGGGCGTAGTCCTCCTCCAGAGTGCCGTACATGCGCATGTCGCGGTAGAGGATGGTCACTCTGGCCTTGGGATTGAGCGCCTTGAGGGTCAGGGCGTTCTTCACCGCCTCGGCGCAGCAGACCCGGCTGCAGTAAGGCCGCTCCTCGTTCCGCGAGCCCACGCACTGGATCATGACCACTTCTTTCAGCTCTTCGATTTTCCTGCCGTCTCCGTGGAGGAAGCCCTCCATCTCCAGCTGGGTGAGGACCCTCTTGTCCTCCCCGTAGAGATATTCCTTGGGCTTGAGCTCCTCCCCTCCGGTGGCCACGATGGTCACCCCGTGCTCCACCTCCCGGGTAGAACATCCGGGGCCCCACCATGAGGCTGGTCTTGTAGTTTCCCACGTAACCCGAGAAGTCGGTGATCACCGCGTTGGTGAAGACCTGGATGCGGGGATGCTTGGTGACCCGGGCCTTGAGGTCCTCCAGGTACCGGGGCACATCCTTTCCGTCCAGGGTGGTCTTGAGGTGACGGAGGTTGCCCCCCAGCTCGTCCTTCCTTCTCCACCAGGACAGCCTCAAACCCCTGCTCGGCCAGGCCCAGGGCCGCGGTCATCCCGGACAGGCCTCCGCCGATGACCAGCCCCCGCTTGATGACCCCCTTGGTCAACTCTTCCAGGGGCCGGATCAGGCGGGCGTTGGCGACGGCCATGCGCACCAGGTCGCGGGCCTTGGAGGTGGCCTCCTCCTTCTCGTGCATGTGCACCCAGGAGCACTGGTCGCGGATGTTGGCCATCTCGAAGAGGTAGCGGTTGAGCCCGGCCTCCCGGATGGTCTCCTGGAAGAGGGGCTCGTGCGTCCGGGGGGAGCAGGAGGCCACGATCACCCGGTTGAGCTTGTGCTCTTCGATGGCCTTTTTGATCTTCTCCTGCGTGTCCTGGGAGCAGGTGTACAGGTTCTCGTCGGCGAAGACCACGTTCGCCCAGGGAGGCGGCGTATTCCTTCACCGCCGGGCACATCGACGACCCCGCCGATATTATTCCCGCAGCGGCAGACGAAGACGCCGATCCGGGGCTCTTCCTCCTTGACCTCCTTCTGAGCCGGGTATTCCTTGCGGGTCACCAGGGTTCCCCGGACCTCGGACAGAATCTCGGAGGCCGCGGCCGCGGCTCCGCTGGCCTGGGCCACGGTCTCGGGAATGTCCTTGGGGCCCTGGAAGACCCCGCACACATACACGCCCGGCCGGGAGGTGGCCAGGGGCGTCAGGGTATCGGTTTTGGCAAACCCGTAGCGCGTCGAGTTCGATCCCCAGATTCTTGGCCAGCTCCTTCGTGGAGGCGGAGGGAACCATGCCCACGGAAAGGACCACCAGGTCGAACTCCTCTTCCCGGATCTCCCCCGCTTCGTCGAGGTAGGTGATCAGCAGGTTTTTCGTCCGGGGATCTTCCACCACCCGGGAGATGGCGCAGCGCACGTACCGCACGCCGTACTCCTTTTTGGCCCGTTCGTAATAGGCATCGAACCCTTTTCCGTAGGCCCGGATGTCGATGAAGAAGATGGTGGGCTCGACTTCTTTTTCGTGCTCTTTGGCGATGATCGCCTCCTTGGTGGCGTACATGCAGCAGACCGCCGAGCAGTAGGGATGGTTCTGGTCGCGGCTCCCCACGCACTGGAGGAAGGCGATCTTCTTGGGCACCTTCCTGTCCGACGGGCGCTGGACGTGCCCCAGGGTCGGCCCGGAAGCGGAGAGGATCCGCTCGAACTGGAGGGCATTCAGGACATTGGGATAGCGCCCCAGGCCGTATTCCTGGGACAGGCGGGCGTTGTAGACCTCGTAGCCCGGGGCCAGGATGACGGACCCGACCTTGACTTCTTCCTGCGTCTCCACCATGTCATGGTTGATGGCGTTGAGCCCGCACTTGTAGTAGCAGCAGAGACACTCCGAGCAGATCCCGCAGGCCAGACAACGGGACGCCTCCGCCTTGGCCTCTTCTTCGGTATATCCCAGGCTCACCTCCGTGAAGGAGGAGACTCTCTGACCGGCGGGGCTCGCGGCCATCTTGACCCGCGGGGTGACCTTCACTTCTCCTTTGGCCACCCGCTCCTGGACTTCTTCCTTGGCCATCTTCACCACCGGCAGCTCGGGCTGAGGGGCCGGTTCCATCTCTTCCCCCCGGAGGTAGCGGTGCATGCTGGCGGCCGCCTTGTGCCCGGCGGCCACGGCTTCGATGACGTAGGCCGTGCCGGTGGTGGCGTCCCCGGCGGCGAAAACCCCCGGACGGGTGGCGGCATAGGTGTTGGGGTTGACGGCGATGGTGGACATGCGGGTCACGCCCACCCCCGCGCTCTCCGGGATGAAGGCCAGGCCGGCCCGCTGCCCGATGGCGAAGATCACCACCTCGCAGGGCAGGACGTGTTCGCTCCCCTCCTCGGTCTGCAGGTTCAGGCGGCCTTCGCCGTCAAACTCCATGAAGGTTACCTTGACCGCTTCCACGCCGGCCACGTGCCCGTCCTTGTCCAGGATTCGTTTGAAGGAGCGGCTGGGGTAGACGGTGATCCCTTCTTCTTCGGCCTCGTGGATCTCTTCGATGCTGGCCGGCATCTTTTCCCGGCTCTCCAGGCAGGCCATCTCCACCTTGGCCGCGCCCAGCCGGACGGCGGTGCGGGCGCAGTCCATGGCCACATTGCCCCCGCCCAGGACGAGGACATGCCGATTTTGGACGACCGATTGCGGATTGCGGATTGCGGATTGCGCAATCTTGCCGCTCCCGTCAGAGGAGGATCGTTCAGTCCGAATCGATCCGAATCCCAGATTCATCAGGCTCACGTCGCGCAAAAACTGGGTATTGATCAAGACTTCGGGAAGGTTGGCCCCGGGGATGGGCAGCTTGCGCCCTTCATGGGCTCCCACCGCGATCAGGACGGCCTTGAAACCTTCCTTCATCACCTCGTCCAGGTTGGTCACCGGGGTATTGAGCCGCAGGTCGATGCCCAGGTCGATGATTTCCCGCACTTCCCGGTCCACGATCTGGGGCGGCAGGCGGTAATCGGGAACGCCCACCCGCAGCATCCCTCCCGCCAAGGGCAGGGCTTCGAAGATGGTGACCGGATAGCCGAGCTTGCGCAAATCCTTGGCCGCCGTCAGGCCGCAGGGTCCGGCGCCGATGATGGCCACCTTTTCCTCGAATTGGTACGGAAGGGGGTCGGCGGGGAGATAGGGCTGAGCATACACCTGGTCGGTCACGAAGCGTTTCAAGCTGGCGATGGACAAGGGGCTGGTCCACCAGGTTGCGGTTGCAGGCCTCCTCGCAGCGGTGGTTGCAGATGCGCCCGCAGATTCCCGGGAAGGGGTTGTCTTCCTTGATCACCCGCATGGCGTCGTCGTAGCGGCCTTCCCGGATGAGGGCGATGTACCCCTGGGCCCGCTGGCCTGCCGGGCAGGCGTCCCGGCAGGGAGCGATGCCGAGCTTCTCGATGGCGTAGGCGTTGGGCACGGCCTGGGGATAGAGCTTGTAGGCCGCCCGCTGCTGGGCCATGCCTTCGTCGAAGCGGCTCGGGAGTGATGATGGGGCAGACCTGGGCGCACTCGCTGCACCCCGTGCACTTGCTGATGTCGATGTAGCGGGGCTTGTGGCGCACCGTGACGGAGAAGTTCCCGGCCTGGCCGTCCACCTTCATCACTTCGCTGTCCATCATGAGCTGGATGTTCAGATGGCGGCCGGTCTCCACCAGCTTGGGGCTGATGGTGCACATGGAGCAGTCGTTGGTGGGAAAGGTCTTGTCCAGCTGGGCCATCCGGCCCCCGATGGCCGTGCTCTCCTCCACCAGGTAGACTTTGAACCCGGAATTGGCCAGGTCCAGGGCGGCCTGCATCCCTCCCACGCCGCCGCCCACGACCATGACCGCTCCGGTTTTCTCCACCTTCTTCTGCTGAGGCTCTTTCCCTTTTTCCATTCTCTCCTTGCCCTCAAACCAGGCCCTTGGAAGCCAGAAGCTTCCCGGGGTCGACGAAATGCCTCCTGAACCATTTTCCCGCATCGGGATGGCCCAGGCTCAAACCGATCAATTCGGTGAAGTACAGGATGGGGATCTGGTAATTCTTTCCCGCCTCCCGGGAGATCTCCTCCTGGCGGGTATCCAGGTTGGACTGGCACAGGGGACAGGCCACGGCAATGGCTTCCGCCCCCGCCTCCAGGGCTTTGTCGAAGAGCTTCCGGGTCAGCTGCCGGACGATGTCCGTCCGGGTGAGGACCAGGCTTCCCCCGCAGCAGTCGGTCTTGTAGGACCAGGGGATCGCCTCCGCCCCCAGGAGGTCCAGGAGCCGGTCCATCTCCTCCGGGTTTTCATATTTCTTCGCCCCGGTCACCTTGGGGGGCCGGACCAGGAGACAGCCGTAATAGCTGACCATCTTGAGACCGGTGAGGGGCCGTTTGATCATCCCTTTGATCCGGTCCAGGAGGCCGTCCTCGACGAGGAACTCCAGAAGGTTCAGGATCCGGAAATTGAGCTTGTGGGCCCCCTCCTCCATCTCCCTTTCTCCCGCCTTGAACCGGCTGTAACAGGCCGCGCAGGGGACGACGAGATCCCTTCCCTCTTTCTCCGCGATAGCCAGGTTCCGGGCCACCAGGCTGTGAGCCAGGGACTCATCGGTCACGTGGGCGGAGCTGGCCCCGCAGCAGTTCCAGTCGGGCAGCTCGCCCAGCTCCACGCCCAGAAGAGCGCTCATGGCCCGGGTCGACTCATCGTATTCCAGCGCTGTGCCGTGTAGAGCGCAGCCGGGATAATAAGAAACTTTCAACCTCGATCCCTCACAAGAAAAGGCTAGGTTTCTACACCTTCCAGCATGAGATTTTTTTGCTGCTTCTTGATTGAAAAACTGCATAAATTCGAAATTCGAAGCACGAAATTCGAAACAAGCACGAATTTTCGAAATCCAAATGTCATCCAAAAGCGGTTTTTAATTTTGATCATTCGAATTTTGGATTTGTTTCGGATTTCGATTTTCGTATTTCGGATTTGAAATCCAAAATTTCGAATATCGGCGGCCAGATTTTTCCCTTCCAAAATCCCCATGGGCGACCGGCCGGTCGCCCCTACAAACCATCTACCCTCATCCTTTCAATCCCCGGAAGGCATCCTTTAATTCTTTCTTTCTCCCGCACTCGCGAGGGAAGAAGTTTGAGCTTCCCTTTGGTGAACATCCTCCACCCCAGCTTGAAATCATCGAACCATTTTCCCGTTTTTTGCTTGTACCGGGCCATCATGGAAAGCTCGTGAACCCGGCCATGGGTGCGGATGCGACTCCAGGAAGGTGGAGTGGAAGAGGGCCACTTCTTTCTCCGCCGGCGGAACCCCTTCCCGGATGGCCGTCTGGCGCAGCCAGTCCATGACCTTGGCGATGTCGATGTCGTTGGGACAGCGGGTGGAGCAGGTGTAGCAGGAGGCGCAGACCCAGATGGTCTTGCAGGAGAGGACTCTCTCCTTCATCCCCAGGGAGACCATCTGCATGATCTGGTTGGGCTTGTAGTCCATGGCAAAGGCCACGGGGCAGCCGGCCGAGCATTTCTGGCACTGGTAGCAGTCCTGGACCCGAATTTCGCTGCCCCAAAAATCCTCCAGTTCAGAAGGCGCTTTCTTTTTAACGACTTGGGACAAAAAACCTCCTCGGGGATAAAATTACACTCCTCCGCCCTATCCGAGGCTTTCCCGCCGCGGCATAAAAGAGGGTCTTATTCCGTTTCCTCTAATTCTTCAATAGTTTGTTCAAACGAACGAGCAACAGCTTGGGGTCGACAGGTTTATCGATATAATCTTCCGCGTCCAAATCCAGGCCCATGCTCTTGGCATAACGGGTGTTGGCGAAATGCTCGCTCACCGCGGTGAGGATGAGGACCGGGATGTCTTTTAAGGCCGGATCTTCCTTCAACTCCTTGCACGCCGCAAAGCCGTCCTTGACCGGCATCATAATGTCGAGAACGATGGCATCGGGCTTTTCTTTCCGAGCCTTGTTCAATCCCTCCTGCCCATTGTAAGCCGTTATGACTTGGTGGGAGGCGCCCTCCAGGGCGGTCTTTATCATTTCTACCATATCTGGTTCATCATCGACTACTAGAATTTTACCCATGGTTTTCTCCTTCTGTAAATGATTTAGATTAGGCTCCAAGAAGGATGGATTCCAACGCCTCCGGTTACAGCCGGGCCGCCTCCAAAATCGCCGGGACCTTCCGCTCCCATCCGGCGGGAATGAAATGGACCCCCTGACACAAGCCCCGCAGTTCGTTCACCAGACGGGCGCACAGCCCCAGGGAGGCCTTGACCCGGTCCGGAGCAGCGCCAATCTCCTCGATGAATGCCTCGGAAACGAAAACCCCGGGCAGATTCTTGTTGATGAACCGGGCCATGGAGGCGGACTTCAGGGGCAGCACGCTGGCCAGAATGGGAACCTTGAAGGCCGACGCCCGCTTCATGAACCGGGAGAAGGCCGCCACATCGAAGACCGGCTGGGTCAGAAAGAACCTGGCTCCCGCGGCAATCTTCTTTTCCATGCGGATCAGCTGCAGTTCCAGCGCCGCTTCCCGGCCGGGGTTGGGGCTGACCGTGGCCCCCGCGAAAAACTTGGGTGGGCCCTTCAGGGGATTTCCGCCCAGGTCCTGCCCGTTTTCCATTTTCTGGATGACCTTCAACAACTGCACCGCATCCAGGTCGAAAACCGGCTTGGTTTGGGGGTGGTCTCCCAGGGAGGCGTAATCGCCCGTGGCCACCACCAGGTTGGCGATCCCCAGGGCGGCCGCCCCGAGCAGGTCGGACTGCAGGGCCAGCCGGTTCCGGTCCCGGCAGCTCACATGCAAAAGGGTTTCGAAGCCCCTACGCTGAAGGAGGTGGCTCATGACCAGAGGGTTCATGGCCATGACCGAGCTTTTCCCGTCGGTGACCGCCAGCGCGTCCACCCGCCCCTTGAGGGCCTCGACCTCTTCCAGCCTTTCGGCCGCCTCGGTCCCTTTGGGGGGAGTGATCTCGCAGGTGATGCTGAATTTATTCTCCTGCAATCTTTCCTGAAAGGTCATCACTCACCCCCCATCCGATTGCGGATTGCGGATCGCGGATTACACCCCCAACCGCTTCCTCCCCCTTAAGGGGGAGGGCCGGGGATGGGAATCGTTCCCCAATCCACAATCCGAAATCCGCAATTTCATTTTTTTGCCGCCGCCAAAGTGGACCGGAGCCGGAGGAGAGGTAGGATCCTGCTATGATCCCGCGGTTCGGCGGAGGTCTTGAGCATCTCCAACCGCCCCTGGGCCTTCAGCCGGTCGTAGATCAACTCCCACCCGCAGGGGGTCTTGGGGTCGACCTCGCACTGTCCCTGGTGCGCTCCCTGGCAGGGGCCGGTGAGCATCTCTTTCGGGCAAAAATAGAGAGGGCAGAGCCCCCCGCTCGCCTCCAGCAGGCATTCGCCGCAAAGCCGGCAGAGTTCCCGCTCCCCCAAAACCCCTTGAAATCCCCCTGCGGCCAAGGTCCGAAGGGCCGGGACCACCCGCTGCCCGGCGATCGCCCCCAGCGCCTGCACGCCCACTTGGCACGAAAGGACCAGAAGCGTACGGGCCCGGGAGGCCTGTCGAATCCGGGTCAAAAGGCTCAGCTCATCCATCCCCTTGTTGCACAGGGCGTCCACCACCAGGGTCCCGGTGAAAGAGACACCCCGCAGGGTGAGGTCCTTCTTCACTTGCTGGAGCGCGGCCTCCCCTCCGGGATTGCATACTTCCTTCCAGCCGCTGCAGCCGATGAAAAAGACTTCCTCCCGGGAATCCAAATTCCGGACGATCTCCTCACTCTTGAAGGGTTCTAATTGAATCATCTCTTCTTCTCCGAAAACGGCGTGTTCAAATTTCATGACCCCCCTCCGCGCCTTCCCTCAAACGAAATCCCCGGAGCCGGACGGATCGGCAAATCAAACCTGGGGAAATCCTTCGAACCTAGCTCTTTTTTCAGAAGAGCGGTCACCCGGCGCAGCAACTCGTTGGGGTCGACGGGCTTGGGGATGAAGTCTTCCGCCTCGATCTCCATTCCGCCCATGCGGTGGTACTTGGTGCGCCCGAAATGTTCCGCCACCCCCGTGAGGATGAGGACCGGAATGGAAGCGGTTGCCGGATCTTCCTTCAACTCCCTGCAGGCTGCAAAGCCGTCCTTTTCGGGCATCATGATATCCAGGACAATGGCATCGGGCCTGTCCGACCGGGCCTTGGCCACCCCCTCTTTCCCATTGAAGGCGGTGGTCACCTCGAACATCCTCTCCAAAGCCATCCGAATCATCTCCACCAGGTCCGGTTCATCATCGATGACTAAAACCTTCCTGCGCCCCTCCATCTCTCCCCCTCCATTGATGGTTCTGTGACTGGCGATCCATGGGAATCAACTCCCCTTGACTCCCTTGGGGAGGGTGAAAAGGAAATTGGCCCACTTCCCCTCTTCGGATTCGGCCCAGATCCTCCCCCCGTGCTTTTCCACGATCTGTTTGGCATTGAACAATCCCAAGCCGGTTCCCCTCCGCCGGCGTTCCAGCTCCCCTTCCAGGCGGGCGAATTTGTCAAAGACCACGCTCAACTTATCCGCCGGGATCCCCCGCCCCTCATTTTTCACGTAGAACACAGAGCTCCGCGGGTTCCTCGCGGAATCCGACCCAGATCTTTCCCCCTTCCTTCCCGTATTTGACGGCGTTTCCGATGAGGTTGTCGAAGACAATTCGCAGAAGAACCGGGTCGGCCTCCTCCTCCACCTGGCGGAATGCCTCTTCGTTCTCCAGGACCACCTGCATGCGGCGGGCATCCAGCTGCTGTTTTTCGTCCTCCAGGACGGGGGCCAGGGCCTCGTTGAAGACCGGGATCCGGGCTTCTGTTCACCTCCATCCGGCCGGATTCGATACGGCCCAGCTGCAGGTACTTCTGGATCATGTTGATCAGGGCGTTCACGTTCCGCAGCATGGTGCCCACCGCCTGCCTCTGTTTGGAGGTGGTCAGGGGGCCCAGAGATTCATCCTGGAGCATGATCAGAAAGCCCTTCAGCACGCCCATGGGCTGGTTAAGCTCATGGGTGATAAAGCCCACCATCTCCAGGTAGTGGCGGTTCAGCTCCTGAAGCTTGGTGTTCACCACGTAGAGTTCTTCCATGGTGGCCCGCAGGGTTCGGACCATGCGGTTGAAGGAGGCCGCCAGGTGGCCCACTTCGTCCCGGGACTCCACCGGAACCTCGTGGGAGAAATCCCCTCCCGCGATCCCCTCGGTGGCCTTCATGAGGTTGTCGATGGGCCGGGTGATGGAGCGGGTGATGAAGTAGGCCAATAAAAGGACCAGCACCAGCCCGAAGAAGGCGACCCCCAAAAAGCTGTAAATCACGTTCTTGCGCAGGTCGGTGTAGGGAGCCTCCAGGGTGCCCACGTAGAGGATGCCGATGATTTCTCCTTTTATGTTCCGGACAGGCTCGTAAGCGGCGATGTACCACTCGTTCACCACAAAAGCCCGGTCGATGAACGCCCGGCCGTTCTCCAGGACCTGGTCGTAGACCTCCCGGGCCACCCGGGTTCCGATGGCCCGCAAGCCGTTCTGATCCTTCACGTTGGTGGAAATGCGCAGGTCCCACTGAAAGATGGTGGCGGTCCCGGTATCCTTTCCCTTGTACCTCTCCCCCCGGAAGACCGCGTCCTTGATTTTATCCACGATCTCGTAGTTGCGGTTGAGGAAGCTTCCTCCGTAAATCACCCCCCACACTTCATTGTTGATGTCCAGGATGGGGACGGCCGCCTTCATCATCATTCCGGCGGTCTCCTTGTCCTCCGGCCGGCCCTTGGCCTTGGGGGTGGGGACGAACTCCATATAGGCCTGGCGGGCCAGGTCCAGCCCTTCCTGGACCAGTTCATCCTGGGGAATGATCTCGGTGGAGGAAACGATCTCCTTGCGGAGCGCTCTCCTCACCATTTCGTCGTTCCCCTTGAAATCCTGCGAACAGTAAGGAGACCGGGTCCGGGTCAGAACGATCCCTTTGCGATCGACGACGGTCAGGACATCGAGCCCGTAGTCCATGCGGACCCGCTCCAGCTCCCGCCGCAAGAGGTCCACCTGTCCTCCCATCACCCCGCGGATGATGAGGTCCCGTTTGGCCGTGAGGCTGAGGACGTCCTGGATGCGGTTGAGTTTCTCCTGGTAGAGGATCCACGCCGAGGCCAGGTCGTGTTGGACTTTCTTGTGGGCCTCGGCGATGATCGTGTTCCCCACCATGCGAATGCCGATGATGATGGACGCGGTCCCCCCCGCCAGGACGACCAGCAGGAAGCTGAAGACCAGCTTGGACAGGAGGGTCCGAAAAGGCCACTTTCCCCAGAATTTTAACTTTTCCCACACGGCTGTCCCTGGCCTCCATTCTTGAGATGGAAATGGAGGGGCAATTCATGGATTGCCCCGTAAGAAGGATATTTTACCCTTCTGCGGGGCTGTTTGGCAAATCCTCCCGCCCGGGAATGGCGGCTCACAATTTGGCCGCGTCCAGAAGGGCCGGGACTTTGCTCTCCCACCCGATGGGCATGATGTGCACTCCCTGGCACATTCCCTTCAAGTCCCGGATGAGCTCGGCGCCGATCTCGATGCTGGTCTTGACCCGATCTTCGGCCTTGGCCATCTTCTGGATGAGAGGTTCGGGAACAAAGACCCCGGCCACGTTCTTGTTCATGAACCGGGCCATACCGGCGGACTTGAGGAGAATGATCCCGGCCAGGACCGGCACCTTGAAAGGGGCCACCTTCTTCATGAACGTCTCGAAGGCCCCCAGGTCGTAAACCCCCTGCGTCTGAAAGAAGGTCGCCCCGGCCTTGATCTTCTTCTCCATCTTGATGATCTGGGCCTCCACCGGGTTGCCCCCGGGGTTGACCACCGCGCCGGAGAAGAATTTGGGCGCCCCCTGCAGGGCGTTACCCACCATGTCCGTCCCGCTCTCCAGCTTTTTGATGACCCCCAGCAGGCTTACCGAGTCCAGGTCAAAGACCGGTTTGGCCTGGGGATGGTCGCCCAGGGAGGCGTAGTCCCCGGTCAGGGCCAGGACGTTCTTGATTCCCAGGACGGAGGCGCTCAGGAGGTCGGCCTGCAGGGCCAGGCGGTTGCGGTCCCGGCAGGTCACCTGGAAGATGGGCTCCAGCCCCTTTTCCTGCAGGAGGTGGCAGACCGCCAGCGAACCCAGCCGCATGACCGAGCTCTGCAGGTCGGTCACGTTGATGGCATCCACCCGTCCCCGGAGCAGTTCCGCGTCGGCCAGCATCTCCTGGATGTGGGTGCCTTTGGGAGGCCCGATCTCGGAAGTGATCACGAATTTTCCCGCCGCCAAGCTTTCTTGCAATCCCATGGTCACCTTCCTCCTCTACTTTCCCTGCTCCAGGGCCCAGCGATCGGACAGCCGCAGGCCCTTCGGGGGGATCATCTTGCTGTGGTCCTTGGGCTCGTAGACCCGGCGGAGCTTGTCCAGCCTCCCCAGCTTCTCCAGCCGCTCATAGATCAGCTTCCAGCCGCACTCCATCTCCTGGTCCACCTCGCATTTTCCCTCCTTGGTCGTTCCGCCGCAGGCTCCGTTGAGCAGGGATTTGGAGCAGGCCGTGAGGGGACAGATGCCCCCGGTGAAATCCAGGACGCAATCCCCGCACTCCTGGCACCGCTCTGTCCCCTGCCATTCGCCGCGCATTCCTCCCAGAGAAATGGTGTTGCAGCCCGGATGGGTGATTTTCTCGCTCACCGCGGCCACGGCCTGCACCCCCACGCCGCAGGTCAGGACCAGGAGGGAGTCGGCCTCCTTCACCTCTTTGACCTTGCCCCGGAGGCGGGACTGGACGAGGGCCTTCTGGCAGAGGAAATCGACCACCGTGTGGCCGGTGATTTTCTTGCCGGCCCCTTCCAGCTTTCCCTTCATCTCCAGGACCTGCGGCTTCCCGCCGGTGCCGCTCGACTCGGCGCATCCGCCACATCCGAGAATGAAGATCTTCGTCTCTCCTTCCAGGGAACGAAGAATTTCTTCCAGGGACTTCTGTTGCGAAAGTAACATGGGCTCTCCTCCTTTCCGGCCCTAAAAGATGCGGACCTTGCCCATCTCGTTTCCCCGGGGGGTGACGAGGTGGACGGCGCAGGCGATGCAGGGGTCAAAGGAGCGCACGATCCGGACGATCTCGAAGGGGTTGGATTCATCCTTCACCCGGGTGCCGGTGAGCGCCTGCTCGATGGCTCCCGGAGTCCCCCCGTCGTCCCGGGGCGAGGCGTTCCAGGTGGTGGGAACCACGAACTGGTAGTTGGCGATCTTCTTGTCCTTGATTTCCATCCAATGGCCCAGGGCGCCCCGGGCCGCGTCGATGATCCCGAACCCCTGGGCCTGGTCGGGAATTTCGTAGGGAACGAAGGTGGGCTCCCCCGGCTTCAGCTGGAGCAGCCACTCCCCCATGGAGTCGGCCAGGTACTTGGCCGAAAGGGCCCGCGCCGCGTGCCGTCCCAGGACGGAAAAGAGGGCGGCGGGGGAAGCTTTGAAATGGGCCAGCGTCGAATCGACGAGAGATTTGACCTGGGGGTTGCCGCCGGCATAGGTGGTGAGCATCTGGGCCAACGGGCCGACTTCATACACCTTCCCGTCATATCGGGGAGCCTTGAGCCAGGAGTAGGCCCCTGATTTATTCCCGTCCGGAGAGGTCTTCCCCGATGAGGGATGCAGGCCCGAGGTCCCCCCGTCATACCAGGAATGTTTGACCTGCTCGGTGATCTTGGAGAGGTCCAGCGGGTGGAGTTTCAGGTCGGCGGACAGGGTTCCCTGCTGGAAGAAGCGCTTCCGGCTGGTGTAGTCGGGGCTCTTGCCGTCCAGGTCGTAAGCCCCGTAGGAGAGGTAGTTTTTGCAGCCCGCCCCTACCTGGAAGTAATCGGAGTAAACCCCGGCCACGGCCAGGACATCGGGGATATACACGTTGTCCACGAAGTCCTTGAGGTCATTCAGCCGCCAGAGAATCGAGGCGATCTTGTCCACCGTGGGGACTTCGGTCATCCCGCCGGGGACGACGGAAGCGGTGTGGGGAATCCGGCCGGTGAGAAGGGCCACCGCCTCGTGCCCCTTCCGGCGGATCTCCAGGGCCTTCACGTAATGGGCCACGGCCGCCCGGTCTACCTCATCGGGCAGGCGGTAGTCTCCCTCGTAGCGGGGAACGAAGGGGCCCAGACTGCCCCGCCCGATGAAGGCCTTGATGGACTTCAGGTCCGGGTCGCTCCCCTCATACTTGGCCACTTTGGTCACATCCACGTAATCCAGGGCCGCCAGGTGATAAAAATGCAGGATGTGATCCTGGACCACATGGAGTCCCGCCGCCAGGTTGCGCATAATCCGGCCGTTGTCGGGGATCTTGTCTGCCAAGCCGAAGGCCTGATCCAGGTTGAGGGTGGAGGCCATGGCATGGCAGAGGTTGCAGACTCCGCAGATCCGCTGGGTGATGATCTGGGCGTCCCGGGGGTCCCGGTCCTTCAGGATGAGCTCAAAGCCCCGGAAGAGCATGCCCGAGCTGCGGGCCTCCTTGACCACTCCATTCTCCACCGTGCATTCGATCTTCAGGTGTCCTTCGATCCGGGTGATGGGGTCGATGACGATCTTTCCCATGGTGTCTCTCCTTCCTATCCCTTCGAGGGGAACTGGATCTCGATGGTCTTCACATACAACGGCGAGAGGAGGTCGGGAAATTCGGGCTGGACGCAGCCGTGGCATCCCCCGCCGCTCCCCACGCACCAGTTCACCCCCGTGTTCCACAGCCGGGTCGGGCAGTCGGCATAGGTGACCGGTCCCTTGCATCCCAGTTCGTAGAGACAACCGGGATCGCTGTGCTTCTTGGCAAATTTTCCCTCGTCGAAATAGGCCCGTCGCTGGCAGTTCTCGTGGATGAGCTTCCCGTAGAAGGCCAGGGGCCGGCCGAAGTCGTCGAGCTGCTCGGGGCTGGGGAGGCCGAAGAGAAGCACGCTGGCCACGGTCCCCACGAACCAGTCGGGATGGGGCGGACACCCGGCAACATTGATGACCGGAGTCTTCACCCCCCGGCTTTCGAAAAGCTCCTTCAGCCCCACGCAGCCCGTGGGGTTGGGAGCGGCGGCGGGAATGCCCCCGAAGGTGGCGCAGGTCCCCACGGCAATGACCCCCAGGGCGTCTTTCCCGAATTCGACGACCCGGTCCACCATGGAGACCGGCTGATGTCCCCGCTCGCCGATGGACCCATAGATCCCCTTTCCCGCGGTGGGGATGCCCCCGTCCACGAGAAGCAGGTATCCCCCCTTCTCCTTCCTGGCGGTTTCCTCAGCCGCTTCGATGGCCAGGTCCCCGGCACCGGCCATCACCGTGGTGTTGAAGCGCAGGCTCACGTGTTTCCCCGGAATGACCGGGTCGATGAGCACGTTCTTGATGGTGGGGCTCACGGTGTTCAGGATGGAGATCAGACAGCCCGTGCAGGTGGCACACTGCAGCCAAACAACCGGAATTTCTTTTACCTTTCCGTCCAAGGTCCCCCCTCCTTTCTGAAAATCGGCTGCTCCAGAGGGCACACCTCTCTCCCCCAGGGCGGATCTCCCGTTCCCGGCAGCGAACCCCGCCTGAAAGGTGAAACCTCTTCCCGCAACCTATTCAACCTTTCCCTGCTGATAATTAATATTTGTTGACTGGCAACCAATTCTGATGAGTTCGTAAAAAGTCGTTTTTATCCCGTTTTCGTCATTCCCGCGAAAGCGGGAATCCAGTTAAATCAACCAGCTCTGGGCTCCCGCCTCCGCGGGAGCGACGGCTTTTATGACTTTTTACCAGGTCATCAACTCTGGCTGGAAAGAACGATCCGTCTTACCACTCTTCTGTCTCCCTCACCGAAGGCCGCGCTGCCATCCGCTTTCCCGCTCCCCATTCCACTGCGGCGCAGCCTCCCGGCGTCGGGAGACCGGATTTCAATCTTTACGGCTTGATTCCCGCTGCCACCGTGGCAGCCTTCACCGTGTTCATCATGAGCATGGTGATGGTCATGGGGCCCACCCCTCCGGGCACCGGGGTGATCATACTGGCCTTCTCCTTCACCGCCTCAAAATCCACGTCCCCGCAGAGAATGGCCTTGCCCTCTTTGCTCATGCCGATCCGGTTGACTCCCACGTCGATGACCACGGCCCCCTCCTTCACCATGTCCGCGGTCACGGCTTTCGCCTTTCCCGCCGCCACGATCAGGATGTCCGCCCGCCGGGTGTGGTAGGCGATATCCCGGGTCCCGGTGTGGCAGATGGTCACCGTGGCGTTGGCCCCCTTCTGCTTCTGGAGGAGAATGTTGGCAATGGGCTTGCCCACGATGTTCGAGCGGCCCAAAACCACGACTTCGGCCCCGTCCGTCTTCACCCCCGAACGGATGAGGAGCTGCTGGATCCCCGCGGGTGTGCAGGGAAGGTAGTCGGCTTCCCCGATCATCAGTTTGCCCACGTTCACCGGGTGGAAGGCGTCCACGTCCTTTTCGGGGGTCGATGGCGTAGAGGACCTTGGTCTCGTTGATGTGCTTGGGCAGGGGCAGCTGGACCAGGATTCCGTGAATCTTGGGGTCCTTGTTGTACTTCTCGATCAGATCCAGGAGCTTGGCTTCGGTGATGTCCTCCGGCTGGTTGTCCTGGAGGGAGTAGAAATTCAGCTCCTTGGCGGTCTTCTGTTTCCCGGTCACATAGCTGACCGAGGCGGGGTTCTGTCCCACCAGGATGGTCACCAAACCAGGCACCACGTTGTGTTTTTCCTTCAAGGCGGCCACTTCCCGGGCCAGTTCCTCCCGGATCTGCCGGGCCACCTCGGTTCCGCTGATGATCTTCGCGGGCATTTCATCCTCCTTAATTTTTTTCACCACAGAGACACAGAGTTCACAGAGAATGAATGATGTCCAAAATAAAAAACCGTATACTAAGCGTTCCAAAAACCTGATCATGAAAACGATTTATTCGGCGTTTTAGTCATTGGATTTTGGAATTTAAAATTTTCTCTGTGTCCTCTGTGCCTCTGTGGTGAAATCGTCTTTAGAACAGGCCTTTCACCTTTCCGGTCTTCACGTCCACATCGACCCGGCGATAGGCGGGGTCCGAGCTTGTTCCGGGCATCAGGCTGATGGTCCCGGCGCAGGGGCAGAGGAATTTCGCCCCGGAATACACCAGGACGTCCCGGATGGGTAAGGTCCAGCCTTTGGGTACCCCTTTCATGGGCCGGATCATGGGTGAGACTCAGGTGCGTCTTTACCATCATGGTGGCAAAATCCTTGAACTTGGGATCTTCCTCAAATTTTTTGGCCTTGGCAGCGGCATCCGGGGCCCAGGAAACCCCGCTCTGCCCCGTACACCTTTTTGGCCACCGTCTCCACTCGCTGGCGTAAGGGCATCTCCAGGGGATAGAGGAACTTGAAAGCCACCTTTTCGTTACAGGCGTCGATGACCGCGTCGGCCAGCTCCAGCGCCCCTTCTCCTCCCTTGGCCCAATGGGCTGAGACCGCACAGCGGGCCCCGGCCTTTTCGGCCGCCTGGCGCAATAAGGAAATCTCCTCCTGGGTGTCCGTGTGGAAGGAATTAATGCAGACCACCGGGTTGATCCCCGCCTGCTTGACGATCCCGATATGGTGGACAAGGTTGGCGACTCCCTTTTCCAGGAGGGGCAAATTCTCCTTGGTATAAGAAGGATCCAACGGTAAACCGGCCACGACTCTGGGCCCGCCGCCGTGCATCTTCAGGGCCCGAACCGTGGAGGTGATCACCGAGACATTGGGAATGAGGCCACTGTTGCGGCATTTCACGTTCCAGAATTTTTCAAAGCCGATGTCGCAGCCGAAACCGCTCTCGGTCACATGATAGTCGAACATCTTCAGGCCGATTCGGTCGGCAATGATGGAAGATTGGCCCACGGCGATGTTGGCAAAAGGTCCGGCATGGACCATGACCGGCTGGCCTTCCACGGTCTGCAAGAGGGTGGGGTTGATGGTATTGCGCATCCAGGCGCACATGGCCCCGGCGACTTCCAGGTCGGCGGTGGTCACCGGATTGCCTTGTTTGTCGTAGCCCACGGTAATCTTTCCCAGGCGTTCGCGCAGGTCCGCCAGATCTCGAACGATGGAGAGGATGGCCATGAGCTCGGAGCTTACGGCGATGCCGAACCTCGAGTTCATCAGGAACCCATCCTGCTTCCCGCCGATGCCCATGATGATGTTCCGCAATCCCTGGGCGCAGAAATCCATGATCCAGCCCATTTCCACGTTCTTGGGGTCGATATCCAGCCGCTTCAGGCCGCGTTTGGCCGAGTTGCTCATCGGTGTAATTGGCCTCGTGTTGCATCCGTGCGTTTACCGCCACCATGGCCAGGTTGTGGGCGTTCATGATGTCATTGATGTCCCCGGTGAGGCCCATGGAAAACTCCGTCAGGGGAATCGCCTGAGCGTTTCCGCCACCGGCCGCGCTTCCTTTAATGTTCATGGTCGGGCCGCCCGAAGGCTGGCGGATGCAACCCCCGACCTTCTTCTCTCTTTTCCCCAATCCTTCGATGAGGCCCATCGAAGTGGTGGTTTTCCCTTCTCCGAGAGGAGTGGGGGTAATGGCCGTTACCTCGATATATTTGCCATCGGGTTTTTTCCCCAGCCGATTGATGATCTTCATGAAATCGAGCCTTCCGATCCTGCCAAAAGGAATGATTTCATCCTTTTCCAGCCCCAGCTCTTTCTGAAAATCCCAGACCGATTTCAGGTGCTCTTCGGCCGCTTCCGAAATCTGCCAGTCCGCCATCTTCACCGCATCATACGCCATACCTGTATCCTCCTTCTTTTTTTATAAAATTTCTCCGGATCGGTCTTTCTCCCCCGGCAACCTCATCCTGCGTTCGTTTTCCCAAAAAGCGCAAAGAACGGCTGGAGATGGAACCTAGGGAAGCCCTTCATCCCGGCATTCCGCGGATTCATGCACCTTTCCCGTCCGGGGGTCTTCCCCAAAGACGAGTCCTTCGGATCAGGTTAAAAGAATCTGCGGGAAAGATGGGAGGGGGGTAAGAACGTTCGAGAAGGTAGACGGCTGTCTGACGGCCTGCCTCAGATGTTAGCCTGACCCCCATAGGGTAAGCTTCTCCCCCAGTTTTAGAAAGCCTAAATATACAAATACCTCCAACCCGCACGCCTGGACCGAATTGGATGGCTCTCAAAGTTTTAATTTGGATTCAGATTGGTTCTTGATTGGCAACCGATTCAGTGGAATGGGTTGAATGGCTCCCCATCTCCCTTTCAACCCATCTCCCGGGCCCCTTCTAGGACCCGCGACGCATTTAAACACACTTAAAATATCATGTCAATATTTTTTGCTGATTTGCAATCATTTTTTTGCGGCTCCTTGAACCCCTTTGGCTTGCTCGAGGATTTATTTGCCCGCGTTCCCCTTTTTTCACCGCGTAATCCCCGTCCATGGGGGAGCGTGAATGAATGCTCATTCTGCTCCCGCCCGGATCTGAATCAGTTCCAGGGTAAAATCATCCGGGTCGAGCATGTAGACCATGAGGTTTCCCTTGTTGGGGCCCGCCGGGGTCTCGATCGGTTCTCCCTTGAAACGAATCCCTTTCGCCTTAAACTCCTGGTAAACCTGGCGAAGATCGTCCACATTGAAGGCGAGATGGGCGCTGCCCACGTTGTTGGTGCGCGTATCCAGCTTCACCCCCGGGGGGCTGAGGTACTGGATCAGCTCCAGCCGGTGCCCGCCCGGAGCTTCGAGATAGGCGACTTTCAGGTGGGCGCCGGGAATGCCCGTGGCGATCTCCGCGAACCAGGGGGCCTTTCCGCCAGGGACAGGAGTTTAAACCCCAGAAGATCGCGGTAGAAGGCTACCGAGCGCTCCACATCGCTTACCGTAAAACTGGTATGGTTGGTAGTCAGAATCATGGATCCCCTCCTAAAAAATATGTCTTATAGTCTCTTAAGAGTCAAGTTGTGCGCAAGACGGCATCAAAACTTCCAATGGAAAGGGCCAATTCCAAATTCGAAGCACGAAATCCGAAATTCGAAACAAATCCAAAGGTTCCAAATTCAAATGTCTTTTCTTGGTTTGCTGTTTTTGAACTTTTGAATTTCGAATTTGTTTCGGATTTCGATATTCGGATTTCGGATTTTTCGATGCCCCGAACCTGTTTGGTTCCGGCTATGCCGGGTTAGGTCTTATAAGACTTATTTTCCATGTTAGCCTTTCAAGAGACGGGCGGTTTCTTTCAGCGCTTTTTTCCTTTTCACCGGCCCGATCTTGCCGGGGAATTCCTGGGCTCCCTCCAGGGTGTTGAAAAAACGGTCGAGAAGGTCTCCGCTGGAAGTGGGGACCAGGAAAAGGTGAGTGTGGGGGATTCTCCTTCCGCGGGCATACAGGCAGACGAAATCCGGCCGGAGCGTTTTCATCATTTTCCGGGCCAGCTTTCCGGCCATGGCGAACAGGCTTCGCGTCTCCTCCCCGGTCAAATCGTGCCACCAGGGAACGTGCCTCTTGGGAAGCACCAGGCAATGGCCCCGGGTAAGCGGGTGGATGTCCAGAATCGCCAGGGAAAGCCGGTCTTCGGAGATTCGATAGGCTTCGGCTTTTCCCGCGACGATCTGGCAGAAAATACAGGGAGAGGTTTTGACTCGCTTCTCGGCTTTGACTTTCTCTTTCCCCTTCATCGTTCCCCCATCCCAAATGAATTTCCTCTCAGAGACCGAATCGCCCCGGAAGGGATTTTCCCCCTTGCTAACCCGTGGGGGTTATGACATGATACTGAAAAAACAGGTTTGAAGCTAGAGGTCTGAGGTTCGAGGAAAAACAGGGTCAAACGATTGGAGGGGACTCCATGAGGATCAAGGTTCGGGACGAAAAAATCGCCAAGGCGATCAAAAAACTGGAGGGAATCGACATCGTTCTCAAGGGCGTGGAGGATGCCAAAAAGGCCCTGCGGTTGATTCTGCGCCGGACCGAGATATCCAAGACTCCGGACTACGCGGGGTTGAAGGACATTACCGTAACCCAGGTCATCGAATCCCGCACCAGTGCCGTGGAGAATCTCATTTCTTACGAGATCGAATTCGTCCTGAACGACGACCGATACACGGATATGGAGATCGGCTTGATTAAAGAACTCCAATCCATGTTCGAAAAACTATGATAAAAAATGTTTCGCGTTTCGAGTTTCAGGTTTCGGGTTAAGGAGCTTTTACTCAGCACTCAGGACTCCGCACTCAGCACTTTTCTTGCCTTCTAGCAGGGCTGCCTGGTACTCCTTCCAGAGGACCTCTTTCTTCACCCCGTGATCGATGAAGTCCCAGGGGAGGATTTCTTCGAAAGTTCGCCCCCGGTAGACGTAGAAATCGGGGTTTACATCAACCGAGCGGTAGGCCTGGGGCCAGTTTCCTCCCAGCTTGTGGGCGGCCAGAAGCAGGCTTTCCCACCCTCCGGTCTCCCCGTGACAAAAGATTCTGCAGGTAGGCCCACTTGGGGAGATCGGCGGTCACGGAAATATTCCGGTCCTTGCGGAAACCGTCCTTTATCCATTTCATCTTTTCATTTAAGCCCCGGCAGCTCTTCGAAGGGATGCCACTGGAAAGGGGTTCCCGGTTTGGGAACGAAGGAATTCAGGCTGACGGTGATCTTTTCCGCCTTCTTCCTTGCCGGGAGACTTTACCAGGGCGATGATGCTGGATCTTCCGGGTCAGATCGATGATGGCCTTCACATCTTCCTTGCTCTCCTCCGGGAGTCCGACCATGAAATACAGGCGAAAGTTGTTGAACCCCCGCTCCGCCAGAATTTCCGCGGCCCGCAGGATGGTCTCTTCGGTAAAACCTTTCTGGATGACCCGGCGCATCCGCTCCGAGCCCGCTTCCGGGGCCAGGGTGATGGTCTTCTGCCCGCTCTGGAAAGCCAGGTCGGCAAGTTCGGGGGAAAGGGAATCGACCCGCAGGGAGGAAAAGGAGAGGGGGATTTGGTCCTGCAGAATCTCCCGCCCGAGAGAGAGGATCCCGGGATAATCGGAGATGGCCGCCCCCACCAGCCCGACCTTTTCCGCTCTTCCCTTTCCTCGGACCGCGGCTTTCTCCAGCAGCCCGGCATCCCGATGGCGATAGGGGAAATAGGCGTAACAGCCGGCGCAAAAACGGCATCCTCTCCGGCAGCCCCGGCTGAGCTCCAGGAGGAGCATGTTCGAAAGCTCGGTGTTGGGCGTCACGATGGGAGAGACCGTGACCGAGGCATTCAGATCCTTGAGCCAGGCTCTTTTCACCCGGGCGGGAAAGCCTTCTTTCGGGGTGAAGGATTCAATCGTTCCATCCGGCTTGTAGGTTAGGGTGTAAAACTGGGGGACGTAGACCCCTTCCAGGCTGGCCAATTCGGACCCCAAGGCTTCTCTCGACCAGCCCTTCTTCCGGCCTTGCCGCAGGGTTTCGGTGAGAGGGCCGATCACCTCCTCCGCTTCTCCGATCACGAAGAAATCCACGAAATCGGCCAGGGGCTCCGGATTCATCAGGATCGAGGCGCCCCCGGCCATGACCAGGGGATCTTTCTCCGTCCGGTCTTTTCTCAGCAGGGGGATCCTGGCCAGATCCATCATCGTAAGGAGATGGGGGTAATCATTTTCGTACGAGACGGAAAAGGCCAGGATATCGAAGGATCGAACCGGCCGCTGGGACTCCAGGGAAAAGAGGGGCGTCTCCGTTCTGCGGTATTCCGGAATATCCTCCGGGTCCGGTAGAAAGACTCTCTGGCAAACGGTCTCCGGGAGCCTGGTTGAAGAGCCAGTAGACGGCCTGGAACCCCAGGTTGGACATGGCCGTGTAATAGCGGTTGGGATAGGCCAGGGCGATGGAAAGCTCCCCCCCCCGGTCCTTGAACTCAGGGAGGGGCAGGATCTGATGTTCCTGGGAAAGGAGGCGGTGGGCTTTTTCGATGGAGCTTTCTGGACAAGTTTTCAACATAAAGTTTCACCGCAGAGCTCGCCGAGAGCGCAGAGTCAGATCAAAATTCAAAGCCAAAGATCAAAGGCAAAATTGCATTCCAGCCAGGCAATCGCAGTCACCCTACAAGAATTTACCGTTGAATCCTGGACTTTGCATGCGCATGTTTGATCGTCTCCGATTTTCGATTTGATCTCTGCGTCTCGGCGATCTCTGCGGTGAAAAATCAGTCCGCTTGCTTCCGCAAGAAGGTGGGGATGTCGTATTCATCCTCCCCAGGTTGGAGGAGACTCGCCCCCGGGCCGCCTTGGCGATCCGCTCCTGGACCTCCCTGGGTTTCTCCGACCGCAGGAAGGTGGGAATCTCCCGGTTCTCCTCTTTGCGGGCGAAGTTCACCACGATCTTTTCCCGCTCCGGGGAAAGGGCGGCCCCCTCGGAAACATGCCCTTCCTTGCTCTCGGCCCTCCCGAACCCGGTGGCAATCACCGTGATCCGCATCTCATCCTTCATCTTCTCGTCGATCACCGCTCCGAAGATGATGTTGGCGTCCTCATGGGCCTCCTCCTGGATCAGCGTGCAGGCTTCGTTGACCTCGAAGATTCCCAGGTCCGGCCCTCCGGTGACGCTGATCAGGATTCCCCGGGCGCCGGTGATGGTGATGTCTTCCAGGAGCGGGCTGGAGATGGCCCGCTGGGCCGCTTCGACCGCCCTCTTTTCTCCGCTGGCCGTTCCCGGTTCCCATCAGGGCCATTCCCATTTCGCCCATCACCGTCCGCACGTCGGCGAAGTCCAGGTTGATCAGCCCTTCCACGGTGATCAGGTCGGAGATCCCCTTCACCGCCTGGAGCAGGACCTCATCGGCCTTGCGGAAGGCCTCCAGGAGAGACATGTCTTTGCCGGCGATGTTCAGGAGCCGCTGGTTGGGGATGGTGATCAAAGTGTCCACGCATTTGCGCAGTTCCTTCAATCCCTCCTCCGCCTGGCGCTGTCTCTTTTTGCCCTCGAAGAGGAAGGGCTTGGTGACCACGGCCACGGTCAGCGCCCCCGCTTCCTTGGCGATGGTGGCCAGGATGGGCGCTCCCCCGGTGCCGGTTCCCCCGCCCATGCCGGCGGTGATGAAGACCATATCCGCCCCGGACAGGATCTCCCGGAGACGGTCGCGGTCCTCCAGGGTGGCATTCCTCCCGATTTCGGGATGTCGCCCCGGCGCCCAGCCCTTTGGTCAGATTGGCCCCCAGCTGGACCTTGATCGGAGCGCGCAGGCGGACAAGGCCTGGGCATCGGTGTTGGCGCCGATGAATTCCACCCCTCGCAGGCCGGACTTGATCATGGTGTTGACCGCGTTGCAGCCCCCCCCGCCGATCCCCACCACTTTCAAGTTGGCCCCGGCCTTCTGATTCTCTTCCATTTCAAACATCCCCCCACCTCCTTAAAAGCAATTTCGGAATGCGGATTGCGGATTGCGGATTGATCCCCTACCCATTCCCGCCTCAGAAGGGCAAGGCCGGATGGGAGCCATTCCGCATCCGGAATTCCGCATTCCACATTTGTTCGCCTTATTCCCCATTCCGCATTCCGCAATTCCGCATTCCGCATTCCGAATTCCGCATTGGTTAGGTGAATTCCCCGAACCACCTCTTCATCCGCGTGCCCACCTTGCCCCAAAACTTTCGCTCTCCGCTCTTGAAACGGACCGTGCGCCCCGTGGCGCTTGCCGAAGAGGATGAGGCCGACCGCGGCGGCATACATGGGATTGTTCACCACATCCATCAGGCCGCCCACCCCCGCCGGGTATCCCCGCCGTACGGGAAGGTTGAAGATCTGCTCCACCAGCTCCGGCAGCCCTTCCAGGGAAGCGGTTCCGCCGGTGAGCACCACTCCCGAAGGAATCAAATTTTCGTACCCGGACTTGACGATCTCCCGGTGGACCAGGGTGAAGATCTCCTCCATCCGGGGCTCGATGATCTCGGAGAGGATCTGCCGCGACAGCGACCGGGCCCGCCTCCCTCCCACGCTGGGCACTTCGATGGTCTCTTCCTTCTTCACCATGGAAGTCAGGGCGCAACCGTATTTGGTCTTGATCTTCTCCGATTCCACCAGCGGGGTCCGCAGCCCCACGGCGATGTCGTTGGTCACCTGATTGCCCCCCAGGCCCAGGCTGGAGGTGTGGCGCACCGCCCCCATGGAATAAACGATGCAGTCCGTGGTTCCCCCTCCGATATCCACCAGAGCCACTCCCAGCTCCTTCTCGTCGGGAAGGAGGACCGCTTCGCTGGCCGCCAGCTGCTCCAGGACGATGTCGTTGACCTCCAGGCCGGTGCGGTTGCAGCAGCGGATGATGTTCTGGGTCGAGGTTCCCGCTCCGGTGACGATGTGCACCTTGGCTTCCAGCCGCACTCCGGACATCCCCAGGGGCTCCATGATTCCGTCCTGGTCGTCCACGATGAATTCCTGGGGCAGAACGTGCAGGACCTCCCGATCGTTGGGAATGGCCACGGCCCGCGCCGCATCGATGACCCGCTTGACATCATTTTCGGTGACTTCCCGGTTTTTGACCGCCACCACCCCGTGGCTGTTGAACCCCCGGATGTGGCTCCCGGCGATTCCGCAGTAAACCGCGCTGATCTCCGTCCCGGCCATCAGCTCCGCTTCCTCCATGGTTTTGCGGATCGATTCCACGGTGGCGTCGATGTTGATGATCACCCCCTTGCGCATTCCCTTGGAGGGATGGGTGCCGATCCCGACGATGTCCACCCCGGCGTCGGTCACCTCTCCCACAATGGCGCAGATCTTGGTGGTCCCGATGTCCAGCCCGACGATGACGTTTTCTTTCTTCCCTTTTTTAGCCATGGGGGCTCTCCCCTTTTTTGGTCCTGTCCGTTAAGATCAAGCTACCGAGGATGTCCTTCCGCCGAGTTCTCACCGAAAGGAGAAGTCTTGCCCAAGACCCCGCGCTTCCCGGAAATCCCCCCTGCCCCCCTTTGGTCCAAGACGGGGGGATCGATGAGTTGATCAGGATTTATGGGATTTCTCCTTTCCGCCTTCCTTCATTTTGACCACGACTTTCTTGGAATAGTTGAGGGCCAGGTACTCCACGTTCTTTAACTTGTTCCTCAGGTCCGGCAGGACCTTCTCCAGCCGGTTCAGCTTGTCCCCGTAATCCCCCCACCCCAGCCGTATGGGGACTCCTCCGTTCAGGGTGTAGAGGATCAAGCCGTTTTTTTTGCTCAGGTGGATCTCCGAGACCTCCTGAATCGTGAAGATTTTCCGCCCTTCCATCTGGTCCAGAAGCTCCATGGCCTGTTGCAGCAATTCCATGGCCCGGGGCTCCTTCTGCTTCCACTCCGGCAAATGTAGGCCGGTGAGAACGGGGAAATCCAGTTTTTCCTTGGGGTCGGCCTTCTTGAAAATCTCCCCGTTCCGGTCCATCAGGTACAGTTCATCCAGGAGAATCAGGGCCCGGGGAACCCGCTCCTGGACTTCGATGATCAGGGCCTTCCCGGAAAAATCCCTTCGCACGTTCGCCTTCTCCACCCAGGGGTGCTGGGCCAGGCGGCGGCTCATTTCCTGCAGGTCCAGGTTGATCAGGTTGGACCGGAAATCCACCCTGGCCAGATCCAGGAGTTCGGATTCAACGATGTTCATGCACCCCATGATCCTCACTTCTCCGATGTTGAGCTGCCCCGAGTGCTGGAAATACCGGTAGGCGGTGAACCCCAGAAAGGTCAGGCTGCCCACGGTGGCCAGGGTGAGGACTCCTCTTCCGATCCGGGATCCCCAGCTCTGAAGCCAGCTCTCCTTCTGTTTTTTGAGCCTTTTTCCCCGTCGATGTCTCCGGATCCGATGCCTGCTGGCCATTCTCTCTCACTTGGCTATGAACCATACGCTCTGCGACCCTGAAACTTTTTTGGATCCCCCATCCTTAGTCTCTTAAAAGTCATGTTGTTCCCAAGATGGCAACAAACCTTCCAATGAAAAGAGGCGATTCCAAATTCGAAGCACGAAACCCGAAATTCGAAACAAATCCAAATTTTCAAAATTCAAATGTCTTTTTGGGTTTGCTGTTTTTGGACTTTTGAATTTCGAATTTGTTTCGGATTTCGATATTCGAATTTCGGATTTTTCAATTTTTCATACCTTTTGGTTCCGCCTATGCCGGCTTAGGTTGCAGCCCCCTTTTTACGAACCGGGATTCTCAACCTCGCCCCCTTGATAATCCGTTCCACCAGCTCCGGAAAAAGGATCCCCACCCCCCTGGCGATCTCCGGCAGAAGGCTGAGAGGAGTCATCCCCGGCAGGGTGTTCACCTCCAGGACGAAGAATTCCCCGGGCCCCCGGAAAAGGAGATCCACCCGCGTGGCCCCTTCACAGCCCAGAAGCCGATGGGCCTGGAAACCCAGGTCCAGGGCCTTCTGGTATTCCTTCGGGGGAAGGGGCGCCGGGAACAGATGTTCGGCCAGCCCGTCGGTGTACTTGGCCTCGTAGTTATAAAACTCCACCTTGGGGACAATCTCGATGGCCCCCAGCGCCACGTCATCCAGGATGCCCACCTGGATCTCCCGCCCCTTGATAAATTCCTCCACCAGGATCCCTCCCCCGTAACCAAAGGCTTTCTCCGCGGCCAGGGGGATATCCTGGGGATCGGAGACAATGGTCACCCCCACGCTCGAGCCTTCCTGGCATGGCTTGATGACCACGGGAAGGGGGAAAGGAACCTTCAAAAGGGTGATCCCGCCTTCCGGCTGCCGGGCCAGGAAAATGGACCGGGGAACGGGCAGCCCGTTCTGCTGGAAGATCTGTCGGGAGACGGCCTTGTTCATGGCCAGGGCGCTGGCCAGGACACCCGATCCGGTGTACGGAATCCGCATCATCTCCAGGAGCCCCTGCACCGAACCGTCCTCCCCCAGGGAGCCATGGAGGCCGATAAAGGCCACCTCGATGTTCTCCGCCCGCAGGCGCTGGGCCAGAAGCTCATCGGCCTCGACGGCCACCGCCCGGTACCCCAGATCCAGGAGGGCCTGGAGAATGGCTCTTCCGGACATGAGCGACACTTCCCGCTCGGGCGACATCCCGCCCATCAGAACGCCGATCCTTTTTTTCTTTATCTCCTCTTCAGTAAACATAAAGGAAGACCGAAAAGCCAAGAATCATTTTCTCTCTCCGAGAAAGCAGCCCGGGAGAGCCGCCTCAAAAAGTAATTAACCACAGAGCGCACAGAGATCACAGAGCTTTCATACATGGAACAAAACAGCCGAACAGAGCCACCCCCTCCCCTCCCTCCCCCCTCGAGGGGGAGGGATAGGGTGGGGGGGCCATTCCGCAATCCGCATTCCGAAATCCGCATTCTACTCGTCTTCCCCAATGACCTGGATCTCCATCTCCAGTTTCACGCCCTTTTCCTCGAACACCTTCTCTTTGGCCCATTCGGCCAGGGTCAGGATGTCCCGCGCCCGGGCTTTTCCCAGGTTCACGATGAAGTTGGCATGCTTCTCCGAGATCTGGGCGTCCCGGAGACGGGTTCCTTTTAAACCTACCTCTTCAATCAATTTCCCCGCCGCCACCCGGGACGGGTTCCGGAATATGGACCCGGCGCTCGGCAGGTGCAGGGGCTGTTTGGCGACCCTCTTCTGGAGAATTTCCTCCATCCGGGAACGGATCGCCTGGCCGTTTCCGATTTGGAGTCTGAATTTTCCCCCCAGGATGATCCATCCCTTCTTCAGTTCCAGAACCCGGTAGGAAAAGCTGAGCTCTTCCTTTCCTTTTTCGATCGCGTTTCCCTCCGGGTCCATGAGCTGCAGGGATTGAAGGTCGTCTTTCATCTCGCCGCGGAAAGCCCCGGCATTCATGAAGAGGGCGCCCCCCACGGTTCCGGGAATCCCGGCGGCCCATTCCATTCCGGCCAGGCTCTTCTCCCGGGAAAATTCCACCAGTCGGCCCAGGGATTCCCCGGCTCCGGCGTGGATCAGGCCATCCTCCTCCCCCCTTTCCAATTCGGAGATCCCCCCAAACCCGCGGGAGAGAGAGATGGCCATTCCCCGGACTCCTCCGTCGCGGACCAGCAGGTTGGTCCCATTCCCGAGAACGAAGTAAGCCAACTTCTGCTGGCGGCACCACCTCAGGATCTTCTGCAGGTCTTCCAGATCCGCCGGGAAAACCAAGAAATCCACCGGCCCCCCCACCCCGAAGGAGGTGTATTGGGAAAGGCGGACCGAATAAAGAATCTCCCCCTTTATTTCTTCGGAGAGTTTTATGCTGTTCGCCGCCGTCATCATATCCCGTTAGGTTCGAAGTAATTTGGTTCGGAGCAATTTAGTTCGGAGTAAAAGTTCGGCGCCCCGAACGGTTATTCACTCCGAACTTTGTGCGGCCGACCGGCCGATCGCCCCTACATACTCCGAACTGTCTTTCTCCTTTAACTTTTGAATCAAGCTCTCCCCTACTTTCCACACATCCCCCGCCCCCAGGGTAATGACCATGTCCCCGGGCCGGAGGCGGGGGAGTACAAGCCCCACGATCTGACTCTTGTCCGGCACCAGGGTCACGTCCTTGTGGCCGTGCCCTTTGATCCCCTCGCAGAGATCCTCCACTTTCACTCCGGGGATGGGGTCCTCGCTGGCCGCGTAGATCCCGGTGAGAAAGAGGACGTCCGCCTGATTGAAGGCGGTGAGGAATTCCTTGAAAAGATCCCGGGTCCGGGTGTACCGGTGGGGCTGGAAGATCACCACCGTTCTGCGCTCCCATCCGCTCTTGGCCGCACTCAGGGTGGCCTTGATCTCCGTGGGATGGTGGCCGTAATCATCCACCATCATCACCCCTCCCCATTCTCCCTTGATCTGGAACCTTCTCTGCACCCCGCTGAAAGACCCCAGCGCCTCTTGGATCACCCCGAACCCTACCTCCAGCTCGAAGGCCGTGGCCATCGTGGCCAGGGCATTGTAGACGCTGTGCAGCCCGGGCATGCGGATGCTGATCTGGCCCAGCTCCCGGTCATCCGCCAAGGCCCGAAAGGTGGTGCTGAGGCCGTGGAAGGAGATGTCCGTGGCCCGGTAGTTGGCCTGGGTCGTTAGCCCGTAGGTCACGAAGCGTTTGGCGACCCGGGGGATCAGGGCCTGCACGTTCTCCTGGTCCAGGCACAGCACGGCCAGGCCGTAAAAGGGAACCTTGTTGATGAACTCCAGGAACGCCGTTTGAATCGCCTCCAGGTCGCGGTAATGGTCCAGGTGCTCGGGGTCGATATTGGTCACGATGGCGATCGTCGGGGTCAGGCGGAGGAAAGAGCCGTCGCTCTCGTCCGCCTCGGCCACCAGGAGATCCCCCTGCCCCAGCTTGGCATTGGAGCCGAAGGCGTTCAGCTTGCCCCCGATCACCGCGGTCGGGTCCAGCCCCCCGTGGGCCAGGACCGTGGCGATCATGGAGGTGGTCGTAGTCTTGCCATGGGTTCCGGCCACGGCGATGGAGTACTTCATCCGCATGAGTTCGGCCAGCATCTCCGCCCGGGGAATGACCGGAATGAGGTGTTCGTGAGCGGCAAGGACTTCGGGGTTATCCCTGCGCACCGCCGAGGAAGTGACCACCACGTCGGCTTCCTTCAAATTTTCCGCCCGATGGCCGAGAAAGATTTCCGCCCCCAGCTTCTGCAGCCGGTGGGTGATGTCGGACTCGGCCAGGTCCGACCCGCTCACCCGGTACCCCAGGTTGAGCAGGACCTCGGCGATCCCGCTCATGCCGATCCCGCCGATGCCCACGAAATGCACCTTCCGGACCCGGTGTCTCATTCCAAAGGTCTGGTTATTCATCTCTCACCATTTGACCGCAGAGGTCCACGATCATCTCCGCGGCCCGGGGCCGGGCGAGGGCCGCGGCCCGCTCGCCCATCTTTTTCAATCGCTCCGGATCTTCTCTCAGCTCGCCCACCATGCGGCTCAGGATCTCTCCATTCAGTTCCGCGTTGGCCACCATGAGAGCCGCACCGGCATCGACCAGCGCCCGGGCATTGAGCGTCTGGTGGTCGTTGGCGGCATAGGGGTAAGGGACCAGGATGGCCGCCTTTCCCATGGCCATCAGTTCGAAGAGAGTCGTGGCCCCGGCACGGCAAAGGATCAGGTCCGCCGCCATGTAGGCCTGATCCATATCGTGAATGAAGCGGTGAACCTCGGCCGCCACTCCTTCCCGTTCATAGAATCCCCGGACGGTATCATAGTCGAGGTCGCCGGTCTGATGGATGATCCGTATCTTCCCTTTTAGGTCTCTGAAATGGGGGAGGCTCTCCTCCATGGCCTGGTTCAAACGGTGCGCTCCCTGGCTCCCCCCGAAGATGAACAGGGTGAATTCTCCCTTTCCCGGCTGCCGGGCGGCGGGGGATCCCTGCCGAAGCCGTTTTCTCACCGGGTTGCCGGTAAGAACGGTCTTGTGCCGGGGGAAATGGGCGGCCGAGTTTTCAAAGGAAATAAAGATCCGGTCCACAAACCTCCCGAGAATGCGGTTGCTGAGCCCGGGGAACGAGTTCTGCTCGTGGATGGCCGTTTTGTAACCCATGGCCCAGGCGGTCAAAACGACCGCCCCCGAGGCATACCCCCCGACTCCCAGGACCATATCGGGTCGAACCGAACGGAGCAGCTTCCAGGACTGCCCGAGGCTCTTGGGGATGGCCATGAGGCCGGCCAATTTTCCCCCCAGCCCCCTTCCCTTTAAAGCGGCCGCTTCGATAGTCTTCAGTTCGTACCCTTCCCGGCCCACGAATCTGGACTCCAGCCCCCTCCGGCTCCCCACAAAAATGATCCGGCTTCCCGGGTCTTTCTCCCGGAAAGCTTCAGCCACGGCCAGGGCCGGGAAGAGGTGTCCTCCCGTTCCCCCGCCGGCGATCAGGATCTTCATCCCTCGATTTCCCGCCCTGTGAATGCACGTTGAGAAGAATTCCCACGGCCATCAGATTCATCATCAGCGAAGTGCCCCCGTAACTGATAAAGGGAAGGGTGGACCCCTTGGTGGGCAAAAGCCCCATGACCACCCCCATGTTGAGCAGGGTCTGGATGGCGATCAAGGTGGTGATCCCCAGCGCCAGGTAGGTCCCGAAAAGGTCGGGAGCCCGGAGGCAGGACTGAAACCCCCGGACGATCAGGGCCAGGAAAAGGATGATGATGAGGGTGACCCCGATCAGCCCCAGCTCTTCCCCGATGACCGACAGGATGAAGTCCGTGTGGATCTCGGGAAGATAGAAGAGCTTCTGTTTTCCCTCGCCCAACCCGACTCCGAAGATTTTCCCCGCGCCGAAGGCCAGGAAGGACTGGATGATCTGGAACCCGGTTCCTCCCGGATCCTTCCAGGGATCCCAGAAGCCCAGGAACCGCCCGATGCGGTAATCCGCCCGGAAGGCCAGGAACGCCAGCACCGGCACCGCTGCCAGGAAGGCTACTCCCAGGAAGCGGAGCCGGGTCCCGCCCACAAAGAGCATGAGAAACACGACCACCGCGAAGAGAACCCCCGTGCCGAAATCGGGCTGCTTGAAAACCAGGAGAAAGAGGATTCCCGCGACAATGACCGGGGGAAGAAATCCCGCGGTGAAGTCTCTCCATCCTCCCTTCCTTCCGGGTCAGCGAGCGGGCCAGGTAGATGACCAGGGCCAGCTTGGCCAGCTCCGCGGGCTGGAAGGAGAAGGGACCGATCTTCAACCACCGGTAGGCCCCCCCGATCTGCTGGCGCAACCCGGGAACAAAAACCAGAAACAGGCAAACGATGCTCCCCAGGAGGAGGGGAATGGCCAGAACCTGCCAGTAGCGGTAATTCATCCGCGCCGCCAGGAGCAACAGACCGATCCCCAGAGCCGCGGCCATGGCCTGTTTCTTCAGGAAATGGAAGGGATCCCCCATCCGCTCCGTGCCCACCGGGAAGCTGGCGCTGTAAACCATGACGATCCCGATGCCCGCCAGGCCCAGGGTGCAGAAAAGAAGAATGGGGTCCATCCGCCGGATAAAATCCATGTCAGTTGGCTCTCCCTTCCATCGCCGGACGATCGGCAGGCTTCCTCTTGAGCCCCCCAACGATTTCCTTGAAGCGCTTCCCGCGCTCCTGGTAGTTCGCGAACATGTCGAAGCTCGAGCAGGCCGGCGAAAGGAGGACCACGTCTCCCGGCCGGGCCCTGGACCAGGCCCACTCCACGGCCGCTTCCAGGGAATGGAGTTTCACCGTCTCGGTCAGGTTTCCCAGGGCGGCGAACATCCGGTCCCGGGCCTCGCCGATCAGGGCCATTCCTTTCACCTTTCCGGCGATGAGATCCTTCAACGGGCCGTAATCCCCCTCCTTGTCCCTTCCTCCGGCGATCAGCAGGACCGGCTCCTCAAAGCTCATGAGCGATTTGACCACCGAGCCCACGTTGGTCCCTTTGGAGTCGTTGAAGAACTTCACTCCCTCCAGGTCCCGCACCCATTCCAGCCGGTGTTCCAGCCCTTCGAATTCCTCGATCACCCTCTGCAGGGGCTCCCGGGGGCAGCCGCAGGTTTTGGCGGCGGCGATGGAGGCCATGAGATTCTCCAGATTGTGGGTCCCCCGGATCTTCAGCCGCTCCAGGTTGAACCGATCTCTGGCTCCATCCATCCCCTGGAAGAGAATCGCCCCCCGATCCAGAAAACATCCCGCCGGCACCGATCTCTCCCGGCTGAAGAGGAAAATCTGGGGCTGGATTCGATGGGCAAACTGAAAGGTGAGGGGATCGTCGGCATTGAGCACGGCAAAATCCTCTTTCCCCTGGTTTTCAAAGATCCGCCCCTTGGCCTCGACCATAGGCCTGAAAGCTGGGATAACGGTCCAGATGATCCTCGGTAATATTCAGGAGGACGGAGACCGCCGGCCGGAACTTCTGGATCCCTTCCAGCTGGTAGCTGCTGAGCTCGATCACCGCCCATTCCTCTTCCTGGGGACCGGCCACGAAGTCAATCAACGGGTTGCCGATGTTTCCTCCCACAAAAGCTTTCTTCCCCCGGTTTTGAGCATCGCTCCGATCATCGTAGTGGTGGTGGTCTTGCCGTTGGTCCCGGTGATGGCCACCGCGGGCCGGCGCAGGAACCGGAAGGCCAGCTCGACTTCGCTGATCACCGGAATTCCTTTTCCCCGCGCCTTCTCCAGCTGCGGCAGGTTCAGCGGGACCCCGGGGCTCACCACGATCAGGTCGGCCCCCAGAAAGAAGGGAATCGTATGCCCTCCCAGCTCCCATTCCACCGGAAGCCCCCGCAGCGCCTCCAGGGGAGCCTTCAGCTCTTCCGCCTTCTTGACCTCCGATACCCTGACTTTCGCTCCCTTCTTGGCCAGAAAGCGTACCGCCGCCGCGCCCGTGCGGGCCAGACCGACCACCAGAACTTTTTTGCCTCGAAGATCCATAGCCTTTACAAATTCGGAATGCGGAATTCGGAATGCGGAATGAAAAACCATCCATCCGGATTCCAAGCTTTCATAATTCCAAACCCTCTTTTTACCCTATGCGCTATGCTCTTTGCTCTAGGCCCTTGGATAGGTTCGGACCCTGCAACGCTATTTGAACCATCCCCCCCCTAATCTTCCCCCTTGAAGGAGAAGGGAGAGGATGGGGGTCCATTCCGCATTCCGCATTCCGCATTCCGCATTCTGGTTTCCGCGTTCATCTCAGCTTTCAGCGTGCTGATCGCCAGCAACGCCAGGAAGATGGTGATGATCCAGAACCGGACGATCACTTTGGGCTCGGCCCATCCCTTCAGCTCGAAATGGTGATGGATCGGCGCCATGCGGAAGATCCGCTTCTTCCAGAGCTTGTAGGAGGCCACCTGGAAGATCACCGAAAGGGTCTCCAGCACGAAGAGGCCTCCCACGATAGCCAGGAGGAACTCCTGCTTGGTCATGATGGCCACCGCGCCCAGCGCGGCGCCCAGGGAAACCGAGCCCGTGTCCCCCATGAACATCTGCGCCGGGTAGGTGTTGTACCAAAGAAAACCCATGGCCGCTCCCACCATGGCGCCGCAGAAGATGGTCAATTCGCCGCTTCCCGACACGTAGGGAATCTGCAGGTAGCTGGCGATCTTCACGTTGCCCGCCAGGTAGGCCAGGACCATGAACGTTCCGGCGGAGATGAGGACCGGCCCGGTGGCCAGCCCGTCCAGGCCGTCGGTCAGGTTCACCGCATTGGAGGTTCCCACGATGACGAAGATTACCAGCAGGATATAAAACGCTCCCAGGTCCGGCATGAGCTCTTTGAAGAAGGGAAAGGCCAGGGTGCTCTTGAAGGTCGGATACCTGTAGAGCAGCAGGGAGGCGGCCAGGGCCACCCCGATCTGGCAGGCCATCTTCTGCTTCATGGTCAGCCCTTTGGAGTTCTTGTGGGTCAGCTTCAGATAATCGTCGGCGAAACCGATGGCCCCGAACCCCGCCAGGACCAGGAGCCCGATCCAGATGAAGAAATTGGAGAGATCGGCCCAGAGGAGGACGGCCACCGCGATGGAGAAGAGGATCAGGGTCCCTCCCATGGTGGGGGTCCCTTCCTTCTCCAGGTGTTTTTTCGGCCCGTCGTCCCGGATGTACTGATGGACCTGGAGTTCCTTCAGTTTGCGGATCACCCAGGGCCCGCAGAAAAAGGAAATCACCAAGGCGGTGAGAATGGCCAGGATCGCCCGGAAGGTGATATAGCGGAAGACATTGAAAAGAGAAAATTTTGCGTGCAGAGCGAATATAGGAGGAAATAGAGCATTTTTTTACCGTCGTTCCTTCATCGAGTCATGCCGCGTAGGGGCGGGTTTCAAACCCGCCCCTACTTCTTCCCCAGGCAGTTGACCAGCTTTTCCACGATCCTTTCCATGCGCATCCGGCGGGACCCTTTGATCAGAATCCAGTCCCCTTCTTCCACCGCATCTTCCAGGCTTTCCAAAATCTCTTCCGGGTCGGTGAAGGAATGAATCCGGCCCTCGTCCATTCCCGCCGCCCGGGCCCCCTCGGCCAGATGTTCCCTCTGGTCCCCCAGGAAAAAGAGATGCCCGAACCCCAGCTCCCCTGCCCGCTTTCCGGCCTTCACATGGAAGTCAACGGTTCCGGGTCCGAGTTCCAGCATATCCCCCAGAACGACCAGTCCCCGGCTTTCCTCTTTCATCTCGGCAAAGGCCAGGAGCGTGGCTTCCAGCGAATCCGGGTTGGCGTTGTACGTGTCATCCAGGAGGTGAAGGTTGCGGCCCAGGCGGAGAATTCTTCCCCTCCCGGCATAGGGCTGAAATTTTTCCAGCCCCGCCCCGATCTCCTCCAGGCTCAACCCCAGGATCGCCGCCAGGGAAGCGGCCGCCAGAGCGTTGTACACGTTGTGCCGCCCGAAGGTGTTCAGCCGGACCGCCCTTTTCCCCCCGTCCAGCTTCAAAAAAAACCGAATTCCCCGTCCGGGCTCAACCGCCAGGTCTTCTGCCGAAATCTCGGCCCGCTCCCGGATTCCGAAGGTCTTCTTCCGGCAACGGACGGCCACGGCCAGGTCCGCGACGCGCGGGTCATCCCGGTTCACCGCGATCCAGTCATCCGCTTTCAGCCCCTCCCAGAGTTCCCCCTTGGCCCGGGCGATCTCTTCCAGACTGCCCAGGAATTCCAGGTGGGCCCGGCCGATGTTGGTGATCAGGGAAACCTGGGGTTCGGCGATTTCCTTCAGCCTCCGGATTTCCCCCGGCCCTGTTCATTCCCATCTCCAGCACCGCCACCTCGTGATCGGAGGAGAGTTTCAGAAGCATGAGGGGAAGCCCGATCAGGTTGTTCAGATTCCCCTCGGTCTTGAGAATCCGGAAGGGCCCCGACAGAGTCCGCGCGGTCATTTCTTTGGCGGTGGTCTTCCCGTTGCTCCCGGTAATCGCCACCACCTTCACCCGGGAATGCCGCCGGCGCCAGACATGAGCCAGATCTCCCAGGGCCTTTAGGGTATCGTCCACCCGGAGGAGAAATTTCCCGGGAAAGTCGGAGGCTCCTTCTTGGGGCTTCCAGTCCCGCCGGGCCAAGCTCCCCGCGGCCCCCTTCCTCAGCGCCTCTCCGATGAACTGGTGACCGTCAAAGTTCGGACCCTGGAGGGGGATAAAGAGTTCTCCCGCCTGGATCCGCCGCGAATCACTGCTGACTCCCTGAATGCGCGAAAGAGAGTCGCCGTAAAGAACCGTTCCCCCGGTGGCCCGGGCAATTTCTTCCGCCGAGAGATTAACGATCCCCTTTCCTCCTCAGGCGAGGCGAGCGCTTCGGCCGCCTCTTCGCGATCGTCGAAGTGAATCTTCCGGCTCCCCAGGATCTGATAATCCTCGTGCCCCTTCCCGGCGATGAGAACGATATCCCCCGCCCGGGCCGCCCCGATGGCCCTCCGGATGGCTTCTCTCCGGTCCGGAATCACCGCGTATCCCGGCGCATCCCACCCATTGGACAGTCGGGAGACTTCGTATCTCTTCCGGCCGGTCCGTTGGGTTCCCCTTTCGATCTCTTCGATGATCTTCAGGGGATCTTCCGTCCGGGGATTGTCCGAAGTGATCACCGCCAGATCGCTCCCCGTGGCCGCGACGCTTCCCATCTCCGGTCTTTTCCCCCGGTCCCGGTCTCCCCCGCATCCGAAGACCACGATGAGCCGCCCGCTTCGTACCTTCTGGAGCGTTTCCAGGGCCCGCTCCAACGCGTCGGGAGTGTGCGAATAATCCACAAACACATGAATTCCGTCGTCCCCGGGGACCCGCTCCATCCTTCCCGGAACCCGTTTGAGCCCGGCCACGCCGGCGACCATGGCCCGCTGCGGAACGCTCAGGACTTCTCCTACGCTTACCGCCGCCAGGATGTTGTACAGGTTATGCCGGCCGATCAAAGCCGATTCGCCCTCCAGCAACCCGCGGGGAGTGGTGAGCCGGAAACTCAACCCTTCCGGCCGCTCTTCGTAACTCCGGGGCCAGATCTCCCCCTTGCCTTCGACGCCGTACCGGAAAACCGTACCGCAGGTGAGGCGGGCCAGCTCCTCCGCCCGGGGATCATCCCCGTTGAGGACGGCAAAGCGCTTCTCCTTCCTGCTTTCCCGCAGGCCCTGGGTGAAGAGGAGCTGTTTGGCCTGGAAGTACTCTTCCATGGACCCGTGGTAGTCCAGATGGTCCCGGGTGAGGTTGGTGAAGAGGGCCACGTCGAAGTCGCATCCCCGGACCCGCTGCAGGTCCAGGGAGTGGGAGGATACTTCCAGGACCGCATGGGTGACCCCCGCCTCCCGCATGGCCTGGAGATTCTTCTGCAGGTCGAGGGATTCCGGAGTGGTCGTGGGCGCGGGAAAGACCTGGTCCTGAAACCGGTAATTCACCGTGCCCATCACTCCCACACGCTTCCCGTCCGCGGTCAGGATGGACTCGACGAGATAGGAGGTCGTGGTCTTTCCGTTCGTTCCCGTGATTCCGATCAGGACCAGCGAGGAGGACGGGTTCTCCGTAAAAAGCGGAAGCCAACCGGGCCAGGGCTTCCCGCACGTCGGGCACAATGACCTGGACGGGCCCCTGGACTTCCAGGGGTTGATCGACCAGAAGCGCGCGGGCTCCCCGGGCGAGGGCGTCGGGAACATACTGGGTCCCGTCTTCCTTCAGCCCCCGGATGGCCGCGAAGAGGAAACCTTCCTGAACCGCCCCGGAATGGTAGGCGAGTCCCTTCACTTCCACCGCGGCATTTCCCCGGACTTCCTTCCGGGGCAGGGCGGAGATGAGGTCTTTCAAGAGCAATTCTTTTTTCGATCCTTGCGAGGCGTTAATGAATTATACTCCTTTTCGTCCCCAGGTCAAAAATCCAGCGGGATCCGGGTTTCCATTTTTTTCTGTTCCATTCCCCATTCCGAATTCCGCGCTTTTTCCGTTTGAGATCTGTGCATTCCGGCATTCCGAATTCCGCATTCCGCATTTGTTCAACTCTCCGGCGAAAATTTCACCACCCCCCGGGTCTGGCCCTGGAGGACCTGCCCCGGGGGGGGATTCTGGGAAACCACTTTCCCGGTTCCCATCAGCTTCAAATCCAGACCCAGCCGCTGGGCGGTCAACACCACCTGCCTCAGGGATTTTCCCGAGAAGTCGGGCATCACCCCCGGTTCTTCGGAGACTTCAACAGAGGCGGGCTGGGCCGGTGGGGGCGGAATCTGTTCTTCCCTCCCGGTCATCCTGCCGGACCCCGCTTTGGCCAGATAAGTAACCCCCTTGGGATACACTCCCATGGAAGGAAGAACCTGCTCGGCGATCGCTTTGAAGGCCGGCGCGGCCACCACTCCCCCGTAGCTGTTGCCCTGGGGCTCGTCGATGATCACGGTGATGACCACCTGGGGATTGTCCGCCGGGGCAAACCCGAAGAAAGATCCGACCCGTTTGTCGGAGTACCCCCGGCCGTTGGCCAGGGCTTTCTGGGCCGTTCCCGTCTTGCCCGCGGATTCATAGCCGGAGAGCCGGGCCGCACGGCCGGTCCCGCCTTCATCCATCACCGTCTTCAGGATCTGGACGACCCTGCCCGCCGTCTCCGGAGAAATCGACCCGCCGCACGGACTTGGGGCGGTTTTCTTTCAGCACGCTTCCGTTCGGCTCCAGCACGGCTTTGACGACGTAGGGCCTCATCAGCACCCCGCCGTTGGCCAGGGCGGCCAGCGCGCTGGTGAGCTGCAGTGCCGTGGCCGAAACTCCCTGCCCGAAACTGATGTTGGCCAGGCCGACTTCCGACCAGGTGCGGGGCGCCGCCAGAAAACCCGGGACCTCCCCCGGAAGGTCCATCCCGGTCTTGCCGCCGAACCCGAAGTTCTTCAGGTAGCGGTGGAGTTTGTTCTTTCCCAGCTTCCGGCCCACTTTGCTGGCCCCGATGTTGCTGGAGACTTTGATGATGTCCGACAGCGAAAGCCACCCGTGCTTGTGGGTGTCGTGAATGATCTTCCCCCCCACCAGGTAGGAGCCATTCTCGCAGAAAAACATCTCCTTGGGGGCGGCCACCTGCTCTTCCAGGGCCGCGGCCAGGAGAGAAGACCTTGAAGGTCGAGCCGGGTTCGAAGGTATCGGTGATGGCCCGGTTCTTGCGGATCTCGGGAGGAGCCTGCGAGCCATGATTCGGGTCGAAGGAGGGCTGAACGGCCAGGGCCAGAATCTCCCCGGTCTTGGGATTCATGACCACGGCCATCCCCCCTTTGGCCGAGCAGGCCTGGACGGCCCTCTTCAGCTCTTTCTCCACGAGGTACTGAATGTTCTTGTCAATGGTCAGGATGACTTCGCAGCCGTCCAGCGACTGGCGGTAGGGAACGCTCTGGGGAGTGATGGACCGGCCCAGGGCGTCTTGGGAGATGATCATGTACCCGGGCTCTCCGCGAATGAACTCATCATACCCCAGCTCCACCCCTTCCAGCCCCTTCGCGTCCAGCCCGGCAAAACCGATGACATGCACCCCCAGCTCGCCGTGGGGGTAGAATCGTTTGGTCTCCTTTAAGAAGTCGACCCCCTTGAAATCATATTTGTCGATGGCCGCCCGCTGTTCCGGAGTGATGCCCCTCTGCAGCCAGACGAAGGGCTCTTCCCTCTTCAGTTTGCCCAGAAGAGCGGCGGGCTTCTTTCCCAGAATGGGGCCGATTTTCTGGGCTACCCCACGCAGGTCCTGGACCTTGCCCGGCTGGGCAAAGACCGAGTCCACCTCCACGCTGATGGCCATCTCCTCCTTCTTCCGGTCGTACATGATTCCCCTTTTGGGAACCAGCTGGACGATCCGCTGCGACTGCCGCTCGGCCATGGCGGCGAGCCACTCGCTCTGGAGGACCTGGAGCTGATAGGCTCTCCCGAAGACGACCAGAAAAAGGCAAGAGAATATGCAGAGGAGCAGGACGATGCGAATCCGGAGCCATGTCTCGAGGGGCTGCTTCATCGTACGATGATCAGCTGTTCCTTCTGCGGAGGGGCCAAACCCAGTTCCTGTTGGGCCATCCGCTCGATGCGGCCGGGGGCCTTGAGGGAAGCCAGTTCCAGACGAAGCCGGTTGTTTTCCTGCACCAGCGCCTGCTCCTCCCGGGCGGCCTCGGAGGTCTCGTATCCCAGGGAGATGATCTGGTGATGGGACCAGACATAGAACAGGGAACATCCGATGAAAACCAGAGCACACCACCAGGACCACGAAGACCAGGTTTCGATTGACTTCTCTCGACCCGGCAGCCGCCGGGGAAGCGCCCTCGCCTTCCCGTTCCCGCCCGGGGGTCAGTACGGCGATTCTTTTGGAGATTGCTTCAGCCATTTCTTCCTCCTCGGATCAAAGCTTTTCGATGGCTCTCATCTTGGCGCTGCGCGCCCGCGGGTTCCGGGAGATCTCTTCCTCGGAGGGAACCACGGGTTTGGGAGTCAAAAGGCGAAAGAGGGGATTTTTTCTTCCTCCGCCCCGGGCCCATTCCCGGAAGTGATTCTTCACGATGCGGTCCTCCAGGGAATGGTAGGAAATGATGCACAGCCTGCCTCCGGGATTGAGGAGCTCCGGCGCATCGGCGAGAAAGGCCTTCAGGTTCTTCAGCTCCTCGTTCACCGATATGCGCAGGGCCTGGAAGGTTCTCGTTGCCGGATGAATGCCCCGGCGCTGCGGGGGAACGGACCTCTCGATCACCTCGACCAGCTCCCGGGTGGTCCGGAGGGGAGCCTTCTGCCGCCGGCGGACGATGTTCCGGGCGATCCGGCGGGCCCATCGCTCCTCGCCGAATTCCCGCAAGAGGCTTTCCAGCTCCGTAGCGGGGAGTTTCCGGACCAGTTCTTGGGCGGTGGTCATCGTCTCCTGACTCATACGCATGTCCAAGGGGGCATCCCAGCGAAAGCTGAACCCCCGCTCCCGGCTCTCCAGCTGTTCCGTGGAAATCCCCAGATCCAGCAGGATCCCATCCACGCCCGGGATGGAAAGGGACTCCAAGACCGACTTGAAATCCTTGTAGTTTGCCCTTCGGAGTTCGAATCTGCCGGCAAAAGGGGAAAGGTTTTTCCGCGCCCGTTCCAGGGCCTCTTCATCCCAGTCCAGGCCGATCACCCTTCCCGTAGGGAAACTCTTTTCCAGAATCCCCCGACTGTGTCCTCCGCCCCCCACGGTTCCGTCGGACATAAATCCGACCCGGCCGGCAATCCAGGACTTCGAGAACCTCTGGCAGCAGAACCGGGAGATGCCGGACTTCCTCCATACGCTAGAGGCCCAGAGCGGCGAGGGTTTCGCCCATCGCCTCGAAGTTTTCTTCCGCGCCCTTAATCTCTTCGAGGAAACGTTCCTTGGACCAGATTTCAAACTTCTTGAGCATCCCCGCAAAGACCACGTCTTTCTCCAGGTGGGCGTAGGACCGGAGGGTCGGCGGGATCAGGATCCGGCCCAGTTTGTCGATGGGACATTCCGCCGCCCCGGAGACGAAGAAACGCTGAAAAGCCTTGGCTTCCTTTTTGACCATGGAAAGGGAGCCGATCTTCTCTTCCACGTTTCGCCATTCTTCGTAGGGATAGGCTACCAAGCAACGGTCAAAATTGGTGATAATCAACCGCTCGTCATACTTTTCCGCGAGGAGCTCCCGGTATTTTGCCGGGATGGAGATTCTCCCCTTGGAATCTATAATATGTTCAAACCTGCCCCGGAACATTTCTTGATACCCTGCGTTCCCCAAGTTATACCGCTTTATACCACTTTATACCACCTTGAGGTCAATATACGGTTTTATCGGAAATATGTCAAGAAAAATTTAATTTCAATTTTTCTTATTTTTTTTTAAGGGCTTAGGCTAACTGGGGGGAATGCATGGGAGGTTCATACCAGGGGGTGAACAAAATCGTCCAATTCAATTTTTTGACGCCACGGGGAGAATTTATTTTTTCGTCCTTCTCTGGTATTTGGCCACGGCACGGTTGTGTTCTTCGAGGGTGCCGGAAAAATAATGGGTGCCGTCGTTCTTGGAGACAAAGTACAGGTAGTTCGCATCCGCCGGAAACACAACCGCCTGGAGAGATTTGATGCCCGGGTTCGCAATCGGCCCTTTGGGCAGTCCGCTGATGATGTAGGTGTTGTAGGGGGTCCTTCGCTGCAGATCCTCCCGGGTGATGGAACTTCGTTTCTCTCTCAATCCGTAGATGGCCGTGGGATCGCTCTGCAAGGCCATTCCCCGCTGCAGGCGGTTGTGGAAAACGGCCGCGATCATCCTTCGCTCCTGATCATCCCTGGCTTCCTTCTCGATCATGGAAGCCAGGATGACCACGTCTCTCCGGCTTAAGCCCATCTTTTCCGCCCGCTTGGCCAGAGGATTGAAAACGGCCTTGAACCGGGCCACCATCTGGCGGATCACCTGCTCTTCTCCAAACCCCTTGGGGAAATTGTAGGTGTCCGGGAAAAGATACCCCTCCAGGCTGTCCCCTTCCATCCCCAGAGATTCGATGAGGGCCGGATCGCCGGCCTTTTCCAGGAATACTTTTTTCGAGCACACTTTCGCCTGCTCCAGGACCTCGGCGATCTGGTAGATGTTGTAGCCTTCCGGAATGGTGACCGGATACTGAATGACCTCCCCCCGGATCAGTTTGGAGAGAACCTCGCTGGGGGTCATTTGGGTGTGAACTTCATATTCACCGGCTTTTATCTTCGCCACCACTCCTTCGATCCGCGCCAGGAGATAAAAGCTCCTCCGATCCCGGATGATCCCGCTGTCTTCCAGGATCCGGGCGGCTTCATGGAAGCCTTTCCCCTGGGGAATCACGACCACTTTGGCATTCCGGGTCCAGCCGGCGGGGGCCAGAAAATGGAGGTAAATCGTGGCCAGCAGAACGGCCACCATCCCCCCCAGGGTGATCAGCAGGTCCAGCCATCTCTCCCTGCACCACTCCAGGAGGGAACGTTGCGGCTTGATGGGTTCTGGGTACTTTGGGTTCATTTTCATGAGTGAAATCCACTCTGGGAAACCTAAAACACATTAGGCGGGGCGCCGCTTCCGAAAAGCCGCTGACCCCACCCAATTTCTTCGGCCAAAAAGGACTCAAACTAAAACCGAGGCTACTTGAATTTTAAAAGCCCTGGCAGGGCCCGTCAAGCCTTTTTCCCATCCCGGTTTTTCCTTTTTCCCCTCTTCCTGAATCCTCACCCCCTTGGGTGGTATCAAAAACGGGAAGATTGAAGGAATCCCTGGAACGAGCCTGATCATCCTGCCAGAGGTCGAAGCAGGGAATGACCATGGGCCCTTTCCTTCCGCAACGCGCAATATGCAATTCTTGCTGCCCCCGGTTTTTGCTCGTTGGGCTAGGCTTTCTGCTTCCGGAAGCTATTCGCCGAAGGGTTCTTTTCTCCAAAAGCGGGGGTGGGCAAGGCAATATGCAATTGCCTTGACTTCCTTCCTCCAAGACGGTAGGAATAAGCACTCTTCGCCGAAAGGAACGGGCCATGAACCACGCCATCACCGACGTTCCCGGGTTTCATGTCGGCCATGCCCAGGATCTCCGGGGAGCCACGGGCTGCACGGTGGTGCTCTGCCCGCCGGGTGCGGTGGGAGGATTGGATGTCCGGGGATCGGCCGCCGGAACCCGGCAGACGGACTCCCTCCATCCTTTCCATTTTGTCGATGAGGTCCATGGGGTCCTCCTCTCCGGAGGGAGCGCCTTCGGCCTGGACGCTTCGGGGGGAGTCATGAGGTTTCTGGAAGAGAAGGGCATCGGGTATCCAACCTCCGCGGGCAGGGTTCCCATCGTTCCCACGGCCATCATCTATGACCTGGGGATCGGAGAGGGAAGGGTCCGGCCCGATCAGGAAATGGGTTATCGGGCCTGTCTGAACAGCCATAGCGGAAAGGTGGAAGAAGGGAGCGTGGGGGCCGGGGCCGGAGCCAGCGTGGGAAAACTGCTCGGAATCCGCTGGGCCACCAAAGGAGGGGTCGGAACCGCTTCCCTGATTCAGCCAGGCGGGGTCATCGTGGCCGCCCTGGTGGTGGTCAATGCCTTCGGCGATGTGATCGACCCGAAGGAGGGAAAGATTCTCGCGGGAGCCAGGGATCCCAAGAACCCCCGCTCCTTTATCAACTCAGCAGCCCGTATCAAAGAGGGCTTTGCCGCTCCCCGGCCGGAGAAAGGATTTCAAAACACCACCCTCGGGGTGGTGGCCACGAACGTGAAGCTCACGAAACGCCAGGCGACCAAGGTTGCCCAGATGGCCCAGAGTGGGTTCGCCCGTACCATCCGGCCCATCCACTCCACGGTGGATGGAGACCTCATCTTCGCCCTTTCGGCGGGAGAACAGACCGCGGACGTAAATGCCGTCGGCATCTTGGCTGAAGAGGCCGTGGCCGAATCCGTTCACCGGGCGATCCACGAAGCGGATGGGTTGGGATTTCTGCCGGCGTATAAAGATTTGGTAGGAAGTTCGGAGTAGAAATCGTAGGAAGCAAGTAGGGACCTGCTTTGGGTCTCTGAACTCCGAACTACATTTCTATTGTCTCTCGCAGTGCCGCAGAGAACCCGTGAACCGTCCAATTCCAATCCATAGCGCAAAAATCAATGCCCCAAAATGCTAAATTCCGACGTCCAAAACTCCAAGCTCCTTGTTTGGGAGTTTGCGGGTTAAAAAATCGTTCCTTTTTTGAATTTCAGGATTGGGATTTTGAGGTTTCTCCTCTGCGGCCTCTGCGGGAGATACTACTTTTTCCTTTTCAGGGTGTAATCGGAAATCGCCAGGAGGGCTTCTTTCTCCGGAGAGGGGGGAAAAGCGGAAAGGGCGGCCTGGGCCTGGTCCACATAGCCGGCGGCTCTCTTCACCGTGTACTCAATGCCCGCAAGATCCTGCACCAGCCTCATTACCTGTTTTAAATCCTCGGCGGTGCGGTTTTGATTCTTGACGATCCCAGCGAGACGTTCCCGGTCCGCCGGCGGGCACATCTGTAACGCATGAATCAGGGGCAGCGTTACTTTCCCTTCGATCAGATCTTTTCCGATCGTCTTTCCCAGGGTCTTTTCGTCGGCAATGTAGTCCAGCGTATCATCCATGAGCTGGAAGGCAATCCCCACGTTCAGGCCGAAATCGGCCAGGGCCTTTTCTTTTTCCGCCGAGACCCCGCCCAGGACCCCGCCGATCTGACAGGCTGCGGAAATCAAAATGGCGGTCTTGTTGATCACCACGTACCGATAGTCCTCTTCGGTTGTCTCGGGGTTCCCCATTTTCACCAACTGCATCACCTCGCCCTCCGCCATTCGGGTCGTGCTGTTGGATACCACTTCCAGGATTCTCAGGCTCCCCCCTTGGACGACCTTGGAGAAGGCCTTGGTAAACAGGAAATCGCCCACCAGGACGCTCGCTCCATCGCCATAGACGGAGTTGGCCGAAGCCAATCCCCGCCGCAGGAAAGCCCGGTCCACCACGTCATCATGCAGAAGGGTAGCCGTGTGGATGAACTCGATGGAGCTGGCCAGGGGGATGGCATGAGGGCCGGAATACCCGCCCAGCTTGGCGCACAGGAGAAGCAGGAGAGGTCGAAACCGCTTCCCTCCGCTGGAGATGAGGTAACGGCTCACCGTGGGGATCATCTTGATCTCGGAGAAGAAGTTCCTGGCCATATCGGCCTCCACCGCCTTCAACTCCTCCTCGACCAATTGTAAAGCCTGTTCAAAGTTCAAAATCGCACCCGATCCAAAAATGACGCCTGCCGACGGCCGTCTTCCCGCCCTTTTCCCGAAAAGAATTCTCCCCCCGCGGGGGAAATGATTCGGCCACAGGAATCCATCATTCCTCCCCGCCAATCTTTACCAATTGAATGATGGAGCTTTTGCTCTTTGCTCTATGCTCTCTGCTCTCTGCTTATTTTTTCAGAAGGGGATATCCTCCTCTTCCTTGGCAGGAGCAGAGGGAGGAGCGTATGCTGCATCGGGTTCTTTGGTTCTCTTCTCGGCCTCCCCGCCCCCGCCCAGCATTTTCATCTCCGTGGCCTCGATCTCGGTGGTCGTCCGCTTGTTGCCTTCCTTGTCTTCCCAAGCCCGGGTGCGAATTTTCCCTTCGATGTAGACCAACCGCCCCTTGCTCAGGTATTCGCCGCAGATTTTGGCCAACCCCCTCCAGGCCACGATCCGGTGCCATTCGGTGCGTTCTTCCTTCTCTCCGTTCTTGTTGGTCCACATCTCACTGGTCGCGATCCGGAAGTTGGCCACCTCCGCTCCGCTGGGGGTATAACGGATCTCCGGGTCCGCCCCCAATCTGCCGATGAGGATCACCTTGTTAATCACTCCATCCCCTCCTTCCCGCCGGGCAGGTTCCGCTTGCCGCGCCGGTCATCCTAAAATCAATGTTTTCCTTACGATATTCCGCCGATCGCCGATGAAGGGAATTTTATCATCCAAGGGGAGGAAGTCAAGGCAAATTCGGAATGCGGAATTCGGAATGCCGGAATTGAAAAAAACTTAACCGCAGAGGTCGCGGAGAATTAGAGGAAATGGAATATTGGAATGATGGGCAAAAAGATTAGAATGCTTAAACCCATTATTCCATCATTCCAGCAGTCCAATTATGTTTACTCTGCGGTCGCGGTCTCCGTACTCTCCGGTTGATTTTTTCCGTCCCCGGAAGCCGCAGAGCCTTTCATAATTTCCTAAGCGATGTGATACGAATCTTGCTTGCCCCTGAACATGTTTCTCAGGTCTCGGGATCTTTCTCCAGGGTTCATTTCTCCAATTCGGCATTCCGCATTCCGCATTCGAAAGCGGCGTTGACAGTCCTGCGGGAATCGAGTATGAATAGATCACCAGAAAGGATCAGGATGTATGTTCCGAACGCTGCTCTGCTGGGTAATCTTTTTAGTCACCACGGTTATTCTGGGGATGGTTGCGATTCTTCTCTCCCTCTTCGACTCTTCCGGGAACATCCCCCACTTGGTCGCCCGTCTCTGGGGTAAGATCCAGCTGCGCATCACCGGCACCCGCATCCGCATCCAGGGGTTGGAAAACATCGAACCGGAAAAGAGTTACATCCTGGTTTCGAACCACCAGAGCACCTTTGACATCTTCGCCCTTCTCGGATATCTTCCCATCCAATTTCGCTGGACGGCGAAAGCCGAGCTCTTCCGCATCCCCTTCATGGGCTGGGCCATGTCCCGGATCGGCTACATCCCCATCGAGCGCGGCAGCCCCAAGAAAGCCTACCGCAGCATGCTTCGGGCCGCTGAAGTCGTCCGGAAAGGAATGTCGGTGATCATCTTCCCCGAAGGAACCCGCAGCCCGAACGGAAACTTGCAGCCCTTCAAGAAAGGGGTTTTCCTCATCGCCCTGAAATCCCAGGCTCCCATCCTCCCCATCACCATCCAGGGGGCCTCCAGGATCATGCGGAAAGGGGACTGGCGAACCTATCCGGGACAGGTTCGAATCCAGATCGACCCTCCCATCGAAACCGCCGGAACTCCTGCCAAGAACGAAGAGCAACTCTCCCAGCGAGTCCGCAGCACCCTGGTGAAAAATCTCACCCCGACTTGATTGACTCGGGATTCCATTTGGAATAGACTAAATCCCATCCCCAAGGAGGATGCCAGAGAATGAGTGTTCAGAACCGGATCAAGAAATTCGCCACGGTTCAAACCGCAAAAGCCGTCCTGAAAATCCTTCCTCGAATCAGCGAGAAGAATCTCCTTCAGTTTCCCCTCGTCCGGAACGGGCTGGAATCCCCCCTGATCTCCAAGTACCCGGAGGGCAAGGAATTTTTCAAGAGCCTTCTTCTTCATGGCCGGAGGGCCATGGGTCGCTGTTCGAAACCCTGCCTGGACAAATTCGCCCGGAACCTGATCGTGAACGAGTTTATCGCCGCGGCCCCCCAACGGGAGGAATTTCATTCCCGTTTCGGTTTCGATCCCCCCTTCTTCATCGTCCTCAGCCCCACCATGCGCTGCAATTTGGCCTGCTACGGGTGCTATGCCGGCGAGTACGAAAGAGGGCGGGAACTGGACGGGGAATTGATTCACCGGGTGCTCCGCGAGGCGCAGGAGATGGGGGTTTATTTCGTGACCGTCTCCGGGGGCGAGCCCTTTATCCGGCCCGATCTCCTCGACATCTTCGCGGCCCACGGGGACCAGTACTTTCAGGTGTATACCAACGGCACGCTCATCGATCGAAAAATGGCCCAGACCCTCTCCCGCCTGGGGAATGTTCTTCCGGCCATCAGCGTGGAAGGGTGGGAGAAGGAAACCGACGCCCGACGGGGGCCCGGAGCGTTCCGGAAGATTCTGGAAACCATGTCCAACCTGCGCCAAGAGGGCGTCCTCTTCGGGTTTTCGGCCACCGCCACCCGGCAGAACAGCGAGGTGATCATCAGCGATGAATTCGTGGATTTTTTAGCCCAGCAGGGATGTTTCATCGGGTGGTTCTTCAATTACGTGCCCATCGGCAAGAGTCCCGATATGGATCTCATGCCCACGCCCCAGCAACGGATCCACCGGCGCCGGCGGCTGACGGAACTCCGGCCCCGGGTGCCCGTCATCCTGGTCGATTTCTGGAACGACGGGCCTCTGGTCGGTGGGTGCATCGCCGGGGACCGGTATCTGCACATCAACAACCGGGGGGACGTGGAGCCCTGTGTCTTCATCCATTTTTCGGTGGACAACATCCGGGAGAAACCGCTGGGCGAGATTCTGAATTCCGAGTTCTTCCACGCTTTCCGCCGGCGCCAGCCTTATTCTACCAATTTCTTCCGTCCCTGCATGGTCATCGACCACCCTCATCTCCTCCGCCAGGTGGTGGCGCAAACCGGCGCCTGTCCCACCCATATCGGGGCGGAGACCCTTCTCACCGAATGTTCGGGGGGGCTCGACCGTTATGCCGCGGCGTACGGAAAACTGGCGGACGAACTCTGGAAGGAGTGGAGTCCTTCCGCGTCCATCGCATCGCCCCAGGGGACCGAACCAGGAATCGTGCCCAAAGCACCTAAAATTCGAAATATCTAAAATGGAAGACCGTATTTCACTTGAACCTTGCAACCTGAAACTTGAAACTTTTTTTCGGAGGAGGATATCCCGATGATGGAGTTTACTTTGAGCAAGAAGCCTTTCCAGGATAATCCCAGCTGCGCCTATTGCGGGAAAGTGTTCAACGAAAAGGGCTTGAGCCTGCAGATCCAGGTCGACCACAAGGTCGTGGATTTTCCCCTCTGCCAGCCCTGCTTTGATCAATTGCCCCGCCTGCAGGCCACGGTGAACCTGGAAAACGGGTCGGCCCGCGTCAAGCGGTGAGCAAGGTTGCACATCCGGTTGAGCTTTCATCCTCACCTGGCATAGCCGGAACCAAACAGCTTTGAGGCGTCGAAAAATCCGGAATTCGAATATCGAAATCCGAAACAAATTCGAAATTTAAAAGTTCAAAAACAGCAAACAAAGAAAAGACGTTTGAATTTGGAACATTTGGATTTGTTTCGAATTTCGAATTTCGTGCTTCGTCCCGCGCCCCGCGGGATTGGAATCAGCCCTTTCTATAGACAGTTTTGATGCCATTTCGCGCACAGCTTGCCTCTTAAGAGACTAAGGAGGGAGAATTGGGTATGGCGGTCCAAGAAAAAGACCGGAACAAAACCAAGGAGCTGGAGAAAAAATTGAAGTTCCAGGGGAAGCTCGCCTGGGACCGGATGGAGGAGAAAGAGAGGAAAGAAGTATTCCGCTTCGCGGAAGGGTACAAGAGATTCCTCGACCAGGCCAAGACCGAGCGCGAAGCGGTCCGGGGAATCCTGGAAGCGGCCCGGAAAGCGGGCTTCCGGGAAATTTCCCGCCCGGGCGGGGGAAAAAATTTTTTCTCCGTGAACAAAGAAAAGTCCATCGCCCTAGCCCTTCTGGGCCGGTCGCCCCTGGCCGAAGGCCTGCGCATCATCGTTTCCCACATCGACTCCCCCCGCGTCGACCTGAAGCAGAACCCCCTCTACGAAGATTCCGACCTGGCCCTCTTCCGCACTCACTATTACGGAGGGATTAAGAAATACCAGTGGGTGGCGATCCCCCTCTCCCTTCACGGTTTCGTCGTAAAAGCCGACGGCTCCACTTTGCCCGTCCGGATCGGGGAAGATCCGGACGACCCGGTCTTCGTCATCAATGACCTGCTTCCCCACCTGTCCGGAAAAACGCAGGACCAGAAGAAGCTGGCCGAGGCCATCGAGGGGGAAAAGCTCACCGCCCTGGCGGGCAGTCTCCCCTACCCCGACGGGGAAGCCAAGGAACGGATCAAGCTGCGGATTCTGGAGCTCCTCCACGAGAAATACGGGCTGGTCGAAGAGGACTTCACCAGCTCCGAATTGGAACTGGTGCCGGCCATGAAGGCCCGCGATGCGGGTTTCGACCGAAGCCTGATCGGGGCCTACGGGCAGGATGACCGGGCCAGCGCCTACACTTCCCTTCAGGCGGTTCTTTCCCTGAAAAATCCGCCCCGGCCGATCCTGGCCCTCTTCGCCGACAAGGAAGAGATCGGCAGTGAAGGAAATACCGGAGCCCAGTCGCTTTTCATCGAAGAAGTCGTCCGGGGAATGATCGAGCGATCCGGCGAGGCCCCCACCGAGACCCGGGTCAAGAAGATCCTGGCCCATTCCAAGGCCATCTCCGCCGACGTGGAATCGGCCCTCGACCCCAACTATCCCGAGGTTCACGAAAAGCAGAATGCCGGCCGCATCGGCTACGGGGTCTGCCTGGAGAAATTCACCGGCCACCGGGGAAAAGCGGGGGCCTCCGATGCCCGGGCCGAGTACGTGGGCGAAATCCGGCGGATCTTCAACACCCACCGGGTGGCCTGGCAGATGACCGAAATCGGCAAAGTGGACGAAGGAGGAGGGGGGACGGTGGCCAAATTCCTGGCCGTTTACGGCATGGACATCATCGATTGCGGGGTTCCCGTGCTCTCCATGCATTCTCCCTACGAGATCGCTTCGAAAGTCGATATCTACGAAGGATTCAAGGCGTACCTGGCGTTCCTCGGAAGTCCCTGAAGAACCGTAAGGGGTGAGGGGTAAGGCGCAAGGGAGGAAAAAATCTTTAACCCTCTCGGGACTTGCGACCAGCTTGGCTCCAAGCGCGGTGAATCAACCTTAACGGATTTGGACTCCAAAAGCACCGGGGCCTTAAAAGTCCCCCCAGAATGTATAGGCCCAACCGAAGGGGGAATCCCTGCAGAATGGCAGTTGCGGATTAGCGCTGACCTCCTAAGCGACCCCCGAAAAAACTCCCCTTCCCAAAACCCTTCCCTCCCTGAGATCCCCCCGAAAAACCCCTGCTGCTGGGCACAGGGGAATTGAAAATCCGGCCCTGCGAAACTGCCGGCGGGCTGGAGACCCGTGGCGGAGATGGGTTGGGGAAGGTTCCCTTAAAAGCAGACGGCTGAAAAGTCCTCCCCCCGGTTGCCCGTGGAGGCCCAGGGTTGTTCCTGGCAACGTTCCCTTGCCCCTTGGACACGGGCTGGTTCGGGCGAATGGAACCTTGGGGCCTGGCCATGGTTGTGGATGGAGGCGCCTTGGTCCTTGCGCTTGGAGCTGGTTTGGAAATAGCGGGCGGAGCTACTTTGGTCATTCTTGATGGCGTCGGAACGGTCGCAGGGGCCGTCCTTTTCTGGCTGGGCCCGACAATCGTCCGGGCGCCGGATTGGACCCCGGGAGAATGAAAAGCCTGCGGGGAAGTGATCCGGTGATGCATCATGCCCCCCCTAAGGTTTCTGTTCACCGGGTCAACGATGAACCCCTTGTTGTGCGTGACTACATGGTTGGTGACCACGAAGGGTCTCTTATGGAAGAAACCATGCCGGTGAAAATCATGGAGGATGAAGAAGCCGGAAAAGTGAAACCCCGAACACCAGAAAGGATAAGGAACCCAGGCGTACAGGTAATAATAAGGTTGAGGCGGCGGGTAATAGGTAACCACCGGAGGGCCGGGATCATAATAATAATTGTTGACCACCTCGGGGCCCGGATTGGGGATGGAAAAACTTTCCGGGGTTTGGCTATCTTCGTAGGCTGGCGCAACGGGGGATTGAGGGTGAGCATTTCCTCGAATCATTTCCACCCGGTCCCGGTATTCCATGGGGATGGATTCATACTGGTCGGTGAAATGAATGACCGCGTTCTTATCCATATATTTATAAATGACGGAATTGCCGACCCCACCCCCGGGAACAGCTTGAGGGGCAGCAGGTTGCGATATGCCGCCCGGAGTGATACTCAATCCAAGCTTGGCCTTCAGATCCGCTACCGCCTTCAGAGCTTCGCCCTTGCCCATCCTTAATTTACCGGCCTCGGCTGCGGCAGCCACGCCTTTTTCGATTTCGCCGATAATAGGAGGGGTTACTGGGTAACCTGCGATCCAGCCGTTTTTCGGCTCAATCCCGAGTGAACTCAAGGTATTCTCAGCCTGAACTTCGTCCTGTACCTGCCCTATTTTCAGAGCCTCGACGAGCTGCACCGCAAAGACCCCCTCCGGTACCAGCGGTTGTTCCACCGGCGGAGTATTGGTATTCATCTGATCCGCCGGAGGTGGCTTTCCTGCCTCGGCTTTTCCATAAGCAGAAATGGGGACCAGGGCCACCAAAACAACAACGGACATGATGAAAAAATATCTTGTAGCGTTCATCGCTTTTCTCCCTTAGGTCAGTGGTTGCAAGCCCCTCCTACCCATTTTTTCTCTCCCTAATTATTTAGACGCATCACACCTGGAAAGGTTGACAATGAAACTGGATTTTCTGACCATGAGTTCCAATTAAGCGGAGAAATTAAAAAAGGGGAGAAATTTCCAAGGGTTGGAGTGGTGCATCAGGAAGACCCTAAGGTTTCCAATCGGGCGCAAGAAATAGAAATCAGGGAGTGGGATATTGCCGTCACCTGGTTATAGCCTCTTAAAAAACTCTACCCCGCGACTACCCGACGAATCCGTTGCCAGCAAGGATATCTTCACCGCTTTTTGGGGACAGACCAGAGCGCAGCGGCCGCATCCCCGACAGTTTTCTCCCACGATTGCCTTTCCGTTTCGTAACTGCATGGCCTGGATGAAACACCGCTCCACACAGATTCCGCACCCATCACAGGCATCTTCCACCCGGACCTCAAGGCCTTCCATTTTCTGGAGGCCCCGCGCGGCCTCCGGTGGAAGGAACCGGTAGAGCTTGAAATAGCAGCAGCAATCGCAGCAGTGGCAGATGGTCAGGAGCTGATCCGCCTGCTTGACCCCCAGCCAGAGCGAGTCCCACCTTAATTTCCCCGCCATGGGAATCAGGCCCGAGTCCAGAGCCCTTCGGTGGTGGGATAAAGCTTCTTCCACCGAGGCCTCCCGTCCCAGGGCGGGTTCGATCTCTCTCGCCCCCTCTCCCAGGAAAAGGCATCCGATCGCGGGAGAAAAGTGCCGGCAGCGTTCGAGGGACCGGCAAAGGCATTGATGGAGGATGAACCGAAAGGAGGATTCCCGGATCAGGTTTTCAACCACCTGACTGGGAAGGACCACGCTCCCGGGCGGCGTCACCTCCACCTGAACCGGGAGGTAATGAGCCCGGTCTTCCTTGAAGGTCAACTTCATCCACCAGCCGAGGACCGGCCACGTCACCATCCTGGCCAGGAAATGCCGGAGGGGCCAGAAAAGGGTGATGATTTTGATCTGCCAGACAGGACGTCCCATAATCACCCCAAGGGGAAATTCGAAATCCGAAACCCGAAATCCGAAACAACTCTCGAAGATAAAGAAACCTTATGGGACACAGATGAACACAGCGCGGCAGAGCCGCAACCAAAATGAAAGTGCCTTAAGTGCCTCAGAAGTCCGCTCAAGTGCCTTAAGTAAAGAGAAATCGATAGGTTATCTGATTTGGATCACCATTTGCCTAACAAAATTTAAAGACTTTGCAAAACAGTAGTACAGATAAACACAGATTTTATATTGATAGAAAAACTTAATGGGACGCGGATGAACGCGGATAAACACGGATAAATGCGGTAATTAGAAATTAGCAAATTCAAGTAGGGGAGGGACAAGGTTTTTATTTTAAGACGGGACGGTATTTCATTCCGCATTCCGCATTCCGAATTCCGCATTGGCCTTTCAAGATTTATCTTGCCCTCTCGCCCAAAAGAGTTATAATAGGCCCCAAAAATCCCGGAGGGAGCTCAGTGGCCGATAAAAATTTCTGGTCCATCACGGATGTGGTCCAGGCTCCTCCCTATCCTCCCAAAATCATCTCCCCCATCGACTCGGTTGAAATGGTCCTGATCCCCGCGGGCCAATTCACCATGGGAATCACCGAAAATGAGCTCAGCCAGGTTTTTATCCTGGATGGTTCCCAGAATCCGGTCTTCATGACCGAAGTTCCCGCCCGCAGGGTCAAGTTGGAAGCTTACTACATCGACATCCATCCCGTCACCAACTATCAGTACGGAAGATTCATGAAGGAGACCGGCCACCGCACCCCCATGCTCTGGGGAAAAGAGGGATGGAATGAACCCCTGCAGCCGGTGGTCGGGTTGGGGTGGGACGAGGCCCGGGCTTACGCGACCTGGGCGGGAAAGATCCTTCCCACGGAAGCCCAGTGGGAAAAGGCGGCCCGGGGGACCGACAAGCGGTGGTGGCCCTGGGGAAACGACTTTTACCCGGGGTACTGCAATTGCAGCGAACTGGGGGTCAACCGCCCTACGGATGTGACCCGGTTCCATCAGGGAGTAAGCCCTTACGGATGTTACGACATGTCCGGAAACGTGTGGGAAATGTGCGAGGGCGCCTGGATCGAAGGCCACCTCCCCATGCGCGGGGGATGCTTTCTGGGGAGCGCCACCTTTGTCCGCACCACGGTCCGCTGGTCCGCAGAGGACCAAGTCAACGGGGCCCACTGGCTGGGTTTCCGTTGCCTGAAAAATCTATCCGAGGGGTAGGGTATGGAACCCGAAGAGGTCCTGGATTTTATCTGCCGGCGCAGGAGCGTCCGCCGCTTCCAGAAAAAAGCGATTCCCGAAGAAACCCTGACTCTCCTCATGAAAGCCGCCATGGCCGCCCCCAGCGGCAACAACGCCCAGCCCTGGGAGTTCATCCTGGTGCGCGACCCCAAAATCAAAGAAGAACTCTCCCGCGTCCACACCTGGGTGTATATGCTGGCCGACGCCCCCGCGGCCGTGGTGGTGACGGGGGACAAAAGTTCGGAGTGGTGGGCGGATGACTGCGCCGCGGCCACGGAAAATCTCCTCCTGGCAGCGGCCAACCTCGGCCTGGGAACGGTCTGGTGCGGAATCAAAGAGCACGACGCCAAAAAGGTCCGCAAGATCCTGGGGGCGCCCGAAAGGCTGGGAGTTCTCTGCATGCTCGCCGTCGGCTACCCGGCCGAATCTCTCTCTCCCCATACCAAATACCGCAAGGAAAAAGTCCACTGGGATCGGTTTGCTAAATAAGGGCATAGACAGGTCGCGTAGTCGGGTGGTCGCACAGCCGCATAGTCGAGAATAAAAAACCAAGCGACTACGCCACAACAAGACTATGCGACTCAAAACGGAGGAATTGAATGAAAGCCCTCACTTCCCGGGAGCGGTTCATTCTGGCCTTGAACCATCAAGAGCCCGACCGGGTGCCCATCGACCTGGGGTCCATCGCCTCCACCATCCGCACGGTGGATGCCTACGACCGGCTGAAAGAATACCTGGGCCTGGCCCGGGATAAAAAAATCCGTCACTTTGCCGACGAGCACATCATCCCTGACGAGGAGATCATCCGGGCTTTGCAGGTGGACACGGTGTATCTCCGGGTAAATGTCCCCAAGAGCTGGAAAAGGGAACGGGTGAACGCCCACACGGTGATCGATGAATGGGAAGTTCCCTGGACCAAAGCGCCCGGTTCCCTCTATACGTTTCCCGGCGCTCACCCGATGAAAACCGCCGAGATGGAGGAGATCGAGAAATTTCCCTGGCCTGACCCGAATGAGCCCAGCCGGTTCGAGGGCCTGAAGGAGAAGGCCCAGAAACTTTTCCGTGAGACGGAGTATGCCCTGGTAGCCGAGGGGCTTACGGGAGTCGGAGTCTTTGACATGACCTGGCACCTGAGGGGAATGGAGAACATTTTCATGGATATGATTCTCCATCCGGAATTCACCGAGACCCTTTTCGCGAAATTGACCGATTTTTACGTGGCGGTCTACCGAAATTACCTGAAGGCAGTGGGCGAATATGTCCAGATGGTCATCTACTATGAAGACCTCAGCGGCCAGGACGGCCCCCTGTTCTCTCCCGCGCTCTACCGCAAGTACGTGAAGCCCTGTCATCGGAGGATCTTTCAGGCCATCCGGGAAAACACTCCAGCCAAGATCTGCGTTCATACCTGCGGGTCGGTTTACGCCTTCCTGGATGATTATGTGGAATTGGGAGTCGAGGTGATCAATCCGGTCCAGACCAGCGCCAGGGACATGGACCCGCAACGTCTGAAGGAGAAATACGGAAAGGCCCTTTCTTTCCATGGAGCCATCGACACCCAGAGGTTTCTCCCCCGGGCCACCCCGGCGGAGATCGAGGAAGAAGTCCGGCGGATGATCCGGATCCTGGGCCGGGGGGGCGGTTATCTCTTCACTTCCTGCCACAGCATTCAGCCGGATGTCTCCCCGGAAAAAATCGTGGCCCTCTTCTCCTCCGCAGTGAAGCATGGAAAGTATCCCCTGGCCTGAAAAGGTGATTGGGGAGGCTCCTGCAAAACCCTTGAAAGCAAGGTCAAATCGTCATTCCGGGCAACCCCGGCGAAGGCCGGGGGCGACCCGGAATCCAGGATTTCCAACCGATTCTGGATTCCGGCGCCTGCCCCGGACTCGATCCGGGGTTCGCCAGATCTTATGCTTGAAAAGGAAAGGCAAGTCTCGAATTTTCGGTTATAGTTTTTTCTGGGTAAGAAAAAAACCACCGAAAGGAGACTTGCCATGGGTAACAGTAACAAACTTGATTTTACGGGTCAACCTATCTTTATCGGTTTGGATGTCCACAAAAAGAGCTGGAGCGTAAGCATTCATTCTGCGGTTTGCGAGCACAAAACCTTTACCCAGCCTCCCGAGGTGGATATTCTGGTGAATTATCTCCGAAGAAATTTTCCGGGGGCGACGTACCGTTCGGTTTATGAGGCGGGCTACAGTGGATTCTGGGTTCACGATCAGCTGATAGAGAAGGGGGTGGCCTGCACCGTGGCCAACCCGGCGGATGTCCCCACCAAAGACAAAGAGCGAAGGACCAAGCGGGATCGGATTGATTGCCGCAAGCTGGCGCGGAGTTTGCGCGCGGGAGAGATCGAAGGGATTTATGTGCCCTGTCGAAAGAAGTTGGAAGATCGGAGTCTGGTACGGACCCGTCAGAGTATGGTGCGAAAGCAGACCCGGTGTAAAAATCAGATTAAAGGAATCCTTTTCTTTTATGGGATTCCTCTTCCGGAAGACTGGGCCGAGAGACGTTGGTCTGGCCCGTTCGTGAGGTGGCTGGAAAGCATCCCCATGGAGCGGGCCAGTGGAGAGGTGGCCCTCCGGATCCATTTGGACGAATTGAAGCATCTGCGGCAGATCCTTGCGAGGTTGGATCGGGAGATCCGGGTTTTGGCCCAGACCGGGGAGTATGGGGTTCAGGTCAGGTTGTTGAGGACGATTCCCGGGATCAGCACCCTGACGGCCATGATTTTGCTGACCGAGCTTCAGGAGATCAGCCGGTTTCGCTCTCTGGATGAGTTGACCTCTTATGTGGGCTTGATTCCCGATACCCATAGCAGTGGAGAGACGGAGCATACCGGGAACATCACCCAACGGCGCCACGCCCAATTGCGGGCTTCGCTGGTGGAGGCGGCCTGGACGGCGGTCCGAAAGGACCCGGCACTCATGATGGCCTTTCAGGAAAATTGCAAGCGGATGCGGAAGACCCGAGCCATTGTGAAGACCGCCCGGAAGCTTTTGAACCGGGTCCGGTACGTTCTCAAGAATCAAACCCCCTATCGGATGGGGGTAGTTCGAGTAAAGGAAAAAAACCCTTGGGGAGCACCAATCAAATGATCTCGGTGGGTAAACGGAACGTCATTCCTGCAGCTTCACGGCAAGGTGATGCCTGCTCTTCGCCAGATTCCGTACCCACCCCTTAAAACCTAATTGAGATTCTGCAGCTACCGACCGGGGTATGTCTGCTAATAGAAGATTGGTTGAAATGATTGGTTTTCCCCCTTAGCGGTAGGAAAGTTAATCCACAGAGGGCTGACCGAGAGCTACGAGATTTTGCCCTTCGGGCCGCCCCAGCTCTTTAAGGGCTGGGGCTAAAATCTCTCCGCTCTCTACCCCTCTGTGGATAACTCACGATTAATTTTATTATGCCCTCACCCTAACGAGACTTGACTTTCAACATAGAGGAATGACGGAGTAAGTGGGTAACTTTTCAGGAACTTTCATTAAGTGAAGAATTCTTTTCAGAAAAGGAGGTTTCCGGATGCCCTCTCCGACAAAAGAGAAAACCCTTCTCACGATCCTGAAAGAGTCGGCGGTAAAGAAATACGGGGAGGAACGGGCCAAGGTCCTTGAACCTCCCCTTCAGGCCCTCGCCCGGGCCCTCGTCGCTATCGAAGGAGCTGGATCCTCTAAATTGGAGGAGGAACCTTCCTTTGCACGGTGACAGAAGCTAAGAGCAGAGAGCCAAGAGCAGAGAGTAAAAGGAAATGCATTAAGGTTCTTGCTCTTCGCTCCTGCTCTCTGAGCTCTTTGCTCCATTGCTCGGAGGTGAGAAATGACTCGAACCTGATCGCTTGACTCTTTCAGAAATGATTCACAAATCACCCGGAAGAAACTATCTCCGGTGGCATTGGCCGAATCTCTCCTGAAACTGCATCGATCTCCTGGAGTCCTCGACTCCGGGCCGTGGGTATGCTTGATGTGATAAGGTAGCTCCGGAGAAAAGCCGGCGCGCCGATAAAGAAATCTCCGGGGGTTGGATCGGGGACCTCTCCACGGGATACCCTGGGGGTTAGAGAAAACACCTTCATACTGCTGGGATGAAGACCATGGGCGGGGTCGAGATCCTTGCCGACGCCCCTCCGACTCCACCGCCGTCCTGCGGCTGAAACAGGCCGGCGCCATCGTCTGGGAAAGACGGCGACCACGGGATTCGCCTATGCCTACCGGGCGCACCGAATCTGGAACCGGGAGCACACCCCCGGTGGGTCCAGCAGCGGCTCCGCGGCCGGCGCGGCCACCGGAACGCGCCCGGCGCCTGGGGTCTCAGACCGGGGGCTCGGTCCTCCGCCCGGCCCCTCATCTCGCGGGGCGGTCGGAACTCAAGCCGACCTGGATGGCGGCATGAGCCGTACGGGGCTTCCTCCTTCAGCTGGTCCCTGGACCATGTGGGGCGTTTGCTGATGAGTTGCCTATGCGGCGATCTGCTCCAGGTGCTGGCCGGGATCGATCTCAGAATTGAACCATGAGCAGGGAACCGGTCTCGATCAGACCCGTGCGCAGAGTTTTCCTGGTGCCTTTTATCGGAGTGGTAGAGGAGTCTACGAAAGAATCTGGAAGGGGCAGGTGTGGAAAAATACAGAGGAGGTCTGCGACTCAAAAGGCGGAAGCCAAAGTGGAAACGGTGAAGATGCCGGAAAGCTTCGCGGTGGTCCATGACGCCCATCGAATCATCATGCGGGACCTGAGGGAGCGGTGTTTCACCAACCGCTCTACCAGAAGCACCGGGAGCTGTAACTGTCCCAAGCTGCGGGGAAGCCATCGGAGATCGGAGTCGATCCCTGGCGTGGATCATCTGACTGCCTATCGAATCAAGAAGGAACTTCGCTGCGACATGGACCGGGTCATGGAGCGAGTACGATCTGCTGCTTGACCCTTTCGACTTCCTCCGCCCATGGGCTCGAGTCCAATGGGACGCCTGGTTCGAGGTGCCGGAGCTTCTCTGGCTTTCCTCATCGTTACGATTCCATCGGGCTTGAGCAAAGAAGGGCTACCCGGAGTCGAACTTGGTGGGCGGAACTTTCGCCGAAGGAAAACTGCTGGCCTTGGCCCGGTGGTGCGAGAAGGTTCTGAGGTTTCCCTTGTTCTGTCTCTTGATTGACTCCTGCCCTCTCTTGAAAGGAAGAGATTTACTGTTGTCTCGGGTTCATCGCTCCTCAGGATGGTGAAAGGACGATCTCCATGCTGATGCTGTCTCAACCCTCGATTCTTGGTCTTGGACGCGGAACTCACCCCCGTACGGACGGAGTTGTGGAAAAGATCCTGCAGGTCTTTCCCCTGCCCTGGAGCGGAAACGGGGTTCCACAAACCAAACATCCTGGGGCCCTAACCCCCCGAAAAGGGAATTACTCACCCATCCGTCCCGCACCCCGATCGCTGGTGAAGGCCCTCAGGAAGGGGAGCCACCTGTGAGGTAGGGGATAATCCGGGGCTCAATGGGTACGCGGCCAATGAACGGTGCGCCGCATTTCTGGGTTCTGGAGGCGGCGGAGGGCGGATACATCAACCTTGCGAAGACTCTGGTCCAAATTTCCTGGGTATCTGCTTCCTGGAGACTGGTCGTATCCAGAGCCGTCCTGGGGACGCCGACCTGCTCTATCAATGTGCCCAAGTTCAAACCCACGTTCAGACGCAGGTCACGGGGGCGGTCAAGACATGTTTGGGATTCTGTGGGGGAGTGCAGAAGCTGTGTTCACCATGGGGTTCCCCGGCCCAAGCAATTTTCCGAAGCCCTGGTGGACATCTACCAAATTCGGTTCCGGACCTCACCCTCATGGATGCCGTGGTGGGAATGGAAGGAAACGGGCCCCTCCGGGAAAGACCTTCGCCCCATCGGAAAGATCCTGGCTTCGCGGAACGGGGTTTCCCTGGATGGCTTGATGGCCGCCATGATGGGGATTTTGCCCAGAAAGGTCGATCACCTCGACATTGCGCAGCCAGAAGGGGTTAGGTGAGATCGACCCGGCCCGGATGGAGATCGGCTCCATGGGAGCCCCTGCGGAAGTTCAACACCTCGTTTCCTTCCGCCAGCCAGGGATGGTCGCAATCGTTCGAATAGTGCTCTCTGCATCCTCATCGGAACCCTGAAACCTGAAGGTGCGGCCGGAACCTGTGCACCCGATGCGAAAGTCTGCATCCAGCATTGCCCGGCCCAGGCGCTCTCCCTGCAGGACGTCCCGCCTGACTGAGAAAAATGTATCTCAACCAGCCATGGCTGCTACGAACTCTGCCCCAGCCAGGCCATGGAATCGACCAGCTGGATGAAGCAGGCTCAGCCCGAGAAGATAAAACTGGTATATAAATACGCATAGCGCATAGCGCAAAAAAAGCTCATAGCTCACGGCCGATAACAAACAGGGGAACTATTCAGCTATGAGCTATGACCTATGAGCTTTCTTTTGGGTCGATGCCTCCGGTCACGGGCCCCTCCGCTGAATCATATTCCCCGGGACAGGCGCTGGGCGAGAAACGGGGGAAGGCCGACCCTGAGGACTTCTTCTGGGCCGTCTCCACATCGTAGGGGACCCGTTTCAGATGAAAATTTTTGGGGTCGTCGTCATACAGACCGTAGGCGGCCTCCGGGTGGCCGTCCCGGGGCTGTCCCTATGCTTCCCACATCAACCACGTGAATCTGAACCCCCGGTTCCAGGTTGGTTTCCTCCAGGTTCATCACTTCCACCCCTCCGCTCCCTGCTTTGGTCAGGACCACGGGGCGATGGGAATGGCCGACAAAGGCGAGGTCCCCGCTTAGAGAAAGGAAAGCCTCTTCGGCCTCGGGGAAGGTAAACAGAATACCATTCCTCCGGCTGATTCTGGTGCTGGCATGGACGAAGGTGGCGCTTCCGTCTTTCCGGGAAAAGGAAGGGACCGGAGATAGGCCTGATTCTCTTTGGAGAGCTTGTCGCGGGTCCAGAGGATGGCCGAGCGGGCCTGTGGTGTTGAAGACAGTCGATGTTGGTCAGCCCGACCGCGCCGTAATCATGGTTTCCCGCAATCACCGAATCGGTTAAGTCGGAGAAGGGGAAAGGCATTCATCTGATCGGCCCCGTATCGAAGACTATATCACCCAGGAAGGCGAT
>CAWDJO010000024.1:0-326556 GCA_963802665.1 uncultured delta proteobacterium | reverse complement strand
GAAAAATGCCTAACAAAATTTAAAGACTTTGCAAAACTGTAGTACAGATAAGCATTCATGAAGAAATAATGGAATAGTGAGGTGACAAAGTTTTTTTTGCTTTTCGATCTAATCATTATTCCATCATTCCATTATTCCAGCATTCCAATTTGTTTTTTCTGCGAAATCTGTGTTTTTCGGGTTCGGGCCATGCAATATTTTATTAAAGACTGCGTTCCCAAGTCGTAAGTTCCACAGAATTTATGGAAAGGGCAAAGATGAAAACAAAGCTTGATGCATACGAACGCCAGATCGAGCGATCCGCCGGGCAATTCCGGCCCGTATCAAAAAAGAAGGCCCAGCGCATCGAGGGAATCCTTCAGCGGGCCAAGAAGTCAAGGAACATCAACATCCGTATTGCGGAAAGCGATCTCATCCGCCTTAAGCACCGGTCGCAAGCTGAGGGTCTTCCCTATCAGACACTTATCGCCAGCGTATTGCACAAGTACGTCAACGATCGGCTCGTGGATGAAGAAGCGATTCGCAAATCAGTGAAGCTGCTTCGAGCCAACCAGTAGACATTCAGCCCTGCCACCGCCTGCCCAAGGGGCAGCTCGGTTTTTCGCGGTTTTTCGGCTTTTTTCCCTTTTTCGCTTTTTCGTGCTTTTTCGGTTTTTCGGGGTCGGACCCAATGCCGTTAACTTAAGCTCCCTGGCGGTGATGTGAAAGCCCTGAACGTCATTCCGGCGAAAGCCGGAATCCAGTGTTTTCAAGTCCTCTGGACCCCGGCTTTCGCCGGGGTGACAGTGTGGACCAACGAGATTTTCCTTAAGTTAACGGCATTGTCTGGCATTGGGTCGGACCATGCAAAATTGTTGAAATTCAAATGGATAGGTTCCAAGAATCGGTGTTTTTGAGCCTTAAACCGCTATTTTGACCGGCAAAATTGCCATTATAAGAACCGCCCTCTCTCGGAGAAGCCATTGCAGATCCCGTCACCGGCCGCGGGAAAACCTCAGAAGGAACTCCTTCTTATGGCATTGATGGGTGGCTCGAAGGAAACCCAGAATGTATGGCCTAATCGCTCTGGCCATCCTTCGACTCCTCCCTTAGAAGGCCTTTTTTGTCCCTGAAAATGTCCCTCTAAGGCTGAAAACAGCTGCTTTTTTTCACCTTTTATGAATAAAGCTAGCCAGTTGGCTTGGTCCGACCCCGGGAGCCGACTCTGAGAGCAGCAAAGGCAGAGGCCGCCCTGAAAGCCAAAAGGGTGAAAGATGCGATTCCCGCGGCTTGCAAAGAATGCACGGATGGAGCGGAACCCTTGAGCCACAATGACTACAAGGTCGATGCTGCCAAAGGAATTTTAGAAGAGGCGCTCGTCTCCCTGGCCTGATCTTTTTGAGTTTTTGGGCCGATGAATCTACTTCCCAAACCGAATCCGGCGATATTGTGTGACGTCTGGAAGAGGTCGTTTATTTTTTGATGTCTGGTGAAAAGGCGCAGATGCAAAATTTCACATCAAGGAGGGAATATTATGAACAAGAAACTCACTGCGATTTTGGCAGCCATTTTTGTCGCCGTGTTTAGCATTGTAACCATTTCGGAGGCGCAGACCATGAAAAGCGGAGGCTTGAACGCCAAACAGGAAAAAATCGTCACCATCGCGGCCTTCACCGCCAGCGGCGATCTGCAGAAACTGAAAACGGCCTTGAACGAAGGGCTGGATGCCGGTTTGACCATCAATGAAATCAAGGAAGTCCTCGTGCAGTTGTACGCCTATGCGGGATTTCCCCGAAGCCTGAACAGTATCAATACCTTCATAGGCGTCCTGGAAGAACGGCAACAGAAAGGCATCAAGGACGAGCTTGGCAAAGAACCAAGCCCCATGCCTGCCAACAAGAGCAGCATCGAACTCGGAACGGAAATTCAGACAAGACTGATAGGAGCGCCGGCCACTGGGAAGTATATTACTTTCGCCCCCGCCATTGATCAGTTTTTGAAAGGACACCTTTTCGGAGACATCTTCGGACGCGACAACCTGGATTTCCAGAGCAGAGAGATAGCAACCATTTCGGCCCTGGCCAATATGGAGGGAGTCAATCCCCAGCTGCAGTCTCATTTTAGCATCGGGTTTAATGTCGGTCTGACCGAGGCGCAGATGAGGAGCCTGATATCCGTTCTCGAAGCCAAAGTTGGCAAGAAAGAGGCGGATAATGCGAACGAAATTCTAAGCAAGGTTTTAAGCAGCAGGGCAAAATAGGGCTCTATGCTGAATTAGCCCTGGCATAGGATAAAAACAAAATGAAGAAAATTTTGGCTTGAGCTATCATATTGATGTTGCCAATGTAGCTGGCTCGTAAAGCCTAATAATTTAGGAGAAAAGCAAGATGAAAAAAATGCTATTTGGGGCCCTCGCGTTGGCGATGGCCCTCGCCGTCCCCCTTGCGGCGCCGAAAACAGCGGTATGAAGATAAGGCTAACAGTCGGAGATAAAGTACTGACGGCCACTTTGATCGACAGCAAAACGACCCGGGATTTTATTTCCCTGTTGCCGCTGACCTTAACATTAAAAGATTATGCGGGGACCGAAAAAATCAGTGATCTGCCAAAAAGATTATCTACAGAGGGCGCGCCTTCGGGCAGTGATCCTTCTGTTGGAGATATCACTTATTACGCTCCCTGGGGAAATTTGGCGATATTTTATAGAGATTTTGGGTACGCAAGCGGACTTGTTATCCTCGGAAAGATCGACAGCGGCATAGAAGCTCTTAATGTGCCCGGCTCTGTAAGAGTAACGATTGAGCTTATCAAATAAAAAAATAAAGAGGAAAACATGATCGAACGAAGGGAATTCCTGAAGAAAATCGCTCTGCTGGCTGGCGTCATGGGCGGAGGCGCCCTTCTTCCCGCCAGCGGAAAGGCCGCCGACCAGGAAATCGGAATCGCCGTCGTCGAAGGAAAAAATCCCGCCGGCCAGGTCCGTGAGGCCATCCGCCTTCTGGGGGGAATTCAGCGGTTTGTCCGCCGGGGAGACCGGGTTGTCCTCCTTCCGAACCCCCAGGGAACCGGGCGGGGGGTCACCACCAACCCGGATATGGTGGCTGAAACCGTACGGCTTTGTCTGGCGGCCGGCGCCTCTTCGGTGAGCGTATCTTCCTGCCACGAAAAGGGGCGACTGGCGTCGGGACCGGCATCATCGAGAAAGTCGAGGCTTCAGGGGGACGTATGAAATATCCGGATTCGGACCGTGACTGGGCAACCATCGCCATTCCCAAGGCCCGGGTCCGGAAAGAAGTGAAGGTGATCCGGGATGCCCTGGAGGCTGATCGTTCTCATCAACATGCCCATCTTCAAACAGCATAACTACACCCGGATCACCTGCTGCCTCAAGAATCTGATGGGGACGAATGACGACAACTGGTCCTTCCATAAGGGAGATCTCTACCTGCACCAGGCCATTGTGGACCTGGCTTCCGCTCTTTTCCCCCGCCCTTTGCCTGGTCGATGCCACGACCATTCTCACGCAAGGGGGGCCCTTTGGCCCCGGAAGAGTGATCCATCCGAACAAGGTATACGCCGGCAAAGACATGGTCGCTCTGGACGCCCTGTGCTGCGGCCTGTTGGGGGTTAAGCCCGAGGAGGTCATGCACATCCAACTGGCCCATGAATCGGGAATGGGGCAGATGAATCTTGCGGCAGGAGCCATTAAACACCTTCGGTTATGATCCTACGCCTTTGAAATGGCCCCCTATCAAAAGGAGAAAAGGCATGGAAAAGCAAATTTCACGTCGCCGTTTTCTAAAGAAAAGTGCCATCGCGCTGAGTACTGCTGCCGTATGCGATTTGAAAGGTATTGGCTGCGCTGAGCAGGTGAGTGGTTCTAAGACTTTGTTGGGTGATGAATTAAAGCAGGAAATAGACCCTCATGTTATCGTAAAGCTCTATCCCGGAAGATCCGAACAGCAGAAGATTCGACTTGCCGAAGCAATCGTTAAAGACGTTGTCGCCATTATAAGGTGCGGAGAAGAATCGGTTTCAGTAGCCATAGAAGAAATCAAACCAGAGGATTGGGCAGAGAAGGTCTATAAACCGGATATTCTTAACACCCCGGGTAAGCTATACAAGAAACCAGGATATTCCATGTGAACAGGGGAGGCACGCAGCCCACGGCCGAATACCGGACCATCGAGGAGATCGAAGAGGCTTACAGCGTAAAGCATTGTAAGCGTTGGCTGAATATGCTAGAAAAATAATTGATCCCTGGCCCTCCTTTTTGGGCCTTTGTGCCTTTAAATAATCTGCGTAATCTGCGTAATCTGCGGATAAAATGAAAACGCCGCCGATGAAAATCGATAAGGAAGGGCGCTGGTTTTATCAAGGGGAGGAGATCACCCACCGAAAGACGTATCTTCTTTACTGCCGCAGCCTGACCCGGGACGAATCGGGCGGAATCATCCTCCGGATTGGCCGGGAAGAATGCCCGGTTGAGGCGGAGGACGCCCCCTTCGTGGTGATGACCCTCGAATTCGTATCCGTCGGGCCGGGGGAAGAGTCCATCTGGATCACCCTGAACGACGAGACCCGGGAGAAACTCATCCCCGAAACCCTCCGCATCGCACCCGACCACATTCCCTACTGCCAGGTCCGCAACGGCCTGTTCGAAGCCCGCTTCTCCCGCAACGCCTATCAGCTCCTGGTCCCCCACATCCGCCTGGATGAGAAGAAAAACCTTTTCTTCCTTTCGCTTGAACGGGAAAAAGTATCCCCTCTAAAATGCGGAATTCGGAATGCGGAGTGCGGAATGAATTCTTCTTCCCTAGTGTCGTGTCCCAACAATAATAGCAATAAATTCCCACGTGGAGCCGAGGGTCGGACCGACGCCCGCCGCCAAAATCCGGCGGGCAAAAGCCCACTCCCTTCACATCCCCGGGCTTCCGCAAAGGAACCCGGCCAAGGGGGCTACCCCTTCATAGGCACCCGAAAAGCGGACTCTTTGGCAGGTTCCACGGTAAAGTCCCCGTGGGCTCCGGAGGAACCACTGCCTATTTTGGGGGCGGGCGGCGGTTTGACCTTCGGCTCCTGGCATCAGGGTCCCACTTTGCCAGCTTATTTCCGGCACACGACACTGGCCCGGAAATCGCTAACTCGCCCAACTATTTCTTCATCGGATAAGGAATCAGGGCGGCCAGGAGGAAGGCTCCCAGGGGGAGAAAAGAAATGATCCAGAGGGTCGCGGGAACCCCCCAGAGATCGGCAAAGAGCCCCAGCACCGCGGCCCCCAGCCCTCCCATCCCAAAGGAAAGGCCCAGGATGAGGCCGGAAGCCAAGCCCACGTTCCGGGGCATGAAAGACTGGCCCATGACCATGGAGACGGAGAAAGAAAAGATGAGGATCAGCCCGGCAAGGATGAGCCAGACAAACGCCCAGATTCCGGAGCTGAGGAGAAACAGGATGAAAAGCGGACAGCTGGTTCCCAGGCTGAAGAGGATGATCTTCTTGTGCCCGAACTTATCCGCCAGCGGCCCGCCGATGAAGGTCCCGGCCACCCCCGCCGCCAGGAAGGCAAAGAGCAGGTTCGCCGCGACCATGGGGTCGCCTTTCATATAATTAATGTAGAAAAAGGGGATGAAAGTCAGCATCCCGATATGGGTCCAGGAGCGGAACATGATCATCCCCAGGAGCAGGGACATGGGGTAAAGAGCCTTTCTCAGGGCCTCCCGAGCCGGGCCCGAAGGGGCTTTCTTCTTGATCGCCGTGGTGTCCACCCGCCAGAAGCGGCTGAAAAGGAAGACGCCGGCGATCACCGCGCCCGGAATGACGAAAAGGGTGGTTCCTTTGAGCCCCAGACGAGTTATGAAAACAGTGGCCATGAGCGGCCCCAGGGCGAACCCCAGGTTCCCCCCCACGCCGAAAATGGACATCCCCGTCGCTTTCTTCTCTCCGGCGAAATAATTGGCCACCCGCCATCCTTCGGGATGATAGATCGCCACTCCCAACCCGCTGAATATCACCATGACCAAGACCAGGGAGTAGCTCGGCGCCCATCCCACCAGGGCCAGGAACAGGGCCGCGCAAAAAGAGCCCAGGGGCAGGAACCAGAGTAATGATTTCCGGTCGGTGAGGTAGCCGAAGGCCGGCTGAATGACCGAAGACATGAGGTTGGAAACCAGGACGATGGTCCCGGCCATGGCATAGGACAGGCCCAACGCTTCCTTCAAAAAGGGCAGCATGGCCGGAAGGGCGCCGCTGGTAATGTCGGCCACCAGGTGGCCCATGGAGAGGAGGGTCAGGGCGCGGTAATCAATCTTTTGGGGAGCCTCAATCGGGTCGGTCATGTTTCCTCCAGGCTTTGAGTCTATCTGTTCTGTCGGGAAAACCTAATGAAAAAAACCACCCCGATCCCGCTCAAAACAGGTAGGGGCGACCGGCCGGTCGCCCCTACTCAGAAATCACCATCATTTTTCTATCTGAGATCTTCCAAAATCTAATATCTGTCGTTTATGATCTGCTATCAGCTATCAGCCATCAGCTATCTGCTTCTAGTGTTTAAACGCTCTCTGCCCCGTGAAAACCATGGTCACTTTCGGTCTGGCTTCATTGCACGCCTGGATGGATTCGAAGTCCCGGTCCGAACCCCCGGGATGTACAATGGCGGTGACTCCCTCTTTGATTCCCACATCCGCCCCGTCGCGGAAGGGGAAGAAGGCATCGGAGATCATGACCGACCCCTTGATCCCTCCGCGGGCCTCCTGGGTCTGGTGGTCGATTTCCTTCTTGGCTGCAAGGTCGCGCCTTCCCTGGTCGATTTCCATTTCCAGGGTCTTGTAGGGAATTCCGTATTTCCGGAAGCAGAGGGCGTCGGCATACTTGGTATACGCTTTGAAGGCGGCGATTTCCGCCACCCCCACCCGGTCCTGCTCGCCCGTGCCGATCCCCACCGTCACCCCCTTTTTCACGAATAACACCGAGTTGGAAGAAACTCCCTGCTCCACGGCCCAGCCGAAGATCATGTCCGCGTACTCTTCTTCCGTGGGCTCCCGCTCGATGACGTAGGTTTTTCCCTTGTAGGTGGCCGTGGCCTTCTTGAAGTCTTTTTTCGTGGCAATGGAGTTGAGGGATGACTGCTGAACGACGATGCCTCCATCGATCAGCGACTTGAAGTCCACGAAACGGGAATTCCGGTATTCCGCCAGGCGGTCCATCCGGGGGACCCGGACGATTCGCAGGTTTTTGCGGCTCTTCAGGATTTCCACCGTCCCCTCTTCGTACTCCGGCGCCGCCACGACCTCCAGGTAGTTTTCGCTGATCATCTGCGCCGTGGCTTTGTCCAGGGGCCGGTTGACCACCAGGGCCCCGCCGAAGGCGGCGATCCGGTCGGCCATGTTGGCCTTGCCGTAGGCGTCAACCAGCGCTGCCCCCACAGCCACTCCGCTGGGGTTGTTGTGCTTCATGATGGCCGCCGCCGGACGGTCCATCATGTATTTCAGGATGTTCAGGGCATTGTCCACGTCGGTGAAATTGATTTTGCCCGGATGCTTCCCCGACTGGATCATGTCCTCTTCCGAAATGGCGCTGACCAGCCCTTTCCCCGCGCCGATGAACTCGCATCCCCCCAGGGCCAGGTTCCCGTTGACGAGTTCATATAACGCGGCTTCCTGCCCGGGGTTCTCCCCGTACCGCAGGCCCTTTTCGATCAGCTCGCCCGTGCTCTCGTCCGGGATCTTCCAGGCCCGCTTCCGGTAAACCAGGGTCTGATCACCGAACTGGATGGTCATCCGTTCGGGGAAATGATCTTCCATCACGGTCTTGTACATCTGCTTGAAATCGGCCATATTCTCCTCCAATGAATGATGCCAGAAATTTCTTCAAGTCCCTGATCAATGGAACCCCTTTTCCCCAGGATCTTACCAGAGGGAGAAAGAAAAAGGGAAGAGTTTTTTGTGATTGTTGGGCCAGCCCCTCTCTCTTCCGGGTTTTTCTCGGCCATGGGTTCTTTCCGCAAAAAGCGGGGGTGGGCATGCGTTCTTCTCTCCTTGCCGGGGTATGGTTCATCTGTTATTCTAGTTCTATAAACCACTGTAGGGGCGATTCATGAATCGCCCCAACCCGCTCATTTTACCCATGCAAAACGAAATCGAAATCAGCCACGTCACCAAAGCCTACGGAAAACTGGTGGCGGTAAAGGATTTTTCTCTATGGGTGGCCGGAGGAACGGTCTTCGGACTCCTCGGACCCAATGGGGCAGGAAAGACCACCCTGGTCAGTATCCTTACCACGTTATTGAAACCCACCTCGGGAACGGCGTCGGTCGGCGGCCATGACGTGGTCCGCGACGGAGCCAAAATTCGCAGCCTGATTGGGGTCGTCCCCCAGGAAAACAACCTGGACCGCTATCTCACCGTCCGGGAAAATCTAGTCCTTCATGCCAAGATGCACCGGATGACTCCTTCAGGTTACAACCGGAGGATTGATGAACTCCTTTCCCTGCTGAATCTCGCGGATCGGCAGAAGGACTTTCCCCCCAAATTGTCGGGCGGCATGCAGAGGCGCCTGGTGGTTGCCCGGGCCCTGGTCCATGATCCCCAGATTTTATTCCTGGATGAGCCGACCACGGGGCTGGACCCCCAGGCCAAGCGGCTTATCTGGGATTATTTTCTCTCCCTGAAGGGAAAGCGGACCCTCTTCCTTACCACCCACAACATGGAAGAGGCGGACTTTCTCTGCGATCAAATCACCATCATCGACAACGGCTCTCCCATCGCCTCCGGAACGGCCGCCCAGCTGAAGGACATGGCCGAAAGCTCCTGGTTCTATGAGATCGAAGTCCACAGCCGGGCCGAGGAGTACCTCCGGATCTTTCAGCGCCTTCCCTTCATCGACTGTTCTTCCCTCCAGGACGGGCAGATCGAAGTGTGCCTGAAAAAAGAGGGAAGCCTGGGAGCCCTGGTGGAGCAGATCAATCCCCGGGACCTGAAAAGAATCAGCTCCCGCCAGCCCTCTCTCGAGGATGTCTTTTTGAAATTGACGGGAAGGAGACTTCGACAATGATGCACGGTTCGCTCTGTATCTGGCAGAGGGACATGAGGGTCCTGCAGCGGAATATTTCCTCGGAGGCGGCCACGGTCATGGCTTTCCCCCTGACTTTTTTTCTCACCTTCGGGCTGGGGCTCAAGGGCTACATCCAGGATATCGATGGGATCTCCTATGCCTTATTTGTCGTCCCGGGGCTCATTTCCATGACCGCCATCCTGGGGGCTTTCGACGACGGCTCATGGGGAATGTGGTTTCACCGGGTGGTCCAGAAGACCATCGAGGAGTACCGGGTCAACCCGATTACGGTGACCGATATCATCGTGGGCAAGATCATCTCCGGTTTCACCTCCGGTTTTCTGAAGGGGCTTGCCGTGGGAGTCTGTCTTCTCCTGCTTACCGGGTTTCAGTTCAATCCTCTATTCCTCCTGGCCTATCTCCTCTTCATCTTCCTTGGGTGCATCATGTTTTCCTGCCTGGGCTCCCTGGCGGGAACCTTGATTGACAAGCCCGAGAACCTGGGCCGCCTGGAAGCGGTGGTGGTCATGCCCTTCATCTTCCTGGCCGGCCTCTTCTTTCCCCTTTCCACCTACCCGGACAGCGTGCTTCCCTACATCAAAGCTTTACCCACTACGGCCCTCTTCGACGGAGCCCGGCTGGCCCTTCTCACCGGCAGGATCGAGCCCCTTTACCTGGCCGAGCTCCTGGCTTCCGCGGTCATCTCCTTTTTCCTGGCCGTGCGGTTCTTCGAGAAGAAGATGCACGCATGAAAAGAACAGGGGGCAGGGTACAGGGTGTAGGGTGCAGGGGAAAAGACAAAGAACGAAAAGCACGAGGTTCGAGGGCCGAAGTAGAAAGGCCCAATACCAAGGGCGGGAATTTTTATATTTTTAAAGTGAAGGCCTCAACTACTCCTTCTTGGTTAAGGGATGCTTCAGGGAGCGCAGATTACCGAAAGAAGTCATGCAACCGCAGTGAATAGATGAAAATCAATATCGCATCTAATTTTGATGCGCTGGAAATGATGGATAGCAGATTTATTCTGTCGGGGAGATAACACTTTCATAAATCAACATAAATGGTAAGATAGCTTGATTAAAAAGTGAGTATAAAGAGGAGAAGAAGTGGTCAAGTTAGAATCTTGCGTCCGCCAAGATTTGGCTTGACAATCCTCTTTCTTCAGAGTATTTCCACCCCATCGGCTTATGATTGGGAAAAAGGTAGATCAAACTGAATCGGGGGCCGGTGCTTATGTCTAAAGTTATTATTCGGAAGGCAACCTACGAAAACCTTAGCCAGATCATTCGAGAGATATTCGAAATATTTCCGATGGACCTCCAAGGTAAGAAGGTCTTTATCAAGCCGAATCTGGTGATATCTTCGCCCCCCGAAGAGGCGGCCACAACTCACCCGGCTTTGGTCAGGGCGATCGCCGAAGAGGTCCAGAGGAAGGGTGGACGGCCGTGGATCGGAGACAACGGGATTGATGTCCAGACCCTCTACCGGGTGACCGGGATGGAGAAGAGTTGTGGTCCTTATATGGTTAACATCAGCAAAGAAGCCAGGCTTTTTGAGATTGGAGGCTATCGGGTTCCCATTTCTAGATTTTTTGCGGACACCGACATTTTCATCAGCGTTCCCAAATTGAAGACCCATCAGTTAGCCGGGATGACTTGCTGCCTGAAGAACTCTTTTGGATTGATTCCGGCAAATTACAAGGCCAGAATGCACGCTCTTTCCGGACACGTAAAAAAATTGACCGAATTCTTTGTAGATCTTTATAGCTGGAGAATCCCGGATTTGAATATCGTGGATGGGATTTTGGCTATGGAAGGAGAGGGGCCTTGCTTTGGAAAGCCCCGGGAAGTGGGCCGGATCATAGCGGGGAAGAATGGGATCGCGGTGGACGCCGTTTGTGCCCGGATGATCAATTTCGAAAATCCCCGGGGGATCAAGCTTATAGATCTGGCGACAAAGAAAGGCCTTGTTCATTTCGATCTCGATCATATTCAAACGGAAGGCGCCATGGAAGTGATTGAGGATTTTGTTCATCCCTCGACTTATACGGCAAACACCCCGGGCAAAAAATCTTCCTTCGCTGCGGATGCCGAAAAATTTTTGGCGGGGTGGGCTGATCTTGGGAGGGTGAGGCCAATTTGTAACACGGCCTTGTGTAACCGGTGTGGAGATTGCCTATCGGCTTGTCCGTCAGGGGCCATTTCCATAGAGCCCCATCCGAGGATCGATCCCGAAAAATGCTTGAGCTGCTTTTGTTGTGTAGAAGTGTGTCCAGAGAAGGTCTTCGTGCTTCCCATCCAAGAACTTCAGGAGAAGAGGGAAAGAATGGGTATGTAGAGGCTTTTAGCTCCTTTGCTTAATCTGTGAAATCCAAGGATAAAGGATCCTCCTATTCCCTCTTCAAAATCTCAGGGTTGCTTCGTCGATCCACTCTTCGCAATGACAGGTCATTTAATGCGTTTGCATTAATTGCCGATGGATACTTTTAGTCCCTCCCCTTCAATAATTTTTTTTAATTTATTTATGTGTTTCTCACTGGGCCCTTTGGCATCCGGCAGCGGATAAGGCCAGCCTAATTGTTCGCTTTTGGATTTTCCTCCTTCATGGTAAGGAAGGAAGGAGATCTTTTGCGCTCCAAGTGTCTTTCCTAAAATAGCAATCCCTCTTAGGTGATCCGCTGAATCATTAAAGCCGGCGATGAGCGGAATGCGCAGCCAAATCTTAGAAATCTTTGCTGCCTTCTCCAAATTTTCCAGAATGATTTCATTGCCCACACCCGTAGTCCTCTTATGTTTCTCCGAATCTAGGTGCTTTAGGTCAAAGAGAATTAAATCGACAAAAGGCAATAGGGCTTCCATCTCCCTCCAGGGGGCGTAACCTGAAGTATCCAAAGCCGTATTTAATCCTTCCCTTTTACATTCTTTTAATAATTCCATGACAAATTTGCTCTGCGCTAAAGACTCTCCCCCGGATATGGTTACTCCTCCCCCGGAGTTTTTATAAAAGGCTTTGTCTTTTAAAATTTCATCGAGAACCTCCGCTACCCCCATATATTTCCCGCATCTAGTCAAGGAATTATACAGACAGCTTTCAACGCACAGCAAACACTGGTTACATTTACCTCTATCTACCTTCCTTCCTCCTTCCTTCGTAATCGTGATGGCCCCTCTTGGGCAGGCTTTTACGCATGCTCCACAGCCTTTACAATTAATATCTCTCGACCATGAGGTCAGGGGAAAAGTTTTGCGATTCGGGATTGGAGCACCAAAGGCAACTTCAGCGGGCAACCTTTCAAAAAAACCGTTGTTCGGATCCCGGGCCCGTCGTGGACACTGAATCTCTGGATGTTGAAAATGACGCCTTTTTCTCCATCCTCGGGGTGGGACGACTCCATAAAATAGGTTTTCTCCGGCCCTGTTTATCTATTCTAATCGGGAGGGGTGGTAATTTTCCCAAAAACCACCACCCGCCTCTATCCCGACGAATATTCCTGGAAGTTAGCTTAAACTCTGCTCCGTTCTGGCGATGATGTGATCCTGCAGACCCCGGGAGAGATCGACAAAATAGGCGCTGAACCCGGCCACCCGGACGATCAGATCGGCATATTTTTCCGGATAGGTCTGAGCCGTCAACCAAAGTCTTCTTATCCACCACATTGAACTGGATATGAGGGATATTCAACTCCTTCCAGGTCTTGAGATAGCTGATGAACGCCGGCTTCAAATCATCTTCAAAGAATTTCGGGCAGAAATTTCTGGTTCAACAGATGATTATAGGTCTCGACGGTCTTGATCTTGGCACAGGAATTCAGAACCGCCGTGGGCCCTTTTTTATCCCTCCCCGGCGAAGGGGCCAAGGTCGAATCCGCAAAAGGCTCCCCATCCATTCTGCCGTCGGGTGTCGCCGGCGTGTCGATCGCCAACCCGTAGGTCGCGGATACGGCGCTGCCGTCGCCCCGATGGGAAAGACCATACCGATCCTTAATCATTTCCATGGCCTCCTCGCCCCTGCGCTGCACTTCCCGGGCGATGGAATCGGCATAATCATCATCATTCCCGAATTTGGGGGCATTCAGACAGGCCTGCCGGATATCCTCCCGGCCTTCCCAATTCTTGTCCATAATCTTGATCAATTCCGGAAGCGTAACCAGCTGGTCCTCAAAAACGACTTTCCTGACGGCGGTTATGGAATCGGCAACATTGGTCCCGCCGATGACCTGGGCAAAATGATGGATCATGGAAGGATAAACCCACTTCCTGGATTCCTTCCCGCTTTCGATACAACCATCGATCACGCCGGAATAAAACGGCCGCGGACAATACTTTTCATAAAGCTCAAGATTCACCCTTTCCAACTGTTCTATCTTGTTGGTAAAAAACTTCACCTGCTCCACATAGGCCTCCAGCAAATCCTCCCAGGATTTGAAAGTGGCCGGGTCAGGGGTTCTGGCCCCCTGCTGCTCCCCTGTCTTGGGATTCACCCCCTGGTGCAAGGCCCACCAGAGACATTTCGGCAAGACAAAATAACCAACGGAACGGCGCATCATATTCTTGCCGGGAATCTCGATGTACACACAGCCCGTAACCGCATAATCCTTGACCTCTTCGGGCGGAACCCCCCATCTTCTCAAAAAGAGGAATCAGGGCCTCATCATTGAAAAGCGAAGGATACCCGATGCCCGTCTTGATCACATCCACCGCCTTGGAATAAAGTTCGTCGGGAGTCCCATTATGGATCCTTAATACGATGCTCGGTTCAATCAACCGCAAACTGCTTGGCCGCCTCCAAAACCAGATAGGTCAAATCATTGGTAACGTCCTTTCCGTTTTTGTCCGTTCCCCCGATGGTAACCGCCTGCAAGGAAGCCACCCCTCCGTAAACGGAACTCACCGTGGGCGAATAAACCAATCCCAGCTCGTTGAGCTTAATCCAAAGGAGCTGCAGAATGTCCAGGGTCTCTTCCTTGGTGATCCTTCCTTCCTTCAAGTCCTTCTCATAAAAGGGACCAAAAAGATGATCGATTCGGATTCCGATCCCCAGGGTGGAATATTCCAGATATCGGACCAGGTGAATAAAGAAGAAGAATTGCACGGCTTCCAGAAAGGTTCTCGGCGGATTCTCCGGCACCCAGGCGCAGGTGCGGGCAATTTCTTCCAGCTCGGCTTTGCGGGCCGCATTCTTTTCCTTGAGGGCCAAGCTCTTGGCCAGCTCGGAATACCGCTTGGCAAAACGGATCACCGCTTCTAAAGAAATAATAACCGCTTCCAAAAATTCCTTTTGCTCCACATAATCAACGGGGATCGTTCTGGTTGATCTCCTCGATTCTGTCCTTGGCTGCTTGAATCCGTCCCTTCAGCCCGGTTTTAAACAAATCCTCATAATCTGGGAATCCCCAACTCGGATAACTGGCTCCAGAGAAAAGTGCCTTCATAGGTCCAGTATTTATAAAGATCTTCGGGTAATATTTCCTGATGGCGGTCACTCATGGATTTACCCTTCCAGTACTCGCAGAGCTCATCCAGCTCCTTTCTTCCCGCATCGTCCAAAAGCGTTTTCCCTGCTTCGCTGTTCACCAGTCTCTTCACGGATTTCCAGTTTTGGTCGATGGGATGGTAAATCCCATTGGGATCCGATGTTTGATAACCCACGATCCGCTCATGATCCCTGATGAAAATATCCATTTTATCCAAAAGATTGGCCAGCGCCTTGGCCCGGCGAAGAACCATGGCCTGCCCGTCCGTTTCTTTATAGGATTCCGTAAACAGGCGGGACCGCTGCAGATCCAGCCTTATTTCCGGTCGAAACATCCCCCGCTTTGATTCATCATCCACGTATCCCCGCTTGATGTTGCGGATGGCCCTGCTGACAACCTTTTTTCTCAGTCCTTCTGTCGCCCGCATTCTAACCCTCCATTTTTATCTTATGACTTATTTTCGCTCGACATGGCCGAACTCTGCGTCGATCCCGCAATGACTTATGGCTAAAGCTCCCACTTTTTGGCGTTGGCTGTAAAATTTCTCCTCCCTCCAATTTGGCCATATTATTGCATAAATGGTTAGTGTATTAAAGCTTTTTCAGGTTTTTTCCCCTTTCCGCCTACCCGGACAGCGTGCTTCCCTACATCAAGGCTTTACCCACCACGGCCCTCTTCGATGGAGCCCGCTTGGCGCTTCTCACCGGAAAAATCGACCCTGTCTACCTGGCAGAGCTGCTGGCCTCGGCAGTGATCAGCTTTATCCTGGCCGTGCGGTTCTTCGAAAAAAAGATGCATGGATGAAAAGAACAGGGGCGGGAAAGCGGCCTCACTCAATATATGCAACCCATATCGTAAGCTTTCTTATTCACTGAAAATGACAGATCAATAGCAGAGCCCCACCTTTTGTCCGATTGCTTAAACCACTACCTATTGAAATCCCAAAAAGGTAAACCAGGGTGATGAGCCCTGGTTTCCAGCGGCTGAAATGGAATTTGGAATGAGGTACAGAAAGACTATTTTTTCAATTGGAAGGAAGTCAATTCCCAATCGAAAACTTCTTTTTGTCCCTTCATCCAATCTTTATCATATTGACATTTCACAAAATATTTTACATCTGGGGAATACCAGTATAGGTGTTTGATGTCTTCAATTTTTGTCATTGGGCCTGTGCCTCCTCGTGTATATTCCAACCTAAGAGCCTTAAATTTTCCCGCTCGAACCTCTGTATCTTCCCACCCCAAGACCCTGTAATTCTCGGAATAATCAGCCCAGACCTCCTGCATTGCTCCTCTTACTCTTGCCGAATATGCGTACTTCCACTGTTTTCCACTACTAAGAGGAAAATCTAAAATCTTGCTTAATCCCATTGTGTATTTCTTGCGTTTGTCTCCTTCTACAACATTAATCCTGCTCCGAGTGGATTTTTCGAATAATATTGTGTTAAAACCCTGGCTCTCGAATAAACATGTCCCATCTGAAAATTTCAGAATATATCCGCTCTGGTCCGCTTTGATGACCTCGATACTCCCATCGCCGGTAAAAACCCACTTGTCTCCCACATTCCAGACCGGCGCTTCAATCTTCTCTTGCGCAGATACCATTGCCGGAAGAAAGACAACCAACCATCCTAAAATACATTATCTTTCTTCATTTTATTACCCTCCTTTCCGGCGTAAGGGTGGAAAAGAAGAGGCTCCTCTGGACGCAAGACCTTGCTGAAGCCATCGCATCGAAAACTTCTTGGCGGAGTCATTTAATCCGGTTCGAGATAGACCGGGCAAAAGAAATTGCCGCATTCAACCCCTCCTCGGTTCGATCCTGGATAATCACCCGTACAAAGAACCCCTTCTGAATGAAATCTACCCCATAGCAAAATAGGAGAGTCATGTCGATCCGGGCTTTTTCTCCGAGGTTAGCTATTTCTTTAATCCGGCTCGGCTTCGTAAATGGATTTTCGTATAAATCTTCTGTATTTTGAGGTGTCCCTTGATCAAAAATATACACCTCAAGATCCGTTCCCGTGGACCGCTTATAACTTTGCCCCACGAAGGAACGAAAACCATGTTGGATGTAAAGACTTGCTCCTCCGTTAAAAACCTTATAAAGTTCTTCTTGGTTTGAGGCCCTGAGAGTCTTATCGGAACGTTTCCACCCCTGGAATTTCATCATCCGCAGGAAGAAGAATCAGCAATCCAAGAAGCTTCTCGGGCCTCTCCGAAGCCTGATCAGGCCAAGCTAATCCGCAAAACAGGACCGAAAACCCCAAAATCAACAGCCCACTAACCCGCATTTTCATTCATAAAATCCTCATCCTTTTTTGGTCCGGTCCAAAGGGATAACCTTCATTTCATCGATGGGAGCTCCCAACCCCAGCTTTATGGCATGATCAATGTGCGTAGACGGCACAATAGGCAAGTTCCTTTTTTTCCTTTCATTCTCGATGATCAGCCGGGCCTGATGGTCTGTAGCCACAGGGTCTCGTCCCAACGATTAGACCATTATAAGCAAATTCTGGTGGGGCCAAATTGGCCCCATCGTGCATACCCCAAACAGAGCATCTCCGACGATTAATCGAGTCTTATTTTTGATATCCGGGGCTGTGTTAATAAGGGCAATGGCTTCGCCTTTTGGCCGCCCACGACCCATAGTTTTGTGCCAAAAATTTCCTTCTTCCTGAGGAAGGTGAAATATCTTTTGCCGATCTTTAATATCTTCTCCTGCCGAACCCAAATGATTTTTTAGGGCAAAGGTGATCCCTGCTTCAAAATGATTCTTCAATACGGGGACATTGATCAGGTGATCTGCCTCGGTCAAAAGCCGGCTAAGGCAAGTGCGATTCCCCATAATGTCTATCGATTTACTGGGATCAAAAGGATCTTTCAATTTATCCGTGGTTGTTAGGCGTATTTCGCGAAAGACACCCCGGACCCAACCCATCGTCGCTGTACTTCATACCTTCCGAATCAGCATCCCAGATTACAATATTTTTCTGCGGTATTCCCATTCCCACCAATCCACGAATCACAGCTCCTGCAACCTTCCATTGAGTTGATATCAGCGGTATCTGGCAATTGACTTTAATCCCTACCGTCTCGCCGGTGTTGTAAGGAGGATGAGAGATGGCCATCCGCCACCCTTGGTAAGAGCTTGGATTGATTCATCTAACATAGACTGAACGATTTTAAAATCAACCTCTGGCCCATGAGTGGCATTTTCATCTCGGACAATTACGACCTCTCCCCAATGAGAATATTTCTCCACTGCCTCGCTTTTGCCGGAGGGCAAACCCATGAGAGCTAAACCGGCAGCTCCCGCGGCGGCCGTTTTTACAAACTCCCTGCGGTTCATCTCAGGCTCATTTTTAAAGATCGAAGCGGACATGTTCTTACCCCTTTCTTTTTGTGAGCTTGAAGTCTAGTAACCCTGCCTTTGAACACCTATTTCGTGAATTTCAATCCAAATCCGTTCCTGCTCATACCTTTAGCTCAAAAATCCACTCGCAAACCGAATCGCCTAAGGGCCTGCCTTTAACAAAGGTTGAAGTTAGTTTTGGATTTATAGCTTTGGCAAAGGCCTCCCAATAGTAACGGGATTTAGCAGAGCATATATCGTCAGTAATTTTTTGGGCTTGCACATAGTTCCAAAATGCACAATTGGCGCATTTCACCCTTGCTTTTTCCGCTGTTGCTTCTTCAATTTCAAATTTTGTTTTCGATCCGTACCAAATAGTGATAACCGCTGGAATAATTATGGCCGCTGATTTGGCGTCATTGCCAGTAAAACCAAGGCGATCTGCAAGTGCCTTACTCGCAGGCCCCGCTGCATAGTTTATTTTCTTCGATTGCTCCTGGAATTTCTCCCGTCCTTCTTTATCTAAAAGTGTCTTGCAAAAGTCGGCTTGCCACTTCACAAATCCGCCAGCAGCCAAATTCCAACGGGCTTCCATTGGAACTTTTTCCAAATAGCTTTCGATAGATTGCCCCATGGCCTCGTTCGGATGGATCAAAAAAGAACCAAGGGCATACCCACCTGCCCCAACAGCCAAACCTTTCAGAAATCCCCTCCGGCTCGGAAAATAAACTCTGGTATTCATGGAAGCTCTCCTTTCCTTTTCATACATAAATTTCTAACGAATGAAAGCATTTGCGGCTCTCCAGACACACGGCAGAAAAAGGCTCCAAAGGGAAAATCTGAATTCCCCCCGGAGCCTTCATATTGGTATTTTCCAGATCCTTCTTTCCATAATCTTTCCTAATGGGATAAAGGCTAGTCCCAATGAAGATCGGCAAGAAAAGCGGGGGAATAAGTTACTTGAAAATTTGTAACTCTCTGCAATTATTAAAAAATTATTTCCTCAAAATATCGTTCACCTGATAATTAAAGGTTTCTACGACGATAACTCACCGATCATTGAAAAAATTCTATTGCCATTATTACCTTTCTGATATAATCCTCACGGTGTAAACCGTCCAGAACCGTGAGATTATTTTGGGGCCATTCCTGACCCTCGAAAAAATCCCGGGTAACAGCCGGGTCCGTGGGGATAAAAATGGTTGAAAGTTCGAGACCTTCCATCCAGATTGACCTGAATGAATTCAAGCTCCATCTTCATCTCAAGGGCAGAACTCAATTAACCCTTCATTTCAACTCACCTTCCCGAAGATTTTATCTCTCCGTGATCGCCCTGGTCGTCCACGAGATGAAAAGATCGGGGAAAATCAAGTCCATCCCTCTCCAGGAACACCTTGACCTGCTTGTCCTGTTGAACGAAACCATCGGGGGTGCGGCCGGATCATCCGACAAGGAGAATCTGCTGCCGCGAATTTACAAGAAGTGGAAGGACGCCCTTCCGAACCTGGAAGAGGCCCCGCTTTTCAAGGTGCTTGGAAGGAAAAAGGAAGAGGGCGATGGAGCCATCGGAAAGATCTATTCATTTACCGATGTGGAAAAGGATGGGTGGGCGAATCTTTTTGAGTACGTGGGAAGCGAAGAGAATGTGAGGCTGAAGTTCGCCATAGATAAGATAGGGGTAGGTTTGAATGAAACTTCGATTATCTTCGGGGATTCTCGAAACGGTGAGGCGTGGGATCAATTCATTTCCAGCCTGGAAAAGGGAGGGAAAGAAGAATCTGAGCCGGTGGAAGAAACTGCTGTCCCCGAACCACCCGAAGTTCCGTCATCTCCGCCTCAAGAACGGAAAATCTCCTGGCTTTCCAGGTATCGCTGGGTCATGCTGGCGGTCGTGATTGGGATCGTGGCGGGGGCGATTTGGAAAATATATTTGAGCCCTGCCCCGATTCCGAGTTGCATCCGTTGACCGAATGAAGTACCCCCTGCCGGATAATCCATCGATTGCCGTGCTCCCGTTTGTGAACATGAGCGGGGACCCAAAACAGGAATTCTTCTGCGACGGGATCACGGAGGAGATCATCACCGCGCTCTCCAGGGTCCCCGGCCTGTTTGTGATTGCCCGTTACTCCACGTTCACCTATAAAGGCAAGGCGGTGAAGGTGAAGCAGGTGAGCGAGGAGCTGGGTGTGCGGTATGTTCTGGAGGGCGGTGTTCAGAAGTCTGCCGACCGTATTCGGATTACCGTTCAGTTGATCGATGCCCTCACAGGACATCACCTTTGGGCAGAGAGATACGATCGCGATCTGAAGGACATCTTTGCTTTACAGGATGAGATCACGATGAAGATCATCACTGCCTTGCAGGTGAAGTTGACGCCGGGCGAGACCGTTCATCTGATGGCCAAGGGCGGGAAAAACATCGACGCTTATATAAAGACCTTACAGGCTGGTGAGCTTATCGGTGGAGGGACCAGGGAGGGACTTGCCCAAGCCAAGAAGCTCCTTGAGGAAGCGATTGCCCTGGACCCAAATTATCCCAGAATATATGTTGTTCCTGTCCAAAGCCCACCAGAATGATGTGTGGTTGGGTACAACGAAATCCCCCGAGCAGTCGCTGGCTCGCGCCCTCGAGGCCGCCGAAAAGGCAATTTCCTTGGACGACTCAAATGCAGCCGCCTATAGCGTTTTGGGTACGATGTACGGGATGAAAAAGCAATATGATAAGGCCATTGCGGCGTGTGAGCAGGCCGTTTCTCTCGATCCCAATTCGTCGCTTAATTTTATGTGGTTAGGCCTGGTTCTTACCTGGGCGGGCAGGGCAGAGGAAGGCATTAGATATCTGCAGCACGCAATACGTCTGAACCCTTTTGCTCCCGCCATGTTCTTCAATAATTTAGCCGTCGCTTATCGCGACGCGGGGCAGTATGAGAAAGCGATCGAAGAGTGTAAGAAAGCGCTCCAGCGGGAGCCCAATACCCAATTTCCTTACATCCACATGGCCATCTCTTATCTCCGGTTAGGACGGGAGGAAGAGGCCCGGGCCGCAGCTGCAGAGATTCTCAGGATAAATCCCAAATTCTCTCTGGAGCGCTATGCCAAGACGCTTCCTTTCACAAAACCCGTAGCAGATCGAGTCGTCGAGGACCTCCGCAAGGCAGGGTTGAAGTGAATCAATAAGCAATAATGGTCTGGTATAGAAGGCAGGGTCTCTACGATTCTGCCTTTTTTGTCTACATACTGTGGAAGAATGGGACGCTCGAGTCTCGTCCCCTCAATGTGGCTGCACTTCGCCGGTGCAAAGCCATTATGCAGGCTCCCGCTCCGCCAGTCTAGACCGACTTGGCAAAGGGGACGTTCGGGTCAGGCAGGGGCGTATTGAAAGCCAGGTGAAGGGTCGGCTCACTGCCGCCGTTCCAGTTGCGGTGCCGCACGCCGGCAGGGAAGACGATGAGCGAGCCGGGAGAGCAGTCGTACCGCTTACCCTCGATCTCGATGCTCATTGTGCCCCTCAGGATGTAGAAGATCTGATCGACGTCATGGATGTGCATGCCGGCCGGGGAGCCGCCGCCGGCGGGCGTCTTGATGCAATGGATCGTGCAGGTCTTGGCGCCCGAGGTGCGATCGAGCAGATTCTGGGTCAAGCGCTCGTCGGCGCCGCTCCTTTCGATGGCCGCGAAATCAACCTTGCGAACGTATTCCATGGGGCTCTCCTCTCGATTCCACCGCTGATATGAATTTTCCCTTTCTTGGGTGAGCATAGGGGCAGGGTAATTTGGTGTCAAGATAATTAAGCCGCTCCCCCTTTTTAAATTGACTCTCCCTTCTCTTAGGGTTATTCTCCTTTGCGTCCGGAAGTTCAAAGAATCAGGGGGAATTCCATGGAAAAAGCGAAACTGAAGGAGTCCGTCTGTCGCGTCATTGAACAAGAAAAGGAAAAAATCATGGGCTGGTCGAAGGCTATCGCCGGCAAGCCCGAGCTGGGATTCAAGGAAACCGAAACGGCTGAGTTCATCCGCGCTGCTTTTGCCGGCTTAGGATTGCGTACCCGCACCGGCATTGCCGTTACTGGAGTCGAAGGATTGATGGAAGGAGTCCGACCCGGACCGGGACTGCTCTTCATGGGGGAGATGGATGCGGTGGTAAACCGGGAGTCTTCCGCCGCCGACCCGGTGACCGGGGCGGCGCATCTTTGCGGGCACCATCTCCAGGTGGGGATCATGCTCGGGGCCGCCGTCGGTCTAATCCGAGCCAACGCCCGGGACCTTCTCAGCGGCAAGGTCTTTTTCTTCGGGACCCCGGCTGAAGAGTTCATCGAGATCGAAGAACGCCTGCGCATGCGGGAACAGGGCAAGATCCATTACCTGGGCGGAAAGCAGGAGCTGGTCCGGCTGGGGTACTTGAAGGACAAACATCTGTGCGTGCTGGTCCATGCCCACTCGGGGCTTTCCCAGAGGAAGATGCTCTTCGGCGGAAGGAGCAACGGCTTTTTGGCCAAGTCCATCCGTTTCCACGGAAAGCCCGCCCACGCGGGAGTCTCACCCCACGAAGGGATCAATGCCCTGAACGCCGCGTGCCTGGCCATCCTCAACATCCATGCCCAGCGGGAAACCTTCCGGGAAGACGATAAAATCCGGGTTCACCCCATCATCACCAAGGGCGGAGACGTGGTGAACGTGGTTCCCTATGACGTGCGCATGGAAACCTACGTCCGCGGGGCCCGGCTGGAAGCCATCACCGACGCCAACGCGAAAGTGGACCGCGCGCTTCGAGCCGGGGCCGACGCCGTGGGGGCGAAAGTCGTCATCCAGAACATCCCCGGGTATCTTCCCCTGATCCAGAATCCGGCCATGTCGGAAATCGCCAAGGTCAACGCCATCTCCCTAGCCGGCGAGGAGGGGGCGGGGGCCGGCGGCTTCGAGGGAGGCTCCACCGATATGGGCGACCTCTCTTATTTAATCCCCACGATCCAGCCCTATTCCGGCGGAATCCGGGGCAACGTCCATGCGGCGGATTTCGAGGTGGTGGATTATGAAGCGGCGGTGATCTACCCGGCCAAAGTCATGGCCATGACCGTAATCGACCTCCTCTTCGGAGGAGCCGAAGAAGCCAAGCGGGTGATTCGGGAATTCAAACCGGAGATGACTGCGGACGAATATCTTGCTTTCCTGGAAAAAATTGAAAAGACAGAATAGCCACAGAGGACACAGATAAAAAATGCCTAAAATTCGAAATGCCTAAAATGCCTAAAATTGAATAAAAACCTAATGGGGAGCGGATGAACGCGGATAAACGCGGTTAAGAAAGGAATTTAGATGCGAATCGATCGAATAGAAGTTTATTATGTCGCCCTCCCTCTAATCTATCCCTGGAAGACCGCCTACGGAGAGGATGCCGACATTCACTCCATCCTCGTCCGGATGTTCTCCGGGGATCATGAAGGATGGGGAGAGACGACCCCTTTTTTCGCCCCTACCTATTCACCGGAGACGGCCTCCGCGGCTTTTTTCCTCATTACCCAGGTCTTCGGTCCCACGATTGTGGGGAAGGACTGGGCGAGCGCCGCCGCGCTTCGGGATTATCTGGCAGTTTTCAAGGGAAACCCCTTCGCCAAGGCAGGCGTCGAGATTGCCTGGTGGAACCTGGAGGCCCAAATAAGAAAAATTCCCCTCCACCGCCTTCTGGGGGGAAAGACCCGCCTGGTGGAAGCCGGGCAGGATTTTGGAGTCCAGGACTCCCTCGACATGCTCCTGGGAAACATCGAAAAGGCGGTGAAACAGGGGTTCAAACGCATCAAGCTCAAGGCCAAGCCCGGCTGGGATGTGGAGATGCTCGAGGCGGTTCGGGGTGCTTTTCCTAAAATGACTTTCCATATTGACTGCAATTCGGGTTACACTCTCGGACATCTTCCGCTCTTTAAAAAAATCGATAAATTCCATCTGGCCATGATCGAGCAGCCTCTCTTTCATGATGACCTGGTGGAGCATGCCGAACTGCAGAAACAAATCGAGACCCCCATCTGCCTGGACGAGTCGGTGAAGAGCCCCCGGGACATGCGGCTGGCCATCAAACTGAAATCCTGCCGCTACGTGAACATCAAGCCCGGCCGGGTGGGAGGCCTGCAGAACGCCATCGAGATCCACAACCTGGCCCGCGACAATGGGATTCCCGCCTGGGTGGGAGGAATGCTGGAGAGCGGGATCGGCTCGGGGGTGAACATCGAGCTGGCAACTTTGGAGAACTTTACCTATCCGGGCGACGTTTTCCCTTCGGAGCGGTTTTACGTTGAGGATCTAACCGAGCCCGCTGTGCAGTTTGCGCCCGGGAAACTGGGTTTTCAACCGTCTGACAAACCCGGCATTCCCTATGCACCGGTGATGGAACGGATTGAGAAAAGAACGACCCGAAAGGCCGTGGTTGAAACGGGAAAACTCTCCGTCTCCAGGAAAGGAGATTAAAATGCGCATCGACCGGATGGAAGTTTATTACGTCGTCTTCCCCCTGATTTATCCCTGGCGAACGGCTTACGGGGCCGATCCCGACGTTCATACCATCCTGGTCCGGCTCCAGTCCGGCAACAAGACGGGTTGGGGAGAAACGACCCCTCTCTATGCCCCCTGTTACTCCCCGGAATCATCGGTCGGGGTGTACCATACGATCCGGGAGTATTTCGCCCCGCAAATCGTGGGGGAGGATTTCCCCACGGCCCGCCACATCCAGGAAAGGCTGAAACATTTCAAGGGAAATTACTTTTCCAAGGCGGGAATCGAGAACGCCTGGTGGCTTCTCAAGGCCCATATGGAGGGAAAACCCCTCCACCAGCTCCTGGGCGGGACCCGCAAGGCGGTGGAATCCGGTACGGCCCACGGAATCAAGGAAAATTTGGACATGCTCATGGGGGCGATTCAGAAAGGAATCGATGACGGGTATAAGCGGACCAAGCTGAAATTCGCCAAGGGATGGGGGTTGGAGATGCTGAAACCGGTGCGGGCCAATTTCCCCAAACACACCTTCCACATCGACTGCAATTCCAGTTTCACCCTGGACGACCTGCCCATGTTCAAGGAAGTGGACAAGCTGGGGCTGGCCATGATCGAGCAGCCCCTCCCCTATGATGATCTGATTGAACATGCCAAGCTTCAGGCGCAGATGCAGACGCCCATCTGTCTGGACGAGTCGATCAAGAGCGTTCGCCACATGCGGCTGGCGGTGGAGCTGAAATCCTGCCGCTACGTGAACATCAAGCCTCCCCGGGTGGGCGGCCTTCAGGCCTCGGTCGACATTCACAACCTGGCCAGGGAGAACGGGATTCCGGCCTGGGTGGGCGGAATGCTGGAGAGTTCCCTGGGAAAAGGGGTCAATGTAGAGCTGGCCACGTTGGATAATTTTGTTTATCCCAACGACATCGGCCCTTCCTCCCGGGGGATCAAGGAAGACATCACCGAGCCGACCCTCGAGTTTCCGGGGAAAGAGAAAATTTTCAAGCCTTCCACGGTCCCGGGAATTCCTTTTCTTCCGAGCCCGGCGAAGCTGGAAAAATTTACCCGGCATAAATTTATTTTAGAAAAATAATCAGCCACCGAGGACAAGGAGGAAAAAATGCGCATCGACCGGATGGAAGTTTATTATGTGGTTTTCCCGCTGGTTTACCCCTGGGTCACGGCTTACGGTGCGGACCCGGACGCCCACAGCATCTTTGTGAAACTGGTCTCCGGAAATTACGAAGGATGGGGAGAATCCGGTCCGCTCTATGCTCCTACCTACTCTCCGGAATCGGCCGTGGGGGTGTTCCATACCATCCGCGAATACTTCGCCTCGCAGATCGTGGGACAGGAATTCCAAACGGCCCGGGATCTGGTGGCCCAGCTCAAGCATTTCAAGGGAAACCAGTTCGCCAAAGGGGCCGTGGAGATCGCCTGGTGGTTGCTCAAGGCCAACATGGAAAAGAAACCTCTTCACCAGCTCCTGGGCGGGACCCGTCAGGTGGTAGATGCCGGCATAGCCCACGGAATAAAAGAAAACCTGGACATGCTCATGCAGGCCATCCAGAAGGGGATCGACCTGGGGTACAAGCGGACCAAGCTGAAGTTCTCCCGGGGCTGGGGCCTGGAGATGCTCAAACCGGTGCGGGCCAACTTCCCCAAGCACACTTTTCACATCGACTGCAATTCCAGTTTCACCCTGGACGACCTGCCCATGTTCAAGGAAGTGGACAAGCTGGGGCTGGCCATGATCGAGCAGCCCCTCCCCTATGATGACCTGATTGAGCATGCCAAGCTTCAGGCGCAAATGCAGACGCCGATTTGTTTGGATGAGTCCATCAAGAGTGTACGGGACCTGCGGCTGGCGATCGAGCTAAAATCCTGCCGCTACGTGAATATCAAGCACGGGCGGGTGGGAGGACTCCAATCTTCCCTGGACATCCACAACCTGGCCCGGGACCATGGGATTCCCGGCCTGGATCGGAGGAATGCTGGAGAGTTCGCTCGCCGTGGGGATCAGCGTGGAGCTGGCCACCCTGGAAAACATCGTTTATCCCAGTGACGTAGGCGCTTCTTCCCAGTTCATCAAAGAAGACATTACCGAACCGACGATCGAGTTCCCGGGAAAAGAAAGGGTTCTCAAGCCCTCTTCGGTCCCTGGAGTTCCTTACCTGCCCCATCCGAAGAAGCTGGCCAAGCACACGCGGGAAAAGTTTATTCTGGAGGGATAAGAAGAGATTGCAGATTGCAGATTACAGACCTCAGATTTTGAATTCCGCAATCCGCATTCCGAATTCCCGCATTCTGCGTTTACACTCTCAGGTGCGGGTCCAGCATGTCCCTCAGCCAGTCTCCCAGGATGTTAAAAGAGATGACCGTGATGAGGATGGCAACTCCCGGCATGGAGGTGATCCACCAGGCGGTGGAGAGGTAGTCCCGGCCCTGGGAGATATCCCAACCCCAGGAGATGGTGCTGCCGGTCATGCCGAAGAAGGACAGGGAGCTCTCCACGATGATCATGTAGCCGATCTGGGTCGTCATTACGACCACAATCGTGGTCAGAATGTTGGGAATGATGTGGCGGAAGATGATCCGGAGGTCGCTGGCGCCCGAAACCCTCGCGGCGATGATGAACGGTTCTTCGCGGAGGGACAGAATTTTACTCCGCGCCGTGCGCGCCTGCCAGACCCAGTGGGTTAACCCGATGAAGATCGCTACGTTGAGGACTCCGGGGGTCCATAGCGTGACCGCCACCAGGGTGAGGAGGAGTCCGGGGATGGAAATCACCGCATCCACGATCCGCATGATGAGGTCATCAATTTTCCCCCCGTAGTATCCGGCGACAAGGCCGATGGTCATGCCCACCGAAGTTGCGATGCTGACCGCTACCAGGGCTATAAAAAAAGAGGTCCGGGCCCCATAGATAATCCGGGAAAGGATGTCCCTGCCCTGGGCGTCGCATCCCAGGGGGTACTTCATACTTCCCTTTTCATGCCAGAAGGGGGGAAGTTTCCTGAGTTCCAGGTCTCCTTCGTCGGCCCGCTGGTCAAACCCGAAGACCGGGGCCATCAGGGCCATGAAGACCACGAAAATGACGCAGACGACGGCAATCTGGGCCATGAGGTTTTTTCGCAATTCAACCCACCATCTCATCTCGCCTCTCCTCAGCCCAGTTTGATCCTCGGGTCGATGGCCACGTAGATCAGGTCAATCAAGAGGTTGATCGCCACCCAGATCACCGCAAAAATCAGCGTGGCCGTCTGGATGATGGGAAAATCTCTGGCGAAAATCGCATCGATCATGACCCGCCCCATCCCGGGCCACATGAATACCGATTCCGTGACAATGGCCCCTCCCAGAAGGATCCCAATCTGAATCCCCGCAATGGTAATGATCGGAATCAGGCTATTGGGAAGGACGTGGTCCCAGATGATCCGCAGCTGAGAGACTCCCTTGGAGCGCGCCGTCAGGGTGAAAGGCCGGTTGAGGTTCTCCAGCGTCTCCGTCCGGGTCATCCGGGCGATCAGGGCGGTAAACCAGGCTCCCAGGGTGATGGCCGGCAGAATGATGTGCCGCGCCCATTCCCACAGGGCCCCTGGCTTTCCCGTCACGGCCGCCCAGATCGCTCCCGGCAGGAAATAGGAACTCTTGTCCATGGAAGGAACCAGCTGCAGGTTCACCGAGAAAATCAGGATCAGCATGATTCCCAGCCAGAAACTGGGAGTGGAGATCCCGAAGAGGGTGATCATCTTGGCGATATGGTCCAAAGCCGAGTTTCTCTTCACGGCGCTCACGATTCCCAGGGCGATGGAGATGGGGATGGCCATGATGGCTCCCACCAGGGTGAGTTCTATCGTGGCCGGCAGTCGTTCGATGACCACCCGGAAGGCCGAGTACCGGTAGGAGAAAGAAACCCCCATGTCTCCGGTCATGGCTCCCCGGAGGAGGTTCCAGTACTGCTTCCAGAGCGGCTGGTCCAGGCCGAGCTTGGTCCGGATCTCGGCGACCGTCTTGGCATCCGCTAGGTCTCCGGCGATGATCTGCGCCGGGTCTCCCGGCACGGAATGAATCAGGATGAACACCAGGGTGAGAACCAGCCAGAGAACCACAATCCCGCTCAAGAGACGTCTGATTAAATATTTCTTCATTCCCTGCGTCCGGCGGTAGGGGCGATTCCTGAATCGCCCCTACCTTTCATTCTCTTTCCTCACACCTCTCCTTGCACTTCCACTTCTTCTTTTACTTGATCTTCTTCATCTTCGTTACCGTGAGTCTCTCGTCCACGCGCGCCTTGAAATCATGATCCGTGCTCATGGCGTAGGTATTGGGCTGGACGTGCAGCCAAATGAAGGGGCATTGTTCGTGGAAGTAGGCTTCCAGTTCATGAAGCTCCTTCAGGCGTTTCTGCTTGTCCACGATGCTGTTGGTCTTCTCGATCCATTTTTCCCCCTTCTCGTCATAATTGCGGCCGTAAGCCCCCTTGCCATCCAGAAGGAGGGGGAGATAGCTCGAGGCGTCGAAAGAAGCAACCCCCCAGGACCCGGCAAAGAGAGGACCGAAATTGGGATCGCCCGTGGCCGCCGGCCGCCGGGCCCGGAAATCGGCATTTTCGCGGGGCTGGACCTTCACCTGGATTCCGATCCTCCGGAGATCGTAACCGACCGCCTCACAGATCTCCAGCAGGTTCAAAGCGTAACCGGGGACAAGCTCCAGCGTCACCGGCTGGGGAAATCCATTCGGGTATCCTGCATCCCGCATCAGGCTCTTGGCTTTGTCCAGGTTGACATCATAAAAAGACAGTTTGGGGTTATGCCCGAAAATCGCGGACCCCAGAGGCTGGTTCATCACCTCTCCCATACCCTTCATGAAGACATTCATGATCTTGCGGTTATCGACCGCGTAGTTGCAGGCCTGCCGGACCCGCAGGTCGTCGAAGGGTTTGATCTTCTGGTTAAAGGCGCCGAAGACGATCCGGGGGCCCGGCTTCCCTTCAGCCCGGAGTCCGGCCTTCTGAATTCTTTCGAAATGGTCGAGAGGAATGCCGGAAATGATTTTCGTCTGGCCGGAAAGCAGGGACGCAGTCCGCGTTTCCGCTTCCTGGATGCCGTAGTATTTCAAAACTTTAATGGGAGGCGGCGGCATCCAGTAATTCTTGTTGACCTCCATCTCCACCCCGATTCCCCGGTTCCATTTTTTGAGGATGAACGGCCCCGACCCCATGGGATTGGCCGTGGTGTGATCCAGGTTGTGGGAGCCGTAGTATTCTTCATCCAGGATCGGCAGGTTGCTCATCAACGCCGGGTAGGCCGGGAAGGGCGTTTTGCAGAGGATATCCACGGTGTAGGGGTCCACGGCCACGGCTTTATCAACCTGCGCGAACCAGTTCCGCTGGGGAGAGACAAACTTCGGGTCGATGATTCGGTTCTGGGTGAAGGCGAATGACTTGCCGGTAAGAGGGTTGCCGTTCCAGAATTTGATTCCCTGGCGGATGTAGAAACGCCACACCGTATCGCTCTTTGCCTCCCAACCGGTCGCCGCCTGGGGAACCATTTCATTCGTCTGTCCATCCCGGTCAAGCGGGAAGTCAAACAGATAGGGGTTCAAGAGCCCATTGCCCAAGGCCGTGGTGTTCTGGGGGTCCAGCGTTACAATGGTCTCGCTGTAGGCGGTCCCGAATTCCTCAAAGACCCCTTTGTCCTGGCCCCAGGCCAGATTGCGTTCGCCCCAGATCGGAGCGCCGAACATCGTTGCGCTCATCACCCCCGTGAGCTTCAAAAAATCCCGTCGGCTGATCGGATACTTCCAGTCCATGACTCATCCTCCTTTCATTGGCTGATCTGTGGTGTTCACAGAAATCAGAATCTACTCCTTCTGACGGTGAGTGCCTTACGTGCTGAAAGTGCGCTAAAATGCTGAAAGTTATTCTTTTGGTTTTTCTCATCCCGCAATCCGCACTTCGCATGCCGCATGGATTTGGTTTCCTCATCTCCTCATCGGCCTTTCAAGCAGCAGGCACGCCGCCGCATGACCCCCCTCCCACTCTTTCAACGCCGGCTCCCGTTCGGCGCATTCGGGCAGAGCTTCCGGACACCGGCCGCTGAAACGGCAGCCCTGCGGGGGCCTGCGGGGATCCGGAGGATCTCCCTTCAAAATGATCTGCTGCAAAGCCAGCTCCGGATCGGGATGGGGAATGGCTGAAAGCAGGGCTCGGGTATAGGGATGCAGGGGATTCTCGAATATCTCCTCCGTCTCGCCGACCTCCATAATTTTGCCGAGGTACATCACCCCGATCCGATTGCAGATGTGCCGGGCCACGGCCAGGTCATGGGTAATGAAAAGGTAGGACAGTCCGAATTTCTCCTGCAGGTCCATGAGCAGGTTGAGGATTTGACCCTGGATGGAAACGTCCAGGGCGGAAACCGGTTCATCGCAGATGACAAAAGCAGGGTCGATGGCCAGCGCCCGGGCGATGGCGATCCTCTGCTGCTGGCCGCCGGAAAACTCATGGGGGTAACGGTCCGCATGCACCGGGCTCAAGCCGGTCAGGGAGAGAAGATCCATCACCCTGTCCCTTCTTTCCTTCCCGCTCCCCTTTCCGTGGATCTCCAGGGGTTCTCCGATGATTTGGGCAACCTTGAGGCGCGGATCCAGAGAGGTGCGGGGGTCCTGGAAGATGATCTGGATCCGTTGATAAATTCCCTTGAGTTCGTTCCGGCTGAGGGAATGAATATCCTGCCCCTCGAAATGGATGTCTCCCTCGGTCAAATCATAGATGCGCAGGATGAGACGGGCGACGGTCGTCTTCCCGCAGCCGCTCTCTCCGACCAGCCCCAGGCACTCCCCTTTGCCGACTCGAAAGGACACCCCGTCAACCGCTCGAACCGGGGGCGCCATGCCGCCGAAGACCATCTCCAGCAGCCCCCGGTGATCGAAAAAATATTTTTTTACCCCATGAACCTCTAGAATGGATTCCATCGTACGGATTCGGCGCGATTACAGAATCGTCGCGTGGTCGCCTGGTCGTGTAGTCTTCTCGTCAAAAGACATCCTAAGTCCATTATCTGTCTTCCGTTGCAACATCTCGTCGCTTTTTTTACTCAGTCCTCGGCACTCAGTCCTCAGTCCTTGGCTTGTACCCTCGAACCTCTCCCCTCAAGCCTTAATGCTTCGCCCTTTCGGCCCTTCTCTTCTTCCTTTTCCTTGCTCCTTGAGCCTTGTACCTTTTAGCTGCTCTTTTGGTGACAAGCCACCCAGTGTTCCTTTTCCACCTCCCTCCACTCTGGAGTTTCCTGCCGGCAGACATCCCGGCTTTGATCACAGCGCGGATGGAAGGCGCAGCCGGGGGGCATATGGATCAAGTCGGGCATCAACCCCGCCATCGTTTCCACCCTGCGAGTCTTCTGATTCAAACGGATAACCGACCGGAGTAATCCCCGGGTGTAGGGGTGCAGGGGACGGTGGAACAGGTTATGAGTGTCGGCGTGCTCCACCATTTTGCCGGCATACATCACATAGATGCGGGAACAGAACTGGGCTACGATTCCCAGGTTGTGGGTGATCATGAGGACCGACATCTTCCGGGCAGATTGGAGATCCTTCAGAATCTGGAGGATCTGGGCCTGAATGGTCACGTCCAGCGCCGTCGTCGGCTCATCGGCAATGACCAGCGCAGGATCGTTGATCAGGGCCAGGGCAATCACAATGCGCTGGAGCATCCCCCCGCTGTACTGGTGGGGAAAGTTCTGGATGCTGATCTCCGGCCGGGGAATTCCCACATCTCCCATCCGGTGGATGGCCAGATCCATGGCTTCTTCTTTTTTCAGGTTCTGGTGGAGAAAGACCGCTTCCAGGAGCTGGTCGCCGATCTTCTTCAAGGGATTGAGGGCGGAGATGGGGTCCTGGAAGACCATGGCGATCTCTTTGCTGCGGATCTTCCGCATCTCCTTCTCGCTCTTTTGCCGCAGATCTTCTCCCTTCCAGATGATCTGCCCCCGGGGGATCTGTCCGGGGTAGGGAATCAATCCCATGAGAGACCGCCCCAGCATGCTTTTCCCTGCCCCGCTTTCCCCCACGAGCCCGACGGTCTCCCCGGTTTCCTGGCGGAGATCCACGTTATGGACCGCCCTCACCGTGCCCCACAAGGTGGGAAAAATGACTTCCAGATTTTTGACTTCCAGCAACCCCATGATTTTGGCGATGATCCTGGGTTGAGAGCACCCGAGGGAAGGGAATCTTCCTTGAATATTTAGCCTGGGGAATCGAATAGATCCATTCTTGTAAAGCGAAAAAAGAATAGCCCTAAAATTGCAGGATCGTCAAGGGAAAAGATTTGCCAGAATTTGCCAAGACCAAGGGAACATTTTTTTTGCTAACTGACTTTAAAAAGTGAAAATAGATGGTGAACAACTAAACCATTTCCCTTTTCCCCACGATCCAGCCCTATTCCGGCGGAATCCGGGGAAACGTTCATGCCGCCGATTTCGAGGTAGCTGACTATGAAGCGGCGGTGATCTACCCGGCCAAAGTCATGGCCATGACCGTGATCGACCTCCTCTTCGGAGGAGCCGAAGAAGCGAAGCGGGTGATGCGGGAATTCAAACCGGAGATGACTGCGGACGAATATCTTGCTTTCCTGCAAAAAATTGAAAAGACAGAATAGCCACAGAGGATCCAGCGCGGCAAAGCCACAACTAAAAACTTTTTTATCGGGACACAGATGAACACAGATAAACATAGATTTTAAATTTTCAAAAGACTTAAAGACAAAAGACCAAATGGGACGCGGATGAACACGGATAAACACGGATAAAGATTTACAAGAAGACTTAGCAGAATTTAAGGATTTTAAACAACAGTAGTAGCGGACCAAGAGAGGGGGCTAATTTCATAAATATTTTCCGCGCAAAACTTAACCGGCAAGACTTTTCGTTTTGGGGAACAATGGTAAATTTTTGGGAATTAATGGTAAATCGGTTTCCCTTCTTTATTCGGCACTCAATGCAAAAGACCATGAACCATAATGGAAACGAGCGCATATAAATTTAGCGCCAATTGGTACAGAAATTGCTAAATTTTACTCGTCTATAATTTATTCCTTCCTGACTTCCGATTTTTGGCATACCATGATTTGACTCTGGTCGAGTTGCCTAGTATATGGACTTTCGGAGGATTTCTCCCTGGGAGCTACAGTGGTTTTGGGGTGGGGATCAATTTCTGAACCTTTGGTCAACACAGAATGCAAGGACGAGGAGGAAAGAATGAAATCCTTCTGCTTATTCTTAAGGAGTTGGGCTAGAGTTCCGATGATTCCCAGCCTATCTCTTCATTCGAAGAAGCCAGGTATGAAATTTTGTAAAACCATTCTTCCTCTCTGTTTGGTGTTGATCTTGGCCACCTCAGCCTGGGCAGCTCCCCAGGGGTGGGGAGTCTTTGTGACCACGGGGGCCGAATATCTTTATACGCGTGCCGGGGCCATTGGTATAGAGCACGGATGTTGGGATTGCAACGGCTATGATCGGTCGGGAATTAATCAATTCAACTGGTATTGTTGCGGTGCTTGTCTTTATTGTCCCGGATTTTTGTGTACGGACGAATCCGCTTTCGATGCCTACCAGCAGATAGGAGATTTCTACGACTGTGAAGGGAATCTACTCGAAGCAGGGAGTCCATGGGACATGTGGCTGATCATTAGGGGGACAGGCACGATATTTGATGGCGGGATTGGCGGGGGAGAAGGCAATGGTTACGTTGTGGACTGCCAGCCCTTTTGGTGTTCACCTGCCCGAGACTGTCGCATATTTGCGGATAGCTCCCCTAAACTGAGCAGCTGCCCGAACGGGTACCCTTTTATCCCATCTCCCAACCCTGGGAAGAACCTGGGCAAGCCCCGCAAGGGCTTATGCGAACTCCCCTCCCCCCTCGTTGCCAATCCCATTAACGTGACTACCGGCAACAAATATGAGGAGGCTTTAGACCTGAAGGTTTTCACCCCAGGGGTTCCCCTGGAACTGAAAAGATCTTACAACAGCCAGTCGACCTATGAGGGGCCTTTGGGTTATGGATGGACCCACAATTACAATCTCTGGATTGAGGTGGTCGAGAAGAAACCCTTGAAACGGGTCATCCTTTGGGATGAGGACGGACGGGCCCTCCATTTTTATGAGGTAAAAAAGGGGGCAGCCTCTGATGTGATTTCATTTGTGGGTGAATCCGGGGTTAGAGACAGCCTAACTAAGCACCTCGCTACAGGTCAATATATACTGCGCCGGAAAGAGAACCTCATCTACCGGTTTAATTCGAAGGGAAAGCTGATCGAGATATCCGACCGGAGCGGGAATAAACTGACCCTCACCTATGAAGATGGGACTTTAAGCGAGGTGGCGAGTAACTTCGGGAGATCACTCCGGTTCAAATATAAAGAAGGGCATATCGAATGGATCAAAGACCCCAGTGATCGGACGGTCGCTTACGAATATCAGGGCGGGGATCTGGTTAAGGTCAACTACCCTGATGGGAATTCAATAGGTTATGACTATCTGAATCATAACCTCACCAATAAGTACGACACCGATGGGACCCTGATTGGCCATTGGGAATATGATGAAAAGGACAGGGCCAAAACCTACTACAGTCATCTCAAAGACGGTGACACTGAGCAGCCTCAAAACCGAATCGATCTTGAATATTATTTCCTGAAGACCGAAGGTAATCAGACCTTCGGGTGCGACCACATACACCTACCAGATGAAAGACGACTTAAACCTGATTACCGAGATCGAAGGCTGTTCGGGCTGTAAAGGCCTGCACAAGCGTTTTGAATACAGCCCGCGGCTTGACCTGATCTCAGTGACCTCGATCGTGGACGGGAAGGAGATCACCACCAAGTATGACTATGATGATCCGGAGATTCCCTGGGAGCAGCTGGGAGAGGTAGTGCAGAAAACGGAGGCCCTGGGCCTGCCTGAAGAGCGGATCACCAAATACCTCTACACCCAAGATTCATCACACCCGATTTGGACGGCGAAAATTGAGGAAACCAAATCTAGCGTGTTGGTCCCGAAGAAAAATACGACCTTGACTCACAAGTACGACCTGGATGGCAACCTGTCGTTTACCGAGAAGACCGGCTATACGGTTCTCAATGGAAAGCCAACCCTAAAGACCTACAGGACGAGCTATACCTACAATTCCCTGGGCCAACCGATCAAGGTCAACGGTCCGAGGTCTGATATACCTGACATTACCAAGTATGAATACTACAAGAATGCTGCCGAGGAAGGAAACAACCGGGGTCAGCTCATGGCCATAGTCAATGCCCTCGGCCATACAACCTCTTTCTCGGATTACGATCCCAATGGGAATGTGGGCAAAATTACCGATCCCAATGGGGTGGCCACTCTTTTACACCTATGATGAGAGAAACAGGGTCAGGACCATAACCAACCTGGCCAGCGGTGCCGCCACCGAGTTATCTCTATAACTCGCATGGAAACCTGGCGACCGTTATTTTTCCAGAAAAAAACAGAATCGATCTCACCTATAACCCGGCCGATCAGATTACCGACATCAAAGACTCTCTGGGGAATACCATTCACTACGACTACGACAAGGAAGGGAACAGAGCCCACGAAGAGGTAAGAGAGGTAAAAGATCTCAAAGAGGTCGTGAAAAGATACCTCGATTTTACCTCACTACTCCGACAACCGCCTAAAAAGGATCACCAATCCAGATACCACCTTCACCGATTATACGTATGACGAGAATGGAAACCGGACCCTCATCCAGGACCCGAGGCAGAATCAGACCTCCTATACCTACGATGCCTTGAACCGCCTTGTGAAAATGACTCAAATCCTCAAGCCAGCGATAGTACGGAAGATATCATTACCGAATACAAATATGACCCCCATGACAATCTCACCTCCATCATAGATGGGAACAGAAACGACACTCAGTACACCTTTGATGACTTTGGCAGACTCGTTCAGACCATTTCCCCGGACACGGGAACAACCAAGTATGAGTACGATCAGTGCGGGGAACCTCGTCGAAAAGACGGACGCCAAGGGGACGGTAATCACTTATACTTATGATGCGCTTAAACGGCTGACGGCCGTTAAATCGCCGGATCCTTCTCAGAACATCATCAATACCTACGATAGTACGCAGGTGACCTATGGGATCGGGAAGCTAACCGGCAGGACCGATCCCAGCGGGACCTATACTTTCCATTATGATCCTCATGGGAAGCGGATTAAGGAAGAGAAAAGGATCGGAAACGTCACCTATACTACCCAGTATGGCTACAACAAAAATGGGACTCAAACATCGGTCATCTATCCTTCGGGGAGGAGCGCCTTCTATGGTATGAACGAGGCGGGAAGGGTTTCCGAGGTGACGGCGTTGCTAAATAACCAAAATCAACGGCTTTCCTTGGGAATAACGTATTTACCCTTCGGAGGAATCACCGGATTCACTTATGGAAACGGTCTCCCCTTAAGTCAAGGATATGATTTGCAGTATCGCATGGACTCCATTGAGGCAGGTTCTATCCTGAAGCGGGCTTACACTCCGGACCCGAATGGAAATATCACGGATATCAGAGACACGGTGGAGTTGGGCGGAAATAAGGCCTTTGTTTATGATCCCCTGAATCGCCTTGTGTTTGCCCGCCATGCCGCCGGGGAGATTAACTATACTTATGATCCTGTCGGAAACCGGCTGAGTCAAACCAATGGCCAGAAGACGGACTATGGGTACGTACGAGGGACGAACCTCTTGGCGGTAATTCGGGGCGAGACAATCACAAGAGTAGGTCATGATAAAAATGGCAACATGGATTCAGAAAATGGAACCACCTTCTCCTACGATCCTTTCGGCCGCCTGGACACTGTTTGGGAAGGTGGGAAGAGGCTTGTGGGGTATTGGTATGATGGAAACGGACAGAGAGTCAAGAAAGTTACCCAGGAGGGGGGCCGTATCTTTCATTATGATCTTCAGGGACATCTCATCGCCGAGTCGAACGAGAATGGAGAGACTCAGGCGGAATATATCTATCTCGGGGACCAGCTTCTCGCCATGATTCTGCCGGGCGAGAGGGTCTATTATTTTCATAATGACCACCTGGGAAGTCCCCAGGTTCTGACTGACCAAACAGGCGAGGTAGTATGGAAGGCCGATTATCGACCTTTTGGCGAGATTCAAGTATTGATTGAGAAGGTGGAGAACCCATTCCGCTTCCCGGGGCAGTATTATGACAAGGAGACAGGCCTTCACTACAATCACTTGAGGTACTACTATCCCGGAATCGGGAGATATCTAACGCCCGACCCGGTTGGATTACGGGGAGGGATCAATCCCTATACGTATGGGATGAATAACCCCTTGAGACTCATAGACCCGCATGGCCTATGGGGATGGGCGGATATGCCGGTGCCTCCTGGTTATCTCAGCGATTTCTTTGCCGCCTTTGGGGCCACTCTTACCCTGGGAGGAACAGACTGGATTCGTTCACTTTGGCAGGATGCGTTTGGATTGCCCGATCTGGTCAACCGATGCTCGACATCGTACCGCGCGGGGAATATAGCGGGACAGGTCTGGGAAGGGCTTGCCCTATCGACGATGGCATGGGGGCTCGCAGGATTACCCATGGAGTCGTTATCTGTCTTCACGAACCCATACCCATTTTGGCATCTTGGTCTCCAATTTGAGGGGGAATTAAGCCTAATCCACGTGGGACTCGCACCATACGGTTATCACCTGGCCATTTATTTTGTAGCCTATCAGAAAGCCTGGCTTCACTTTTACATTGACCCATGGTACCCCTTTTCCATTAAGGTATTTGTTCCCTAACCCTAACCCGGCATAGCCGGAACCCACAAGATCTTGTAGGAGCGGCCCCATGTGGCCGCCCGCAGGATGGGGAACCACCCAGTGTTCCCCCTACAATTTTGATGCCATTTTGAGCACAACTTTACTGCTAAGCGCCCAGGATAGAAATAGAACGTGTACCGGGCCTCACGACCGAAAATTTTTGCTTTCCTGGGCCTACGATTCAGAAACCCAAACTCCCTGGCCTGATCAGCGAGCTGATCAATACAAAGGAAAAGAGATTGGTCGTCGCAGTGTTTACCGGCTGCGCAGGTTGGTTAAGGCAAGCGACAAGGCTGAGGTGGCGGGTGATCTAACTTCATATGACCTTTTCTTCTCTGAGCATTTTGACCTCTTGGGCTGAGATCCCCAGATATTTCCCCAGGATAAGTTCGTTGTGCTCCCCTACCAGCGGGGAGGTGCGGTCGATCTGGCCCGGCGTCTTGGAGAGCTTGAAGGGGAAGCCGGAGAGTTTGGCCCGGCCGATGATGGGGTGGTCGATCTCGACGAAATATCCCCGCTCTTGAAGGTGGGGGTCTTCGACCACCTGCTGGATGTTGAAGATGGGCGAGTTGGCCACCCGCTCCCGGTCCATCATCTCTCCCACTTCTTTGACCGTGTATTGAGTGGTAACCTCCTCGATCTCTTTCGACAGATCCCACTTTCTCGCCCAGCGCAAACCCTTGGTGGCGTTCTTGGGGTCTTTGAACCATTCCGGTCTTCCCGATGGCCCGGCAAAAACGCTCCCAGTGTTCGTTTCCCACGGTGGCGATGATGATGTATCCGTCCTTGCACTTGTAAGCCGCAAAAGGAGACTCGTTCGTGTTGTGGGAGCCGATGGGCCCCATGAGTTCTCCCCCCACCGTCCACCGGGCTATGGCCCCTTCGAGAATGGAGACCATGGCCTCCTGCATGGACACGTCCACATACTGGCCCTCCCCGGTCTTTTCCCGGTGCCATAGAGCGGCCATGATGGCAAAGGCGGCGTGTACCGCGGCATTGATGTCCCCCAGGGAGGTACCCACCCTCGTAGGAGGAGTGCCCGGATAGCCCGTGACGGACATGAGCCCGCTCGTCGCCTGGGCCGAGATGTCGAAAGCGATCTTGTCGGAGTAGGGCCCCCACTGCCCGAAACCGCTGATGCCGCACATGATGACCCGGGGATTGATCTCCTTCAGCACTTCGTAGTCAATCCCCAGGCGCTTCATCACCCCGGGGGCGTAATTTTCCAGGACCACGTCGCTGATCTTCACCAGGTCCTTGAAGATGCTCACCGCCTTGGGATGTTTCAGGTTCAGAGTAATCCCGTACTTGTTCCGGTTCAGGGAGAGGAAATAGGCGCTCCGGCTGCGGTCGTGCGGTCCCCCCTTCCCCGTTCTCCACCCGGGGAGGATTGTCCCGGATCATCTCCCCTTCGGGAGGTTCGATCTTGATCACCTCGGCCCCCAGGTCGGCAAAGAGCATGGAGCAGTACGGGCCGGCCAGGACTCTCGTGAGGTCCAACACCCGAATTCCTTCTAAGGCTTTTCCAGGCATCCTAAGAATTCCTTTCTATCCTAATATCGCCTCCTCTTTTCCACCTATTCATAAAAGACCACGAGGAGGGAGGGCCTATTCAACAGGCTAGTCTCATTGGGCAGCCTCAACGCCGCCTGTCCGCCCTTAGTATTTTTGTGCTATCGGAAAAGAGAAGGGATTTTTTGCAGAGTTTTTTCCGAATCTTCTTAATCCGGCGATAGGCTTTGGCAGAAGATTTGCTCACCACGCTTTCCCGAATCGGCCTCGGCTCCTGTTGGAAGGGCTCTTGATTTCTTTTAAGCATACTCTGGCGTTTATGGCAAGAGGAAAGGTTTCCCTATTGTTCAATCCTCAATCCGCACTCCGCATTCCGCACTCCGCATTCCGAATTCCGTATTATTAGATGGCCTCTTCTTCCTTGAGTTTTTTCAAATCTTCCTTTCCGATTTTCAAGTACTTCCCCAGAATGAGCTCATTGTGTTCACCCACCAGGGGGGAGGGGCGTTCGACGGCGCCGGGGGTTTCCGACATTTTGAAGGGGATGCCGGGGATTTTTGCCTTGCCGATGACGGGGTGTTCGACTTCCACGAAGTAGTCGCGTGCGTTCAGGTGGGGATCATCCACGACTTGCTGAATATTCAAAATGGGCGAATTGGCTACCCGCTCCTTGTCCATCATCTCGCCCACTTCCTTGACCGTGTGCCGGGCGGTGATCTTCTCGATCTCTTCCTGAATCATGTACTTCTTCGCCCAGCGCTGGGCCTTGGTCTGCAGCGCCGGGTCGGCGGCCCAATCCGGGCCGGTTGACGGCCCGGCAAAAACGCTGCCAGTGTTCATCCCCCACGGTGGCGATGATGATGTACCCGTCCTTGCACTTGAAGGCGGCCATGGGCGCTTCATGGGGGTTCATGGAGCCGATGGGAGTGAGGAGTTCTTTCCCGATCGTCCAGCGGACGATTCCCCCCTCCAGGATCGCCACCATGGTCTCCATCATGGAGACATCCACCTGCTGGCCCTTCCCGGTCTTTTCCCGGTGCCAGAGAGCGGTCATGATGGCAAAAGCGGCGTGCACCGCCGCGTTCACATCACCCAGAGACGTCCCGACCCGGGTCGGAGGATTGCCCGGGTGACCGGTGATGGACATGAGGCCGCTCATGGCCTGGGAAATGACGTCAAAGGCCATCCGCTCCGAGTAGGGACCCGTCTGTCCGAATCCGCTTATACTGCACAGAATAATGCGCGGGTTGATCTTTTTCAGAACCGGATAATCGATCCCCAGCCGTTTCATTACCCCCGGGGCGTAATTCTCCAGGACAATATCCGAGATCTTTAGCAGGTCTTTAAATATCTTCAGAGCCTTCGGGTGCTTCAGGTTGAGAGTGATGCCATATTTATTCCGGTTCAGGGCCAGGAAATACCCGCTCCGGCTCCGGTCATGGGGCCCGCCTTTGCCCTGCTCCACCATGGGCGGGTTGTCCCGGATTAACTCCCCCTCAGGGGGTTCGATCTTAATGACCTCCGCCCCCATGTCGGCAAAGAGCATGGAGCAGTAGGGCCCGGCGTAGATTCTGGTCAGGTCTAAAATGCGGATTCCTTCTAACGGTTTGGGTGGCATAAATCGAACACCTCTATTTTTGATGGGCTCGTAAAAAGTCTCTTAAAGCGTCACCCCGGCGAAAGCCGGGGTCCAGAACATCTTGAAATAACTGGATTCCGGCTTTCGCCGGAATGACCAATTATGGTTTTCGACTTTTTACCGATCATCATTTTTAAATCCTCAGTTCAAGGCCTGGAGCGTGCCTCGCACCTCGCTCCTCAATCCTTGGTTTTGCGCCTTTCCCTTAAATCCCCAAATAGGCTTTTTTGAGGTGTTCATTCGCTAGGAGTTCTTTGGCCTTTCCCTGGAGCGCGATTTTCCCATTCTCCATCACGTAACCTCTTTGCGCCAGGGCGAGAGATTTTTTCACATCCTGCTCCACCAGGAGAATCGTCGTCCCTGCCTGGTTGATCTTGGCAACGGCCTCAAAGATCAGTTTCACCAGGATGGGAGCCAGCCCCAGGGAAGGCTCATCCAGCATGAGAAGTTTGGGAAGGGCCATGAGCCCTCGTCCGATAGCCAGCATCTGCTGCTCCCCGCCGCTCAGCGTCCCGGCCAATTGCATCTTGCGTTCGAGCAGTATAGGAAAAAGCTCGAATACCCGATGGATCGAATCAGCGGCTCTCTTCCTGGCTTCCGGGGTATAAGATCCCAGTTCCAGGTTTTCCAGGGTCGTCATATAGGGGAATAACTGCCGGCCTTCGGGGATCTGGATGATTCCCAGGTCCACGATGGCGTAAGCGGGTATTTCATTCAGCCGTTTCCCGGCGAAAAGAATCTGGCCCGATTTCGGTTTGAGGAGGCCGGAGATGGCCTTCAGGGTCGTGCTCTTCCCCGCCCCATTGGCCCCCACCAGGCTGACGATCTCCCCCTGCTCCACCTCCAGGGAGACGTTGAAAAGGGCCGGAGCATCCCCGTACCTTACCTCAATTTTTTCCACGCTAAGAAAGGACATATTCTTCCCCGAGATACGCTTTGATCACCCGTTCGTCTTTGGCCACCTCCTGCGGGGTCCCTTCCATGATTTTCTCCCCATGGTGAAGAATGGCGATGTGGTCGGAAAGGGACATGATGGCGTGCATCACGTGTTCCACCACGAAAAGGGTGATGCCCTCTTCCCGGATCTTCCGCAGCAGAACGAGGGTATCATCGACTTCATGGGGATTCAGCCCGGCCATGACCTCATCCAGCAGGAGCAGGTCAGGCTTGGTGGCCAGGGCGCGGGCGAATTCCAAACGCTTCCGGTCTGGCAGGGTGAGGCTTTTGGCAATTATATTTTTTTTATTGCCCATGCCCATCCAGTCCAGAATCTCGGAGGCTTGCTTACGAGCCTGCTCCGTGCTCTTCACCTTGGAAAAAACGCCGATCATCACGTTCTCCAAAGCGGTCAGGTTTCCAAAAGGCTTGACAATCTGGAAAGTCCGGCCGATCCCCCTCTCGCAGACCTGATGGGGGCGATGGATCGCCGAAAAATCCTGGCCCTTGAATTCGATGGTGCCGGAATTCGGCCGATAGACCCCGGAGACGAGATTGAACAGCGTGGTCTTCCCGGCCCCGTTGGGACCGATGAGGCCGAAGATCTCTCCCCGCTTGACCTCCAGGTCCACTTCTTTCACCGCGGCCAGGCCACCGAATATTTTGGTCACCTTTTGAGTGCGCAACAGGACTGGATGAGCATCTGAACTCATGAACCCGCCTCTTTTTTCAAACCGGCAAAAGAGTCCTCAGCAGAAGGGCCGGGATCATTTCTTCCCTTTGGCCCTTTCTTCCCAGGTCGGCAGGGGAATCACCATTTCTTTCACCGCCGCGGCCGGCGGCCAGACCGCAAACTGGTCCTGGTTGAACCACTGCATGACGATGGGCTTGGCCCGAAGATCGGTCCCCTGGCTGGGATGTCCCGGAGGGGCAAATTTCACCCCCCAACCTGTGGGAGTGGTCCCTTCGGGGATATCCGTCTCCAGCGCGGCTTTCCGGATGGCTTCCGTATCCATGGATTTGGCCCTGGTGATGACGTCCCAGAGGACCGTTACCCCCATATAGGCCCGGAGAGAATGGCCGGACTTCGGTGGATAGCCGAAGATTTTCTGGTACCGGTTGGAGTAATCGGTAATGCCCGGGCAGAATTTTTCGTTCGTATTCCTGGGCTGGGTAATATCCACGTTAAAGATGTAATTGATATCATTCCCCAGAGCGTCGGCCGCATCTTTTGTCCCGTGGCCCCCGCCGCATCCGATCATCGCCTTTACGTTCAGTTTCAGCTCTCTGGCCTGCCGCCAGAAAAGGATGGCGTCGTTCAGGTACGAAGTGGCCACGATGATGTGCGGCTGGGCGGCCTTCAGCTTCATCACCAGGGAAGAGAGGTCCACGGCTTTGGCGCTGTAAGGCTCATCGGCCACGATCTTAAAGCCCCTCGCCTTCCCGTTTTTGACCGCCGAAGTTCCCACGGTGGTGCCGTAAAGGGTGTCTTCATAGATGACCGCCACCCGCGTATCCTGAGGCTTCAGTCCCAGCTTGGGGCAAATGGTCTTTTCGGAAAGCTCGATGGCCCGGATGCCGAAATCGGAAGCCAGAGGATTGATGCGGAAAAGATAGTTAAATCCCCGCTCGGTGATGGCATCGGCAATGCCCCCCATTTCAAAATAGATCACCTTGTACTTTTCCGCCACCGGCGTAGAGGCATAGGCAATGGAACTGGAATAGGAACCCACGATGACCTTCACTTTTTCCACGGTAATTAAGCGCTCGGCTTCGGTCGTGGCTGCTTTCGCATCGGGAGCGTCAGCCTTGATAAATTCAATTTTCTTTCCCAGCACCCCGCCTTTTTCATTCTGGGTCACTCGGGCGGTCTCCGCCCCTCTCCATTCCTCATTCCCGAAGAGAGCCAGAGGCCCGGTGAAAGGATACAGAGACCCGATACGGATCGCATCCTGGGCCCCAGCAGGTAAGGCTGCCCCTAAAACCAAGAAAAGGCATGATACCGACAGGAACCACATCAGGGACTTTCTTTGCATAACATGGACCCTCCTTCCAGATTTATAATTGACTTTCCCCCTAGCCATCGGCTCGGGAAAGTCATCCCTTCCCATTCTCAACCTTTGCCCTGCGGCGGGCAGTCGGTCAGGATCAAGATTTCTCCCCGGAAGAAGCCCACCGGCCTTTCACCAGGCCAAGGATCCCCTGGGGCAGGAAGATCACCACCAGCATCAAAATGACTCCGTATATGACCAGATATAAACCGGCGAATTGTCCCCCCAGCCAGGACCGGAGAAGTTCCTGCAGGGGGGTCAGCACGAAAGAGCCGATGATCGGCCCAATGGAAGTCCCCATCCCCCCGATCATGGGCACCAGGGCAAACTGGATGGAAAGGTCCAGGGAAAATTCACTGTAGGGTTCAATGAACAGAATGTACTGGGCATAGAAAACGCCCCCGAAAGAGGTCAGGGCGGCGCTAATAATCGCGGCCTTCAATTTTGTCCTGGCCGTATTCACCCCCAGGGATTCCGCCGCGTCCTCATCTTCCCGCAAGGCGATCAGTTGGTATCCAAAACGGGATTTTTCGATCAGGTAAGAAATCAGGAACACCCCGGCGGTAAAAATCAGAATAATATACAGGTAAGGCTCCTTTTCCCGAAACATGAAATTGGCCAGCCCCATCTTCTGGGGAATGGTGATTCCCACCGAACCTTTGGTAAAGTCTTTGAAGTAAATGACCAAAATCCGGAGGACCTCCGCAAAGGCAATGGTGGCCAGGGTGAAGAACGGGCCGCGCAATCGAAAACAGGGATAGCCGATCGCCGCGGCAAACAGGGAAGCAATCAGGACGCCCAGCAACATTCCCACCCACGGCGACACCCCGGTATAATGATGGAGAAGCACGCAGGTGTAAGCCCCCAATCCGAAGAAGGCCGCATGGCCCAAGGATAGCTGTCCGGCAAAACCGCCGATGATATTCCACGCGGCACCCAGGGAGGCGTAAAAAAGCATCATGATGAGCAAATGAAGAACAAAGGGGTTCTGCACGACTTGAGGGAAGATCAATATGCCCACAAAAGCAAGGAGAAGGATGATTCCTTGGGGGTTTTTCCAAAATTGGAATCTGGCCGGTTTCATTTTTCTCCCATTTCTTCCGATCCGACGATCCCGTAGAGGCCGGAGGGCTTCAAAAATAGGACCAGGATGAAGATGATGAAGTAAACCGCTTCTTTCAGCTGGGTGGCCAGATAAAATCCGCTGTACGATTCCACCAGCCCGATGATCAGCCCTCCGGCGAAAGCCCCGGTCAAATTGCCCATTCCCCCCAGGACGACCACCACAAAGGCGGTCAGGACAAAAAGCCCCCCCACCGTGGGGAAGACATAATAAACCGGCATCAGCAGCACCCCGGCCATTCCCACCAAGGCCGTGCCCAAACCGAAAGTTAAAAAGTAAATTTTTCGGATATTAATCCCCATCAGGGTGCTGGCCGTGCGATTCTGAGCTACGGCACGGATCGCCTTGCCGGTATAGGTCTTTTTCAAATAGAGGAAGATCCCCCAACTGATCAGGACCGCCGCCCCGAAGGCAATTAAACGGGGTACACTGATCAGGAAATCAGAGACCACGAGGGTTTCAGTTGAATAGGCGGTTTTGACGGACCGGTAGTCGGCGGTCCAGAAGAAAAGGGCGGCGTTCTGCAAGGCCACGGATAATCCGACCGTGGAAAAGATCTGCATAAAAGAAGGAGCGTTGAGAATCGGGTGGATCACCAACCGTTCGGCGACCAGGCCCAAAACAAAGAGCAAGGGGGTGACGACGAGGAGAGAGAAATAAGGATCCATTCCCGACATCTGGAAAAGAAAGAAGGTGGCATACATGGCCAGCATGAGGAATTCGCCGTGGGCAAAGTTGACCACCCGGGTGACGCCAAAAATCAACGTCAACCCGATGCTGATCAGGGAATAGATGCCGCCCTGGAGAAGCCCATTGATAGTCAGCTGGATGAGGTCCTGCATCTCTTCCTCGACTAGCTGTTTCCCGGCTTAAGGGATTGAATCCAAACCATTTAAACCAAGGCCGCGTTTCTTTTGTCAAGGGGAAAAGGAGGGAAAAAGGAGGGAAAAAGGAGGGAAAAAGGAGGGGTTTGGCCTGTAAGGTGAAGAACCGAAGTCACAAGGAGTAAGGCGCAGGACGTAGGGTAAAAACAAGAGGTTCGAGGCGATAGGTCTCCTTATTGCTCGATATTGGAAAAGGCCTGGGTTGTCAATCCTGAATGGTATGCCCGAATAATCTGCAGATTTAAAACCTACTCTCGCCGACACGGTCGGCTCTGACGTTTACTTCTTCCTGAAAGTGAGATTTTTTAATTATCTCCCAAGATAGAAGATTTCATCTCGAAATAAGAACTGAAAACCTCTTTGCACCCCAAAATCAATGTTAGGATGGAAAATTGTCAGGAGATTTTACAATTTTTAATGATTGCTATATTCTTAATTATTTCTAAATGTTAGGTCGTTGGGCAACAATTTATGCAATAAAGTTTCCAATTATTATTTTCGTTAGGATAAAGGGGCCTTAAAATAGTTAATGATTTTAATAAGTTACAATTAACTAAGGTTTGGTATAAGATATGCAGTAAAATTTAGTAATAACATTGCAAATCTTGAAAAAGGAGGTTAGTTATGAAGACAAATTATAAATTGCTTTTATTTACCTTCCTTCTTTTGACTTTTTCCCTAGCGAGTCTTGGTTCAGCAGCAACCATCCAGGACTTTGATAACCCTGGAACCCCTTATACTATAAATAATATTAGTGGGACTCCTGCATCATTGATTAGTGAACCTATAAACAAAGTTATGCGAATGGCTTATTGGGGCATAAATTATACCCAGAACGTTGTTGCTTTTGATCGTAGCGACACCGGATTGGCTGGCAAGATTATTGCAGATTTTGATTTCCGGATGTTCTTGGGAACTAGAGCAGACGGCATTGGTTTTGCTCTCCTAAACACTGGCAACTATGGTATCTCGGGAGCAGGGCCTTCATTTTCTGAGGAAGTGCCCCTGGTAAGTTCACTGGGCATCGGTTTTGACATCTATGATAATGGCGAAGTAGGAGGCAATAACCACCTCAGCCTGCACTACAATAATGTCCTTCTGTCAAATTTTCTCCTTGATCCCTCAACCCAGATAGACCTTTGGGAAAGCAGTGCGGACACCTATAACCATGCCCATATTGTGGTAGACCTAGTGGGCCAAACGGTTTCCGTTGATCTCACCCCGGCAGGCGGCACAACTTTTACAGCCATTAATAACTATTCCATTCCTGGACTGGCACCCTATGAGGCGCGGGTAGCCTTTTCAGGTCGAACAGGTGCAGCCAACGCTAATCATGATATTGAGAATATTAACGTTCAATTCCTGTCGTCTGTCACGCCAGCCCCCGAACCATTCACCATGTTCCTTCTTGGTTCTGGCCTCCTCGGGCTTATTGGATTCAGGAGGAAGCTGAGAAAGTAAGCTCCAAGCAAATAAGATTTTCATGACCAAAAGGCAGGGTCATTAAAGGCCCTGCCTTTCTTTTGCTCATTTCAACTCGTAATTCTCAGTGATCGAATATGGCTTCTGCCAATAACTTGTAGGTGAATTCGCCAACCCAGATCTCGGCTGGCAGTGCCTGCTAATTCAGGTCTCATCTTTTCCAAGCTTACCCATTTTACCATCAGCCTTGGACCTTTCCCTCCCTGCATCGAACCTTTTCGTTTTCTCTTGAGCCTTGTGCCCTAGGCCCTTAGCCCTTCATGTACTTCTTTACTCTATTTCTATCGATCTCGATCCCCAGGCCCGGCCCGCCGGGGACTTTTATGACCGCGTCGTGACATTCGAGAACCGGGTCTTTCAGGATCTCCGTCCGGAGCGGGTTCTCCGTGTACATGTGCTCGAAGATGTAAAGGTTGGAAAGGGACGAGGCCCACTGCACGGCGGCGGCGATGCTCACCGCGCCCGAGGCCCCGGTATGGGGCGCGATGGTCACCCCGCAGGCGCTGGCGAAGGCGGCGATCTTGCGGGCTTCGGTGAATCCCCCGCAGCGGGCGATGTCGGGCTGGATCATGGGGACTTTTCCCCGCAGGATCAGATCGCGGAAGCCCCAGCGGGTGAATTCCGACTCGCCCCCTACCACGGGGATCCGCAGGGATTCGGAGAGCCGGGCATACCCTTCCAGGTCCTGCGGCGGAACGGGTTCTTCAAACCAGAGGATGTTCAGCGGTTCCAGCATCACTCCCAGCCGCAGGGCTTCCTCCGTGCTGAAGCCGCTGTTGGCGTCGAGCATGATTCCGATGTCCGGGCCCACGGCTTCGCGAATGGCCTTGACATTCCCGAAGTCGGTATCCACTCCCAGACCCACTTTAACCTTAATTTTTTTGAAACCCTGCCGGACCAGGTCTTTGGCCTCCTTCACCATCTCCGGCCGTTCCATGAGCATGATGGAAGAGGCGTAGGCTTCCAGCTTCTCATGATGCCGGCCCCCGAGAAGGCGGGAGACGGGCTGGTTCATGGCCTTCCCGATCAGGTCCCAGAGGGCGATGTCCACCCCGCTGATGGACTCGATCATGAACCCCTTCCAGTGACCCCGGCCCTTCATGGTGGAGAACATCTTCTCCCAGAGCACGTCCACGTTCACGGGGTCGGCCCCCAGGACCACGGGCTTCAATATGTTCTGGACCACCTCCCGGGCGGCAGATGGACCCAGGCGGGTCAGGGCTTCCCCGTAGCCGATCAGCCCGTTATCAGCCTCCACTTCCACGATGGTGGCGGTCATCTCGGCCATCACGATTCCCGCGATCTTCCAGGGTTTTGCCAGAGGGACGGACAAAGTATACGACCGGACATCGGTGATTTTCATGATTTGCTATTCCTCCGTCAAATATGAAAGTAGGGCAATTCATGAATTGCCCCTGGGGGTTTACCGTGTCATCGCCCGTAGGGGCGGGTTTCAAACCCGCCCCTACACCTCAGGGCAAAAGGGCAAACAGGGGCTACATCCCCAGGTAGGCTTCTTTGATCCTGGGATTCTCCGCGAACTCGGCGCGGGTCCCCTCCAGGTTGATTCTCCCGTTTTCGAGCAGGTAACACCGGCTGGCCAGGTCGATGGCGTAAAAAATGTTCTGCTCCACCAGGAGAATGGAAGGCCCCTGGGCGATGATCTTTTCCACGGTGGCAAAGACGGCCTCCACCAGGATGGGAGCCAGGCCCAGGGAGGGCTCGTCGAGCATCAGCAGAAGCGGGATTCTGCATCAGCGCGCGCCCGATGGCCAGCATCTGTTGTTCTCCCCCCGAGAGGGTGGCGGCCATCTGGCCGGTGCGCTCTTTGAGCCTGGGGAAAAGATCGAAAACCTGGTTGAGATTCCTTCTCGCGCTCTTTCTTCCCCCGGGGGTTCCAGGCTCCGATGGTGAGATTTTCCATGACGGTCAAGGTGGTGAAGATCCCCCGTCCCTGGGGAACATGGGCCATTCCCAGGCTCGGCAGTTCATGAGCCGGGATGCGGGTCAGCTCCCGGTTATCGAAGATAACCCTTCCCTGGCGGAGGGGCAAAAGCCCCGAAATAGCCTGGAGCAGGGTCGTCTTCCCGGCCCCGTTGGAGCCCAGGACGGCGACGATTTCCCCCGTGTCGACCCGGATATGGATGTCATGGAGGACCTGGAGATCTCCGTAGGCGACTCCCAGATTTTCCACTTTCAACAGCTCACTCATTCCGAACTCCTTTTTTCCCCAGGTAGGCCTCCACCACCGCCGGATTGTGGGCGATCTCCTTCGGCCCTCCCTTCGGCGATCTTCTTGCCGTAATCCAGGACCACGATCCGGTCGGAGATGTTCATGATGGCCCGCATCACATGTTCGATGATGAGAATGGTCACGCCCTCCTCCCGCAACTTGCGGAGTAAACGGAGCGACTGATCGATCTCCGTGGGCGTCAACCCGGCCATCACTTCATCCAGAAGGATCATGGTGGGACGCGTGGCCAGGGCGCGGGCCAGTTCCAGGCGTTTTCGGTCCTGGACCGTCAGGTTCTTAGCCAGCACATGGCCCACTTTTCCCAGGCCCGACCGCTCGATGATCACCCTGGATTGTTCCAGAGCCTCCTCGCGGTCCGCCGTCCGGAGCAGCGCTCCGATCAGGACATTCCCGGTAACCGTCATATTCAGGAGCGGCTTTTCCACCTGGAAGGTGCGGCAGATCCCCTTCTCCACCACCTGGTTGGCCTTGAATTTCAGGAGACTTTCGCCCTGAAAGAGAATGTCTCCCGAATTGGGCTTGTAAACTCCCATGACCAGGCTGACGATGGTGCTCTTCCCCGCCCCGTTCGGGTCCGATCAAGCCCAGGATCTCCCCTTTGCGGACGCCAGAAGGAGACATTGTCCACCGCAGTCAGGCCGCCAAAGAACTTGGTGACCTGCTGCAGCTCCAAAATGTTTCCGTTGGCAGACTCCCCTTGGTTCGTCACCTTGGGCTCCTTTTCTTGGATAAATCCGAACTGCAATCGATGATAAACCCTGAATTATTCACTGCCGATAACTTCGCTCTCCTCCCGGCAGAAGGGCAATCAGCCCCTCGGGCTGAACAGGATCACGATCATCAGGATGATGGCGTAAATGATCAGAGAGGCCCCCGCTCGCCCGCTCCCGAAGAGGTAGTTGCTGATCTCGGTCAGCGGGATCAGGATACAGGCCCCGATGATCGGTCCCCAAACCGTTCCCACCCCTCCGATAATGGCCACCAGGAGGATCTTGATGGAAAGGTCCACCCCGCAGACGCTGTCCGGATCGATATAATAAAAGTAGGACACGTAAAAGGCCCCCAGCAGCGCCGTCAGCGCCGCGCTGATCATCAGGGCCCTGACTTTGTTGTTGGCCAGGTCAATGCCCAGGTTTTCCGCCGCGTCCTGGTTTTCCTTGATGGCCTGGAGGTAATAGCCCATCCGGGAACCGTGAACCTTGTAGGTCACATAGAGACACAGTCCCAGCAAAGCAAGGCATATGAAGTAATAGGGCTGTTCGGAGGCGAACTGCAGTTTCCATGCGTCCGTTCCTTTGAAGGGGATCGTGACCCCCAAGGATCCGCCGGTTTGGTCGCGAAAGTGGAGAAGCAGGATCCGAACGATCTCCCCGAAGGCTAATGTGGAAAGGGCCAGATAAGGACCCCTCAGCCCGAAGACCATGTGGCCCAGGAGAAAAGCCATGATCACCGCCACAACGACTCCGGGGATGAATCCGAGCCAGGGCGGGACGTTGTAACCCAGGAGTAAGAGAGCCGTGGGGTATGCGCCCATGGCCATGAAGGCGGCGTGCCCCAGGGACAGCTGCCCGGCGTATCCCCCGATGATATTCCAGGCGCACCCCAGAGCGGCAAAGAAGAAAATGTTGACCATCGTCCTCAGCAGGTAACGCGAAGGAAGGATGAAGGGAAAAATGAGGATGAACGCCAGCAGAATCCACGGAGCATACCGCGTCCATCCGGAATGTTCTTGGGGTGATGTGCTCATCAATAAACCTTCCCTTTTCCGAGAATGCCCGAGGGCTTGAAGACCAGAACCAGAACAAAAATGATAAAGACCCCCAGCATGGCCAGGTCCAGGGCCACATACTGGGAGGTCAACGATTCCGTGACCCCGATGGCCAGGGCGCCGAGGATGGCCCCCGGAATGTTCCCCATTCCCCCCAGAACCACGACGACAAAGGCGGTCAGAACGAACATGCCCCCTACGGAGGGAAAGGTGTAAAAGAAGGGGGTCAGAATGCTGCCCGCCCCGGCGGCCAGGGAGATGCCGATCCCGAAGGCCAGGGCATGCATCTTCTTGGGATTGATGCCCATGAGGGTGGCCACCTCCGGCTTCTCCGCCACGGCCCGCAGGCCTTTCCCCAAGTCCGTTCGGGTCAGGAACAACCACAGGATTCCCGAGAAAGCCATGGCCACGACAAACGCCAGCAGGCGCGGGACGGAGAACAAAACCGGTCCCACCGCCCAGACACTGAACTTGTAGCCGGTCTTGACCGATCGGTAGTCAGGACCCAGGAAGAGAAGGGCAAGGTTGATCAGGAGGACCGAAAGCCCCAGGGTCAGGAGGATCTGCGCCTCATCAGGCTGGCCGATGACCCGGCTGATCAATCCCTTTTGAATCAGCGCTCCCACACCCAACATAATCGGGATGACCAGCAGGATGGAGACGCCCGGGTCCATCCCCAGGAAGGCATGGAGCAGGTAGGTCAATACCATTCCCAGCATGACAAACTCGCCGTGGGCGAAGTTGACCACGTTCATGACCCCGAAGATCAGGGTCAAACCCACGGCGATCAGGGCATACACCCCGCCCATCATCAGACCATTCACGATGGTTTGCAGGAAAATCGCCACATCCATTTTCTTCAGGCCTCGTACCGGACGGTTTTGCAATCCTGTCCGCCGCTGCCCCCCTCCTCTATCCCGATGAGGAGATTCGGAGGGGGACAGGCTTTCGCGCTTCATTCAAGGGTAGGGGAAACTATCTCTTGATCGGCCAGACCACGTCGTTGGTGGCCGCTTCTTCGGGGTACACCGTCCTCGGGTCGCCTTTCTGCCACTGGATCATGGTGGGATAGACATACTTGTTCCAGCCGGTTTCGTCAAATTTGATCTTTCCCGGCTGCATCAGGGCGGCAGGGCCGCTGGTGATCTCCATGGTCGCCAGGGCTTCCCGGACCTTCTTGGAATCCGTCGACTTGGCTTTTTCCAGCGCCTCTTTCAGCGTCCAGACCATGGCGTAATGTTCCCCGGCCTGCTCCGGCATGAAGGTCCCGAACCGTTTCCGGTACCGCTCGACCACCGACTTCCGGTAGGCATCGGACATGATGTTCTTGCTGTCCCAGCTCCAGGAGCCCACGCTGAAGACTCCGTTGATCTTGTCCCCCAGAGATTTGTAGATGTCCGGCCAGATGAACCCGGCCCCGCCGCCGATCAACATGGGATTCACCCGCATGGCCTGCATGGTGCTGATGATCAGCTCCGCGTCGGTGGTGTAGGAGACGGGGAAAATCACCTCCACTCCGGAAGCCTTGATCTTGTTCACCAGGGGAGAAGCATCGGTAAACTTGGCATCGTAGGCCTCAAACAAGCCCGTATTGTACCCTTCTTTGGCCGCGGTTTCCTTCAGCCCTCCGGCGGTCGAAGTCCCGTAAGCCGTGTTCTCATACACGAATCCCACTTTGTTGATGGGGAATTTGTATTTGTTTTTGAGGTAGGTCAGGAATTTCACCTGGCTGGCGCCGAAATGGCTTCCCTTGGGGGCGATCTGAAATACGTACTTGTAGCCCTGAGAAGTGATCTTGTCCGAGATCGAACTGGTCGTCAGGGGGACCTGGGCCTTTTCCAAAACCGGCAGGCAGGTCAGCGTCATCTGGCTCATCCCGAAACCGATGGCCCCCGAGATCTTCTGGGTGGAAAGCGTACGTTCGACCACACTGGGGCCCTGAGCCACGGTGCTGGTCACGTCGGCCACCACCAGCTTGAGCTTGGCGCCTCCCAGGGCCTTGATTCCGCCCGCCTGATTGACGTCTTCCGCAGCCAGAATGGCCCCGTCGCGGCTCATGGTCCCCAGGTCTGCCGCCGACCCTGAAAGGCATACGAACAGGGCGATTTCCACATCACTGGCGGCCCAGCTCGGGCTGGACAAACCCAAAGCAAAGCAAAGAGCCAAAACCAACATCCCTAAACCTCTTCGTTTCATTGTCTACCTCCTCCTTTTGGTAACTTGGATAGACCGGAGGCAGCCCCCGGTTTTTCCCCGCATTTTTCGGTGGATGATGAAGGGCTCAAAAATTCAGCCCGATCTTGAAGATGCAGAAATCCCGCTGTCCCAGCTTCTCGGCCTTGCAGAGCTTGCCGGAAGCCACGGCGATCACCTCGTCAAAGATCCGCTTGCCCGCCTCCTTCACGGTCTCTTTTCCCTGGACCACCGCACTCACGTTGATGTCGATGTTGTCCTTCATTTTCTTGTACGTTTCCGCATTGGCCGTGATCTTGATCACCGGCGCGATGGGCGATCCGGTGGGCGTTCCCCTGCCGGTGGTGAACACCGCGATCTGCGACCCTCCGGCCATCATGCCGGTAAGCTGGTCGATGTCGTGGCCGGGGGTGTCCATGAGGACCAGGCCTTTCTTCGTGGGCGGGTAAGCGTACTTTATCACTTCCTCCAGCGTTTTCGTTCCCCCCTTGTAGATGCAGCCCAGGGATTTCTCCTCGATGGTGGTGATGCCGCCGGCGATGTTTCCCGGGGCCGGGTTCGCGCCGCGGATGTCCTGGCCGGTGGCGATGGCCTCTTTCTCCCACCAGGCGATGAGGTCCAGGACCTGCTGGCCGATCTCCGGCGTCCGGGCTCTCTTGGCCAGCAGATGTTCCGCCCCGATCAACTCGGTGGTCTCCGAAAGAATCACCGTCCCGCCGTCGTCGATGACCAAATCACTGCAAGCTCCCAGGGCCGGGTTGGAGCCCAGGCCGGAAGTGAAATCCGACCCGCCGCACTCGGTGGCGAAGATCAGTTGGGATACGGGAATCGGCTCCCGCTGGAGTTTCGCCGCATCGGCCAGCATCTCCCGGAGGATCTTCCGGCCCTTGGCCGCGGTCTTTTTGGTTCCTCCCACTTCCTGGATTTCGATATACTCCACCCTTTTCTTGCTGGGAGCGATGGCTTCGGCAATCTCCTTGGCCGGCAGGTTCTCGCAACCGTTTCCCACGACCAGGACGGAAAAGATATTGGGATTCAGGCCGAACCCGACCAGGGTCCGTTTGGTCTGGGCCCGGTCTTCCCCCACCTGGGCGCAGCCGAAAACATTGGGCAGGTAGACGACCCCTTTCATGTTCCGGGAGATCATTTCCGCCGCTCCCTGGGAGCAGACCACGCTGGGGATCACGAGCACGTGGTTCCGTACCCCGGCTTTTCCATCCGGTCTCCGGTATCCCTGGAATTCCATCAGGCACCTTCCTTTCTTCCCCGGTGGCTGACGACGTTGTGGACATGAACGTGCTCCCCTTTGGCAATCGCCGCGGTGGTCCTGCCGATGGGTTCGCCATACTTGATCACGTCCGCACCCTGATCGATCCCCCGAAGGGCGAATTTGTGGCCCATGGGAATGTCCGACAGGAGTTTGATCTTTTCCGCCCGCCCTTGCACTTCGAGAGAGACCGTGCTGCCGGTCTTCATGGGCGTGACGGCGGTGGCCACGTTGTCCTTTTCATGGATGACGACTGCCTTTGACCTGGCTGCCATTTCCAACCTCCTTCATGGGGCGTCGAGAAACCTTCCCCCCACAAAAATATATTCAAAATACCTCAAATGGAAATTTTTTTGCAACTCTTTTTCCGAGCTCCGATGATAAAAAAAGAATTGAACCGCAGAGTGCGCAGAGACCGCAGAGCCAATAAAATGGAATACTGGAATGATGGAATAACGGAATATTGGGTTTGGGGATGGTTATTTTTTGCCCATCTTTCCAATATTCCATTATTCCAATTTTCCAGTCTTTCTCTCTGCGTGCTCTGCGGCCTCTGCGGTTAGGTTTTTTATCTTCCCCAGAAATAAAAAACGATGGGGGCGGTGATCAATACCAGGATGACCCGGAGAAAATGGAAGAGAGCCACGATGGCTCCGTTGGCCCCGTACTCCACCCCGACGATCACGATGGCGGACATGGCGCCTGGGGAAGTTCCCAGGTAGGCGGTGGGAAAATCCAGGTAGCCCATCTTGTAAATCAAGAAGGCGAAGCCGAGCCCGATAAATATGAAACCGAACATGGTAATGACCAGGGGAACCCAGCATTTGGACAGGTTGTCGAACAGCTCCAGGGTCACGCCTCCCCCGATGATCAGCCCGATAAAGACCTGGCCCAAAAAGCTGAAGATATAGGGAATTTCCCTGGCCTTTGCGTCCAGAAAACGAATGGCCACAGTGGCCACCAGCGCGCCGATGAGCGCCCCTGCGGGGATCTTCAGCTTCACCCCCACGTATCCGCCGGCAAAAGCCGCCAGCAAGGTCCAAAGCAAACTTCCTTCCACCAAATTCATGTCCTTATCCTTCCTCTTTTTCTTTCTGAAGGGCCCGTAAGGTATATCAGTCATTGGTCATTGGTCATTGGTCATTGGTCATTGGTCTATTGAGCTATTAGCACTACCTATGAGCTATCAGCTATCAGCTATTTCTTCCCCCCTGCCATCATCCGGCTCTCCGGCATGGAACGGAGTTTCAGCATCGCCCAGGGCCCGACCAAAGCCACGACCCCCAGCATGCAAAAAGCCCAGCCCCAGTTCGGGAGGTAACCGAGAACCTTCTGCGTTTCCCCCGAGTTGGTGAGGTCCAGCACCAGCCCGAAGGCCGTGGGAGCCGCGGCGCCGATTCCGAACCCGATCAGGGAGCGCAGGGCCAGGGCGGTCCCCAAAAAATTGAAGGAGACAAGTTCCGATAGACCGGAGGAATAAACCGGGGATTCGGCGATCACCGCAAAACCGTAGGCCAGCCCCACGATCATCACCCATAGCGATCGGGCTGCCGATCAGCCAGCCGAAGGAGAAAGAGCAGGAAATGCTGATGGCCATCATGGCGATGATCACCGCGGTACGGCCCCAGCGGTCCGACCAGTAGCCCGCGGCCGAGGTGGACACAACCCCCATAATGTACATGACCGATGAGAAGACCGCCCCAGACTGGAGGGCCTGGTCCTTGGTCAATCCCATGGCCAGGTAACAGGCCACCAGGAAGGCGGGCGTCCAGGCGCGCTGCCCTTCCAGCTCCCAGGTGTGGGCGCCGTAGCCGGCAATCATCAGCAGGGCCGGCCGGTTGGCCAGGACTTCCTTCTTCAGCATTTTCCCCTGAGGTTCGGGTTTTCTTTCGGCCATTCCCCAGAGAATGAAAAGGGGAATCATTGCCCCCAGGATTGGCCCCAGGGAGGTCAGGAAAAAAGTGGTCTGCCAATCATATCGCGCCGCCAGCCAACCGGTGGCGGCCAACGAGCCAGCGTGCCCCAGAGACCCGGCTCCGATGAAGAATCCCATGGCCCTTCCGCGATGGGCGCTGGAAAAGTTCTCGGAGATCAACTTCAAAACCGGGGTATACGTGCCGCCGAGACAGAGTCCCATCAAGCCCCGCAACAGGAAAGCAGAGAGGTAAGACCGGGCAAAGAATGCAAAGAGCAGGCAGGAGGCGGCAAAAGCGATGGAGGAATAGAAAAAAACCTTTTTCGGGCTCACCCAATCGGACAGAGCAGCCAGGGCCACTATGGAGATGAGGAATCCGGTATGGTAAGCGGAGAGGACGGAACCGGCGGCGGTATTGGACATCTGCCATTCTTTCTGGAGCACCGGGATCAAAGCGACATAATTCTGCAGGCTGCAGGTGGAGAAACATCCGGGTAGAGCAGATTGCCAGCAGGAAAATATGGGGAGAGACCGTTCTCTGGCCGGAGTTGGAAATCATTCTTGCCCCGCTAACTCCGGGGAGGAATCCCCGGCTTGACCGTCCTTCAGGGATGGATTTTTCATTCTTCCTTCTTGGGTCTTGAGGAGTGGGCCAGAAAGGCGAAAAAGGCGAAGGTGGCGATGGGAATGATCCAAGTGAGAAAAACAATCCCCATAAAACCCCAGACATCTTCCCGGCTGAAAAAGAGAGGCTGATCCCCGACCCATTGGCGGAATGAGAGGAAGGCCCATAGGAGGATGACTACCATGGACCATCCTAGGACCAGCCATTTCATGAAAGAAGCCATCATAAAAGGTTTCAGGACCAGGTTTCAGGAACCAGGTCCGGGGGCCCCAGTGCTTTTCCCGGTTCCTGACCGCCGGTTTCTCGTTTCTTAAACCATGTGCCTTGCGCCTTGGGCCTTCATTTTTTTATGACTCACTTCAGACTTTCTGCTTAGCTTTTTTCCTGAATCCTGAATCCTGATTCCTGAATCCTTTTTCCTCGTACCCTCGAACCTTTTTTCCATCAGAAAAGCCCATTCTTCATCCACATTCTCCTGGATGGCCCGAAGTTGCTCCTGACTAAGATGACTGAACCTGCCCCTGCAGTTTGAGGTACTCGCCGACGGGCAAACCCTTGGGCTCGTGGGTGAGAGCGTACCTTCTTCCGTTTTCGATTTCATAAAGGGGAAATATTTTCGTCTCCACCGCCAGCCGGGAGATCTTCAGGGAATTTTCCGAGGGAAATTTCCACCCCGGGGGGCAGGAAGAAAGAATATGGATGAAGCGCAGTCCCTGGATACTTTTCGCCTTGCGCATTTTGTTCAAGAAGTCTTCGGGGTAGGCCGGCGAAGCCGTGGCCGCGTAGGGTATGCGGTGAGCGGCCATGATCTCCATGATATCTTTCTTGGGGGTCTCCTTTAAAGCCGGGGAGGGGGTCGTGGTCGTCCAGCTCAGAAAGGGGGTTGCCGAGCTTCTCTGTATGCCGGTGTTCATGTAGGCTTCATTGTCATAGCAGACATAGATGAAGTCGTCGTTCCGCTCCGCGGCACCGGACAGGGACTGGAGGCCGATATCGAAAGTCCCTCCGTCCCCGGCCCAGGCCATGACCTGGACGTCTTCGATCCCCCGGGCCACCAGTCCCTTCTTCACCCCCGCGGCGGTGATGGCCGCGGCCTCAAAGACGGTATGCAGGATCGGCACCTTCAGACTGGTGGAAGGGAAAAACCCCGCCACCGTGGCCCAGCAGCAGGCCGGGATTACCACCATGGTCTTCTTTCCGAGGGCCTGAAGGGCGTAGCGGATGGCCAGGGAAGCTCCGCAGCCCGGGCACCCGATGTGTCCGGAGTAGAGAAATTCTTCCTGGGGAAGTTCGTATCTCATGGTTTCACTCCCATCCAGACGATGTCCCCTTCCGGGGCTTCTCTTCCTTTGGTGTATTCCACGATATCCCTTAAAGCCTGCGGGGTCACATCCCTTCCTCCCAGGCCGGCAATGAACCCGAAGACCGACGTCCCCTCCCCGTGGTGATGGAGAGCGGAACGGATCTCCTGGGCGAAAATCCCCGTGGCGCCGAAGGAGATGTTCCGGTCGACCACCGCCACCTTCTTCACCTGCTGCAGAACCCGCCGCACATCCCCGGTGGGAAAAGGCCGGAACATCTTCATCTTGAGAAGTCCGACTTTCTCCCCCTTCTCCCGGTAACCGTCCACGACCACCCGGGCCGTCCCGGTGATGGTTCCGCTGGTCACCAGGAGGATATCGGCGTCCTCGGCCTGGTATTCCTCCAGAATGCCGTACCTCCGCCCGAAAGCCCGGCCGAACTCCTCGTCGACTTGTTTGGCGACTTCTTTGGCCTCCTCCATGGCCTGCTGGATCTTCACCCGCTGTTCCATGTACACATCCGGCAGAAAGGCGGCATGGAAGGACCGCGGGTCGTCCACATCCAGTTTGAAGGGAGGGTTGTAGGAGGGGAGATAAGGGTCCACGTCTCCGGCCTCGGGAATGTCCACCTGCTCGTAGGTATGGGAGAGGATGAATCCGTCGAGGCAGACCATAACGGGGAGAAGAACTTTTTCGGAGATCCGGTAGGCCATGATGATGCTGTCCAGCACCTCCTGATTGTCTTCGCAGTAAAACTGCAGCCAGCCGGTGTCTCTTTGGGCCAGGCTGTCGCCCTGATCGCACCACATGGTCCAGGGCGCGGCCATGGCCCGATTCACATTGGCCATGACGATGGGCAGGCGGGCGCCCGCGGCCCAGTGCAAAACCTCATGCATCAGGGCCAGGCCCTGGGCAGAGGTGGCGGTGAAGGTCCGGGCCCCGGCGGAGGCCGCTCCGACGCAGCAGGATATGGCCGAATGTTCCGATTCCACCTTGACAAAATCCGCCTTCAGCTTTCCGCTGGCGCAGAAATCGGACAGGGCCTCCACAATGGTGGTCTGCGGGGAGATGGGGTAAGCGGGGATGACCTGAACCCGGGAGAGCATGGCTCCGTAGGCCACGGCCTCGTTTCCGGAAATCACTCGTTCCATTTTTCCTCCTCCAGCTGTCATAGCGGAGCGGGGGCATTCGACGGCACAGATCCCGCATCCCTTGCAGTGGTCGTAATCGATGAGGTATTTCCTTTCTTCCGCCAGGAAAGAAACGGCCACATCCGGACAGACCATCAGGCACACGTTGCACTGGATGCAGTTCCCGCAGCTGAAACAGCGCTCCGCCTCACCTTTTGCCCGAGACGGGGAAAGTCCCCTATGGATCTCGGTGAATTTTCCGCCCCTCTGATTCACCCCGAGAGAAGAAATCCCAGCCCGTTTTTGGGGAGGGAAATAATCCAGGTTGATTTTATCCAGCCGGACGACTTCCCGATGGTCTTCATCCGGATTTTCCTTCTTCCCCCGCAGATAACGATCGATCGCTTGAGCACCCCTTTTTCCGGAAGCAATCGCCTGGGAAACATACCCCTGCCCTGTGGCCGCATCGCCCCCGGCGAAGAAACCGGGAAGGGTTGTCTTTCCCCATGGGTCGACGTTGATCAACCCGTTCCCGACCCCCATCCCCTTGGGGAGAAAAGAGAGGTCCGCCCTCTCCCCCAGGGCCAGGATCACGCTGTCGGCTTTCAGGGAAAAACCGGATCCCTGGATGAGCACCGGGCTTCTCCTACCGCTGGCATCTGGTTTCCCTGGTTTGGTCTTCAGGCAGTTGACCCCCCGAGCCTGACCTTTCCCCATGATTTTTACGGGCGCCGCCTGAAAGATGAAATCAACCCCCTCTTTTCCGGCTTCCTCAATTTCATCCGGAATGGCCGGCATATCGGCCTTTGTCCTCCGGTACAACACCGTCACCTTGCTTCCCATGCGCCAGGCCACCCGGGCGGAATCGATGGCCGTATTTCCCCCGCCCACGACGACGACTCTTTTTCCCAGAAGAACTTTCTTCCCTGAATTCACTTCTTGCAGGAAGGAAAGGCCATGCCATACCCCGGGGAGATCGTCCCCCGGCAATTTGGGCTTTTGCTCCGCCCAGGCGCCGGTGGCCAGAAAGACCGCCGCGTAAGGCTTCAATTCTTCCGGCCCTAAATCCCCTCCCAGTCTTTTTCCCGTCTTGATCTCCACCCCCAGGGATTTGACCCGGGATATCTCCTGGTTCAGGATATTCCTGGGTAAACGGTACTTGGGAATCCCATACCGCAGCATTCCCCCGGGTTCTTTCATCGCTTCAAAAACCGTCACGCCATAACCCTCGAGGGCCAGAAAATAGGCGCAGGAGAGGCCGGCCGGTCCGGAACCAATGATGGCCACTCTCTCCTTCTTTTTTGTAATCCCCCGGCCGTCGAGGGATCCTTCTTTGCATCCCCCAATCCCCCAGGAAACGCTCCAGGGAGTTGATGGCCAGGGCTTCGTCGTAATCCTTGCGGTTGCAATCACGCTCACACGGATGGTGGCAGACTCTCCCGCAGGTAGAAGGGAAAGGATTGGACTCCAGAATCTTCCGCCAGGCTTCTTCCGGTTTCCCGTCGGCCAGGGAAGTGAGGTAAAAAGAAATATCCTGCTCGATGGGACAGGCCTTGGAACAGGGGGCCCGGCGGGTGATGTACGAAGGCCTCAGGTACCTCCAGGTCCCGGTCTTGTTCCATAGTGTCGATTGTAAAGATGTTGAAAGGAACGGAGTATCTTTTAAGGTTTTGATGACAATTTTTTCTTCCATTTTCCTTCCCTTTTCGCCCTACGGTTTTTCCTGAGCCTCAACCTTAACCTCAGCCTCATCCTTTATCTCATTTTCACGCTTTCATACGCTTCCCGCGCTGCCGCCTCATTCTCCTTCCCCTTCCCCGGAACCGACTCCTTGATGGTTTCGGCCAGGGCTTCAATCCCGATGACCCCGGTGAGTTTGGCGAAGGCGCCGAGGATGGCGGTGTTCACGATGGGCTCGGTGCGGGAGCCGAGCTTGTTCTTAATGGCGATCCCGCTGGCGTCCACCGCGGCCACTTTAAACTGAGTGGGGAAAGGAAAAGATGCCGGTTCCTGGGAGCTGTTCAGGAGGATCGTTCCGCCTTCCTTCAGCCCGGCGGTGACATTCACGGTCTTATAAAGAACCGGGTCGAGGACGATCACGTAATCGGGGGTGTACACTTCGCTGTGGATGCGGATTTTCTGGTTATCCACCCGGGCGAAGGCCGCAACGGGGCGCCCCGCCGTTCCGCCCCGAAGAAAGGAAAGGCCTGAACTTTTTTCCCCTCCTTGGCGGCAGCGGTGACCAGTAACTTGGAGGCAACAACTGCCCCCTGCCCTCCCCGTCCATGAATCCGGATCTCGATCATGATCTCCAAACTCCAAATTTATTGGGACACAGATGAACACAGCGCGGCACAGCCGCAACCAAAAATGTGAAGTGCCCAGTCAGTGCCTACCAGAAATCGCACATAGCAGCCCTTATTGTAAACGGATTGAAGGCATCTCGACGTGATTCCACGCAATATGCCTAACAAAAATTAAAGTACTTTGCAAGACAGTAGTACAGATGAACACAGATAAAGACGTTGAAAATTTACGCGAAAATAGTTCCAGCTTTGTCTTGAATCTTTTAATCTGTGTGAATCTGTGTTCATCTGTGTCCAATAATTTCTTTGCCTTTTGAAATCCTGAAAATCTGCGTTCATCTGCGTCCCAAGTTTTTTCCCTTTGCGCCTTGCGCCTTTTGCCATAAATTTTTTACTCCGAACTCCGAACTCCCAACTCCGAACTGTTTTCAATGCATCACCGCCCCGCCGTCCACGTTGATCGATTGGCCGGTGATATTCCGGGCCTCGTCCGAAACCAGGAAGGCCACCAGGCTGGCGATGTCCTCGGGAGTCTGGGGTCGCCGCAAAGGGGTGACGGATTTAACCCGGTTCTCAAAGATTTCCTGCGGGCTCTTGTCGGCCAGGGAGGGAAAACTCTCCCGGAACCATCGGGCCAGATTCTCCCACATGGGGGTCCAGATGTATCCGGGACAGACGGCATTGACCCTAACCTGGTAGCGTGCCAATTCCCTGGCTAGAACCTGGGTCAACCCGATGACCCCGAATTTGGAAGTGCTGTATCCTCCGATGAACTCTTCACCCTGCTTTCCGGAAATGGAGGCGATATTTACAATTCTGCCTTTCTTGCGCAGAATCATCCCCTTGGCGACCTCGCGAGAGCACAGGAATGTTCCCCGCACGTTGACGCTCATATTTTTTTCCCAGTCTTCCACCGATTGGTTGACGATCAATCCCGTGGTACCCACTCCGGCGTTGTTGACCAGGATGTCGACCGGGCCCAACCTCTCCTGGGTCTCCTTCACCATTCTTTCCACGTCCTTTTCCACGGAAACATCCATCTGCACCGCTAGGGCCCGATTTCCCGTTTCGGTAATTTCCCTGGCCAGCTGAGCCGCAGCCTTTCCATCGAGATCCGCCGCCACCACTGCGGCCCCTTCCCGGGAAAGGCGCAGGGCAATGGCCCGGCCGATCCCGCTGGCCGCCCCGGTCACGATGGCAATTTGTTCCTGGAGATTATACATGGATAATCACCTCTTCTTTCCAAGAGGTTTAGAGGAGAATAACCCTAAAATTTTATGACACATTGCCCTCCCCTTTGTCAATCCCATCGCCTCACGATCTCCCCCCTCGCGGAAGAGGGCGAGGGTGGGGGGATGAATGAATGATTACAAGCGATCTCCTTGATTTCCCTCCCGGCTTCTGCTAATTTTTTTGCAAAATCCTTCCGGGGGAGGTCCGGAGTTGCTCCTGAAGAACCCTTTCTTCTTGGGCCTCGCGGTCGTCAATCTGATCGCCCTGCAGGTGGCGGTGAGCTACTGGAGTTACCGCTCCCTGATGGCCGATGACTTCATCTCGGCCTTTCTTTTTTTCTTTTCGTTCCCGTTCTGGCACTTCTCCTGGTTTTATTCTATCTCCGGTTTCAAAAGCATCGTAGCGTTTCGGGACGTTGTTGACTAGGTTGACTAGCTTTTCGGCGTTTGGAGATAAGCCAGAAGGGGCCCCTCCATTGGATGCTATATTTCCTAAGGCTCTTGGACGGAAACGGAAGTTCTCAAACGGCTGTTCGGGGTGGGTTTCAGAAATTCCGAGGAATCAATAGTCTATTCTTGGGCTGAGAAAGGCCTAGGCCGAGTCCGACCCGGAAGAAAGGAAGAAGAAAATCGACGAGAAGGAAGATTGCTTTCTAAAAATAGAGAGGGGGAGTGCTTTAGCATCTCCCCCCCCTTATTGGCCTACTTTTTCTTCGGTGGCAGTGACGGCGGGGGCGGCTCCTTCGCCGGTTTGATCCGTACCCCAGGGGGCGGGCCCGAATTTTTATATTGCTCTATGGCCTGCTGGGGGGTTCGTGTTGAGGTGGATTTATCCACCCGGACCGGCGGAGGATTTCCTCTTTGGCCATCATAAATATGACCTGCGGGCTGGTTTCCCTTGGCCAGATCATTGAGAGCCTTACCCGTCGGCGTACCCGTCACATCTTTGGGAAGTTTCGCTTTTCCTGCCCCCGGCGACGTACTCGTCACATTTTGAGAAGAGTTCGGGTTTGCCATCCCCTGCGATCTACTCATCACATTTTGGGAAGGCTGCGTGTTTGCCGGCCCCCGTGATCTACTCGTCACATTTTGGGAAGGTTGCGCGTTTGCCGCCCCCCGTGATTTACTCGTCACATTTTGGGAAGGTTGCGCGTTTGCCGCCCCCGGCGATGTACTCGTCACATTTTGGGAAGGTTGCGTTTTACCGCTCCCTCGGCGATGTACTCGTCACATTTTGGGAAGGTTGCGCTTTTTCCGCAGCGGTTGCGCCCCCAGCGCCCAGAACCAAGGAAAATGCTACCGCAAACACCACTATTGCTATTTTGCCCATTGACCCTCCTTTGTTTAAAGTAGCGCTTCAATCCCAATGCGCCGATTTTCTAAATATCGGCAAATTTTGTTTAGAAATTTAACTGGGTCATTCGATCTAAGATAATTGACAGATCATTTGGGTTCCAACATTGTTAAAGTTGGCCGTCCAAAAAGCTCTAAGTGGTCAATTTCATTCAAATTGAAATTCGAATAAGTGAGGATCGTGGGACGCAGTTAAAATGTTGAATTGTTTTTCGGGACGCTACCTTTGCAGTTTCAGTAAAATAAGTTTACAATGTAGCGAGCTTCTTTTCTGGAGGGGCTGGCTGGCACGAGTGAACTTGGCTGAAATTCCAATTTCTCCGAAGGACGTGTTTCTTGGACGATGAACCCTTCCGTGGCTGAAAATACAGCCGTGAATGAGGACTTCGAGTTGTTAAACCTGAGCGGGTCCTGGATCTGGGGCTTAATAGACGAAGAAGATAAGGGGCTTTCATGGGAGGATAAGAATATTAGCGCAATTCAGAAATGAATGTCTCACCAATTATTCAATGGCAAGGTTCGAGGTATTGCATGTCCTTAGTATATTTGATATGTAGTATTTCATATAATTCGTGAACTATAGCGTATGTAATATATTTCCCTTTTTTGAAAGAATTCAGGAGGATCTTCCATGCCCATCCAGGACCTCATCGGAAAGGAGAGCCCCGAGTTCCAGGTGCCCGTGGAATGGGGCAAGATCCGGGAATTTGCCACGGCGATCGGGGATGAGAACCCCATCTATCATGATCCGGAGTATGCCCGAAAGACCAAGTTCGGCAAGAGCCTGGCTCCCCCCACCTTCACGGTCATCAAATCTTTCTGGCGTAAGGGACTGTCGAACCAGGAGATGGCCGGTCTCGACAACCGGTACGTTCTTCATGGAGAAGAAGAATATGAATATTTCGCCCCGGTTCTGGCCGGTGACGTTCTGACCTGCAAAGCCAGGGTCTCCGACGCCTACGAAAAGGCCGGGAAGCGCGGAGGCAAGATGATCTTCGTGGTATTCGAATTTACCTACTTCAACCAGAGGGGAGAGAAGGCCCTTGTATCCCGGTCGACCCTTATACAGACAGGGGGAGTGGTTAAGGAATAGTGCTGAGTGCTGAGTGCTGAGTACTGAGTTGACTGCCGTTACTGGTTACTCGTTACTGGTTATTCGTTATTCGTAATTCGGTAATTGTCTGATTATCAGTGGCCAGTCTCAAGGACAGGGAACAAGGAGATTCGGGATGAACAGAAAAATTCTTTATTTTGAGGAAGTCCGCGAGGGGGATGAAGCTCCTCCCGTGGTGGTTTCTAACATAACCCGGACCCAGATCGTGAAGTACGCCGGCGCCTCCGGGGATTTCAATCCCATCCACCATGACGAGCTCTATGCCATCCGGGCGGGTAATGACCGGGTCTTTGCCATGGGCATGATGACCGCCGGTTTTGTCAGCCGCATGATTACCGATTGGATCGGGGATGGGAATTTGCGCAAATACCGGGTCCGCTTCGCCACCCGAATCTGGCCGGGAGACACGGTCACCTGCAAAGGGAAGATCGCCAAGAAATATACCGAAGGCGGGAAAAAATACATCGAAGCGGACGTCTTTGCGGAAAACCAGCTGGGGGAGAAGACGATCATCGGAAACATCGTCGCCGAAATTCCCGGTAAGACGTGACCATAAAGACGAATATAATGTGCAGGCGGGCGGCCACACTGGGCCGCCCCTACTATTTCTTGTTCAATTTTGGCTATTCCAGTTTAGGAACCAGACAAAAAAGCGGGGGTTGGTTGACAACCAGGCCCTAGCAAAATGAAAATTCAAATCTTCTGGAATTCAAATCGGGGGAAGATAATCTTTTGAGCTTCAATCTTCGATGTTCTCGCAAGAATTCCTTAAGGTCGCTTTCCCGTCATTCCCGTGAAAACGGGAATCCAGTTTTTTCAATGCCTTTCGAATATCCTGGATTCCCGCCTGCGCGGGAATGACGACTTTTCACGAATTCATAATGCTTTGGCCTTCACCTCGGTGTTGGCCAGGGCCTCCAGGACAGTGATCACGCTGCAGGAGTCAAGGTCCCCTTTTCCCTGGGACTTCGCCGCCCGCAGGATTTCCCGGGCGATGCTGGCGGCGGGCAAGGATGCTCCCACTTCTTCGGCAAGTTTCAGCGCGCCGGAAAGATCCTTGTGCATGTTGCTGATGGAAAAGTGGGGCGAAAAGTCGTGTTTGATCATCCGGAGGCCGCGGGTCTCCATGGCGCCGGTACGGGCCCCTCCCACGGAGGTAATCTCCAGAACTTTCTGGGGGTCGATCCCCGCTTTGGAAGCCAGTACCAGGGCCTCGGCCACGGCCTCGATAGCCACGCCCATGATCAGGTTGTTGATCAGCTTGAGGGTCGTCCCTTTTCCGTTCTCCCCCACATGGATAATTTTAATTCCCATCTTCTCGAAAATGGGCAGGCAGGCGTCAAAAGTCTCTTTCGGACCCCCTACCATGATTCCCAGCTTTCCCTCCGAGGCCACTTTGGGGTTGCCGGTCACCGGAGCATCCAGCATGGGAATCCCCTTTGCCCGCGCGCGATCGGCGATGGACCGGGACATTTCCGGGGCGATGGAGCCCATGTCGATCAGAATCAAGCCCGCGTGCGCCCCCTCGAGAACCCCGTTTTTCCCGCAGATGACTTCCTCGGAGGCCGCGGAATCCGTGACCATGGTGATCACCACGTCGGAAGCCTGGGCCACGGCCTTCGGCGAATCCGCCCATTTGGCTCCCGCGGAGATGAGCGCGCCGGCCTTTTCCTTCTTCCGATTCCAGACGGTCAGCGGATACTTGGCCTCCAGGATCTTCCGGGAGATCTGGGATCCCATGAGGCCGATCCCGATAAAACCTACTCTCTGCATTCAGCGCCTCCCAGCTCGAAATCAATGACCCGAACAGGGAGACAGAAATGAATATTATTCCATCTCCCTATCGTAGCTTCTCTCTGTATTGCTTACTGCACTTTTCCGATGTTGCGCACCGCTTTTGCCAGCCGGGCTCGGCGTCCTCATCCCAGAACTTCTGAAAATCCGGGCCGTCCAGGTAATAGACGGGGTATTCAATTTTTCCATGGCGTTCTTGAATTCCGGGCCGTTCGCTGCTTTTCGGGTCGCATCCCGCAAAATCTTTGACCGCCTCGGGCGGGGTCGCTTTGGGGGCAAACATACCGGCCCAGATATAGAATTCCACGTCCTTGATAGCCCAATTCCTTGAAAGTGGGGATATCCGGCAAGGAGGCCAGGCGTTTGGCCCCCCAGCAGGCCAGGACTTTCACGGTTCCCGCCTTGAGCTGGGAGGCGATTACACTGGGTCCCACGGCAAAGGCATCCACATGCCCGCCCAGGAGGGCGGTCAGGGCCGGCCCTCCCCCCTGCGTGGGAATGTGCCGCAGTTTAATCCCCGCCGCATGGGCGAACATTTCCATGGCCACATGGAGGGTGCCGTAGACCCCGGAAGAACTGTACTTGATCTCCTTCGGGCCGCTTCTTGGCATCCGCCACGAAGTCGGCCACCGTATTCCACGGGCGCGTCCTTTGCGTACGTCAAAATCGGTCGGGTCCGCGTTCAACAGGGCGATGGGAACAAAATCCTCTTTCTTATAGGTCTGGGGTCGCCCGAAAAGCTTGTCCACTTCGGGCATGACCGAGATGCTCGAAAGGGCCAGAAGCAGGGTATACCCATCGGGCTTGGACACGGCCACGATACTGCATGCCCACCGCTCCTCCCGCTCCGGACTTATTCACTACCGGCATCGGCTGTTTGAGGATGCGGTTCAAGGGCGGCGGCAAGCGGCCGGGCGGTCAGGTCGGCCACTCCGCCGGGGGGAAAAGGTGACGACCAGGGATATGGGCCGGGTGGGATATCTCCCCCGCGGACAATCCCGAACGGCCACCCTGTCCAGAATGCCGGCCGATCAAAACCAGAATCAGAATCCAGCTTCGATTTTCTCATAATGTCTCCTCCTTTTTGGTTTTTGCTGCATGATGGACGATCCGCTGGAAGGCTTACCGTTCATTCACCCTCTCCGGCCTTGGTCAGGTGTTCCCTCCATCCCCGTTTGATCCCCTTTCGGATCAAGGGCCGCAAGGCGAGCAGGATCATGATCAGGGCGCCCGCCAGAAATACGGCCGAAATCGGCCGCTGGATGAAAATGGAATATTTCCCGTTGGACATGGCCAGAGACTGACGAAAGCTCATCTCGATGATGGAGGCCAGCACCACTCCCAGCACGATGGGCGCCGTCTCAAAATCAAATTTCCGGAGAACATAACCGAGCAATCCCATGATGCTCATGATGGCCACGTCCACGTAGCTGGAATTGACCGCATAGACCCCGACCACGCAGAACATCAGGATCGTGGGGTATAGAATCCGGTAGGGAATCCGCAGGAAATTCACGAAAATCCCCACCAGGGGCAGGTTCAACAGCAGAAGCACCAGATTGCCCACATACATGCTGGCGATGAGACCCCAGAAGATCACCGGCTGCTCCTTGATGAAGAGCGGTCCCGGGTTGATGCCGTGCACCATCAGGGCGGCCAGCAAAACGGCCGGAATGGGCCCGGTGGGAACCCCCAGGGCCAGCATGGGAACGAGGGCCCCGCAGCTGGCCGCGTTATTGGCCGATTCCGGCCCGGCCACCCCTTCGATCGCCCCCTTTCCGAACTTTTCCGGATGCCTGGACAGCCTTCGCTCGATCGCGTAGGCGACGAAGGTGGAGATGATATGGGCCGACCCGGGAATGATCCCGATCAAGAATCCCAAAACAGTTCCCCGGCCGATGGGCTTCACGGAATCCCGAAATTCTTCTCCTGAAGGAAGGAGGTCCCGCAGCTTCGGTTTGATCACCTCCGGCCTCTTGGCCTGACCCGCCGTGGCCAGAATTTCCGCGATCCCGAACAGGCCCACGGCCACGGGGACCACCCCGATCCCGTCGCCCAGGGCCACGACCCCGTAGGAAAAACGGAAGTAGCCGCGTCATATGATCGATCCCGATCATCCCGATCAGGAGGCCAAGGACGATCATGGCCAGGTTCTTGACCATGGATCCGCCGGTCATGTAGCCGAGAACCAGCAGGCCCAGAATCAACAGGGAAAAATATTCCGGCGGCCCGAATCCCAGGGCAAACCTTGCCAGGGGCGGGGCCAGGAACATCAGGCCGATGACGCTCGCGGTTCCGGCAACGTAGGAGCCGACCGCCGCTATGAACAGGGCCGCACCGGCCCGGCCTTTTTGGGCCATGGCATACCCGTCGATACAGGTCATCACCGACGCGGCTTCTCCGGGGATGCGCATCAGGATCGACGTGGTGGAACCCCCGTACATGGCCCCGTAATAAACGCCCGCCAGGAGGATCAGCCCGCCCGTCGGGTCGAGTCCGAAAGTCGTCGGCAGGAGCAAACTGATGCCGGCCAGGGGCCCCACCCCCGGCAACACGCCCACCATCGTCCCGATCAGGCATCCGCCAAAAGCGTACAGAAGGTTTGCCGGGGTTAAGGCGGTGGAAAAACCCAATAAAAGGTTCTGCAGAGTCTCGGCCATTAGAGTCCCAGGCCTCCCCGGGGAAGAGGTACTTTCAGCAGGGTGTCAAAAACAAAAAATGAGCCGAAGGAAAGTCCGAAGGCCAGGGGCAGCGACCACCAGACCTTCATTCGTTCCACGACCCCGAAAAGGAAAAAAAGAATCAGCAACAGGCTGATCCGATAGCCAAGGGGTTCGATGGCGAAAGTGGCAAAGAAGCAAGCGCCGATGATCGCCAGGGCGTGGCGTCCTTCCGTCCAGTTAATTTTTCCGAAGGGCAACGCCGAGCGCCCCTTGAAAAAGATGATCAGGGCCAGAACCCCCAGGAAGACCGCCAATACCAACGGGAGGTAAGCGGCACCCGGACGGCTGTGGGTTCCCAAGGGCAGAACTCTGCTTTCGACGGCCACGAATCCAGCGATCATCAGGAGGGCAAAACCGCTAACTCGATCGATGGTCATGAATAACGATCCTTTCGCCTCCCATCATAACGAGGGGCTCAAAACAAAAGCCGGCCTCACGGCTCACCGGGAGGTCTTTGGCGAATGGCCCATTCACTCCGGCGAATTGCCTTTCCGTAGAACCAAGGAGCTGACTTTTTCCACCGCCTCGGCCGGGTTTCCGGCCCGGATCACCCCGGGGATGTCCCAGGCGACCCTGAGCCCCACCACCGGCTTCCCGAGTTTGAGCCCCAAGGCAATCTCTGAGAGAGTTCCATATTCGCCGTCGACGGCGATGAGCGCATCGGCGGTGTGGGCGATGATGGAATTGCGTGCGTGGCGAATATGCGTGGCCACGGCCACTTGGATGTAGGGATTTGCCTCGCCGCGGTCTCCCCCCGGCAGGATGCCCACGGTCAGCCCGCCAGCTTCTTGCGCCCCCCGGGCCGCCGCCTCCATCACTCCTCCCAGCCCCCCGGTGACCACAATCCAACCCTTACGGGCCGCCTCCCGGCCGACGGCTACAGCCAGTTCGTAGATTTCCGGCAAAGCCTTGCTGGCGCCGACGACCGCCAGATAAATTGTTTTTGGGGAGACCGGATTCGCCGGCTCTTTCCCCGCACTCATCTTTTGCCCCCAGGAAAATGAACTTTGGCCGGGTCCCCAGCCTCCCCTGATTTAAAGCGCTCCGAGGGATTTCAGTACTTCTTCGATTTCTTTCAGGGCCTGGCCCTTTAACGGCTGCAGCGGAGGAATGGGGGCTCCCACGGGGAACCCCTGCAATTCCAGGCAGGCTTTAATGCAGGGGGCCAGGGCGTATTTCTGGAAGATCCAGTTGATGCTCCAGAGGCGCTTCTGGGCTGTGATAGCCTCTTCCCACCGGCGGTCCCGGGCCAATTCATAGAGCTTCACGCTGTCAGCCGGAACCACGCAGGACGGGCCGGCCATCCATCCGACACCCCCGAACATCATCACCGCGAGGGGGATGTGGGCGGAGGCGCTGAAAACCTTCATTTTTCCCCCCAGCCGATTCATCAGGGCCAGGAGGTTCCCGGTGTTGGCCGAGGCGTCCTTCAGGTAGCGGATGTTGGGTGTCGCAGCCAGGGTTTCAATGACCTCGGCCGAGAGATTGGTCGCCGAGAAAGAGGGATTCGTGTATAGGACCACCGGGCAGGAAACCGCCTCGGCAATGCCGCGGAAGTAGGCGGCAACCCCGTCTGGAGGCACGGGGAAATAGGTGTCCATGATCGCCAGGATGCCATCCACCCCGATTCTTTCCATTTCCTTGCGCCTGGCGAACCGCTTCGGCGATGGAGGTGTGGGCGACTCCGGCTACCACCGGAACCCTTCCCGCGGCGGCTTCCACCACGACTTCAACGATCCTTTGCCTCTGGGGCCAGGTCAGGTAAGCAAATTCCCCGGTGCTTCCCAGCGGCGTCAGCCCGTGAACCCCTTTCCGGATGAGGTGATCCACGAGGCTTTTAAGAACCGGTTCCTTTACCCGGCCCTCTGAATCCACCGGAGAGACCAGGTAGGGAAAAACCCCTGCAAATTCTCTCGCTTCCTCATCGATCCTTTCCCTCCTGAAAAAACTATCCCCCGCCCACCAGGCCGAATATTTTGACTCTGTCCCCGGGATGCAGGGGAGTCTCAAAGTCCCCGGTCAATCGATCGTTGACCTGGACCATGCTGATTTCTTCCCTGGGAATCCCGAATTTTCGAACCAGGCTGCCAAGAGTCTCCGAGGGAGAGACAGGGACGGGGAAAAATCCGGTTTTTTCCCCTCCGTAGCGGGCCAGGTTGGTGTACAAACGCAGTTCGATCGCCCCCTGCCCTTTTTCTTCTTCTCCCCGAGCCGCCACGATGGCCCCCTACCCCCGGGATTTCCCCTCCCGCATGCAGTCCCAGACCCAATCGATATCCAGTTCGATCAGCTTGGCCCGGGTGGGGCTGGCTTTCCGGGCATCCCAGTTCATCATTCCGTAGTATAAATCCAGCGCCTCCCGGAAAGCTTTCCGGTCAATCTGGAAACCCTTGAGCGGTCCTTCCCCCTCCAGGGGTTGGAAGAACCTTTCTGGCAGGGTGTCGTCGCGGCGGGAAAATCCTTCTCGGACATTGAAGGCCCGGGCCATGTTGATCGCCCTCTCGCCCACCTTGACAAGTTCCCAGAGGCTCGTTTCCCAGCCGGTGATCCCTTTCACCAGGCCGACCAATTCGCCCAGGGTGGTTATGGAGCGGGGGACAAAGGCAAAATTGCACACGCTGGCGCAGTTGTAAAAGCTCCAGACATAGGACATGTACATGAAGAGCCGGATTTTCCGGGGGCCCAGGTCGTTCACCCCCAGGGGCTCCAGAATTCCCATGGGCGCAACGGAAAGGAATCCCGGGTGATCCGGCTTCTCGTAGAGGATATCAAACCCGGACACCAGGTGGTCCGCCCCTTTTTCCACCACCGCATAGCCGAAGCCCACGGCGGCTTTGCCGCGGGCGTCATGAAGCGGGACCTCCTGGCCTTTGGTGTGGACAGCCAGTTTCTCCGCCTCGGGGCCCAACTCCCGGGCCATGGCCCTCACGCCCTCGGCCAGATGTTTTCCCAGCCCCCGGCGGTGGACCGTGTCTTCGATTAATTTCAGCATCGTCGCGGGGTTGCCGAATTTCAGATCCTCCCCTTCCGCCCAACCCTTGGGGAGGAGTCCATGCTCATTACAATCCATGGCGAAGGATATGGAGTTTCCCATGGATATGACGTCCAGGCCGAACCGATTGCACAGCTCGTTTCCCTTGGCGATCGCCTCGAGATCATCGATTCCACAGTTGGAGCCCAGGGCGGCCAGGGATTCATATTCGGGCCCGCCGTACCGGAGATCGACGGTAAACCTATCGCTTTGAAAACCCACGCCCCGTTTGCACTGAATGGCGCAGGCATAACAGCCTTCCCTTTTTTTAAGGATGGTTTCGATCATTTTTTCGCCGGAGATTTTTTCCGCCCCCGGGAAGGTTCCCTCCCGGAAATTCTTCGTCGGCAGGGTCCCGGCATGGTTGAAATGCAGGACCGCTCCGGGGGTCCCGATCCAGTGGAGGCTGTAACTCATGGGGTTCTCTTTGCGGTCCCGGGCCACCCTTCTGGCCACGCTGCTGACCGCCTCGGCATCCTTCATCTGGATTTTTCCCGTGCCCCGGCAGGCGATGGCCTTTCAGATTCTTCGAACCCATCACCGCCCCCATGCCCGTCCGACCGGAGATGTGGCTGAGATCGTTGGCCATGTTGGCATAGGGAATCCGATTCTCTCCCGCGGGCCCGATGAGGACCACGCGGATCTTCGAATCTCCCAGCTCCTGCTGGATGGCATCTTGCGCTTCCCCGGTGGGCTTTCCCCAGATCCCAGAGGCCTGCCGGATTTCAACCGCTCCGTCGTGGATCCAGAGGTAAACCGGCCTGGGCGCTTTACCGGTAATGACCACGGCATCGTAACCGGCGAATTTCAGTTCCGGGCCCCAGTACCCCCCCGCTTCGGATTCGCCAAACCCGCCGGTTAAAGGAGACTTGGCTCCCACAGAAAAGCGGCAGAGCCCGTGGGCCGGGGCCCCGCCGAGAACGCTGGAGGCAAAGACCAGCACATTCTCGGGCCCCAGCGGGTCGGCGCCTTTGGGCATCATCTTCAGGAGATAGTAGGCGACCAGAGCCCGTCCCCCGAAATAGCGGCGGTAAAAAATCTCGGGCGGTTCCTCCACCAAGGTCGTTGAACGAGTCAGATCCACATGCAGAATTTTTCCGTTGTATCCAAAAGCCATAGCGCAAAACTCCTTCGAACCCATCGAATTCTATTTAAATCATAACAGCAGAGGGAGGTCTGTCAAGGGAATAGGGGGAAAGGCGTCGGGGTTTGACGGAAAGAGAAAACCGGCATGGTACCCCGGCTGAAAAAAGCGGCAGGCCGGGCTTCGAACCGCACTGGGAAAAACCATGATCGGGACCGACCTGCCTTTTTCCGCACCGACCCATCCTTATGATCCGGGCAAGAAAGGACCTATTTCCCCCTTTCCCATATAGTGGCGGAACTCGATAAAAAGCGCGTCGACGGGGCCTGCCAGGGGCTCGTGCTCCATGCCTTTCGTAGAGGAGGATAAATTTTCTTAACATGGGGTCAAAAGTGCTGTCAATCAGAATTTCCTCGTAAGCCCCCTGGGCTTGCTGCCCTTTGTTTTCTCCAAGCAGGCGGAAGATGAATTGAATTTCAGGCATTATCCAGCCCGGGCAGCAAGGCCATATCGGGGATTGACAAAAGGAGGGATATAAGATAGGAGATAGTTAACAAAATCAGGGGATTCCATTTTGAGCGATGAGAAGTGAATCCGTTCCTTCTTGACGCGTTCCTCTACGGGTAAGGGATCTTTTATCCGCTTGAAGTAGATCCCCATCGATTTCCTCAAGACGGCTTTCATCTAAGGGAGGTACAAACATGAAAAGCGGGAAATGGATTTTGGTATGTTCTCTTTTTTTCATCCCCTGGATGGTAACGGGGGAGAACGCTTCCTGGGCCGCCTATCCGGAAAGGGCCATCGAGATCATCGTTCCCTTCGGGGTGGGGGGAGGAAGCGACACGGCAGCCCGGGCGGTGGCGGAGGGGTTGAAACCGCTGCTCAAAGTTCCCCTGCTGATCACCAACATGCCCGGCGGCGGGGCCACCAAGGGAATGCTCCACGCCTCCCTGCAGCCCGCCGATGGGTACACGGTGCTCGCCGTGACCACCTCCCACCTGATCGACGCGGTGAAGCCCAAGACCCGTTCGCAACTCCTGCGGGACTTCGACCCGATCATGCGGATCCAGTGGGATACCACCACGGTGTTTGTCGGCGGGGATTCCAAATTCAAGACCCTGGCCGACCTGGTGGACTGGGGCAAGAAGAATCCCAAGCAGCTCAAGTTCGCGGGGACCTCTCCCGGCGGCTGGTCGGAGATCCAGACCGTGGCCTTCTTTAAGAAGGTGGGCGTCGATGTGACCTTCATGCCCTTCGAATCCGGCGCCGAAATCAAGGCCGCCATCCTGGGCGGACACATCCACGGGGCCCTGGAAGAGCTTGCCGAGACCCTGCCCCTGGCCAAGGCGGGCAAGCTGAAGGCCCTCTGTGTGATCATGGAAAAGAGACATCCCGCCATTCCGGAGGTTCCGTGCAGCGCAGAGCTGGGGATAAATTACACCCACGGATTGATGAGGGCCTGGGGAGTCAAAAAGGGGACCCCGCCGGACCGGGTCAAGTATCTCCACGACGCGATCAAGAAAGCCCTGGACACGCCCATCTATCAGAAATTCGTCCAGGACAACCACCTGTATGCCCGTCCCGGGTACCTCGGTCCCGAAGAGACCCGGAAGTTCTGGGAAGATCAGGTCAAATTCTTCACCCAGATGTTGAAAGACCTGGGGTATGTAAAGTAAGAAGGGCCGCTGCCCGAAGAAAGGCGCCCGGGAAGGCGCCTTCTTTCGGCGCCGGATTCGACCGTGGAAGAATCCATGAAAAAAGGCCAGATCATCGGAAATGCCGTCATCCTTGTTTTCTTTCTTTTCCTGCTATTCGATTCCCGGAAGCTTCATGAAATTCGGCGTTTCGGCGAGATGGGAAGCGGCTTCTGGCCCATCCTGATCCTGTCTACGGCAGCCCTTTTGAGCGCCTTTCTCCTCTTTTCTTCGATCTTGAATTTCAGGAAAGGAAAGGGGAAAGAAGAGCCGGAAGAAGCTCTTTCCCCCGAAGAGCTCGCCAGCCGGAAGAAACAGAGAAACATCGTCATCCTCTGCGCCGCCGTGACCCTGGCTTATATTTTCGCCATGCAGGCCATCGGATTTGCCCTGGCCACGTTTCTTTATGTCCTGGCTTTCATCCTCGTCCTGGGGGAGCGGAGAAAATTGGTCCTGATCGCTTTCCCCGGTAGTGGTCACCGCTCTCATCCTGGTGATTTTCTCCAGGCTCATCGCCATGCCGCTTCCCAAGGGGATGGGTTTCTTCGCCGATCTCAGTCGATTCTTCTTTTAAACTCCCGCGGGGAATGATCCATGCTTGAGCATTACCTGGCCGCCTTCGGAACGATTTTCCTCCCGCAGAACATTCTGGCCATGGTCCTGGGCGGGCTCTGGGGCATCATCGCCGGCGCTCTCCCGGGGATCAGCACCTCCATGGGGGTGGTCCTCCTCATCCCCTTCACCTTCGCCCTGTCCCCGATCACCGCCTTCACCATCCTGGTGAGCGCCTACTGCGGGGGGATCACCGGGGGGTCCATCACCTCCGTCCTCTTCGGGATTCCGGGAGAGCCGTCCGCCGTCTGCACGGTCATCGAAGGACATGCCCTGGCCAAGCAAGGGCATGCAGCCAGGGCTCTGTGGATCTTTATCATTGCCTCGGCCATCGGGGGGATTTTCAGCGTCTTTGTCATGATGGTCGCCACCCCCCTGATCGCCAATTTCGCCCTCCAGTTCGGCCCGCCGGAATATTTCGCCCTGACCCTGCTGGGGTTGAGCGTGGTTTCCGGAATATCCGGAGGATCCGTTCTCCGGGGTATCCTTTCCTGCCTCTTCGGTCTCTTCCTGGCCATGGTCGGAACCGACGGGATCACCGGGGTCGAAAGGTTCACCTTCGACTCCATCATCCTGCTGGGTGGAATCGAGCTGGTTCCCGCCATGGTGGGACTGCTGGCTTTCTCGGAAATCCTCCTGGAGGCCGAACAGCCCTTCGCCGAATACAAGGGGTCGGCCCACTACCGGGGGCTGAGGGAAGAGATGCCGACGTTTGCCGAATACCTGGAGCACTGGGTCGTATCTGGCCAAATCCTGCGTCATCGGCACCATCTCCGGCGCTCTTCCCGGGGGCGGAGCCACGATTGCATCGTTCCTGGCTTACGGAGAGGCGGCCAGGACTTCCAAGCATCCAGAAAAGTTCAACAACGGAGCAGTGGACGGGTTGATGGCCGCCGAGGCCTCCAACAATGCCTCCACCGGGGGATCGATGACCATCCTCCTCTCCCTGGGCATCCCGGCGAGCAACACCACGGCCATGCTCATCGCCGCCTTCATGATCCACGGATTACAGCCCGGACCCTTGCTGTACAGTCAGAGGCCGGACATCATTTTCGGAATCTTCGTGGCCATGCTGGTGACCAACATCTTCCTGGTGGCTCTGTCGATCGTCGGGGTGAGGATGTTTCTGCAGTTGAACCGGCTGCCCTACTCTGTTTTCTCGGCGGCCATCATGGTCCTTTGCGTCATCGGAGCCTTCGGGCTGAGGAACAGCGTGGATGACCTGTACATCATGTTCGTATGCGGGATCATCGGGTATTTCATGAAGAAGCTGAACTTCCCCATCGCCCCCGCGGTCCTCGGCCTGGTCTTGGGCGACCGTGCCGAGCTGTCCCTGCGAAGGTCCCTTCTCCTTTCCCTGGGAGACCCCCTCATCCTGGTTTCCCGGCCCATCAGCGCCATCCTGCTGGCCGCCGCGGCTTTCTCCATCCTCTACCCGATTTTCAAGAAATCAAAGATGTTCCAGGAATCCTGAGGAACCGGTCTGAAAGGTGTTTATGGCCTTTATCGTCAAAATGATGAGGAGACGCCATGCCCAATTTAAAATATCCCCTGATCAGCGCCGAAGAAGCGGCCGCGAACATCCCTTCCGGAGCGACCGTCGCCTTCAGCGGGTTTAGCAGCGCCGGCGCGGCCAAGGCGGTCCCCCGGGCCATCGCCCAACGGGCGAGAAGTTTTCATCGCCAGGGGGAGGCCTACCGGATCCGGGTCTTGACCGGGGGGTCAACCGGGAAAAGCATTGATGAGGAATTGGCCGCAGCCGAGGCCATCTCCTGGCGCGCCCCCTACCAGAGCAGCCCCATTCTGCGCGGTCAAATCAACGGGGGGAAAGTGGAATATATCGATATGCATCTGTCCCACGTCCCCCAGATGGTGGCCAACGGCTTTTTTGGGAAATTGGACTTGGCGGTCATCGAAGCGACGGAGATCACCCCGGACGGCCGGGTTTTCCTCACCACCTCCATCGGCGCCTCTCCCACCTTCTTGAAATATGCGGAACGGGTCATCATCGAACTCAACCCCTACCATTCGATGCGCCTGCGGGAGATCGCGGATATCGCCATTATGCCGCCCCCTTCGCACCGCAGCCCGATCCAGATCCACGACCCCCTGGCCAGGATCGGCCATTCGTATGCGGCCGTCGATCCCCGGAAGATCATCGGAATTGTGGAGAACCCGGAACCGGACCTGATGGCCCCCTTCGAGCCCCCCAGCACGTTCAGCAAGAAAATCGCGGAACACATCACCCGATTTCTCCTGGAGGAGAGGAAGGCCGGCCGTCTGCCGGAAGAGCTCTTGCCCTTTGAAGCGGGGATCGGCGACATCAGCAACGGAGTGGTCTCCACTTTGGGCCGGAACGAGGAGATTCCTCCTTTCAAAATGTACACCGAAGTCCTCCTCGACTCCCTCGTGTCTCTCATGGAGAAGGGGAGAGTCCTCGGGGCCAGCGCCACGGCCTTGACCGTCAACCCGGAGACCCTGAAGGGAATCTATGAGAATATGGATTTCTTTGTTCCCCGCATCCTGCTCCGTTCCCAGGAGTACTCCAACCATCCGGGCATCATCCGCCGCCTGGGGGTGATCGCCATGAACACCGCCCTGGAAGTGGACCTCTACGGAAACACCAATTCGACCCACATCTGCGGGACGGATCTCATGAACGGAATCGGCGGCAGCATGGACTTTTCCCGGAATGGGTATATTTCCTTCATCATGTGCCCCTCCATTTCCAAGGGCGGAAAAATCTCCAATGTCGTTCCCATGTGCTCCCACGTGGACAATACGGAACACTCCGTTTCGATTATCGTGACCGATCAGGGCCTGGCGGATATGCGGGGACTCGGGCCCGCGCAGCGGGCCAAAAACATAATCGAAAAATGCGCCCACCCCGCCTATCGTCCTTACCTGCACCGGTACCTGGAAAACGCGCGGAAGGGTCACCTCCGGCACAACCTGGACCAGTGCTTTGAACTGCACCGCAACTTTCTTCAGTACGGCGCCATGCTGCCGGATCTGGATCTCTCCGGAATGGAGCGAACCTAAAAAGGGATCGAGGATCTTGGGAAGAGCGGGGAACTGACCTAAATAACCTTTTTATCCCTAAGCTGTTTGATCTCTGCCCGGCTGAGCTTCAGGAGGCCTTGCAGGATCTGCTCGGTGTGCTCTCCCAGGGCCGGGGGCGGGTTGAACTGCGGCTCTCCCGCAGGCGACATTTTGATGGGGGTCCCCAGGAGTTTCATCTTCTCTCCCGAGCGGTGGGTGGTCTCCACGACCATGTTGCGGGCCAGGATCTGGGGATCGCTCAGGGCCATATCCACGGTGTTGATCGGGCCGGCGGGCAGGCGCCCCTCCAGCAGCTCCAGCCACTCCTTCCCCGTCTTCTGCAAGAAGATCTCTTCCAGAATGACGTAGAGGGCTTCTTTGTTCTTCAAGCGGTCGGCCCGGGTGACAAAGCGGGGGTCGGAGGCCAGGTCCGAACGGTCCATAGCCCCCACCAGCTCCTGGAAGAATTTGTCCGTGTTGGCGTCGATGACGATATCGAAGGTCTTGGTTTTGAAGGCCCGGATGGGATTGGCCGAAACATGGCCGGAGCCCACCGGCTGGGCGACCTCCCCGGCATAGAGGTAGTAGAGACCGCGGTAAATCTGGAGGGAGAGCTGGCTGTCGAGAAGGCTGATGTCGATGCGCTGCCCCTGGCCGGTTTTCTCGCGCTGGTAAAGCGCGGCCATGACCCCGTGGGCGGCGTAGACTCCCCCGGTCAGGTCCCCCATGGGGGCCCCCATGCGGACCGGCATGCGGCCCGGCTCTCCCGTGTAGCTCATGATCCCGCCCCGGGCCTGGATGATCAGGTCGAAGGCCGGGCGGTCCTTGAAGGGCCCGGTCTGCCCGTACCCCGAGACCGAGCAGGAGAGGATCCGGGGGTTGATCTTCTTCAGCGTCTCATGGTCGATGCGCAGCTTCTCCACCACCCCGGGGCGGAAATTGTCGAAGACCACGTCGGAGGCCTTCACCAGCCGGTAAAAGATCTCCAGGCCTTCCTTCGCCTTGAGGTCCAGGGTCAGGGATTTCTTATTCCGGTTGACGCTGAGGAAATAGACGCTCTCCCCGTGGAAAAAATGGGGAGGCATCCCTCTTCCGATGTCGCCTTCGCCGGGCTTTTCGATCTTGATGACCTCGGCCCCCAGGTCGGCCAGGATCATGGAGCCGAAGGGCCCGGCCAGCATCTGGGACAAATCCAATACCCGTACACCCGATAAAGGAGCGGTCATTTTCCCTCCCCTCTCCGGCGGTACACTTGATCGCGGATGAATTTCTCGATTCCTTCCAGCGTGGAATGGACCGGAAAGACTTCGTCGACCCCGCTGGATTTGAGAAGGGGGATGTCCTCCCGGGGAATGATCCCCCCGACGATAACCAGGAGGTCCTTGATTCCTTTCTCCCTCAACCCCTCCATCAGCTCCTGGCACAGCTCCACGTGGGAACCGGAAAGGATGGAGAGCCCCAGCACATCCACGTCCTCCTGGATGGCAGCAGAGATGATCTTTTCCGGGCTCTGCCGCAGGCCGGTATAGATGACCTCCATCCCGGCGTTGCGCAGCCTCTGCACGATCACCTTCGCCCCCACGTCATGGCCGTCCAAGCCCGGCTTGGCGATCAAAACCCTGATGGGTCTGCTTTCGCTCATTCCTCACTCCTTCTGCTTTTGTCTCTGGAAGTAATCCGTGTTTATCCGCGGCCCAAAAAAGTTCGGAGATTGTAGGGGCGCGCTGCTGCGCGCCCGTATGGAGTTCGGAGTCAAAGGCGATAAAGCCCTTTTTTAATTTTAGGCATTTTAGGCATTTCGAATTTTAGGCATTCTTTGCGTCAAATGCTCCTCGGCTCCTGGTATTCCCCGAATACCTGTTTCAAAGTCGAAATGATCTCGCCCACGGTGGCCCGCGCCTCCACCGCCGGGAAGAGGGTCGGGAAGATGTTCTCCCCCTTCTCCGCGGCCTGGCGCAGGGCCGCAAGAGTTTCCTGAACCTTTTTCGAATCCCTCTTCGCCTTCACCTCTTTCAGCCTGGCGGTCTGGGCGTCCCGGATCTTGGGGTTGGCCCGGTACACCTCGATGGGCTTCTCCTCTTCCTTGGAGGTGAAGCGGTTGACTCCCACCAGGACTTTTTCTCCCCGGGAGATCTTCTCCTGCAGTTCGTAGCTCTGCCGGGCCAGGTCTCTCTGCAGAGTGCCCTCCTCGATGGCCTTGACGATGCCCCCCCGGCTTTCATAGTCCGCCATGGTCTTGCGCATCCTCTCTTCCATCTGGTTGGTCAGGGACTCCACGTAATAAGAGCCGGCCAGGGGATCCACCGTATCCGTCACCCCGGTCTCGTAGGCCAGAATCTGCTGCACCCGCAGGGCGGTGCGGATGGCCAGGTCAGAGGGGATGGCGTAGGCCTCATCGAAGCAGCCCATGTTCAGGGAGCGGGTCCCGGCCAGGACCGCGGCCAGTCCGAAGAGCGCCCCCCGGGTGATGTTGTTCAGGGGCTCGGCGGCGGTCATGCCTCCCCCCAGGGCGCCGGTGGAGAATTTCAGCCGCATGGACTCCGGATTTTGGGCCCCGTAACGTTCTTTCATGAGCCGGGCCCAGAGCCGCCGGGCGGCCCGCAGCTTGGCCACGTCTTCGAAAAGGTGGAAGTTTCTCCCCCCCACCGCCATGTGGAAGACGATCAGCGGGGCGATCTGGTCGACGGAATACCCCCGCTTCAGCACCTCGTCGATGTAGGCCAGGGCGTTCAGGAAGGGAAGAGAAACGGACTGCTCGGCCCTGGCCCCGTACTCGCACAGGTGCGTGGCCGACACGCTGATGGGGTTGAACCGGGGGATGTGATTGATGCAGTACTCGATGGTGTCGGCGATGAGGCGCATGGAGGGCTTGGGGGGAAAGATCCAGGTCCCCCGGGCCACGTACTCTTTCAGGATGTCATTCTGCACGGTCCCCCGGAGGGCCTCGGGGGAAACTCCCTGTTTCTTTCCCACCAGGACATACATGGCCAGAATGATGGCCGCGGTGGAGTTGATGGTGAAGGAAGTGCTCATCTTGTCCAGCGGGATCCCGTCGAAAAGCCGTTCCATGTCATCCAGCGTGTCCACGGCCACTCCCAGCTTCCCCACATCGTACCGGGCCAGGGGATCGTCCGAATCCATGCCCAGCTGGGTGGGAAGATCGAAGGCCAGGCTCAACCCCGTCTGCCCGCTCTTGAGCAGGAACTTGAACCGTTCGTTGGTCTCCTCCGCCGTGGCCAGGCCGGCGTAGGGGCGCATGGTCCAGAGCTGGCTGCGGTACATGGTGGGGTAGATGCCCCGGGTAAAGGGGTAGGTCCCGGGATCTCCCAGGTCCTGCTCATAATCAAACCCGGAGAGGTCCTTCGGTCCGTAAGAAACTTTAACCGGTTCACCGAAACTGGTGTAGGCCTCCCGCGGCCCTTTCTTCTTTTCCGTGCTCCCGGCCGCCTTTTTTCCCTTGGCGGCGGCATCTGAGGCGCCCATATTCCTTCCTCCTTCGCTTCTCAGTCGTCAGCTTTCCCTCTGGATCGACCGGCGGAAATTCCCGTCAAATCGGACCAGGCAAGGCACATTTCTTTTTTATAATTTGGCAGGTTCTTTGTCAACCTCGATCTCTTCCTTGCTCATTCCCATTTATTTGTGCTTGTTGGGGATCAGGCTGAAGGAATTCGGATCATCAGGCTCGGCGGGATCATCGTTTCCGAATCACCTTCCCGCCTGTCCTCCGCAAAGAGAGGCCTGCGGGGAAATAGCGGCAGAGGCAAGACTGGGCTGACCCATTTCCCCTTGCGAATCTCCCTAAGACAGGCCCGACCCGATGAAAGAATAACCGCCTTAGGATGATGATCCGAATTCCTTCAGCCTGAACCCCATGGGCACCGCTTCCATTTTGCCGTTCCCCTTTCTGCGAAAAAGCAGGCTTGTGGCCCGGAAGCAAGGGCATTTCGAAATTCGGAATTCGGAATGTGGAATTCGGAATTCTTTGTTTCCTTTTTTCCACTCCGCATTCCGCATTCTGCATTCCGCATTTTGGAGGGGGCAGGTGATCTCTCCCCCGGCCCAAAAGTTGTATTCGAATTTTGAATGTGCTATCTTCTGGCCGTAGCTATCGTTGCGGGTTCGGTTATTGATGACTCCAGAGGATCGGGAATGAAATCGGGGAAATGGTGCAGCGCCCGGGAAGCCCTCCGTCAGGCCATCAAACCGGGGGATCGAATTTTCTTTTCCATCGCCTCCGGCCAGCCCCAGACCCTGCTCCAGGCCCTGGCCGAGGATTTCGAGTTCTACCGGGACGTGGAGGTCATCAACGGCATTCTCCTGGCCGAACACCCCCTGGCCAAGAAGGGCCTACAGTCTTCTTTCCGGTGCATCAGCTTCCAGAACAGCGCCTCCCTTCGGCAGGACTGGGAAGAGGGACGGATCGATTTTCTTCCCGTCCGTTACTCCGACGTCCCGCGGGTCTTTTCCCGCCAGGGCTCGAAACCCCTTGGAGCGGTCCTGATCCAGGTCTCCCCTCCGGACAACCGGGGAAGGTTCAGCCTGGGCGTTTCCGCCTGCCATGCCTATCCTCTGGCTCTGGAGGCCCGGACGATTGTGGCCGAAGTGAACGACCAGGCTCCGCGCACCCACGGGCCTTGCTTTTTCACCGAAGAACAGATCGACTTTCTCGTGGAGTGCTCGGCCCCCCTGGTACCCTACCGGGAGATCCAGTTCGGGGAAACCGAAAAGCGCATCGCCGAATTCGTGGCCGATCTGATCCCCGACGGGGCCACGATCCAGATCGGCATCGGAAACCTTCCCGCGGCGATCCTCAAGCTTCTGGAACAGAAGAAAGACCTCGGCATTCATTCCGGCATGCTTTCCGACAGTGTGGCCGACCTGGTGGACAAGGGAGCGGTCACCAACGCCCGCAAGAGCGTGCACCCGGGGAAAATCGTGGCCGGGGAGTTGATCGGGACCGAGAAGCTCTTCCGTTTCGGCCACGAAAACCCCATCCTGGAGATGCACGGGGCCGGAGTCAGTCACAACGCCGAATTGATCGGTAAGATCGACAATTTCATCGCCATCAACTCCGCTTTGGAGATCGACCTCTCCGGGCAAGTCAACGCCGAGTGTCTGAATGGAGTCCAGATCAGCGGCGTGGGGGGGCAGTTTGACTTCGTGGAAGGAGCCTACTTCTCCAGGGGAGGGAAATCCATCACCGCCCTGACCTCTTCCGCCGGCAGAGGGAAGATCTCCCGCATCGTTCCCGGCCTGTCGCCGAAGGCCGTCGTCACAACTCCCCGTTTCCTGACGGACATCGTGGTGACCGAATACGGAGTCGCCCATCTGCGGGGGAAATCCAACCGGCAGAGGGCCGAAGCATTGATCCCCATCGCCCATCCGGGCTTCCGCGACGGGTTGTGGGAAGCCTTCCGGGAAAAACAGCCATAAGGCAGAAGGGGCATGGCGAAAGACAGATAAAAAAGACCTAATGGGACACAGATAAACTTAGCGCGGCTGCGCCGCAACCAAAAGTGCCTAGAGTGCCTAAAGTTAAACAGGGGTTTATCTCCTTTGACTCCGAACTCCATACGGGCGCGCAGCAGCGCGCCCCTACAATCTCCGAACTTTTTTGGACACAGATGAACACGGATTATTGATAAAGCATTTTTAAACTCTAGGCACTCCGAACTTTAGGCACTTTAGGCACTTCCGGAGAATGTATGACCCTTGCTTTCCTTCGCAACAAGATCGTCGAAGTAGAGCCTCAGTCGGATGGTTCCCTGTCCATCTCCTGGCGGCTGGTGGATATTCTGACGGAGATGGAAATGGCGGTGAAGGTCCAACCTCCCGACCTGGAGATTACCGAGGCAAAGGCCCGGATTCTTCGGTCTCCTCATGGGGAATGTTCGTCGGCGCCGCATACCCTGCAAAAAATCGTGGGAGTGCGAGTGGGACCCGGGCTGCGGAAAATCGCCGGCGGCCTCATGGGAGGAGCGGGGGGTTGCGCCGAGCTGATGGAGGGAGTCCTGGAGTGCGCCAACGCGGCGATCCTCCACTTCACCGTCCCCCAGATTCAGGCCAATGCCAGGGGAACCGAAGAGGAAAGGAAGAAACGGTACCAGGACATGCTGCGTTTCAATCCCAGGCTGGTACGGAGCTGCATCGCCTTCGCCGACGACAGCCCGTTGATGCAAGGACTAAACCTCTGAAATTTTCACCACAGAGGCAAAAAAGAACATAAATACTGGAATAATGGAATGATGGAATGATGGGCAAGACAATAATTGTTCTCAATATTCCAATCCATTCCACCTATTCCAAGCTGATTCCTTTTGTTTTGCTCTGTGCTCTCTGTGCCCTCTGTGGCTAAATGGGAGATAAGATAAATGATATCTTTCAGCCGAACCATGCTGGTGAGCGGCGAATTCCTTCAGGAGAATCTCCTGCGCCTTCGCGGGATTCTGGAAGACCACATCTACGCCATGGAAATTCAGGTGGATGTCCGGCTTCCGGAAGGGGTCATCTCCTCCATCCAGGGAGTGATGAAGCGCTACACTACCCCGGTATGTCCCAAGGCGGTCGATGTGCTCCAGAACGCCGTGGGGATGTCCCTCCGGGACCCGGGTTGGATTTCGAGAGTCAACCGGGAAATCGGCCGCCAGGGATGCCAGCATTTTGCCGAGATCCTCGTGGAGTGCGGCCGGTGTTTGGACCAGGCCCGGATGTCTCATGACTTGGGAGAGACCCTGAAGGATCAGCCGTCCGCCTCCCCCGCGGAGATCACCCGTTCCTGGGTGAAGAGCCATCCCGAGGTTCAAGGCTCCTGCCTGGCCCGCCCCAAAGGGTAGACCGGCCATGCGTATCGACCTGCATATTCACACCCGTCCGAAATCCCCCTGCAGCGCCATCGATCCCCCGGCGCTCCTGGAGGAAGCCCGCCGAGCCGGGTTGGATGGGATCTGTCTCACGGAACATCAAAACCGGTGGTCTCCCGGAGAAGTGGAAGAATGGTCGCGGACGGGCGGAATCCGGATCTTCCAGGGAAACGAGATCACCACCAATCAGGGGGATATCCTGGTTTTCGGTTTCGACCCGGACCTGAAGGGGGTCGTGCCCATTCAGGACCTGCGCAAAGAAGTGGAGGCCGCCGGGGGGTTGATGATCGCCGCCCATCCCTTCCGCGGGTTTCTCCTGTTCGGAATCCGCCAGCTTCAATTGGACGTGGAGCAGGCCTGCAAACGGCCGGTGTTTCAATTCGTGGACGGCCTGGAGGTACACAACTGTAAAGTCACCGACCTCGAAAACGACATGGCCCGCCGGGTGGCCGAACGGTTGGGACTCCTTGGGGTGGCCGGAAGCGACGCCCATCGGCCGGATGACGTGGGGAAGTGTGTAACCATCTTTGAGCGGGAAGTACAGACGGAGCGGGAACTCATCGAAGAGCTCCGGGCAAGACGGTTCACCGTCGAAGTCCGAAGAAGCTGAGAAACAGGGAAGAACGGAAAGATGGAATGTTGGAAGACTCATCTGACATTATTCCACTATTCCACTCCATTTTTCATTCCTGGAGGACGAATGCCGCGACTCGTGACTGGGGAAAGCTGGTTCGCCGTATGGAATTGCTCCTGAGGCTGAAATCCTTTCCCGTGGCCTTCAAACTGCTCGAGAAAAAGGACCTGCTCTCCGGGATTCCCTTTCTCCGCAGGATGACCCACAAAAGCACCCTCTGCCAGCTCATCTCCGTCGTACGCAACTTTGACTGGACCGTGGGGGCGGACCTGGGAGACTTCCTCTCCCCCATGTGTCCCTCGATCATCGGCCTCACCGAACTGCCGGAACTCTACAAAGACGGGACGTTCCGCTCCATCGTCTGGACCAAAACCCGGGAGGACGGCCGGAAATACGAAAATTCCATCCCTCGCCTGCCGGTCGGGGAATACGAGGCCGTGGCGATGGCTCCCCTGGTCTACAACCCCTTCGATCCCGACATTGTCCTCATCTACGCCAACCCGGCCCAGATGATGCTGTTGATCAATGCCTTGCAGTATGAAGACTACGAAGTCATGGAATTCTCCTGCGTGGGAGAGTCATCCTGTTCGGACGTCATCGCCAAATGCTATCTCAACGGGAAACCGTCTCTCTCCATCCCCTGCTACGGGGAGCGCCGCTACGGGCATGCCCAGGATGACGAGCTGGCCATGGCTCTCCCTGCCGGCATGATGGAAAAGGCCCTGCGGGGGTTGGAGGCGCTATACAAACGGGGAATTCGCTACCCCATCAGCTATGCGGGAGCCGAGATGGACGTCACCCGCGCGTTTCCCATGGCCTATGGAGGGATGAAACAATTGGAAGAACTCAGGGGAAATGACCGCCGGATTCTGCTGGGAATCACGGGAGGAATCGCCAGCGGCAAGACGACCGTGGCCCGGATGTTGGAGGATCGGGGAGCCCCGCTCATTGATTTTGACCTTCTCAGCCGGGTCGTGGTGGAACCCGGCAAACCGGCCTGGCAGGACATTGTCTCCTTCTTCGGGGAACAGGTCCTCCTCCCCGATCAAACCCTGGACCGGAAAAAGCTCTCCGAAATCGTCTTCCGGGATATGGAAAAGAGGAAAAAGCTGGAAGGGTTTACCCATCCCCGGATCTATGAGGAATTCGTGCGCCAGGTGAAGGAGCACACCTCCGAGGACCCGGAAGCCATCATCCAGGTGGTGGTTCCCCTCCTGATCGAGGCCAACCTGCAGTACCTGTTCCACAAACTCCTTCTGGTTTACATCCCCGAGGAAACCCAAATCCAGCGGCTCATGGAGAGAGACGGGATCTCCCGGGAAATGGTCCAGAGCATCCTTGCCGCCCAGCTGCCCATCGATGAAAAGAGGGCCTACGCGGACTACATCATCGACAACTCCGGGTCCCTGGAGGAGACGAAAAAACAGGTTCAAGAGGTCTGGGAAAAGTTGAAGGAGTTCCAGAAAAGCAGGCACGGATAATCAGGTTTCAGGTGCACAGGGAAACATAAGAAAGGGAAAAGGGCCAATGAACAATGGACATTGGTCATTGACCATTGACCAATTATCCTGGCTCGCGATTTTCCCTTTTACCCTCAAAATGTGCTAAAATGCAAATTAATGAAAGAGGATTCGTTTATTTTCTTCGATAACCCCTAGCCCACAAGGGGGGAGGCCCATGGCACTCGAAAGACCCATTCCACCTGCGGAATGGGTTTTTTTGTTTTTTGGGCATACGGAAGCGAGGGGGGCAAGTTCAACTCCAGAAAGGAGGGGGGCGAAGATTCAGATGGAGCTGGCCCATGAAGCGGAAGAAACTCAATTCGAACCAGGATCCAATGAACGCAAGATCGCCTGACATCAGGGCCGAAAGGCGGTGCCGCGATGGCTGTCATCACCGTTTCCCGACAAATCGGAAGTCTGGGCACGGAAATCGCCCGGGAGTCCGCCCAGCGGTTACATTATGACTATGTGGACAAGGAAAAAATCGGGGAGCTGCTGAAAGGTTTCGGGTTTCCTGAAACGGAAGTCGAGAAATTTGATGAAAAGAAACCCCCTTTCTGGGATTCCCTTTCCCTGGAGAGGAGGAAGTTTCTCCATGTGACCCAGGCGGTCCTCTATGAGCTAGCCAGCAAGGGGCGGGTTATCATCGTGGGGAGGGGCGGGCAGGTTCTCCTGAAAGATCTGCCCGGGATTCTGCATCTTCGCATCATCTCCCCTTTTGAAGTAAGGGTGAAACGACTGGTAGCGGCCGGGGGGTTCGAGGAGAAACAGGCGGTCCGTTTCCTCCGCCAGGGAGACCAGGATTCCTTCGGGTTCATCCACACCTTCTTCCACGTGAACTGGGACGATCCGGGTTTATACGATTTGATCCTGAACACGGGAAAGATTTCCATGGAGACCGCCATAAACCTGGTTACCGAGACGGCCCGTTCTTCGGACATCTCCGGAAAGGAGGAGGAGACCAGGGAAAAACTGGCGGACCTGGCCCTGGTGCAGAAAGCCGAAGCGCGGCTGATGGATATTCTGGGCGCGGACGTCCGGCAGGTGGAAGTGGAGGTAAAGAAGGGGGTCTTGTGGCTGAAAGGTTCCGTCATTTCCACCCGGACGCGGGAGAACTGTGAAAAGACCGTCTCTGCCGTGGAGGGCGTAAAAAAAGTGGAGAATCAGCTGACCGTCAGCCAGTACTACCGTTACGGCCCGTGATGAAAGGGGTTCTCCCCCCTGGCGATCCAAAAAAAATGCCGCCCTGGATTCCTCTATCAAACCCAGGGCGGCAAAGAAGAAAAACAACGGCTAATTGTCGAGCGTTTTATCTCCCTTTTTCTCATCCAGGACCCCGAGGGTCTTCGCCGTTTCGAGCAAACCCTTTACCTTGCGGGTATACTTTTTCTGTTCCACCAGTTTCCCCACGCAAGCCATCACCTCGGTGACATTGAAAGGCTTGTTGATCACGTCCGCGGCCCCCCAGTCTTTCGCTTCCGCCGTATTCTTGGGAGTCATGTAACCACTGATGATGACCACGTCCACATCGGCCTTCATGGTTCTGATTTGTTTCAAAACATCCAGGCCTGAGGGACCCGGCATTCTCATGTCCAGGGTGATTAGGTCGAATTGCTTGTTTTGCAGGCGGGCAAGAGCCTCATCCCCGTTGGCCGCGGTTTGAACCTCGTACAGCGGATGGAGAATCATTCGCAGGGATTCCCGCGGGCCAATCTCGTCATCCACCACCAACACCGAACCTTGGTATCTCATTTCTGCGCACCTGAATATTGGAAGTCGTTTCTTTCTTCTTATAGACGAGCAATAATTGTGCCTATTTTTAAAAAAAAATATTTTTTATAACACCTTGAAATTTTTATCTTTTTAAATCTTCTCCCAAACCTTCCCGGAAAAACGACCATTTCTGCACAACCGCATTGGCAAAAATTGCCAGTCTATTCCATGTTTCCGGCCCATAACTTCCGGCCTAAGATGGCCAGAAGATAGGTTCAGGGGGAGGTTGGTTCTCCCCCCTTTTTGAAACCTTTCGAAAGTTATTTCTTGAAGATGGCTTTCGGGATCATGGCGTGGATCCCTTTATTCCCATCCACGATTTGGGTTACTCGCAAATCCACAGCCAGGCTGGATAGGGCATAGGCATCACCCGGCGTCAATCCCTTGGTTTGGGAGATAAAATGGATGGCGTCGCGGAGGGCGATCTTGACGGCTTCGTCAAGGTCCTGGTGAAACCCCATGGTGATCCAATGGGTCGACGTTTCCGCCATGGGCCGCTCAAGTTTCATATCCTTGCGCACCACAAACTGGAAGACGGCCTCTTCCATGGCGGTCTCAATCGCGGTTATATTGACCTCTCCATCTCCCTGGACGGCATGGGCGTCCCCGGTGGAAAAGAGAGCCCCGGGCACCTGGACCGGCAGGTAGAGCAACGTCCCGGCCACCAGTTCCTTGTTGTCCATGTTCCCGCCGAAATAATCCGGAACCGCAGCCGGTCTTTTCTCTCCGGGTTTGGGCGCCACCCCCATCACCCCCATGAAGGGTCGGAGAGGGATGATCACCCCGGGAGCAAAGGTAGTCTCCATCCTCTGAGCGTCTATTGGGAGGGTCTTGATCTGGCCGCCGGGAAAATCTTCGGGGAGCCCTCCCATATTCATCCGGCCGGGGTAATGGTAGTTCACTCCGCAATTCGCGGGCACCAATTTTTCAATGCCGACCTCCAGCACATCTCCCGGTTCAGCTCCGTGGACAAAAATGGGCCCGGTCAGTGTATGGGAACCCATCTTCCGGTCCGTGTAGGTCTGCCGTTTGGCCAACAGCTCTTCAAAGGTCATCCCGCAGCGGAGTTGGCCGTCCATGAGCATCAGGGTGCTCAAATTCACCTGATCCCCGGAATCAATCTTCAGTACCGGGGGAATGGCGGCGTCAAAAAAACCCGTGTGCACGGTCTGCGGGGTGGCTCTTAAGGTATGAATTTTTCCTCCAAGGACCATAGCCGTACCTCCTCCTACCTTTTATCTGTTTATTGGTAACTCCCTAAAATAAGCTTAGCGGAAAGGAAGTCTGCGGTCAAATCCCTCTGAAAGCCGGCGTCGCTGAATTAAGGGGAGATATTTTCTCGCCCATCTTCAGTTCTAAAATGCCTTTTCTTGTGGCCCGGGGGCAAGGCCGTGGTTTGAAGGCAGGATCGGCGGAATTCCCGTCTCATCTCATTGTAGGGGCGGTTTTCAAACTGCCCTTACGCGCATGAAGCTTTTCATTTCACTTTTCCATGCAGAGTTTTTCTTTATTGATTCTGCCTGCCTCATTATGTACACTCAAATAGACCCTGGAATACGCTCTCGGCGGTTTCTGCGGTAATATTTAAAGCGGTTGTGGGTTTTAGGTCTCCGGTCTGGGGTTCGGCTGCTTTTTTCGTTTCTGTAAAATTTCCATGTGACCTCTGTGGTCTCGGGGTTTGAATAAAATAAAGAAAGGACCTTCATGGCTGAAGAAATCTTTCCCAACCTTTTTCGTGAAGAAATTCCCCTCCCCCAGAATCCCCTCAAAGCCATCAACTCCTATGTCATCAAAGGGGACGGGCGGTTCCTCATGATTGACACCGGCATGAACCGCCCCGAATGCCTGCAGGCCATGGAGGCCTACATAAAGGAAATCGGAGTGGATTTAGACCGAACGGACTTTTTCATCACCCACCTCCATGCCGATCATTTGGGCCTGGTTTCGGAACTCGCCCGGCCCTCCTCCAAGGTCTATTTTAACCACCCCGATTCCGAAGTGATCAGCGATGCTCATCATTGGGAAGAGATGGCGGACATCGCGCGATTGAACGGATTTCCTGAGTCGGATATCCTCACGGCCATCAGCCGCCATCCCGGAAAGAGGTATCACGCCAGCCGTCCCCTCCCGCTGACCCTCCTGCGGGAAGGCGATAAAATCGAGATCGGCGGCTACTCCTTCATCTGCATCGAGACGCCAGGCCATACCCGGGGTCATCTCTGCCTGTATGAGCCGGCCAAGAAAATCTTCTTCTCCGGAGATCATATCCTGGAAAGCATCACCCCGAACATTTCCCTCTGGTCCGAGGGAGATGATCCTTTGAAGAGCTATCTCCAAAGCCTGGACAAAGTAAGCAAGTATGACGTCGCCCACGTACTGCCGGGCCACCGGGAGCTCTTCACCCACCACCGCCGGAGAATTGAGGAGCTGAAGAAGCATCACGAGATTCGGAACGAAGAGATCCTCTCCATCCTGAAGAGGGGAAAGCAGACGGCCTACAAGGTCGCTTCCCAGATGACCTGGGACATCGACTGCGACCGTTGGGAAGAGTTTCCCCTCCCCCAGCAGTGGTTCGCCGGCGGAGAAGCGCTTGCGCACCTCCAATACCTGCAGGGAATGGGGCGGGCCAGAAGAGATCTCCAGAACGGCAAAGCCCTTTTTTCCTTGAAAGAATAAAAATTACGGGAAACCCAATACCATTATGAAAAATCGCTCGGTCTTATGGGGTCCTCAGGACAGACGCCAACCTGCGCACACCTTCCGTGATTTCCTTTTCGGAGAGCGAAGCATAGCCCAGTAGTAACCCTGCTTGAGGCGGCGGCGTTGAATAATAGGGTGCCACCGAATACACCCCCACGCCTACTTTTTCTGCCCTTTTGCGGAGAACCTCCACATTGCTTTGAGACACATCTCGTAACCAAAGGAGAATATGAAGGCCGGCGTCGACGCCGGACACTTCTGCCTGATCTCCCAAGTAAGAATCGACGGCTTCAACGAGAGCCGCGCGCCGCACAGAGTTGCGCACCCTCTGGCGATGAAGATGGCGTTCGAGGAGCCCCGATCTGATGAAATCCACAAGGGCGAGTTGCGGCAAACTGGGACTCCCGGTATCTGCTAGCCCCTTGATCGTGCGAAAGGGCTCCACATGGCCCTCAGGGACTACCAGGTACCCCAGGCGAAGTGCCGGGAACATCACTTTCGAGAAGGTGCCTGCATAGAGAATCGCCCCGTGGTCGTCGAGGGCCTGAAGCGCTTCTATGGGCCGTCCGGAGTAACGGTATTCGCTGTCGTAATCATCCTCGAAAATGACGGCCCTTTCACGTCTACTCCATGCGAGTAGTTCGAGGCGACGGGCGAGCGGCATTACGGCGCCCGTCGGAAACTGATGCGATGGGGTTACGATGACCAGCCGACACCCGCTCCGCAGTGACGCAAGTTGACTCGTGCACAACCCGTGTTCATCCACGGGAACGGTGTGAACCTTTGCCCCGGCGGCTTTCATCAGAATTCGCGCCGGACGGTAATGCGGTTCCTCGAGCAACACAAGATCTCCCGGATCGATTAAGGCCCGCGCAGCCAGATCAAGCGCCTGCTGTGAACCGTTCGTGATGATAACTTGCTCGGGCACGCATCGGACGGCACGAGTTCGTGCCAGGTATTCGGCTATGGCCTTGCGCAGGGATATTACGCCCTCCGGTGGACCATAGTCGAGATCGCTCATGGATGCGGCGCGGGCGCGTTTGGCCAGCACCCGGCACCACGTCTCGTGGGGGAAATCGACCAGCGACGGGCGACCATAGCGAAAATCGTAGGGCAATGGCCTGTGCGTAGGGATCCAAGTGAATGGTTTCCCCACTGTGTCCCGGGCGATGCGGCGCACATAGGCAGACAACCTCACGGGGATCTGCTTGGTCGGCTGCCCTTTGCCCGTGCTGGCCCCCGCTATGGTGAAGAGCTGTGGCAGCTCGGGAGCGACAAAGGTGCCCGCCCCTGCACGAGCAACCAGGTAGCCCTCGGCGAGCAGCTGTTCGTAGGCTATCATCACGACGTTCCGGGATAGGAGCAGTTCCCTCGCCATCGTCCTCGTTGAAGGCACCCGTGTGCCCGGGCGTATCGTGCCGTCCAGAATCTGCCCCCGTAGGGCGCGGTAGAGCTGGGAATACAGCGCACCTTGGTTGTCCAGTCTCAGCATCTCGCCCCCTGAGTGGCACCAAAGAAAGAATAAGAACTGGCTCTTTTTAAAGTCCAGAATACCATCTATTTTTCCTATTGCCAAGTGATCAGGTTGCCGACAATCCGGATCATGCCCGGCGTGGTTAGCCTGGAAGTGGGCTCGGGGGTGCCCTTTCCAATCCGGGTTGAGCGATTCGCGTTTTTCAAGCCTCTGGCTCTGCCGGAGGCCATGACTGACATAACAATCCGAAAGGAGCATAACATGGGGGCAAAGGCGAAGGAATCACGGCTGGATATGGATACCATCCGCCGGTACGAGACGGATTATGTTCTTTATCCCTGGGTGGCGCAGAAGGGGCTGAATCCCCCCATTGCGGATTCGGGGAAGGGGAATTATTTTTATGATCTTTCCGGAAAGAAATACCTGGATTTCAGCTCCCAATATATCTTCAACAACCTGGGGTTTGGGGACGAGCGGGTGGTCAAGGCCATTTGCGAGCAGACCAAGCGGCTGTCCACCATCGCTTCTCCCTTTGCCACCGAAGCCAAGGCCAGACTGGCCAAGCTGCTGGCCGAGGTTACTCCGGGGGATATTCAGAAGACCTTTTTCTCCTCGAGCGGGGCGGAGGCCAATGAAGCCGCGATCAAACTGGCCCGGATGGCCACCGGCAAAGAAAAAATCATCGCCCGTTACCGGAGCTACCACGGGTCCAGCTTTGGAGCCATGGCCCTCACCAATGACCCCCGCAACTGGGCGGTTGAACCCACCATCCCCAGCGTGATCCACTGCCTGGACCCGTACTGCTACCGCTGTCCCTTCGGGCTAACCTATCCGAATTGCGACCTCCAATGCGCCAAGCATGTGGAGGACGTGATTCGCTTCGAGGGAGGCGCCAGGCGGGTGGCTTGCTTCGCCGCCGAAACCATCGTCGGGGCCAATGGAGTCGTCCCTCCTCCGGACGGCTATTGGCAAAAAATCCGGGAGATCTGCAACCGCCACGAGGTGCTCATGATGTGTGACGAGGTCATGGTGGGCTTCGGGCGGACTGGGAAATGGTTTGCCATCGAGCACTGGGGGGTGGTGCCCGACATCATCACCATGGCCAAGGGAATCAGCAGCGGGTATGTTCCTCTCGGAGCGACTAGTGTGGGCAAGAAAGTCGCCCAGGCTTTCGAGGAGAAAGCTTTCGGGCATGGACACACGTACAGCGGGCAGCCTTTGGCCATGGCGGCTGGAGCCGCCACGATCGAAGCCTATCGGGAAGACAAGCTCATCGAGCGGGCTGCGGAGATGGGAGGATACCTGATGAAGAAGGCCCTGGAACTCATGGACAAACATCCCAGCGTGGGGGATGTGCGGGGCAAGGGATTGTTCGTCGGGATGGAGCTGGTGAAGAACCGGAAGACCAAGGAGCCCATTCAGGACCCGTTATGGGAAGGCCCGCGGCCGCCGACAGCCAAGGTAAGGATTCTGGAAGCGGCGTATAAGGAAGGGGTCTACTGCATGAGCGGCATTTCCAGCGTGATCATGCTGGCGCCGCCCCTGACGATAACCAAAGGGGAGATTGACTTCGCCATGGAGGTCTTCGATAAGGCCCTTGGGATTTCCGATGCGGAGGTCCAGAGATAGGATTTATTCTTCTCCCTGGTTCTTTGGAGGAGGCTGCCGGAAAGATGCCTTGCCGGAGCCAAATCTGAAAAGAGGATGATAAGTGGATCTGATCATCATAAATGGGAATGTGATTCCCATGACCTCGGCCAGTGAACACGAAGAGGCTATCGCCGTCCAGAACGGGAGAATCGCCAAAGTCGGCACCAGCCTGGATATTGAACGGTTGAGAAACCCCGGGACCCGGGTGGTGGATGCAAGAGGGAAAACGGTGCTCCCGGGTTTTATTGATACCCATGTACACTTAACGCAAACCGGCCTGAGCCTGGAATCCGCCCAGCTGGACAAGGCCGCAAGTGTCTCCGAGGTCTGCGACCTCATTCACGAGCGGGCGCTCAAGACGCCGCCGGGAGGGTGGGTCTACGGGAACGGTTGTGTGCACTGGACGCTGCGGGAAAAACGGTTCCCCACGATGAAGGAATTGGACCGCATCTCGGAGGGTCATCCCGTTTTCATTACTTCGGCAACCTACCATTCCGGAGTTGCCAATTCTGCGGCCTTCCGGGTGATCGATCCGGATGTGAACCTGGAGGGGGTTGAAAAAGATCGATCCACCGGCGAGCCGACCGGTCTCTTTTCAACGGATGATACCTTCTTTGAGGCCTGCCGGAAAGCTTACAGCCAGTTGAGCGATGAAGAAATCACCGGTCTCATCCGAGCCGCAGCCCGTTTTGCGGCCGGCAGAGGGGTGACAACGCTTCATTGCCTGGATGGACAGTTTATTTCCGGGGACCGCGACGTGTACACCCTTCAGAGAATCCATTCTACCCTGCCCATTCACACCCTTCTTCTTTTTCAGACGATGGATGTTCCCGCGGCTCTGGGGTTGGGCCTGCCGCGCATTGGGGGTTGCCTGACCATAGACGGGGCGGGCCCCGAGCATACCGCCCTTTTTTATGAGCCCTATGACGACGCCCCGGAAACCTGTGGGCGGCTTTTCATCCCGGAGAGCGAGATTCGCTCTTTTATCCAAAAGGCGCACCGCGCCGGCCTGCAAATCGCCATGCATGCCATCGGGGATAGAGCGATCGACATCCTGGTTGGCGCTTATAAAGAAGCGATGGAGGCCTTTCCCAGGGAAGATTGTCGCCACCGGGTGGAGCATTTTACCATTCCCACCGACTGGGCCATAGAACAGGCCGCCGCCTTGCGCCTCGCCTTGCCGATGAATCCCGCTCACATGACCTTTTGGGGCCCGCCGGCGGACGCGGCGATGGAACGCCGGCTGGGGAAGAAGCGGGTGGATCGAGCTTACCCCTTTGTGGAGCTCTGCCGCAGGGGATTAAAAGTATCCGGGGGCTCGGACAGTCCGGTGACTCCCATCGATCCGCTTATGGGTATCCATGCTGCGGTGAATAGTCCCAGAGAGCCCCGCCGGGTTTCAGTGGAAGAGGCCTTGCGGATTTTCACCGTGAATGGCGCATGGGCCGGCCGGGAGGAAGAGAGCAAGGGAACGATTGAGCAAGGGAAATGGGCGGATTTCGTCATATTGGACCGTGATCCCTTCCAGGATCCTGAACATATCGATGAATTTCGAATAGAAATGACGATGGCCAAGGGGAAAATCGTCTATTCTGCAGCGGATCAGAAGGGGTGAAACCTTAGCGGGACGATTCAGGGTGGGAGAAAACCGTGAAGACCCCGGCTGTGGCCGGAAACATCTGGAAGAATCGAGGGAACGAAAGGAGGAAAGGAATGGACAAGAAATTTTGGCTGGCATGGATGGTCTTTTTCATTGCCGTCGGGCTCATCAGCGCCCCCGTGCTGGCGGCCCCGAAACGGGGCGGCGTCTATCGGGCCTCCATGGCTACAGATCTGACGAATGTGGACCTGCACAAGACCACGGCTCAGATTGACAATGCCGTGCTGGGGATGAGTATCTATGAGACTCTTTTCACCTACGACGAGAAGTTCAACGTGAAGCCTTTCCTCTGCGAAAGCTACAAGATGGCCCCGGATGGGCTGACCCTCACCCTCAACCTCAAGAAAGGAGTCAAATTCCACAACAAGACAGAGATGAAGGCCGAGGATGTCAAGTTCTCTCTGGACCGCGTGAGGGACGCCAAACTCCCGGGAGTGCATCGCAATAGCCTGTCGAGAGTGAAGGAAGTCAAGATAACGGGTCCGTATCAAGTTCAGATCATCATGACCAAGCCCCTTCCTAACCTCTTGAATATTCTGGCCACCGGCGTGGGCACCGTCGCGATCATGCCCAAAAAAGTTCTGGAAAGCCACGGCAATAAAGTATTGAAGCCCATCGGGACGGGTCCCTACGAATTCGCGGCCTGGGAACGGGACAGCAAGGTCATTTTCAAGCGCTTTGAGGCCTATTCCTCCGCCGACGGGCCGGTGAGCGGTTTCCTGGGAAAGCGGGAACGATACTTTGACCAAGCTGTATATTATATAATGAAAGAACCGTCCACCCGGATCATGGCCCTGGACCGGGGGGACCTGGACGCCGCTCCGATCCTGCCTTACCACCAGATCGATGACCTTAAAAAGAGGCAAGACATCCGGGCCTTAACGGCGCTGGCCCCGGACGCGCCCTGGTATCTCTTCAACGTCAATTTCAACCACCCCTATCTCTCCAAAGTGGATTTCCGCAAGGCCCTGGCCTATGCCCTGGACCGGAAGGAAATCACCAAGGCAGCGGTATGGGGATATGGAACTCCCACCTTTTCGATCATCTCTCCCATGCTTCCCGCTTACTCCCCCGACCTGGAGAAGATGGCGCCCCAGTATGACCCGGCCAAAGCCAAGGAGTTTCTGCAAAAGACCGGCTATAAGGGGGAAAAGATCAAGATTCTCACCTCCAAGAACTACACCCCCATGTACGACTCGGTCCTGGCGGCCCAGGCCATGTGGGCAGCTGTCGGGATCAATACCGAGATCGAGGTGGTGGATTTCGCCACTCATCTGGCCCGGTGGCAGAAGGGAGAGCATGAAATCCTGTCCTTTGCCATGATCGGTCGGATGGACCCTTTGGCTCAGACCAACATTCTGGCCCCGACAAATTTTTACAACTACAAAAACCAGGAGGTCTTCGCCATCCGCGCGGCCATGGAGAACACCTGGGACCCGGACAAGCAGAACGAACTTTTCCGCAAACTCTATGAAGTAACCTGCAAGGATGTGCCCTTCATGATCAATTTTTATATCCACAACAGCATCGCCATAAAGCCTTACCTGAAGGGATTTGACCCAGAGTTTGATCTCTTTTGGGGGCGGGTGTGGAAATACTATTTTGAAAAATGAACCCTTATCTGTAGCGATCCGTGTTTATCCGCGTCCAAAAGAGTTCGGAGGTTGTACGGGCGCGCTGCCGCGCGCCCGTACGGAGTTCGGAGTCAAAGGTGATGAAGCCCTGTTTAACTTTAGCCACTTTCTTATCTGTGTTTATCTGCGTTCATCTGCGTCCCATTCATTTTTCATTCTCTGCGTCCTTTGCGATCTCTGCGGTTAGATTTGTTTTTGAAGGAGGATAATATGGCCGCGCCCATCTCATTCCAGGTGTTGGGGACGTCGGTCCTGCTGGGAGCCGGGACCGCGAAGGAAGTGGGGCAAACCTTTCAGACCTCGGGGGGGAAGAAAGTCCTGATCGTAACCGACTCCGGGGTGGTGAAGGCCGGGCTCCTGCAGCCGATCAAGAAATCCCTGACGGAAGCAAAGATTCCCTACGAAATATTCGATCGCGTCGAGCCCAATCCGTCCGATCGGACGGTTATGGAGGGGGTTCAGTTATTCAAGAAAACCGGGTGCGATGGAATCCTCGGAGTCGGCGGAGGAAGCCCCCTGGACGCCTCCAAGGCGATCCAGGTCATGACCTCTCATCCCGGAGAAATCGATGAATATTTCGGAACGGCCGCAGCTTCCAAGATCACCCTGCCCAAGCCTTACCTGATCGCCATCCCCACAACCTCGGGAACGGGCTCGGAAGTGTCCCGGGGAGCGGTCATTACGAATACCAAAACCAACACGAAGTCAGTCATACGCACGGGCCCCTCCAGCCTGGCCATCCTCGATCCGGAGATGACCCTGACCCTGCCCCCCAAACTGACCGCCGCCACGGGACTGGATGCCCTCTCTCACCACATCGAAGCCTGCGTGTCCAATGTCTACCAGCCCGTCTGCACGGCCCTGGCCCTGGAAGGAATCCGGTTGGTCGGGAGGTCGTTGAAGAAAGCCGTGGAAAAGGGGGACGATTTGGATGCGCGGACCGATATGGCCGTGGCCTCCATGATGGGCGCCCTGGCCTTCCAGAAGGGGTTGGGAGCGGTTCATTCCCTGGCCCATCAACTCTCGACAGAGGCGGGCGTTCATCACGGAGTGGCCAACGCGGTCATGCTCCCCCATGTGATGCGGTTCAACATCCCCCACGCCCGGGAAGAGATGGTCCGGGTCGCCCGCGCCTTGGGAGAAAAAGTCGATTCTCTTACTGCCGCTCAGGCCGCAGAGCAGGCCTGCGTGGGCGTTGCCCGTCTTTCTTCGTCCATCGGGTTGCCCTCCCGCCTGCGGGATGTGGGGGTGAAAGAAAACCAGATCCCGCCCATGGCCGAAAAGGCCATGGCCGACTGGTGCCATCCCTTTAACCCGCGTCCGTGCTCGAAGGATGACATGGCCGCCCTCTATCAGGCTGCCTATTAGCACCCGCAGAAGGGGGAGGTCCTCAAACCCAGTCGGCAGATGATTCACCCCACCCCATCCTTGTAAGGGACTGCTTTTCATCTCCTACAGGATGGTCCAGCCTCCATCCACGTAGATCGTCTGGCCGGTTATGTAATCCGAGTACTCCGACGCCAGGAACACCGCCAGATGGGCGATGTCCTCGGGTTTGCCCAGCCGGTTGAGAGGAATCCTTTCCAGGACAAACCGGCGAACGGGCTCCTGAGAAAAGTAGGATTGGGTCATCTCGGTTAGGGTCCATCCGGGCGCAATGGCGTTCACCGTAATCCCATGCTTCGCCCACTCCGCGGCCAGGTCTTTCGTCAGGGCGATGATCCCCCCTTTGCTGGCGCAATACGCGGCCCTCGGAGGAAGGGCGACGCCACCCATGATGGACGAAAGGTTGATGATCCGCCCGCCCTTTCCCCCTTTGATCATGGCTTTGGCCGCCGCCTGGGCGCAAAGGAATGTCCCCTTGAGGTTGATATCGATGAGGGTGTCCCATTCTTCCTCGGCGATCTCTTCGGCGGGCTTCCGCAGAATGATCCCGGCGTTGTTGACCAGGACATGGATTCCCCCTAGCTCCCGGATGGTGATTTCAACCATCCGGTTGATCTCTTCTACATTCCGCACATCTGCCTTAATCGGAAGCGCTTTCCCCCCCTTGGCCTCAATCCCCCTTGCAACTTCTTCCGCCGCACCTAAATCCACATCGTTGACGATGACGCGGGCATGAGCGTCGGCCAGAGCCGTGGCAATCCCTTTTCCTATGCCTCTGCCTGCACCGGTTACGATAGCCACTTTGTCTGTCAAGTTGACCTGCATAAGAAACACCTGCCTTCCCATGGGGAGTGGAATATTTAAGACCCGCAATGCTGTTCAGTGGAATATACCAGCGGAGAAGCCCTTTGAAAAGAGGGAAAAGGTTCGGCCTCTAAGCCCGGACAGCTCTCCTTCTCCCCCTGAAGAGACTGTGTCATAATTCGTCATGCCCGCGGAGGCGGGCATCCAGTTAGTTGGAGACAACAACAATTTCAAGGACCTGGATTCCTGCTTTCGCAGGAATGACGGCGTTTTCCCCATTACGGCACAGTCTCCAAGGGGGAGAGGGTCGGGGTGAGGGGCCTGCAAGGCCCAGGGGCCCATGAAGAAAAGGGGGGTTCAGAAAAGCGATCCTAGATGCCCAGATAGTTTTTCATGATTTCAGGATTCTCTCTCAATTCAGAAATATTCCCTTTCCAGGTAACCTGTCCTTTCTCCAGAATATAAGCACGGTCAGAAACCTTCAGGGCAAAACTCGAATTCTGCTCCGAAAGCAGCAGGGTGATCCCCTCTTTCTTAAGGGCCTGGATGTGCTCTCCGATCGCCCGAACCACGAGAGGGGCCAACCCTTCTGACGGTTCGTCCAAGAGAACCAGCCGCGGATTGCCCATGAGGGTTCGGGCAATGGTGAGCATCTGCTGCTCGCCGCCGGAGAGGGTGCCGCCCCACTGTTTGTCCCGCTCTTTCAGGATGGGGAACAATCGGTGAACTTTCTCTACCGTCCAGCCAGTGTTCTTGCCCTTGTCTTCCTTTTTGATGGCGATTTCCAGATTTTCCCGGACCGTAAGGTCGGGAAAGATAACCCGGTCTTCCGGCACTAAGCCCAAGCCCATGCGGCAAATTTCGAAGGGCTGTTTCCCGCGAATCTCTCTTCCCTGGAATTGAATGGTCCCGGTGCGGGGAGGCGTTAATCCCATGATACTCCGCAAAGTGGTTGTCTTTCCCACGCCGTTTCTGCCCAGGAGGCAGACGGTCTCCCCTTTTTCGATAGCCAGCGAGACCCCGAAGAGAATATGGCTCAGCCCGTAAAAAGTCTGGATTTCTTTGACTTCCAGGAGCATCAGGTCTTTTCCTCGCCCAGATAAATCTTCTGAACTTCGTCGTTGTTTTCTTACCGCCTCGGGACTGCCTTCGAAGATGATCTTCCCCTGATGCATGACTTTGATGCTGTCGGAAATGCCAAAGACCACGTTCATGTCATGCTCCACAAAGATCAGCGTCAACCCCCGTTCCTTCACCAGCCTCCGGATGAGTTCCGTTGTTTCCTCCGTTTCCTTGGGGCTCATACCCTGGGTGGGCTCATCCAGAAGAAGGAGGGAAGGGTTCACTGCCAGCGCAATGCCCATCTCCAGCCGCTTCTGATCCCCGTGGGCCAGCAGTCCCCCTTGGGTCTCCTTTTTATTGAGGAGGCCCACGCTTTCCAGAATGGCGTCGGTCTCGGACCGGACCAGTTGATCCGCGCGGGCAAAGAGGTTGCGACTCTTCATCTGAACCGAGAAGACCGCAACCTGGATGTTTTCAAAAGCGCTGAGCCGGGGAAAAATGTTGAGGCGCTGAAAAGACCGGCCGATGCCCATGCGGGAGATGGTATGCGGCGGCAGACGGGTGATTTCCTTCTCTTGAAAGAAAACCCTTCCCGAATCTGTGGGAAGGTGTCCGGTCAGGAGGTTGAACAGGGTGGTCTTCCCGGCGCCATTCGGCCCGATGATGGAAACCAGCTCCTTTTCCTGGATTTGCAGGTTGACGTCGTAAACCGCGGTGAGCCCGCCGAAGGATTTATGGAGTTTTTCCGCCCTGAGGATCATTGCCCTTCCTCGGTTAATGGGAACCCCGGGAGAATTTCTCCCCTAGGAAGCCCATGATTCCATTGCGCATGTACAAAACCAGAAAAACGATAATGATCCCCAGAAAGAACATCCAGAACATGGTGTATTTCGAAATCATTTTTCCCAACACGATATAGACGACCGAGCCGACCATGGGGCCCGGGAAGGAATAAAACCCGCCCAGAAGGCAGACCACCAGCATATCGGTGGACTTGGCCCAGTGGGCGTAGTCCGGAAAGACGCTTCCGCTGAAGACACAGAAGAGGGAGCCGGCGATGCCCAGGAAGCTGCTGGAGAGGACAAAGGCGGCGAGCTGATACCGGCGCACATGAATCGCGATGAATTCGGTCCTTCCCGGGTTTTCGCGGATGGCCTGGAGGGTCTTCCCGAACGGGGAATGGACGATCCTCCACAAAAGCCCGACACAAACAGCCACCACGCCCAGGCTGAAATAATAGGAATTGGTCAGGGAAAAGAAGTCGGGGATGGGAATGTTCACGATCCCATTATCCCCGTTCGTGAAATCGTACCACTGGAAGATGATCGTCCAGATAATTTGGGCAAAGGCCAGCGTAAGCAGAGCAAAATAAACGGCGCTCCGGCGGACGCAAAACCATCCCACGATCAGCCCGGCGATCCCGGCCAGAACCGGCGCGGCCATCACGGCCCCCCAAAAAGGAGCGTGGTAACGGGTGAGGAGGATAGCCGTGGTGTAGGCCCCGACGGCGTACAGTCCGGCAGGCCCAAAGGAAACCATCCCGGTGTAGCCCAGCATCAAATTGAGGGCGCAGCCGGCCAGGGCCATGATCAACATTTCCGTGGCCAAGCTGACCCAGCTGAGGGGGATGATAAAGGGCAGGATCAGGAGGAAAATGCCTAGGATGCCGAGTCCCCCCCATTTTATCGAGATGATTTGGGTCGCCCAATTCTTCATTCCATCGGACTCCGTTATTCCGGCTTGCCCATGAGCCCCCAGGGCCGAATGATCAGGATTACGATCATCAACATGAAGGCAAAGGCCACCGCGAGTTTGGGGATGATGTAGATGCCGAAGGCGTTCATCAGCCCCAGGATGGTGGCCCCGAGAAAGGCCCCCGGGAGGCTCCCCAGACCGCCGATCACCACGATGATGAAGCAATCGATGATTACGGACATGTCCGCTCCCAGGGCCACTACCGACATGGGAGGCATGAGGGCCCCTGCCAGGCCGGCGAGGTAACAACCCAGCATAAACACCCCCGTGTAAACCCGGGGGACATTGATACCGAGCGCATTAGCGATCTCTCGGTTATAGGTGACGGCCCGAATCATTCGGCCCAGTTCCGTAAAGCGCATCAGGGCCAACAGGCCGACAAACACGGCGATCCCACAACCGATGAGAAATAAATTATAAACCGGGAACATCAATCCCAGAATCGACACCTTTCCGTCGACGGGCCAGGGAACGGGCACCGTGTTATAGCCCACGCCCCAGATGAACTTGCAGGTTTCTCCGAGAATGAGGATCAGCCCGAAGGTAAGGATATACTGGTAGAGCATGTCCTGGGCGTATATCCGGCGCAAGAGGAAGATCTCCAGGAATCCGCCCAGCAGGGCCACCAAAATCGGAGCCAGGAGCAGGGCCCACCAAAAGGATCCAGGGATCGTGGCGAGCGTGGTGGTCAAGCCGTAGCAGAGAAAACCGCCGACCATGTAAATGGAGCCGTGGGCAAGGTTGAGCACCTTGAGGGTACCGAAGATGATGGACAGACCGGCGGCAATCAGGAACAGAACCATTCCCACGCTGATGCCGCTGAGCGTTTGGCCCATCGCCGCCTCGAAAGTCACGCCTCCATCCTCCCTTTTCGGATGCCGGGAAAGAAGATCCCCCTTTCCCGGCATCTTCCGGAGTACCCCTTCCCTGCTTTACTTCTTTTCGCGCAGTTTTTTGATCTGTTCCACCGTGTGGTAGCTTTCTTCCCCCATCACCCCCTGAGTTTTGGCAAGATGGGGAAAGGGCAAACCAGGAGAAAAATCCATGATCCCGTACCAGGTGGGCATCATGGCTTGATGGTCATAGGCGCGAATGGGAATTTTCCCCACAAAAGTATCCAGGGTCATATTTTCCAGGGCTTTGATAATTTTCTCTGTGTCCACACCCCCTGTTTTCTCAATGGCCGCCTTCAAAGCGTACATAATCACATATTGGTTCATGGCTCCATAGGAGGGGTAAAAGGAAACTTTTTTGTTGTGTTTTGCCACGAAGGATTTACTCTTTGGGTCGTCAATCGCCCAGAAGGGGTAACGACCGGTGGCTAAAGTTCCTTTGGGGTAGGGTTCCCCTTTTTTGACCCCATGCCAGGTTTCCACATCCCCGGCGCAGGGCTGAATGGCGTGCATCTTATCATAGAGACCAAAGGCATAGGCCTGTTTGGTAAAAGCCAGCTCTCCGCCGCCATAGATACAAGACAGGAAAAAAGCATCCGCGCCGGAGTTGGCGATCTTGGTGATATAGGCGGTGAAATCGGTCGTTCCCAGGGGAGCCCAGAGCTCATCGATGATTTTCGCAGTCGGGATCAGCTGGAAGTATTTTTCCTTGAAGGCCTTGAGGGAATTCTTCCCGGTCTCGTAATCGAAACCGAGGCTCACGATTTTCTTGTCCTTCCAGGTGTTGGCCAGGGCGATCGCCGGTGCATACCCCCAATACGGAACCGCATTGGTGTCGATGCGGAAAATATACGGGTGCCAGTTTTCCTCCGTTATGCTCGAGGATTGGGAAATATTGACGATGAAGATTTTCTTCTCCCGCTTCACATGGTTGGAGATGGCCAAAGCTACGGCGCTGCTGATGGTGCCCGTGAGGAAATCGGCCTTCTCGCTCAGCAGCAAATCTTTGGCCTCCCGCAGGCCCACCTCGGGGTTGAGCTTATCGTCGCGGGTGATCATCTTTAAGGGTCTTCCCAGAATGCCCCCCGCGGCATTGATCTCTTCCACGGCAATCTGGCCGCCAGCTTCAGAGCTGATCCCGTACATGGACATGGCTCCGCTCATCGAGTGGATAAACCCAACCACGACCGGCTTTTTCTCCTGCGCTTGCAGGGGGGCAGCAATGCCGATCGTAAGCACGATTAAAATCGTGGTGATGACCGCAAAAATTGAAACTGGGCGCATGGAACCCTCCTTTTCTTTAGAGATTCATTCCCCATGATTCAGCTGGATAACGAGTTCCTTTTCACCTCCCTTCCGGCATTGATTTCTGCGCGGTTTTAGAAAGTTTCCGGTGGCCCTTTTGATCAAGGCCCCGCCGCTTTAACCCATTCAGCTCCACAATTTTTGCTCGCTTGGAGGGGGTCAAGCGATCCATACCCACATCGAATAAAAGCTTGGACGTCTGTTGAGAAAAGATGGAGGCACGGGAATAACAGGATAAACCGCGTGGCTTAGTTAACAACCATTAACCTCTTGAAGCACTAGCTAGCACACGCCCTCATTTATTGTCAAGAAAATAAGCCTGGACCTCCGGCAAGGCCGGAGGTTTGAAAACCGTAAACGGATCAAAACAGATGATCCGTGGGCCCCACCGAAAGGTGCCCTTCGGTCGGATGCCACCACTCAAGCATCCCGGAAAGGTTAAACGCTAATAGCCCCCCGGCAGAGCCGGGGGTTTACCTTAAGGAAATTTCTTTCTAACAGATGAATTGTGGTAAAATTATAGATGAATTCGAACCGATCAACGTTCATGAAAGGGAACGGTCAGAAAGGAAGGACGGTGGGAGATGGCGACGAAAGAATATAAGTTCAAGTACGGAAGAAAAGAAGTCCGCTTCAACTTGGATCCCCAGATGGTAATGGGGGAACTCACCATTAAAGATTATCCGCCCCTCAAGGATCCTGTGGCGGAGATCCAGAAAGCGATTCGCAACCCCATTCAGTCCAAGCCTTTCCGGGAAATCGTGAAGCCCGGCCAGACGGTCTGCTTCCTGGTAAACGACCCCACCCGGATCGCCAACAGCCATGTTTTCATGCCCCTTTTGCTGAACGAGTTGAACTCGGCGGGGGTTCCCGACCAGGACATGTTTATCATGTTTTCCGTGGGGGCGCACCGCATGCTCCCCGAAGCGGAGATGGTCCAGATGGTCGGGCCGGAGACGGCCAAACGGGTAAAGATGTACAACAGCGACGCCCGGGACCCCTCGCAATTCAAGCTGGCGGGAAGGACTTCGCGGGGCAACGAGGTGTATTTCCACAAGCGGGCCATGGAGGCCGACCATATCGTTTGCACGGGCAGCGTCGTGTATCACTTTTTCTCCGGGTTCGGGGGCGGCCGGAAGGCCCTGTTCCCGGGGGTCACCCGGTATGAAACCATCTGCCGCAACCACGCCCTCATGCTGGAGCCGGGAGCGGTCATCGGCAGGCTCAAAGGAAACCCCGCCTATGAAGACCAGGTCGAAGGCACCGAAATGAAGAGGCCTTCTTTCCTTCTGAATGTGGTGCTCAACGAGAAGAAGGAGTTCCTCAAGGTCTACGCGGGGGACTACATTCAGGCCCACCTGGAAGCCTCCCAGTTCGTGGAAAGCATTTACGGCACGCCCATCAAGGGGTTGGCCGATCTGGTGATCGCCACCTGCGGCGGCTATCCCAAGGACATCAATGTCTATCAACTGCAGAAGACCATGGACAACGCCTGGCTGGCCGTACGCCAGGGCGGCGTGGTGATCATCCTGGGCGAGTGCGAAGAGGGGGTGGGCGACGATCTGTACCTGGAGTGGATGAAGAAATACAAGACCCCGGAGAGAATCGAAGCGGAAATCCGGGCCAATTTCGTCGTGGGCGGCCACAAGGCCTACGCCGTCACCCGATTGATGAAGAAGGCTCAGTACATCCTGATCTCCGGCCTGGACCCGGAGTTGTCCCGGACCCTGCTCTTCATTCCGGCCAAGGACATGAATGAAGCTCTCCGAATGGCTTTCGCCAAAATGGGCCCCCAGCCCCGGATCCTGCTGATGCCCCAGGGAAGCTTGACGGTACCAATAGTTCGGAGTTCGGAGTTCGAAGTTCGGAGTTAAAGGCGATTACACTTTTCAACTTATTCTATCTTGAAGGAGTATTTTGAATTTCAAAATTCAGGCACTCTAGGCACTCCGAACTCTAGCGCACTTTAGGCACTTTTCCCGATGGGGAATGTAGGGGCGCGCGGCGCGCGCCCTTTGGATGTTCTGAGTTGGGAATAAGAACAGGGCGGATTCTCTAGGATTAAAAGGAAACGGATGAAACCCAGGCGAATGCCGGATAAGGTGATGAAGCGGGACGGGGCGGTTGTTCCCTTCACCCCGGATAAGATCCAGTACGCCATCTATCGGGCGGCCCTCGAGGTTCTGCAGGATTCGAATCAGTCCGGCAGGATCGCCAGGCGCCTGGTGGATATCGTTGTCCAAAGACTGGCCGAAAAATACCGGGACAAGCCCCTCCACGTGGAAGCCATTCAGGACATGGTGGAAACGGTCCTGATGAATCAGGGGTACGGCCGGATCGCCAAGAGCTACATCCTGTACCGGGAGAGGCGCAGCGAGATCCGGCTGGCCAAATCCGTCCTGGGGATGAAAGACGACCTGAAACTCCCCCTCAATACCATGGAGGTCCTGAAGAGAAGATACCTGCAGAAGGACGACCAGCGCAAGATCATCGAAACCCCCAGCATGCTCTTCCGAAGGGTGGCCCATCATATCGCTCAGGGAGAGAGGAACTTCAAGTCGTCCGTGAGCCCGGGGCAGGCCGAAGAGAAATTCTACCAGATGATGCGCAATCTGGAGTTCATGCCCAACTCCCCCACCCTGATGAACGCCGGCGCTTCCCTGGGCCAGCTCTCGGCCTGTTTTGTCATCCCCGTGGAAGATTCCATCGACGGCATCTTTGGGGCTCTTACGAGCATGGCCAAGATCCACCAGACCGGCGGGGGAACGGGGTTCAACTTCTCCCGCCTCCGTCCCAAGAAGGACCTGGTGGCCTCCACCATGGGGGAAGCCTCCGGGCCGGTTTCCTTCATGGGCATCTTCGACCGGGCCACCGAGGTGATCGTCCAGGGAGGGAGGCGGCGGGGGGCCAACATGGGAATCCTCCGCGTCGACCACCCGGACGTCATGGAATTCATCGAGGCCAAGGTCGAGAAGAACCGGTTCTCCAACTTCAACCTGTCGGTGGGGGTCACCGACCTTTTCATGAAGGCCGTGCTGGCCAACCGCGATTTCGACTTGATCAACCCCCGAACCCGGGAAAAGGTGAAGAGGGTCAAGGCCCGGATGGTATTCGACCTGATCGTGAATGCCGCCTGGCTGACGGGCGACCCCGGTTTGATTTTCCTGGATGAAATAAACCGAAAGAACCCCACCCCCCGGGTGGGCACCATTGAGGCCACGAACCCCTGCGGGGAATTGCCTCTCCTGCCGTATGAGAGCTGCAATCTGGCTTCCCTCAACCTCTCCCGGATGGTGAAAAGGGGGACCGTGGACTGGGAAAAGCTGAAGGAATATGTTCACTGGGGGGTGCGGTTCCTGGATGACGTAATCGAAGTGAACAAATTCCCCCTCCCCCAAATCGAGGAAATAACCTTCGCCAACCGGAAGATCGGCCTGGGAGTCATGGGCTTCGCCGACCTTCTGATCCGTCTGGGCATTCCTTACGGAAGCCGAGAAGCCGTCCGGTTCGCGGAAAGACTCATGCGCTTCATCCACCGGGAGTCCATCCGGACCTCCTGTGCTCTGGCCGAAGAGCGAGGGGTCTTCCCCAACTATCCCCGGTCCGTCTATGCCCCCCGGAACCTGAGAATGCGGCAATGCCACGGTCAACACCATCGCTCCCACCGGGACGATCAGCATCATCGCCGGATGCTCCAGCGGCATCGAGCCTCTATTCGCGGTCAGCTTCATTCGCAATGTTCTCTCCGGAACCCGTCTCTTCGAGGTCAACCCTTTCTTCGAGGAAATCGCCCGTTCCCGGGGATTTTACGGCAAGGAACTCTTCGCCCAGATTGCCCATTCGGGCTCCCTGCAGAAGATCAAGGGGATTCCCACCGATATCAAGAAGATTTTTGTAACCGCCTTCGACGTCGTTCCCAACCAGCACCTGGAGACCCAGGCGGCCTTTCAGAAATTCACCGACAACTCCGTCTCCAAAACCATCAACCTGCCCCGGGAATCAACGGTCGAGGATATCCGGAAAATCTACCTGTCGGCTTACCGGCTGAAATGCAAGGGGATCACGGTCTACCGGTACGGAAGCAAGGAAGCGCAGGTTTTGTCCTTCGGCTTCGGCGAAAGCGAAGGACCGGTGGTACATCCCGATCTTCTCACCGTTGAATCCGAATACGCCGGAGGTTGTACGGCCGGGGCCTGCCTGTTTTAAACGCCGTGTTTGCCCTTCGCGCCAAGACCGCTGCGCTCGCGGATCGTCACCTCAAGGCGTGTCTGGAGGACCGGCCTTTCATGCCCTGAGGAAAAAACGGGAGGCTTTACGGACGTCTGATTGCTGGATTTCTTAAGGATGGAATCCCCCTCCCTCTCGCCCGTTTTGCGTTGGGGAAGAGGGGACGGGTCAGGGGGATTCCCGGGTGCGAAACAGGAGTGAACAGCAGGGGGTACCGAAAAAATCAGGGTCTGGCGGCCGGACGGGGCCGGGCAGCCGGACGGGCTACCGACAGTTTCTTTCCGATGGGGCAATCCCGGCAGACGGAAAGTCCCCTCATGTAGATGTATTGGAAAAAGTCCCCTTTCAAGAGTTCCTTCAAGTTTTCCCTTCGGCTCATGATGTACCGCTTCGAACAGGAGCTTTTGGATATCGTCAGTTGCCCGGGTTGCTTCGGGCAAACGATCATGTCCTCCCGGTTTTTCGCCAGCCATTTGTCTGTTATGACCTTTTTTTGAGCCAAGGGCTCCTCCTTCCGTGAACGAATTCTCTCTCGACCCTCTTTTGCGCCGGCTGGTCTTCTACGGCGTTCCCGCATGGTTCTCATTTTTCGGGTTTCCGCGGCTTCCATTTTCCCCCCGAAGGTCCAAAAGATTTAGATGCTAATAGCCTAATCAAATAAGGAGAATAAATAAATAAGGTAAACCCCGTATTTTTAGTCGGGAAATCATGTATTTTGGCGGATTTTAAACGGTTGGACTGGGTTCTCCAATCCCCTCGGGCGTGGGCCATGGCTCCGGAGGGTTCATTTTAAGCCGAAAAGGGACTAAAGAGCTTGGTCTAAAGTAGAATTCTGCAACCCGTGGGCCTGGGCGACGGCGGAATAGACCACTTCTCCGTTTAACACATTCACCCCTTTGGTCAGGGCCGAATCCTCCCGGATGGCATCTTGCCACCCCTTCCGGGCCAGGGCTTCCACATAAGTCAGGGTGGCATTCGTAAGGGCCACGGTGGAAGTCCGGGGGACCGCCCCGGGCATGTTTGCCACGGCATAATGAACCACTCCGTGCTTGATGTAAATCGGAGCGTCGTGCGTGGTGGGATGGTCCATGGTTTCGATGCATCCCCCCTGGTCGATGGAAACGTCCACGATTACGCTGCCCGGCTGCATGGAGCGAACCATGTCCGCCGTAACCAGGTGCGGCGCGACGGCTCCGGGGATGAGAACGGCTCCGATGACCAGGTCCGCCTGGGCAACCGCCTCGGCTATGTTGTACCGGTTGGAGGCCAGAGACTCGATCCGGCCATGAAAAATATCGTCCAGGTACCGCAGCCGGTCCAGGCTTTTGTCGATGACCGTGACCCTGGCTCCCAACCCCACGGCCCTCTTCAGGGCATTGGTTCCTACGATACCCGCCCCAAGGATCACCACCGATCCCGGATGGACGCCGGCTACGCCGCCCAACAGGACCCCCTTCCCCTTCTGCGGCTTTTCCAAATAGGTCATGCCGACCTGGATGGACATGCGCCCGGCAATTTCACTCATCGGAGTCAGAAGGGGCAGGCTGCCGTTGGGAAGTTCCACCGTTTCATACCCGATGGCCACGATTTTCTTTTTCATGAGGGCCAATGTGAGGGCTCGATCCGCGGCCAGGTGCAGGTAGGTAAGCACGATGAGCCCCGGGCGGAAATATCGGTATTCCGAAGCCAGGGGTTCTTTGACCTTTACAATCATCTCTGCCTTTTCCCAGATTTCCCCGGGGGTCTTGGCCATTTTGGCCCCGGCCTTCTGGTAATCGGAGTTTAAGAATCCGCTCTCCTCGCCCGCGCCGTTTTCAACGATTACCCGGTGGCCGGCGCGGACCAGGGCGTCGGCTCCCGCCGGAGTCAGGGCCACACGGTATTCTTGGGCTTTGATCTCTTTGGGCACTCCGATGATCATGGTCTCTCCTTTTTTTTCTTTGATCTTTCAGGAAAATGGCTGGCATCCCCCCCGGTAGGGTTGGATTCTTTCCCACCGCTGATCTCCTGAACTAGATGCGCAAAGCCTAGAAAGGATGGGAAAGAATAGTCAAGATAGTTCGGAAGGGCGATCCAGAAATCGCCGGTCACCCCAGGCGGTCGGCCAACTCCTGGAAATCCTTCACCACCACATCAGGCTGGAAGGGCGTATCCTCATAGGGAAGCTGATAACGATTCACAAAGGCGCCCCGGAATCCGCACGCCCTTGCCCCCATGACGTCGAAGGAGTTGGCGGAAACCATCATGCATTCTCCCACCTCAAGGCCGAGAATGCTGGCCGCCCGGAGATACACTCCCGGGTGCGGTTTAAAGGCCCCCGCGACCTGAACCGAGATCACCCGGTCGAATTTCCACTGGATGCGGTTCTTTGCCAGGTGATCGAGATAATGGGGTTCCCCGTTGGAAAGCGCCACCAGCCGGTATCGTTCCTTCAGACGCTGAAGAGCGGGGATCACATCCGGCAAAGGGGGAAAGTTCCTGCCACGCTTTCATGAACTCCCTGACCTCATCCCGCGAGGCCTCTACGCCGTTGAGGCCGAGGGTGTAAACGAAGGCCCGGCGAGCCGCCTCTAAATACCCACAGTGGCCAAGCATCATGATATTGTCCTGATATTGCTCGATCCGCTGCCGGTACCGCCACTGTTCCCAAAAGCGTTGGGGAGACGCTTCCGAGCTTTTGGCTTTTAAAAAGGCGGCGATAAACGGAGTCAGACTCCCGCCAAGATCCAGAACCGTCCCAAAGGCGTCAAAGGTAAGCGCTTTGACCATCGCCCATTTTTCCATCCAGGCCTCCTTTGGGGGGGATTCCCCCGATGCCGGGGTCAAACTTATATAACATTTTATTGAAACGGGTAGCTATATAGCAAGTATTTTTATCCTAAGGAGGACAAGGATGCCTGCCCAAGGCCAGGTTTTGTTCCGTAAAACGTGGAGGCCCAATTTCTATCCAAAAAACAAGCATCTGGGCCTGCCCCTATATTCTATCCAAGTGCGATCCAGGGGATAGCCCCCTGGGCCAATCAAAGAACCACCGCCTGGCGATGATAAACAAAACGCCTTTCCCGTAAGGGCCACCAAAAGGGTGGCCAAGAACTGCGGGGGGGGGAAAATGACCATACCACTTTGTTGACCCTGCCAGCTACGGTCTTTATTCCTTCTGAAATCTTCAGTTGAAATATTTTGCGAAGCGATGTAGATTTCGATTGGTACTCGGCAGGGTGCCATCTAAAATCGTTTTGGATTGGATGCGGTATCCGGGAGCCCACTTTGCCGGTCAATCCCCTGTTGAGAGGATTATAATGCGGCGACATTTTTCGGGTTTTCCTCACATTGGCCTTTTCCGCAAAAGTGGAATCACGCAGATCCAACCTGCCCCATTTTTCCCTGGCGGTGCCCTCATGAAAGGATTGAGACTTGGCTTGTCAATACTGTTTTTAGGATTTTTGGCGGTGTCTATGATCACCTGCGCCGGATCTATGGCGCTCAACGGCATCGTTGTATCCCCAGACAATCCGAGCATACCGGTGGGCGCTACTTCGCAGTTTATAGCCACCGCCCATTATAACGACCAGACAAACGGTGATATAACCACGGAGGTCACCTGGAGTTCGTCAAATACCTCAGTGGCCACGATCAACAGCAGCGGCCTGGCCACGGCCATTGCAGTAGGCACTACAACCATCACTGCCAGTTCCAGCATGTCGAATAGTTACTCCGGCGAATCAGGCACTTCGGATAGCACGACTCTTACGGTGACCTCGGCCGCCTTATTATCCATATCTATAACCCCCGCCAATTCGACCATACCGCTGGGAACCACCCAGCAGTTTACAGCCAGTGGCACATATTCTGACGGCACCAACTATGATATAACCACGCAGGTCAGCTGGAGCTCGTCAGATCCATCGGTGGCCACAGTCAGCGCCAGTGGCCTGGCTACGGCCGTTGCAGCAGGCACTGCAATCGTCACTGCCACCTTCGAAAGCATCTCGGGAAGCGCGGCCGTAACGGTATCCTCCGGTTAAAGCCGAGTCTGGTTTCCAACCTTCAACCTATTATTTCTTTTTTTGCTCATAATGAATTAGGGGACTTGCTTGACCTGCCTAAGTAAATCCCCAAGGACTTATCCTTAACGGATGTTTCTCGGAGGCATGAAAATGGCGTCCCTGACTATATGTTGTAAGGGTACTATCTCCTTGATTGTCGTGGTATTATTTTTATCAAGTTTTTAATGAATGGGCTGTAGTAATTTCAATCTTAGGTAACACCCTTATTGCTTGTGGATGACAAAGAAGTATTTATGCCAAAAAAGAAACAGATGCTATTGATTTGCGTATTCCTAATGTCCATAACCTTTATGGCATTTTGGCAGGTGAATCATTCCGATTTCCAACGTTACGACGATGACCATTACGTAGCCAAGAACAGTGATATTCAGGATGGCATCACGGTAGAGGGAATTCGATGGGCTTTCACCACCGATTATTTCGCCAACTGGCATCCTCTGACCTGGATATCGCACATGCTGGATGTGCAGCTCTTTGGATTAAAACCGCAGGGGCATCATCTAACCAATCTCTTGTTTCACATCGCCAATACACTATTGCTTTTTGTCGTTTTTCACCGGATGACGAAAGGGCTGTGGCCGAGCGCCTTTGTGGCGGCCCTGTTTGCGCTTCACCCGCTCCACGTGGAGTCCGTCGCCTGGGTGGCCGAGCGCAAAGATGTCCTTTCGACCTTTTTCTGGATGCTCACGGTCGGAGCGTATTGCTCTTATGTTGAACGTCCGGCAATTCAGAGATACCTGCTTGTTCTTCTGTTCTTTGTTTTAGGCTTGATGGCGAAGCCCATGCTTGTAACGCTCCCCTTTGTACTGTTGCTCCTGGATTTCTGGCCCCTGAAGCGCTTCGAGCAAAAAGAATCAGCTCGTAAAGAATGGACCGAGGTAAATAAGCTTGGGCCCGGGAATAAGCGAAAGAGGAAATCTAAGGAGAAGCCTCTGGTCAAGGAAGCGGTGAAGGCCGACGGATCAACGGATCATAAATATCGATGGGCATTGTTTTATCCTCTGCTTCGGGAAAAGATTCCGCTATTTTTTCTAGCAGCGCTGTCAAGTATTGTAACCTACATTGTCCAGCAAAAATTTGGGGCGGTGTCGACCCTTGAGGTCTTTCCATTGAGTGTTCGTATTGCGAATGCTTTTGTTTCTTACATTATTTACATCGGAAAGATGATCTGGCCGGTTAATCTTGCTGTTCTTTATCCTCATCCGGGGCTGTGGCCGCAATGGCAGGTGATCGCTGCAGTATTGCTTCTTATCGCCGTCACCTGGATTGTTATCTGGACGGGAAAGAGATTCCCGTATTTGATAACCGGATGGTTCTGGTATGTCGGTACCCTTGTACCCGTCATCGGGATCGTGCAGGTCGGTCAACAGGCCAGGGCGGACCGCTATACGTATATACCGCTGGTCGGATTGTTCATGATGGTAGCATGGGGCATACCGGAACTCTTGAAAGGATGGCGTTATCGGAAAAAGACGCTAATCTTGTCGTCGGCATTGGCCCTTTCATCCCTTTTCATTGCCACATGGACACAGGTCGGTTATTGGCGGGACAGCTTTACGCTGTTTGAACAGACCATAAAGGTTACCGATCGGAACCCATATGCCTATTATAGCCGGGGGTATGCCTATTGGAACCTTGGCAACTACAGGCAGGCGGTTGAAGACTACAACAGAGCCATCGAGCTCAACCCGAAATTTGGAGAGGCTTATAATAACCGAGCGAGTGCCTATGAGAGCCTTGGCAACTACAAGCAGGCGATTGAGGACTACAACAAAGCCATCGAGTTCAATCCGAAATATGCAACGGCTTATGCTAACCGAGCGGGTGCCCATGGGAGCCTTGGCAACCACAGGCAAGCGATTGAAGACTACAACAAAGCCATCGAGCTCAACCCGAAATATGCAGAGGCTTATAATAACCGAGCGGGTGCCTATGGGAGACTTGGCAACCACAGGCAGGAGATTGAGGACTACAACAAAGCCATCGAGCTCAACCCGAAATTTGCAGCGGCTTATAATAACCGAGCGGGTGCCCAGGGGAGACTTGGCAACCACAGGCAAGCGATTGAAGACTACAACAAAGCCATCGAGTTCAACCCGAAATATGCAGAGGCTTACAATAACCGAGGGATTGCCTATGGAAGACTTGACAACCACAGGCAGGCGATTGAAGACTACAACAGAGCCATCGAGCTCAACCCGAAATATGCAGAGGCTTATAATAACCGATCGGGTGCCTATGAGAGCCTTGGCAACCACAGGCAGGCGATTGAGGACTGCAACAGAGCCATCGAGCTCAACCCGAAATTTGCAGAGGCTTATAATAACCGAGCGGGTGCCTATTGGGGACTTGGCAACCACAGGCAGGCGATGGAAGACTACAACAGAGCCATCGAGCTCAACCCGAAATATGCAGAGGCTTATAATAACCGAGCGAGTGCCCATGGGAGACTTGGCAACCACAGGAAAGCGATTGAGGACTGCAACAAAGCGATCGAGCTCAACCCGAAATATGCAGAGGCTTATAATAACCGAGCGGGTGCCTATGAGAGCCTTGGCAACCACAGGCAGGCGATTGAGGACTACAACAAAGCCATCGAGTTCAACCCGAAATATGCAATGGCTTATAATAACCGAGCGGTTGCTTATGGGGGACTTGGCAACTACAGGCAGGCGATTGAGGATCTGAAAACAGCGGCAAGATTAGGCCATGAAAATGCACAGAATCTTTTGAGAAGCCAAGGTATAGACTGGTAGTAGGGGGTTGGATTTCCAACCGGCCTTCCTCCTTTTTATCTGAGCAGGTAGGGGATCTCCACATAGAGCGCCTCTTCCGGGCATTCGATCTCGCAGGGCAGGCAGAACCAGCAGGTGCGGATTCCGAAAGGCACGCCGCAGTCCAGGCAGCGCTCCGCCTCGGCCATGGCCTCTTCCCGGGAATATCCCCGGGCCACTTCCTGGAAATTCTTTCTCCGGGAAAGGGGAATCGCGGGCATGGCCACTCGCTGCCGTGTCTTGGCCCGGGAGAGATCCGGCTCGAACTGCAGCTCGAAGGGGGTCGGATTGACCCGGCCGTACTCCAAATCCTCCCCCTCCATCAGGCGCTGGATGGACAGGGCCGCCTCCTTGCCCTGGGCCATGGCGTCCACCAGGGTCTTAGGCCCCCGGAGAAAATCCCCGGCGACAAAGATCTTCGGATTCCGGGTCTGGAGGGTTACGGGGTGGCAGCGAATTCCTTCCGAACCCTGCAGGGAGGATTCCAGCATCCCCCTTTCGGCCTTCTGTCCCACCGCCAGAATTACGGTGTCCGTAGGCAGGTCCAGGGTCGTCTTCTCATCATAGCTGGGGCAGAAAATTCCCCGGGAGTCACAAACCGCCACGCATTTCTTGAAGCTGACGCCCGCGAGCGTCTTTTTATTGAGCCGGAATTTCATGGGTCCCCATCCATTTTGGATGTCGACCCCCTCTTCCTCGGCTTCGGCCACGCTCCAGGAAAAAGCCGGCATTTCCTCCCTCTTCTCCAGGCTGACCAGGTGGACCTTCCGGGCCCCCAGGCGCAGGGCGGTCTGGGCCGCGTCCACGGCGGCATTCCCTCCTCCCACCACCACCACTTTTTCCCCTACCTTCGGCGGTTTCCCCTCCCGGACGCTTTTCATGAAATCCAGGGCGGGCAGGATCCCCGGAGCTTGCTCTCCGGGCACTCCCAGCCGGGTCTGCTCGTAAGCTCCCAGAGCCAGAAGGACGGCATCGTATTCCTCTTCTAATTTTTCCAGGTCCAGGTCTTGTCCCAAGGTCCGGTTTCCTACGAAATCAATCCCCATGGCCTTAAGGAACCCAAGCTCCCGGTCCAGGACCTCCAGGGGAAGACGGAATTCAGGGATGGCCCAGCGCATGAGTCCCCCGGGAGCCGATTCCCGGTCGTGGAGGGTCACCCGGAATCCCCAGGACCGGAGGTAAAAGGCCCCGGTCAGCCCTGCCGGGCCGGCCCCTACAATGGCGATTTTCTGCGGGCGATCCGGGAGAACCGGAGGTGTCCAGGGCTGGCCATCCTGGTCGGAAAGGAAACGCTTCAAGTCCCGGATGGCCACCGGCTGCTGGTCCACTTTGACCCGGTTGCATACCGCTTCGCAGGGTCGGGAGCAGATTCTTCCCAGGATTCCCCCCCAGGGGACCGTTTCCCGGATCTTCTCCAGCCCTTTGTCCATTTTCCCCTGGGCCAGCTGATGGATGTATCCCTGGCAGTTCATCCCCACGGGGCAGGCCTGGCGGCAGGGAGAGAGCTGCAGGCGCAGGTTGTCCAGAACGCAAACCTCCACGCACCGGCCGCAGGCCGTGCACTTATTCCGATCGATCCGTATATTGTCATTCAGGCTGGTAAGCAGGTTGAAATCCATGGTTCCTCTCCTTACTGCATCCTGGCGATCGGGCGGTGGGAGACCCGGATCTCTGCCGGATCGGTCCCCTTCTGCAGCATGATGTGCTTGCGCCAGTTTTCGTCGTCCTTCTTGGGGAAATCGGCCCGGTAGTGCCAGAAACCCCACCGGCTTTCCTTTCGTTCCAGGGAAGCGGTGGCCGACAGCTTGGCGCAGAGGATGATATCCTCCGCCTCCAGCACCTTGAAGAGATCGTGAATGTGCCGGATCCGGACTTTTTCCCGGATCTCTTTCTGGAAGCGTTCCATCCACCACAGAGCCATGTTCAGCTTGTAGGCGTTCTTGGGGGGAGTCACATAGTCGCTGATCAAACGACGCACCTTGTATTCAAATTCCTCGACGGCAACCTCTCCGCCTTGCTGCTCCATTCTCCGGAGAAGGTCTGCCTTCAGGCCCGCCAATCCCGGTGTTTCGCCTCCCCGGGGGAGGGGATGTTTCCGGGCATATTCGGAAGCCTCTTCGGCGGCAATCTCCCCGTAAACGAAGGCTCCGCTCAGGTGTCCCCGGGCCACCAGGGAAACGTCTCCGGCGGCATAGAGGCCGGGGAGGGTGGTGGCGGCCTTTTCGTCCACCAAGATCCCGGTCATGCCGTGCCCGCCGCAGAGGTAATATTCCGTCGGCCAGAGTTCGATGTCGCCGGAACGGAAATTCACTCCCCGGCCTTCGAAGAAACGTTCCTGCACCGGCCGCTCGGTGGAGAAGAGGATGTCTTCGATCTCCCGGATTTTCGATTCGGGGAGGTGCTTCATCCGGATGCGCAGGGGCCCCTGATCTTTCCGGTGCTCCAGGATCATGGACTTGATCGAGGGGTGGCTGTCCTCCAGATGCGCATCCATGGCGGTCAGCAGCTGGGCCCCCCGGGTGAGGGTGATGTAGAGGAGGGGAGCGTTGATGTCCTTGATGATGTAATAATTCAGGGTGTACTCAAAGCCGGTCAGCTCGGCGCCGGCCCGAAAAGCCATGGCGTAGCCATCCCCCGTATTCCCCGGGAAATCATAGACCCCGTAAAGGTAACCGTTGTTGGGTAACCCGAAACGGGCCGTTCCTCCGGAAGAAAGGATCACCGCTCCCGCGCGGCAGACCACCAGTTCTCCGGTGTGAATGTTGATCCCCACCGCCCCGGCGACCCGCCCTTCTTCCACGATCAACTGCAGGCCCATGACCCGGTTGAAGACCCGGCAGCCCAGGCTCATCAGCCTCTTGGCCAGAATGGTCTTCAGCTCGGGCTCTTTCATGGTCAGGCAGAACTTCCCCTTGGGGTGCACCTGGAGAAGTTCATAATTCCCGTCCTTGTCCCGCGGGAAAAACACTCCCCAGCTCTCCAGCTTTTTCATGAGCGGATAGCTCCGCTGGGCCATGCGGTAATTGACCGGCTCGTCCATGATCCCCTCGCAGGCCATCCCGTTGGATTCCACGTACAGCTCGGGGGTCGTCTTGCCGGGGACCGCCACGATGTTCAGCGCGTCCATTCCCCGGGCAATGCACCCGCTGTAGAGGATGTGTCCTTTTTCAAAGACCACCACCCTCTGCGAAGGGTTCAGTTCCTTGGCCCGAATGGCGGCCATGGCCCCCGCGCTTCCCCCGCCGATGATGAGCACATCAGCCTTCACGTGGGTCTCTCGAAAATCCATAAAACCTCCCGAAAGAAAATGCCTAAAATGCCTAAAATTCGAAATGCCTAAAATTGAAAAAACAACGAACTCCTTGCTCCATGCTCTATGCTCTGCCTTGCTCCTTGTACCCTGCCCATGTCTTTTATTTTATACCGTCATAATTTACCTGAGGTCAAAGAAATTTTCCCCGCCAGGGGGAAATCCTTTACGGAATACCGGATGATGGGAGGGAGTCAGTCCCAGGTCGGGGATGGAAGAATCGACGACGGGGTAAGCTGTCAAAAAGGAGAACTTCGCCAGCCGGAGCAGGATTTCGCTGCCTAAGGGCCTTGGGCGGCCGGGGTCAGAAGAACCAAGGGAAAAGGTTAATGCTTCTCATTCACCGATTGTTTGTTTTCCAGTCCGGGGGAGTGGGGATGCCTGAGCTGGAGATTCATCAACTCTTGGATTCCCGCGGGGAAAGAGAACTCCCCGGTCTCCAGCATGGCGCACAGATCCTTGAAAAGGAATAATAATTTTTCATCCTTCTTTTTTTCTTTGGCCGGGAGGATCTGCCGGATCTGCCGGATCAGTTTCTTAATCTCCAGGTTTTTGCTCTGCCGGTCCAGAGATTTTTTGACTTTCGTGTTGATGTCGAAGACATCGAAGGGTTTGATGATGAAATCCCCGGCCCCAAAGTAAATGGATTCACCGGCATTGGTCGCAGTGCCGTATGCGGTAATGATGATTACTTCCACGTCGTCCCGAAGCTTCTTGACTTCCCGAAGCACATCGATTCCCGAAAGGCCCGGCATCTTCAAATCGAGGGTGATCAGGTCGATCTTCTGATTCCGAACGCACTCGAGGGCTTCATGTCCATCGGCTGCCGTAACGACCTCATAATGAGGCTTGAGGATCATGCGCAGAGATTCGCGTACGGCCATTTCATCGTCTACGATCAAAATGGATTTTTTCGTTTTGGTCACCATCCCCGATGCTCCGTTCCAAGGTTTTAGGAAAAAAAGATAACTTAATGAATTTATTTGCAATTTTCATGCCTAGCCGGAGTGGGCGGTGGTCTTCTATTATAACCATATGAAATTATGAGGCTTTTTAGGATGGTGGAGCATATGAGAAACCGCTGAAACCCCCAGAAAATTTTTCCCACCTATTAAAAGACAAAAATTATGACGGGGGAAGTCAAAATTCCGGTAAAGGGAGAAAATGGATTGAATAGAGGAGTTTTGTTTCGGTCCGACCTTCGGCTCCTGGTACCAGGTCCCATTTTGTCAGCTTCTTTCCGGGACATAGACAGTCGCCCATCCTCACCCCGGGTTCCAAGGGTCAAGGGGAACATATCTTGCAATTTCTTCCCTGATGAGTATGCTTAAGTTGGATGGGAACAGATATGGGAAAGGGGTTACGAGATGTTCCGGATTCTGATTACCGATGATATCGGCCGTGCCGGGCTGACTCTGCTGGAAGCGGCTGCGGATGTTCATTATGACGTGGTGAAACTTCCCGGCGCCGAAAAATTGCTGCAGATCATAGGGGACTATGATGCCGTCATCACCCGCTCGGGCACCCCCCTGACCGCTCCCGCCTTCGAGGCCACCAAAAAATTGAAGGTCGCCGGGCGGGCCGGAGTAGGCCTGGACAACATCGACATCGACGCCGCCACCCGCCATGGCGTCCTGGTGATGAACACGCCCGAGGCCAACACCCTGGCGGCCACCGAGCTGACTCTCGGCCTGATGCTGGCCCTGTGCCGCAATATTCCCCGGGCGAACGCCTCGATTAAGAAGGGAGAATGGACCCGGAGCAAGTTCCTGGGCGTGCAGTTGCACGGCAAGACCCTGGGGGTGATCGGATTGGGCCGGATCGGTTCCCGGGTGGCCACGCGGTGCCAGGCCTTCGGCATGAAAGTGATGGCCTACGACCCCTACATCGCCGAAGAGGCGGGAGAGCGGCTTCACGTCCGACTGGTGAGCAGCCTGGAAGAACTCCTCCGCGAGGCTGACCTCATTACCGTGCATACCCCCCTCACGGATGAAACCCGCGGGATGATCGGCGCCCAAGAGATCGGTCTAATGAAGGAAGGCGTCCGCCTGATCAACTGCGCCCGGGGGGGAATCATGGATGAAAAGGCTCTTCTCGACGGCCTTTCGGCGAAGAAGATCGCCGGCGTCGGCCTGGATGTGTACGGCAAGGAACCCCCCAAAGGGGAACTGATCCAGCAGCTCCTCTCCCGGGATGAAGTGGTGGCCACTCCCCACATCGGGGCCAATACCTGGGAGGCCCAGCGGGACGTGGCCGTCCAGGTCGTCCAGCAGGTGATCGAAGCTCTGCGGGGAGAGAATTTCCGCAACGTGGTGAACCTGCCCTTCCCCGAGGGTGTGGATTACCGGTCCCTGGCCCCTTACATGGAGCTGGCGGAAAAGATGGGGTCCCTCCAGATGCAGATGATTCGCGGCCGGATCAGCCGGGTGGAGGTGGAGTTCCGCGGGGAGGACGTGGAGGCCCACGGGAAGCCTCTGACCGTAGCCTTGTTGAAGGGAATCCTCTCCCCCATCCTGAGCGAGGACGTGAACTACGTGAATGCCCCCCACCTGGCCGACCAGCGGGGAATCCAGGTGGCCCAGACCCGCCACCCCGCGGCGGAGGATTATTCCAACGTGATCCTTTGCCGCGCGGTCTCCACCAAAGAAACCCGCCTGATCGGCGGGGCTCTGTTCCTCCACAAAATTCCCCGGATCGTCCTCCTGGACGACTACCGGATCGACGCCCTTCCCTCCGGGCCGGCCCTGATCCTTTCCAACCGGGACCTTCCGGGGGTCATCGGGAAAGTGGGAACGCTTCTCGGGGAGAGGAAAATCAACATCGCCGAATGGCAGATGGGACGGAACGAGCGGGGAGGGATGGCCGTCTCCTTCATCAACATCGACACCCCGGCGAGCGATGCCGTCCTCCAGGAACTCCGCGCCCTGTCCCCCATCGTGGACGTCCGGCAGGTGAAGCTCTAACCCCTAAAAAATGCCTAAAATTCGAAATGCCTAGAATGCCTAAAATTAAAACCGGGCTTTATCTCCTCTCACCATTCACCCCTCACCTTTCACCGCCTTTATCGGGACGCGGATGAACACGGAAATGTATTTGCAAAAGACATAAACCGAAATTTCTTTGTCTCTCCAATTCCGCAATCCGCAATCCGCATTCCGCATTCTCTCGCCCCTCACCGGGAACCCATAAAATTCTTGGCCAGATCTACCGCCACGGCGGCATCATGGCCGTAGCCGTCGGCGCCGATCTCCTGCGCGAACCGTTGATTGACCGGGGCTCCCCCGATCATGACCTTCACGTTTTTGCGCAGCCCTCCCTTCTCCAGGCCCTGAATGACTTTTTTCATCTCCGGCATGGTGGTGGTGAGGAGGGCCGACAATCCCAGGATATCCGGCTTCGCTTCGGCCACCTGCTTCACGAATTCTTCAACCGGGACATTGATCCCCAGGTCCACCACCTCGAAGCCGACGCCCCGGAGCATCATGGCCACCAGGTTCTTGCCGATGTCGTGGAGGTCTCCTTTGACCGTGCCGAGGACGATTTTCCCCGCCTTTTTCCTCTGATCCCCGGACAGGTGAGGTTCCAGGATCTTCAAACCCTCGTTCATGGCCCGGGAAGCAAGAAGGACTTCGGGGATAAAGACCTCCCCGGCCTTGAACCTGGGGCCGATGATCTCCATGGCGGCAATCAGGCCCTTCTGCAGGATGCTTTTCCCCTCCACCCCCTTCTTGATGAGTTCCAGGATGTGACCCTGAATCTCTTATTTCATCCCCCTGGAGGACATCTTCCCGGACCGTTTGGAAAAGGTCGTCTCCCGCCGCCTGGGGAGTAACCCTGGCCGCCGCCTGCCGGATGGCGCTTGCCGTGAGCGGTCGGTCCGCTCCACCCTCCAGGGGCAGACGTCCACGGGCCTGGACCATCTCCCCGATTCGTTTCAGCCGGCTGAAATCGGCGTCCCGCGGCGTGGTGTCGGCCACCCCGAGGATGAAGCGTTTTCCGGGAGCGATGGCTTTAAACAGATCGTCCAGAAAAGCCTGGAATTCCTCATCGGTGGCCGAGCTTGGCAGGAGGATGTTCGAGGGGACTCCGCCGAAGATCGTGAGCCGGTCGTTCCAGCGCCGGTAGTATTCCTCAATTTTTACCTTGGTCATGGGATAGGGGCAGACCGACTCGGCCACGTGCATCCCCGAGTCCCGGATGAGGTCCAGAAGCCCCTGATTCTCCCCGTCGCAATGGCAGAAAACGAACTTCCCCCCGGCCCCCATGGTGGCGGAGGCCTTTTGGATCCAGGGGAGCAACTCCTTCTCGAAGTAGGGGGGATAGGTGATCATCTCGTCGAAGTTTCCCCCCCAGTTCACCGCCCGGGCCGGGGATTCGGCGATGACCTTGAGGGCCTTCTCGTACAGGGGAGTCATGGCCTCGGCCAGGGCCCTCATTTCCTTCTGGTAGTCCCGGTAGTGGAAGAAAAACTCCGTGGCGTCCAGAAAGTATTTCTGGATGTGGTGCATGGGAGAAGCCGAGCCGGCGAACCAGGCCGCGCAGAGGCCGTCCTCCCCCACCTCCTTCTCCCACTTCAAAAAGGCGTCATATTGGGGGATGATGTCCAGATTCTCGAAAAGACAGGCCACGGCACGGTAATCCTCGGGTTTCTTGATGATGTGCCCCTCGACCCAGGGGATGGAAACCCCGCCCCGCTTCATCTCCTCGCTGTAGACCTTGCAGGTGCTCACCATGCCTCTGGGGGTGTGGTATTGGATGAAGGTCCGCTCGCCTTCTTCCTTTACCCGGACGCCGATCTTCGACGAAAAAACGAATTTGAAGACATGCTCCTTCAGGGCATAAGCCCCGATGGCCCGGTGGAGCAAGGCTTCCGGCAGGAACTGGTAGGTGAAATCGATCGAGGCGGTCATCAGCCCCCAACCTTCGGCCCGCGAAATCTCATAAGCGGTCCGTCCCCTGGTGCTGCTCGGGCAGGGTTCCGGCCCGGGAATTGGCGGAGTACCAGAGGTCGATCCGGGGAATGTAGGGGAGCATGTCCGGCATCTCTCCCCGGGCGGCTTTGAGAATTCTTTCCTTGTGGGTCATCCTTGTGCCTTCCTTTGAATAATCATTTTTGCATGACCTGAATGCGGAATTCGGAATGTGGAATGCGGAATTTAAACCTTCCCGACGAATTACTAATGAGGCCATAATTATCTGGACAGGAATTCCGTCTTTTCATCATTCTGGATTCCGGCTTCCGCCGGAATGACAACCAAGAGCCATGCCTTTCTAATGTGCGTCACTCCGGCGAAAGCCGGAGTCCAGTTCGAGGTTTTTAAAAGGCAACGTCCTCCAATTAATGTTTAGACTATAATGCACCCCTTAGTAACTATGAAGGTTACAGAGTTTTAGTTTAAGGCATTTTGACGGGGGTGCAATATGAAAAATGTTCGCTGAAGGGACGATTCGACGATGCCCCAGGGAAACGAGGACCGAATAATAATTTACATTTCCCAAAAATTATTCTATATAAAGTAGCTCATAGCTCATAGCTCATAGCTCATAGCTAAAAGCTATGAGCTTTGAGCTAAATTGCTATTGTCCTTTGCTATCAGCTATGAGCTATGAGCTAAATTGCTTTTTAAAAAGCCTGGAGGACCCTGATGAATTCCGACAAGCTGGCCATTGTTAAAGCCGTGGAGGCGCGGCAGGAGAAGTTCTGGAGAATTTCCGACGCCATCTGGAGCTACGCGGAACTGGGGTTGGAGGAATACCGATCGGCCAAGCTCCTGGCCGATGGCATGGAGGCCGCCGGGTTCAAAGTGGACCGCGGGGTGGCCGGGATGCCCACGGCCTTTGTAGCCACCTGGAGTCACGGAAGCGGCAAGCCCGTCATCGGCTTCCTGGGAGAGTATGATGCCCTGCCCATGCTTTCCCAGAAGGCCGGGGTCCCGAAAAAAGATCCCCTCGTCCCGGGAGCGCCGGGCCACGGCTGCAGCCACAACACCATGTTCGTCACCCAGGCTTTAGCCGCCATCACCCTCAAGGAATTCATGGAGAAAAAAGGTTTGAGCGGGACCCTCAAGCTCTACGGCTCCCCCGCGGAAGAGATTCTGACCAGCCGCCCCTTCATGGTGAAGGCGGGGTTGTTTGAAGGGATCGACGTGGTCCTGGACAACCACGGCGACAGTCTTTTCCAGGTGGCCTACGGGATGGAAGGCACGGCCATGGTTTCTTTCATCGTGACTTTCCAAGGGAAGACCGCCCACGCCGGTGCTATGCCCTGGATGGGCAGGAGCGCCACCGACGCCGTTGAGCTCATGCACGCCGGGACCGAGCGCATGCGGGAACATCTGCCCACCACCCAGCGGACCCACTGGGTCACCCTGGAGGGAGGAGAGGCACCCAACGTGGTCCCGGACCGGGCCTCCACCTGGTACTTCATCCGCGACCTGGATGAGAATGTGGAGAAAAATTTCCAGTGGGCCCTGGACTGCGCCAAGGGAGCGGCCCTTATGACCCAGACGAACTACGAGGTGAAGACCCTGGGGGCTATTCACCAGCGGTTTCCCAATAAACATCTGGCCGAACTCATTTTTGAAAACATCCAGGCCGTGGGAAGGCCCGGCTACACGAAGGAAGAAGAGGACTTCGCCCGGGCCCTTCAAACCGAAGCCGGGTATCCGGTGATGGGAATGGAATACCCCCTTAAGATCGTTTCTCCGGAATCCGAGCCTCTGAGGGGAGGATCGAGCGACGTGGGGGATGTCACCCTGGTGGCTCCCACGGTGAGCCTACGTTTCCCGGTGCGCGTCCCCGGCTCCCCCTCCCATCATTGGACCGTGGTTGCCGCGGCCAAGACTTCCATCGCCCACAAGGGTATAACCGCAGGGGCCAAGGTCTTGGCCCTTTCGGCCTTCGATCTTCTGACCGACGCCGCGGCTCTGGCCAAAATCCGCGAAGAGTTCGCGGAGTTGACGGCCAAAAGACCTTACCAGTCCTTCCTTCCCCCGGATGCCCGCCCGCCCCTGGGGTTCTACACCGACTTAATGGGAAAGTACCGGGGGGCGATGGAAAAATACTACATTTCCTAGTGGCGTGTCCCAAAAATAATAGTAAAAAATTCCCACTTGGCATCAGGGTCCTCCGACTTGGTCAGCTTATTTCCGGGATACATCACTAGATGAAAAGCCCCCAAGAGCCGGGACGTAATCAACGGCGTGTTTGCCACCGAGGGGTCCCCCATCGAAGGGGTGAAGATGGTGGAAATCCAGCCCCCCCGGGTATCTTTCCCGCATTCCAACCGTTTCTTTAAAATCTCCAAATTTCGGCAAAAGGCCATATTATCACCGGATTGAAGAAGTCGGTGGTGGGTGAATACCTGCGTCCTGAAAGGCAATTCGCTTCCCTACCGGCGGCCGGAGCGGACCCGGCACAGGCCCGGCCCCCCGGATGATCGAAAAATCATTCAAAAAATCAACGCAACTTACCGATAAGATTACTGAAGAGAATGCAGGTGCGCCGGGGGCTTGGCAGGGAATCCGTACTCGGCCGAGAAAAGGCATGGAAGCAAAAAAGATTCTGATCGTTGATGACGAAGAACCGATGCGCCACATGCTTTCCCTCATCCTGAAGGGGGAAGGCTATGAGGCCAGGGCCGTGGGCCTGGGGGGAGAAGCCCTGGAACTGGTGGACTCCCAGACTTTCGATTACATTCTCCTGGACGTGGTCATGCCCGGGATGGACGGACTGGAGCTTTTGCGGGCCCTGAAGGAGAAAGGGGTGGAATCCACGGTGATCATGATGTCTGCCTATGGGAGCCTGGATAATGCCGTGGAAGCCATGAAGCGGGGCGCTTACGATTACGTCTCCAAACCTTTCAAGCCCGATGAGATTCTGCTCGCCCTGCGCAAGGCCGAAGAAAGGGAAAGCTTGCGGCGGGAAAATATCCGCCTCCGCCAGGAAGTGCGCCGCGATTTTTCCTTTGAAAACATCATCGGCAAGAGCGAAGGGATGCAGAAAGTCTTCGAAGCCATCAAGAAGATCTCGGATTACAAGGCCTCGGTCTTGATCGTGGGGGAGAGCGGGACGGGCAAGGAGATGGTGGCCCGCTCCATCCACTATAACAGCTCGAGGGGCAGCGGGCCTTTTGTGGCGGTGAACTGCGGCGCCATCCCCGAAACCCTCCTGGAGAGCGAGCTTTTCGGCCATGAGCGGGGCGCCTTCACCGATGCCAAGAGGGAAAGGCGCGGCAGCTTCGAACTGGCTCACCAGGGGACTCTTTTTCTGGATGAAATTGGCGAAACGAGCCTTGCCTCGCAGGTAAAGCTTCTGCGGGCCCTCCAGGAAGGAGAGGTGAAGCGCCTGGGGAGCGAGCAGCCCATCTTCGTCGATGTGCGGATCATCGCCGCCACCATACGGGACCTCTCCCTGGCGGTAGCCGAAGGAAAATTTCGGGAGGACCTCTTCTATCGTTTGAATGTCCTGCCCCTTCATCTTCCGCCCCTGAGGGAAAAGAAAGAGGACATCCCCCTCCTGGTGGACCATTTTATCCATAAGTACAACCAAGAGCATCACCTGGAGGTCGAGGGGTTCACGGGGGAGGCCATGGCCCTTTTGCTGGAGTATTCCTGGCCGGGAAACGTGCGGGAGCTTGAGAATGTCGTCAAGAGGTCGATGATTCTGACCCCGGGCCGGAAGATCGACGCCAATTGCCTTCCCTCGGAAGTCCTCGAGGGACGGGCGCCCTGGAAGAGGGAACCCTGGGGGGAGGAATATTCCATTAAAAAGGCGGCCCGTATCATGGAAGAGCAACTGATCCGCAAGGCACTCAAAAAGACCAAAGGAAACCGCACCCAGGCCACCAGGATACTGGAAATCAGCCATCCCGCCCTGCTCAGCAAGATAAAGGGATACGGGATCGATGGCTAAAAGTATCAAAAAATTTAACTCTGGTTAAAAAATTTAATACCCAAGGGGAGCAAACAAGAGGAGTAGATTCAATCTAACCATGGCCTTTTTAGGATTTAACTATTTGAATTTAATTAAAAAAATGGAAAATGAAGGATGGGTTACGCAGATGTTAAAAGGGACTGGAATGGATCTTGCAGGTTTTTTTACGAAAATGAGAAGGAAATCCTATAAGCAGGATATGGTCATGGAAGGAAAGAAAAATCTGAGGAGCAATCAGCAGGGTTTTACCTTCCCTGAAATACTGATAGTGCTGATTCTTATCACTATTGTTTCCGCTCATATCCTTTATGGCTTTTAACCGGATGGGGGTAAACTCAGACCTCCGAACAGCCGCCACGGGACATCGCTTCGGATTTCCAGCTAGCCAGGCAGAGGGCGATGGCGGAAAGTACAACCCTTACCATAACCTTAAACGCCGGCAACAATACCTACACGGTGCCAACGCCCGGCGGCGGAACACTGACCAAAACCCTGGCCAGCTATGGAGGCGCAATCACGATTAGCAACATCACCACCGATGCGGCCATTGGATTTCAGCCCCGGGGAACAACGACTTCGCCACCGGGGGTGATTGTTCTCACCAACAGCCGCGCCTCCACGGCCACCATAAACATCAACTCTACGGGGAGAGCAAATGTCACCTTTGCGATGCAGTAAAGGCATGAGCCTGGTTGAGGTGCTCATCGCCGTCTCTCTGATCACCATCGGCCTCCTGGGCCTCATGACTTTGCAGCCGACCGCCTGGAGGGCGTCCAACCGGTCTGATTACATGGGTAGGGCAGCCATGATGCTCCAGCAGGAGCTCGAGGTCCACCGGGCCTTCATCATGAATTCGAATAACGCCAATCCCTGCCAATTCACCAACCCCCTGACCACCAACCGTACGGTTTATGCCAGCGGGCAAGCTACGCCCCAACCGCAGGGGGATGTAGCCTACACTGTGCAAACCATCATCACTGATTTAGCCCCCACCGAGCCCCTGGAATTCCGCAAAACCTGGAGGGTGGTGGTTCAAATTAACTGGCCTGGCACCAATGCCGGAATTACGGATTCCGTTGTCGTTGGACGCCAGCTATCTTTCATGTGGCCACCTCTATGATGATCGAAGGTCTGAAAAACAAAAAAGGATTCACCCTGGTCGAGATCCTCTTGGCCCTTTTTATAGGCCTCGTGCTGCTGTCCACCGTTTACTTTACCGTGACTGCCGGGCAGAGATCCTCCCGGGGCGTGGAAATCAAGGTCGCAGCCCAGCAGGACGTGAGGGCAATCCTGGACGTCATGGCCCTGGAGATCGGCATGGCTTCCTACAACCCAACGTATTCACTGACCCTCTGGGATCTGTGGAAAGGAATTGGGGAAGTTCCCAACCCCACGCCTCCTCCCACCAATTTGTCGATGGCCTATGCCCTTAACACTCTCATGGACCTCGCCGGGACCGGCAGTGCTAGCAGTCTAGCCGGTATCACCTATGTCTATGATGCCGCCAATCAGCAGATCACCCGGGACAACGTGGCGTTCCTGGGGGACATCCCAGGAAATCCGAGGAGCGTAAGGGTGGTGAATGAGGTAAACGGGAATGGCGTGTATGATGCAGGAATTGACCTTCCCGTCTTCAGGTATTTTGACACCACGGGGGTCGAGATTCCTCTGGCAAATCTGCCCGCGAGGATACCGGAGATCCGGAGGATCGAAATCACCCTGGCCGTGGAGACGGAAGACCTGGACCCCAATACCAGGCAGAGAAGAAGGATGATCTACACCACCAGCGTGATCCCGAGGAACCATGGCCTTTTTTGAAATTTCTAAAAGGCAGTCGAGGCTAGCGTGAAAATGGAAAATATTCTTCTTGAAAATCGAAATCAACCCAGGCCCTTGTCGGAGATAGAACCCAGGAGGAAGTCCATGAATGGGGAAGGGCACTCGAGAAAATACAGGTCATCCGGGCAGGGGGTTTCAGATTTACCCGGCAGGATACTGGGAAGAAAAACGGGCTTTGCCCTTGTGGCGGCCCTCATGGCGATCTGGATTCTGACCGCCGTGGGGATCCTGGTCTTCACCGTCTCCACCCAGGACCTGAGGGTCAGCACCCGTCTGGTCGGGGAAAAGAAGGCCTTTGCGGCCTTGGAGACCGGGGTCCATGCGCTGACCCAGAATTTCAAGTACGACGATCTTCCCGCCTCCAAGAAGGAGAACAAGCTTGCCGATGCGGGCGGCGACCCGGACTCCCGCTACACGATCAGCCAGCCGTCGATTCCTACGCCCGGCGAGGGCCCTGCGACGATCTACTACACAGGCTTTTCTGCGGCTGGGGCCGAATCATGGGGCCGGGCAAGGTACCTGGCCAACGTCACCGGATTCAACACCAGGTATAGCAGCAGGATGGAGGTCAACGCAGGCATTGGCTATGGGCCCATTCCCATCAGCCCGGAATCCAGGTAAGGAAGGTGGAACATGCTTAAAGTCATCAAGGTTTTATCGTTAATCATTTTCTGCCATTTTGTTCTGATCTCCGGGGTCTGTTACGGGGACGAGACGGAGCTGTTCTCTCTCGTGATAGATCCCGACGCCCTGCTCGTCCTCGACCTGTCGGGAAGCATGGGCTCGCCCCCGCCGGGGGATTGGGGGTACTCGAACTCGAGGTACTGGCATTACAGCTATTATATTTGCGACGGGGACAGGCTTTATGGCACCCCCACGGGATCCTACAACCAATATTGCGCCAACGACGGGCACGTCTATGGCGACTCGGAAGCCTGCACCGGCCCGTATTACACGGATTCAAGCGGGAGGGTCGACTGCAGCAAGAAAAATATTGCCAAAAAGGCGATTAAGGGCCTCCTCGACGAAAATAAAGACGGGAAGGTGGACAAGAAAGATGAAAGCGCTCTGGGGGTCAGGGTCGCGTACATGAAGTTCGACCACTGCACCAGCAGTTTCTACCCGGATTCGGACTCCGGCTACAGCGGCGGATGTAATACACTTGCGGCAGGGGTTCCAAAACCTTGGCTCAGATTATTTTGATGATCTTTATGCGAAGGTGGAAAGTGATGTCCAGAATAACGCCAACCGGACCCCCCTGGCCGGGTCGCTCAGCGAAGCGAAGGCCTACCTGGATGCCCATAAGTCTACGGATCCTTACAAGAATTGCCGCAAGAAATTCGTCATCTTCCTAACCGACGGCTGGGATACCCTGGCCTGCGGGGCCAACTATGACCCCGTGCAAGATACCCAGGGGTGGAGTTACAAGCGAAGGAGAGCCACGGTGACTGCGGCCAAGGCCCTGGCCGATGCCGGGTATAAGGTGTTTGTGATCGGGTTCGGGTATGGATCGGAAATGCCCGTAACCCTGACCAATACGCTGAACTGGGCCGCTTACTACGGCGGAACGGACAACCCGGATGAGAAAAATTATGAAAACGGCGTGCTTCTCAGTGGAAACCCCACTTCTTCCATAGCGGTGACCAATCCATGCAATGAAGACGGCGGTTGTGATTCCTTCACCCTGACGGCTGGCAATTGTGCGGCCCTGGCGACCAAACTGGGTACCGATTGTTGCGGCATGGTAGGCCAGGACGACGCCCGCGATTGTTGCGACAAGGCGGTCAAGGACCCCGGGTTTAAGAACCTTTTAGGATATGCCTTTTTGGCGTCGACTGCGGCTGCCCTCAACACCGCCCTCCGGAATTCCATGGAATATGTCAAGTCGGCGAGGTATTCCTTTACCGTGGCCTCGGTTTCGGCCGCAAGGTTGGCGGATGAAAATTTCCTTTACGAGGCCTCCCTCTATCCCTTCAGCGATGACCCCTTCTGGCAGGGCCATTTGAAGAAGTACCAGATTGACAGCAACGGGAAGTTGACCTATTTGTGGGATATGGGAGAAAAGCTGCGGGACAAAACCGCCGCCAGCCGGAGTATGTATACCCTTCTGGGGGGGACGATCAAGGTCTTTAACACCTCCAATATTTCGCTCAGCCATGTGGGAGCCGCGAGCACCTCGGAGAGAGACGCCATTGTAGGATATTTCCGGGGGGAAACTACTTACAACAAGGATTACTGGAAGTTGGGGGACATCTTCCATGCCAACCCCATCACCATCGCGTCTCCCCCAGTTTTTTATAATGATTTCCGTTCTCCGGCCGCTTATGCCAATCATTGGATGAACAACAAAACCAGGGAACGGCTCGTGGTTTTGGGGGCCAATGACGGGCAGTTCCATGCCTTCAGCGCCGGCACCGGAGAAGAGAAATGGAGCTTCATTCCCCCCAACCTTCTGCCCAAATTAAAATTGGTCGCCCATACTACCGAACCGGCGCCCTCACCGAATCATCAGTTCTTCGTGGATGGCCCACTGACCGTTACCGAGGCCTGGCTGGGTTCGGGGGAAGGCCTGGATAAGCTGGGTACTACGGGTAAGAATGCCAGTGAATGGAAGACCTTGCTCATCTTCGGGCTGGGGCAGGGAGTCCGGGAGTCACATGCCAAAACCGACCCCGCCTACCTCTGGAGCTCTTCCCCTAACTGCGATTCGGATTTTAAGAGAAAGTATAATCCCCCGCACCAGTACTATTGTGGCTATTATGCCTTTGACGTGACCAATACGAGCTCGACACCGCCGGCGTATAAATGGCGAATAAATGTGGCCGATGTGAGTCAGGGCAAACACCTGGACGAGCCCTGGAGCAAGATGGCCATCGGCCGGGTCCGGATCGACGGCAATGAAAAATGGGTCGGTTTCATCGGCGGAGGATATAACGTCAACTCGGATTATGACGACGATGACGTAGATACCAGAGGCAAAAGGGGCAAGGGGTTCTTCGTCGTCGACCTGACGAACGGGAATATTCTCTGGAACTATACCAAGGAGACCGATTCCAACATGGACTACACGATCCCCGCTTCGGCGGCGGCTGTGGACTGGGACAGCGATGGGTTTGTCGATACGGCCTATATCGCCGACCTGGGCGGGAATATGTGGCGGTTCCGGTTCTGTTCCTACGAAGATTATAAGAACGATCAACCCTGCAATACCGCCAACTGGAAGGGAGGGCGATTATTCGCCTCCACCACAGGGTACGTCCGGCCCGTCTTCACCCGGCCCACCGTGGCTTCCGATGCAGCCAACCAGCTCTGGGTCTTCTGGGGGACCGGGAACAAGCAATCCCCGAGGGAGACGGGCTCCCAGGAAAGGTTCTTTGCTTTGCAGGACATCTTTGTTCCCGCCAAGTCCGGGGCCTCTCCTCCCAGCTACATCATCGATAATTTAGAGGATATAACCAGTATGACTTATTTGGGCACAAAACCGGGGTGGTACATTCGTCTCACCGGAAGTGGAGAGAAGATGCTCTTCGACCCCACGGTCTTTGGCGGGATGGCTCTGTTTACCACCTACACCCCTTCCAGTGGCGGTGATCTTTGCGCCCAGGGGGGGACGGGGAAGTTGTATGCCATGGCCATGATGCCCATCATGGTTGAAGGCGTAAAATATGCTCCGGGGACAGGGCTTTGGGCCAGCGGAGCGAGAAGTATAACCCTGGGGTCGGGCATTCCCACCGCCCCGCTCGTTTCCCAAAAGCCGGGCACCGGACCTACCGACGTATTCGTGACGGTCAGCGGTGGAGGGGGAAACGAGACCGTGATCAAGAGCGTCGGCGACCTTCCCCAAGACAATTGCCCCGCATGCAAGCGGTTGGCCCTGACTCCGCCTCAAGCCCAGATCACGCACTGGAGGGATAAGAGAATTCAGTAAGAGGAGAGAATTTACTATTAGAATCGCTCCGCAAGTTCAGGGCAGAGTAGCTGGGGGTAGGGGAACTCTGAGAAGAAAGTCCTATTAGCCAGGACAGGTTCCCCTACCCCATTTTTTTGGCCACCCATAATGGAGTCGGAATCCTTTGCTTCGCACACTCCTGCTCGGCAAGATAAAGAGATACGGATAAGAAGGATATGGAAATGGAAGGAAAGAAAAATCTAAGGAGCAATTGTTCTCTTCAACAGCCGCGCCTCAGCGGCGACCATAAGCATCAACTCTACGGGGAGAGCAAATGTCACTTTTGCGATGCAGTAAAGCAATAAGCCTGGTTGAGACCCTCATCGCCGTTTTTCTGGTCGCCATTGGCATGTTCTCCCTTATGTCTTTGCAGCCGGCCGCCTGGAGGACCTCCAACCGATCGGATTTCCTGGGGAGAGCCGGGGGGATCCTGCACCAGGAGCTGGAAGCCAGCCGGATCTTGATCATGAATGAAACAAACGGTAATCCCTGCGCGACCAACAATCCCCTTGTCGTGGGGCCCCGTTCCGTCTTTCCCAGCGGGGAGACAACGGCCCAACCCGGAGAGACGTAATATTCACCCTCCTGACCACCATAACCGATTTAGCCCCCGCCCTGCCCGGTTCTTGGAGGGTGACGGTTACCGTCACCTGGCCCGGCAGTCCCAACGGCATCACGGATACCATCGTGGTCGGGCGCCAACTCTCTTTAATGTGGCCACCCCTATGAATACCAAACATTTATCCCGGAAAACAGGATTTACCCTGGTCGAGATCCTCCTCGCCCTCTTCATAGGCCTCCTGCTTCTGGCCACCGTTTACTTTGCCGTGACTGCTGGGCAGAGGTCCTCCCGGGGCGTGGAAATCAAGGTCGCAGCCCAGCAGGACGTGAGGGCAATCCTGAACGTTATGGCCCTGGAGATCGGGATGGCCTCGTATAATCCCACATTTCAACCCGCCTTCTGGCGCGACCCGGCTGATTGCAACACCCTGGCGCCTGCCACCAGCGCCCCTCCGCCCAACCAGGGCAGCCGGGGAATACAGCTGGCCGCTCCCAATTCCCTCTCCGTGCAAATGGACCTCGATGGAAATTCCCGGATCTTTCAACTGGGCATTTCAACCGGCACCGTGGATCAAAATGAAATCCTAACCTATACCTATGACCTGGCCAACGAGCGGATCACCCGGCAGGTGACCTGCGGGACGGTAACCTCCTTTCTGGGAGATTTGGCAGGGACCGCCAAGAGCGTGAGGGTGGTGAATGATGTAAATCAGAATCTCTCATTTGACCCGGGGGTCGACATCCCCGTCTTCCGGTATTTTGACGTGAATGGCGCTGAAATCCCGGCGGGCAACCTCCCCCAGGATATCCATTTAATTCGGAGGATTGACATCAATCTCAGCGTGGATACGGAGGACGTTGACCCGAATACCCGGGCGAGAAGAAGAGCGAACTACACCACGAGCGTGGTCCCCAGAAACCATGGATATCGCTAAGACTCCTTCATTATTGTTCTAAGGAATGGCTCGGAGGAACACCATGGAGTGGGCGAGGCTGACAAAAATCAATGGGCGGGCCGGGCATCATCCCGAGAAGAGGCGAAAGCCGCTGCTTTCGGGAAAGAAGGGCTTTGCCCTGGTGGCCGCCCTGATGGCCATCTGGATTCTTACCGCGGTGGGGGTCCTGGTCTTTACCGTTTCCACCCAGGACATCAGGATCAGCGGCCGGTTGGTTTGCGAAAAGAGGGGGTTTGCTGCCGCCGAGACCGGCCTCCACTGGCTGACCACGAATTTTGATTTCTACGACGTCCCTGCCTCGGCAGTCTCCCTGCAGCCACTCGACCCGAGCGCCGGTACGCCCGCAGACCCGCATGATTTTTACTCCGTCGGGCCCTGGCCGACCGGATGGTACCCCGTCACCGGCCCGGCGAATATCTGGTACGCCGGGTTCGATGGAGACTGGGGCAGAACGATAAATACGGCCAGAGTAACCGGGACCAACACCCAATGCGGAAGCAGCCTCCAGGTCGACGCTGGGGTCGGTTACGGGCCCGTGCAGCCGACCACGACCCGAAGATAAGGTAAGGTGAACCATGAACCGGTTTCTGAAAGCTCTATTCCCCCTTTTTCGTCCCTCTTTCGGCGCCATGGAATCCAGGAAGGAAGTGAAAAGAACCATGTCAAAGGTTTTGAAAACTCTCTCGGTATGGGCGTTCTGCCATTTTCTTCTTCTCTCCAGCCCCTGCCATGGAGACGAAGCGGAATTGTTTACGATCTCCATAGCCCCTGACGCTCTGATCGCCCTCGACCTGTCGGGGAGCATGGGTTCGCCCCCCCCCCCGGGGATTGGCTCTTCTCGAACACGGGGGAGGATACGGGGAAGGGGTATTATAATTGTACCGGCGATAAAGGGTATCGGACAGGAACCGAAGCCCCCGGCTACAGTCTTCGCTGCGCGATCGGGGATTATTTCTGCGCCGATTCGGAAGCGTGCACCGGCGCCTATTATCCGGGAACTACGAATTACTACGCGGATCCGGATGGTGATGGAACTTCTAATTATACGGTGGATTGCGGGTCCAGGGTGGATTGCACCAAGAGAGAGATCGCCAAAAAGGCGATTTATGGACTCCTGGATGATGATAAAAGCGGCAACGACGGCAAATATAAATCGAATAAGATTGATAAGAAAGATGAGCTGTCTCTGGGGGTCAGGCTGGGATACATGAGGTTTGCCAAATGCAAGAACACTTTCAGCAAAGCCTCGGATGACTCCGGTTACGGAAGCGGATGCAGCTTTCTGAGGCAGGGCTTCCAGGAATTAAACCAGGGCACGTATGGTTATTATAGAACCATCTATGAATATGTGGAGGCGGATGTCCTGAAATCCCAGAACCGGACTCCCCTGGGCGGGATCCTGAGCGAAGCCAAGGCTTACCTGGATGCCCATAAAGCCGGGGATGACGCCAAGGCTTGCCGCAAGAAATTCGTCATCTTTATCACCGATGGCTGGGATACGCTGGCCTGCGGGGCCGACTACTATACGACAGATAAGTGAAACCAAGGATTAGCTATAAGAGGAGGAAAGCCACCGTAGCCTGCCGCCAAGGCATTGAATGATGCCGGGTATAAGGTGTTTGTGATTGGTTTTGGGGGAGATATGCCAAGAACCCTGGCCGAATACCCTGAACTGGGCGGCCTACTTTGGCGGGACCGATAACCCTGACGAGGACAATTACGAAAACGGCGTGCTGATTACTTCGAAGCCCACCTCTCCAATTTCCATCCCCGACGAGGCGAATCCCTGACAATTATGTGGCTTCGACGGGGTGGGCCTGCGGGGAAGACCCGGCTTGCGAAAGCTTCAACCCTGCATTCCGAATTGGGTACCCCGGGGGCCACTGCGAGGCTCTCGGGAACGACACCGGGGCGGACTGCTCCTATCAATCCCAATCCCGATTGCTGTACTCTGGCGCCCAATGATCCCGGGTTTTAAGAACCTTACCGGATATGCCTTTCTCGCTACTGACGCGACGGCCCTCAACGCAGCGCTGCGCAGGGCCATGGAAACCGTCAAGGCGGCCCGGTATTCCTTCACCGTGGCTTCGGTTTCGGCTGCCAGGGTTACGTCTGGAAACTTCCTCTACGAGGCCTCCTTCATTCCCTTCGTGGGCGACGACCCCTTCTGGCGGGGCCATCTGAAAAAATACCAGATCGACGACACCGGAAAGGTGGTCAAGCCCGCGGAGCATGGATGCGGGGGATGTATTGCGCGAAAGGGCCGCCGCCAGGAACATGTATACCTTCCTCGGGGGTACCATCAAGGCCTTTAACACCTCCAACATCACCAAGCCTCACTGTGGATGTCTTCCAACGACAGCCGATCGGGACAAGGTGGTGGGCTACTTCCGGGGCGAATCGCCACTTACACCGCGGAACAATGGAGGCTGGGAGACATCTTCCATTCCAACCCGGTGACCATCGATCCCCCCTCCATCTATTTCAATGACGTCCGTTCCTGGAGCGCCTTTTTCATTTCCGGCATGGCGAACAAGACCCGGGAATGGCTGCTGGTCCTGGGGGCCAATGACGGCCAGGTCCACGCTTTCAGCACCGGCGATTTGGCGGAGAAGTGGAGCTTTATCCCCCCCAACCTTCTGCCTAAATTGAAGCTGGTTTCCCATGACACCGAGCCCGCCACCAACTGAACCATCAATTCTTCGTGGATGGCCCGGTGACCGTGGCCGATGCATGGCTGGGCAGCGGGACCGGGCTGAGCAAGACGGCCGGCGATTGGAAGACCCTGATGATCGTCGGGCTGGGCAAAGGGGTGCGGGAATCGGATTCCAATGACGATCCGGACTACCTCTGGAGCTCCTCCCCTAACTGCGATTCAGGATTTCACCGAAAGTATAATGTCCCCTACCAGTACTACTGCGGGTACTGGGCTTTTGACGTGACCAACACGGCGGCCACGACCCCCACTTTCAAGTGGCGCCTGAATGCCACCTCCTACAAATCGGATGATCCGAAATATATCGATGAGCCCTGGAGCAAGATGGCCGTCGGCCGGGTGAAGATCGGGGGGAATGAGAAATGGGTGGGCTTCTTCGGGGGAGGATATAACGTCAACACGGATTATACCGACGATGATATCGAGACGAAAGGGAGAAGGGGCAAGGGGTTCTTCGTGGTTGATCTTACGAACGGGAACATTCTCTGGAGTTATACCTGACGGGACAACATCGCCATGAATTACCCCCTGCCCGCTTCTCCCAAAGTATTGGACTGGGACAATGATGGGTTTATTGATACGGCGTACATATCGGACCTGGGGGGCAATATCTGGCGGTTCCGGTTCTGCTCGCTGGCGGACGGGGACAGCTGCAATATCCACCAACTGGAAGGGGAGCCGGTTATTCGATTCCACGGAGATGGTCCGGCCCTCTTTCACCACCCCATCCGTGGCCATGGATGCCGGCGCGCAGCTCTGGGTCTTCTGGGGGACGGGGAATAAACTGGACCCCAAGGACACGGGCGGGCAGGATAGGTTCTTTGCGGTGAAAGAAAAGGACTTTACCTCCACTCGCACGAAGGACGACCTGGAAAAATTAACCACCCAGGCCTATCAGGGGACCAAGGCCGGCTGGTATATTGAATTTCCCTTAAGCGGGGAGAAGATGCTGTTTGACTCCACCGTCTTCGGAGGAATGGCCTTGTTCACCACCTATTCTCCCACCTTCGGAGCGGACCCCTGCGCCACAAGGCGGGAACGCCTACTTGTATGCCATGGCCATGATGCCCATCAAAATCGACGGGGTAACCTATAATGCCGGGGCCGGCCTGATGAGTAAACCCTCGGACATCAACAGCAAGGACGGGGGAAATAAGTCCAGCTGGATGGGAACCGGTATACCCACCGCCCCGCTGATTTCTCAGAAGCCGCAGGGCGACACCCGGAGCCACCGATGTCTTTTTAACGGTCAGCGGAGGATCGGGAACCGACGCGGTGGTGACTTCCACGGGCGAAAAGCAGCCCCCTCCCGATTCTAAGCCTCCTTGTCCCCCTGGAACGCCGCCGGCGCTGTGCCGGCTCCAAGCAACTCCGGCTCAAGCCCAGATCATTCACTGGAGGGACAGAAGAGTACAGTAAGAGGAGAGAGAATTTACTTTTAGAATCGCTTCGCAGGTTCCTGCTGGAGAATAACTGAGGGTAGGGGAATTCTGAGAACAAGGTCCTTTTAGCCAGGACAAGTTCCCCTACCCTATTTTTTTACCCCCCCCAACTAAATTCGGAATGTGGAATGCGGAATGCGGATTGAAAAAGAAACCCAAAAAATCCGAAATCCGAAATGACTGAGCTGATGCTTTTTCCGCGCAACGCCGCTGCTTCCGGACCCTTGGCAAGCTTTCAGGAAAATCCTAATCAACGAATTTGGAGATGAATCAAAATTAATTTCGAGGATTCATGGGTAAGGAGGCAGGATTCCAGAAGCGGGGAATGGAGGCGACAGATTGGGAGGTCAGGTCATGATTTCCATCGAATGGCCGCACGGATAACCCACCCGCCGCCAATACCATCGCCCCATGATGAGTTCTCCCAGAGTGCAGAGCAATCCCGCCCTTTCTCCCAGGAAACCTTTTTCCTTGCATTTGGGGCAGCGCCGGTCCAGCCAGCCATCATTCGATTTAAGTTTTTTGGGGGGAGATTTGACCGTATGCTTGACTTTGACCTTGTTTTTTTTCAGCCATCTCTTTACGGCGTCAAGATCAAAGATCCATTGGGAGAGCAATTTCTCCGCCGGGCATCCCTTCAGGAGCCAATCATCCACATCCCAAGGCTCAACTTTCAATTCTTCGGCGATTTCATTCCGAGTCATTTCTTAAATCCATTCCTCCGGGTCACGTGCTATGAAATTTCACGCCAAGGCGCAAGGGACGCCAAGAACGATTTAACTCCCCTCAAAAAAATCACCCCTGTTGATTTTTTGGCTCGTCAACTCCTGAAAATTTGACTCGATTGGTTCTTCTATTATACCAACTTCATTAATTAATTCGAGTGCTTAAAATAATGGTTCGCTGCTCTACCCCCATGGGGCCTGCCAGGCATGGATTCAGGCCAGACTGCGCTGCCCTTCAATTGTTGCAAACCCCGCGCCAACTCAATAAGAGTGGTGGGCGGTGGGTGCTGCGTGCGGTAAGAAGCCGAGCCCGCGCGAATTCGCATACAGCCCAAAGGAAGCCATGGGTCCTGGGCCCTGAAACCCGACTTGGCGGCCTTTCCGTGAAACTGGTTACTCGTTCCTGGTTCCCCGTTGCTCGGTGCTGGTTTCAGGTCTGGAATCGTGGATGAGCCCTTTCCTTCGTTTCTCTTGAACCCTCTTTCGAATCCATTTGGTCTGCCGGCAAGACATTCCAATCTTTTCCGCTCCCTCCTTCAGCGTTATCTTGCCGGCCTCAACCAAACCCATCACCTCTAGCTTCTGTAACTGCCTCTGACTCATGAATATCTTTTCCCCTTCCATGGGGACATTTTAACTTGGCAGTTATAGGGGCACATTTCTATTTTGCTAACCCAAATGCTGGTTTTACCCTTGACACACATTTTTGTGGCTCGTATATTTGCCTGAAGCAAAAATGGCGTCTTCTAAGTCGGCATCGTGCGATGCATATTGGCTGAGAGGGAAAGTGGAGCAACCGGATTTGAAGAAAAGAGGGAAAGCATGAACCGCGTCTTTGAGCCCGTAATGATCCGGAACCTGAAATTGAAAAATCGATTGATAATGTCGGCTATGGTTACCAACTATTCGACCGAAGCAGGAGAAGTGACACCTCGATTGGTTGCTTACCATCAAGAAAGAGCCAAGGGCGGAGTTGCAATGATCGAGACCGAGGCGGCTTATGTCCACCCCGGAGGGAAGGGATACGTTCACCAACTCGGGATCTACTCCGATGACTTGATCCCAGGCCTGAAATGGCTTATCCGAGTGATCCATGCCCATGGGGCCAAGGTAATGGTTCAGCTCTTTCACGCGGGCCGTCGGACCTCGAGAGCAATGACCGGTTATGATGTGGTCGTACCTTCCGCAGTTGCCTTTTTTGAAGGAAATGAACCTCCAAAAGAGATGTCCGGCCGGACTGATTCGGGTAGCGACCTCCCCAAAGAACTCACCTCGGAAGAAATTTCCAATTTGGTCGGTCTTTTTGCCCAAGCGGCCAGACGTGCCAAGGAGGCTGGATGCGATGCGGTTAGCATCCACGCCGCCCACGGTTATTTGATTAACTATTTCCTATCACCCTTCACCAACAAGAGAAATGACTCCTATGGGGGCAGTTTGGACAGGCGGTGCCGATTCCTCTTGGAAATCATCGCCGCTGTCCGCAGCCAGGTGGGAGACCTTCCCATTGTGGTCAAGATCAGCGGCGATGAATTCATCCCCGGAGGGTTAACCCTCAATGACACCAAAGAGATTGCCGCGCGGATCGAGAAGGCGGGAGTCGATGGAATCACGGTTTCGGCGGGCACTTTCAGCCCTGTTCCCGAGAGATATCCGATCGCCAAGGCCCCCTATGCTTTTCTCCGATCTCTCCCCATGTATGCTCCTCGAGGAAGCTATCTCTCGCTTGCCGAGGGGATTAAGGAAAGGGTCCGCATCCCGGTCATCGCCGTTGGCCGGCTCAATGCCCCCTCCTTCTTGCGCGACTTGATAGAAAAGGAGAGAGCCGATTTAATTGCCCTGGGCAGAGCCTTGCTGGCGGATCCAGATCTCCCCAATAAGATGCAGGAAGGCCGCGAGGACGAGGTCCGAATCTGCATCGCGTGTAATGAGGGATGTTTTGCTCATCTTGTCCGCCAGCAACCGATCACCTGCGCCATCCATCCGAGAGTGGGAAGGGAAAAGGAGTTCCGATCTAAGCTCCCGGACAAACCGCACAAGGTTTTGGTTATCGGGGGGGGGCCGGCAGGGATGACAGCAGCCCAGGTTCTTGCTTTAAGGGGGCATGAGGTCATCCTCGTTGAAGCCAACCGACATCTCGGCGGCCAACTGAATCTAGCCTCCCAAGCCCCTCACCGCGAAGAGATCGGTAACTTTCTCCAGTATCTCGTCAGGGAAGTAGAACGACTCCCCGTCAAGATCATGACGGGAACTGAAGCTAACCGCGATCTCGTTCAAGAATTGAAACCGGATATCGTCATTCTTGCTACCGGCGCCCGGCCATGGATTCCGGATTGGGTTGAGTCCCAAGGAAACGCATTAGTCCCCGCAGAGGACGTTCTATCCCTGACCAGAGAGGTAGGCCGCTCCGTCATTGTGGCCGGAGGCGGGTTGGTGGGGTGTGAGGTTGCTGAAGTTCTCGGAGAACAGGGCAAAAAGGTCACCCTCGTAGAGATGCTTCCAGAAATCCTTGCCGATGAATTCTTGGATATCAAAAGGTATTTCAACAATGTGTTTGCCAAATATCAAATTCGGGTATTGACCGGGACCTCCATTTCTCGAATCCGTGGAAACACCGTATTCATCAAAAAGAACTCAACGGACGTGGAAACGCTCCAAGCAGATAACATCGTCTTGGCCTTGGGCTACTCGAGTCGCCCCCAGGTTGAAAGGTTGATCCCTTCTGGTTCGAGCATCGAGGTCTTTTCGATCGGAGACTGTGTCAAACCCCGGAAATTTCTGGATGCTGTTTTTGAGGCCTATCAATTGGCTTTTTCTCTATTATGACCAAGAACCCTCTCGTCCCTCTGTTTGGAGATGGCTCTCCAAGACAAAGGACCAGAGGCGCCTGGGCAAGGGTTTTTAGAATCTTAGAAAGGATGAGACCATGCCAGAAATATTCGAGAAGGAGCGGGAAAGGGAGGTTGTAGAAGAAGTCTCCTCAGAGCGGCTCTGGGAGCATACGGCTTACATTGCCCAGGAAGACAGGCTTTCGGGCAGCGAGGGGGAAGCAAGGGCCGTTCAGTACTTCAAAAAAACAATGGAGGGCTTCGGTCTCGATGTGGAAACGCTGGAGATTGAGAACTATATCAGCCTGCCCCTCCGCGCATCGATCACCGTTGTCTCCCCGGCGAAGAAAGAGTTGCCGTGCATCACCCACTCTTTTTCCGTCTCCACGTCTCCCGAGGGTATCGATGCTGAGCTCGTCTATGTCCCACGGGGCAGCGAGGCCGATGTAAAAGGCAAAATTGTCCTGAGCGAGGGTCTTGCTGCACCCTATCCCTGTTGGAACTGGGAAGAAAAAGGGGCGGTTGGCCTGCTATGGATTAACGCCGGAGAGTTGCCCCGAAATATGATCATCACCACCGTTTGGGGTCAACCCACACCGGAAACAGCGAGATTCATTCCCAAGCTTGCAGTCGCATCGATGAACCAGCTTAGCGGCGATTATCTGAAATCGCTTTGCCAGAGAGGGAAGGTGCGAATTCGCCTGATGACCGAGACCTGGACTGGCTTCAAAAGGGTCCCCCTCGCCATCGCCAATATTCGAGGGAAGGTAGAGCCCGAAAAGTTCGTTCTCTTCAACGGGCATATCGACTCCTGGCACAAAGGTGCTTCCGACAACGCCACGGCCAACGCGTGCATACTTGAGACGGCACGCCTCATGGCCAAACACAAGAATGAGCTGCGCCGTGGGGTTCGATTTATTTGGTGGTCAGGCCATTCCCATGGCCGATACTCGGGGTCAAATTGGTATGCCGATCACCATTGGGAGGAGCTTTACCGCAACGCCATCGTCAACCTGAATGTGGACTCCCTCGGTTGCCAGGGAGCGACGGACTACTCTGAGGTCGACTGCTCCGCAGAGCTCTACGAGTTAGGTAGAAGTGTCTTAGAGGATTATACCGGCCAGTCTCCACGTTACGCACGCATTGGGCGCAGCGGAGATCAATCATTTTGGGGCATCGGAATCCCGGCGCTTTTCCAGTTACTTTCCCGCCAGGCTCACGGGGGAGAAGCAAGCCAAGTCCTTGTTCCTGGTCTTGCCTGGTTCTGGCATACGGAAGCGGACACGATTGACAAGATTGATCCAACCATTCTGTTAAAGGATACTCGGGTCTACATGGCGGCACTCTGGAGGCTATGTACCTCACCCGTGCTTCCTCTAACGTTCACGGATGTGGCGGCGGAGTTCATTCGGCACCTCTTGGATTTCCAGCAAAAAGTGGGAGATGCCTTTGATTTAAGCTTAGCTCTGGAGAAAGCCTACACATTTCGAACGAAGGCAGGCGAGTTACAAAAGATGTGTAAAGAGGCCACGGCGAAATATTCTTCCTTGGGGCAGCGTACATCGCTCCACCAGCTCGAATCAAAAACCCATGCCTTAAACCGCTGCCTCATGAAGCTCAGTCGCACCCTGATGCCCGTGAACTACTCTGCCGTGGACAGATTCGACGCGGATCGCGCCATGCCCATTCCGGCACTCCCAAGGTTACAGCAGGTAGTGGAGATGGGGAAAATGGACCGAAACGACGTTTCCTTCAAATTTCTTGAACGGAAGATGGTTCGCCAACGAAACAGGATTTGCCATGCCCTGACAGAAGCAGTGGAGCTGATCGAACAAACTCTTCAGTAGGTTCTCGTTTACCGATCAGGCCTCTAACCAGGCTCCGCCTTTTGCCAAGGAATCGGATGCCTCTCCCTTGAAAGGCATCATCAGCCCAGCCCATTGAGGATCCTATTAACTTATGGGCCCTTATAAGAGGCGATGCCGAGAGAGTACCCTTCATCATCGACTAATAAAGAGCCTGTCGTATAATTCGCCTCATCAGACATCAAGTGGAGGACTGCCCTGGCATTGACAACATCGCGCGGAACTCCCTCTTGACCTAACGGAATCCTTGCCAATCTCGACCAAAAACTTATTTCAATATGAAAAGGTGTCAATATTAATTTTCGTTGATCGAAGGGCATCCTTCGATGTGGGGCAGGGGAATTCCCGAAATGGCATTTGGTTGACGGTAAGTCTCCTTCTATGTTATGCTAAATAATTCCGGCCAGTTGGATATCCTTTTCAAAAAAGCAGGGAATCCATGGCAACTGCTGAAGAAAGAGAAAAGCACGGGGTTCTTTTGTCGGGCAAAGCCCAAACTCCCGATCATTTCCCATTTATGAAACAAAAAGAAAAATTTGCCCATTGGAATCTGGGCATTTGGACAGTCTTTGGTTACCTTCCTACCGGAGACAGATTCGTGCTTGGTTCTTGGTGATTTGTTAGTCAATTCATACGGAGATAGAACAATGAGAATGACTTTTTCTGAAATGAATACCCGCCATCGAAAGAGCCTCGTTGCCAACCCCCTTGCCTGCACAGGATGCCGGAGTTGTGAGTCTGTCTGCTCCTTGATTAAAACCAGACGACTCGATCTCGACAGGGCACGGCTTCATGTCGATCGGGATCCGTTTGAGGGAAGATTTGTTCCGAAAATCTGTTATCACTGTTCCATTCCTTACTGTCTCAATGCCTGCCCGGTTGATGCCATTCGCATCTCTGAAAAGGATGGAACGGTATTAATTGACAATGAAAGATGTAACGGTTGCGGAGAGTGTCGAGAAGCATGCCCCTACGGGATGATCATCTATGACCAAGAACAAAAAAAGGCCTTCAAGTGCGATTTTTGCGGCGGGAACCCCCAGTGCGTCAAGATATGCCCCATGAACGCTTTGGGGATCGCACTTTTTGAATCGAAGGAGTCAAAATGACCGAAAAAATTGCCGGGTGGGCAGGGAAAATTCTCCGGATTAACGTGACCGATCGATCCACCGAGGTCATCCGCACATCCTCCTATTCAGACCGGCTGATCGGAGGGATTGGGATTGCCGCGAAGATCGCCTGGGATGAAATCAAGCCAGATACCGGAGCTTTTGATCCTAACAACAAATTGATATTCGCCACGGGACCCTTGACGGGGACCTTGGCCCCGGGATCGGGGCGAATGGAAATCATGGGGAAATCACCCCGAACCTTTCCCTCGGAAGTGGTCACCCGATCTGGAATGGGCGGGCATTGGGGGGTGGAACTCAAATACGCCGGATATGACGCGGTGATTCTTGAGGGAGAAGCAAAGAAACCTCTCTACCTCTGGATCGACAAGGAGAGGGTTGATTTCCTTGATGCCGGAGATCTCTGGGGTCAGGATACTTTTTCATCCCAGAAAAGGCTTAGGGAAAAACACGGAGCCGGAACCCAGACCGTTTGCATCGGCCCGGCAGGAGAGAATAAGAGCCGGATTGCCACCATCATGTCAGAGACCACCTTTACATCGGGAAAATCGGGTTTTGGCGCAGTCATGGGAGCAAAGAAGGTGAAGGCCATTGCTGTCCGCGGAGAAAACGGAGAGATCCATGTCGCCCATCCAGGCCGCCTCATCCAGCTTGCTTCCTATTGCCGCGATCTAATCGGCTACAATCCGATGCGTGAATGGACCGTGGGGTACCTTCCTCCGGATCACCATTTCAGATTCTACCAGAAACACAGGACGGGAAACGGGAGCTGCTTTGGATGTCCTATCCAATGTTTTGCTTTTATCAAGGTCCCTGGTTTGGACGGAGGCCAGACCCATTGCGTCAATTATTATTACATGGAGCCGGCCTATCGTTACTATGGTGAAACCCTCGAAGGGGACCAGGCCCTGTGGGAAGCGGTGTTGCTTTGCAACAAGCTGGGAATCTGCTCCTTTGAGATGGCGGGCATGGTTCCCTGGCTCAGGGATCTCTTTGATGCGGGTCTGGTGGACGAGAAGGGTTCAGGATTGCCGTTCCGTCAATTCGGGAGCAGAGAATTCATCGCGGAACTGCTCAACGCCATCGCCCTTCGTAAGGGGATCGGGGATGCTTTAGCAGAGGGGGCTGCAAGGGCTGCCAAGATGATACCCGGATCCTGGGAGCTTTACGAAAAGTACTACCCTGCCCACGGCCAGCCTGAGCATAACTCCGTTCGGGATTTCCCTGGGATTGCCCTTCTCTGGGCCTTTGACAGTCGGGATCCTATGATCGATCACCATTCCTACCGGCATCTCTCTGTATCCCGGCAGCGTTGGCCCAAGCCTCATCACCTCCCCTTGGAAAAAGCCGAGGCCATTTCCGAAAAGGTTTTCGGAACCAAGAGAGCGATTGATCACGGAACCTACGCCGAGAAGGCGAGAGCCGTTGCCTACTGTCAAGACCGGTCTTCCATCATCAACTGCCTCGTCTTATGTGACTGGCTCTATCCGATCTTTGTGAGCCAGTCGAGGGAGGACCGTTTAGGGGATACTTCGGTGGAAAGCAAGCTTCTCTCGGCGGTTACGGGCATCGAGATTTCAGAAGAGGAACTGAATCGTATCGGTGAACGGATCTATAACCTCGAGCGAGCCATCATGGTCCGCGAGGGAAGGACGAGGAAGGAAGATACCCTGCACGAATCCTACTTCCGAAAAACTGAAAACAAGCCAGGGGGAAAAGAAGAAAGCCGGTCTCTTACAAACCTTTCCTCGGATCGAACAACTCCTGTCCCCCGCCAAAGATTCGAAGAAGCCAAGGAAGAATATTATCGGATCAGGGGATGGGATGAAAAAACAGGTTATCCCACTCAGGCGAAGTTGACCGACCTTGGGCTCGAGGAAATTGCCGCGGAGCTCCACCATTTTGCCCCAAATCCTGCGCCATAAAATGAGGAGAAAATGGGGAGGGGTATCGCCGATGATAAGGTCCCCCCGGTTTTCTTAACGGGGAAGTCGATCGATCCAGGATGAGGCACATGAATTGGTGGGCCAAGGCATTAATTCCGGGGGCCCTGTTGGTGCTTCATAACGCCCAGCGGCTCGCACCAGTCTCCTTGTTTGATGAGTTGCGTCTCCGTTTCGCAACTGACTATGTGGGCGTGGGGAACCTATTCGGTGCCTACCTCCTAACCTATGCTGTGTCCAACATTCCCGCAGGCATCCTGGCAGACAGGGTAAGCAATAAGCGTCTCCTCACGATTGGGGCTGTTTTAAGCCTTTTGGCTTCCTTGGTGTTCGCAATAGCCAAGGATTATCCGATTGCCCTTGCCTCCAGGCTCGCCCTGGGAATCTCCGGGGCCCTGATGTACGTCCCCGCGGTTCGATATGTGGTTATTTCGTTTCCCAAAGAAAAAAGAGCTTCGGCAATGGGGGTTGTTGAAGTAGGCGCCGGAGTGGGGATGTTCTTGTCGCTTACTCTTTTGCCTTTGCTGGCAAGGGAATTCGACCTTCTAAGAGCTTTCCTCATGTTGCCGGTTTTTGCCGCATTGGTTCTCGGCGCTGTCCTCTTGGGATTATCAAGGGAGGAGCCCCAAGGGAGAGCATCCTTCCGAGCGAGACTTATTACCTTAGGAGGCAGCCGCTCTCTCTGGTATCTCCTCATCTATTTCTTCTTAGGCATGCTTGCTCACTATTCTGTTTTGGGATGGCTTCCAACTTTTCTCCGGACTAATTTTAGTTACTCTGCCGTCCAGGCAGGGCTGATAAGCACGCTCGTCACTTTGGCGCTGGTTGTGGGTTCGCCGCTTGCCGGTATCCTCTCTGATCGCTTCGGTACACGGGACCTTATTTTGCTTTGCGGCTCGGTAATGTCAGTCGTCAGCTTTATTCTCTTTCTTGCCGGCCAAGATCCCAAAGTGGTGATTGGGGCAGCAATGCTGGCAGGGATCAGCATGGCTTTCACGATCCCCGTGCTCATGATCCTGGTCGGCGAGATGTCTGAGCCGGCCAGCGCGGGTCTGGCCGTTTCCGTTGCCGCCACGACAGGCCAGATTTCCTCGTCGTTTTCAGGATTCCTTTTTGGCTATGCCCTCCAGACGAGCGAATCTTTTGCCGTTGTCTGGGGATTGGCCTTGATCATCGCCGCCGGAGGAATCCCATTCCTACTCAGTGCCATGAAGCAGATCCGTCTTCGATCTGACTCCCTCGCCCATCCCATGAAGAAATCGTAGAACCCTAATCCTTACGATGATGCCCGATGGCTGCCAAGAAAGGACATTCCGAATAAGCTTTATGCAAAAGGACGACAAAGGAGGGTGATGGTAGCTTTCCTGCCCTGTTGATTCCCCCTGAACATTGGTTCTTTGGTGCAGGGTGATCGGCCCTGCTTCAATTGGAAACCCCTCGCCAGAAATTGGACCCAAAGAGATTCTTTTCGAAGCTAATCTATTTACATAACCTCATGATCAGCAGCGCATAGATCTTGGCGGCCTGATTCATTTCGTTGATTTCCAAAAACTCATTCGCTTGATGAAGAACCTTTGAATCACCGGGCCCGAGAAATATCCCCGGGATGCCCTTTTTCAAACTATGATAAGCGTCTCCCGCAGAAAGGGTCCCATCCATAGCCGGAGCCTTCCCCTTTACCTCTTGGATACAGGATCTGGCAACTTCAATGGCTGGATGGGCGAAATTTACCTCCACCGGGTCCCGTCTCTCATAAAACTCGAAATCGCCAACCTCGAATTCAGGGTCTTCCCCCTTTAACTTTTTTATGGTCTCCTGGAACCATTGAAGGCTGGAGGTGGTATCCCCCGGGGAGCACATGCGGAAATCAAAATGGGCTTCACAATCTGCTGGTACCATATTCACCTTTGTTCCCCCTTTAAGACTTCCCAAGTTCAAGGTGTCCTTTCCCATTAGAGGATGAGTTCCCCTCGGAATTTCTCTCATCTTACTGATAAGCTGGATCATTTTATCAATCGCGTTGACTCCATTTTCGGGGGCTCCTCCGTGGGCCGCCTTTCCTTTGGTAGTAACGCGCAGCCAAAGGCGGCCTTTAAATGATCCCGTTATATTCAGGTGGTTCGCCTCCCCCAGAACATGAAAGCTGGGTAAAGGCCAGCCTTTGCTGGCCAAACCTCCCCCCACCATGTATTTCATCCCCCACGTTCCAGCAGTTTCATCATCCACTGTGTTTCCAACAATAACGGACCCACGCAAGGGAACCCCTGCTCTTTTAACTGCCTCTAAGGCATAAAGGTTGGCAGCCAAAGCGCATTTCATATCCGCCGACCCTCTCCCCCAAATCTTGTTATCATGAATCTCAGCAGCAAAAGGTGGATATTTCCAAGAGGCTTCGTCTCCGGCTGGAACCACATCCATGTGGCCGCTCAAGCACAGAACCTGCCCTTTGGGGTCCGATCCTCGCAGGAGACTGAAAACATTTATCTTCCCAGGATGGCCCTCAAAGATTTCGCTCTCCAAGCCCATTTTTTTAATCTCTTCTTGAACAATCCGGTAAATTTCCGAATAATCGGCAGGAGGATTAATGCTCTTTGAACGGATCAGTCTTTGGGCGTAATCAAGCATTTTCTCAAAGTTGATACTGTTAATAATTTTTTCTTCGTTGGCATTCATATGGGACCTCCTTACTTTTTTACTCTTCCCAAAGCACATCAATTCCTGGGAGCCGGGTGATTGAGGCAAAGAAAAATATTCAACTGTTGCAGGTATTGTGCGTCAGAATAGTAGTGAATGTAAAGTCCGAATTTGGGCTGACCCGTGCGCAGGGGGGGCCTGATCATCGTACGATCGCAGGCATTGTTTCCTGGATGTAAGATGAGATCAAGCCTTTATTCAGAGATGTTGTTATCGTTAGCAAGGAAAGAGGATTCTTGTTCGAGATGTTATTCACCTTGAACGGGGACAAGCTGCCCTCCCATGCTTCCAATGGATGGTTGAGTCTCCATCAGCCCCGGTTATCGCGTGTGTTCGAGGGTTGGATCAAACCAATCCCTTAGTCCGTCCCCAAGAAAATTCACTCCGGCGGCGGTAATCATGATGGCCAGGCCGGGAAATGCGGCGATCCACCAGGCATCCCGAATGTAGTCGCGACCGTCGGCGAGCATGCTTCCCCAGGTGGGAGTGGGGGGCTGCACTCCCAGCCCAAGAAAGCTCAGAGCGGACTCCAAGAGGATCATCCGCGCCACTTCAAAGGAAGCCAACACCAGCATGGGGCTCACCAGATTGGGCAACAAATGACCAAACATAACCCGAAAGTCGCTGGAGCCCAGCGCACGCGCCGCCTGTATAAATTCCCGTTCTTGAAACGATAGGACCATCCCCCGAATCGTCCGGGAATATACCGGCCAGGCCGTGACCGCAAAGACGATGATGATGTTTCCTAAAGATGGACCCAGCAAGGCCACGATGGAAAGGGCCAACAAGATGAAAGGAAAGGCCATCTGGAGGTCCACGAGTCGCATCACTACACTCTCTATCCAGCCTCGATAGAAGCCGGCCAGCAAGCCCAGAGTCAGGCCAATCACGGCAGAGGCAATAACGGCGGATAGGCTTACGATGATGGAGATGCGGCTTCCGTAAATGATGCGGCTCAGCACATCGCGTCCCAAATGGTCGGTTCCCAACCACAGGGTCTGGCCCGAGCGCGGATCCACAAATCCCGGCGGCTTGAGCCTTACCATGATGTCCTGCCTTAACGGAGAACGCGGCGCCAGATGGGGCGACAGCAGGGCCAGCGCGATGACCGCCAAAATGATCACGATGCCGACCCCGGCCAGCCAGTGACGCCGCAGCAATCGGTTCAGTTTCTTCAACGCCCGAACTCCTTCATCGAAGGTCTCACCGGATTCTCGGGTCCAAATAGGAATACAGCAAATCCACCAGGCTGTTGATGACTACCACAATAAGCGAAAGGATTAAAACGGAAACCTGCACCACCGGGTAGTCGCGTTGGTAGATTGCCGTTACCGTGACCATGCCTACCCCGGGCCAGGCAAAGACGGTTTCCGTGATCACCGCTCCGCCGAGAAGTAGCCCTATCTGCATGCCCAGGACGGTAACCGGGGGTATGAGCGCATTCCGCAACGCGTGCCGCAACAGGACGACCCGCTCCTGCAGCCCCTTGGCGCGGGCCGTCCTCACGTAATCCTGGCCGAGCACTTCCAGCATGCTGGAACGGATCAGGCGGATGACCAACCCCACGAGGATAAAGCTCAGGGTGAAGGATGGCAGGATCAAATGCTGAACTCCGCCCATGCCCGAGGCGGGCAACCAATGGAGCTTCACCGCGAAAAGGAGGATGAGCATCAACCCCAGCCAGAATACGGGCATGGATTGAGCCAGCAAGGCCAGCAACATCGAGCCATGGTCCCAGAAGCTGAGCCTCCTAACCGAAGAAAGGATCCCAATGGGCAGCCCGATCAGCAGGGCGAAAACAAAGGCCCCGGCGGTCAGCTGCAGGGTCGCGGGGAGCCTTTCGAGGACCACCTCCAGTGCCGGGCGCTGGGCCCAAATCGACATGCCGAAATCCCCGTGCACCGCCCTGGCCAGAAACCGGGCATACTGACGGTGCAGGGGCTGGTCCAGTCCCATACTGCGGGATAAGGCCGCCACCTGCTCCGGAGTCGAGTGCTCCCCCAGCATAATGGAAGCGGGGTCGCCGGGGGTCAGGTGCAGCAGAATAAAGACCACTACGGTGACCAGCAGGATCAGCAGAGCCGATTCCAGCACGCGCCGTATCAGGTTTTCTATCTTCATCCCGTCTTCGCCGTCGTCAGCGTCATCATCCGTCTACGAAGGATGCGTCGTGGAACCAGAAGAACTCATCGAGCCTACCCGCGGTCCACTGAAGCTTTTTACTTTTGGCGTCGATGGTTGGCTGCTCGTAAAGAAAAATCCACGAGGCCTCATCCCATACCATCTCCTGAATCCGGTAATAAATCGCCTTCATCTTCTGCTCGTCAAACTCTTGCGCACCCTCTTCAATCAGCCGATCAACTTCCGGGTTGCGGTACATGGTGCGCTTCACTGCCTTGGAATAAAAGTGACTCCTCAAAATCCAATCCGGATGATTGGCGAAAGTCCCCCAGCCAAACAGGTATCCATCGTACTTACTCTTCTCATATTTGGTGACCTCAGCCACTAGGTTGCCCCACGGTGGATTTTCGAATTTCACGTTCAACCCCACCGCCGAGAGGTATCCGGCGATTGCCTCTCCTATCTGCCGGTCCATCAGGTAGCGCCCGTTGGAGGAAGCGAAATTGAAAGTGGCGCCGGTGGCACCGGCTTGGGCCAGCAGCTTCTTGGCCCGTTCAGGATCATAGTTATACTGGGGTAGATTCGGATGATGAGCAGGGACCCCAACAGACACCGGAGCCCTGGAGATGGGAGCCATTCCGCTCAGAAGCCCCTTGGTGATCGCTTCTTTGTCCACCGCGTAGTTCATGGCCTGGCGCACGCGCTTATCATCGAAGGGCTTTCGGTCGCAGCGAATGGTCGTAAACATAACTCGAGTGCTGGGATACACCAGTACATCAATGTTCGGATTGGCCCGCAACCGCGGAAGTTGATCCGGCGGCACATTGTTGATCATCGCGACTTCCCCGACTTCCAGGGCGGCCACTCGGGTCCCGGTTTCCGGAACAAATCGTATGCGCAGCCCCTTGAAACTTGACTTCTTCCCCCAGTAGTTGGGGTTAGCCTCCATGACCACATGCTGACCGGGTCGGTACTCAACGAACTTCATTTGACCCGTACCCACCGGATTCGTCCCAAATTTGTCGCCCAGTTCCCGCAGGGCACGAGGGGAAAGCATGAAAGCGTCGCAAAGGATACCCAGCAGCGGCACATTGGGCTTTTCCAGGATCATATCGATGGTGTATGCATCATGGATCTTGAAATCTTTGATCGGTGATAACCCGTCCTTAAAAGGTGACCGGGAAGTGGGGGCGATGATCTGTTGGACACTTAGCTTTACGGACTCAGTGGTAAAATTCTCCCCGTTGTGGAACTTCACGCCCTTGCGCAAATTCCACCGCAAAACGGTAGGAGAGATCCACGTCCATTTCTCAGCCAGCTGGGGGAACGGCCTGCATTTCTCATCCCTGAAAATCCCGTGTTCATACATGTGACAAAAGGTGGACCAGCCTATGCCACCCGCCTCAACCCGGGGGTCCATGTGTCCAGGGTCACCGGAAATGGCCACCACCAGTTCCCTTGGAGGGTTCTTGGCTAAGACCCCTTTGGGTCTCACGCTGCTCAATACGCCGGTCGCCGCCGCGACTCCGGAGTATTTCAAAAAATCCCTCCTGCTCATTCCCTTTTTTGATTTTTTTCCCATCTTTCATCCCTCCTTTGGTGCATGAAGAATAAAAATATCACAGCCTTATTTCAGCCATAAACGCCTTTTTTGTTGGTTGTGCCTCCTTTCTTACCTCTGTAGAGGTAAAATGGAGTTTAAGGCAAATCAGGGTTTTGAGGAATGGATAAAGGGTAGTTTGGATGGGCCCGGAAAATATTCGTTTTGCACCGGGTATTCTTTATCTTGGCCATTTACGGGCCATGACAGCCTATCCAAACAGTCATAGCTAACAAGCCTCTTCACCCATTTGGTCTCTGTTGCTTCGGAGGCAATCAGGCTTCCCCTGCCATCTAGAACTTTCTTTGTATTCAGTGCCCACCCTTACTGCCTGCGACAGCCCAAGGGAGGATCAAGGTCAGCAGGGTTACGCCAAGCCCGGGAACACGGTGAGCCACCAGTTAATAATGATCCCCAGGCATTCAGGCTGGGGTGAGATGTTACCATACCCGGAAAAGATGATCAACTTTTTTTGCCAGGAGGATCACGGGCAGAAAGTGGGTAAGCGTGCCGGGTTATGATGGACCAGAGTCCAACGCTGACTGTGGGTTCTGGCGAGGATTTTTTGCGGGCTGGCTCACGACGCAAGAGGGTTAATTCAAGCCTCAAAAGGAGCAGGCTTCGCCTTTGAGGAACATCGGTTCAGATGGAGATTAAAACTGTGGTGCCGGCGGTCGGAATCGAACCGACACGGAGCCAGGCCCCACGGGATTTTGAGTCAACAATTTAGAAAAGGCGATTCCCCATCAAAATTAAGTAGTTAGATTACGAGCAGTTAGAAGACCATTTTGGATTAGCTTGGGAAATTTGGGGTTATTTTCGGGTCTGACGGTTACATTTTAGTTACACTCTGAGTGCCCGCCCCCCTTGGTTTACCCCCCACTACTCGCTTGCTTCTTTTATAATCCCCACGCCCTTTTTCGTTTTTCTTTCCTTTCACAAAAAATCCCCCGGACCGCAGTATTCTCTCCGAGGATTAGCTGGGTTGAAGCCGACGCTTGCGGAATCTTCTCACGTACCGGACCAGGGAGTTTCCGCCGGCTCCCCGATGACCTAACTTGATTCCGTAACCCCGCTTCTCCCCGCTCCTGATACGCCTTCACCCAATGCGAAACCGTTTCTTTACTGACTCCCACCTCCTTGCTCAACAAAGAAACCGGTAACCCTTCTTCCAACCGCAACTTCACACAACGAAGTTTCAACTCAAATCCATACCGCTTCCCAAACCGACTCTCTTTCCCCTTCTTCTTCCTCCTCTTGACTTCCTTTACACTCTCCATCATGACACTCCCTTTCTCCCCCAAGAGAGTGTCACCCATTTTTATCCTTCCCTGGCCCTACGATCTGGTAGTTAGCCCAAGGAAAAGATGGGGATATTTGGCCGAAAAATACTCCCCTGTTCATCGAGAGTCAAGGGCAAACTTGCGGGATGGATTTTCCTCGACAACTCATCATGTGATGAGTATTGTCAGGTCTCTAAAGAAATTGGGGGCCACTCCCCTGATAATTGCACCCTGATTGCCCGGGAGGGTAAAATGGGCAGGACAGTATCGCTTTCACCCCCCTTGAGGGTCGAGAGATTGAGCTCACCTCCCTGGTAGACAGAAAGCGTGAAGTCCGACATAGGCTGCCCGACCGTGATCGGCTTGATCTCAGCCTTCTGAGCGAAGCCGGAAAAAGGAAAGAAGGCAAGAAAAAAGGGGGGATCAAAACGGGCAGGGCGGGCCTGAACCGCCGACCCGCCTTTTTGCTCAGGAAACCATTTCTGAGATGATGTCTTTGACGGGTTTAATTTCCTTGATCAAAGCGCTGACCTGGCCGGCGCCGGCGGGAAAGAGATCGAAATTCCCCTCATGCCAGGCCTGGCCGGAATCTGTCATGTTGTATTCCTTGGACAAGTCCGCGCCCGACGCTAAGAGCCTGCCCAATTTTGGATTGATGATCGTCCGCATGGCCATGCCTCCGACAGGCAGGAGGGTCGTGCCCGCGTCCGCGCTGGTGACGATGGCCTCTTTCCAGGCCCGGCAGGCCGGGCTCTCTTCGGACGCCAGAAAAGCGGTCCCGATCTGCACGCCCTGCGCGCCGAGAGCCAGAGCAGCCCGGTACCCGCGGCGGTCGGCGATACCCCCGGCGGCCACGACCGGCACGTTGACCAGGTCACAGACCGCAGGAATGAGGACCAGGTTGCTGGATTCGGGCCCGGTGGTGCGCAGACCGCCCGATTCGGCTCCGGAAACGATGACGCCGTCTGCGCCCGCTTCGGCCGCTTTCACGGCCAATGACGCAGCCAGGGTGACGTGGAGACCCTTCAGGCCTAGATCCTTGATGACGGGATAGATCTTTTTGGGCGACCCGGCCGAAGTAGTAACAGTCTTGATTCCCGCTTCGGCCAGCACCTTGAGAATGGCTTCGTTGTTGGGGTTCATGGCGATCATGAGGTTCGCGCCGAAAGGTTTGTCCGTGAGCTTCTTGACCTCAGCGATTAAACTCCTGACCCTGCCCACATCGGTGATCCAGCCCAACGCCAGCATGCCGAATCCGCCGGCCTCGGACACGGCCGCCACCATCTTCGGATCGTTGAGGTGGCCGATCGGCCCCTGAATGATCGGATACTTGCTACCCAAAATATTCAATAACTGCGACATGGAAATAACCTCCGCTCTGATTGAAAAGCAATAATGGGGTTAATGTTAAAGGAATTGTTTTCATATCCTTGACTTTTAGAAGGCAAATACTTTAGAGCAGAAACAGTCCCATAATACTCCTCCGATATTCCAAGTCACATACGGTAGAAATTCAACACTCCGCTGTGTCCAATGTTGGAGGTCCTTTCACCCTGGAGCAAGAACCGTGTTTTAGTGGTTTGATTATTATAAATATTTCTCACGTCACGCGTACCTCACGCGTACTTTGCACCGTGTTCTTTTTTTACCCGTTCCCGGTCGACCTCTCCTTCTTTCGTTTTCGGCAGGGCATCGACAACGATAACGTATTTTGGTTTCTTGTAGCGGGCGATCTTGGCGGCTACAAAATCGATGATCTGCTGGCCATCCAGTTTTTTCCCTGCCTTGGGCACGCAGACGGCCTTGATCGCTTCCCCCCATTCGGGGTCCGGGATCCCGATCACGCTTACCTCGAGGACATCTTCATGCTGGCGGATAACTTTTTCCACCTCCGAAGGGTAGACATTCTCTCCCCCCGGTTTAATGAGTTCCTTCTGGGCTTTTCGCTTCACATACCAGAGGAATCCCTCGTCATCGAAACGGCCGATATCCCCCGTGTGATGCCATCCGTTGCGGAAGGCATAGGCCGTGTCCGCCTCCTGGCCCCAATAACCAAGGAATACCCCCGGAGAACGAACACAGATTTCTCCCGGCGTTCCCCGGGGAACTTCCCGGTCATATTCGTCAAAGAGGGCCACCCGTGCCATGGAAGACGGACGCCCGGCGCTTCCCGGCCTCTCAGCGAAGGGGGCCCCGCTGACCCCCATGACTTCCGTCTGCCCGAACCCCGACCAATATCCCGCCTGGGGCACGAGTTTTAAGAATCGCTGGATGGTTTCGACCGTATCCAGTCCAGAGACGTATCGCAGGCTCGAAAGGTTGTATGAACCCTGTTCATACTTATCCAGGATCATTTTGAGGATGGGAGCGAAATCAAAAAATAACGTTCCTTTCTCTTTTTCAATCAGCTGAAGGGTCAACTCCGCATCAAAACGTTCCACAATGACGTTCTTCCCCCCCGCGTGCATCACGGCCATCGCGGTCGCCAATCCGGCGATATGAAACAGAGGCAGGATGCAGATATGTGAATCTTCCGGAGTCAGGCCGTACTGGTGCATGGTCTGCAGATTGGTAAAGAGAATATTCGCCTGGCTCAAGAGGGCTCCCCGGGGACGTCCGTCGACAGCGGCCGTATGAATGATCACGAAGCCTGAATCGGCGGAAATATCGAATTCTTTTTCGGTTCCCGTTTCACGGTACAGTTCTGAAAAGGACCGGAAACCCTCCGCATGATCGCCTCCTCCCAGGGTAAAACATTCTTCAATCGATTTTACCTTCCTGGCCGCCTCGACCACGGTGCGGCGGTAATCCGGCCCTGCAAAGATTATTTTTGGCGAACCGTCCTGCAGAACGTACTCCACCTCGTCCTGCTGAAAACGCCAGTTTACAGGGAGTAGAATGGCCCCTATTTTGGCCGCGGCTCCATAAAGAACCATAAATTCATCGCAATTATGCGCCACAATCCCCAGGCGGTCTCTCCTGCCAATACCCGCCCGGACCAGCCCGGCCGCAACCTGATCGCATGCTTTCTTATATGCGCTGTAGCTCAAGCGCACATCTTTGAACACAATCGCTTCCCGGCGGGGGTATATAGCGGCATTCTGGGAAATGACATCATAAATCGTAAAATTTTGGGGATTCATAGCTGTACCTCTTATCCAAGGGTTTTAGTACCATGTGGGGATGACCCAATTCATTTCTTCGGCGCTTCCTCGGCTATAAGCCTGTCCCGATATTTTGTAACGACCGGACAATCCGGGCCGGTACACTTGTTTATTTTTTCGCGAACCGTGTTATTCATTCTGGGCGCGTTCTGACCCGTCCGGGCCTTGTATTTGAGACACCAGGTACATTTCGCCAGCCATTCCCTGGTAATCGTGAGGGTGACATAGTCTTCGATAGACTCGCACCACAATTTCTTTGCCGTTATCGCCCATTTCGCCGATTCAGGTTTCGTCGTGCTTTGCATCCGGGCCTCCTCTTCCCTAATCAATATTCTCTTTATAAATGAATTTTTGTGACTCCGGCAACCCCAATTTTGTGGGCCGGTTCAGGCCTGGCTCTCCGGTGCTTTAAAATGGTTCCAGAGCGTGCCGATGATGCCTGAGGCTCCGGTAATAAATCCCGTCAGAAAGAGGATGGGTTTCATAATCGAGATGCACGGCATCTCCGGATTTGCGCACACCCCGACGAGCGTCGTGGGAAAAAGAACAATCAGGATGCCAAGACCAAAGGCGCATAGGGATAAGAATTTTCGGGATTCCAGGTTTCGGCTGATGAGGAGGAGAAACCCGACCAATAACACCATGGCCCCGATGCCCATCTCGGCCCGCGCGGTCCACAGGCATTTCATGGGAATGGTTTTTCCCCCGGGAAGCTGGATCGCTTTTCCTCCCGCGGCGCAAGTGTAATAAGACGGGATTAAGATGGTGACAAATCCCACAATGATTAAGATTGCTCCCAATATTTTCATCTCCTTACCCTCTTTCGTTAATCGGTTTTTCTCTCGCCGCTTACCCCAGGCTCTTTTTATCTTCACTCATTTGGCCATCGGACATGGATATATGCCTCGTACCATAGCCGATGAGGCCGGGATGATGCGTTACGAGAAGAATGGTCGTCCCGCCTGCATGAATCTTCTGCAGCAGGGCCATGACTTCTTCTTCCGTTCTTTCGTCGAGATTGGCGGTTGGCTCGTCCGCCAGGAGGACCGGCGGGCGATTTACGATCGCCCTGGCAATCACCACCCTCTTTTCTTCGCCTGCAGAGAGGTGGCGAGGAAAAGCTTCTTTAAGCCCGGAAAGTCCCACCGCATCAAGTGCCTCCCGCCCACGCTGATAAGCATTGCTCCGCGTTTCCTTCGGCGCGAAAAGAGTCGGCAAAACTACATTATCCATTACGTTCAACGTGGGCATCAGGCTGGGTACCTGGAACATGAGTCCAATTTTCCTGTTTCGCAGGGCCGATATCTCCTCGTCCTTCATGGCCCAGATGTCCATCCCTTCAAAAATCACCTTTCCCGAATCCGGCCTCGCCAGCCCGGCAATCAGATTCAAAAGGGTGGTCTTCCCGCATCCCGAGCGTCCGGTTATGACGACAAATTCTCCGGCCTGAATGGTCATCTCCACCTGCTCGACCGCCCTCACGGTCATCTGCATGCTGCCCTGGCCCCGGAAATATGTTTTGGTTACTTGTTTAAGCTCAATCATTCGTTATCCCTGTCTCATGGCTGCAGCCGGGTCCATGCGGCTGGCCCGGAGAGCCGGATAGAGGAGCGCAGGAAGGACAAGAGCCAGGGATAGAATAAAAGACCCGGCCATAAAGAAAACCAGGGCTGACCAGGAGGGGAAAAGGACCGGCATTCCGAGGGCGGAGATCAGCCATGTTCGGAATATGAAAAGGAAGCTTCCCCCTATGATGATTCCGGCCAATCCTCCGGCAACGGCCGGAAAGGAGCTTTCGGTCAGAATCAGGCGGAATATGAAATTGCGGGTGGCCCCGGCCGCCCGGAGCAGGCCCATTTCCCTCCTTCGCTCATCCACGATCATTGAAAAAATGAATGCGGTAAGCACAACTGCTACGATCCATATAATAACCAGAGCGGAGAATAGGATTTGGGTGAGCCAGGCCCTCTGGGCGGCCAGGGTCCTCAGCAATCTTGGCGACCGCACCGCATATGTTCCAGGAGCTGCCAGGGTTATCTCCAGGGCCGTTCTCCCGCCATCATAGCCCGGTCTTAGATTCACGGCGATGGAAGTGGCGGTTTCCCCGGATATTTTCCCGGGAAATGCTCCGCCGGCGATCATCCGGCGGGCCGTTTCGAAAGTGACGAACAGGGTCCGGTCCAGCCATATGCCCGTGGGCTCAAGACGGCCCGCGAAACGCAATTCAGATCCACGAATGAAAACAGGCCTGCCGCTTTCAATTCGATTGACAGCCGCTCCCCCCAAGACATCGTGAAGGTCTGGTGAAATCCGTTTGTCCTTCAGCCAGGGGAGAATGAAAAAATCTGTTTCCGGATCGAAGGCGACGACATAAAGCTCATCGGCCGCAGACCACGCAGAACCGCTGACGGTACCAAGGAAAAGCTGCGGCGTCGCCTGTTTCACCGCGTTCATCTCCCGAATCCTCCCGACATATTCAAGGGGTATGGATTCTCGCGTCACCAGCCTGCCCGTCAAGACTTCGGTCTGGACTTCCTCCGTCGGGTCGTTGGCAATGACGATGAGGTCAGCTCCTAACCTCTCCATCCCGGTTCGCAGGCTCTCTTCTACGCCACCTAAAATGACGGTGGTCGACAAAAGAAAACCGGTCAGGATGAGAACCAATAAACCGATGAGCAGACTTCTGAACGCCCGTGCCCTGACCCCTCTCCATGCGAGATACAGGAGCGACATCGTTCTACATCTCCCTGAGAGTTGACGCGGGGTCCATACGGCTTGCCCGAACGGCAGGGTAAAGGAATGCTGGAAAAGCCAGAATCAGCACGGCAAACAAACCAAAAAACATAATGGCGATAACGGACCATAAAGGCGGAAATAACATGGGAATGGCCGCCGCGCGCATGAGATATATTCGGAATAGGAAGATGAACACCAGCGCGACCAAAATCCCGGCCACTCCACCCCCCAGCCCGAGCGCGGCGCTCTCCATGAAAAACAATTTGAAAATAAAACCCCGGCTTGCTCCCAAAGCCCTCAGCAGACCGATTTCCCGGCGTCGCGTGTTAACCATCAGCGAGAACACCAATCCACTCAGGAAAACGGCTACGATCCAGACCAGCGCCAGGCCCAGGAAGAGGACCCGGAAAAACCCTTCTGTCTGCCGGTGGATCGTCCGGGTCAATTCCAGGCTGGCCAGCGCATAGGTTCCCGGGACGGCCGCCATGATCCGTCCGGCCACATCATCAATGGGCTGATCTTTTTTTACTTTTACCTGCACGGCGGATATTTTCCCGGCGGGGATTTCCAGTGGTTTCTCGGCGGAAACATAGGAGCGGCCGGCGATCTCTCGTGCCGTTGCCATGGGTAGAAATAACGTCTGATCGAGCCCCATGCCCGTCGGTTCCAGTTTCCCGGCCAGATTCACCGGAACTCCATATATTCGAATATGCTTCTCCCCCTCTGGGACGCTGATCCAGTCTCCTCCGATCACTTCTCCAGCGCGGAGGGGTCCCCTCGCCCTTTCTTTCAGCCAGGGAATGATCGTAAAATCAGTTTCCGGGTGAAAGGCGACCATGAACATTTCCCATGCGCTGCAGCAGGCTGCACCCGTGAGGGTCTCGAGGTAAAGCTGGGGGCTGACAGCGGAAACACCTTCCACGCCGGCTATACGGCGAAGATTCTCCTCGGGCATCCAGGTGTTGGATACAGGCTTGCCTAAAAGGAGTGCCGTTTTAGTCTGTTTCTCTTTCCCCGCGGGGATCACTACGATGTCCGCACCGAGCCGCTGAGTTCCCAGTGCCAGGCTTCTTCCGATGCTTCTGGAAAAAAGGGTCGTAGACATTAAGAAAGCGGCCAGAACCAGGATGAAACCCGCAATGAATGCGCTCCTGTAGGCTCTGCCGCTTATCCCTTGCCAAACAAGATGCCAAAAAGTGAACCGTTCTTTTACTCTGGTCAGCCCAGCCACCTCTTGCGCCGTTTATAGTGTTTCACGTCCCGATAGCTCTTGCGCTGAGAAAGGGTCCCGAAGCCGAGGTAAAATTCCTTCACGTCTTCATTTTCTTTTAACTGCCGGCTGGGGCCGTCCAAGACCATCCGTCCGTTCTCCATGACATAGCCGTATTCCGCTAGATCTAGGGCCGCCACGGCATTTTGCTCCACGATGAGGATGGAGACCTTTTCCTCCTGATTGATCGCGCGAACGATCCCGAAAATTTCCCCCACCAGCAGCGGCGCCAGCCCCAGGGAGGGCTCATCCAGCAAGACCAGCTTGGGGTGCGACATCAGCGCCCGGCCGATGACGACCATCTGCTGCTCCCCGCCGGAGAGATATCCGCTGGTTTTCGCGCGCAGGGTCTTCAGTTTCGGAAAGTAATGATAGACCCGCTCCAGCTCCTTATGGAGGTTGTAACGGTGGCGCACGATATAACCGCCGGCCATCAGCTCATCTTCTACGGTCAGGTGCTCGAGGATCCTCCGGCCCTCCATGACCTGGATGATCCCCATCTTCGCGATTTCCTCCGGGTTCTCCCGGTCGATGTTCTGCCCCTCCCACTGAATGGAGCCGCGGCTCACTCTTCCTACTTCGGTCTTGAGCAGACCGGAAATGGCCTTCAGCGTAGTGCTTTTCCCCGCGCCGTTCGCTCCCAGCAGGCTGATAACCTGCCCGTCGCCGACTTCAAGGGAAACCCCCCGCAGCACAAGGATCACCCCGTGATAGGTTACTTCGATATTATTGACTTTTAACATTTCGCGCGCCTTCCTCCTCCACAGAGTAAACCGTCAGCTCCGCGCTCACCATGCCCTTCCGCCCGTCGTCGTACGTGAACTCGGAAACGATCGGGACCTTCTGCCTGCCGCCGTACATGGCCTCAATCACCTCGCTGTACCGCTTCTCCATGGCTGCCCTGCGCAATTTCCTCGTCCTCGTCAGATCCGCCTCGTCCGGGTCGAATTCTTTGTGCAGGAGGACATATTTTCGTATGCGGGTGATGGCGGGCAGTTGGCTGTTGACCCGATCGACATCCTGGCGCACCAACCTGCCTACTTCCGGTTTTTGGGAAAGGTCCGTAAAGGTCGTGTAGGGGATGTGATTGATTTCCGCCCAGCGCCCCACGTTCTCAAAATCCATGTTCAGGATCGCCGTGACGTACTCCCTCGCCTCGCCGATGGTAATGGAATCTTTCAGATACGGGCTGAAGCGCAGGCTGCTTTCGATCCATTGGGGGGAATACCTCTCCCCCGAACTCAAAAACGCGAGCTCTTTCACACGGTCCATGTAAATCAAATGCCCCTGTTCATTGATCGTGCCGGCGTCCCCGCTGTGCCACCAGTCGTCCTTTACCACCTCCCGGTAAGCTTCCGCATTTTTATGGTAGCCCGCAAACAGGTAGGGGCTGCGGATGAGAAATTCCCCGTCCGCCGCCACACGCACTTCCACCCCTGGGAGCGGCGGTCCGACGGTGGTCGGCCGGATTTCGTCCGCCTGGTGGCCCGAGATCATCCCCCCTTCCGTGCTGCCGTAAACCTGCCGCAGGCTCACGCCCAGGGAGTTGATGAAGGCCATCGTATCGGTTCCCGTGAGCGAGCCACCCGTCGTGCAGAATTTTCCCTTGGTGAACCCCAGTTTGTCCCGGATCGCCTGGAGCAGGACCCAGTCGACGAACTGATATAACAGGCGTGTTGCCAGCGACACCCTTCTCCCTTCGACATTGGCTTTGCCTACCTTGAGCGCGATCGGCATAAGCGTGCGATAGACCAGTTTCTCCAGGCTCCCCGCCTCGTCGATCTTGGCCCGGATCTTGGAGACCCAGCCCTCCCACTGGCGGGGGCCGCCCAGGATTAAGTTGGGCGTGATCTCCGTGATGTCATGGAACAGGGTTTCCGGTTCTTCCAGGGTGTTCAGCTTGAGCCCGCGGACCAGATGGGGAACCGTCGTGGAGAAGCTTTCACCGACCCAGGCCGGCGGGAGATAACAGAGGGCATTGTCCCGGTGGTCGAGATCGGACAAGGACATGAGAGATTCGGCGGAGCCGATCAAGGCCTCGTGGCTGATCATGGCGCCTTTGGGCAGGCCCGTGGTGCCGGACGTGTAAAAGATCTGGGCGATTTCGTCCTTTTTCCCGGAGGCAATGGATGCCTCGAAGGCGCCGGGGTGGTTCTCCTGGTATTTCCGGCCCATCTCCTTCACCTGGTCAAAGCTCAGGATAAAATCCTGGTCGTATTTCCGCATCCCCTTCCAGTACCACCAGACGATCTTCTTCGCATTGGGCATCTGGTCCCAGACGGCCAAAAGCTTGTCCACCTGCTCCTGATCGCGGGCCACGATGAATTTACTATCCGAATGGTCGACGATATATTGGATCTCGTTGGGGATGGCGTCCGTGAAGAGCGCGACAGTAATCCCCCGGGCGGCCTGGATGGCAAAGGAAGCCCAGTACCACTGGGGTTCGTTGTCCCCGATTATGCCGGCCCGTTCACCCGGTTGCAGGCCCAGGCTCATCAGGCCCAGGGAGAAGGCCTGCACGTTCTCGTAGACATCCTTCCAGGTGTATTCATTCCAGATCCCGTAATCTTTATCCCGGAAAGCGACCTCGGTGTCACCCCATCTTTCGAAATTCCGTTTCAATAACTTGGGAAGAGTATCTACATCCATGCGGATTCCTCCTCAATGGGCCTGGCCCAGATAAGCCTTTTTGACGGCCTCGTTCGTGCGGATTTCCTCGGGCGTCCCTTCGGCGATCTTGCAGCCGAAGTCGAGAACCACGACCCGCTCGCAGATATCCATAACCAGCCCCATATCGTGTTCGACGACGGCGATGGTAATGCCCATCTCTTCCGAAATATCGAGAATGAACCGGGCCATATCTTCCTTTTCATCCCTGTTCATCCCGGCCATCGGCTCATCGAGCAGAAGGATCTTCGGCTCCGCTGCGAGGGCTCTTCCCATGTCCACCCTTTTGCGCATGCCGTAAGGCAGGGACCCGACGAGCTGCTTCCTCACGGTCTCCACTTCGAGGAAGTCGATGATCTTCTCCACAACCTTCCGATGTTCGATCTCATCCCGGCGTGTCCGGCCGAAGTAGAGGGCATCAGTGAAGATATTCGTCTTGAAGTGGAAATGCCTCCCCACCATGATGTTTTCCAAGACGGTGAGCCCGTTAAAGAGCTGCAGGCCCTGGAATGAGCGGCCGATCCCCAATTCGGCCCTTTTATAAGAGGGCAGGTTCGTGATCTCCTTCCCTTCAAAATAAATGCTGCCCTCCTGGGGCCGGTAAAAGCCGTTTACACAGTTAAACAGGCTCGTTTTCCCGGCACCGTTCGGACCGATGAGGGCGAAGATCTCTCCCTTCCGGATCTCCATATCGACATCCATCAAAGCCTTGATGCCGCCGAAGCTCAGGCTGATTCCCTTTGCCGATAGGACCACATTATTCTCAGGCATAGTGACTCCGTTTTCGGTTCCCCGGAACGAAAGATTTCCCTGTCGTTTTTCTTCTCGATTCTAACCTTTCATTCACTTACACTTTTATTATCTTTCAGACATATGGCCCCTCACGCCCTATGGGGAGGCAAGTTTTGGCTCAAAGGCGAGAAAAAATTAAAATACGCTCTTCGCCTTGGGAGGCTTGGACGGTTCCTTGTAGGGCCCGCGGAGATCGTTGCGCAGGATGCCCGGCATTCGGTTCCAGCCCGTGACCGGCACCCACTGGCCGTTCTTCACTTGCACCAGGCGGGCCTCCATGGGCAGCCGTGATTCGGGGGTATAATCGAACTTCACCAATCCGTGGAGGTCATATCCTTTTCCCCAGCTCTCCAGCTGTTGCCTGATTACCCGTGCGTTGATCCCCCCCCACCCGACTTTGGGCACTACTTGGTTCAAGACATCATAGATGGTAAGCACGTTCGCCACGCCCAGGAAGTAGCCGTTGGCCAAGTCCTTCCGGCGCCGCCCCACTTCCTCGGCAACTTTCGACAGGGTTTGGATGATGGGCTCGTTCTTCTCACTCCATAATTTATAGGGTGTCGTGGCCAGAACTGTGCCCTCGGCTGCTTTGCCGGCGATCAACGGCAGCGGCTCGTCTGCGCCGAAATTGTTGGTTCCGAAGATCAGACCGTAACCGAGCTTTTCATTCTCCTTGAGCAGCGGACCCAACGAGACATAGCTCAGCTGGCCATACACGTAATCGGCCCCCGCTTTCTTGGCCCGCGTGAGGGGGGTTGTCGCATCCACAACAACAATGGGGATGAACTGGGTGTCCACGATCTCGATACCCTTCTTCTTGGCATACTCCAAAACCAGCGGCTGGAGGCAGGCCCGGCCGAACGGGATGTCATAGGTCATGAAGGCCAGTTTCGGAGCGCGTTTCTTTTCCTTCCAATCCCATTTGGCCGTGATGTAGTCGGCAAAATTCGCAAACTGATCGGAATACATCGGAATAGTCGCGAAAACGTAAGCCGCGGGGTACACGCCCGTCTCACTTACGCCGCAACTGGACACCACGACCTCGTCTTCCGTGTACCGGTCGTGAAAGGCTTCATTCTCCTGAGAGCCGCAGACGGCCAGAAACATGAAATTCTTCTTTGTCCGCCACCGCTCATAAAGCGTAGCGGCAACGGAAAGATCATTCGTGTGGTCGGCCCATTCCACCCGTAATTTCCTCCCCTGGACGCCGCCTTTCGTTTTGTTGATCCAGTGGAGCGTATCCTGAATCCCCAAAAGGCGAGGAACATTGGTTGTGGCAAAACCACGGCTCATGTCGGCGAAGAAATACATCGTGAAGTTTTCATCTTTGGCGGCCGTCGGGTGGGACCCCCATTCCGGAAGAATAAATAGCGAAATGACTGCCAGCGCGACCACAATTGTCCAGATGCCCTTTTTCATAATTCCTCCTTTCTTTCATAGCCGGTCATGACCGGTTTTATCATTCCCTTGCCTGGAAGAAACATCCCGTGTCGTCAAATAGAAAACTTAAAAGGCCAGTGCCTGAACCGGGATTTAAGCACTTCCCAGGTGTGCGCCAGGCCCCTGGGCTCGAAAATCAGGAAGAGAACGACGACCAGCGCCCAACTGATGATGCCTAAGGCCGGACCGATCTTTGGGGCATCGAGCGGAGAAACCATGTCCCCCAGGATCGGGCTGATAAAAGTGACGAATTCCTTCATAATTCTCAGGAAGAAGACGCCGTAGATGGCCCCGATGGTCGTCCCCATACCCCCGACGATCAGGCACCCGAGGTACCAGATGGAGACGTCAATGGGAAATTGAGGCGGATTCACCATCCGGTAATAACTGGCGTGTAAAGCGCCGGAGATGCCCGCATAAAAACAGCCGGTCGCAAACGCGTAAAGTTTATACCGGGCCACGTTGATCCCGATCACCTCTCCAGCCAGGTCGTTGTCCCGGATCGCCACAAAGGCCCGACCCAGGCGACCCCGGACGAGATTTCGTGAGAAATAGGTCATGATCACGGTGATCCCGATAACCACGTAATAGAAAGCTTCATTCTCCCGAAAATCAATTCCCAGGAGCTCCGGCCGGTTTACCCGAATGCCGCTCACAGCATGGAAGTAATCCGGGAAGGCATGGTTGAAGAATGCCATGATGATGAACTGGGCGGCAAGCGTGGCCATGGTCAGGTAGAGCATCTTGAGCCGGAAGGATGGAAGTCCGAAGAGCACGCCGACCGCGGCCGCGCTGACGCCGGCCACCGGCACCGTGGCCCAGAAATTCCACCGAAATGAGTCCATCAGCACGGCTGTGGTGTAAGCCCCCACGGCGACAAAGGCCTGGTGCCCGATGGAAATCTGCCCTGCGAATCCCGTGAGGATGTTGAGCCCCAGAACCGCGATCAGAGCGATTCCGGTAAGGATCATGAAGCTCAAGAAATAAGACCCGGCAAAGAGCGGCAGAATTGCCAAAAGGATCAAGAATCCGATGAGACAGATCCATTGGGGACGCGTGCGGATGATGGCCATGTCTTGTTCATAGCGGATGTCGAAGATACCAGCCGGTCGATCCATTTTTTCTACAACCTTTCTACCCGCACCAAACCGAATAGGCCGTACGGCTTGATGATCAAGATGGCCAGGAGAATGATATAAGGGATCACATCGGCCAGCGAAGGACTGAGATACCCCACGACCAGCGCTTGGATGAGGCCCAGGATCATGCCGCCGACGATGGCTCCGGCAATGGAATCAAGCCCGCCGAGGAGCACGACGGCGATGGCGCCGAGCAAAGACTGGTACATCAGCATGTTTACCCCGCTGACCACGCCGAGGAAAAGCCCCCCGATCACGCTTAACATACCCGCCAGCATCCAGCTCAGGCTGAACACCCGTTTTACCGGCAGGCCCAGACTTTGGGCTGTTTGGTGGTCCTCTGCCGTCGCCCGCATGACCCTGCCCATCAGCGTGCGCCAGTAAAAAATGCTGAAGGCGGTAAAAGCCAGGACCGCAGTCCCGATCCCCCAGAGGAGCGAGTGACCGATTACCACACCGCCGATTCTGAGTGATTCGCCGGGTAATTTTATGGGCATTTCGTAGCTCATGCTCCCCCACACCAGAATATTGATACCCTCAAAGATATAGGCAAGCATGATCGTCAGCAGAAAAGCGGCGATCAGAGGCTGTCCGATCAGGGGGCGCATGAGGAGCCGATCGATGCCGAAGCCCAGGAGCGCGCCGAAGGCCAATCCCGCAATAACCCCGCCGACGACCCCAAGCAGCTGCACGAGGGTCATCAACATAAAGGCGCTTAGCGTAACCATCCACCCCTGCGACAGGTTGAATACGCGGGTGGATTTGTATATGGTCACGATACCCAGGGCGATCAGCGTGTACATACCGCCGAAAAAGAGGCCTCCAGTGACGAATTGCAGAAAGAAGTCCACCTTTTTTCCCTTTCTCGCCTATTCGCTTACATCAATTTTCCAGCTCTTCACCCCGGTGCATTGCACTTTGATGTAATACTCTCCCGGGCCTTCCAGGACTTTAGTCCCGGTCCCGGCGCCAACCGTTTCCATTTCCAGATAGTTTTCCGTCTCCCCCCTAGGATAGACGGCAATACTCTGCCCCGCCATACCTGGCGTTTCCATCACATAATCGAGTTTGAATGTTTTTTTCTGGATTCGGAAAGGTTTTGTGGTCATATCGGAGCTTCCAGCAAAGGTAGCCGGCGAGGCCATCGGCTCGCTGATTCCTGCTCGCACGACCCCCACCTGCCAGTTGGCAAGATTCTTGGCCCGGACTTTGACATAGTACCTGCCTTTTCCCTTGTAAAGGTATGTGCTGCCGCTGGCATTAAAGGCAGGGCCCTTCACCATCTCGACCCAGTTGGCCTTGTCCCCTTCCGGATATACGTAAAGGACAAAGGTGGGCGACTTCTTTTCTTGCGCTTTATATTCCCAGTTGATCTGCCATTCTTTCGTGCTGATGTCAAAGGGCTCGCTGGTAAAATCTTTGGAATCACTGAATTTGAGCGGGTCCAAGGGCTTGAGTCCCAGTGTGGCACAGCTAAAGGCACCCAGCAAAAGCAGTAATCCGCAACTGACAAAGAATATCTTTTTCATGGCAACTTCCTCCTTTCCTCCGATGGCGATATTATGAGCACGAAAATCTAAGGAATAAAAAGCAGATGGTCATCCGCCATTAGCCAAACCGGTCTAAGCGAATGCGAATGACACTCCGATTAATATTTGTTAGAAGAGATGCTGTAAGATTAGAAGGTAGCCCCTTTTGACTGTATGGCTCGTGAGATACAGGGGAAATTTCTCTGAAGGTCCGGCTGGCGTGGGCATTCACGATCCGAAGAGGATGATTGCCCAAACTTCTCTGCTCATCGGAAGGACCAAGAGGTAAGCAGGCTTGGTCTCTGTTCACTTGCATGGAGCTCCTCCGCCTTAAAGGCCTTTGAGCGAGCATACCCAAGAAAGGGACCGAGTTGAAAGGGTTTTTTGAATAACTGACCGGTCTGGTTTTTCTTGTATCAAATCAAAATGATATTGTCAATGAAAATAACTTAGAAGATGTCCAGATAGTCAACATGGGTGACACCTCAGCACTTTGATATGGGTGGAAAGGGCGGAGTAAAAGAGAGGCGGGGGCGGTCGAAGAGAGTGACACCTGGGTTATAAATATAGGGGTTTGAGGTTTCCTGTCAAGTTATTTGTCCTTTCTGCTTATCTGGGTTTGAGTCCTGCCGTGATGAGGGTTTCCAGTTAGATCGTTTCCTGGCCTGTCGCAGTCGGTAACTTTCTCCATTGGCTTCCAGGATGTGGCACCGGTGAGTGAGCCGGTCCAGCAGCGCGCCGGTGAGTCGCTCGGAGCCAAAGATCTCGGTCCATTCCTCGAAGGCCAAGTTCGTGGTCAGCATGAGGCTATGATGCTCATAGGCCCGGCTGATGACCTCGAAGAGCAGTTTGGCCCCCGCCGCTAGCTCCACGGTTTTCCACCCTAGGGAAGCCTCCGACCCATTTTGTAAGAGGTTGATCAAAGACTGGTTCATCTGCATTATCCCATCTCGTTTTTTCCGGGATTTTCCCCCAAATTGGAAGTCAGTGCCCAAAAAATGGTTCTTTTGGCTAATCAGGGGAATTTGAACCATCGCCTAAATTCTGCCATAAAAAATAGGGGGTCAAATCTTTCATTTTGACAATTTGGTTTCCACCCCTAAGCCCAGGGTCCAGAGAGGCTTGCAAATCTGCATTTTAATCAGGTGTGATAATAAGGGAGGAATATCGGTTCACGGGGGGGGAATGAAGATTATGGTGCCGGCGGTCGGAATCGAACCGACACGGAGCCAGGCCCCACGGGATTTTGAGTCCCGCGCGTCTACCAGTTCCACCACGCCGGCACAAAGGAAGAAAGGTTGGCATGAGCGGTAATCCTTGAAGAATTATAGTGAAGGGAGAAAGGGGCTGTCAAGAAAAAACGATTGACAGCCGCTTTCCTGCCGTGTTAATTTATTATTTACTTTCCAGCACTTGACTCGTGGGGCTGTAGCTCAGCTGGGAGAGCGCATGAATGGCATTCATGAGGCCAGGGGTTCGATCCCCCTCAGCTCCACCAGAATCTTCTTCTCCTTTAAGGGAGAGCGGTCGCATCGACAGGCCAGGGGTTCGATCCCCCTCAGCTCCACCAAAGAGGGAAAATGAAAAGGGGAGGTCATGAAAAATGATCCCCCCTTTTTTATGTCCCAGGATCATCCCCTATATGCCAAGATATTCCCTGAGTTTTCGAACCGCCTCCCGGTGTTTCATAGGTGCCATTCGGCGGATGTTTTGAAGTTTCCATCGAATGGCAGGAAGACTCTCGATTCCTGGCACCTCCAACAAATCCCACCGGGGTTCTCCCTCTTTAACGGATACGATAAACCGCCTTTCTCCCTGGGTCATTTCTTCGTGAAGCCTAGACACCAATTGTTCCCCTGCAACCCTCAGTTCCTCGGCCGTGACCGCTTCGACCACCATGCCCTGAAATTCTCTTTCGAAGACCGGGCGCAGATCACCCCAGTGCGGATTGAGGATTTCAATCATGGGTCGAGAATGACTGACAAGATAGACAATAAAGGCCTTGCGTACTTTCTCCGGCAGTCCCTCATTCTTAAACAGCCTATCGATGTCAAAAAGATCCCGCGGATGTTGCCGGTCCAGAGCTGCACAGGCCTTTCCTCCGTAAAGATCCCCGAAAGAAAGCGTGCGGGCTTCGATGGAAAGCTCAAAGAGCTCCTGTGCCTTTTGACAGAGAGATCTCGTTTCGGGTGGAAATGCAGATCCCCTGAGGACGCGGTTCGGTTCAACCTTGATCGTTGCGTCACCACGGCGGATTAGCAAACCGGCTGCCATGTCGAACTCGCGGTCCTTTTTGGAAAATGCGGCAACACCGGAAATTGTTTTCTCGACCCTTTCCGAGATTCGAAAGAGAGCTTTGCCGATATCCATCAAGGCAGTTTCGCGGTCGTTGACCGGAAGATAGGTCAGGTCAATATCGACGGAAAGACGGGGAAGATCCCTGAAGAAAAAATTGATTGCGGTTCCTCCCTTCAAGGCAAAGACTTCTTCTTCGTTTACCGAGGGCAGGACTCGGAGGACTAATTCGGCCTGCCTGAAAAAGATGGTATCTTTTTTCAAACTGTTCCTTCTCTGCGATCTCTAGGGACTGTGATCTGGTACTTGGGATCGAGTTCTCCCCCGGATACGATCCTCCGTTTCCCTCTGCCGATCTCTATCCGTGAACGATCGAGCTTTTCCACCCAGGGGTGCCCATGTTTTTCGGCCATGTACAAGAAAAGTCTTTTGACTTTGACAAACCGGCATATTTCGAGAAGCTTTTGAACGATCTCGGGCCTGAGGGCAACAAGGCTCTCCATGATGAGAAGCGATTCCTCGAAGCTCATCTTCTCCGGGACGAGATGGAGCATCTCCATGGCCGCCCGCTCCGGCGAAGATATCCGGATGGAGAACTCCCTCTCCTTCCATTCGGAGAATCCCTCATGGCTGTCTGGAGGAAAAAGGCTCGTTCGGGTCACAACAAGACGGAGACCAAGCCGTTCTCCCGAAAACCAGGCGGGCAGGACTACCCTGGGTTGAGCATAGAGAAAGAGGGTCCTTGTTTCCTCGGGAACATAGTGACCATAACCCTTTAGTTCAAGGGCCGTCTTCCCTCCTGCGTGAATCTCAAGCTCGAGCTGGGATTGAACCGCGTATAAAGCTCCGGACCACTCGACCCGATCTTCAGGAAGGATGTAGGCCCCTTGGCCGAGAGATTGAATCCAGCCGCTACGGCGATACTTCGTCAGAAGATCGTAAGTGAAGCCTTGTCCATTAAGGTAGGAAGCCGTTGCAACAGTTCCCCGAGGCCATTTACGGATCAGCTGGTTTATTTTTGTTGGTTTTCCATTACCCATGGTACTTAAATAACCATAATTTTAAACTAAAGTCAAGTCAGAAGTTTAAAAAATACAAAATTACATTACCAGGATGCAAGAAATAACCATCTTTTTAAACCATTTTCTCCTTAATCTTTGGTTGGCGCGCGGCCACCCGATGGTCCCTCCACCAAAATGCGGAATGCAGATTGCGGAATGCGGATTGAAAAAAATCCTAAAATCCGAAATTCAAAAGGCCGATGCTTTTTGCGCGTAACGCCTTTCCTTCCGGGCCACAAGCTTGCTTTTCGTAGAAAAGGGGACCATAGAAGCAATGGGGAAAGGTACTCTTTGGCTTTGACACGGATGAATTAATTTTTTATACTCAATCAAAATACACGCAGGACAAGAAATTCAGAGGAGGAATGAAGATGTTAAGAACCAAACTCACCGCGCTGCTGGGGATTCAGCATCCGATCATCCAGGCCGGCATGGGTCCGTTCAGCAACAATAACCTTTGCGTTGCGGCAAGCAATGCCGGCGTCCTTGGATTGCTCTCCACCAGCGGACTCTTCAGCAAACAGGATTCGCCCTGGATCTACAACGCCTTTGTAGAGACCGGCGAGGCATCGCCGGACGATGATATGGCCGGGGCGTTGACCTCGGTGCTGAAGCGAACGTACCGCTTGACCAAGGACAAGGGCGGGGTATTCGGGATCAACGTGATGGTGTCGGCGGAATTGGTTGATTTATCGGCCATCCTCATCGATACGGCCATCAAAGTCGTGAAAGAAAATCCGGCGATGAAAAACCATTTCAAAGTGATCTTTACCTCTGCCGGTGACCCCGTCCCCTGGCGAGATAAGATCAAAAACGCCGGATTTACCTGGCTGCACGTCATACCGTCGGTAAAGGCCGCCCTGCGGTGTAAGAAAGCGGGGGTCGACTGCATCGTTGCCTCCGGGCACGAAGGCGGTTTTCATACTTCCTGGGAACCGATTCACTCCATGACTCTATTACCTGCCGTCGTCGATGCCCTGGCAGGTTCGAATATTCCGGTGGTGGGTGCAGGTGGATTCTGCGACGGAAAGACACTGGCTGCGGCTCTTGTTTTGGGTGCGGCCGGAGCTCAAATGGGCACCAGATTCCTGGCCACCCAGGAAAGCGACTTTCATCCCTTGTGGAAGGAGCAAGTGGTAAAGACCCAGGACCGGGGAACCCTCGTGGCCCGCGGTATGGTGGGACCGGCCCGATGGTTAAAGACCCCTTCAAGTGTTGAGCATCAAAAAAACACGTTACTCAAGTCTCCATCGATATATCTCGATACACCCGATGATTACAGCACCACCGGAGCTCAGGAATTGGTCGCCTATGAAAGGAAAGGCATCCAAGCCGTGTTCAACGGGGATCGGGAAAAAGCCCTGATGGCCGGGGGCGAATGTGCCCAGAGGGTGGAGGACCTGCCCAAGGTTCAGGATCTGGTAGATCGAATCATAAGGGAGGCGAAGGATATTTTAAAAAAGGCCTCCAATTTCGTGACTGATTGAAAAAAACGTCAGTTACGTCGGATGGCGGTGAAAAACGGCGATTCTCTTACGGATGTAGGTTTAGAGTGAGATCCACCATCGCGCCCACGGGCAAAGTGATTTTGTTCATTCCATGCCCGATGTAGGGGGTCTGGACCACGGGAAAATTTATTTTCATCTGGGTGGAAAGGATCCGGTAAACCTCTTTGCTCCTTAGGCCCCGGAAATCCCCCAGGATGAGCGCCCTTATTTTTTTCAGCTTCCCGGCCAGGATCCACTGGGTAAGGTACCGGTCCACCCGGTACAATTTTTCATCCACGTCCTCCAGGAACAACACCGAGCCCGCCGTGTCGATTTCCCACTCCGTGCCGACGAGCGACGTCAGCGTAGCCAGATTTCCCCCCTTGAGAACCCCCCGGGCATTTCCATGATGGAACACCCGGACCGGCGCCCCGGCGAAGAGGTTCTTTTGGGGAAACCCATTTACTGCATTCAAAAATGATCGGACGGTGAATTTTCGGGGCGCGGAAAAATTCACGATCATGGGGGAGTGGAGGGTTACCAGGCCGGTCCTTTCATAGATGGCATTGAGCAAAGTGCTCAGGTCGCTGAACCCGGCAAAGATCCTCGGGTTCTTCCGGATCAGCTCAAAATCAACAAGGGGAAGGACCTTCATGGAGCTGTACCCGCCCCGCTGGGCCAGGACGATATCCACCCTTTTATCCCGAAAGGCAGAATGGATTTGGCTCACCTTTTGGGAGTTGGAGGGCAGCCGGGTGACAAAACGCCGGTTGAGAACCTTGAATCCCAGGTTCTCCAGGTTCCGGACGCCGTCGGTAAAATTTTTCCGCTTCTGAATCAGCCAGCTGGGCAGGACGGGATAGACGATTTTCAAACCTGTTCTCCTTTCCCTTCGATCCATAAAGGGTAGACAGATGGAAAGAAACATTCCTGGGCCGGCCCACAGAAATTGCGGATTGTTGATTGCGGAATGCGGATTGAAATAGAAACCCGTAAAATCCAAAATCCGCAATTCGAAATCCGAAATTGAGTGGGCCGATGCTTTTTGCCCAGAAGGTTCTTGCCCCCGGGCCACAACCCAAGCATCCTGGAAATGTCAACCCCGTACTGGATACGGGGCCCCCGGCAGAGCCGTGGTTTTACCTAAATGAAATAAGCAATTACTCGTAATGCGTCCACATCCGGATCACTTTCACGGTCCGTTCCTCTTCCAAAATCTGATATACGAGGCGGTGCTGGATATTGATACGGCGGGAATAAGCGCCGGCGAGGTCTCCCACCAGCTTTTCGAAGGTTGGAGGGGTCTGATAAGGGTTCCGGGATAAGATCTCGAGTAATTTTTCGGCTTTGGGCCTCAGGCCTGCTGCTGCGATTTTCCGGGCATCTCTTTGCGCTTGGCGGGTATAGACGATTTTCCACTCTACCATCCGGGCTTCTCGCTGCATTTCTCCACCGGGGTCTTAAGACCCTTGCGGATGGATTCCCGCATGCCTGGAATGGACAGGAGGTAAAGGGTTTCCTGAATAGACCGCCAATCTTCCTCGGAGATCAAGACCGCGTTTGACCTTTTCCCGGTGATCTGAATCGGTTCATGGGATTCCGCAGCCTGGTCCAACAGCTTAAAGAGCTTGGCTCTGGCTTCCGTAGCTTTGATGGTGGTCATATTTTCCCCCTCTGATCTAAGCGTACATAAAAGCGTACGCCAAGTCAAGTGGTTTCCGCCTGCCTATATTTTCTTCTGTATTTCCAATCACCCAGATAGGCAGTGCGTTCGCCGAACGCACCGCCTATCTTCATAAAAGCAGTTTTCAAAAGAATTTGAATCGGGTATTTTGATGGCAGGAAGATTTTCAAGACGAGACTCTCGAAAAAGGAAGATGCGATGAAGCGGGATCAAGCAACTCTGTACGCCGGCATGGAAGCCGGGGGGACGAAATTTATTTGCATGGTGGCCTCCGGACCGGACGATGTTCGCGCCCAGATCTCCTTTCCCACGACGAAGCCGGAAGAAACGCTCGGGCGGGCTATCGCATTTTTCAAAGCCCACGAGGCCTTTGCCGCCCTGGGAATCGGCACCTTCGGCCCCTGCGATCTCAACCCGGCCTCTCCTGCATACGGCCGTCTCAGCACCTCGATCAAGCCGGGCTGGAAACAGGCGGATGTGCTGGGGGCTTTTCGTCGGGCCTTTGACGTTCCGGTCGGAATCGACACGGACGTCAATGCGGCCGCCCTGGGCGAGTACACCTGGGGAGCCGGCCAAGGATTGGATATGGTCCTTTACCTGACGGTCGGCACGGGGATCGGCGGCGGGGGCGTCATCAACGGCCGGATGATGCATGGCTTGTTCCATCCGGAGATGGGACACATCCGCGTGCCGCGGATCTCGGGGGACAACTCCTTCTCCGGCGTGTGCCCTTACCACGGAGACTGCCTGCAGGGTCTGGCGTCGGGCCCGGCCATGGAAGCCCGGTGGGGAAAGCCGGCGGCGGAACTCCCTTCGGACCATTCCGCCTGGAAGATGGAAGCTCAATACCTGGCTCTGGCGGTCCATAATTACATCTGCACTCTTTCCCCCAACCGGATCATCCTGGGCGGAGGGGTGATGCACCAGGATCACCTGTTTCCTCTGATTCGGGAACAAGTCGGACGATTGCTGAACGGCTACATCCAGTTGCCCATGATTCTCGAAAGGATCGACGAATACATCGTCCCGCCGGCCTTGGGCGACCGGGCCGGCGTCCTGGGAGCCGTCGCCCTCGCCAGGCATCTGAAATTGCGGATTTCGGATCGCGGATTGCGGGTTGAAAAAGAAAACCTCTGAAAATGCGGAATGCGGAATGGAGGCGGACCGGCCCTTCGGGCCTTGAGGAGCGTTCCGCCTGAGGCGGGACTCGAGGAGCGTCACGCCATGGGCGTGACTTGAGGAGCGCTTCGCTTGCGGCAAGTACCAAAAACCCTCAATACGAAGGGCGGAATGACCTGAATGCGGAATGAAAAAAGACGTTACTGGTTACTCATTACTGGTTACTGGTCACTGGTTATCGGGAAAATCTTATCTCGTGAATCTCTGGAACCGGTCTTCGGGCTCGCGGAGCAGGAAGTGGCGGAATTCGCCCGCGTTGGTGATGGAGTCGAAGAAGTACTGGAGGGAGACGCCGGTGCGCCATTCGTTGTAGGAGGAGGCGTTGTTGAAGCCCACGAAGGCCGAGCCGAGCCAGTGGTTCCCGAAGAGCTTCACCCCCCGGACCTTTCCGCTGAACCCCAGCCGGGAGACGTCCTCCCCGGAGTAGGTGCCGGTCGCATCCGCCTGAGCGAATCCGTTCAAAGCCGACAGGTTGTCATCGAACAGCGGATAATGGGGGCTGTCCTTGGTCTCGTAATACATGTACCCAGCCGAGACCCGGGCGTCGATGGACCAGGTCGCGCAGGGCGTGGTTTTGTAGCGGAGCGTGGGGCCGGTCATGAAGAAGATCTCGGGGCTGAAGTAGCCCCCGTGGCCGTAGGTGAAGAAGTCGGTGTTCCGCTGAAAATGCTTGACCGTGGCAAACAGGCCCGCCGACAGGTCTCCGGGGCCCCACGGGGATGGTCTTCCCGAAAGAAGCGGTGCCGAAGACGCTCTGGTTGGACCAGACATCCTCCCCCCAGAGATAGTCATAGCCGGCGGCGAAAGAGAGCCAGTAGGTGGGCCGCGGTTCGAAGTTGATATCCCCCTCGATTCCCGTGCGCAGCACCCTCCCCCATTCCTTGTTGGTGTAAGGATCCTTCTGCCCGGCATAGGAGAGAATGGACTCATCCACCTGCAGCTGGTGTACATTGACCAGCCAGTTCTTTCCCGACAGACCGGCGGTAAAAGTCGGCAGGGGAGAGACCGGGCCGCCGATGAAGGAAGTGCCCAGGAGGAACCCATAGCGGATGGGTGCTTCCTTCTGGAACCCGATCTCCGGCTTCACCACCCATAGAGAGGTGACCAGGTCGTTCTGCTTCGGCTCTCTGTTCACGTTCTTGTAAAAGTTTCCCGCGTAGGGAAGGGACGGGGCGCTTCCCGAAGAAAGGTGGGCCGGGATCAGGGAGAAGCTCCACTTCTTGCCGTAACGAGTCGGGTAATCCAGGGTAACGGGAAAGTCCGCTTCGATCAATTTGTCGAACCCGTCGGAACCGCTCTTGTAGCGGAATAACAAGGAAGCCTCGACGGAAGGCTTGTCCGCGTTGTAGTAGCAGGTGCCCGGTTCCGGGTCCGTTTGTGCCGCCCTCACCGGCGCGTCGTGGGAAGCGAAATATTCGGCGGCCGCTTTCTTCGAGGCCGGCGAAGCCTCTTTTCCCATGGCCTCGGCAAACTGGTAGGCCTTCTTTCTCTCCCCCATCTGGTCATATGTGGAAAGGACCGACTTGCCCATTTCAGGAGAAGGAGACTTCTGGTACTGATCCAAAAATACCGGAAGCGCTTCCCCAGGTTTCCCCTGGGCGGAAAAACTCCGGGCCGAGAGGAGTTGGGCTTCCTGGTTTCCGGGCTGAATCGCCAGGGCTTTCCCCGCAAGAGTCTGGGCTTCCGCGTATCTCTTCTTGTCGTACGCCTCCCCGGCCTTCTTCAGGTAGAGCTGGGCCCGGATCTCCTGCCATTCCCCGTCCTGGAAACCGGCCCTTTCGGCCAGGGCCAGAGCCTCATCCGTCTTTCCCATGCGCATCTGGGTGTAAATCAAGCCCAGGGCAATATCCCGGTCAGAGGGATATTCCTGGTGGAGAGAAGAGAAGAGCGGGTAAGCCTCGCGGTCCTTTCCCTGGTTGTAGTACATCCAGGCCAGGGCCCTTCGGGCGGAAGGATCCCCGGGTTGCAGGGCCAGAATCCTTCGGGCCACCCGTTCCACCTCTGGAGAGGAAGGGGACAGGGCGGCCAGCTGCTTCCGGAGAACGGCCAGTTCCAGATCGTTAAGCGCCTTCAGATGTTCAGGAGACGGCTTCCCTTTCTCTCTCTCCGCCCGGGCGAGGGAAAGGGCCCCCTCATCCTGCCCCCTGGCAAAGAGGGTCCAGCCCAGGAGAATTCGGGCATCCCGGTTGTCGGGCTCGATGGCCAGGGCCTTGTTCAGGTAGGCCTCGGCTTGAGCGTAATCCTTCTTCTCGAAAGCCTCTCTTCCCCTTTTAAGGTATAGCTGAGCTCGAATCCTCTGCCACTCGTCATCCTCGAAGGGCACTTTTTCCGCCAGGGCCAGGGCTTCTCCATCTTTCCCCATCTTCATCTGGGTGTAGGCCAGCCCCAGGGCGTAGTCTCTCTCCCCCGGGTAGCGGGAATGGAGGGAAGAAAAAAGGCGGTAAGCCTCTTCATTCTTTCCCTGGTTGAAGTACGACCAGGCCAGCGCCCTCTGGGCCGATGGATCGCCGGGCTGCAGGGCCAGGATCTTCCGCTCACTTTTTCCGCCTCCCTGGATCCGGGCGGCAGGGCGGCCAATTGCTTGCGGAGAAGCGAGAGTTCCAAAGCGTTCAATTCGGCCCGGTACTCCTTCGGGCCTTTCTTCTTCTCCTCGGCAAGAAGGCTTTCCATCTCTTCGGGAGGAGACACTTCGGACAGCCCATAGACCACTCCCAGGCGCGCCTTCCAGTCCGGCTCCGGGCACTTCAAGAGATCGCGGTAAAGAGAAGCGGCCTCCGTCTTGGCCCCTGCTGCGGCCAGATCTTTGGCCACCCGGGCAAAGACGTCATGGGCCAAACAACCATCCAGCCCCTCCCGGTGGGCCAGAACAAACTGATTCAAATCTTTCGGAGTTGGGGGTTGGGTCAGTTTTCGGTAGTCGTCGCGAACCCGGGCTTCCTGAAATTTCTTCTCCCAGGTCATCCGCTCTTTCTCCGGGAGGAGGGCCAGATAAGGCTTGGCCCGGGAATGCTCCTGATCGTCGAGCAGGAGGGAAAGGAGGTTGGGCAGGACTTCTCCGGTTTTGTAATTCTTCCCGACCAGCTCTTCGAAAATCTCCTTGGCCCGGCCTTTCTGCCCCTGCTTCAGGTAAGCGTAGGCCAGGCCCAGCCGGGCCTCATTCGCGATGGCGGCATCCGGCGCGGCGGATGCCTGGGTAAAGAGGGGGATTGCCTGGCCATAATCTCCCCTTCGGAAAAACCTCCACCCCTGGGCAAGTTTATCCTTCAGCGTGGGAGGAGAGGACGGGGCTGCGCGCACCACCGTCTTTTGAGCCGATTTTTTCATCTCCTCGAACTCCGGCTCCAGAAGCCCGGATTCGTGCGGGTGCTGGGAGATCTCGGCCTCGTGCTTTTTCTGGTCCACGTCCTCAAGCTGGGGCTGCCCCTGCTCCTGGGCCTGGACGTACCACAGGCCGGAAACGAGGAAGGCGACCGCGATGAATGGAAACTCTTTTTCATTTGATCTTGTCTATGGCCGGCACGGCAGAGGCGGGTTTGAAACCCGTCCCCTATCTTCTGCCATTCCCCTCACCGGGATCTTTTTCCTCGGGGAAAGGATGAGTTCGGGGCCTTGAACATTCCCCTCCTCGTGGGATGGCTCCACGGAGGGTCTTTCATCACCCATGCCTTACCTCCCTTGCGACAGCAGGTAGAGCGTGTAGGAATAGTAATCGTCCTTCTCCGCCTGAACCTTCTTCGCGGCCCTCTGGAAAAGGGAGCGGCTGAGTTCTCCCTCCCCGAGGTCCCGCGCTATCCTTCCGTAGACGGCATAATATCCCCCCGGTCCTTCTTCCAGGGAGATATTGTTCATGACCAGGTCCACGTTCAGCGGAACGTACCCGAGCTTCTTGTACATATCCAGCAGAGCCTTCGCCCCGGGCAAGGTTCCCAGGCTTCCGTCCCAGGCCAGGTAAAGAAGGATGCGGACGGCCTCATAGCCGAAGAAGCGGCTCCTCTCCTGGTAAATGGAGGTTCCGGATTCTTTCACCAGGATCCAGTCCGCGGGCAGGCCCAGTCGCCCGAAAGCGGACTTCCGCAAGACCTCCAGGGAATCCTCGTAGACCTTCTTCCAGAACTGCGGCTCTTCCACCTCCGCAAATTCCCGGAAGGCCGGGAAGATCAGGTAAGAGGGGTTCAGGACCTCCCCTTCTTTCAGCACAAACCCGTAGTACCCCGGCAGGAGCAGGAGCTTTCCCCGTCGCTGGACGACCAGGTTCTCCCGCACGGCCTTCACAATCTCCCGGGCCTGGCCGCGGTAGGCTTCGTTCTTCCATTTCCTGGCCCCCTTCAGCAGGGCCCAGGCGATGAGGATGTCTCCGTCGGTGGCGTTGTTGTAATCCAGGACCGCCCACTGCCCGTTGGGCCGCTGGCCCCACTTCCAGGCATGGAGGGAGTCTCCCTTCCTCATCGGCAGGTTGTCCCGGGTCCATTTCCAGAGCGGAGAAAAAGCCCGGGGATCATCCTGCAGGACCGCCAGCAGCAAGCCGTATCCCTGGCCTTCGGAGTGGCTGATCTGTCCCTGGAGGAAGTCCACCACCCGTCCATCGGGAGAGACGAAGCGCTTCTTGTAGGCTTCCCAATCCTTCGCCGGCTGGGCGTAGGCCGTCCCCCAGACCAGGAGCAGGCCCAGGCCCAGGAGGATCCTCCTAAGCTTCATGGCCGATCCGTTTCCGCCGCTGCTTCTTCAGCAGGTGATGGATGGCGTAGGCGAGGATGATGAAGGCCACCACCAGGAGCCCCAGGAAGAGCCAGGGATAGGTGTAGAGAAGGGAGCTCAAGCGGGAGACCGGCCCCCTTTCCCCCACATAATACTTCGAGCCCATCTCCGCGCTGGCCACCTGAAATTCCGGGGAAGAGAGTTCCAGGATGGCCAGGTCCCCCATGATCCGTCCCTGGACCATCGGTTCCCACATCATCACCGCTCCCCGGAATAACTCCTGGGAGGAAGCGGCGCTCAAGAGGACAACCGACCTTCCGATCTGGTAGGGAGATTGAAACTGGCTGAGTACCGCCCTCTCCGCGCCCAGGCCGCTCACCTGTTGGCTGAAAGCCGCCCAGGCGGGGGAAAGAGTCCTTTCCACCGCGGGCGGAGAGATAAACCGGCTCAGGAGCCTCCGGATCCAGGAATCCTCGTCCTCTGGATTCCGGGTCCGGCTTCTTCAGCTGGGGATAGGAGATCGACCCGTCCCGGCTGAACTTGACCGGCGCCGCTTTCAGAAGATCCTGGGGAATCTGGGCGACCGGCCCCACCACGAGGATTTCCCGGTTCGGCTCCTTGGGCGGCTCCAAGGTAAAACGGACGCCGAAGGCGGGGTACCCGACCTTCTGGGAGGAAATGGCCAGCAGGTTCAGGGCCGCCGAGAGCGTGTTCATACTCTTTTCGGCCAGGAAGATGACCGTTTCCCGGCCGTCCGGCCAACGGGTGAAGGGGAAGCCGTCCTGGAAGAAGAGCTCCATCCGGGGGAGGTCCACCCAGCTGGCTCATGGGCGGGGTCCGCAAGGAGGAGTCGCCGAAGATGGTGAGCAGGAGATTCTCGGTCTGGATGTATTCGCACCGCCCGGTGATGAGCGGGGTGAGGGCCGGGCTGAAGGTGAGGAGGTTGCGCCCTCTCTTCATCTGGTAGGCGGGGACGGGGATCTGGTAGTTCCGGAAGATCCCCCCCTGCGGGTTTTCCAGGAAAATGGAAGAAATATAATTATCATTGAAGAAGACGTTCAGGACCGAGTCCTTGCGCATGCCGCTGCCGTAGGCCATGTGCAGGGAGACCCAGAAAAAATCGTTCGACTTGGCCAGGAAATGGGAGGGAACCCGCACCTCCACGGACCGGGACCCGGGCCGCATCCCGCGGAAGGTGGTGGTCTCAAATCCCAGGGTCTGGAAGGCGTACTTCTCCCCGGGGGCGACCAGGGTTTTCCCCTTGGACTCCTCCGTCGGGGGAAAGCGGATCTCTTTCACTTCCATGGAGGGAGTTCCGGGATAGGGAAAGGAAAGCGAAGCCAGGGTCCGGGCGGCATCCCGCACCTGTTCGAACTTTTCCCCCGAAACCACGATCAGGGCATGGCCCGGGTCGCTTGACCCTTTCCGAGCCGCCCCTTCCTCCCTGACCGGCAGGTGCATCAGGGAAAGGGAGCTGCCCTTCACCTCCGGGCTGCGCTCCCCCAGGATCCCTTTCACGAACTTCGCCTCGCCGATGAGGACATTGTCCATCCGGGGCTGCGGGGTCTGGGAGACTGAAAAGACGACCGGTCGGTACTCGAACCGGACCGCCAGCCCGCTGGCGATGAGCCCGGCCAGCTCGGCCTTCTCCGCGGAAAGCTCTTCGATCACCAGGTGTACCCGGCTTTCCCCGCCGAGCCGGGAATCGAAGAGGAAGTCGGAGATGGCCTTCAGCTGGAGGGGGACCGGTTTCAGGCGGTATTGAAACTCGACGTAGGATTTATCCAGCTCCAGAATGGTCCACATCTCCGGGGCGGCTGGGGTCTTCGCAATCCAGGGTGTAGTGCTGGATCACGTTGAATTCCAGGTCCTGGTACCCCGGTTTCAGGAGGCGGGGCGGGAGAAAGACGGCCACATCCCCCACCGGAGACTGGGGCTGGAGGGTTACCTGGGCCAGCGGCCGGCCGTTCAGGAGCACGATCAGACGGGAGTTCCGGGAGATCAGGGCCGTCGAGTTTACATAAGAAAAATGGAGGGTGGCCTTCTCGATCTGCCAGCGTTCGGGAATGGGAAGTTTCACCCAGTGTCCCCCGAAATTCCCCATCAGCTTGGTCGTCTGAACCGGAGCCAGCTTGGTCAGGGGGACCTTCAGCTTCACCAGGTCCTGGGCCTGCGCCGGGAAAGCGAAAGAGCCCCAGAAAAGCAGGGTCACCCCGAAGAAAACAAGTTTTCTTATCACCCCACGCTCCTCTCTTTTTTCTACCTTGGAACTTGATTTTTTTTTCATGATTGCCTCAGCGATAAATTTTTTCGGAAAAATGATGAAAAATACTGAAACCCCTTTCCCGGGCGGCCCGCGGAGCCCTTCCGCAAGAACGGCTGGAAACGGGAAAATAAAGGCTTTGGCCGACGGGAGTCAGAGGGCGGCAGGAAAGAATACCCGGGAGTAGGGAAGGAAAAACAGCTTTCGATCGCATGAAGGGCACCGGCTCCTCCAGGATTTATTTTTCATTTTAGTTTAAAAAAACCAAATTGGCTACCCGTTCTTTTCCGCAGAGGTCGGCACGGCCGGGGCCGCCTTCGGGAGTCCGGCGAAGAGGGCCCGCAGAATCTTTCTCCGCAGGGAAAGCCCGAAGGCCACCTTCCCCGGAAGCGCCCGGGTGGAATGAACCCATTTCTGCCAGCGAGGGAAGAGGACCCCCTTGAAATTCCGGAACGCACCCCTCCAGCCGATCCGGATCAGATGCAAGAAGCCCCGGGAAATCCGGATCTGCCGGGATCTCCGTTCCTCCCAGAACTTGACCCAGCGGGAGCTGTCCCCGTAGACAAAGCCGACGATCTCGGAAAAAGCCGACAGGTCCGGGATGGCAAATTCACATCCCCACTCCCGTTTCCCCCTCCGCAGGGAGTTCCGGACCACCGAAGCCTGGAGGGAGAAGGGCTTTCCGTTCGAACCCCCGGCGCGGATCAGGACCCGTTCGCCCTCCTCCAGCGGCACTGCCTCCGGGGGTTGAAGGCTCACCCCCCCCAGGGAGAGGTCCTGGAGCTCGGCGGTTACGGTCTTTTGGAGCCGGGGTATGGTAACCTCCACCTGCCCTTCCGCCCGATCCGGTGATACCGTCTTCTCTGCTGCAGCTCCCAGACCACTCCCAGGCAGAGGAGAACAAAGATAAAATTGAAGATATTCCAGAAGAGGCAGATGAGGACGGCGAAACCCTCCAGAGGGTAATTGTGCCAGCGGAAGACCGCGGCTATCATTCCTATGAGGGACAGCGAAAAGAGGAGGTAGAAGGGAACGGCCAAGGGACTCAGGTATTCGGTTTCCAGGCTCTTCCCCTTGGGGGTGACCTTGAAACGGGGGGAGCGGGGGTTGATCAGCGTCGAAAGGATCACCGGGACCAGGTACATGCTCTGGACGGCCTCGTACAACTCGGAAAAAAACGGGTGCCTCACCCGCCCGTACAGAAAATCCGTCACCATGATCGTACCGAATATGTGCGGCACGGCGTACCCCAGCACCTGCCACTCCGACGCGTTGTAAACCCGGACCCCGAAAAACAGGTACAGCAGAGGCGAGATGAAGAAGACCAGACGGGCCAGCCCGAAAAACCAGAACATGCAGGAGTTCAGGTAACAGATCCGCTGCACCCAGGTCAGACCCTTCTGCCACAGGGGATTCTTCAGGGAAAAGATCTGCAGCATCCCCTGGGTCCAGCGGCTCCGCTGCAGCATGAAGTCGTCAAAGGTTTCCGGGGAAAGCCCGCAGACCATGGGCCGGTCCAGAAAGACGCTGTTCAGCCCCTGGGAATGGACGGCCAGCGCCGTCTCCGCATCCTCGGTAATCGTCTCTACCTGGATTCCCCCGACCCGTTGCAGGTACTTACGCCGCAGGATTGCCGCCGATCCGCAGAAAAAGGAGGAATTCCAGAAATCCAGCCCCGGCTGGATCGCCCGGTAAAACATCTCGTTCTCCCCCGGGCTCGACCCGTAGGTCCCCAGGTTCTTTTCCACCGGGTTGGGGTTGATGAAAAAATGGGGCGTCTGCACCAGGAAGAGCTTCTCATCGCCCAAGAAATACCCCACCGTGTTCTTCAGAAAATCCCGGGTCGGGACATGATCGCAATCCAGCAACAGGATCAGCTCGCCCCGGCCGGCGGCCTCTTTGTCTCTAAGGTCCACGGATTCTCTGACCCAGGCCAGCTGGTCGGCCGAAAGGCCCCTCCCGGGTTTCACCCCCGGAAACCCCAGAGCCTCGTTCAGGTTCCCGGCCTTGGCGCGCACATTCCTCTCCCGGGTAAGATATGTAACTCTCAGGGTTTCGGCAATGGATCGGAGGGTGTTATGGCGTTCCCAAGCGGCTTTCGCCTTTTCCGGGTCCGGGGAGTTGCGTCTTTCCACTGTGGACCCGTCATCCAGGATGAAGATGTTCAGCTTTTCCCTGGGGTAGTCCAGCTGCGTGCAGGCGATGGCCGTGGTCATGACGATCTCGGGCGCCTCCGTGAAGGTGGGAATCAGGACATCCACGGTGGGCCAGGAATCCCTCGGGGCGGGCAGGGGAGCGATGTCCCGCTTCAGCGGCCAGATAGAGACGAACATTCCCAGGAAATAGATCAAGATCCCGTAGGTCTCGGCCAGGTACAGGAGCATCATTCCCAGGCTGTCCCCGATGCTGACGAAAAGGAGACTGTCAAAGGTCCGAAACATCCAGTACCGCAGGGAAATGAAAGCCGCGAGGAGAAGGAAGAGGATCCTTCGGGGCGGTTCATGGAAAGAAGGGATTCTTTTCAGGAACCAAAGGACGGCCAGGAAACCCCAGCCTAAAAACAACTGGAAGGAAGTTTCAGAAAAAAGGCTGCCGGCATAGAGGAGGTAAAGGAGGCTTCCCCCCATTCCCAGGTAGATCAGGATTTCGGATGATCTTCTTTCCACAAGTAGGCCGTTTCCTCAATCATCTTCATGAATAAACATGCAAAATGCATACCTGAAACCTCTATCCTCATTCCCCCCCCGGGCAGACCTTTCCCCCGGGTTTAAAACGGTCCCTCCGGGAGAAGCGCGGGTGCGATAGAAATGGGAAGCGCAAGGCTGGGAGCGGGCCCGGGGGCACGCCTTGAAGGGGAGGAAAGGGATGTGGGGGGGGAGTTCATCAAGGGATCTCTTTTCAATCGGAGCCGAAAAGAAAAGAACTGGACTTCTATTTCAGGTCTTTCAGTCCCTTCAATGCCTTGTTGATCCGGGTCTCGAAGGCGATCTCCTGCTGGTATTCCCCTCTCTCCAGATAATCATCGAGGAATCCCCGCTTCAATTCCAGGAGGCTCGTCTTTCCTTCCTGGGTCAGGGTAACCCGCCAGAAACCCTTCTCCATCTTGGCTTCGATGGCGACCGCGGGCCCGACTTTTTCGGAGACCAGCCGGATGACCTGTTCTCTGGTAATGGCCATAATCCCCCCCCTTGAATTAAAATCAATTCACCGCAGAGCAGACAAAATGGAATATTGGGTATTTGTTTTACCCATCCTATTCCATTATTCCTTTCTTTTGAATTCTTTGCCCTCTCTGCGGTTCCTCGTTAATTTTTTATTTTTCCTTCAATTTACCACCGCCCTAAAAATCGGACAAGAAAATTTATGCGGTCATTTGTCGGGGCGGGCGCCGAAAATCGCCGTTCCCACCCGGACCAGCGTGGCTCCTTCCTCGATGGCCGTTTCAAAGTCGTTGGACATTCCCATGGACAGTTCCTCCATGGAGACCCCCGCGATCTTTCGCCGGGAAACCGCCTCGGCCAGCTCCCGGAGGGCGCGAAAATAGGGCCGGGATTCTTCCGGGTTGTCGAAGAACGGCGGCATGGCCATCAACCCTTTCAACGAGATCCCCGGGAGGGACCCCATCTGCTCCAGGAGCCCGAAGACGTCTTCCTGCAGGGTCCCGAACTTGGTCTTTTCCTGGCCCAGGTTGATTTGCAGGAGAACCGGAAGCACCTTTTTTTGCTGCCCGGCGACCCGGTTCAACTCCTCGGCCAGCCGCAGGCTGTCCACCGAATGGACCCAGTCGAAGAGACGCACCGCCACTTTGGCCTTGTTGGTCTGCAGGTGGCCGATAAAATGCCAGGTCGCCTGGTGTCCCAGTTCTTCGATCTTCTTCTGGGCTTCCTGCACATAGTTCTCTCCCAGCGAATCCACCCCGGCCTCGAGGGCCTCTCGAATCCGGTCGGGGTCCACCGTTTTGCTCACGGCCACCAGTCGGGTCTTCCGGGGGTCCCGTCCCGCCCGGCGGGCTGCCGCCTCCATCCGCTCCCGGACCCGGGCCACATTTTCGGCTATGGTCATGGCTTCATTCCTTCCGGAAGAGGATCCGATGATTCCCCCAGGTGTAACATATTTGACTTTCCCGGTTCAAAAAACCGACACCCCCATCCCGCGGAGCGGGATAAATCCCAAGCTCCAAATCCCAAAATCCGAAACATGGATCCGCAGATTGCGCAGATTTCGCAGATTCAGATCCAAAAAAATTCGTAGGGGCACGCTGCTGCGTGCCCTTTCAGAGCTCAAAGCCCGGAGTCAAATAAGATAATACTTTGTTTTAAACTTTAGGCATTTTAGGCATTTCGAATTTTAGGCATTTTTAATCGACCGCTCCCATCTCCTGCAAGGCTTCGATCACTTCGGTCAAAGGCAATCCCACTACATTGGTATAGGATCCCCGGATCTCCTTGACCATGAAAGCCGCCTTTCCCTGGATGGCGTAGGCCCCGGCCTTGTCGAAGGGCTCACCGGTATCCAGGTACCAGTCGACCTCCCGGGAAGAAAGGTTCTTGAACCGGACCCGGGTGGTGACCGTCCCTTCCCGGGATTTTCCGGAAGCGCCGTAAAGCAAGCAGAAACCGGTGATCACCCGATGCTCCTGATCGCTCAGCATGTCGAGCATATCCTTGGCTTCCTGACGGCTACCCGGTTTGCCGAGGATCCGCCCGTCGATGACCACGACGGTATCCGCGGCCAGCACCCACCGATCTTTATGCCTCGCGCCTGCCTTCGCGGCTTTCCGGCGAGCGAGGCGCGCCACATATTCCTCAGGGGGCTCTCCTTCCTGAAATCCCTCATCCACTTCACTGGGAAGGACTTCAAGAGAGATGCCCGCCGAGTTCAGAAGCTCTTGCCTCCGCGGGGAGGCGGAGGCTAAAATGAGAAGGGGTCGTTCCATTAGCAGACCAAAGAGTGTTCAGGGTTCGGGATGAAAGAAGGGCTGCGCTGCCCTGACCATCGCCTCCGCGGCAAAACGGCAGAACCGCAGTACGATTCAATCACCTTACCATGAAACCAAAGGAGCTTGGGATGAGCTATCAGGAAATCAGCGTTCGTACCCGGAGCCGGACAGAGCTTGTGGATATGACCGGTCAGCTGTCCCGACTCGTCCAGGAGAGCCGGGTGACCGACGGCCTCCTGGTGATCTTCGTTCCCCATACCACGGCGGCGATCACCGTCAACGAAAACGCCGACCCCAGTGTGCAGCACGACATCCTCACCGAACTCAACCGGCTCATCCCCTTCACCGGCGCCTACCAGCACACCGAGGGGAATTCGGCCGCTCATATCAAAACGACCCTGCTCGGGCCCTCCCAGACCCTCTTCATCCAGAACGGAAAGCTGGCCCTGGGAACCTGGCAGGGTGTCTATTTCTGCGAATTTGATGGACCGCGATCCCGCAAGGTCTGGGTAAAGATTATCGCCCATTAAAATAATCAATGGCCAATGGGCAATTGATCAATGATCATTTCTTTTTATTCATCCAGGCCCACCTTCTCATAGCCTTCTCCCGAGAGTTCGGCGATGAACCGGGAGGGCTGCTGGATCATTTCCCTTCCGCCCCGGTCGGGGGCGAACCGGGGATAGCAGAGATAAAGCTCGTCCCGTGCCCGGGTGATCGCCACGTAGAAAAGCCTCCTCTCCTCTTCTTCTCCTTCATCCCCGATTTCCGAAAGGCTGCGCAGGGAGGGAAAGCGGCCCTCGGCCAGCCAGATGATGAACACCGCCGACCACTCCAGCCCCTTTGCCTGGTGGACCGAGCTGAGGGTGACCATCCCGTCCCCTCCCTCGAAGGGCTGGGCCTCGCTTTCGATCGAGGTGAGGAGGGCCAGATCGCTGAGGAAATCCTGGCAGGAGGCGTACTGGCCGGCGAAGGCCGCCAGCTGCCGCAGGTCGTCGGCCCGGGACTCGTAGTTGGGATACCTGGCCTGCAGATATTCCTCATACCCTCCCCGCATGACCCTTTCGATCATTCCCATGGGATCGGAAGTCATTCCCTCGCGGCGCAGCGGGACCATCGTTTTCAGGAGCGCCCGCCAGCCTTCCCGCGCCCCCGCCGGAACTTTCTGGGCCATCTCTTTCGAATCCAGGGCCGTCCAGGGGTCCGAAGCCCCGGAGGAAATGAAGCGCCAGATTTTCTCCGCCGTGGCCTTTCCCACCTTGGGATAGAGCTGGAGCATCCGCTTCCAGGCCAGCTCATCCAGGGGATTGCAGACGACCTTCAGGTAGGCGCACACGTCTTTGATGTGGGCCTGCTCGAAGAAGCGCAGGCCGGAGCGGACCTGGAAGGGGATTCCCCTCCGGGTCAGCTCCATCTGCAGCTCCATGGAGTGATAGTGGGCCCGGTACAGGACGGCGATCTCCGAGAGGGGGGTTCCCTCGTCGCGGATCTCCTCGATCTTCTGGGCCACGAAATAGGCCTGCTCCAGAACGTCCTGGACCGGCACCAGAGAGGGAACCGATCCCCCGGGCCGGACGGTCTTGAGCTCCTTGGGGAACTGATGGCGGTTGAAGACGATGCTGGAATTGGCCAGGTGAAGGATCTCCGGTGTGGACCGGTAGTTGATCTCCAGCTTGTAGACTTTTGCCGCCGGGTAGCGGTCGGGAAAGGAAAGAATGTTGGCGAAGTTGGCCCCCCGGAAGGAATAGATGGACTGGGAATCGTCCCCCACCACCATGACGTTCCCGTGCCGCTCCGCCAGGAGATCGATGATCTCCGCCTGGATCCGGTTGGTGTCCTGGTACTCGTCCACCAGGAGGTGGCGGAACTGCTCTCCGTACCGGGCCCGAACTTCGGGGTGCTCCTGGAGAAGGGTTTTCCAGTAAAAGAGGAGATCGTCGAAATCCAGGGAATTCAGTTCGCGTTTTCGCTTCCGGTAGTGTCCGGCCACCGCGCGGATGTCGTCCAGCAGATCGTAGAAGTAGGGATAGCGCTCCAGGACGATTTCCTCGATGGGCCGCTGGGTGTTGACCGCCAGGCTCCCGATATCTTCCAAAACTTCTCCCCTGGGGAAACGGGAGCCTTTGGGATTCATCTTGAGCTCGGTGATGCAGGTCTCCATGAGACTCTTTGCGTCTTCCTGGTCGAGGATGGTGTAGTTGGGCTGAAAACCCACGAGCGGAGCGTGACGGCGGAGGATGCGGTTCCCGATGTGATGGAAGGTCCCCCCCCATACCCGGCTGCTGACCCCCACCGCCCCCGGCATCAACAGCTCGACCCGCCGGAGCATTTCCCGCGCGGCCTTGTTGGTGAAAGTGACCAGAAGAATGGTGGAGGGGTGTTCCCCCTTCTCGATCAGGTAGGCCACCCGGTAGGTCACCACCCGGGTTTTCCCGCTCCCCGCCCCGGCGATGACCAGGACGGGTCCCCCCTCGGCCTTGACCACCTCAAGCTGCTGGGGATTGAGTTCCTTTTCGTAGTCCAGGAGGAAAGGGGATCTTGGCGTGGGAAGGGCCATCGGGACCTCTACTCCTTTTCCTTCCCCCGGGTCAGAATGCCGCCCTGCAGGATCTTGCGGAATAGATCCTCGAACCCGGGAAAGGTTTCTCCGAACTGCGCTGCGCCATGGTGAAACAGGCAGTGAACCGAGCATCTGCCGGGCGATAAAATAGCCCACCCGGGGGGGAAGGCCGATATCCGGATCCCCGGCGCCGAAGAGGACGGGGATGAGTTTCTCCGTGGCCAGATCGGCCGCCGCCAGGTCCAGCAGCGGCTCCTCGTTTTCCCGGCACCAATGCAGGCGCTCGGGGGTCAGGAAGAGGTGCCGGTGGAGGGGGAATTCAGGATACACCAGCTGGGTAAAGAGGACGGAAAGTCCTTCCCCCATCATTTTCTGGGATAGAGGCGGGGGATCCTTCGGTGGAAGATCCTGGAGCAGCCTGTTCTGGGCGCAGTGGCAGTACTCGTGGGCCACCAGAAGGGGGATATCTTTAAATTCCTTGAACCTCTCCAATCCCAGAGCGATCACGGGAGATCCCTCGATCTCCACCGTTGCTCCGTCGGCGCTGAAGAACCCCACGAAAAGGTAGGCATCCGGTGCAGGTTGGAGGGAGAAAACCTTTTGGCACCTTTGCAGGGCTTCCTCGGCCAGCACCCCGGGGTTTTGAGTTTGTACCATCGCTCGAAGCTGGCCATAGTCTTCTCGCTTGATCTGCTTGACCCGCTGAGAAATTTGGTCCCTGTCGAAATGGTCGTAACGCTCCCAGTAGGCCAGGAGAAATCTTTCGTGCGGCTTGAGGTAAAGGTCGCGGTACAGAGGCCAGGGGTCGCCTTCGGGCATGCGGTCCAGGAACTTGAAAAAGTCCAGGTATAGGGGTTCAACAGCCATGCCGTGAAATAAGGAGAAAAACCCGGAATAAAATTCCGCGGGAGAAAACCTTCCCGACTGATTCAATCGTACCAAGCGGCAGGAGCTTTCGTCAATTGAAGGTTGGAACTTGCCCGACCCCGGTTTTTGCGGAAAGAACCCCGTGGGAAAAGGGGCTATCTCATGGGGTTCATCCTGGAGGAATTCGGATCATCATCCTAAGGCGGTGATTCTTTCATCGGGTCGGGCCTGTCCGGGGGAGCTTCACAGGGGGGATGGTCTGTCCCATTCTTGCCTCTGGCGCTATTTCCTTGCAGGCCTCTCTTTGCGGAGGATAGGCGGGAAGGTAATTCGAAAATTATGATCCCGCCGAGCCTGATGATCCGAATTCCTCCAGGCTGAACCCCAACAAGCCGGGCAGGGGGAAAAGGAGCGCCATGCCAAGGGCATGGCTTGAGGAGCGCCCTTCGGGCTCAAGGAGCGTTCCGCCTTCGGCTTCACTTGAGGATCGGCCTGACGGCCTTGAGGCAAAAAATAAAACGGACCGCTGCATTTTGTATTTGCCTCGAGGCCACCGGAGGTGGCCGCTCCTCAAATCCCGCCGCAGGCGGGATGCTCCTCAAGGGAGCGGAGCGACCGCTCCTCAAGCCCCGCCGTTGGCGGGGCGCTCGTCGGTCCTGTTTTTATGCCATCGTCCAGAGGAAGGCCAGGAGGCCGGCGAAGATGAAGCTTCCGTCCACCGCCCATTCGAAGAGGAAGCCCCACGCGGTGATCTTCTGCCGGTAAAGGTAGTAGTAGGAGACCACGTAGCCCAGGGAAATCAGGAGGACGGAAGCCAGCGACGTGGTCCATTCCAGGGTAGCGGCTGCGGTCAGGGCGGCTCCCAGGAAGATGAGCAGGAGGACCACCAGGGTTTCTGTTTTCTCCTTCCCCAGGACGATGGGGATGGTTTCCTTCCCCACCATGAGGTCGCCCTGGATATCCTTGAAATCGTAGAGGGTGGACCGGACAAAGACCAGGATGGAGGTGTAGAGAAAAGCCACCAGGGTTGCGGGGAGAAGCCGGCCTTCCTGGGCCAGGGGCGGCAGGAGGGAAGTCACCACTCCCCAGGCCAGCGCTACCAGAAGAGTTTTGGAACCGGGAAGGTCTTTCAATTTCTGGTAGTGGAAACGGCTCCGCGGCCGACCGGGAAGGAGACGCAGGTTGTAGATCATCCCCAGCGCGGAAATCGCCAAGAGAAGCAGAAAGGGGAAAAGCCCCTCAAACCAGGCCAGGGCGAGAGCCAGGACGGCGGAGGCGATTCCGGCGGAGACCATCCAGGTTCCGTACCGCTGGTAGAATTCGGACCTCCCCGGCTGGTTGAAATTTTCGGAAGCCTTGTCCGCCAGGCGGTTCAAAACATGCATGGAAAAAACATAGAGAGCGGCGATGAAAACCGAGGAAAGCCCGGGGGGCAGCCCCTGGAGCAGGACACTGGCGTAGGTCAAACAGCCCGCTCCGAAAGCCAGGAGAAGATAGCTGATGGCCGCCAGCCGTCCCAGCGTCTCCGCGCGCGAAGCTGCGCCGCCCCGGCCCCTCAGTTCATGGATGCGGTCCACGACCCGCAGGATCAGCCAGTTGGGAGTGGACGCTCCGGCGGTGACGCCGATGATTTCATAACCGGACAGGGCCTGAAGGTCCAGGTCTTTCTCCGTCTCCACGTGAAAGGTGGGGACCCCGGCCTCCTCCGAAATTCTGGCCAAACGCCGGGTGTTCCCGCTCCCCTTGCCTCCCACGACCACGATGGCCTCCACTTTCTTGGCCAGGGCCAGGACCTCATCCTGCCTCCGGTGAGTGGAGTCGCAGATGGTGTTGAAGATCTTCGCCCCGGGGTACTTCTTTTGCACCGCAGCGGCCAGGGACTGGAAGCGTTTTTGATCCTGGGTGGTCTGGGCCACCAGACAGACTTTATCCAGCGGGGGAAGGGACTCCAGCTCTTCCAGATTGTTGACTACATATCCTTTCCCCCGGGCGTACCCCAGGAGTCCGATGACTTCGGCATGGTCCTTCTCGCCCATGATGACAATCGAATAGCCATCCTTGGCGTGTCGATGGATGATTCCCTGGACTTTTCCCACATGGGGGCAGGTGGCGTTCAGAATTCTGACCCCCGTATCTTTGATCTTCCGCCTCTCTTTCGGGCTTACCCCGTGGGCGCGGATGATCAACGTGCCCCCGTTTCCCCCCGAGCATAAAACCTCTTTGAAATCTTCCTCTTGCAGCGGTTTGATTCCCTTCCCCTCCAGGATCTCGAGGACCTGGGGGTTGTGAATCAGGGGGCCGTAGGTATAGATGGGGCCGTTCTCTTTCCGGGACGCGTCCAGAGCCTTATCCACCGCGCGGCGGACTCCCATGCAGAAACCGGCATTCTTAGCTAATTTAACGCGGGCCATGGGTCCTGATTTCCTGAATGCAAAAAAATACTGAAAGAATGGAATGATGGAATATTGGATAAAAGCATTATTTATCTGCCATCCCATTATTCCACTATTCCATTATTCCATTCTTTTCATTAAAAGATTATCGGAAACCGAGAGGGGTGTCAATACAACCAACGATCATGCGTACCCTCTATCCTCAATTATTTATTCCCCCCCGAGTCCGCTGGCGAAAAATGTCACTCCGCTCTTCGCGGATCCCCCTGTTTTCCAAAATTACTATAGAATGATTTAAGAAAAAAGTTGACAAAAAATGACCAAAGTGCAATATTAGCGGCGGATTGGAGTACCTTTAAAGCAGGCGGAGAATCGGGCTTTCGTTTTTTTTCCGGGGGACCAGAATTTCGAGTCTCCGGGAGATCATTTGCCGGAGGGTGAGATCTTGTATTCCTTAAAAAACTTCTCGCTCCAGCTTCCTCCCTGCTAGGGTTTCCATGATGCCCGCAGCCAAAGGGAAAGGGAAAAAGAAACCCGCCGGGTCATTGAAAGAACCCTGTCTCTCACCCCAAGAATATTCCCTGGGGGTTGAATTGGTCCGTTCATTCGACCCGAAGGCAGGCCCGAATGCCACGCTCCGGAATATTGCCCGTCTGGCCTCGCGCCTTTCGGGAGGGGACGGATGTTTGATCCATCTTCTGGACCGGGAACGAAACCTCCTGAAGGCCGCCTGCCGGCATGGAGCGGGCCGGGAATTCGCCGCCCCCCTGAAGCCGGGCCAGGGAATTTCGGGATCCGCCTTTCGCCAGAAAAAGCCCGTCTCTGTGTCCAACCTGATGAAAGAAACCGCCGAACCGTGGGCTCGGGCCGCGCAGAAAGAAGGTTTTACTTCGGCCCTCTCCCTGCCCCTCCGGGGGCGACAATCGACCCTGGGAACGATCACCCTTCTGCGCCGGCAGGCCCGGCCGCATGGAGCCGCGGAGCTGGCGCTCCTCCGTGCGCTGGCGGATCAGGCCGCCGTGGCCGTCGAGGACGCCCGATCCTACGAAAAGCTCCAGGGGCGGCTGAAGACCGTGTCCCGGGACAAGAAGCGGGAAGGGCAGGTCAAAACCTTTCTGGAAAACATCGTCGACCGCTCGGCCGATCCCATCATGGCCACCGATCTGCAAGGGAAGTTCACCTTTGCGAGCCGGGGAGCCGAAGAGATGCTCGGTCTTCCCAAGGAAGAGCTCCTGGGAAAAAAGATTTCCCAGTTTTACACCGGAGGAGAGCGGGAAGCCAGAAAGATCATGAAGGTCCTGGCGAAGAAAGAAAAGCTGCGCAATTACGAGACGGAGTTCATCGGGCCCGGCGGCAAAATCATCTCCGTCATCCTCTCCGCCTCCCTCCTCAAGGACGATCAGGGGAACCCCGTGGGAACCCTGGGCGTAAGCCGGGAGATCACCGAATACAAGAACCTCCTCAACCACATCACCCGGACCGACCAGAGTTATCAGAAACTTTTCGAGGCGGTCAACGACGCCATCTTCTACCTGAACCGGGAGGGGTACTTCAGCACCTTCAATCGCATGTTCCTGAAAATGACCGGGTACACGGAAAAGGAGATCCGGAGCTTCCATTTTTCCAAGATCCTCCACCCTGACGACATCCCCATGATGGTGAATGACCACCAGAAGGTCATCCGCGGAGACTACGCTCCCGAGCGGTACACCTTCCGGCTCATCAACAAAGAAGAAAAGGTCATCTACGTGGAGGGGAACTTCCGGCGGCTGAAGGAGAAGAACGTAGTGGTGGGGATCCTGGCGGTCCTGCGGGATGTGACCGAAAAAATCCGGCTGGAGAAGGAACTCCTCGAATTATCCATCACCGACGGGCTGACCGGACTGCACAACCAGAGGCATTTCTACAACGAGCTGGACAAGGAAATGGAGCGGGTCAAGCGACAGCACACCCCCCTCAGCCTGCTCCTCTTCGACCTGGATGACTTCAAGGTCTTCAACGACATCCACGGCCACCTGGAAGGGGACAAGGTCCTCCGCAGCGTGGCCCAGGTGGTCCTGAAATCAATCCGCCGGATGGATTCCGCCTATCGCTACGGGGGCGATGAATTCACCGTCATTCTGCCGGGAGCCAGCCAGGTCGAGGCCTCCCAGGTGGCGGAACGGATCCGCAAGACCTTCGAAAACACCCCCTACCTGCAGCAGATCAAGCTCTCCATCGGCCTCGTCGAATTCGACCCTCAGTACGACCTGACCAACTTCGTCAAGCATGCCGACGAAGCCATGTACACCGCCAAAAAGCGGGGCGGAAACCAGATCTTCATCGAAAAATAGAGGCGGCAACCAGCCCCTCGATCATGGCCATGCCTTTTTCATTGCATGCGGAATTGCACATAGGTCCTTCCTGAAAGGTTGCAGGTGATGGTCGCGGTGGAACCTCGACTGTTGGCCAGGACGATATATCCCGCCAGCGCCAGAGTGCCCCGGGTCTCGAAGGCGACCGTAGATCCCCCGCCGAAGGCCACCGACGTAATCCGGATGCTCTGGCCGAAGGAAGAAGCGTACTTCCATTCATCCGCCTTCATGTCGGAAGACCGGTAACGATTGTTGGCTTTGTCAAAGGTAAAGGTATATCGGGTGTTATCGGCCATCGCCCTCTCTTTCAGGTAGGCGATTCTTCCCTGGATTTCCCGGGCCGCGGACCGGAGGTTTCCGTTGACCGTCATCCGGTTGAAAGAGGGCATGGCGATGGCCCCCACAATGGCGATGAGGGCCAGGGTGATGATCAATTCCGTAACCGTTAATCCCCTGTTCCCCCCTTTCCTCCTGGGCGGCCGACTTCCCGATAGGTTCCGATGTCTGATTTCTGCCTGCATCGTTAATAATCATATCGTCATATCATTAATTATTCAAGTAAAATCCGCACCTCTTTTAGCCTCGGGGAGTTCCAATTTCCGGGATATCCCGCTATCCCTAAAAAAATTTATAGAACCCATGACCTCTGGCAGGGCCGGAGGCTTGCAAAACGTGAACCGCTCAAGCCGGATTCAAATTGAGGGCCGCCTGAAGGTGGCCTTCGATCGGGTGCCAGGCCCGGGGGGCAAGGGCGTTCCCCGCAAAAATCATGAGGCGCCCCTCATTTCTCGGACCGGGCGGGCAAGCCATGAATTTGCCCCACAAGCGTGCTTTCCCGTTGTAGGGACGCCCGGCAGGGCGCCCGGGAGCCCGCCTCTTTTTGCGGAGACCGTGGTTTCCTCCCTGAGACAAAGCTCTTCCCGCCGATGCTTTTTGCGGGGAACGCCCTTGCCCCCGGGCCACGAGCCAAGCCTTCTGGAAATGTCAAACTCTGTCAGTCCCCCGTAAGCGCCGGGGGTTTACGTAGAGAAACTCTAAAAACGATTCCGCAAGACGACCTGTTTTCGGATTTCAAGGAAGGGATGAAGAAGGGGCTGAGGATGGCGGGGGAATGAAGCCCCAGAAACCGCCGGTCGGCTGCGCCGGGAGGCTGGCCGACCGGCGGAAGGGGAATTAATAGGGTTGAACTCTGCGGTCTCGCCAGTGAATGATATGGGAGGTGGGGCTTGAACCGGCCAACGCCGCGGCCACGCCGGCCATGCCGGTGGCGCTCGTCCGGATTTGCGTCCCCAGCCCGGCTCCACCGCTGACGGCCAGATAGACATCCGGGGTGCCGCCCTTTTGGTCGCTGTCAATCGGTTTCTGCGAAACCATCGGCGCCGAGGGAATCCCCGGTCCCAGATCGATCTTCCTCTGGCCTGCCGAAGAAAAGATCCCCTGACCGGGAGAGAAGGGCGTCCCCTCGATGTCCAAAGGCAGCATGGCTATCCCGTAGAGCGCTCCGACCCCGGTGGCCCCGCACATATTCTCTTGATTCGCGGGCGGCGTGTAGCTGGTGAAGAGGACGATCCCCTTGAAAACGGCGGCATCGGAGAGCACCCTCTCCTGCCCGCTCAGGATGAGGTACCAGCCCTTTTTGGCGGCCTCACTGAAGACTCCCGACGTGATGTTCTGGAGATCCCCCAGGGTGCAGGACGTATTCAGATTCTCGTCCCGGAGAGCAAAGAATTTATTCTGCGGGCCGTCGACGTTGGGGTAGGCCTTCTCCCCGGTCCCCCAGAAGACCCAGAAGTCATTCTTATCCTTGGCCACGGCCGGAGTGGAAAAGATGGGCAGCTCTTCCTGGGAGCTATATAGAATCGAAGCTTTCCAGTCCGTCAGGCCGCATTTCTGGGGCTCCAGCGGATCGTTGGGGCAGAAGGTGAACTTCCAGAGATTGCCCGCCAGGTCTCCCACATAGGCCGTGTCGATGAACCCGTCGTTGTCTTTATCCACGATGGCCGGGGTGCCGGGAATAAAACTCATGACCGGGCTGTCCTTTCCCGTGTAGCTCCAGAGCACATTTCCGGTTTTCAGGTCCACCACGAAAAATCCTTTTCCTCCCTCCGCATTTTTCGGGGTTCCCATGGTGTATCCGCCCCCGATGAACCCGACCCATTTCTCGTTTCCGTTGATCCGCACCCTGCCCATGACCATCTTGCTCCAGGGCTCACCCAGATACGGGGCGTCATCCCCGATGGGTGTGAGGAACCACTTGAACTGGGGGAATTGGGCGGTGTCGGTCACGTCCAAGGCATAATATCCGCAATAATTCGAGTAGGGCGGGTTATATTTATCTTTGAAATCCTTATCGCAAGAGGTGTACTTGCTCCAGAGGTAATCGGGGGTATCCCCGGGTCCCCGGACTCCCATTCCCAGGCCGAAGACCAGGAGAGTCTTCCAGTCGGACTCCTGCTTCTCCGTCCCGTCGCTATCCGTGGCCGCCCACCACACGTCGGCCGCGCTGAGGGGCCCGTCTACGAAGAACTTGTGTTTTTTGGTTGTGGGGTGGGAGACATGGGCCAGTTCGTTCAGCTTGGGCAGAAGATTGGGGGGGATGAAACTCCATCTTTCCGTCCCCCCTCCAGTCTCAAAGGCGTGGAGCTGGCCGTCGTTGGCCCCGGCGATGATGATTCTCCTTCCGTCGCCCGAAGTCCGCTGGTGGTTATTCCGGAAATTCATGAAGGCCCGGTTCTGATCCCGCGGGTCATTGAAGAAAAGCGAAGGAGAACTGATGGTCACCGGATTGGCGTGGAAAATGTCGCCCAGCTTCCGGGGGGCATCCGGGTTCGGCACCTGGGCGTCTCCCGAGGGCAGGGTTGATTCTCCCCGGATGTAGCCCACGATCTGGTTCCGCTCCTGGGTCTTGGAGGAGGCCAGGCCGAAATAGCTAGGATCGATGGTTTCCGTAAAGTTCCGCAGCCACGCCGCCGATGAGGGTCTGGATGTTCCGGCCCCCTCCGGGAGTCCCTTCCAGCACCTGTCCGGCCTCCCAGGCCACATTTCCCAGGCTCCCGTCGGTCTGGATCTGGATTTTCTGCAGCTGCCCTTTCCAGAAAGGCTCCCCGCCCTTGGGCTCGAAGGAGGCGGCGTAGAGGGAGTTTTCATCCTGGAATCGGACCGAGGTGACGGAGGGCAGGGAAAAGGAGTAGGTGCCGGACACGATGTCGGTAAAGATCTGGTTCAGGGCTCCCTGGAGTTGCTCGGCGCTGTCGGCATGATAGGCGTGCCCGTCGACGGCGGTCCCGGCGGCAACGGCCATGGCGTCCAGCCTTGCTTTGGCCTCGCTGGTCAACCCCATGCCCACGATGTAGGTGCGAAGGTCATAGGTGTAGGTCTTTCCTCCGATGCTGACCGGCAGACTCCTCAGGGCCTGGAGCTTGCTCGATCACCGCGGGCATGAGGGAATCGGCGTTTCCCTGGACCCCGTTCTCATCCACGCTGGGCAGTCCATCGGTCACATAGACGATGAAGCTCTTCTGACAGTCGGCCGCGGTGGCCTGAATGGGAGTGGGGAAGGTGCTCCCTCCCTGAAAATAGGAGATAACCGCCTGCAGGGTTCCGGCCGTGGGAGTCAGTCCGGCATTGATAATGTACGGGCAATTGTTGCGGTCGGTTTCCGTGCAGGTGTCCATGTACCCGTCGGGGTCATTCTCATAGGCCTTCAGCTTGGCCAGCAGCTTGTCCCGCTGCTGGTTGTTGGATTGGTTATCGCCCACGGCTACCTGGAGATACCCGCCCCCCGGGGAGGTATTGGCATACCAGCTTCTCCCCACGGGGGTAATGGCCATCCGCCGGCCGAACTCCTTGTACCCCAGGGCAATGTCCGAGTCCGTGGGCTCATAGGAAGTGGTCCTCCAATATCCCGAATAACCAGCGTTCGTCGGTTCGACCCCGGGCATATCGTCGGATGATCCCGTCTTGACCCGGAAGACCTGATACGCGTCCTGAAAATTGTCATCGGCGCTGTAGGCGGGAGAGACATCGAAATGGGTCCCTTCATCGGTGCTGGAATAGAAGGGAAGGGCCTGCCGGTAATAAATGTAGTTGTTCAGGTCCGTGGGATTGATCATGCGGTTGGTTTTGGGGTAAGCCAGAGCGCAGTACTTGTTCCTCGAGTCTCCGGGAAGAAATTCGCTGATACTGTTATCGATATAGGTGGCGTCAAATTGTGAATTATTGGGGCTGCAAGCCATCTGGCAGGCGCTCCGCGCCCCCACGTCCCCGGTCCGGCAGTATTGCACGCAGGCATCGACCGGGGTGGGGCAGTAGGACCTCGGGTCGTAGGAAACGAAGTAGGAGGCATTGCCAATATAGTTTTTATCGACCGAGGGCAGCTTGTAGGTCATGAGCCCGATGCGCATGGGGCCGGCGTAGGTGTTGACCAGGTTGGTGAGGACCCGTTTCCCCGCCGCCGCTTTGCTGTCCTTGTTCCAAGAGCCGACCGCGTTTCCCAGAAAGTCCTCATCCATGCTGTTGGAGTTGTCGAGGATGATGAGGACATTGGGTTTGACCGCCCCGGTGAACAGCCCTTCTTCTCCGGTCGGGGTCGATGTTTGCCCGTGGGCGCTGGGCAGAAGGGAAAAAAGGAAACCCCAAAGGACCAACCCGATCCAGGCAGACTTGCGTTTCATCTTCCTTCCCCCGCTACGGCGGTTCTTACTGCCGCTGGCGAATGACCACTTCTTTCAGCTGGTTGTTCACGAAGGTCATCTCGGCGGTTTTTTGGGGCATCCCTTCCAATCCGGCCGCCTTGAGATTCTTCGTCAAATCCAGGACCTGGACCCCGGCCAGGCTGTACCGGCCGGTTTCCGTGTAGAGAATCCCGCCTTCGATTTTCTTGACCAGTTTGGTGACCCGGCGGACGGAATTCGCCGGGGCCGGGCTCTTTTTCATCTCCGGCTCTTTCTGGATCCCCTCCCCTTTTACCGGAGGGGAAATCCTCGACCCTCCGGACACCAATGCCCCGGCCTCCCCCCATGCCCCCGCCAGGAAAACCGCGATCAGGATCACCCCGAAGAGACGCATCGCTGACTCCTTTCTCCTACCGGTAGGCCGTGGTGATCTCCACCGGTCCGAACCCGACCCCCGTGTCCACCTGAACCATGCTGCGGTATCGATCGTTCCTCCCGGTCACGGTGGCCACGTACCGCGTCGCCCCCCACTGCTGTCCGCCCCCCACGGTATAACCGGACAGGGCAATCGCCGCCGGACCCCGCGTCGGAACCCCCGGGTCCCCGATCTGATACCAGGAATACGGATCCCCCCCCTCATCCACCCGGAAATCTTTCTTATACTTCTGGGGATCGGTGAGCTGCAAGGGGTCAAATCCCTGAACCAGGCTGTGAACCCCCGCCTCCGTGGCGAAGAAGGCTTTTTTCTCCCCCACCATTCGCGAACTGATCCGCACGTCCTGGGTGGTCACGGTAAAGACCAGCACGCCCACGGCGGTCAGGATCCAGATGGTGAGCAGCGCCGCAATCAGGGCAAAACCGGAATCTTCTCGCCTTTCCATCTTCGTTCCCCCCGGTCCCGCGGGCTAAAAAACGTGGTTCCTCACCAGCACGCTGGTGGAATAGATCATCTGTTTCCTCCTCTTGCTGGCCGGGTCCACTTCGTCGGTTTCCGCGGCCAGAGTAATGTCGATCCTCCGGATTTTGGGGATGTCGTCAGGGGTCTCATCGGGGTAGAGTTCTTGAGCCGGCCTCTTGGCGTCGAAGTATCGGAATACGGTCACGTTTCCATGACCGTTTACGATATTCTGGGCAGGGTTTTCCAGATTCTGGTTATTGACCCTCACGGTCCTCGGTCGGCGCGGGATTGCATTCGGGTTATCTCCCAGAAAATGAAACACCGCCGAGGCGCTCCGGGTCTGATTACAATTGGCCGTTTCCCGGGTGAGGGACTGGCTTCCCGGATCGTACGCGTAGCGGATGATTTCCCCCCCCTCGTCCCCCACCAGGTCGCTCTCGCCCACGTCCATTTCCACGGTGATGGCCATGGGAGTCGCCTCCCGGATTCCTTTAAAGGCCTGATTGGCGGACCCCTGGCATTGCACCAGGTTCCCCAGGGGCGGCAGGTCATGCCAGATGCTGGGCATCGAATGAGGGTTATAGGAGGCCATGCTCAGCTCCATGCCCATGACCTGCATGGCGGCCCTCACATCCTGCTGCGCCGCCACTTTCCGCTCCACCCCGGCGGAGCTCTGCTGCCCTGAAGTCATGGCGATGTAGGACGCGGCGATGAGCATCACCCCGATTAAAATGGCAAACAGAAGTTCAATGAGGGTGAAACCCTTCTGCCCGGTCTTCATGTTTCCGTCCTCACTGGGCAAAAAACAACTGCCGCGTTACGATTACACTTTCCGAAACTCCCGTCGTATTCCCCGGCCAGGTGACCCGCACCCGCACCCTCCAGGGTCCGATTCCTCCTCCCAGATCCTGAATTTGCGTCGTCACGAGATATTGAATGTCTCCCGGCTGGGGGGTATTCCTTCCGCTCGGATAGACCGGCTGGGGAGAAGGGGTGCCCTCGGTGGGAATCACCGGGTTCTTCTCATTCATGATCCAGACCTCGTTCCGCTCCAGTTCGGCCTGCAGGATTCCGGCGGCCCGCCCCAGCATGTCCGACGTTCCGGACAGCCTCCAGCCCGAGGGGAGCAGGGTCAGCAGGGACAGGACCCCGAAGCTGATCAGGACCATGGAGATCAGCACTTCGATCATGCTGATGCCTTTTTTACTGCATATCGAACTCAACTGAGGTCCTCCCGGAAAGGTTGGTGATAAGGGTGGCGGTCGACCCCCGGCTATTTATCAGTGCGATTTGCCCCTCATTCAGGAAGGTGACCGTTCCCCGGGGATGGAAGTCAAAGGTCGTCGTTTTTGTATTCCCCGGGTCAAAGACGATGCCGTTTCCAAAGGCGCTCAGATTCTTTACCTGCAGGTTCTCCCAGCCGGGGCAGAGGATGTTCGTTCCCGTGCACCTCTGCAGAGTGTAACTGTTCGTCCCCAGGCTCAAGGAGATGCGATGGACACGGGATCCGGGGGCGGTCGCGTCCCCAGTCATGGACCTCTGTCTCTGGTCGTTGAAATCGCCGACCATGTCCCGGGCGGCGGAGCGAAGGTTTCCGTTGATCACGGCCCGCTGCAGAAGAGGATAGCCGATCGCCGAGAGGGTGGCCAGGAGTCCCAGGACGATCATCAGCTCCATCAGGGTGAATCCCCCGGGCGATATCTCTTTCTGGGGGTACCGGTTTTCTTCCATTGCCTTTTGAACCGTTTCCCAAATGTCCCCCGGCGGGAGAGACTGTTTCGTACCCCCCACCCTCTCCCTCCAGGGGGGAGGGGGTGAGATTACCACGCTCTTCCGCGAAGGCGGGATTGCTAGGAACGACCCAAAATAACGTATTGCCACTGCTTCTCGTCTCGGAATGGGGAGGGGCTTATTCATTGAGGTCTGCAAATCCCATTCCCCCTTCTTTTCGCCCGCAAAAAAGAATGGAGTCGCTTATCACCCTCTTTAGTGTATAAAAAATTAAGAATCATTTCAAGCAATATTATCCTTCCGCCGCGTTTATACCCCCCTAAAGGGACCGGAAATACCCGATTTTTCCCCGTTTAGCTATTAATTTCCTTAATAACCTATTAAATGATTTAATAGTTGGGAGGAAAGATCTCTAAAGGGTTCCTGGAGGGGAATCAGACTTCCCGGGAATTATCCCGGGTGGGGGAAAAAATCGTTTTCCGCTGACAGTTAAAAGTCGGCTCCGTTGATCCCGTATTCTTTTATCTTGCTGAGGAGGGCGGGGTGGCTGATCTCCAGGAGACGGGCCGCCTGGGAACGGTTGCCCTTGGTCTTTTTGAGGGCCCGGCGAATCAACTCTTCTTCCATGACCCGGCTGGCCTTTTTGATGGAGAGTTCCTCCCCCCAGATCTCCCTCTTCCAGGGGGCCCTCTCTCCCAGGACTTCCGAGGGGAGGGAGTCGGATTCGATCCTCTCCCCCTGGGTCAGGATCATGGCCCGTTCCATGGTGTTCTCCAGTTCTCTCACGTTTCCCGGCCAGGGGTACTCCAACAGGCGGGCCAGGGCGTTTTCGGTGACTCCCCGGATGTTCAGGCGGTGCTGGTCATTGTACTTCTGGAGGAAGTGCTCCACCAGCAGGGGGATGTCCTCCTTCCTCTCCCGCAGGGGGGGAAGATGGAGGGGAAGCACGTTGAGCCGGTAGAAGAGATCCTCCCGGAATTTCCCTTCGGCCACGGCCCGGGCAAGGTCTTTGATGGTGGCGGCGATGATCCGCACATCCACGAAAAGGGGTTGCTCGCTTCCCAGGCGCTTCACCTCCCCTTCCTGCAGAACGCGGAGGAGCTTCACCTGAGCCGACGGGGGGGTCTCCCCGATTTCGTCCAGGAAGAGGGTTCCCTGGTGGGCCATCTCGAAGCTTCCCCGTTTTTCTTTCTTGGCGTCGGTGTAGGCTCCCCGTTCGTGCCCGAAGAGCTCGCTCTCCAGAAGCGTCTCGGGGATGGCCCCGCAGTTCACCGCCACGAAGGGCCCGGGGCCCCGGGAACTGTTGTAGTGGAGCGACCGGGCCACCATCTCTTTCCCGGTCCCGCTCTCCCCGAAGATCAGGACTGAGGCTTTGTAGTCGGAGATCTTCTTGATCGTCTCGAAAAGCTGGAGCATCCCGGCGCTCTTGCCGATGATGTTCCCGAAGGAGAAATCCCGGCGCACTTCCTGCCGCAGGCGCACATTCTCCTTCCGCAGGTTCTCCCGCTCTTCGGCCTTGCGCAGGGCCATCAGGATTTCGTCGGGCTTGAAAGGCTTGGAGATATAGTCGTAGGCCCCGCTCTTCATGGCTTCCACGGCCGTGTCCAGGTTCCCGTAGGCGGACATCATGATCACCGTGGCCTCCACCTTGCGGCCCTTGATCGTCTTCAGCACCTCCAGCCCGTCCATTTCGGGCATGACCACGTCCAGGAGAACGAAATCGAAAAGGTGGGCCTCCGCCAGGTTCAGTGCCTCCTTCCCGCCCCCGGCAGTCAGGACCTCATACCCTTCCCGCTTGAGGATCAGGGAAAGCATGTGGCGCATGGATTCTTCGTCGTCGACGACCAGAACTTTTTTCTTTTCCATATTTCTCCCCAGAAAAACTGGAATACTGAAATATCGGAATGTTGGAATAATGGAAAAATGGAATAATGGGAAAAAACATGGCCCTTCTTCCGGCCCATCATTCCAATATTCCATATCTCATCATTCCATTCTTCCATTATTCCATTCTTTTTGCCTCTTTAACCCCTGTATTCTCTGCACCACTGGAGTGCAAGGTCTTTAATTTTTGCTGAGATTTTTTCATGAATCATTATCCGTGTTCATCCGTGTTCATCTGCGTCCCATTAGGTCTTTCGTCTTTAAGTCTTTTGCGAAAATAAAATCTGTGTTTATCTGTGTTCATCTGTGTCCAAAAAAAATTTTTGGTTGCGGCTCTGCCGCGCTGCGGGCTCTGCGGTTTGGTCATTTGAAAATTGGCAAGAGAACGGTAAATCGCGTCCCCTTGTCCTTTTCGCTCTCCACCGCGATCCTCCCGCCGTAGGATTCCAGGATCCTAAGGCAGATGGCCAGGCCCAGGCCGGTCCCCTCCCCCGGGGGTTTGGTGGAATAAAAGGGTTCGAAGATTCGCCCCAGGGCTTCCGAAGGGATTCCCGGGCCCGTGTCTTCCACTTCCACCTGGAGGATGGCCTGGATCTCCTGGGAAACCTGGGCCGGGGAGTCCCGGCGGGAACGGAGCAGGGAGTAATCCAGCCGCGGGGGGTCTTCTTTTCTCCTCTGGGGCAGCGAAATCCGGAAATTCGGGAACCTCAGCCGAGGCGAGGGCTCTCGTCGCCACCCGGAGCTTTTTCCCCTTCTCTCCTGGACGGAGGATTCGCGGACGCCATGGCATCGGCCGCGTTCAGGAAGAGGTTGATCATCACCTGCTGAAGCTGATGGGGGTCTCCCTTCCAGCGGGGAAGGTCCTCCTGGAACTCCTTCGCTACCTGAATCTGCTCCCACACCTTCTTTTGATGGGAGAGGAGGGAAAGGGCCCGGTTGATGACCTCGTTGACTTCCACCGCCTCCTCCAACCTGGGAGAAGGCCTGGCGAAATCCAGAAGCTCCCGGACGATGCGCCGGATTCGCTCGGCTTCGTTCCCGGCCCTCTTCAGGACCTCTGCATCCTCCCCCGGGGAGAGCCCCCCCTTGGCCAGGAGGTCCAGATACCCCAGGATGGCCCCGGTCGGGTTTCCCACCTCATGGGCCACGCCCGCGGCCAGGCGGCCGATGGAGGCCAGTTTTTCCGAGCGGATGATCTCATCCTGGGCCCGCCGAAGCTCTAGGTTGACCCTTTCCAGGGATTGAATGTATTCCTCCATCTTGGCCCGGTCTTCCCGCAGCCGGGACGCCATGTGGTTGAAGGAGGAAAACACCCGGCCCACCTCGTCCCCTCCCGAGGTCTCGCTCATGGACTCCAAGTCTCCCTCGGCGATCTTCTCCGACATCTGGACGAGCTTCTTCAGGGGGTTGATGATCACCCGGGAGAGGAGGAAACCCCCCACTACGATGAGGAGGAAGGCCGTCAGAAAGACATAGAGGAAGACGATCGACTGAGAGCGGAAGAGGATCTCCCGCAGGTCGTCCAGGGGCAGTTCCGCCCGGATTCCCCCCACCGTTCTTTCCTGGAGCACCCACGCGGCCGAAATCCGCAGGGGGGTTTTCTTCATCAGGGAAAAAGACGGATCCTCCCCCGTCCCGTGGGCGAACATTTTTCCCGAAGCCATGGCTTTTTCCAGGTCGTCATCGCGCAGGACTTTCCCCACCTGCTCCGGCCGGGAATCCGCCAGAATGCGGAAGTCCCGGTCCACCACCGAAAAGCGCGAGAGGGGATGACCCTGGGTGAACAGGGCTACGACCCTCTGCAGATTTCCCGCCGGGTTCGGTCCGCGGCCCTCCGGCTTCCAGTCCTGCAGGAAATTCTGCAGGGCCGCCACCCCCTGTTTCCCCTCCCGGATTTTCTGCTCCAGGAGATTGCGCTCCTCGACCTTCAGAAAAAGGACCCCCACGAGGGCCACCGCCCCGGCCATTAGAACCGTGAGGGTGAAGACGATTTCAGTCCGGATCCCCGGTCGAAAACTCCAGGCCATTTTCCTTCACCGCAGAGAACGCGGAGCACGCAGAGGAATATTGTGTTAAAAACGATTCAAACAAAAGATAAAATCTTCGAAAATCTATGCTTAAAATGCATTAAAAACTCACCGCAGAGCACGCAGAGAACGCAGAGGAAATTCAATCTAAAAACCTATGGACCAATCTACGGACACCGTTTTTAAGGATTTTCACATTGAAATTAATCAGAAGACCTACTGGATGCTTGGATAATTTTAGATAGGATAATAACTGAGCCTCGTGAATCGGATCAAATCTTTCAACGGCCTTCACTTCAACAACGATTTCATCTTCCACAAGCAGGTCGATTCGATAGCCACAATCCAATAAAATCCCCCGGTAAATAACGGGCAAGCCCTTTTGTCTTTCAACCTTCAATTTCTTCTCTATCAATTCATAAGCTAGACAAGCTTCATAAGCTGATTCCAGAAGGCCCGGCCCCAGTTCTTTATGTACCAGGATTGCTGCACCGATTATCTTTTGAGTGATTTCATTTAAATTCTTTTTCATCTCTGCGTTCTCAGCGTGCTCTGCGGTGAATTAAGGTTTTCCAAGGCTCAGGTACCAGTCGATCAGCTGGGGGCCGAAGAAGAGGTAGGCCAGGGCGGCGAAGGCCAGAAAAGGGCCGAAGGGGATGGCGTAGTGCCTTCCCTGCTTCTGCATCAGCATGGCCCCTCCCCCGATCAGCGTTCCCGTCAGGGAACCAAAAAAGAGGGTGAAGAGAACGGCCTTCCACCCCAGCCAGGCCCCGATCATGGCCAGGAGCTTCACGTCGCCCCCGCCCATCCCCTCCCGTTTGGTCAGGGCTTCATAGCCTACGGCCACCAAGTAGAGGGAGCCCCCTCCAACCACAAGCCCGATGAGGGACTCGGTCCACGAGGGGGCGGGCAGGAAAAAAGAGAGCCCGAACCCCACGGCGATCCCGGGAAGGGATATCACATCGGGAATGATCCGGTGGTCCAGGTCGATGAAGGTGATTACCAAAAGGGCCGCCGTAAAGGTAAAGAAGGCAAAGAAACTAAAGGTCAGTCCAAACTTCAGGTAGAGAGCCACGGCGAAGGCGCCGGTGAGCGCCTCCACCAGCGGATATCGCCAGGAGATCTTCGCCCCGCAGCTCCGGCACTTCCCGCGGAGCAGAAGATAGCTCAGCAGAGGGATATTGTCGTACCCCCGCACCGGAGTGCGGCATTGGGGACAGAAGGAACGGGGAGAGACAATGGAGAGATCCTGGGGCAGGCGGTAGATGCAAACGTTCAGGAAGCTGCCGATGCAGCAGCCCAGGACAAAAACAGCAAAGACAAGAAGGCCCGGGGACATCATACGCGTCGGTCAATCCTTCCCCGGAGTTTTCCCAGCCGGGGTTGAGCCTTCCCCCTCCGGGTCCGCTTTATCCTCCACCCGCCCGCGCAGGAGGGCCAGCTGCTGGGCCATCTCTTTCACCTGATGGGACAGCTTGGATATCTGGACTGAATAATGTAGGCTGATCAGCATGAGAAACAGGAGCCCGAAAATAAAGAGCGTGGTGGTGGGGGCGATGGCCCCGATGAGATGGGTGACGGCCACCAGGAGGTCGTACCAGATGACCAGGACGACGATGACCGCCCCGGTGAGCAGCCACAACCAGGAGTATTCCTCCCGCAGTTTTCTTCTCCTCACCAGTTCAACCACGACGGCCATGATCAGGAAGCTGGCGACCACGGCAAAAATCTTTTGATGCAGGAACATGATTCTCCTCCCTTTACCGGCTCGGCCGTTCTTGGCGCAATAAATTCAGAGCGATGGAAAGGCACATTTTGTAAATGTAATAAAGAGGCTTCAATCCGCTGTGCATGGACCGCCCCCGGGCGTTCGGGTGCATGCGAACGGGAACTTCCCGAAGGCGCAGGCCCGCCCGGTGCATCATCACCAGCACATCCGCATCGGGGTAATCCCCGGGAAAAGAATCCCGGGCGCAGAATTCCACCGCCCGGCGGCTCAAGGCCTGGTACCCGGAGGTGGGGTCGGTGATCTTCTGGCCGCACAGGCGGCTGGCGAGGAAACGAAAAAGGCAGATCCCCATCTGCCGCAGCCGGGCGGCCCGGTAGTCGCCCTCCCCCAGGAAGCGGGAACCGATGACCACATCCGCCTCTCCTTCCCTGACTTCCCGGAGAAGGACGGGAAGATACCGGGGATCGTGCTGCCCGTCTCCGTCCATCTGGAGAACATAATCAAACCCGTACTTCAGGGCATATTTATACCCGGTCTGCAAAGTGACCCCGTAGCCCATGTTGAAAGGATGGGTCAGGACTCTGGCCCCCGCAGCCCGGGCCCGGGTTTCGGTCTGGTCCCGGGACCCGTCATTGACCACCAGAACGACCGCATCCGGGATCTCCCGCCGGATTTCCTGAACCACAAGCATGGATCTTCTCTTCCTCGTTGAAGGCCGGGATGACGATTAGAATTTTATCTTTTCTCTCCTGGCTTTCCGGCATTTCCCCGCCCTTTTCACCGCTTTCGGGCAACCATGAGGCAATGGAGACTGCACCACCAGAAACCGAAAGGCATGCAGACTTGCGCTTGAACCTCGAAGCCGATCCCTTGCAGGGTCCGGCGCATCTCCCCCGGGAGTCCACTGTTTCACATGGCCCGACGGGGCGAAGGCTTCCTTGAATTTCAGGAAACCCAGCCGCGCCGCCTTGAAGAGCCAATCGTGGGGGAAGATGAGGAGAAAGAGCCCTCCCTTCCTCAGAACCCGATGGACCTCCCGGAGCGCTTTCTGTGGCTCTTCCAGATGTTCGATCACCTCCAGCAGAAGGCAGCAATCCCAGGAATGGTCCTCCAGATCCAGGGCATACGCGCTGCCCTGGCGTGCCGGAAGCTGGTGTTCTTTACAGATTCTCACTTTCTCCTCAGCATAATCGATGCCCAGGACATTCCGACCCGGAAAGCGGCGCAGGATCTTCTCCAGGGTGATTCCCTCCCCGCATCCCAGGTCCAGGATATCCTTTTCCGGACCGATGCAGGAGAGGGTTCGCTCGTCCCGCAGGTCCCAGTACCACCTTCCGATTCCACCCTTGGCGTATTGCTCCCGCTGGAGAAGTTCACCCGTCACTTCGACCCTCCCCGGGAAAAATACCAGCGCAGAAGTCCCCAGCCGACCCCCCCAGGGAGCGGATCCCCTGCAGAGCTCCTGATCCCCCGCAACCGCTTCAGGATGTATCCGGCCCGGAAATAAAACCTTCGGTGGGCCTCTTTCAGGATTTCTCTCAGCTCTCCTCGGACCAATTTTCGGAGAGGAGCACCGGACGTTTCTGGTCTTTGTCAAAGGGGTTGTTGGCGTCCACCTCCCGGTACCAGCCTTTGGCTCTTGGCCTCCTCATAAAGGTCTCGTCCCCTTGTAAGGGGAAAGGATGCTGAACTGGGCGTATTCGGGTTTCAGCTCCTTGGCGAATTCGATGGTCTTCAGTCCCCCTTCGAAAGTTTCCACCGGGATCCCCAGAATGAAATAGGCCATGGGGCGGATGCCGGCCTTATGGGTCAACTCAAAGGCCCGGCGGATTTGGGACAGGGTGATCTTTTTCCGAAGATAGTCGAGTCCTTCCTGGTTTCCGCTCTCCACCCCGTAGGCGATCAGGGAGCAGCCGGCCTTTTTCATCCAGCGGAGCATCTCCTCGTCCACCCGGTCGACCCTCCCCTCGCATTTCCATTCGATCCGCAAGCCCCGTTCCAGAATCCCCTGGCAGATTTCGATCACCCTCTGTTTATTCAAGGTAAAGAGATCGTCATACAGAATAATCGACTGGATTTTGAAATCCTTAACAATTTGTTCCATCTCATCGAGAACATTTTCGGGAGCTTCGGGCTCTCCATTTGGAGCCGAAGATGGATTTGTCGCAGAAGATGCAATGGTAAGGGCAGCCCCGGGAAGTGATCATGGTCGTGATCTTCTTCCCCGGCCAAAGGGCATACCGGTAGGCGAGATTGGGCAAAAGGTGGCGGGCAGGAAAGGGGATACGTGTCCAGATCTTCGATGAAATCTCCCGGAAGATTGGACTTCTCCGGCCCCACCAATCCCGGGACATCCCAGGGATCTTTCTCCTCTCTCCAATCTCTTCACCAGCCCGGCAAAAGCTGTCTCTCCCCTCTCCCACGATTCCAAAATCCAGGTCCGGACAATTTCAAAAATTCCTGCCATGCACCGAATATGAGGACCGCCCATTACGAGGGTGCGGGTATGGGGACGGCAGATTTTGGCGGCCCGCAAGGTATTATCGATTGTGGGGGTCATGCCCCCGATTCCGATCAGATCCGCCTTTCTCTTTTACCTCCTCCTCAAACTCATTCCAACTCATCCCCAGGGCAAAGGCATCGAGGATCTTGACCCGGTGCCCTTCCCGTTCAAGTGCTCGCGGCTAAATAGGCGAGCCCCAGCGGCGGAACCACCACCTCTTCGCGATTCGGATGCCGGGAAGGAGGATGCACCAGGATGATTTTCATCTCCTTCGAATCCTTTTTGCCTGATGTCTGATTGTCTGACATACCGCTTTTCTCTCTTGGACGGAGAGAAAGAAGAGGTATGAAATTTCCGATTTTCGATCCATCTTGGGCCCGTTAAGTTTTATGAAGTCTTTGGTATAGATCCAGGAGGATTTGTGGGGCTAATGAAAGGACCGTAGTTCTAAACGGCTTCCTCCTCCACTTTCTTTTCCAAGTTTCATATTCAATCGTAAATGATTCCAATGGTACGGATGGCTTTTTAAAACCCAATCCGATCACGGTATGGGGAAAATGTTGGCGGCCGGCAAAACCAACAAAGGAATGCGAAAATGGTCTTAAAAGACTCTTAAATGCCTCTGGAGTGAACCTCCAATAATCATTGGGATAATCGTGTATGGGAAAGTCCATGATGGAACTGAGAATTACCATGCCATTGGGACGGAGGATTCTCTCGACCTCTTTTAATGCCTTATGAGGGAATTCGACGTGCTCCAAGGTATCTAAAACGAGGGCAGTTCCAACAGCCGCTGATGGCAGGTCGAGATTATGGAGATTGAGAATTCTATCTACGCCCGGGCCCACTCGCATGTCACATCCCACATACTTCTTGCCCGAGAAATGGTGACGTGGATTCAATCCTGCTTGGCCTGCTGCTTGAAATGAACCGAATTCATATATCGGCTCTGAAAAGGGTAAAGTCTCTTTACAGAAACCTACGAATTCATATATCAGCTTACGCATGCTTGTAACTCCTTAGGCCATCCCTTCATGCCAAATCGTCCAGGGTTTATGCCATCCTAAAGTGAAGGACCTATGCCCCATGTTTTATAAGGCCCCCCATTCATATTTTTCCGGCTATTATGGATCTATCGTTCTCCTCGTAAGGATTATTGGTAGCATTTAAGAAACGCTGCAACCTTCTGCCTGAAGAAAGAGGAAGCCAGCGTGGGCTCTCATTCTATTAAGGAAATCTCCCGCACGCTCATGCCGAACCGGCGAAACCAGGTCCGGATTTCGTCTTCACTCACCCGGGTCCTTTTCTTTATATCGTTTCTTTTCTCCCACATTCGGGGCAATCCCCGGAAAGCCGCCAGGTAGGCCTTCACCAGGATCCGCAGGAGTTTCCCGGGCGAATGGGCCTCGCTGAACCTCCCCGCAGCGCCCCGCCCAACTAGAGCTCCGTACCCCTGGAAGGCAAAGCGAAGAAGGGTGAAAAAAGGACTCTCCAGGAGAAGGGAAAGGGGAAAGTATTTCACCGCGATCCAGACCCGGTTCCTTTCCACATAGAAGGCCTTCAGGGCCGAGTAGGCCCCGCTGGACTGGGAATAGCGGTGGTGGACGACGGCCTTGGGCACGTACAGGCACTTCCACCCCGCCAGCCTTCCCTTGAGCCCCAGGTCCGTATCATCCCCGTAGGCGAAGAAGTCTTCATCGAAGAGCCCCACCTCTTCCAGCATCTCCCTCCGGTAGAGGGCGGCGCAGCCGCTGGGGAAGAAGACTTCCTCGATTTTTTCGTACTGCCCGCGGTCCGCCTCCAGCCTTCCCCTTCCCCGGTTCAACCCGTCCCGGTAGATGAGGTGTCCCACGTTATCAATGATCTTAGAGCCATCCTGGAGGTAGATTTTGCAGGCCAGCATCCCGGCCCGCGGATTCTCCTCGGCGACCTTCACCAGCTCTTCCAGCCAGCGGGGATCCGCCCGGGCGTCGTTGTTCAAGAGGACGATGTACTTTCCCGATGCCGCCTTGATTCCCCGGTTGTTCCCCCCGGAAAAACCTTCATTCCGGTCATTGCCAGGACCCGGACCCACCCGGGAAAATTCTGCTGGACGTATTCAACCGATCCATCGGTGGACCCGTTATCCACCAGAATGACCTCAAAACTCGGAAAAGGTCTGACGCCATGAGGGATTGCAGGCAATCCTTCAGGTATTCCTTTCCGTTCCAGTTCACGACAATGACCGAGACCGGAGGGGAAGGTGCAGGGGTTCGATCCGCTCCACTGTCTTTCATCGGAATGGTTACCGGCGCGAATGCTTCAAAAACCTGGCCTGGGCTTCCTGGCTCTTTTCCTTCCACCCTTTCTGCCCATAAAGAAAGCTCAATGCTTCATAGGCTGAATGATAATCCGGGTCCAGCTGGACCGTTTTCTCATAATACTGGAATCGCCCGGTCCAGGTCCTCCTCTTTTTTCATACAAGGAGCCCAGGTTGCAGTAGGGGGGGGCAAAGTGGGACCGGATCTCGACCGCTTTGAGCAGCAGGGCTTCTCGCCTTTTCCATTTGTTCCCTGTTTGAAATAGATGAGACCCAGGTTATTATAAATTTCCGGCATCGAAGCTTGGGGTTTAGGGGGATCGCCTTTTCATAGGTGGCGATGGCTTCTCCGGTCTTCCCCTCCAGGCTATAGACGTAGCCCAGATTTATGTATGCCTGTCCGCCCCGGGGAGCCAGTTCGATCGCCCGCTCGAGGGTCTGCCTGGCTTCTTCGAGTTTTCCCTCTAAGGCCAGGACAGCTCCCAGCGCGCTATAGGGGCGGGCTTTTTGGGGGGATTTGGCCACGGTGTCCTCCCACAGGGATCGGTCGTTGTTCCAGGTGAAGTTTCGCAGCATGGTGGAAAATCCGTACAATTCAACGACCAGTGCGCAGAGAAAAAAGAAGGCTATCTTCGCTGCCCGCTTTTTTCCCTCCACGAGGTTTTGGAAGATCCAGTTTCCGGCATAAGCCAGGAGGGCGGCATACCCCACGGAGGAAAGGTAGAGCCAGCGGTCGGAAACCAGGTCTTCGAGAATGATCAGGCTGTTCGTGGGGGCCAGATTGACCACGAACCATAACGCCCAAAAACCGATGAGCCGGTTAAACCGGGAAAGCCATATGATCGTCCCCGCCAAGCCCGCAAGAAGGATGATGCTCAGGATCACCCTACTGTCCAAGATCGAATAGGAAACGGGAAAATCATAATCGATGTTCAGGTTGAGGGGAAGGAGCAGGGTCCCCAGGTAATGAACCCAGGCCCGCGCTTGGGTAAGCAAATGAGCGTAAAACGGGCGGACCGGCTCTCCCGTATAATTCAACGTTCCGAAGAAATAAAGACGGATCCCCAGGTAGATCGCCGACAAGAAGAACATAAGGAAGAAGGGACAGGATGCGGGTCTGCAGGGTTCTGCCCCGGGGAAACAAATAATCGAGGAGCATCAATAGGAACAGCAGGGTAACGGCGATCTCCTTGACCAGGAGAGCCGCCGCGTAACCGATGAGGGATAAAACCAGATACCGGAGACTTCGGGTTAAACCGTATTGAACATAGGCGTAGAAAGCGGCCAGAAAGAACGCCGCCGTCAACAGGGAGGATCGGCCGGTAATGTAGGTGACCGATTCGGTCTGCACCGGGTGAAGGGCAAAGATCAAAGCGCCGAAGAGGGCGATCAGGGGATCGCGAAGCGGATTTCCTTCAGAGGGAATGCCGGCGAAACGGAAGAGATGAAGAAGGATAAAATACACCAGGATGGCGCAGCATAACATGAAGCCCAAAATTGACGAGATGGTACCCGAAGACATTCAATCCCGCCCAGGTAAAAATTCATCGCAAAAGTGGCCATGAGCAGAGGCCGGTAGCCGCTCGTCTCCGTGTATACTCCGCTCCCCATCTGGGGCTGTAAGAAGAACTGGGGAATATTGTTAAGGTCTTTAACGTGGGAGTTTCTTACGATCACGTGGACGTCATCGTGGTGAAAGGAAGCCTCGAAAGAATTGGAGTAGGCCAGGAGGATCAGCAGGACAATAATGATACTGAAGAGAAGATTTCTTCTCATGAGCTTTTTCGTTCCTTCGTTTTCTGAAAACCGGGGGAATTCCGGGCGATCATCCTAGACTTCTCTGGCCTGGAAATAGGCCTCGATGGTTCCCCCCCGATGCCCGACCCCCGTGACCCCCGAAAGAAGGAGGCAAATCGGCAGCAGAGCGGCGGACAGGATATAGATTTTACCCTGAACTCCCAGGGTGAATCGGCGCTTCCGGCCCGGGGGGTCATCCTTGATCAGGGTGTAGAGGGAATTCTTCGAAAAACCCACCCGGTTCAAAAAACTCTGCAGCCAGCCGTAAGGATTCTGCTCCCAGGAAAAATGGCTGAGGGCCAGAAGCCGGAACCCGTGCGCGGCCATGAATTTTCCAAGCGTTCGGGGGGAAAAGAGGAAAAGATGACGAGGGGCATCCAAATGAAACCAGTCCCCCCCGAATACCTTGGCCTGCAGGCTTTCCACGTTAGGGGTGGAGATGGCTACGATTCCCCCGCTCTTCAGCAGGGGACGGATCCGCCGCAAGACCGCGGAGGGATCGCGGAGATGTTCCAGCACCTGCCAGAAAGTGATCAAATCAAAAAAATCCGGAGGAAACTGGTTTTCCCCGATTTCCCCCACGGAAACGGAGAGCCCCGCCTGAAGGGCCCGGGACGCACTCCGGGAAGACAGCTCGGTCCCGTACCCTTTCCACCCTTTTCCCTGCATCAACTGCAGAAACGTTCCCTGACCGCAGCCCACATCCAGCACCTTCCCGGAGGAAGGAAAATATCGGCCTGCCCGGCGTGCCCTCGCCCGGGCAAACAGGCGGCGCAGGACCTCCAGTCCGGAGCGGAATTTCCGGTCTTCTCCGCCGTAGTAGTCTTCGTCGTAGAATCCCTGCATCTCCGCGGCTCCCGGTCTGGGGTTCAGAAAGACCAGCCCGCAGGCACAGCAGCGCACATAGGAAAACAGGAATTTTCCTGAAGGGGCCTGTAGAAAATTTTCAGCCCGGATTCCGGGGCCGCAGGTCGGGCAATTTCCCTCTTCCATTTTTTATCGGCTGCGTTCCGGCGTAGGTATGAGTCTTCGCCCTTTGGCTGAAAAAAAGCAAGAATGATGCCACCCTAGCTTATCCAGTCGGAAAAGAACAGAGGTCTGTAAAACCCCCAGCCCGTAACGGACGGAGCGCCCGAAATTGATGGAAGAAGATTCTGCGGTGTAACGGGTGGGGCAGGTGACTTCTCCGATGCGAAGCCCGAAATAGATGGCCTGGGCCAGCATCTGGTTGTCGAATACGAAATCATTTGAATTTTCTTCCAACGGCAGGGTCTCCAGGACTTTGCGGGAGAAGGCCCGGTAACCGGTGTGGTATTCGGACAACTTATGGCCCATCAAGAGGTTCTGGAAGGCAGTGAGAAAGCGGTTGGCCACATATTTGTACCGCGGCATTCCTCCTTCCAGGGCTCCCGTCCCCAGGATTCGGGAACCCAGGACCACATCGAAGAGACCGCTGGCAATCAGCCACCCCATGGCGGGAACGAGTTCCGGGGCATACTGGTAATCCGGATGGACCATGATGACGATATCGGCTCCCCGCTCCAGGGCGGCCCGGTAACAGGTTTTCTGGTTGGCCCCATACCCCTTATTCTTTTCGTGGCAGATCACATGCATGCCCAGACCGAAGGGCAATCTCGACGGTCCGGTCGCGGCTGTAGTCATCGACGAGGATGGCATCGTCCACCACCGTCCTTTCCAGAGCTGTCCAGGTCTTCTCCAGGGTTTTTTCCGCATTATAGGCGGGTAAGACAACCGCAATTTTCTTCCCTTGAATCATAGATTTCCTCCACCTGGGTGTTTATGAATCGGTGATTCCATGGCTCTGGGGGAGGATGGAGGGGTTGTTTCCTTCGCTTTCTCAAAAGAATGATTCGTCTCCCCTTGAGCGATTCGCTGCAAGAAATAGCTGGGTATCGCGATCCTTGGGCTTGACCCGGTAAGCTCGGTTTAAGTAATACTTGGCCTCCTGTATTTTCCCCTGTTCGAAAAAAATCCTTCCCAGCTCTAAAAGAGCCGTATGAGAGTCGGGAACATAATCCAGGCCTTTTCTCAAATAAGACTCCGTCTTATCAAGCATTCCCTTTTTCTTATAGGCCATGGCCAAGTTCAGGTAGGGTTCGATCGAGCAGGGAGAGAGCTCCATGGCCTTTTCAAATTCGCGGATCGCTTCCTCCCACTGGTTCTGGCTGTAAAAAACGGCCCCCAGGTTGGCGCGTGCGGAAGCGTTATTGGGGTCCACTTCTAAGGCCTTTTGCAAATAGGATTTGGCTTTTTCCATCTCTCCTTTTTGATAATAGATCGTTCCCAAATTGTTGTAGGTAGCCGCTATCCTTCGGATCGAGGCGAATGGCTTGGACAAGTAGTTCCTCAGCTTTTCTTAAGTCGTTTTTATTCTTATAGGAAATTGCCAAACCATTGAGCAGAACTACATCCTCCGGGTCCTCCTTAAGCCTTAACTGGAAATAGGAAATGGCCTGATCATATTTTCCTCGATCCATATATATATGGCCAATGTATCTATAGGGCCATTTCGATTGAGGGAACTTTCTCAGGTTTTCCTCCCAAAAGAGCATAGGATCTTTCCACAATTTGTTCCGTTCCATGGTCAAAAAAGAATAAGTGCCGGCCACCAGGAGGGAACAAAAAAGAAAAACGGGAAAACGGAATGACTTATATTCTCCCTGGTTTATTTTCCATAGCCCCCAAGAAACCAGATAAAAAAAACCGATCGCCGGCAGATACATGTACCGATCCGCACGGAGAATCACCAACGGAACGATATTCAGAACCGGCAGCAGGGAAATGAAAAACCAGCCCAGCCAAAAGAAAAAGACCCGATCCCTGCGGAATGACCGCCAGGCTAAAAGGACCAGCAGGAATATGGACCGCCATGGAGAGGAGAACCTGTCGCTCAAAAATGGTTTGCGGTATGGGGGTCCAGTAGAGATGGTCCAGGTAAACGGGCACGATCAGATAAATAATGTATTCCACAAACACATTGATCATGGCCAGGAAAGTCGGATAAGGAGAGCCTCCGTAATAATTCGCCAGATATCCGCCCTTGGCGATAAATCCAGACCGCCATCACGGAAAAGAAGATGGCCAAGGCCAGGAAGGGAAGCTTATCCCTGACCACTCTCCCACTTGCTTCTTCGGAGGAAACATAAATCATAGAGGAAAAGCAGGGGCGGCAAGACCACTGCGGATACTTTCGCCAAGAGGGCAAGGGAAAAAAACAGCAGGGCGGCCACATAGAATCCTCTTCTTCTGCCCGGCTTTTGCGCTTCCAGGTAGTATAAATAAGCAAATAGAGAGAGAAGCAGGAAGGCCATGGAGAGGACATTCTTTCTCTCTGCGATCCAGGTAACCGATTCGACATTGACCGGATGGAGGCCAAAGAAGAGACCGGCAAGAAAGGAGACCCAAGTATTAGAAAAAATTTTTTTTAGCAGAAGGAATACCAGAACGGCATTCAGAACGTGAAGAACAACGTTGTGCAGACGGTACCCAAAAGGCTGGAGGTGCCATATTTGATAGTCCACCGCATAGCTGAGAATCTGGAGAGGAAAATAATTGTCCACAATGGGCCGGGAAAAAATCTTATATATTCCCTCCCAGCTCAGGTCGCGGATATACGGATTATCCCGGATATAATAGGTGGTCATCCAGGTTCATGAAAGGGGTAAGGAAGACTTCCGTAATAGGTTCCCAGGATGGCCAGGAAAAGAATGAAAATGAGGGACCAATTCTTGGGGATAAGTCTGAGGGAGTTTTTTTCTCTGCGGATTTCGCCCCATTTTCCCATCACAAATTTATTTACGATTTTACTACAATTCTTTATGAATCTGATAAAAAAAGACGGCGCCGGATTCTTCCCGGCACCGTCCGCGAAGGCAGATTCCCTGTATTCCTTACGGGGTATGGCTAAAGGATCCGCCCGGACCTGTCAGCGTCCAGGTGGTAATTCCCGAGGTATGGGTAGCTGTCATGGTATAGCTGGCCGTGTCGGCAGGCCAATGGGAACAAGTGACGTTTGCCGATGCAGTATAACCACGGGGGGTCAGATCGGCAGTATTCGTGGTATATGTCTGGCTATCGGTGTAAAATGCTTCCTGGGCGGTGGCCGCATTTCTCAGGTCGGACTGCATGGCGGCATTAAAACCTCTCTGCCGGTAGGCCGTGAACTGCGGGATGGCGATGGCCGCCAGGATGCCGATGATGGCGATGACGATCATCAGCTCGATCAACGTGAAACCTTTCTGCCCTTTCTTGAATTTCATGAACATCTCTTTTCCTCCTTGTTTGAATTTTTTCTTAGCTTGAAGTACTCAATTTGAAACTTATATGGTCACAGGTTCAAAAACGCTATCTTTCCCCTCATCTCACCTCCTTTGACTTTCATTACGATCATCTTTTCTGAGGTTGTTATATGCAAATATTTTGCCATGTGTGCCATGTTCTCCAAAAATTATTGATAATTCAATGATTATATGTAGTTATCTTAAAATATTGGACTCCTAAGTTACACCCTTGTACATTTTTTTAAGGGGGCGATGGCAAAAAATGTCAATGATTGGTCAGTCTTTGTTAACGCAGGGGAAAAATTATCCGGCAAAGGATAGATAAATAGATGTGAGTAGAGTTCCCAGCCATCCGTAAAAAAGAGCACGCATGACGATCAAACGGGAAGACGCCAGCCAATCCCTGACTACCCCGAACCCGAGGGCCCCGAACACGGTTATCGGGGCCATGGCGGCAAGGCAGTAAAAAGCCTTGGCCTGTCCATAGATGGGTACTTTTAAAGTGCTGAACAATATAAAAAGCGCAACCGAGTATAGGCTGATGATCAAGAAGGCCATAATCAACTTGGAACTTGGATCCTTATCCTTTAAGGCCATTTGGACTGCTTTGAGTAAACCGAGCAAAAAGATTCCTGTGGCCGGGAGGGCGAGGAGATAAACAGCGGACATATAATCGTAATTCCAAACATCAGGACGTTTCGGCAAAGAGAGCCTTTCCCCCAATCAGGCCGTCTCCCCAGAAAGTCGAATACAGTGCATCCCAAAAGGAATGAAAGGCTGAAAAATAAGGATGGCGCAATGCTTCCCCGAAACTCAGATAATATTGGACGGTGTGAAACCCGGGGTCTTGCCACCATCGCTGCCCGGGAAGATCCCAATTGATCATAAAAGGGCGGCCAAAATGAATGATATTGCGGATATAATACCATCCGCAAATAACGGTCATGACCAGAATGAACAAGCCCAGCCTTGAGGCCACCTCCTTGAGGTTTTTCCCATCCACCCGGATCATCTTATAAGCCAAAAAAATCACCACGACCGGAACAAGGGCCCCAGCCGTGATCTTGGTCAGCATGGCTAGTCCCAATAGCAGACCGAGATAAATCATATGGGGAGATCTGACTTCAGAGCTACGGAGGATATGAACCGCGATAACCAAAGAGCAGCCGGCTAAGAAAGCATGAAGCGGCTCATTCCCCACGTAAGCGGAGATGTAGATGTTCATCGGGAGGAAGCCCGCCAGGATAACCCCTCCCAGGATTCGAGCCCGGTCATCCGGAAAAACCAGCCGGAGGAAGGAGTAGGAGACCCAGATATTTCCCATCCCGCAAAGAAGCGGAATGATCTTAAGGAACGGGAAAAGGTTGTCCCAAGAATAAAAAGACCCCATGATCTGCAGAAAGCCGGCGGAGAGGAGGTAGAAGAAGGGAGGGTGGAACATGGACCATCCCTCGGTTGGCAAAGGGATTCTTTGATTTTGGAAAATATAGAAGATGTACGCCAAATGGTTACCAACGTCAAACCCGGCACCCGGGCCGATTTTGACCATCTTCTCGCCGAACAAGTAGACCCACATCCCGAAGATCGCCAGGAGAGCGATCCTGGGAAGAGACTCCCTCTCCCCGATTTTTCTAAAGAGGGGGGCGGCGCCAAAGAGGACGATGGTTAACCCAAGAATCAGAAGCAGGCTCACCCATTTTTGGGAAAGGGATTGAAGGGGGGTCGGAATGCTGAGGCTCTCCGGGTTGGCTCTCGTGTCATCTGCTAGAATCGCCTGGACGTAGGGATCGGATTCAAATCTCACCTTCCAGGTTTCATCGGTTCTTACCGGAGGGTCCAGACCCTCGACCTTCATCCAGAGCAAGGCTGGCCCCAGGGGGTTATTGACCATTACCCGGATCGTGTTGGCCCCCTGTTTCAGCCATGGGGAAATCTGACCCCGGCTTCCTTCCTTCCAGTTTTCGCGGTGGACTCCAGCGGAATCTGGAAATTCGTTAACCCAGAGTTCTGCCCTCCCGAAGGATTTCAAATGGATGAAAATTTGTTCACTCCTCTCATTTTGGCATGAAAAAATCTTTCTGAAAATCGCCTCTGATCCACGTAACCCCGGGTATAAACCTGACAGCGGAGAGGGATAGCGGATCCACGCAGCGCTGGAATCGAGCCATAGGAATGGAATGTCCGGCGAATAGCATGAAAAAGAGGCCTGGCTCAGGATAAAGCGACGGCGGGGTACCGGCTGCAGAAGTACGGCCCAAAACTCTCCGGAATTCTCTTTACCATTCGGATCCCGCTTCTTGCCTGCTCCGAATCCCTTGAACACCGGTATTTGACAAATAGTTTCCATCTCTTAAAGGATCTGAGATTCTCACATTATCCTTTCACTGACCGGACAATTGCCCCGGAATCGGCAGGGTTCGCTAGACTTGGGATTTCCCGAAGGCTTCGGCCAAAGGCAAGTAAACAGCTAAAGCCGATCCCTTCCCCTTCCGGCTCTGGACCGTGACTTTTCCCCCGTAGCCCTCCACGATGCTGTGCACGATGGAGAGACCCAGACCCGTTCCCCTTTCCTTGGTGGTGAAGAAGGGGTCGAAGATCTTCTCCAGTTCCTCCTCCCCGATCCCCGTTCCGGAATCGATCACCGAGATCTCCCCATGGACCCGGCCCGCCGGAGATCGCGGGAGGAAAGGAGTTCCTGCGCAGCTCCACCCGGAGCGTCCCCCCCTCGGGCATGGCCTGGGCGGCGTTGATAAAGAGGTTCCAGAAGACCTGGCGGATCTGGTGGGGGTCCCCCTGGATGTGCAGATCGTCCTGGAATTGAGTCTCCAGGCGGATTCGCCGGTTGAAGTCCGGGCCGTGGGTGAACATCTGGAGGATCTCTTCGATGAGGTGGTTCAGATGGATTTTCTCCTTTCCCGGAGAGAAGGGCCGGGCGAAGAGCAGGAAATCGGCGATCAGGGTGTTGAGCCGGTTCACTTCCCGCAGGACGATCCCCATGAGCTGCTGGCTCTGGGGGGAGCTTCCGGGGTCGTCCTTCAGGATCTCGATGGAGCCGCTGATCGAGGCCAGGGGGTTGCGGATCTCGTGGGCGATGCCCGCGGCCATCTTCCCCACGGCCGCCAGGCGGTCTGCCCGCTTCAGATGGTCCTCCATCTCCCGCAGGCGGGTCAGGTCCTGGAAGATGAGGATGTTGCCCATCTCCCGGTCGCTGGAATCCTTCAATGGCGAGATGGAAAAGCCCAGGATCAGGGAGGTCCCGTCCTTCCTCGGGAACCGGGTCTCCCAGCGGGGAAGGCGAAACCGGTTCCATCCTTCCCCCGGGTTCCCTCCCGCCGACCGGCTCCAGGCGGAGAGTCCGGGGAAGAGCGAGTCGATCTCCTCCTGGTAGACCTCCTCGAATTTGCGCCCGGTGATCTCCTCGGCCATGCGGTTGAAGGAGGTGACCCGCCCCGATTCATCGATCGTGACCAGCCCGCTCACCACGTTCTGGACGATGTGCTTGTAGAGCCGTTCCAGCTGGCGGTAATCGATGATCCGCTTCTTCAGCTCTTCTTCTTTGCGGCGGACCTGCTCCGCCAGGTAGGAGCTGAGGATGGCCACCAGGTAGAAGGCCACCATGTTGACCGAAATCAGGTACAGAACATAGATGCCCTGGGGTTCGAGGGAAGAGAATTGACGTCCCCCGATGGGCAGGAGGAACTGGTAATATTCCAGGTCCAGCAGGGATCCGTAGAGGATGCTGCTGGCCGAGGCCACCAGGATGCCTCCACGGCGGTAGAGAATCGTGCCGGCGCTGAAGATGGCCAGGAGATAGACCCAGGAGAAGATGGAGGAGATCCCTCCGGTGAAATAGATCAGCAGGGTGATGAAGAAGACGTCGCCCAGAATCTGGATGTAGGCAAAGGGCTTCAGGTTTTGAATCCGCCGGAGGAGAAGGGCGTAGACCAGGGTCAGGGTATAGGTGAAACCGATGAGGGCGTAAAAATAAACGGGAGAGACATACCGGAAGAAGGGGCTGTCCCGGAGCTGGACGATGACCGTGGCCCCGAGGAGGAGGGTGACCACCACGGCCCGGAAGAACATGAGCCATTGGATCCGGGAAAAGAGGCTGTCCCGCGATTCCTCTCCGGCCTTGGGGCCTTTCACCGATTCTCCCTATGAAGGAAATAATCTGGAATGTTGGAATAATGGAATGCTGGAATAATGGGAAAAACATGCCCTTTCTTTCGGCCCATCATTCCAATATTCCAATATTCCATTATTCCATTTCTCTTTATTCTTTCATTTCCTGGACGAATTCCTTCAGGCCGTGTTTCTGGATCTTCCAGCGCATGGACCGGAAACTCAGGTGCAGGAGCTCCGCGGCTTTCTTGATCACCCCGTTGCTCAGCTGCAGGGCCTGCTGGATGATCTCCTTTTCCAGCTGATCGATCTCTCTTTCCAGGTCCAGGCCGGCGGAGGTGAGCTGCATGGAAGGCAGCCCCTTGGGAACCCCCTCCCTTTTGTGCTCGGAGAGGACCAGGCTGTCCGGCAGGATGATGTTGGAGCCCTCCAGGGCCACGCTCCGTTCGATGATGTTCTCCAGCTCCCGCACGTTGCCCGGGAAATTGTAGGTCATCAGGGTGTCCAGGGCGTAGGAGGAGATGGAGCGGACGTTTTTCCCCAGCTCCTTGGAGTACTTCTCCAGGAAAAACTGGGCCAGGAGGGGAATATCCTCCCGTCTCTCCCTCAGGGGGGGCAGGTGGAGATGGACCACGTTGAGGCGGTAGAAGAGGTCTTCCCGGAATTTGCTGGAAATGACCTCCTGCTCCAGGTTCTTGTTGGTGGCCGAGATGATGCGCACGTCCACGCTGACCGTCTGGGTTTCGCCCACCCGCATGAACTCCCGTTCCTGGATCACCCGCAGGAGTTTCACCTGGATGAGCGGGGAGAGGTCTCCGATCTCGTCCAGGAAGACGGTCCCCTCGTGGGCGATTTCGAAGAGGCCTTTCTTGTTGGCCACCGCTCCCGTGAAGGCGCCCTTCACGTGGCCGAAGAGCTCGCTCTCCATGAGGTTCTCGGGAATGGCGCTGCAGTTGATGGTCACGAAGGGTTTGGCCCCCCGGGGGCTGTGCTGGTGGATGGCGCGGGCGGCCAGCTCTTTTCCCGTGCCGCTCTCCCCGGAGATGAGCACGTTGGTCTTGGTCGGTCCCACCTGCCGGATCAGGTTGTAGATCTGCACCATCTTGGAGCTGTGGCCCACGATGCTGCAGAAAATCCCCACCGGGGCCTCGGCCGCGGCTTGTCCCGGAGTCTGTTCCAGGGCGTTGCGGATGACCGACTTGATCTCTTCCAGCTTGAAGGGTTTGGTCAGGTAGTCATAGGCCCCGGACTTCATGGCCGAGATGGCGTCTTCCGGGGACGCGTAGGCGGTGACCATGATCACCGGCAGGTTCGGACGCAGTTCCTTCACCTTCCGCAGCAGGTCCAGGCCGTCCATCCGGGGCATCTTGATGTCGGTGATGACCAGATCGACGGGGTCGCCCTGAAACCGGGAGAGGGCCTCCTGGCCGTCTCCGGCGCAGAGGACTTCATGTCCCTCCTTCTTCAGAAGGATTTCGAGGAACTGGCGCATGCTCAATTCGTCATCGGCCACAAGGATCTTTGCCATCGCTCACCACTCTCTCTCACTCGCTGCTGATTTCCAGAATTTCATATTCCTTCGTTCCCGAAGGAACGGACACCTGGATGACATCTCCCAGACGGTGGCCGATGAGCGCTTTGCCCACCGGGGAATGGATCGAGATCCGGCCCGCTCGGATGTCCGCTTCATGGGCCCCGACGATCCTGTACCTGACCTGGCGGTCCGCCTCCGTCTCCCCCAGGAGGACGGTGCATCCGAAGACCACCTTGTCTGTGGCCAGGGCCCGGGTGTCGATCACCTGGGCCCTCGCCAGCCAGTCGTCCAGCTCTTTGATCCGGCCTTCCACGTAGTCCCGCCGCTCTTTGGCCACCCGGTAATCGGCGTTGTCGCTGATGTCTCCGTGGGCCGCCGCTTCATTCATGGCCTGAAGGGCCTGGGTCCGCTCCACCCGTCTCAACCGGTCCAGTTCTTCCTGGAGTTTGGCGAACCCCTCTTTGGTCATGGGCAATTTTTCCAACGCTTTCTTTCCTCCTCCATTAAAAACTTAACCGCAGAGATCGCAGAGGTCAAAATGGCCAAAAGCTCAAGGCCGGAATGCAGGGCGTAAAGAGGCCTTCCTCCTCACCCTGCCCGGAAGGCCAAAACTACCAAGGGCTTTCACGGAACGATCTCTGCGTTCTCTGCTTCCTCTTCGTTCATCCTCTTGTCTTGATCCCCGGAGGATCGAAGGACAAGAGGAGTTCATATCCATAAAAGGATTTGTGCTTTTTGTCTTTGCCAAGAAATATCTCCGCGGTCTCTGCGTGCTCTGCGGTTGATATTTTTTCCTAACCTCCGGAAGCCCGGTGGACGATCCTTCCGCCCACCACGGTCAGCACCGCGAATCCTTTCAGTTTCCATCCCTGGAAGGGGGAATTGCGGCTCTTGGACTTGGACCGGCTCACGTCGATGGTCTGTTCCCGGTCCAGATCAATCAGGGTCAGGTCCGCGTCTCCCCCCACCTTCAGCCGGCCCTTGTCCAGCCCGAGAATCCGGGCCGGGGCCACGGTAAGCTTCTGGATGGCCTCCATGAGGGTCAGGTGGCCCTGATGCACGAGCCTCAGGGTGAGGGGCAAAGCGGTTTCCAGCCCGATGATCCCGTTGGCCGCATAATCGAATTCCACGTCCTTTTCGATCACCGTCTGCGGGGCGTGATCGGTGGCGATGGCATCCAGGGTCCCGTCCTTGAGGCCGGCGATGATGGCCGCCACGTCCCTGGCCGTTCTCAGGGGCGGGCTCATCTTGGTATGGGTGTCGAACCCGCGAACTGCTTCGTCGGTCAGGGAAAAGTAATGGGGCGCCGTTTCGGCCGTGACTTTCACCCCCCGGGCCTTCGCTTCCCGGACGGCCCGGACCGAGCCGGCCGTGCTCACGTGGGCGATGTGCAGCGAGGCCCCGGTGAGCTCCGCCAGGGAAATGTCCCGCAGGACCATCACCTCTTCGGCGGCGTTGGGAATTCCCCGCAGCCCCAGGTGGGTGGAGACCAGTCCCTCGTTCATCACTCCCTGGCCGCTCAGGGTAGAGGTCTTCGCAGTGGGAGATGACCGGCAGGCCGAATCCCCTGGCGTACTCCATCGCCCGGCGGTACAGGTTGCTGTTCATCACCGGTTTTCCGTCGTCGGAGAGCGCCACCACCCCCGCCTCTTTCAATTCCCCGATCTCCGCCAGGGTTTCCCCTTTCAGCTCTTTGGTGACCGCCCCGACGGGAAAGACATGGGTGCAGGCCCGTTCCCGGGCCTGGCGGAAAATGTACTCGGTCACGGCGCGGGTGTCATTGACCGGGTTGGTATTGGCCATGCAGGCCAGGGCGGTATATCCGCCCGCCGCCCCGGCCATCGATCCGGTTTCGATGGTCTCCTTGTATTCAAACCCCGGCTCGCGAAGATGGCAGTGCATGTCGAAAAGGCCCGGCACCAGGACCTTCGCGGTGCAGTCGATGACTTCTCCTGCCGGCTGGGAAGACTCCCTCTCCCCCCTCTTGGACAGGCCCGCCCGCGCTCTCGATTCGGGGATTCCCGGCCCCATCTCCTTGATCTTCCCCTCTTTGATCAGCACGTCCATCGGCCGGTCCGTCCCGCTGGCCGGATCGATCACCCGGGCGTTCTTGAATAGAATGTTCATCGAAAACTCCTGTTCAGCAAATACTGAATTCACCGCAGAGAACGCGGAGAACGCAGAGGATATAAATGAATAAAAGGATGATGATGATTCCGAAAGAAATCTGATGGCTTCGTAAAAAATCGTCACTCCGGTGAAAACCGGAGTCCAGAGAATTCATAACGATTTAAAAGGACTGGATTCCGGCTTCCGCCGGAATGACAGAAAAGCGTTTTTTTCTTTTTACGAGCCCATCAAATCTAATACCCTGAAAAAGTTTTTATGTTTTTCCATTTCAAATATGATTTCTCAGCGGTCTCTGCGCTCTCTGCGGTTAAATTTCATTCCCCCCCGCCGACGAGCAGATACAGCAACGCCATGCGCACGGCCACCCCGTTGGTCACCTGGTCCAGAATCACCGAATAGGGACCGTCGGCCACTTCTGGAGATATTTCCACCCCCCGGTTCATGGGCCCGGGATGCATGATCAACACATTCGGTTTGGCCTTCTTGAGCGCCTCCAGGTTCAAGCCGAAGAACCGGGAATACTCCCGCAGCGTGGGGAAGAAGCCGCCCCCCTGCCGCTCGAGCTGGATGCGCAGCATCATGATCACGTCCATCTCCGGAATCAGCTCCCGCAGGCTGCTGTGCCACCGGACCCCCAGCCCTTCAATCTCCGGGGGCTTCATCGTCGGCGGGCCGGTGAGGTAAACCTCCGCCCCCATCTTGGTGAAGCCATAGATGTTCGACCGGGCCACCCGGCTGTGGAGAATATCCCCGGCGATGGCCACCTTGAGTCCGGCTAATCCCCCTTTCTTTTCCCGCACGGTAAACATGTCCAGGAGGGCCTGGGTGGGATGCTCGTTGGCCCCGTCCCCGGCGTTGATGACCGGCACCCGCATCAGGCGTGCCAGGAGGTGGGGAGCCCCGGCCGCGGAGTGCCGCAGGACGATGCAGTCGGGATTCATGGCCTCCAGGTTCTTGGCCGTATCGATCAGCGTCTCCCCCTTGACCAGGCTGCTGCCGGAGGTGGAGATGTTGACCGCGTCCGCGCTCAACCGCTTGGCCGCGATTTCAAAGGAGGTCCGGGTGCGGGTGCTGGCTTCGAAGAAGAAGTTGATGACCGTCTTGCCCCGGAGGGTGGGAACCTTCTTGATCTCCCGGGTGGATACCTCCTTGAACGACTCGGCCGTATCCAGGATGAGTTCGATGTCCGAAACGCTCAGGCCCTGGATCCCCAACAGGTCTTTCCCGGCCAGGCGTCGCGCGGGGCGCTCCGCCAGCTCCTGGGCCGATCCCCGGCTCTTTTCGTCTACCATTTTTGCTCCTCCAGATTCTTACAGAGGACCGTATTAGCTGCGCTTAAATTCCAAATCCGAATATCGAATCCCGCGATAACGCGCGGACCGAACAATACCCCAAATCCGAAATCCGAATTCTCGGACAAATTCGAAATCTGAATTTCTGAATACCTCGACAAAGGAATTTCATGTTCTGGGGATTTTGGTCATTCGGATTTGTTTCGGATTTCGGATTTCGTGCTTCGGATTTCTTATTCCGGTATGATTTCCTGCACCACCACCCGGTCCTGCCCCTCCAGCTCCCGGAAGGTGACGGTCACTTCCTCCTGGGGAGTGGTGATGATCTTTTTGCCCACATAATCGGCCTGGATGGGAAGTTCCCGGTGTCCCCGGTCCACCAGGACCGCCAGCTGGATGAACTGGGGCCGGCCGAAATCGATCAGGGCGTCCATGGCGGCGCGCACGGTCCTTCCCGTATAGAGAACGTCGTCCACCAGGACGACCTTTTTTTCTTTCAGGGAGAAGGGGATCTCCGTCTTTCCCACCAGGGGCCGGGGAAGACCGATGGCGAAGTCGTCCCGGTACAGGGTGATGTCGATGATCCCGGAGGGAACCCGCACTCTTTCCATCTGTTCGATCTTATCCCGGATCCGTTCCGCCAGGTACACCCCGCCCGTGCGGATGCCGATGAGGGCCAGATCCTTCACCCCCTGATTGCGTTCCAGGATCTCATGGGTGATGCGCGCGAGCGCCCGCTCCATGGTCTCCTCATCCATGACCGTTTCTTTGTCCCGTCGCTTCATGTTGCCTTTTTCCTCAATGGATCAGTCGGCCGAGCCGCTTCCAGCGCACGTTCGTTTCCTGGCTGTTCCACGACCAGTAGATGATGAACGCTTTCCCCTTCACCTCCTCCAGGGGAACAAACCCCCAGAAGCGGCTGTCCAGGCTCCGGTCCCGGTTGTCCCCCAGGACGAAGAGCTTTCCCGGGGGGACGGTCACCGGGCCGAAGTTGTCCCGTTTCTGGGCATCGCCGGGCAGGAGGGTTTCCTCCTTGTACACGGCGTGGGGATCGTAGGCTTCCGCCCCGTTGATGTAGAGTTTTTTGTTCACGATCTTCACCGTGTCCCCCCCCACGGCGATCACCCGCTTGATAAAATCCTTCTCCGGCTCCAGGGGATAGGTAAACACCACGACGTCCCCCCTCTGGGGTTGTTCCCAGGCCCAGAAGGACAGGCCGGTGAAGGGGATTTTGACCCCGTAGAGGAACTTGTTCACCAGAATGTGGTCGCCGATCTCCAGGGTGGGCTCCATGGACCCCGAGGGAATTTTGAAGGCCTGGACGACGAAGGTGCGGATCAGCAAGGCCAGCACGAGGGCCACCAGGATCGCCTCGGCGTATTCCCGAAAGGCGGATTTTCTCTTGATCTCCGGATTCTTCAAAGGCTTTCCTTCCTTGATGTTCTGATTCTCAGGCATCGGTCCTTTCCCATAATCAATTTCCCTGCTCTCAGGGGGTTTTTCTCTCTGCTCTCTGCGGCCTCTGTGGCGAAAAATTTCCTTTCCAAAAAGAAAGCCAGGAGGCATCCTGGCTTTCTCTCAGGCCGTGACCCCATCGCTCACCGGTTGGCCTCCATGCCCTGACGGCAGAGGCGGCCGAAGAGATGGGCCGCCGCCAGGGTCAGGTAAAACAACCCGAAAGCATGGAGAATCCAGCCCACGTAAAGGAAATAGGTTCTCACGAAGAGCAGAACCAGGAGCAAAATCAGGCTGGCGAGCCAGCCGATGAAATATTCCCTCTGCACCACCCAGATTTTTTCCACGATGCCGCTCCAGCGGTAGGCGGCGGTAAAGGATTCGTTTTGCCGCGCGTAAAAGGCCAGCGCCATGGGCAGGAGGAAGAAAGCCACCAGGCCCACCCCCAGGCCCAGGATGATGAACAGGACGCCCAGGAAGGAGGCGAACCCTCCGCTCTCCCAGAGGGCTTTCCCCAGCCAGTAAATCAGGCCGGGGATGATCCAGTACCCCAGGGAGAGAAGAAAAACAAAGAGACCCATGGTGAACAGCTCTCCCCAATCTGCCCAGGCCGGAAGGGGTCCCTCGGCTCCCCCCAGGTGATCCCGGAAAACTTTATAGGCATACCCCAGGGGAAGGAAGGCGATGAGGACGCCGAAAATCCACCCCACCCAGGGAAGGAAGCCGAGCAGGCTGCCGAGGGCATACAGGATTCCGCCGAAGGCAAACTTGGGCCCCCACCCCTCGCCGGTCAGAGGGTACCGGAAAGATCTTTCCAGATCCTCCATGTTCCTTTCCTCCCTCACGGCCTTCAAGCCGGATTCTTCTTGCTCACTTTATTCAGAATCTGCCAGGTTTTCAAGAGCTCCAGGGCCCGGTCCAGCGGCGGGTCCTCGGCGGGTTTCGGGGCCGCCGCGGTCTCTGGCTTTTTGGCCGGCTCCGCGGGTTTTTCCGGAGCCGCCTTTTCCCCCTCCCCCTGGAGGTGGTGTTCCAGGTCCTTCTCCCGCATGAAGCGCGCCACCGCGTTCCGTTTCCCTTCCGGGATCAGGTCCGCAACCACGATATCCGGGGCAATCCCCTTAGCCTGGATGACCCGGCCGTTGGGGGTATAGTAACGGGCCGTGGTCAGGCGAAGAGCCGAGCCGTCTTCCAGGGGGATGATGGTCTGGACCGAACCCTTGCCGAAGGTCTGGCTCCCCAGGACCACCGCCCGGCCGTGATCCTGCAGCGCTCCGGCCACGATTTCCGAGGCGCTGGCGCTGCCCCCGTTGACCAGGACGATGATGGGGTACTCGCGTATTTTTTCCTTCTTCTGGACGAAAAACTTCATCTTCTGGCCTTCCACCCGGCCTTCGGTGTAAACGATCATTCCCGATTCCAAAAACAGGTCGGCCACCTTCACGGCCTGCTCCAGAAGCCCTCCCGGGTTGTTGCGCAGGTCGAGGATCAGCCCTCTCAGGGTGCCGTCCTGGGTCTCCAGTTTCTTCAGGGCGGCCTCCATGTCGGGGAACGTTCTTTCGATGAACTGGGAGAGCTTAAGGTACCCGTACCCCGGCTCCATCATCCGGGAGCGGACGCTCCGGATGGGGATGATGGCCCGGGTGAGGGTGAGATCCTTGGGTTCGGTGAATCCCTGGCGCATGATGGTGATACACACCTCGGTCCCCTGGGGCCCGCGCATGAGTTTCACGGCCTCCATCAGGGTTATGTCTTTGGTCGATTTCCCGTCGATGCGCAGGATCATGTCGCCGCTCTGGATTCCGGCCCGCGAAGCGGGGGTATCCTCGATGGGCGCCACCACGGTCAGGACCTTGTCGCGGATGGTGATCTCGAACCCGATCCCCCCGAAGCTGCCCCGGCTCTCGGTCTGCATCTCCTTGTAAATCTCCGGGGTCATGTAACCGCTGTGCGGGTCCAGAGTCTCCAGCATGCCGTCGATCGCCCCGTTGATGAGGTCGTTGGCCTTCACCGGCTCCACATAGTTCCGCTCCACGATGGCGAAGACGTCGGCCAGAACCTTCAGCTTGCCATAGGCCGACTCCATATCCGCCCCCACGCGCCGGGCGTGGGTCAGGCCCAGGTAGATTCCCAGCAAAAAGAAGACAAAGGCCACGGCAATGAATTTCTTCTTGTTCATCCAACCGCTCATCGACTTCTCCTTCCCATCCGCCGACCTCGGCGGATGGATTAACGGCCTCTTTCCGGGCTTTCAAAAAGCCCTCGGGCCTTGATTGATTCTTTCAAACTGTTAAGCCACAGTGGCCACAGAGATAAATACTGGAAAATTGGAATGATGGAATAATGGAATGATGGGTAATACAGGTGATTTTTACAATATTCCATTATTCCAGTATTCCAGTATTCCCTCTTTCAATTCCTCAGCCACTCCATGGGATCCAGGGGCTTTCCCCGCTGCCGGATCTCAAAATAGAGGCAGGGGCCTTTGAGCGAGCCCGTATCTCCCACGAGAGCCACCACGTCTCCCCCCCGGACTTCTTCGCCCACCGCCTTGAGGAGCGCGGAGGCGTGTCCGGACAGAGTATAATACCCTTCCCCGTGATCGATGATTAATATTTTACCATACCCTTTGAACCAGTCCGAATAGAGGACCCGCCCGTCGTGAACCGCCCGGATGCCGGCCCCCAGGGACGCTTCGATTTCGATCCCTTTCTGGACCGTAAAGGTGTTGAACTTTGGATTCTCGTTCTTGCCGAAGGTGCTGAGAATCTTTCCCCGGATCGGGAAGGGCAGCTTTCCCCGCAGGGCCCCGAAACCCCTGGCCGAGGGGACAAAGGTCTTCTCCTTGGCCTTTTCCTGCAGTTCCTTCTCCAGCCGGTTGATCAGGCCCTGCAGCTGGGCCGAGGCCGCCTCCAGCTCCCGGATGGCCGCCAGATGGACCTGCTTCTGCTGCCGCACGGTGTCGAGGATCATTCCCTTCTGGAGCAGGTCCTTCTGGACTTCGCCCTTTTTCTGCTCGGCCTTCTTCTTCAGGCTTTTCAGCTCCTGTTCATCCTCCACGAGCTGGCGCTGGTAATTTCCGACCGCCGTCTTCCGTTTGCGGTAATCGTCGATCAGCTGGCGATCCTGTTCCAGGATGGAAGTCAGATACCGCCGCGAGCTCAGGAAATCCTCATAGGACCCGGAGGAAAAAAGCAGCTGGGGCGTCTCCGTGTCTCCAAACTTATACAGGGCCACGAGCCGGTTCAGCAGAAGCTTCTCCTGCACGTCGATATTCAACGCCAGGTAACCCAGGTCCTGATTGGCCCTCTGTACCTTCTTGTCCACCCGGCCCAGTTTTTGCCTCAGGGCTTTCAGCTCCTGGTCCTTTTCGTTGAGGTTGCGGTCCAGGGTATTGAGCTGGGTGATGACCGAAGATTCCTTTTTGCTGATATCCCGGATGCGCTGCTTCTCTTCCTGGATCTTCTTCTTGATCCCCCCCAGCTCCTTTTTACTCTGATCCATCCCCCTGGGGAGGCCGGGAGAATCGCTCTGGGCCCAGAGACTGCCGGCCAAGAGGAGGGTACCGATGAACGTCATCCATCCCCGAATGCTCAAAGTCGCAGGAACCTCCCCACCGAGACCTGAGTTCCGAAGAGTCCCAGGACCAGACCCCCCAGGGCCACAGCGGCCATCTGCTCCAGGCTGAGAAACTGGGCGGGAAAATTTCCCAGCAGGTTCTTCAGCGGCTCATAGACCCGAGTCAAAAAGATCTGAAAAAGGGCAAAGAGCACGGCCAGGGCCAGGACCGCCCCCAGAAATCCCTGGAGAAGCCCTTCGATATAAAAAGGGGCGCGGATAAAACGGCCGGTCGCTCCCACGGAACGCATGACTTCGATCTCCTCCCTTCGGGCGAAGATGCTCAGCCGAATGGTGTTGGAGATGACCACGATCGTGGCCAGAAGGAGGAGTCCTCCCAGGCCCAGGCCCAGCACCTTCAGGAGCGCCATGAACGCGGAGAAACGTTCCAGCCAGTCCGACCCGTACTGGATATCCTCGATTTCGGATATGCCCCGCAGCTTCTTGACCAGGCTCCGGACCCCTTGGGAATTCTGATATTCCCCTTGGAGCCGGATTTCCAGGGAGGCCGGCAGGGGGTTTCGCGGGAGGCCGCGGAGCAGTTCTTTGCGCTCGGGCATCTTCTCCTCCAGAAGCTTGAGGGCCTCCTCCTTCGAACGGTACTTGATTTCCTGGACTTCCTCAAACCCCAGGATCTTCTCCCGCAGCCGGTTCAGCGGGTCCTGGCTCAGGGATCCGTCCAGGTAGGCGGTGACTCGAATCCGGCCCCCCCAATCTTCCAGCAGCCCCTTGGTGTTGAGGAAAAGAATCAGGAACACGCCCAGGATCAAAAAAGAGAGGGTAATGGTTCCCAGGGTTATGGCGTTCAGCCATGGGTTCTGGGTCAAGTTTTGCCATGCCTGGCGGAAAAAATATCCCCTCATTCCCTCGACCCTATCCTCCTCCGCACAAAGCCAACCCCATTGCCCGACCGAATCTCTCAACCTCCGGCCATGGGCGCCGGGGACGAAGCCTCCAACAATTTTCCCTGCTCCAGGACGATCTTTTCCTTCGGCCACGCGGCCACGAGCCCCTCGTTGTGGGTAGCCAGAACCACGGTGGTTCCCCGCAGGTTGATCTTTTCAAAGAGGCGGATGATCTCTCCCGCCGCCGTGATGCTGAGATTTCCCGTGGGCTCATCCGCCAGCAGGAGAACCGGATCATTAACCACTGCCCGGGCGATGGCCAGCCGTTGCTGCTCCCCCGCGGACAGCTGGGACGGAAGGCAGTTGCCCCGCCGCTCCAGCCCCACCCAGCGAAGGGCCTGGGCGGCGGCCTTTTTGACCACCTCGTCCCTTTCCGTTCCCAGGACCTCCAGAGCGAAAGCGATGTTTTCCACGGCCGTTCGCCGGGGCAGAAGCTTCAGGTCCTGGAATACCAAACCCAGGGTCCTTCGGAGGAAAGGGATCCTCCGGGGTTTCAGGCGGGTCACCTCGAACCCATTGACCCAGATCTCTCCCGCCGTGGGCCGCTCCTCCGCATAGAGCAGCTTGAACAAGGTAGTCTTGCCCGCCCCGTTCGAACCCAGCAGATAAGTGAATTGCCCTTTTTCAACTCTCAGGGTGATGTCAAAGAGCGCATCCGGATTATCCGCGTAAGCCTTGCTTACGCGGACCATCTCGATCATCTCGGTTGAGCCTTTTTCTGGCGAGATTCCCATCCTCCCGACTTTAAGTTAAGACCTTTCAGCTCCACCTCTCCGCGGCCAAGGGCCTTGAAAAGATTGAATCTTTCCAGGATCCATGGCGTCCCTGCTGCATAACCTATCGGACCCAAACCGGCCATACTTAAAAAACTGGCTATTTTTCAAATGTTAGCATACAAGCCGGCCGATCTCAAGAAGGGAAATGCAAGAAAGGAAAGAAAATGTCACTCAGGGGTTCTGTAAACTGGAAATAATAGGTTTCAGGTTTTCTTTCTTTTCAAATGTCAGGGCAAACTGCCTGGCTTCCTGGAGGTTCTGAAAATGCCCGATTCTCACCCGATGAAGCGTTCCTTTGGCCGCCGCGCTTCCCGTGACCTGGTAGGCTTCATATCCTTTCTTCTTCAGCTGATTGACCAGCTCCTGGGCCTCCTGAGGATTATTGAATGCCCCCACTTGGAGCGTGTACTTGGCTTTGGCGGGACCGGCCTTTCCTTCCTCCGCAGGGGGAGGCGATGATTCCCGGGAGGGGCTCGCGGTCTTCTCCGCGGGGGCCTTTTCCGGGACTCGGCGGGGCCGGCGGTTCTTTCCTGCCTTCTCCCTCTTCGGGAGCGGTGGGTCTGGCTTCCTGGATGGGCCGGCGACTCTTTCCCTTTTTCCATGAACCGGAAGGGAGGAGCATCCCCTTTTCGGTCCTGGATGCGCGGTCCAGCCTCTTCCGACCCATGCAGGTCGCTGAGCGCCTTGCCCATCTGGACCCCGCAGACAAAAGCCACCAGCGCCAGAATGACGGCCCCTGCGGCAACGTAGAAGAATTTCCGGTTGCTCTTCTCCCCCGATAGCCGGCGGGGGCAGAACCGGGCCCGGGGAAAAATCCCTGGCTCTGCGCCGGGCCGCAGCTTTTCTGAGTCTTTCCCTTCTCGATTCCATCACATCCGTTCCAGAACTTCCATCCCCAGCATGCGCAGGCAGGCCGCCAGAACGACCTTCACCCCATGGATCAAAAGGACCCGGGCCCGGGTGATCCGGGGTTCCTCCCCCAGCACCCGGTGCCGGGCCAGAAAGACGTTCAGGGCCATGGCCAGGTCCAGCATGTAGTTGGCGATGACCGAGGGCTCATACTCTTCAGCCGCCCGGCGGGTCACCCCGGGCAGCTCTCCCAGCCGTTTGATCAGGTCGAACTCCTCGTCGCTGGAAAGGACCGAAAAGTCCACCTCTTCCGTCACCGTTCCGCCGAAATTTCCGCATGATCCCGCAGCAGCGCACATGGGCGTTCTGGCAGTATGGACCCGTGGCTCCTTCGAAACCCAGGATGCGGTCCCAGTCGAACTCCACGTCCTTGGACCGCCGGGTGCGCAGGTCGTTGAAGATGATCGCCCCCAGTCCCACGGCGCGGGCGATCGTCTTTCTTTCCCCCTCGGGGATCTTCCCGATGCGCGCTTCCTTGTCCTCTCCCCGCTCTTCGATGACCCTTTCGGCCCGCTGCACCGCTTCGTCGATGACATCCTGCAGGAAGACCACTTCTCCCCGGCGGGTGCTCATGCCCAGGACATGCCCGAAATCCACGTGGACCATGCGCCGGTTCCAGTCGTACCCCATGAGCTCCAGGACCTTGAAGAGCTGCTGGAAATGGAGCTTCTGGGGAGCTCCCACCACGTAGATCAGCTTTTCGAAGTTCCACCGCTGGAACCGGTATTCGGCGGCGGCGATGTCCCGGGTGAGGTAGAGGGTCGCTTCATCCTTTTTGAGGATGAGGGCCGGGGGCAGGTCGTAAGCCTCCAGGGGAATGATCCAGGCCCCCTGGCTTTCCACCAGAAGGCCGCTTCCCCGCAGGCGTTCCACCAGCTCCGCCAGGCGGTCCTGGTAGAAGCTCTCCCCGTCGTAGGAGTCGAAGGAAACCCCCAGGAAGCGGTAAAGCCGCTTGAACTCTTCGATGCTGATCTCCCGGAAACGCCCCCAGAGCCGGCGGGCCTCGGGATCTCCCTCTTCCAGCTTCTTGAACCAGGCCCGGGCCTCTTCGTGGAGGGGCGGCTGCGCTTCGCTTTCCGCATGGAACCGGGTGTACACCTCAAAGAGATGCTTCAGGGGTTGGGCTTCCAGTTCGTCCGGACTTCCCCAGTGTTTGAACCCGGTGATGACCTCCCCGAATTGCTTTCCCCAATCCCCCAGATGGTTGAGGCGGACCACCGGATACCCCAGGCGCTCGTAAATCTCGCCGAGGGAGTGGCCGATGATGGTGGAGCGGAGGTGGCCGACGTGAAAGGGCTTGGCAATGTTGGGGGAGGAAAATTCCACCAGAACGGTCTTCCCCTTCCCTTCCGCGCTCCGGCCGTAATCCTCTCCTTCTGAAAAAACCTTTCGCAGAATGATCTCCGCCCAGGCCTCCCTCCGGATGCGGAAATTGAGGTAGGCGCTCTCCGGGGTGCATTCGCTCAGGAGCTTCCCCGGCTGGAACTTCCGGGCGATCTCCTGGGCGATCAAATGAGGGGCTTTCCGTTTCACCTTGGCCAGGGAAAAACAGGGGAAGGCGTAATCCCCCCACTGGGGATCCCGGGGAATTTCGATCCCCTTCTCCGCCTCCTCCACCGGCTGCCCGGTTTCCCCGGCGACAAACTCGGCAATGGCCCGGGTCACTTCGTTCATCGATTAGTCAAAACCTTGTTAACCGCAGAGCTCGCAGAACGATGGAATGGTGGAATAGATGGAATATTGGAATATTGGGTATTTCCATGTTCCATTATTCCATCATTCCATCATTCCATTTTTCCATGTTCTTCTCTGCGGTGAAATTCTTCAACTGGCGATAAGCTCGCCGTACAGCTCCGGCCGCCGGTCCCGCAGAAAAGTCCAGACCCGCCGGGTCCGTTCGATCTCCGAAAAGTCGATGGTGGCCAGGACCACCCCTTCAATCGCCCCGCTGGGCTGGTCGGCCAGTTCCCCCTCCGGAGTGGCGCAGAAACTCTTCCCGTAGAAATTCTGTCTGGCTTCCTTTCCCACCCGGTTAACCCGCAGGATATAAACCCCGCTGGCTGCGGCATTGGCGCAGATGACCTTTTCCCATTTCCGGTGGGACTCCAGGGCCGCCGCCGTGGGGGAGAAGATCACCTGGGCCCCCTTCAAAGCCAGGATCCGGGACCCCTCGGGAAAGAAATTATCCCAGCAGATCTGCACTCCGATGGTCCCGTAACGGGTGGAAAAGACGGGGAACCCCAGGTCGCCGGGCTGAAAGTATTCCCTCTCCTCCCACAGAGGCAGTTGGGGAACGTGGGTTTTCCGGTACTTTCCCAGAATGGCGCCGTCCGCATCGACCACCACCGCCGTGTTGAAATACATCCCCCGGGGATCTTTCTCGAAAAGAGGAAGGACCAGGACGATTCCGTTCCGGCGGGCGATCTCCTGCATGACCCCGGTGGTCGGACCCGGAACTTCTTCGGCCAGCCGGAAGTTTTCCGGGTTGATGTCCGCGGGGAACCAGTGGGTGGTGAAGAGCTGCTGGAGGCAGATCATTTTGGCGCCGCTCTCCGCGGCCAACCCGATCAGCACCCCGGCCTTTTCCAGATTCTTCTCTTTGTCGGGGGTCCCGTTCATCTGGATGCCGGCGATTTTGAGCATCAGGAAGAAACTCCTCTTTTTTGAAAAAAGTGTAGCCCCTTTCGCCCCATGGGTCAAGGAGGAAAAGCCCCTGCCGAATGCGGAATTCGGAATTGCGGAATTGCGGAATTGAAAGACCAATTATGATGGTTCATTGAACAATCCGCATTCCGCAATTCGACATTCCGCATTTAAAAAAAAACCCCGGAAAGTTGCCCTTCCGGGGTCGAATGCGGGTCTTAGGATTGAAAACCGATTTACACCTTCACCACCTGCGTCGCCTGGGGCCCCTTGGCGCCTTCGATGATCTCGAATTCCACCTTCTGCCCTTCGGTCAATGATTTGAACCCTTCTCCCACAATGGCCGTATAATGGACGAAGATGTCTCGACCACCCTCCTGTTCGATAAAACCGTACCCTTTGGCATCATTGAACCACTTCACCCGACCCGTCAACTTCATTCAAACCCTCCTTTTCCGCACTTGGACCGACGACCCGCGGAATCGATCCCTTGCCCGCCGAGAGCACTTCTGAGAGTACTTCGGCTGTTCGTCGTTGCCATTACCACAAATATCCAAATCCTGTCAAGCGATTTTTGGGGCTTATTTTTACGGCTTATTTGCGGCTTTGGAAAAGGGGAGCGAAGGGGGGATTTCTGGAATCGCCCGGCGGCAAAAAATAACTCCGAGGAATGGAGGGTTGCCGAGTTAGGTAGCCATTTTCCAGGATGATGATCTTGTTTCTCTGGCAGTGATCCGTGTCCATCCGTGTCCAAAAAGCGGAGCTTGTAGGGCGGGTTTGAAACCCGCCCTACGGAGCCCGAGTCAAATCGATAAAGCCCTATTTTTAACTTTAGGCACTTTCTTATTTGTGTTTACCCATCTGGTGCATAAATTCATGCTGGCTCATAATGAAAGCCATTCATCAGATTGGGTTTCACCATGATTGCCAGGCTGCCCCCAAACACCTCCGGAGACTTTTGGCTTCCGTCATTCCGGGCTTGACCCGGAATCAGGTTTTCTTTCTGGATTCCCGCTTTCGCGGGAATGACGACGCCGATTTGCGAATTTTATGCAACGTTTAGGTTATCTGTGTTTATCTGCGTTCATCCGTGTCCCATTAGGTCTTTTGTCTTTAAGTCTTTTGCCAATATAAGATCTGTGTTTATCTGTGTTCATCTGTGTCCCATGAGTTTTTTTATTCTCCATTCCGAATTCCGCATTACCCATTCGCCACTCCTCCCAGCTGCCCGCATGCCGCCAGAATATCCGCGCCCTTGCTCTGCCGGAGCATGGCCGTGAAACCTTTGGCCATGAGGATCTCCCGGAACTTCTGCACCGCCTCATCCGGGGGCCTGCGGAAAGGGCTTCCCGGGTGTTCATTGAAAGCGATCAGGTTCACCTTGGCCCGGATTCCTTTTAACAGCTGGGTCAGCCGGAGGGCATCCTCTTTGGAATCGTTCACCCCCTGGATCAGGACATATTCAAAGGTGATCCTCTCCCGGTTCGGGAGGGGAATCTTCCGGCAGGCGGAAAGGAGGTCTTTCAGGGGGTACTTCCGGTTGATGGGCATGAGCCTGCTGCGCTGTTCATCCGTGGCGGCGTTGAGGGAGATGGCCAGTTTGACGAAGTTCCTGCGGGAGAGGAGGTCCACCATCTCCGGAATGATTCCCGCCGTGGACAGGGTGATCCGGCGGTTGGAAAACTGGAGTCCCAGGGGGGCCCGGAGAATCTCCAGGGCCTGAAGAACATTCTCGAAATTCTGCAGGGGTTCCCCCATCCCCATGAGGACCAGATTGGTGAGCTTTTGTTCGGGAGACAGGCCGGCCCGTACGCTGATCACCTGGTCGATGATCTCTGAAGGTTTTAAGTTTCGCACCCATCCCCGTTTCCCGGTCAGGCAGAACTGGCAGCCCAGGGCGCAGCCCACCTGGCTGGAGAGGCAGAGAGTAAAGTGGTCCCTTTCCGGCAGAAGGACGCTTTCGATCGCCTCTCCATCGGGAAGGATAAACCGATATTTTTTCGTCCCATCCTCGGACGAATGGATTTCCGCCGGTTCCAGCCAGGTGATCCGGGCGGATTCTTCCAGTTTTTTTCGGAAATCCCGGGAAAGGTTGGTCATTTCCTCAAAGCTGCGGGCTCCCTTCCCGTACAGCCACCGGGCCACCTGGATGGCCCGGAAAGGCTTTTCCCCCAGGGAGACGATGAAAGCCTCCAGGTCCTTCAGCGACAGGTCTTTCAGAGAAACACGCCCCTTCGTCTCGCTCATGGCTCTTTCGCCGCCGCCTCCCCGGCCGCCCAGCCCGTGCTGAAGGCCGCCTGCAGGTTGTACCCGCCGGTCTTCCCGTCGATGTCGATCACTTCCCCGCAGAAATAAAGACCGCGGATGATCCTCGATTCCAGGGTGGCGGGATGAATCTCCTTCACCGTGACCCCGCCGGCGGTGACGATCGCTTCTTCCATGGGCCTGGCCTTCCGCAGGGTAAGCCGCCAGTCCTTGAGCAGGTGCACCATTTTCTTTCGCGCTTCCGCGCGGATTTCTCCCCCCTTCCGGTCAGGCGGCAGCTCCGCCCTCCGCAGGAAAACGGGGACCATCCTCTGGGGCAGAAGGTTGGGTAGAATATTGAGGATCTTCTTTTTGCCCCCCGCCTCAAATTCCCGGAGGAGACGCCGGTCCACCTGCTCGGGGGAAAGGGCCGGTTTGAAGTCGATGGAAAACTCTACTTTTCCCCTGCCCAGTTCATCCACCGCCCGGCCGCTCAGAGTGAGGATGATCGGGCCGGAAACCCCGAAATGGGTGAAGAGCATCTCTCCAAATTCTTCCTCCACCTTTTGGCCGGAGGCCAGGAGAGTGGCGCGAACATTTTTGAGGCTCAGCCCCTGCAGGTCCCGCACGTATCTCTCCTCGGTCTCCAGCGGAACCAGGGACGGCCGAAGGGGTTGAAGAGTGTGACCCAGCGCCCGGGCCATCCGGTAGCCATCCCCGGTGGATCCCGTTTGGGAGTAAGTGCATCCTCCCGTGGCCAGGATGACCCGGGGCGCTTCCATGACCCCGGAATCTGTTTTCACCCCGGCAACCCGGCCGTTCTCCGGGAGAATCTCTTTTGCCGGAGTGTGGGCCAAGGTCTGGACCCCCTGGGAAGAATCATATTCCTTCAAAACCCGGACCACGTCCTGAGCCCGGTTGGAGGCGGGAAACACCCTTCTTCCCCTCTCTTCCACCGTGGGAAGGCCTCGCTTCTGGAAGAAGGAAAGAAGGTCGTGGTTGAAGAAGCGGGAGAAGACGTTGTGGAGGAATTTTCCGTTGTGGCGGTAGCTTTCGATGAAGGACGGGAGGTCGCCGCCGTTGGTCAGGTTGCACCGTCCCTTGCCGGTGAGGGCCAGCTTGATGCCCACCCGTCCCATCTTTTCCAGGAGAAGGACCCGGGCTCCCAGCTCGGCCGCCCTTCCCGCGGCCATCAGCCCCGAAGCCCCTCCTCCGATGACAATCACATCCGGATTCAAATTCAAAGGCATTCACCACAGAGGCGCAGAGAACGCAGAGGAATGAAAAATAATGAAATACAAAGAATAATGGGCCAAGGAATCCTCGATTTTTCCCATTATTCCAATTTTATTGTCATTTTATCCCGATTATTCTCTGCGCTCTCTGCGTGCTCTGCGGTTAAATTTTTTTAATCGCAGATCTCCAGGGCGTTGAAGAAATAGCCGATCTCGTAGGCCGCCGTCTCCGGGGCGTCCGAACCGTGGACGATGTTCTGTTCCACGTTGGCGGCAAAGGCCTTGCGGATCGTTCCCGGGGCGGCGTCCTTCGGGTTGGTGGCGCCCATGAGCTCCCGGTTCCGGCTGATGGCTTTTTCCCCCTCCAGGATCAGAACCACGCAGGGCCCCGAGGACATGAAGTCCGTCAGGCTGCCGTAGAAAGGCTTCCCCCGGTGGACGGCGTAGAAACCCTCCGCCTCCTTCTTGCTCATGTGGATCATCTTCATGGCCGCGATCTTCAGGCCCGCTTTTTCAAACCTCCCGATCACTTCCCCGATCAGTCCTTTTTTCACCCCGTCGGGCTTGATGATCGACAACGTCCGTTCCATGGAACCTCCACCCAACCGCTATGAGCTTGAGCCATGAGCTATCGGGCTATTTTAATAATTTATACCCTTCCTCAAACCCCTTCACGTTGGCTTCTTTGAACCGCGTGGGGGAGTTGGCGGCCACCAGCAGCTGCATCTCGCGGTATTCGAAAAAGGGAACCACTTTGGTCAGGGCTCCGAGCATGACCACGTTGGTCATCTGGACGTTCCCCAGTTTCTTGGCCACGGCCGAGGCTTCCACCACGTGGCCGTTGGGACAGTATTTCCGGACGGCCTTCAGAATATCCGCCTTTCGGGATATTCGTCCAGGGCCATGTTGTTCAGCACCGTGGGGATCTTCATGGCGTTCAGGAGATACATCCCCTTGGGGTTCAGCAAACGCATGTGCCGCAGCAGCTCCACGTATTCCATCCCGATGAGCAGGTCGGCCTGCCCGCGGGAGATGATGGGGGAAAAAATCTCCCCGTCCGCGATGCGGATGTGGGAAACCACGGCGCCGCCCCGCTGGGCCGCGCCGATGGTCTCCGCCCCGATCACCGTCAGGTTCTTGTTCATGGCGTACTCGGAGATGACCAGGGAGGCAAAGATGTTGCCCTGGCCTCCCACGCCCGATATGACCACGTCCATTTTCATGAGATGGCCCCTTTCTGGCAGACGTCTATGCAGAGCGCGCAGCCCACGCAGAGCATCGGATCGATGGAAACTTTCTTCTTCTTTTTATCGAAGGAGATGGCCGGGCAGCCGAAGTCGTTGATGCAGATCTGGCAGCCCGTGCACTTCTCCGCGTCGACCTTCACTTCCCGCGCCTCAAAGACCTTCTTCCCCTGCCGGGTGGAGAGAAGGTAGCAGGGCATGGAAGAGACGATCAGCGACGGGCCTTCTTCCTTGACTGCGGCCTCCAGGGCCTCCTTGCACTGTTTGATGTCGTAGGGATTGACCACCCGGTAGCTGACTCCCATGGACTCCGCCAGCTTGGGCACGTTGATCGGAGTGGTCTTCTCCCCGGCCAGGGTCATCCCCGTTCCCGGATGGGGCTGGAAGCCGGTCATGGCCGTGACCGTATTCTCCCCCAGGATCACGTTTACGTTGATTTTATTGTTGGCCGCGTTGATCAGCCCCAGGATGCCGTTGTGATAGAAGGTGGAATCCCCGATGAAGGCGAAGACCGGCCGGTTCACCCCGGAAAGGACCATTCCGCTGGCCATGGGAACCGAAGAGCCCATGCAGTAGATGGTGGACTGGAGTTCCAGGGGACGGAAGGAGCCGGCATCGTGGCAGCCGATGTCTCCGGCCACAATGCCCTTGTGCTTGCGGACGGTCTGCTTCAGGGCGTTCAGGATTCCCCGGTAGTTGCAGCCCACGCACTGGGTCCGGGTCCGGATGGGCACATGGATATCCAGGGCCGGGGTTTTGGGCTTCTTCACCTTGACCTTGGGGGCCGCCTTCTCGATTCCCTCCAGAACCGCCGCGAGGCTCAGCTCTCCGTCGGATGGCAGGAAACCGCTTCTTCCGAGGACCTCGACTTTGATCTTCTCCTCCTGGAAGATCCTCTTGCAGAGGCCTTCCACGAAGGGTTCGGTCTCCTCGAAGATCACCACCCGGTCCAGGCCTTTGACGAACTTCAGGAGCTTCTTCCGGGGAAGAGGAAGGGTGTTGCATTTCAGAAGAGGCAGCTTGCCGCTCAGGAACGGCTCCGCTTCTTTGATCCAGGTGTAGCCCATGCCGCAGCCGATGAGCCCGACCTTTCCCGTTCCCTTTTCGATCCAGTTGTAGGGACTCTCGTCCATGATCTTCTGCAGAACCCGCTGTTTCTCGTTCAGCCAGCGGTGGCGGATCTGGGGCCGTTTGATCCCCCCGAACTGGGGCATTTCCACGGCGCTCATGATGAACCGCTCCCGGTCCGGCTCGTAGTGCGCGGCGGGAAGGTTCGCGGGCAGGTCCTCGAATTCGATGATCCCCCGGGCGTGGCAGACCCGGGTCACGGGGCGAAGGCAGAAGACCAGTTCGGTCTTTTCCGAAAGGTCAAAGGCCTCCTTGATCATGGCCTTGGCCTCAGCCGGGTTGCTGGGATCAAAGATGGGAAGGTGGGCGTACTGGTGGACCAGAATCCGGGTGTCCTCCTCGTTCTGGGACGAAAGCCCGCCCGGGTCATCGGCCGAGATCAGCACCAGTCCCCCCCGCACGCCGGTGAAATTCACGTGCATCAGAAAGTCGGTCACGTAATTCGTGCCGTTATGCTTCATTACCGGCAGGGCCCGCACATGGCAGAGGGAGGCTCCGGTGCAGAGCTCGAAGGCCACCTTCTCGTTGTTGGCCCACTCCACGTGAACCCCCGGAACTCCCAGACACTCGTCGACGATCTCCGTGGCCGGAGTGCCGGGATAGCCGGCGACCACCCGAACCCCGGCTTCCAGAGCCCCGCGGGCGATGGCCGTGTTTCCCATGACGTACTTTTTCTCTTTCATGTTTTCTTCTCTCCTGATTTTCTGACTTCTTGGGAGTGAAAAGGTTTCCTCGATTCACTGCCGAGCGGAAAAAATGGAAAGCAAAGGAAGATACCTATTTCTATCATTGAGAGAGGGGTAAGGCAAGAGGGAATATAGTTCGGATTTGTATCCGCTGCTGCCGTCCCCGAGGATCGAAGTCAAGAGTCATACAAAGATGATTTCGTTTTTTGCCTTCCGAAAGCTGCATTCTGCGTACTTGCGTATTCATCCTCGAAGTCGCAGAGACTTTTATGATTTCTGATGTCCATCTTCACTGCCGCGAAAGCAGCGGAAATCAAGATCCTATTTATCACTGAGACAGGGGTTACTGGAACGATCTGAAATTTCGGATGCGAGTGTGTTCATCTGTGTCCCATTCAGATTCTTTTCGAAATGCATTTGGACGGTTGAATTGCCGAATATTTCATGCCATATTAAAAAGGTTGGAGACAAAAATTTTTTTTCGAGGTTGACCGATGAAAATAGAGTTTATTGAAGCGAGAGACCTTCCCGATGCCTGGTTCCAGTGCGTCTACCGGATCCTGGACTCGGGCTATGAGTACAAGATCGACCATGGGAGCTTTGCGGGGCAGAAGCGCCGGGAGTTCGACTTCGTGGTGGTCCACATTAAGTTTCCCGGGGTCCGCCCGCTGATCCCGGACATTCCCCCCGGGCTGGGAATTCCCCCCCCCACCACCATGGAGTACGTGGACCAGTACATGCGGTACTGGATCACCGACGAGCGCCAGGCAGGGGAAACGTACACCTACGGGGAGCGGCTGGTGAACCCCAAGATCAACGAGGTCCCGCTCGGATTGAACCCGGTCGAAGAAGTGATTAAAATCTACAAGACGGGCGGTCCGGGGACCAACCAGGCGACCATGGAAGTGGGCATGCCCCAGGACATTGTGAATCCCGATCCCCCCTGCCTGCGACTGATCGACACGCGGGTTCGTTACGGAAAACTCCACTTCGTCGTCTATTTCCGCTCCTGGGACCTCTGGGCCGGATTCCCCGCCAACCTGGCCGGAATCCAGCAGCTGAAAGAATACATGGCCGCCCAAATCGGCGTGGAAGACGGGGAGATCATCGCCGTCTCCAAAGGCATGCACCTTTACGATTACACCTGGGACCTGGCGAAACTCCGCACCTACCGAACCTGATATTTTTTCACCACAGAGACACAGAGTTCACGGAGAAAGAAAACAATATAGTAAATGGAATAACGAAAATTGAAATGGTACGAAAAGGATTTGGCTTTTTTATTATTCCATATAGTCCAATTTTTCATTGCCGTACTCTGTGTTCTCTGTGCCTCTGTGGTGAAATAAAAATGGAAAAAAAGATAAAGGATATTCTGGCGTGCCGGGAAAAGGCCTGCATTGACCAGCCCGGGCTCATCCGGGCCGCCGTGCTCATTCCCCTCTTCAAGAAGAATGGAGAGTACCACGTCCTCCTGACCCGGCGGACCGACAAGGTAAGGCATCACAAGGGCCAGATCTCCTTTCCCGGCGGTCGACAGGATCCGGGCGAGGACTTTCCTGGCCACGGCCCTGCGGGAAGCAAAGGAGGAGATGGGGATCGAGGAAAAGGATGTCCGCATCCTGGGCGAGCTGGACGATATGTGCACCGTGGCCTCAGATTTTTGCATCTCCCCCTTTGTGGGCCTAATCCCCTACCCTTACCCCTTCAAATCAAACCCTCAAGAGATTGAAGAGATCATCGAGGTTCCCTTGTCGATATTGCTGGACGAATCCAAATTTCGGCAGGAGCTTCAAATGCGGAATGGCGAGCCCCTGCAGGTTTATTTCTACCAGCACGATGAGCACACCATCTGGGGCGCCACCGCCCGGATCCTGAAGCAGCTGATGGATCTCATTTCCAAAGAGGATCAAAAGAGCGAATCGAGATCCGGCTCGGTAAATGATTCGAGGGGCGCCCTGCCGGGCGCCCGTCGAGGAAATCGAAGTTGAAATTCCGGCAACAAAACCGTTCAGATCTCATTTTCTAAACTTAAGGCACTTGAGCGCACTTAAGGCACTTTAGGCACTATCTTCTATTGGAGGAGAAATCGTGGACTTGAGAGTCATTCTCACAACCTTCGGTTCCATTTTCCTGGCGGAATTGGGAGACAAAACCCAGCTGGCCACCTTCTGCTTTGCCGCCGAAAGCCAGTCCAAGTGGTCGGTTTTCTTCGGGTCCGCCGCAGCTTTGGTATTGACCTCGGCTTTGGGCTGCCTCCTGGGCTCCGTGGTAAGTCAGGTCGTACCCCCCAAATATATGAACCTCGGCGCCGGAGTCCTCTTTGTCGTTCTCGGCTTATGGATGATTTTTTTTTCGGGAGGAAAGTAAGAATTGCCGGCGGTAAGGAAAATCCCGATGATGGATGATAAGAGTGAAAAGCATGGCACCCCCTGGCTGCGCCTGCTCATCGCCGCCGTGTTCTTCGTGCTCGTGTCCCTGATTCCGGGGTGGTTCAAGAAGCGATATGGAGCCGTGGCCGGGAGCGGGCCCCGGCAAGCCGGACGTAACATCAGCAGCAAATAACCTAGTCTATTTCTTCTTCATCCCCGCGATTTCTTCCAATACCGGCAAGATGTATTTCCTGAACTGGGCCGGGTTTTCGCTCATCGGGAAATGCCCCAGCCGTTCCATAATCATCACTTTGGAGCCGGGAATCTTCTTTCCGGTTCGCAGGGTATCTTCCGGCGTGCAGGAGAAGTCGTACTCGCCGGTGAGGAGGTAAACCGGGCAGCGCGAGGCGTCGATTCCAGCCACGCGATCGCGGAAGTCCGAGTCGACCCGGTAAAAATAGAGATCTCCTTTAAATATTCCCGGACCTCCCTGCATGTATCCCCAGAGGGTTTCCCACCGGGGCTCATCCGGACTGTGGGGTGCCATGTTGCCGGACACCAGGGCGGCGCAGATTTCCCCTCCGTGTACGTCCGGACGGTGGAGCCAGGCGGTGTCGTACCACGGCTCCTGATGGTCCGCCCCTTCCAGGCCGATCACCGCCCGCAGTTCATCCCCGTGGCGCAGCGCCAGTTCGAGCACAATCCGGCCGCCCATGGAGCATCCCATCACCACCGGCTTTTTCAGTTCCATGGCCCGGCAAAAAGCCATGATGGTGTCGGTGTAGAGCCGGGTGGTCAGGCAGTACTCCTGGTCCTGAAAGCCAACCGGGGGATTCGACTTGCCGTGCCAGGGCAGATCGAAGGCCATCACCCGGTAGGTCCGGGTTATTTCCCCATCGGCCATGAGGTGCCGGTACTGCCGGGTGTCGGAGCCTGCCGTATGCAGGCAAATAAGGGGAATTCCGGAACCCGCTTCCTCGAAATATACACGATAGGGAACCCCCTGAACGGACATTCGCAGGTATCGGCCTATGATGGGCTCAAGATCAGGCATTTCTCTCCTCCCGTGCGAGCTTCCGCGGCGCTTCCAGCAGGTCTTTGAAATAGCGCAGGTTCTGCATCAGAAGCCGGAAGTCACCGCTCACTTCGGCTTCGCCCCTTTTGGTCATGGCAAAGATGTCCTGATAGCCGGGGGGCGGATAGACCTGCCAGAATTTCCCCCAGGCTTCGGCCGGGGCCCGGATCGTGATGCTGTAAGGGCGCATAATGAATGGCCCCCGCTCGACGCCCGTTATCCGACCCTCTTCAATCCGAAGGCGGTATTCCTCCTTGCCCACGATGACCTGGATTTCCGCGGTCACAAAGCGGCCGCGGTGGAGGATCGCTTGATTTCCATTCACAAGCTCCGGCAGCTTCTCGATCATGGCTTTCCCTCCGTCTTGAAAAGTCCCCTTCCGGATCGACATTATTTTATTGCGACCCGTGGCGATGTCAAATGTTTTCTATGCCCCATCACTTCCTTCGGAGGCGTGGAGATAACCGAAGATCAGTTCTTTCAGGAAGGACGATGGACTTTATAAGGAGGGGGCGAATTTCCGGAAATTCCCGCGGCGATTGTCATTTGACAACCTTAAAAAAGGTGAAATAATAAATGTGGTTCCTTCACGGCCCAAATCGAGCCAGTTGGCCACGTTTGAAAATGCCTTTCCTAAAGGAGAGACGATGAGTGAAACCTATTACGACCCCATGGACCTCTCCAAGTTCCCGGAAATAGGCGAAGAGGCCCCCGAGCTCGCCAAAAAATTTTTCGACTATTACGGAGCCGTTTTTGCCGAGGGAGCTTTGTCGGAAAGGGAGAAGGCGCTGATCGCCCTGGCCGTGGCCCATGCCGTTCAGTGTCCCTACTGCATCGACGCCTACACCCAATCCTGTCTGGAAAAGGGCTCGAACCTCAAAGAGATGACCGAAGCCGTCCATGTTTCGGTGGCCATCCGCGGGGGGGCATCCTTGGTTCACGGGGTCCAGATGAGAAATGCAGCCAAGAAAATCTCCATGTGAGAATCTTGGCGACGTTTTCCGGCGGAGGGCAGCGGAGGATTCCGGATTTCTATCTTGAAGCCGACTGAACGGGATCGACATCTTAATCGACATGGAAAAATTTATGCCCCTTGAACCTAACCTCATAGACCGGCCCCATGAAAAGCAGGATCGGGGAACCGCCGTGGAGTCCTTCTCCACGACCCTGGTCAGGCACGGCCTGGAACTGAAACGGGGGGTGACCACCACCCTGCAGATCAACGTGGGCTTGCGCTGCAACCAAGCCTGCCGTCACTGCCATGTGGAAGCGGGACCCGACCGAACTGAGATGATGTCCCGGGAAACCCTGGAAGAAGTGGCCGCCTTTGCCCGCCGGGGTTTCTTCGAGGTCATTGACTTCACCGGGGGATCACCGGAGCTGCACCCCCGGATCGCCGATATGATTTCCCGGCTGGCCCCTCTGGCGAAAAGGACCCTCTTCCGCTGCAACCTGACCGTCCTGGCCGACGAGAATCGGGAGGAGTTAATCCAAGTCTGCCAAGCCCATCGGGTAGGAATCGTCGCCTCTTTCCCTTCCCTGGATGCGTCCCAGGCTGAGGCCCAGAGAGGACGGGGCGTTTTCAGCAAGAGCCTGGCCACGCTGAAACGGCTGAACGAATTCGGGTATGGCCGCCCTGGGTCCGAGCTGGAATTGAACCTGGTCTCCAACCCCGCGGGAGCCTTCCTGCCGGTCTCCCAGGCCCAGGCCCAAAAGAGGTTTCAGAGAGATCTGGATGAACGGTGGGGAATCCGGTTTCACCACCTCTACACGTTTTCCAACGTCCCCCTGGGGCGGTTCCGCCGCTGGCTCGTCGAGTCGGGAAATTACGGAAAGTACATGCAGAAGCTGGCCTCCGTCTTCAACCCCTGCGCCGTCGGCGGCCTCATGTGCCGTTCCCTCGTGTCGGTGGATTGGAACGGAAATCTATTCGACTGCGATTTCAACCTGGCCGCGGGGATTTATATGGGAGGCCGGAAGCGGCACGTCTCGGAAATGGCCGGGCCGCCGGAACCGGGCGAGGCCGTGGCCACCTCCGACCACTGCTACGCCTGCACGGCCGGATCGGGTTTCAGCTGAGGCGGGGCCATCGCGGCCTGAGTTCAGGCCGTTGCAATCGGCTCCTCGGAAAGATGTTTTCTCGAAATCGCATTGCCGCTGGTTCTTCGAACCTCGTGCCTTGAATTTGTTTTGTGGGATGGGCTTTTTTGTTCTGATTGAGCAGGGTCCAGATCTTATTAGGGAGGATAACCATGAGACTCAAAGACCAAACCGCACTGGTTACCGGCGCAAGCCGGGGCATCGGCGAGGCCATCGCCCGTGCCTTTGCCGAAGAGGGCGCACAGATCGCCATCACGGGACGCTCCAAAAAGGAGCTGGAGGCGCTGCAGAAAGAATTTAGCAGGCTCGGCGTTCGATGCGAGAGCATCGTTGCCGATCTCACCCAGAGCGATACCGTGGAGAAAGTGTGGGCGCAAGCGACGCAGGCCTTCGGCCACATCGATATTCTCGTAAATAACGCGGGCATGGGCAGCAGCGCGAACCCCAAGCCCGTCGTTGATTACGACGACGCCTTCTGGAATATGCTGCTCCATGTTAATTTAACTGTACCCTACCTGTTTTCGAAGAAAGCGTTACCCTCGATGATCGGGCGCAAGTATGGGCGCATCATTATGACTGCGTCGGTCAACGGCAAGGTTGGCTTGCTGCACGGGGCGGCGTATGCGGCGAGCAAGCATGGAGTTTTGGGCCTGGTCCGCACGTTGGCCATGGAGACGGCCAAGCAGGGCATCACGGTCAATGCCATTTGTCCCGGGCCTGTGCGGACCCGCATGAACAATTTGCGCGTGGAGTTTGAGGCCAAGCGCCTGGGAATATCGGTTGCCCAATTAGAGGCGGGTTTGACGCCCATCGGCCGTCGTCTGGAACCCAACGAGGTTGCCCCGCTCGTCGTGTATCTCGCCAGCCGAGAAGCATCGGTCGTCACGGGACAAGCCTTCAACATCGATGGCGGGTTCTTGATGGTGTGAACGGAAGCACGTAAAGGAACGGCCCGGATCAACCTCAAGAAACAAAAATAGGGGACGTTGGTTCTAAGTGACCGTACGGGGAATCGGGAATCCCGAGAAATTCCTTCGGAATGGACCCGTTTTACGGGCTTTGCAGAGATTCTTAGCGCTGATTTTTCCCGGATTGATCTTTGGTTTCTGTGTTAAAATACCGCCTGTCTGATTGTGGCCCGCGCCACAAATCTCGATGATTGCCAAGAGGAGGCTTTCATGAAAAAGCGTTTATCCCTGATTCTGCTCGGTTTCGCCGCATTCGCGTTTTCCGCAGGAACTCTATGGGCCGCTCCCAAGTATCCCGAAAAGCCCATCACTTTCGTCGTCCCCTGGGGCGCGGGCGGGATGACGGATGTCAGCGCCCGGTTGCTGGCGGAAAAATTCAAGGCCGAATTCAAGGAATCGGTTCTGGTGGTCAACAAGCCTGGAGCCAACGGCACCATCGGGTTGAAATATGTTCTTTCCCAGCCGGCCGACGGGTACACGGTGGCCATTGGGCCCATGACCGATGCCCTGGCCAACCCGTATTTCCAGAAAACCGAATCCTTCAATTTCAAGGATATTTCCTTCGCTGCCGGCTACATGCCCCAACAGAGGGTCCTGTACACCACGCCGGACAAGCCCTACAAGACCTTCTCCGAGTTCGTCCAGTTTGCCAAAAAGAATCCCGGCCAGGTCTCTGCCGGCAGCGGCGGATCTCAATGGGCCCTGGAGATCGTCAAATCCATTGCGGTGAAAGATGGCCTCAAGATGAAATATGTCATGTTCAAGAGCGGCGGGGAGGCTTCGACCGCAATCCTCGGGAAGCACGTGGATATCTGCGAGACGGGCACCGGGACCCCGGCATTCCAGGCGGCCCGCGACGGCAAGCTGAACCTCATCGTCAACCTGGGGGGCGATGTGGTCCCGTATTTTCCCAACGCCAAAAGCGTGAAAGAGCTGGGATACCCCTTTGCCTCCATCGTTTATTACGGCTTTACCCTGCGGGCCGGAACCCCGGAAGCCATCCGTGAAAAACTGGAGAGCACCCTTCAGAAGGTCATCCAAGACCCGGCAGTGAAGGACAAAATGGCCACCATGGGGCTGACCCCGAAGTTCGTCACCGGAAAAGAGTATTATAAAATCGTGTCCGAAGCGGTGAATTCGGTCCCCGAGCTTTTGAAATACAACCAGGCGGTTCAATAAAAGACTTAACCACAGAGAGAAAGACTGGAATATTGGAATGATGGAATACTGGAATATTGGAAAGCCAATTGTATTACCCATCATTCCACTATTCCATTATTCCATTTCCGTTTCCTCCTCTGCTTCCTCTTCGTTCATCCTCTAGTCTTCAAGCAGGATTCAGAGGAAAAAGATTTTGATTCCTCAACCCCTCCTTGCTGAAGAGGGGTTGGGGGATTTGGCTCTTTTCCACTCACTTCTTGGCAAACTCCCCGCTTAAAGAACGGCAGAAGGCGCCTTCCTTCAAGGTCGTATCGGGGCCGATTCCCAGCCTCAGGGTCGCCAGCTTCATGGGGTCATCGTACTCCACGTTGGCGATGTTGACTTCGGGGCCGAACGTTTCCAGGAGCCACATCCACATTTTATAGCCCTGGTAATGGTGGACCTCCTGGACGGAAACCAGGGGAATTTCGAAAATCAGCTTGGAAATATCAACCGAATCCGCGAGCTGTCGGATCAAGTCGACTCGGAGCTCTTCCCCGAATATCTCTTTGGCCTCCACAAATACCTTCCACGACCCGGCCTGTAAGGTGTTCTGGATGTCGGCGATCAACTCCCCCATGTCCGTCGTGGAAACTTTTTTCCCCACTTCCCCGATGACCCGCAATCCCGAATCAACGGCCTCCCGGATGACTGCTCTTTTCTCCTCGGGTGTGAGGGTGATGGCGTTATCCGAAACTTCGATGGCCTCGTACCCCACATCCAGGGCTCCCCGGCAATACTCCTTGACCCGCCCCTGCAGGATGGCGATTTCGAGAAATTGCCCTCCGGGAAAAGGCTGAATCCCGTTCTTTTGGTAAAGACGAATCTTCTCGCTGAGGATGTCCCGCGGCAGGACCCGGGAGATGGCCACCACGATCTTGGCCAGGTCCAAAAAATACCCGCTGGTTTCGATCAGGTCTCTCTGTTTGCCCAGCCCGAACCCCCAATCGGCCACCATGGTGATGCCCTTCTCCCGGGGTTTGGGCGGCCATTCGGGAATCACGATGTCCTTGAAAGCCGTTTCATATTTTTCTCCGCTGTTCATGTTCGTCCTTTCTTAAAGAAATGGAATAATGGAACAATTAAAAAGGGAATACTGGAATAATGGAATATTGGAATATTGGAAAAATCAATTGTATTACCCATTATTCCATCATTCCATCATTCCAATTTTCCGGTCCTCCCGCGGTCCTCCGGATTCCGCCGCCTGGTCTTCTTGAAAACCTTACCGCCAGGGGAATGACAAAAGTGAGCGACGCCAGGATGAACAAAGAAAGACAGATCGGGCGGAAGATCACCCCCGCGAGGCTTCCCCCGCTGATGTTCAATGCTTGCCGCAGGGAGGTTTCAATCATGGGCCCGATCACCATCGCCAAAATGAGCGGGGCCGCCTGGAAGCCCACGCGCCGCAGGAAATATCCCACGAGCCCGAAAACCGCCAGCATAAAGAGGTCCAGCTGGCTGGCGTTGACGCTGTACACTCCGATGATGCAAATGAGGACGATCATCGGCATCAGGATGTGCTTCGGCACCTGTAGAATTCTGACGAATAAGTTAATCAGGGGCAGGTTCAGGACGATGAGCATGAAATTGCCGATATACATACTGGCAATCACCGTCCAGAAGAGATCGGGTTTGTCCTTGATCAGGTTGGGACCCGGAGTAAGTCCGTGGAGCATCAAAACGCTCAGGACCATGGCCATGGCCGGGGTAAAAGGAATTCCCAGGGCGAAAAGCGGGACGTAGGCACCGCCGACGGCCGAGTTGTTGGCCGCTTCCGGACCGGCAACGGCCTCGATCGCCCCGTTTCCAAATTCTTCCGGGCTCTTCGACAGGCGCTTTTCCGATACGTAGGAAACGAAAGTGGCGATGACCGGGGACGGCCCGGGAATCAATCCGATGAAAAATCCCAGAATCGACCCCCGAAATGCGGCGGGCATGGATCGTTTCCATTCCTGCCGGTTGGGGAGCAGCTCCCGCAGCCTTACCTTCTTCACCTTCTGGTGGAATTCTGTTTGCTCCACGGTCGTCAGGACTTCGGCAATCCCGAAGATTCCCATGGCCACCGGCAAGAAGTCGATCCCCTGGCTCAGCTCCACGCTCCCGAAGGTGAACCGCTCGATTCCGCTTAAAAAATCGACCCCCACCGTGGCCAGGGCCATTCCCACGAGGATCATGATCAAGGACTGAAGAAGAGATCCCCCGGTCAACCGGACCAGGAGGATCAGCCCGCATACCCCGATGGCGAAAAATTCCGCGGGACCAAACCGGAGGGCGACATCCGCAAGGAATAGAGCCGCAAACATTAGCCCCAAAATGCTGATCGTTCCGGCCATGAACGACCCGACGGCAGATACGGCCAGCGCAGCGCCCCCCCGTCCTTTCTGGGCCATTTGATACCCGTCGATACAAGTCACCACCGAGGCAGCCTCTCCGGGGATGTTCAGGAGGATGGAAGTGGTGGACCCGCCGTACATGGCCCCGTAGTAGATGCCGGCAAACAGGATCATCGCTCCCGTGGCATCCATCGTTAAAGTGAAAGAGAGAAGAATGGCCATGGCCCCGAGAGGGCCCAGCCCGGGAAGGACGCCGGTGATCGTTCCCAGAATGGCGCCGATGAGTGCATAGTAGAGGTAAAGAGGCGTTAAAGCGGTGGCGAAACCGCCCAGGAGCCCCTGCCCGACTTCCCACATAACGTCTCTATCCTCCCAAGCGGAAGAAAAAGGTTTCCAAGAACCCCATGGGCAAGGCGACTCCCAACAGGCGGGAGAAGATCAAGAAGGAAGCCATGGACATTCCTGCCGCCAGAAAAAAGGCGGCAGCCCGTTTTTTCGGTTTTAAGATTAGGAACATAAAAAAGGATACGACAAAGGTGGTCATCAGGAACTTCAAGGTCTCCAGAATCAACGGAAACAGGATCGCGCAGGCCGTGATGCCGAGGATGGCCACATAGTTTTTTTTCTCCTCTCCGGATGTTCCTTCCCCTTTCCCCTCAAGGTCCGCTTTTCGAAATACCCGGACCATGTAAAAGCCGCTGCACGAGACTAACAGGATTCCGATGATGACCGGAATGAATCCGGGTCCGGGGTTCTTGGGAACCCCCACCTGCAAACTCAATCCCTTGAAAAAATATAAAAGCGAAAAGACGAGCAGTATGGCGGCGGTTATCTTTTCGTTGACCCGGCTTCTCCCTTCCATCTTCATCCCCGTTCTTAATTGGATCATCAAGGCGTTTCATCTTATAACAAAAAATGTGGCAAAAACAATCCCCAAGGATGAGGCTGCAGCCATGCTGGAAAGTCAACAGCAAGAAAGACAATTGGACGCAGATAAACGCGGATGAAAAATGCCTAAAATGCGAAATGCCTAAAATGCCTAAAATTAAAAACCGGGCCTTATCGCCTTTGACTCCGAGCTCCGTGCGGGCGCGCGGACTTCGGCGAGCTCAGTCGAGCCGCAGCGCGCCCCTACAATCTCCGAACTTTTTTGGACACAGATGAATACAGATAAAAAAATAAGGGGCAAAAAAATAGGGCGGCGGGCCGCCCCGGCAAGAAATAATGATGTTTGAAATCAGATCTGGTCGTTGTCTTCGGAGGGTTGTTCGAAAACGAGGTTTTTTTGGATCTCTTCGGCGGCCTTGACCCCTTCGTCGAAGGCCAGCTTGTTCTGCTTTTCAGTCCCCTTGGGGATCCGGGCCATGACCGCTGCCTCCATGGATTCCAGAGAAACGACCCCGGCGCCCTGGGGGGTGACGGGAATAAGCTTGCTCAAGGGCGCCGAGGGCCACGATGTTGGCCATCTGCTCCCGCCCGCACTTTTCCTTGGCAATCCGGGTGAAGGGGATCTTCACCACGCGGGGATAGGTCACCTGGGTGACCAGATGGGAATCCACCACCAGGAGGCCCTGCGGCTTCAGCTCGGCGGCGGATTCGTCGCAGGCCATCTGGTTCATGGCCAGAAGGATGTCCAGGCCCATGGCCTTGGGATAATCGATATCCTGGTCGCTCACCACCACGTCGGCCCGGCTGGTTCCCCCCCGGGCCGCCGGCCCGTAGGTGACCGTCTGGACCACGTGTTTCCCCTCGTAGATGCCCGAAGCCTCGGCCAGGATAACTCCGGCCAAAACCAGGCCCTGGCCCCCCGAACCGCTCAGACGAATTTCATAACGATCGAGCATAATAAATCCTTCAAGTGCCTAAATTCCCCAAAATGCCTAAAATTCGGAATGCCTAAAATGCCTAAAATTAAAAAACAGGACTTTATCGTTTTGACTCCGAACTCCATACGGGCGGCGGCAGCGCGCCTTTCAACTCCGAACTTTTGGTTGTTCTTCCTTAATTTCGCATTCCGAATTCCGAATTGCATTCTTAGTGTCTATCGGACGCTTCCCGCCGGTCGCTTTCCTCTTTTTCTTCCTTCTCCATCGAGGGGGTCATGGCTTCTTTGGCCTTCTGGCGCAGCTTGAGGTATTCCTCATGGTACGTCGGGGCCTCCCGGTCCACCAGGACGCCGATTTCAAACTTCTCGGCCATCTCCGCCGCGGACAGGGTCTTGGCCTTTTCCACCGGCACGGCGTGGTCCCGCTGCCACTTCAGCATCTCGATCTGATTGCCCCGCTTGTTCAGCCGGCCGAAATGGGTCTGGCACTGGCTGATGACTTCGACCACGCTGAATCCCTTCTTCTGCAGGGCCTTCTCGATCAATTGATCGAGCTGGCGGGTATGGTACACCGTCCCCCGGGCCACGAACACCGCCCCGGCGCAGACCGCCAGCTGGGAGATGTTGAAGCTTTGTTCCACGGTTCCGTAGGTCGCGGTGGTGGCCCGGTCCCCGTAGGGGGTGGTGGGGGAATACTGCCCGCCGGTCATGCCGTAGATGCTGTTGTTCACGATGATGGCCGTGAGGTCGATGTTCCGCCGGGCGGCGTGGATGAAATGGTTCCCCCCGATGGCCGTGGCGTCCCCGTCGCCCATGATCACGATGACCTTCAGCTCGGGCTTGGCCAGCTTCACCCCGGTGGCGAAGGTCAGGGCCCTTCCGTGGGTCGTGTGGAGGGTGTTGAAATCCACGTACACCGGCAATCTCCCCGAGCAGCCGATGCCGGAGACCAGCACGATCTCGTCCTTCGTGTAGCCGATGTGATCGATGGCCCGGATGAGCGAGCCCAGCAGGATGCCGATGCCGCAACCCGGGCACCACACATGGGGAAACTTCTTGTCGTGGCGCAGATACTTGTAAATCAGGGGGCGATCCTCGATCATCTCTTCTCCTTCATCTTGGCCAGAATCTCTTTGGGGCTGATGATCGTTCCGTCGATCTTGTTCAGGGTGAGCACCTGGGTCATTCCCTCGTTCACCCGCTTCACCTCGCGGGAGACCTGGCCCATGTTCATCTCCGGAACGAGGAGGGTCTTGCCCGCCTTGATCAGGAGTTCGATGTAGCGACGGGGGAAGGGCCAGAGGGTGATCAACTTCAGCATCCCCACCTTCATCCCCTGGCTCCGCGCCTCCAGGACCGCCCGGTGGGCGGAGCGGGCCACGCAGCCGTAGGCGATGATGACGATTTCGGCATCCTCGGTCATGAAGTGTTCCACCAGTCGGATATCGTCGGAATGGGTGGAAATCTTGCGGAAGAGGCGGGCCAAAAACGGCTCGATTTCATCCTGGCGCAGGGTGGGAAATCCGCGAATGTCGTGGGTCAGGCCGGTCACATGGTACCGGTACCCCTCCCCGAAGATGCCCATGGGGGGGACGCCGAAGCTGGTATCCTCATAGGGGAGGTACCACTCGGGGGGGACGGAGGGCTTGACCCGGTCGATCACTTCCACCTCCGACGGCTTGGGCAGGATCACCTTCTCCCGCATGTGGGCCACCACTTCATCCAAAAGGAGAATCACCGGAGTCCGGTACCTCTCCGAAAAATTGAAGGCCTTCACCGTCATGGTGAAGCATTCCAGGACCGAGCTGGCGCTGAGGACGATGATGGGATGGTCCCCGTGGGTCCCCCACCGCGCCTGCATCACGTCCCCCTGGGAGGGGTTGGTGGGCAGGCCGGTGCTGGGCCCGCCCCGCATCACGTTCACCACCACGCAGGGCACTTCGGCGATGCAGGCAAAGCCGAGATTCTCCTGCATGAGGGAGAACCCCGGCCCGGACGTGGCGGTCATGGACTTGGCCCCGGCCAGGGACGCCCCGATGATGGCCCCCATGCTGGCGATCTCATCCTCCATCTGGATGAAGGTCCCGTCCACCTGGGGGAGCCGCACGGAGAGCCCTTCGGCAATCTCCGAGGCAGGGGTGATGGGATAGCCGGCGAAGAACCGGCATCCGGCGACGATGGCCCCTTCGGCGCAGGCCTCGTTGCCCTGCATGAGCTTGGCTCTGGGATCAGGTTTTTTCACCCTGTTCACTCACTCCTTCCTTGATATCCCCCGAGGCTTTGGCCGAGCCCTTGGCTTCTTTCTTCTTGGGAGAGGTTAGGTTGATGGCAAAGTCCGGGCACCGCAGCGCGCACAGCTGGCACCCCGTGCACTTGTCGGGCTCCTTGGCGTAGGGGACGCCGGAATCATCCTGCGCCAGGACTCCGGCCGGGCAGAAGGCCACGCAGATGCCGCACTTCTTGCACCAGCTTTTGTAAACCTCGATATTATGCTTTTCTTTCTTGGCCATGAACTTCCGTTCCCTTTCATCCCCGTAAAACTTGTTTCATGGTCGGGCCCATGTCCGCCGGGTTGGCCACGACCGTGGCCCCGGCGTCGAGCAGGGCTTCCATTTTATGCTGCGGCGAACCCGCCCCCGCGGAAATCACCGCCCCGGCGTGTCCCATCCGTCGGCCGGGAGGCGCATTCTGTCCGGCGATGAAGGCCACCACCGGCTTCTTGAAATGACGGCGAATATACTCCGCCGCCTCTTCTTCCACCGTCCCGCCGATCTCTCCGATCAGCATGACCGCTTCGGTCTGGGGGTCGCGGTTGAAGAGTTCGAGGACCTCCACGAAAGTCATCCCGATGATGGGGTCCCCGCCGATGCCCACGCAGGTGGACTGGCCCAATCCCAATTTAGTCAGTTGATCGACCGCCTCGTAGCTGAGGGTGCCGCTGCGGGAGGTGACTCCGATCGGCCCGGGGCGGTGGATGTAACCGGGCATGATGCCGATCTTGCACTTTCCCGGGGTGATGACCCCCGGGCAGTTGGGGCCCAGGAGACGGCAGTTCCGGCCCTCCAGGTACCCCTTGGCGACCACCATATCCAGGACCGGGATTCCATCGGTGATGCAGGCGATGAGCTCGATCCCCCCGTCGGCCGCCTCCATGATGGCATCGGCAGCAAAAGGAGGGGGCACGAAAATCATGGAGGCGTTGGCCCCGGTCTCCCGCACGGCATCGGCCACCGTGTTGAAGACGGGAAGGCCGTCCATGGTGGTTCCGCCCTTCCCCGGGGTCACCCCTCCGACCATTTTGGTCCCGTAGGCCACGGCCTGGCGGGTGTGGAACATTCCCTGCTTGCCGGTAATTCCCTGGCAGATCACCCGGGTATTTTCATCCACCAGGATGCTCATGCCCGCCTCCCCCTGTCATGGTCGGAATGAAAATCTTCCCTGTATCCTAATGAATAAGCGCTCCTTCCGTCAAGCAAAAAACCCTCGGCCATTCCAAATTATCATGATTCCCGGAGAAACCGAAGAGACCTTTTTTCATTCCGCAAATGAATCCAGTTATTTCTACTTAGAATTCCCTGGACCCGGCAGGAGATCCACCGAAGGACGACCTTTTACGATTCCATCAATTTATTCTTCCGCAAGTTGTCTAGGGGCTTAATTCCGCTATTGACCCGGCCCGGCTCATGGTAACAAGGAATCCCCGCGAGGCACAGGAGATCAGGAAAGAAAAAAACTTGACGCCCCCTCCTTTCCTAAGCCATATTATTCTCAGATCGAGGCGGTGGATTTTTCTCCTCCGCTGAAGGGAAGGAGAACCCTGAATTGAAAGAAAGTGCGGGAAAAAAGAAGAAAACCGCAGCCATCCACCTCAACCAGAAATGGTGCAAAGGCTGCTATATCTGCCTGGAAGTCTGCCCCAAGAAAGTCTTCGAAAAATCCCCGGACGTATCGGAAAAAGGCTTCCAGCCCGTCCTCGTCGCCCATCCGGACCTCTGCACCGGCTGTCTGCAGTGCGAGATGCTCTGCCCGGACCTGGCCATCAACGTGGAAAAGGGAGAATAGGAAACACCCATGGAATGGAAGAAGGTGAAGAGTACCCTGGCCCCCGGCTGGTATTTCATGCAGGGAGATGAGGCCTGCGCCGAAGGAGCCCTGGCCGCCGGCTGCCGCTTTTACGCCGGCTACCCCATCACCCCGGCCAGTGAAATCATGATCCGCATGGTCCACCGCCTGCCCGAGGTGGGAGGGGCCTTCATCCAGATGGAAGACGAAATCGGCTCCATCTCCGCGGTCATCGGCGCCGCCTGGGCCGGGGCCAAGGCCATGACCGCCACCTCCGGGCCGGGACTCAGCCTCATGATCGAGGCCCTCGGCTACGCGGTCATCACCGAGACCCCCTGCCTGATTGTCGATGTGCAGCGCGCCGGCCCCAGCACGGGCCAGGCCACCCGCCCCGCACAGGGGGACATGATGATGGTCAAATGGGGCGCCCACGGGGACAATGAGATCGTCGCCCTTTCGCCCTGGTCCGTCCAGGAGATGTACGACCTGACCATCAAAGCCTTCAACTTTGCCGAGCGCTTCCGGGTTCCCGTCTTCCTCCTCGCCGATGAAGCCGTCGGCCATCTGCGGGAGACGCTGGTCATAAAAGAAGAAGTGGAAGTCTTCGACCGGGTCAAGATGCCCGGAAAGCCTCCCTTCGGAACCGAGGAGATCAACGGCGTTCCTCCCATGCCGGCTTTCGGCGAAGGGGCCAACCTTCTGGTCACCGGGTCCACCCATGACCCCTGGGGGTTCCGCAAAACCCAAGATTCGGCCGTTCAGGCCCGGCTGACCGAACGGCTGATTCGCAAGGTCCGGGATTTCAAATCCGAAGTTACCGAGACCGACTCCCATTTGCTGGAAGACGCGGAGATCGGAGTCGTGGCTTATGGATTCACGGCCCGGGCGGCCCTCCAGGCCGTGAAGACCCTGCGGAAAGAGGGGATCAAGGCCGGACTGCTCCGTCTCGTCTCCATCTGGCCCTTTGCCGATGAGGCCCGTCGCCGAACTGGGAAAGCGCTGCCGGAAGATCTTCGTCCCGGAGATGAACCGGGGCCAGATCGCGGGGGAGATGACCAAATTCACCTCCACCCCGGTCATCCCGCTCCCCAAGACCAACGGGGAGGTCATCGAGCCGGCGGAGATCGTGGAAGGAATCCGGAGGAACCTATGAACCAAAGAATCTACCAAATGATCAACGACCGGGCCTTTCCCACTCCTTTCTGCCCGGGCTGCGGACACGGGATCCTGATGAACGCGGTTCTCCGGGCTTTTGCCGAGCTGGAGTGGGACTTGAAGAGCACTCTGTTCGTTTCCGGGATCGGCTGCGCCGCCTGGATTCCCAGCCCCCATTTCAAGGCCGACACCCTGCACACCCTGCACGGCAGGGCCATTGCCTATGCCACCGGAGCCAAGCTCTTTAACCCCCGGCTAAAGGTGATGGTCATCAGCGGGGACGGCGACCTGAGCTCCATCGGGGGAAACCACCTCATCCACGCCGCGCGGAGAAATATGGACATGACCGTGGTCTGCGCCAACAACTCCATCTATGGGATGACGGGGGGACAGGTGGCTTCCACGACCCCCCTGGGTTCCCTGACCACCACCACCCCCAAAGGAAATCCGGAACGGCCTTTCGACCTTTGCAAGCTGGTGGAGTCTGCCGGAGCCACTTTCGTCGCCCGGCACCCGGTCTCCGCCCCCATTCCCCTGACCCGCACCTTGAAGAAGGCCATTCTCCACCAGGGCTTTTCCTTTGTAGAAGCCATCTCCCCCTGCCCGACCCAGTTCGGCCGGCGGAATGCCTTCCGCTCGGCCTTCGACATGATCCAGGCTTTGAAGAACAGCAGCGTCTCCCTGGAGAAGGCCAAAGGAATGAGCGTTGAGGAATTGGCCGGGAAAGTGGTGGTGGGGGAATTCGTAAAATGAGTGCCTAGAGGCCTAGAGTTGGATGCCTAAAGTGATCCTCAAGTGCGCTTAAGTGCCTTAAGTGCCTCAAGTTGAAATTTTTATCTGTGTTAATCTGTGTCCAAAAAAGTTCGGAGTTTTGAGTTGGAGTTCGGAGTCAAAGGCGTAAACTCTGTTTTAACTTTAGGCACTTTAGGCATTCGAACTCTAGGCATTTTATCTGTGTTTATCTGTGTTCATCTGCGTCCCATTAAAAGAAGAGGTTATCATGATTCAAGTTCGTTTTGCCGGTCTGGGAGGGCAGGGAATCATTCTCATGGGTGAGATCCTGGGAGAGGCCGCGGTTCTGGATAAGAAGTACGTCGGTCAGGCTTCTTCCTATGGATCCGAAGCCCGGGGGTCGGCCTGCAAGGCCGACGTGATCATTTCCGACTCCTGGATTGACTACCCGGAAGTCACCGAGGCCGACGTGCTGGCCTGCATGTCCCAGGGGACTTATGAGATGCACAAGAAAAAGGTGAATTCCGCCAAGGGAGTGATTTTTTATCGACTCCCAGATGGTCAAGCCCGATCCCTCTTCTTCTCTGAAGCACATTCCGATTCCGGCCAATGAGCGGGCGCTGAAGGAGTTGGGAAACCGCATGGCGGCCAACATGGTCCTCCTGGGGGCCGTGGTAAAGACCGTGGGCCTGGTCAGCGAAGAGGCTCTCCTCCAGTCCCTATCCAAGCGGGTTCCCGCTTCCTTCCTGGAAACAAATCGAAAAGCTCTGGCTCTGGGTTTCGAACTGGCCCGGAGCTGACTGCCCGCCCAATAGACCTGCCTCCATATTGCGGAATGCCGATTGCGGAATGCGGATGAAGAAAACCCCAAAAATCCGAAATCCGAAATCCGCAATCCGAAATAGCTGGGCCGATGCTTTTTCCGCGCAATCCCGCCAAAGGCGGGACTTCCGGGCCACAAGCTTGCTTTTCCACAGGAAAGAGAACCGCAAAAGTGAAGGGGAAGAAAAAATATTGCTTTCCCGCCCAAATTCAGTAAAATGAACCCGTAAAAAAACGAAAAGGAGGACTACATCATGAAAAGGTATTTATTGCTTTCCGCCGTCATGGCCGCTTTTCTGCTGCTGCCCGCCGCTCTTCCCGCCCAGGATGTAAAGATCGGGGTCATTTATCCCTTCTCCGGGCCCACGGCCCAGATCGGCCTTGACCACCGCCACGCGGTGGAGCTGGTCATGGACATCGTCAACACGGACAAATACAAGAACTGGAACCTGCCCCTGGCCAAGACGGTGGGCCTTCCCAATCTGAAAGGGGCCAAGGTGTCCGCGGTCTTCGCCGACCACCAGGGCAAACCGGAGCTGGGCTTGAGCGAAGCCGAGCGGCTGATCACCCAGGAAAAAGTCATCGCCCTCTTCGGGTCCTACCACAGCAGCGTCACCGAGACTGCCAGCACGGTTTCCGAGCGGATGAAGGTCCCCTTCGTCAACGCCGAGTCCTCCTCCCCCAAGCTGACCCAGCGGGGTTATAAGTGGTTCTTCCGAACCTCCCCCCACGATGAAACCTTCTCCGAAGGCATGTTCCAGGCCCTGAAGGACCTGGAAAAGAAGAAGAACATGAAATTCCAGACCATCGCGGTGACCTACGAGGACACCCTCTATGGCAAGGACAGCTCACGAATCGAAAAAGAACTGGCCGCCAAGGCCGGCTACAAGGTCGTGGCCGACATTCCTTACCGCCGCGGCGCTACCTCCCTTGATTCGGAGATTCTGAAACTGAAAGCCGCCAACCCCGATGTCCTCTTCCCCACTTCGTACACCTCGGACGCCATTTTGCTGACCCAGACGGCCAAGAAACTTGATTTCAACGTAAAGGCGATCATGGCCCAGGACGCCGGGCACATCGATCCCTCTTTCGTGGAAGCCGTGGGGAAGGACGCCGACGGGATCTGCAGCCGCGCCGAGTTTTCCCTGGACCTGATCAAAGCGAAGCCCATGCTCAAAGAGATTAACGACGAGTTCAAGAAGCGCACCGGCGGCCGGGACTTCTCCGGGACTTCGGTCCGCTGCTTCGTGGGGTTCCTGGTCCTCTGCGACGCCCTCAACCGGGCCGGTTCCACGAAACCCGAGGCCATCCAGGAGGCTCTCAAAAAGACCAACCTCCCCCCCGATCAGCTCGTAACCCCCTGGCGCGGAGTCAAGTTTGACGCCAACGGGCAGAACATCCTGGTGGACGCTCTGGTCATCCAGTACCAGAACAAGGTCCAGCGGGCCATCTGGCCGTACAACCTGGCCGGGGCCGAGATGGTCTTCCCCCTTCCCAAGTGGTCGGAGAGAAGGTAAAAGGGACGCGAGGACGCGGAGACACGACTAAAAACCGGCACGGAGACGCGAGGACGCGGAAAAAAACCATTTTCAATCCTATCCACCGCGTCACCGCGTCTCCCTTCTCCGCGTCGTTTTACCGCGTCACCGCATCTCCCCCTCCCCGCGGCGCCTTTGATCCTCTAGGGGGGCTTTGCCTTTCATTTTCACTCTGAATTGTTAAGGGAAAAAATATGCTCACTTCCGAAATCATCTGGCAAACCATCCTGAGCGGGCTGCTCATGGGCTGCATCTACGCCCTGGTGGCCGTCGGCCTCTGCCTGATCTGGGGTCTCATGGAAATCGTGAACTTCGCCCACGGAGAATTCCTCATGCTGGCCATGTTCACCGCCTTTTGGGGCTTCTCCCTCTTCCACCTGGACCCCCTTCTCTCCCTTCCTTTCTGCATGATCGTCTTGTTCCTGATCGGGGTGGCGACCTATTACATCATCATCAAAAAGATCATCAAGGCGCCCTTCCTGGCCCAGATTCTTTCCACCTTCGGCCTGGGAATCTTCCTGCGCTACCTGGCCCAGTTCATGTTCTCCCCCGATTTCCGGACCATCAAGAACCCGCTTCTTTCCGGAAACCTCTACCTGGGAGGGATCTCCATCGGCATTCCCCAGCTCGTGGCCAGCCTGGTCTGCATCGCCACTTTTATCTTTCTTTACTGGTTCATCAACCGGACCGAGGTCGGATTCGCCCTCCTGGCTACCAGCGAGGACCGGGAGGCCGCCTCGCTCATGGGGATCAACAGCGACAGGATGTTCGCCCTGGGGTGGGGCATCGGGGCCGCCTGCCTGGGCGTGGCCGGGGCCCTGATGTCGAATTTTTATTACATCTTCCCCGAGGTGGGCTTCAACTTCGCCCTCATCGCCTACGTGGCCGTGGCCCTGGGGGGATTCGGCTCCATTGTGGGTTCCTTTGTGGCCGGAATCATCATCGGACTGGTGGAGTTCGTGAGCGGGCTTCTCCTCGCCCCGGCTTTTAAATACGCCTTCGTATTCCTCATCTATCTTCTTGTGGTCTTCATCCGTCCCCAGGGTCTGTGGGGCAGGTATTAAACGACTCTTTTGGCGAGGACCTTCATGGGAACCGATAAAAATAGATATATCTGGCTGGGCATCGGGGCCGTCATCTTCCTCCTCTTCCCCCTGATCTTCACCCTCCCCTTCCCGCGCCACCTCATGATCATGATCTTTCTGTACGCCACCCTGGGGCTGGCCTGGAACATGATCGGGGGATATGCGGGGCAGATCTCCCTGGGCCATGCCCTCTTTTTCGGCATCGGGGCTTACACTTCCACGCTCATGCTCATGAAGCTCTGGGTGAGTCCCTGGGTGGGAATGCTCGCCGGGGGGGCCATCTCCATCGGGGTTTCCCTGATCATCGGGTATCCCTGCTTCAAGCTGGCCGGCCACTATTTTGCCATCGCCACGATCGCCATCGCCGAAATCGCCATGGTGTGGATGCTCAACTGGGACTGGGCCGGGTCGGCGGTGGGCCTGACCCTCCCCATTCTCCCGGAATCCCTGATCAACCTGGAGTTTCACTCCAGCAAGGCCCCTTACTATTACATCGCTTTCGGGTTGATGATCCTGGCGCTCCTGGCGACTTTCGGGATCGACCGCTCCAAGCTGGGGTATTACTTCAAGGCCATCAAGGGGGACCTGGAAGCGGCCCGGAGCCTGGGTATCCACGTGACCAAATATAAATTCTACGCCCTGGCCCTGAGCGCCTTCTTCACCTCCATCTGCGGTTCCTTCTACGCCCAGTACGTCCTTTTCATCGATCCGGACAGCGTCTTTCCTCTGATGCTCTCGATTATTCCCTGCCTGATTGCCACCCTGGGCGGGGTGGGCACCATCTGGGGGCCGGTGATCGGGGCTTTCATCCTGATCCCCATCTCGGAGTTCACCCGGATCTACCTGGGCGGAGGGGGCAAAGGGACGGACTTGATCCTCTACGGATTGCTGATCATTATCATCTCGGTTTACCAGCCTTTCGGCCTGATCGGTTTGATCCGGCGTTTGCGCAAAAAGGAGGCTGCGTGATGGCTCTTCTCGAGGTAAAGGAGCTCACCAAGAATTTCGGCGGCCTCATGGCCAACGACCACATCGACCTGCAAGTCAATGAAGGGGAGATCGTGGGACTCATCGGTCCCAACGGGGCGGGCAAAACCACGCTCTTCAACTGCATCGCCGGCTTTTATCCGGTCAGCGGCGGGAAGGTTTTTTTCAAGGGGGAGGACATCACCGGGTTGCTCTCCAACGAGGTCTGTCTGAAAGGGATTGCCCGGACTTTCCAGATCGTCCGGGTCTTCAAGGACCTGCCCGTTCTGGACAACATCATGGTGGGGGCTTTCAACCGCACCCATTCCGCTGCCCAAGCCAGGAAGAAGGCCCTGGAGGTCCTGGAATTCTGTGGGCTGATGGGGAAGAAGAACTTGCTCGCCGGAGGCCTGACCATCGCCAACAAGAAAAGGCTGGAGGTGGCCAAGGCCTTTGCCACGGAGCCGGCTCTCCTCATGCTGGACGAGGCCATGGCCGGGCTGAACCAGACCGAGACCGCCGAAGCGGTGGAACTGGTGAAGAAGATCCGCAAATCCGGGGTCACCGTCCTCCTGGTGGAACACGTGATGGAAGTGGTCATGCCCATCTCCAACCGGGTCGTGGTCCTGGACTACGGGCGGAAGATCGCCGAGGACACACCGGAAAGAGTCATCCACAACGAAGAAGTAATCAAGGCCTATCTGGGAGATAAATACCATGCTTCGCGTCGAGCGAATTAAAGTTTCCTACGACGAGGTCCCGGCCCTGCACGAGGTCTCCTTCAAGGTGGAACCGGGGCAGATCGTCTCCATCGTGGGCGCCAACGGCGCCGGAAAGTCGACCATCCTGAAGACCATCTCCAGCGTCATGCGCCCCGACGAGGGGGCCATTTACTTCGAGGACCAGAGGATCGACCAGACTCCCGCCCACCAGATCGTGGACCTGGGGATCGCCCATGTCCCCGAAGGACGGCGCCTCTTCGCCCGCCTCACCGTCACCCAGAACCTGATCCTGGGGGCCTACACCCGAAAGTCCCCGGAGCACCGGAGAATCCACCCTGAAGAAGATCTTCAAGATCTTTCCCGTCCTGGAGCAGCGCAAGAATCTGGCCGCGGCAACCCTGAGCGGCGGGGAGCAGCAGATGCTGGCCATCGCCCGGGGCCTCATGTCCAAGCCCAAGCTCCTGATGCTCGACGAGCCGTCCATGGGGATCATGCCGAAACTGATCACCGAGATCTTCGAGATGGTCCAGCAGTTAAACAAGGAGGAGGGTCTCACCATTCTCCTCGTGGAACAGAACGTCCAGGAGGCCCTGGAGATCGCCCACTACGCCTACGTGCTCCAGACCGGCCGGGTGGTCATGGAGGGAAAACCGGCGGATCTGCTGAAAACGGATATGATCAAAAAAGCGTATCTGGGTTTATAGGCCCAGGGGGGCGGGGCGCAGGGTGCAAGGGAAAAGGCCCGGGGAACGAGGTTCGAGGGTAAAGGATGTTGGATGACAGATGACAGATGCTAGATGTCGGATTTTAGCAGTTTATAGCTAATATCAATTGGGAGAAACGAGTTCCCCAAGATCATGCTTTGCGAAAGATCAAGTTTGTGGCTGATAAGGAGTTGAAGCGCCTTTCCCCCCGGTTCGATGAAATGTATTTCCACGCCAGCCGTCTCTCAATTCCCCCCGAACGGGTTTTGAAGTCTTTTTTGTTGATGGCTCTTTAGTCGGTCCGGAGGGAGCGGCAATTTTGTAAGCCGATGGGGAGAAAAGGGGGCCCCCGCTTTTCCTCCTTACTTTTCTAGATTTTTAAAGCAGCGTTTCGCACTTTGGCAGCGGAGGGAATAAACGCTAATGCGCTTGACCAAGCATATTTCACTTGTCGGAGGCGGCCGATTTGGACTTTCCAATCCCTATGATTGCAGTATCTATGCCATTGACTTTGCAGATGGGGTCCTCTTGGTTGATTCAGGTTGTGGGCTTGAACCGGAACTTGTCGAGGCCAATCTGCAAATGGATGGCATTGACATCAAGCGGGTGACGGCGATTGTTCTCACCCATGCCCATGCCGACCACGCGGGTGGCTGTCGGTGGTGGAAGGATCGCACGGGGTGTCAGATTTATGCGCCCGAAGGAGAACGGGGAGCCATCGAAGGAACCGATGCGGTCAGTGCCCAGGTTCTTGAAACCGCGAAGCAAGCCAAGATCTATCCTCCCGACTATGTTCTCTCGTCCATAAAGGTCGACGTGGGGGTTCATGAGGGGGATGACCTGAGGTTCGGCGCTTTGCATCTGCGCGCTATCGAGATTGCCGGGCACAGCCCTCATCATACCTGCTATCGGACGGATATGGACGGGCGACGCATCTTTTTTTCCGGGGATGCCGTTCTCTATGGTGGCAGCCTGCTTCTGCAAAACATCCCCGGCTGTAGTCTCGACGAGTACCGGCGTGACATCGACAAACTCACCGGGTTGGACGCCGATATCCTCCTCCCCGGTCATGGAATCTTTGTCCTGCGGCATGCTCAAGCACACCTCAACCGAGCCCTGGAAGCATTACACGGTCTTGCCATTCCGCCGAATTTTGCAGTTCTGTGCCCGAAGGTAATTCCCTGAGATTCCCGGAGACACGTTCATGGAAGGGGTGGATGATCTTCTCGCGAGTCTTTACAAACATTTCAACGCCGATACCGTACTGGATCTTGCCCGGAAGTTAATTACCGTGCCCAGTCATACGCCTGCCGGTGAAGAGGAAGCGACCGCCGTGCTGGAGCGATTCTTGGAACAGGCCGGCCTGACCCCTCAATGTCAACGAGTTGAAGATGTGGGGGTCAACCTCATGGCCACCCTGCCGGGTGAGGGCGAGGAGACGGCGCTGATTCTGAATGGCCACCTGGATACGGTGCCCCCTTCATCGTCCATGGCGTATCCGCCGTTTGAGGCTGTGGTCCACGACGACTTGTTGTGGGGGCGCGGCTCATGTGATATGAAAGGCGGCCTGGCAGCCATGGCCTGTGCCCTGGTTATGATTCGCGACGCCCATCTGCCGCTCAAGCGCCCCGTCATTTTTACCGCCGTAGCTTCCGAAGAGCAGGGCAATCGGGGGACTGCGGAGTTGATCCAAAAGGGCCTGAGAGCCAAATGGGCAGTGGTCGGTGAGCCCACCGGGCTTGACCTGGTGATCGCCCACAAAGGCGTTGACCGGTATCGCTTCCAGGTCGAAGGACGCGCGGCGCATGAGAGTTTGCCCGAGCGGGGCACGAACGCGATTGTTGCCGCTGCCCATCTGATCGCCGCACTCGACCGGAATCTGTTCTCCCAGGTCGGGCGGCAAAGGCATTCTCTTTTGGGGCCCGCCACCTACAACATCGGGACGATCCAGGGCGGGGTCAGCCGTAACACGGTTCCCGATCGGTGTACCTTTCAAGTCTCCAAACGATGGCTGCCCGGCGATTCGCCTGCGGCCATCCGAAGGGAACTGGAAGAAGCCATTGGCGAGGTCGAGACGGAGGCGAAGGTTTCCATCGTTCGGGAGCCCGACATGGAGCGGGTACCCCATCCCCCGCTTGAACTGGCTCCCGATCACCCCCTCACCCGCACGCTGGCCATGGCGGTTCATCGGGTTACCGGCCGCAGGCCTGCTTTATCCGCCATGCCGGCATTCACCGACGCTGCCTTGCTTCAGGATGCAGCGATCCCCGCGGTTGTTTTCGGGCCGGGGGACTTGGGATTGGCCCACAGCGACGGCGAGTGCATTCCTATTTCCCAGCTTGGGCAGGCAACCAGAGTGTATGCCGCCCTTGCCGTGATCGCCGCCAATGGCCCCTGAAAAAGATCCGGAAAAATCCGCTGACCGGCAGGGCCCGAGCCGGGCTTTTCGAAGGTCTTATAGATGCCGTGCCAGCTGATGCGCCGCCTGAATGGCGTGATGGAGATTCTCCACTTTGACGCAATCGCCCACGGGGTAGACATCCCAGGCGTTTTCCTCCCGGAGGAGCTCCTGATAGAGCTTCCGGCGCGACCTGAAACCGACGCAGGAAATCACGCTGTCTGCCACCAGCAGTCTCTCCCGACCGTCCGATAGGTTTACCACAACTCCCCGATCGGTGATTTGCTTCGGTGCGGCGCCACAGAGCAAGGAGACACCCGCTCGATTCAGCTGATAGAAGAGGGTGGCTCGGTTCACATAGTGCTCCTCCGCTAGCAGCTTTTCCTCCGGCAGAAGGTCAACCAGCTGCACCTGTCGGCCCTCGTGGGCCAGGTGCCAGCCCACCTCGCACCCCACGAACCCGGCCCCGATGATCAGCACCCGTTTTCCCAAAGGCGCTCGATGGGCAAGGACACTTACGACCGGAAGCGCCTTTTCGCCGCCCGGCACGTTCAGCGGGGTCATCTCCGCGCCGGTGGCAACGACGACGACATCGGGGGCCAGCGTCTTGAGAAATTCGACGTCTCCTTCCCGGTTGAGGACGACTTGGACTCCGCTGCGCTCCAACCGGCGGCGGATATAGTCAAAATACCGCCGGAGGTCCTCCTTGAAAAAGGGAATCGACCCGAGGCGAAGATTCCCACCCACCTCGCTGTCCTTTTCGCACAGCGTCACCCGGTGGCCCCGGGCTGCGGCCGTGACCGCCGCTTCCATGCCGGCCGGACCGGAACCCACCACCACCACCCGTTGCGGGTGTTCCGTCCGATCCAGGCGGCATTCGTCCAACTCCCCCAGGGCCGGGTTGACGGTGCATCGGGTCAGATGACCCTTGCGCATAACCAGATGACACTGGTTGCACTTGATACACGGCCGGATCTCTTCGGGCCGGCCGTGTCGGGCGTGATATCCCCAGGCTGGATCGGCCAGATGCGCCCGACCTACGGCGATCAGGTCCGCAGCCCCGCCGGCCAGTGCAGCTTCGGCTTCCTCCGGACGGTTGAAACCGCCCGCCGCCATGACCGGCACCCGCACCGCGGCTTTCACCTTCTCGGCCAGGACCAAAAGCGGATTCCGCTCCAGGGTATACAGGGAGGGAACCGCCGGATATTCCGGCACCTCCCCCATCTGGATGGGTCCGCCGAGGCTGGCCACGTGGAGGTAGTCAACGCCCACCTGCTCCATGCGGCCCCCGATGCGGCAGGCGAGGGCGGGGTCCACTCCGCCGGGCAGGTTTTCGAAGCCGTTGTACTTAAAGCCGATGATGAAACCTTCTCCGCAAAGATCCCGGATGCGCCGCACGATTTCCGAGGGAAACCGCATGCGCCGATCGAAGTTACCGCCATAGGCGTCGTTGCGCCGGTTCGTATGGGGGGAGATAAACTGGCTGATGAGATACCCGTGGGCGCCGTGCACCTCCACGCCGTCAAACCCCGCCCGCCAAGCCCGCCAGGCTCCCTGAACGTACGCGTCGATGAGTTCCTCGATTTCTTCAAGGGTCAGTTTCCGGGGGACCTGCGGGTACAGCGGGCTTTCGATGGCCGAGGGGGCCACCGGTCTCTTCCCGATGACCCGCCGCGATGCGGTGCCGCCGTGGATGGATATCTGCAGGATGATCTTGGCGCCGAAGGGGTGCACGGCCTGCGGCAGCCGGCTCAACCCGCAGATGAGCCGGTCGTGATAGGCGCCCATCGAAGTAGTCTCGGTGTACTCGTGGCGCAGATGCGTATTCTCGGTTAAAAGCAGGCCTGCTCCCTCCCCGGGCCCGGGCCCGGAGGAAGTTGACGTAGCGATCCGACACGCTGCCGTCGTGATGGTTGAACTTTGTGCCCATGGGGGCCAGGACCAAGCGATTCGGAATTTCGTGGCCGCGGATCGTGATGGGAGCACAAAGCCGGGGATATCTCATGGACCTTTCCTCCTGAGGAATGATTTGAATTTTCCGCCTGGGGCGGGGGGGGCCCGGAGAGGTTTTAGCGATGCGGCGACAGGACCGCCCAGGCATCATCCTTTGGCCGGGGCGCCCGGCCGGCGTCGGCTTCGCGGGTCGAGCACGTCCCGAAACCCGTCACTCATGAGGTTGAACGCCAGCACCGCCAGCATGATGGCCAGTCCCGGGAAAATGGAGATCCAGGGCGCGATCTCCAGATAGGTCCGGCCTTCGTTCAGCATGGTCCCCCAGGAGGGGATGGGCGGTTGAATCCCCAGTCCCAGGTAGCTCAGCGCCGCTTCGATGAGAATCGCATAGGACATGCAGATCGCCGCCTGCACCACCGTGGGCGAGATGACATTGGGCAGAATGTGGCCGAAAATGATCCGGACCGTTGATGCCCCCAGCGCCATGGAGGCCGTGACATACTCCTGCTCCCGCTCGGTCAGGACCGATCCCCGGATGATGCGGGCGAACAACGGCATGTAGACGATGGCGATGGCCAGGGTCGCATTGCCCTCGCCATTGCCCAGCATGGCGGCCAGGGCGATGGCCAGAAACATGGCCGGGAAACTGAAAAAAATATCCATGCAGCGGCTGATCACCAGATCGATCCAGCCCCCGAAATATCCCGCGACCAGACCGAACATCCCACCTACCAACAGGGCCGCGAAAATGGAGATGACCGCTACCCGCAGGGAAATACGCGCCCCGTGGATTTCCCGGCTCAGGATGTCGCGCCCGAAGCGGTCGGTGCCGAAAGGATGTTGCCAGCTGGGCCCCTGCAAGGTCTCCCGGTAGTTCTGCTTGAAAGGTTCATAGGGCGAAATCCAGTTGGCACCCAGGGCCTGAACCATCATGATCAGGAAAATGATCAGCCCAGAAAGGATGAGCTTGTTTCTCAAAAATATCCTGGCGGCCATGCGGCGGCCGGTTCCCGATCGTGACTGCTCCCTTCCTTGAGTCAACATCTTTTCCTGTCCTAATGATTCGGCCCGCCGGGGGGGAAACAGATCCCCTTCGCCCTTCCGGCCGTTTAATACCGGATTCGGGGATCAATGACGCTGTATAGCAAGTCCACCAGCAGGTTGGTCAGCATAAAGACCAGGGCAATGAAAAGCACCGCCCCCTGGACCAGCGGATAATCGCGGTTGAAGATGGCCGAAAGCACCAGACGGCCCACCCCGGGCAGGGTAAACACCTCCTCGACCACCACGATCCCGCCCAACAGGTAGCCCACCTGCACCCCGGCAACGGTAATGACCGGGATGATGGCGTTGCGCAAGGCGTGGCGGTAGACCACCAGACGCTCTCCCAGGCCTTTGGCCCGCGCGGTGCGCACATAGTCCTGCCCCAGCACCTCGAGCAGGCAGGCGCGGGTCATGCGCATGATCATGGCCGCGCTGGCCGTTCCCAGGCAGATGGAAGGCATGGCCATCAATTGCAGATTCCGCAGCGGGTCCTCGAAAAAGCCGACGTAGTCCAAGGCCGGCATCCACCGCAGCAACAGGCTGAAAATAAGAATCAGCATGGTGCCCTGCCAGAAAACCGGCAGCGACAGCCCCAGCAGGCTGAGCACGCGGGTCACGTTATCGGGCGCGGTGTTGCTCCGGGTGGCGGAGAACACCCCCGCCGGCACACCGATCAGAAACGCCACCACCAGGGCCAGAAACGTCAGCTCGCCGGTTACCGGAAGGTGATCCAGGATGAGCCCCAGGACGGTTTTTCCCGTGCGCCAGGAAATGCCGAAGTTGCCCCGGGCTATGATTCTGGACCCAGTGAAGATATTGGATGTGGATCGGCTGATCCAGGCCGAAAAAGGTCTTGAGGCTCTCCACCGTTTCTTTGGTGACCATGGCGTCCGTCCCCATGATCTGCTCGACGACCGTGCCCGGGATCAGCTGCAGCATCAGGAAAACCAGGATGCTCACGCCGAACAGGGTGAGAAGGGTGGAGAGGATCCTTCGCACCAGATATTGCCAGATATTTGAACTCATGCCCGCATCTCTGTGGGTGACCTTCCGAGTCTGGGCCGCCTGGCGGTCCATCCCCGGTCTCCGGATGAGGTTTTACGGCTCGGCTGCGGCCGGCGCTGAATCGATCGTCCCTCGCGGGTTTACGAGCACCTTTGAAAGCCTGGATAAAGCAAGTTGATCTCAAGATGGTATAAGATGTGTAGGGGCAATCCCGCTGGGATTGCCCATTTTGCGAACCACGGCCATCCTGACACTTGGTGCGGACTGCTTTCGGATTTATCCATGTTTGCTTCCGGCTTGTCCGGGTTACGGCTTTCTCGAGTTTGACGTTGCGTAACCCATAATAGAAGCCGCTGGGATGCAGCCTGAGGTTTTTGACATATTTTTGAGCCGCATACACCATGTCCGCAGAGTAGAGCGGAATGATGCACGCCATTTGGGCCAGGATCATCTGGACGGATCGGTAGATCGCCTGGCGCTGCTTTACGTTCATGGCCCGGCGGCCTTCATCCAGCAAGGCGTCGGTGTAAGGGTTGCCGAAGCGGCGCGGATCAAACCCGCCGGGACGCAGAGTGGAAATGCCGGTAGAGGGCGAGATCCGGATCGATGAGGTTGCCGACGGAGTTCATGGTGCATGGCGCTTTGCCCGCCATGTCAGTCCTTGATCCAGATGCCGATGTCGACCGTGTCGATTTTCACCTTGATGCCGGCTTCGGCACAGTTTTCCGAAATGATCTGAGCCGCGGCTGCAAGTTGCGGGCATTCCGACAATGTTCCGAATGGTCAATTCCAGCCCGCTCCCATAGCCCGCCTCTTTGAGCAGCTGTTTGGCCCGGGCAACATCGCGGCGTCTCCAGCGGCAATTCTTCTCGATCAAGCGCCCAAAGCTTCAGCGCCGGCGGCAACATACCTGCGGGTTGGCCGATGCCGTTTCCGGCTACCTGCAGGATCGCATCTTTGTCAATGCAGAGCTTGATGGCTTGGCGCACCCGGAAATCGGCGGTGAGGATACTTGGTGACTTTGCCGGTTTCCTTGTCGGGAAGAGTGTCCCCCATCAGGTCGAGAAACTCCCAGCGCACCGAGGGGCTGCGATAGGTGACCAGGTTCTTCTCTTTCTGAACGATGAAATAGTTCTTGGTGTCTTCAAAGGCGGCGATGTCGATGGTGCCCGACCGCAGCCCGGCGATGATGGAGCTTTCGTCGGGCACAATCATCACCCGGATCTCGTCCAGGTGGATCGTTGGCTTGATCCCAGTAGGCTCCGAAGCGACTGAGGTGCAGCACACTGGTCGGCTCGAATTTCTCCAGCTTGAAGGGGCCGGTGCCGCAGGCGGCGGCCCGCAGCTCGTTCCCCGTCTTGACAAAATCTTTGGGAATGACCGCGTTGTATTTTCCGCCCAGGGCGACCAAAAAGGACGCGGAGGGGAATTTAAGCCGGAATCGGACGGTGTACTTGTCGACCCCTTCGATGGTATCGATGGCGATGATATCTCCCCGGCCGCCGGAGCCGACCTTGGGATCCATGACTCGCTCGTAGCTGTACTTTACGTCCTCGGCGGTCATCTCGTTCCCATTGTGGAACTTGACCCCTTTCCGCAGGTGAAAGAGGTAGGTGGTCGGATTCTTTATCTCCCAGGAAGTCGCCAGTTGCGGCTTCGGCTGCATGTCGTAGTCGATCCACACCAGGTTTTCATAGATCAGGGGTCTGCGGCGCTGCCATGATCCGCGCCTTCCAGATGGGGCTCGATACTCTGCGGACCTACAGGAACGGCGAAATTAAGTCTCTTGCTGGCGGTTGCCCCAAACGCGGTTCTTATCATGGATGCCGGAACTGAGGCCTGACCCTTCTCGAGTTTGACGTTGCGCACCCCGTAAAAGAAGCCGGTGGGATGCAGCCTGAGGTTTTTGACATATTTCTGAGTCGCATACACCATGTCCGCAGAGTAGAGCGGAATGGTGCACGCCATTTGGGCCAGGATCATCTGGACCGACCGGTAGATCGCCTGGCGCTGCTTTACGTTCATGCCCCGGCGGCCCTCATCCAGCAGGGCGTCGGTGTAGGGGTTGCCGAAGCGGCGCGGATCATATCCCCCGGGAGCAGAGTGGAAATGCCGGTAGAGGGCGAGATCCGGGTCGATGAGCCCGCCCCAGGAGTTCATGGTGCAGGGCGATTTGGCCGCCAGCCAGTCCTTGATCCAGATGCCGATGTCCACCGTGTCGATCTTGACCTTGATGCCGGCTTCGGCGCAGTTTTCCGCAATGATCTGCGCCGCGGCTGAAAGTTGCGGGTACCCGACAATGTTCCGGATGGTTAATTCCAGCCCGCTCCCGTGGCGCGTCTCTTTGAGCAGCTGTTTGGCCCGGGCCACATCGCGCTTCTCCAGCGGCAGTTCTTCCCGCTCGACCGTCCAAAGCTTCAGCGCCGGCGGCAACATGCCGAGGGGTTGGCCGATGCCGTTTCCGGCCACCTGCAGGATGGCCTCTCTGTCCAGGCAGAGCTTGATGGCCTGGCGCACCCGGAAATCGGCGGTGGGATATTCGGTGACTTTACCGGTCTCCTTGTCGGGAAGGGTGTTCCCCACCAGGTCAAGCACCTCCCAGCGCACCGAGGGGCCGCGATGGGTAACCAGGTTCTTCTCTTTCTGAACGATGAAGAAGTTCTTGGTGTCTTCGAAGGCGGCGATGTCGATGGTGCCCGACCGCAGGCCGGCGACGATGGAGCTTTCGTCGGGCACAATCATCACCCGAATCTCGTCCAGGTGGATGTTGGACCGATCCCAATAGTCTCCGAAGCGACTGACGTGCAGGACACTGGTGGGCTCGAATTTTTCCAGCTTGAAGGGGCCGGTGCCGCAGGCGGCAGCCCGCAGCTCATTCCCCGTCTTGACAAAATCTTTGGGAATGACCGCGTTGTATTTTCCGCCCAGGGCGACCACAAAGGGCCCGGAGGGAAATTTGAGCCGGAATCGTACGGTGTACTTGTCGACCCCTTCGATGGTATCGATGGCGATGAGATCTCCCCGGCCGCCGGAACCGACCTTGGGATCGGTGACCCGATCGTAGCTGTACTTTACATCCTCCGCGGTCATCTCCTTCCCATTGTGGAATTTGACCCCCTTGCGCAGGTGAAAGAGGTAGGTGGTCGGATTGGTCATCTCCCAGGAAGTCGCCAGTTGCGGCTTCGGCTGCATGTCGTAATCGACCCACACCAGGTTTTCATAGATCAGGGGCTTGCGGCGCTGCCATATATCCGCGCCTTCCAGATGGGGTTCGATGCTCTGCGGACCCGCGGGCACGGCGAAAGTAAGCCTCTTGGCGGGGGTTGCCCCGAACGCGGTTCTGATCATGGATGCCGGAACCGAGGCCATGACCCCGGCCGCTCCTGCCGCCTTCAGCACTTCTCGGCGGGTCATCAGGCTTTTGCCCATCGTTGAACCTTTGGAATTTTTGTCGTTCATTTTTCAAGTCCTCCTTTCTAAGAGTGAGGTAGGCCTTCCCGTTGAAAAGACCGCTGGAACGATCCTGGAGACATCCCGCCTGGTTTCACAGGCGTTTCCCCAGGCCCTTTTACTCCTGGGATCACGGGGAGGACCCTATTCAGAAACCTTGGGCGGTCGGCTCCCCCCTCCCCTATCCGCCGAGTTCTTTCTGTCAGGCCTCTTATATCACAAACCGGATCGGGAGTAAATGAAGCACAAAATCATGACTTCCGGCAGAGCCGGAGGTATGAAAAACAGTGAACCGCTCAAAACGGATTGAAATGGGCACCGGCGAAAGGTGGCCTTCGATCGGGTGCCAGGCCCGGGGGCAAGGACCTTCTGCGCAAAAACCATGAGGCGGCTTCCATTTCATGGAACGGGCGGGCCAGCGGAATTGCGGATTGTTGATTGCGGAATGCGGATTGAAAAAGAAAAACCCAAAATCCGAAATCCGCAATTCGAAATCCGAAATCCAATCGGCCGATGCTTTTTGCCCAGAAGGTCCTTGCCCCCGGGCCACAACCCAAGCATCCCGGAAATGTCAAACCCTGTAAGTCCCCCGGCAGATCCGGGGGTTTACCTTAAGGAAATTAATTTTGACTTCATCTGCCAGGGCATAGTAACATCCATATCCACCAGAGGCGGGAAGACCCTGAGCGCAGGAGCTGCGGAATAAGGATCCGAAAGGAGGAGGACCTCATGGGGGTATTACAGGACTACTTGGATAAGGTATCCGGTATTTTAAAGGCGATTACCGAAAACGAAGAAGGGAACATCACCCGAACCGCGGAGTTGGCCGCGAAAATGATCGAAGAGGACCGCCTCATCCATGTGTTCGGTACGGGTGGTCATTCCATCATGGGGGCGATGGAGGTTTTTTGGCGGGCCGGGGGGCTGGCCAACATCAATCCCTTGTTCCCGGCCGGGATCTCTTTGATTGACAGCCATCCCAATATGGAGAGGACAACTGGATTCGCAAGAAATGTATTGAAATTTTACGGAGTGAGAAAAGGGGACCTGTTGATCATCGTCAATGTAAACGGGGTCAATGCCATCACCATCGACGCCGCTGTCTTCGGCAAGGAATTGGGGGCCACGGTTGTGGCGATCACCTCCCCCGCGTTCGCCAAAAGTGTTTCCCCGAACATCCCGGCCAGACATCCGAACAATAAGAATCTCCACGACCTGGCGGATATCGTAATCGATGTTCACGTGCCAGCGGGCGATGCGGTCCTGTCCATCGGGGGTCTTCCGCAGAAAGTCGGGGCCACCAGCACCTTTGCCGTTTGCTTCACAGCCAATTCGATCGTCGCCAAGACGGTGGAGATCCTCGCTAAAAAAGGCCTCAAGCCGCCGGTGTGGACGAGCGCCAATATCAAGGGCGGAGATGAGGCCAATAGAGAATATCTTGAAAAATATCTGCCCCGCATCCATCATTTATATCCGATGTTCTGATTTCAGGCGATATCGCTATTCCCAGATATTTTAAGAGCCTGGCAATGCAGATGAACGTTACCGACCGTCTTCGATCATCATCGCCAGCCATGAGGAGAGATGGACAGCGTTCATGAAAGCAAAGATGTCGGTCAGGGGGAAAAGACCCGGTGGCCCCTTCATAGAAATTGAGGTTCGGGGAGACAAAATCGCAAGCGTGCTCCCGGCCAAGGCAGCTCGACGGGGTCGGTTTTTCGGGGGTAGGGAATTTTATGTATCCCCGGGATTCATCGACCTCCAGGTCAACGGGTTCGCGGGAAAGGACTTTAACCATCCGGCCTTCGACGGGGACGACCTCGTCCCCGTTTGCCAAGCACTCTTGCGGACCGGGGTCACCCGATTCTGCCCTACCTTCATTACCGGGAGTGCGGAGCGACTCTCCAGGAACATTCAGCAGATCGTTCATGCCTGCGAGAAACATCCCTTGGTGCGGTCGATGGTCCTGGGCATTCACCTGGAGGGTCCTTACATTGCCCCTGAAGACGGCCCGCGTGGCGCTCATCCGAAGCAACAGGTTACCGATCCGGATTGGGATGAGTTTAAGGGGCTCGGCAACTTGTCCCAAGGTCTGCTCAAAATCGTCACCCTTGCACCGGAACGGCCCGGCGCGATCGAGTTCATCCGCAAGGCCTCGAAGGCCGGGCTGGTGGTGGCGATCGGTCACTGTGCTCCGGAGCCGGCTCAGATCGATGCGGCGGTGGAGGCCGGAGCCGTGCTCTCGACCCATCTGGGCAATGGCGCCCATCAGGTCCTTCCCCGCCATGCCAATTACCTTCAGAAACAGATCTCTACCGATGGATTGATGGCCAGTATCATTTGCGATGGGATACACCTGCCGGACTATTTTGTGAAAAACCTCATCCGGGCAAAGGGAATGCCGAGAACGATCCTGGTGACGGATGCCATGGCTGCCGCCGCCGCATCGCCGGGCCGATTTACCCTGGGGGATCTTGAAGTGGAGGTCGGGAAAGAGCGGAAAGTGCGGCTTCCGGGCACCCCGTATCTTGCCGGGTCTGCCTTGACGATGGATGAGGCGGTCAGCAACTGTGCGCGTTTCGCCAAGATCTCGTTGGCGGCAGCCATTCAAATGGCCACGGTCAATCCCGCCAAACTCTTCAAAGGGATTCGAGGCGCACTGGAGCCGGGAGAAAGGGCGGACTTAGTACTTTTCCGTCTGTTGAAAAAGCGGATTCAGGTCGAGCAGGTTTTTTTGGCCGGCAAGCTTGCATTTTCACTCAGCCCTTCGTTGGAGGAGGAAGGGTAACATGAAAATTGAAGTCCTCAGGACCAAGGAAGAGTGTGGCGCCGCGGCGGCAGAAAAAGCGGCTGAAATTTTAAGAAATGCCATTGCTGCCAGGGGCCATGCGAGTTTTGTTGCCGCCACCGGGGCCTCCCAGTTCGAATTTCTGAAGGGCCTGACGAAACAAAGCTCGATCGATTGGTCGAGGACAACCCTGTACCATCTCGATGAATACATCGGTCTCCCGGCGGATCATCCCGCCAGTTTTCGTCGTTATTTGCGAGAGCGCCTGATCGATCCGGTTCATCCGGGCAGAGTCCATTTCATCCAGGGAGATGCCGAAGACCCGATGGCGGAATGCGCCCAACTCAACCGGATGATCTCCGACGACCGAATCGACGTGGCCTTTGTAGGTATCGGAGAGAACGGGCATTTGGCTTTCAATGATCCTCCCGCTGATTTTCGCGCGGAAGAGCCGTACCGGATTGTTGAACTGGATGAAACCTGCCGGAGACAGCAGATGAACGAAGGCTGGTTTCCTTCTCTTGGGGACGTTCCCGGGCGGGCCATCTCGATGTCGATTCGACAGATCATGAAGTCGGAAGCCATTGTGGCCACGGTTCCAGAAAAAAGAAAAGCGCAAGCCGTGAAGCAATGCCTGGAGGGAGAAGTCTCCCCTTGGCACCCGGCATCCATCCTGAGAGAACACCCCAACGCAACGATCTATCTGGACAAGGATTCCGCTTCTCTTCTGGACAGGGAATTCTGATCTTCTTCCATTCTAATGAGGCCATAATATCTGGACATGAATTCCGTGTTTTCATCATCCTGGATTCCGGCTTCCGCCGGAATGACAACAAGGAACAATGCCTTTTTAATGTTCGTCACTCCGGCGAAAGCCGGAGTCCAGGTTCCCGGTGAAAACCGGGATCCAGTCTTTGAGAAGGCAACGTCCTCCAATGAATGTTTAGACTATGGTGGACTCTTTAGAATTGACTCGGCCAGAAATAAACGATTCCCAGGAGCTTTCCTTCAACTTTGGAAAAGCGTCGAAATCCCGCCCGCTGCCCTTCTATGGTTTCAGATTTCAGCTCCCCGAAAAGCTCATCCCCTCCCGCCAAAAAAAGATTTGATCTCTTAACTCCATCTGTGCTACTTTCCCTTTTGGATGTCGTGATTTAACGGTAACCGGAGCGGGGGTTCAAGGCTTTCGGCGGAGCTGGAAACCTGTTCACCCCGGCGGGGAAACGAAGCAAAGGGGGAATTCCTTTCATTCCCCGTGAGAAGTCACGGGAAGAAATTTGAAGTGAGACCGGGGATCTTCGAGGGAGGGGTATTCTGCCGGGGGGATTCGCGGGAATTACCCGAGTGACCCTCAACCTCTTCGAGATTCACCTTTTTTTGCGTCGGCCATCGGACCGAACTTCACCGGAGTTCCTTCCGGCAAAATCAGTTCCGGCTAAGAGCAGTCAGGCTGGACCCCGGGCCTTTGCTCCTTCAGGCCCAAGCCTGAAGGATCTGCCCGCAAGAAGATCCTCCTTTCGCCTTTGGCTTCCTGACCCCCAAAGATCGGCGAGGCCGCCCCGCGGAATTTGGTGATGGACCGGGGGCGTGGCTTTTTCCCGTCGCCGCCGAAATCCCGCCCGGGAAACAGAACTCCGATTTCCTCCCCCTGGGGGAGGAAAAACGGGGGCATTCCGAGCGGATTTTCAAGCTCTCATGCTAAATGGAGGTAGAAAATGGACTTCGATTTAACCCAAGAACAAAAGATGTTTCAGGATATGGCCAAGGAGTTCGGGCAGCGGGAAATTGCTCCCATCGCCAGGGATCTGGACCGCACCGAAAAATTCCCCCACGACCTCATCCCCAAGATGGGGGAGCAGGGGCTCTTCGCCATCAAAATTCCGACCGAGTACGGAGGCATGGACCTGGACTGGACTACCCTGGGACTGGTGACCGAGCAATTTGCCAGTGTGGACTTTTCGACGGCGCTGACCTACTTCATCCAGACTTCTCTGGAGGCCATGCCCATCCTGACCGCCGGCACCGAGGAGCAGAAGAAGAAATACGTCCCCGCCCTCGTCCAGGGGAAGATCACGGGTTGCACGGCGGCCGTGGAGCCCAACGTGGGCAGCGACGCCACGGCCGTGGAGACCACCGCCGTCCTGGATGGAGATTCCTGGGTCCTGAACGGAAATAAAACCTGGATCACCAACGCCAGCGTGGCCGACTTCGCCGTCGTCGTGGCCCAGACGGACAAGAGCAAAGGCCACAAGGGAATCGCCACCTTCGTCGTGGACAAAGGGACCCCGGGTTTTTCCAGCACCAAGATCACCAATAAGCTGGGCTGCCGGTCCACCGACACGGGCCAGCTGTTCTTCCGCGACTGCCGCATTCCCCGTTCCAGCCAGCTGGGCCCGGTGGGCAAGGGAATGTCCACGGCGCTCACCTGCATCGAGCACACCCGCTTCGGCATCGCCTGGTCGGGGCTGGGGGTGACCCGGGGCTGCCTGGAGGCAAGCATCAAGTACTGCCAGGAACGCAAGCAATTCGGGAAGCCCATCGGCAGCTTCCAGCTGGTCCAGGAGCGAATCGCCGATATGGTCGTGGACCTCGAAGCCTCCCGGCTGTTGGTGTATCAGGCGGCCCATCTCAAGGACAAGGGCCTGCCGAGCACGCGGGAAGTTTCCATCGCCAAGTACCACAACATTGAAGTGGCGGTGCGCGCCACCAGGACGGCCGTGGAGCTCCACGGGGCATACGGGTATACCGATGATTTCCCGGTGGAGAGGTTCTACCGCGACATCATCGGCCCGTTGATCTTCGGGGGAACGGCCAATGTCCAGAAGCTCATCCTCGGACGGATGACCCTGGGCATCGACGCCATCTCCCGCTGACCTCGGAGGGGGGCGCTTATCGGGGATCCCCCTGGCGCCGGTTTCCTCCCATGCGGATTTAGAAATAGAAGAGAAAGGCTTTCGGGATGGACAAATTCGATGCGGTTGTGGTCGGCGCGGGCCCGGCCGGGTGTGCCGCTGCCTACACCCTGGCCAAGGCCGGGCTGCAGGTATTGGTGTGCGAGCGGGGGAAGTACGCCGGGGCCAAGAACATGTGGGGAGGCGCCTTCTTCGGTCCCCAGATGTACGAGATCTTCCCCGACTTCGCGAAGGAGGCTCCGGTTGAAAGGTTCGTCAACCGCCACACCATTACCCTCCTCGACCAGGAAGACGCTCTGACTTTTGATTTCCGGACTCCCCTCTCTCCCGGCTCTCGCCACGGGTTCATTACCCTGCGGGCCAAATTCGACCGCTGGATGGCCGAAAAGGCGGAGCAGGCCGGGGCCATCGTGGCCACCAGCCTGCAGGCCGACGACCTGGTCCGGGAGGGAAATTTCATAAAAGGGGTGAAGGCGGGGGCCGAGGAATTTCCCGCGGACGTGGTCATCCTGGCCGAAGGGGTCAACTCCCTGCTGACCGAAAAGGCCGGGCTTCGCCAGCCCGACTCGGCCCACGATATGAAGCAGGGGGTCAAAGAGGTCATCCGCCTGCCCCGGGAAATCCTGGAGGAGCGTTTCCAGCTCCAGGGCGAAGAAGGGGTGGCCATGGAGTTTTTGGGCTCCTGCACGCGGGGGCTTCCCGGGGGAGGGTTTCTCTATACCAACCGGGACAGCATTTCCCTGGGCCTGGTCGTGCAGCTGAGCGCCCTTCTGGAGAAGCGGGTGAAGATCTCCGACCTGCTGGAAGACTTCAAGAAGCATCCCGTCATCCAGCCCCTCATCCGCAAGGGCGAGCTGGTGGAGTACTCGGCCCACCTCATTCCCGTGTCCGGCCTGAAGATGATGCCCCGCCTCTTCTCCGACGGCGTTCTGGTCGTGGGGGATGCGGCGGCCTTGGTCCTGGGGACCGGCTTGATCCTGGAGGGGGCCAACTTCTCCGTCGCCTCCGGCGTGGCCGCGGCCAAAGCCGTCATCCAGGCCAAGGAGAAGGGGGATTTCTCCCGGGCTGTGCTCCAGCAGTATGAAAGGCTTTTGCAGGACGGGGGGACCCTGCGGGATTTCCAAACTTTCCGCCGAGCCCCGGAATTCCTGGAAAACGAGAGAATCTACGCGGTCTACCCGCAGTGGGCCTGCGGGCTGGCCCGGAAGATCTTCACCAACGACGGCAAGCCCCGCCAGAATACGTTCCAGGTCCTGCGGGAAAGCATGAAGGGGAGAGTGACGCTCGGGAATTTAATCTCTGACGCCCTGAAAGCGAGGAAGGCCATTTGAAAATAGAAGATAAACTGGCGCTCAACAAGTTCGAGATCGACAAGGAAGTTCACATCCAGGTGGAGGAAAAACTCTGCCAGGGTTGCGACCTGAAGCCGTGCCTCTACGTCTGTCCGGCCGAATGCTACCAGCTGCGGGAGAACCATATGACCTTCTCCTACGAAGGTTGCCTGGAATGCGGCAGCTGCCGTCTGGCGTGCGACCGGCAGGCCATCCGGTGGGTGTATCCCCGGGGGGGGTTCGGTATCTGTTATCAATACGGTTGAAGGAGGGAAGATGGAGATCATCGTTTGCGTCAAACCCGTTCTGGACCCGGATTTACCCCCGGTCAAATTCGCCGTCGATCCCCAGAGCAACCGGGTCATTCCCCCCGAGGGAATGCCCCCGGTGATGAACCCCTACGATGCTCTGGCCGTGGAAGCGGCCCTGCGGATCAAAGAGGCGAAGAAGGTCGGCAAGGTTACCGTCCTCACCGTGGGGGACGCCGGCGCCGACGGCGTGATCCGCAAAGCCCTGGCCATGGGAGCGGATGAAGCCGTGGTCCTCTCGGACCCGGCTTTTGCCGATTCCGATGGATTCGCCACCGCCCGGATCCTGGCCCAGGCCATTCAAAAGGTCGGCAAATACGACCTCATCCTCTGCGGACGCCAGGCCGCGGACTGGGACCAGGGGATCGTGGGAAGCGCCCTGGCGGAATTTCTGGGCGTCCCGGTGGTCACCCGGGCCAAGGCCGTCGAAGCCGTCGACGGGAAGGTCAAGGTCGAGCGGGTCGTGGGCAACGGATTCGAAACCTTCGAGGTGGCCCTGCCGGCGCTGATCACGGTGAGCAGCGAATTCGGCCAGGCCCGGATTCCCTCGGGCTGGGGCATCATCAAGGCGGCCAAGAAGCCGATCCCGGCGTGGGGCGCTTCCCAGGTGGGAGCGGACCCCGCGGGCGTGGGAAAGGCCGGAGCGCGAAATTCTCTGGTGAAGCTCTTCATCCCATCCTACCAGAGAAAATGCGAGATGGTGACCGGAGAGACCCCGGCGGAAGCGGCGGCCAAACTGGCCGAGAAGATCGCCGGATTCAAGGCCTGATGGGCCGGAAAGGGACCTTCGCCTTCCGGCTTTGAACCCATGAAACGGACCTCCCCCCCGACCCTTCGGCTCTCGGAGAAGGGAGATGGAGGGAAAGAAAAAAAGTACGCAGGAGAATCAAGCCATGGCCGAAAATAAAGGAATTCTGGTTGTTGGAGAAATCGAAGAAGGAAAGCTGGCGTCCATTACCAAAGAGCTCTTGGGCGGGGCCCGGCAGATCGCCGACTCCACCAAGGAAGAAGTGAGTCTCCTCCTCATCGGGGACAAGGCCTCTTCCCTGGCCCAGGAGGCCATCACCCTGGGGGCGGACAAAGTCTACCTCGCCGCCCACCCCAGCTTCGCCGAATTCCACGGCGAGGCCTACGCCTTCCTGGTCAGCGAACTCTGCAAGCAGGTCCAGCCCGCCCTGTGCCTGATGGGACAGACCGACGGGGGGCGCGACGTGGCTCCCCGGGTGGCCGCGCGGCTGGGCGCGGGGCTGTGCATGGACTGCGTGGAGGTCAAGTTCGATCCCCAGCAGAAACAGATCCTCCATTCCCGTCCGGTTTTCGGGGGCAAGGCGATCGCGGTCATGGCCTCGGCGGCGGGGAAAATGCAGGTGGACACGGTCCGGCCCAAGTCCATGGCCCCGCCGGCCCCCCAGGCAGGACGGTCGGGGCAGTCCACACCCCTTTCCCTCAGCTTCGATCCCGCTCAGCAAAAAGCCAAGGTCACCAAGCGGGAGAAACTGCCTGCCGAAGGGATAAAGCTGGAAGAGGCCCGGATCATCGTGGCCGGAGGCGGGGGCGTGGGGGGCGTCGAAGGGTTCGCCATGCTCAAGGAACTTGCCCAGGGACTGGGCGCGGCGGTGGGAGCCACCCGGGTCCCCGTGGATGAGAAATGGGTCCCCTTGAGCCAGGAGATCGGGCAGACGGGAAAGATCGTCAGTCCGGAACTCTACATCGCCGTGGGCATCTCCGGGGCCGCCCAGCACATCACCGGAATCCTCAGCTCCAAATGCATCGTGGCCATCAACAAGGACCCGGATGCGAATATCTTCAAGGTGGCCAACTACGGAGTGGTGGCCGATTTCCGGCAGGTCCTTCCCACCCTGATCGAAAAAATAAAATCCCCCCGCTGAGGAAAGAGAGAAGTCCCTCCGCCGGGTTCAGGGTTTAAAGACCAGGGAGGTCTTCCGGGCCGGCCCTTCTCCCTTGGAGACAAAATCGGCCTGGAGCGGCGTTCCCACCTTGATCTGCTCCGGTTTCTTGGCATCCACTCCGGTGATCCGGGCCACGGACTTTGACCCCTTCTTCCAGTTCCACCACCCCCACGAGATAGGGGTTGTTCCGGCCGAACCCCTCCTTGGCCATGAAAGGGGGGGCCACCACGATGCTGGTGAAGGCGGCCAGTTTCCCCCGGCCTTTGAATTCCAACCATTCCATTTCGCTGCCGTAGCAGGACACGCAGATCGGCCGGGGGGGCAGGGCCAGGGCGCCGCATTTCTTGCACCGCGAGCCCATGATCTTGAGCTTCGTTCAGATACTGCTCGTAGGAGGTATCGTTAAAAGGTCGGTTCTCCATGCGTTTACCTCCTCTCCAGAATGGTGAAGGTGCAGGTTCCGCCCGTACCTCCCAGGTTGTGCGCCCCTCCCACCCGCAGGTTGGGGTTGGGGACCTGCCTCTTGCCCGCTTTGCCCCTCAGCTGCGTCCAGACCTCGTAGAGCTGGGCGACCCCGGTCGCCCCCACCGGATGGCCCTTTGGATTTCAGGCCCCCCGAGGTGTTGATGGGCTTGGGCCCGTCGAGGCGGGTCATCCCTTCGGCCACGGCCTTGTGCCCTTCCCCGGGTTTGACGAACCCCAGGTCCTCCATGTGCACGATCTCGGCGATGGAGAAGCAGTCGTGGACTTCGGAAAACTGGACGTCCTGCGGGGTCAGGCCGGACATTTCATAGGCCTCCTTCGCCGCCGCGCGGGTGGCCTCGAAGGTGGTGAGGTCTTTCTTGGCATGGAGGCTGTAGCCGCTTCCCTGGCCCATCCCCGCCACGTAGATCGGCGCATCGGTGAAGTTTCGGGCCATGTCTTCGGCCACCAGGAGCAGACAGGAGGCCCCGTCGCTGATGGGGCAGCAGTCAAAGAGATGCATGGGCCAGGCCACGGGAGGGTTCGCCGTCGGGTCGCGGAGGTAGTCCTTTTCGTCTTTCCAGTCCGGGACGGGTTCCCCTTTTTTCCTGGCACTTTTCGATCCGGGCATTCATGAAATCCCGGACGGTCATGGGGAACTGGGCCTTGGGGTTCAGGGGAGCGTTGTTGTGGCTCTTGATGGTCACGTTGAAGAGCGCCTCCCGGGTGGCCCCGTATTTGGCGAAATAGGCGGTGGCCATGGTCCCGAAAACCCCGGGGAAGGTGAATCCCGCCGCCACCTCGTAGGGGCTCGCCGCCATGGCCAGTCCCTCGGCCACCTCCTCCGTCGTTGCATTTGGACATCTGCTCGAAGCCCCCCACCAGCACCATGTCGTACATCCCCGAGGCGATGGCCAGCACCCCCTCCCGGAAGGCCAGGGCGCTGGAAGCGCAGGCTCCTTCCGTCCGGGTGACCGGCTTGGGCACCTGGCCCAGCAGGTCGGCGATGATCGGGGCCCAGTGGGCTTGATTCACAAAAAAGTCATTGGTGAAATTGCCCACGTAGACCGCGTCGATGTCCTTCGGGTCCACCCCTTTGTCCACGGACCCGATCATTTCACCGTACGCCTCGGCAAAGAAATCCTTGCAGTTGCGGTCTTTGAAGAGGCCCAGTTTGGTCAGCCCGCCGCCTACGACCGCCACTCCCCGGGCTAGCTTCCTTTTCCTGGCCATCCTACCCTCCTTCCGAAGTTAGCTCCCCGAGCATCCTGCCCCCTGCACCCTGCCCCCTGCACCCTTCAGCTCTTCGCCTTCACCAGCTCGATGATCTTCTGGGCCGCCTCGCGCATGCTCTTGTAGGTGAGGATGTTCAGGCCGGACTCTTCCAGGATCTTTCTTCCCAGTTCCACGTTGGTCCCTTCCATGCGGACCACCAGCGGAATGGTCAGGGGCCGTTCCCGCAGGGCATCCACGACTCCCATGGCATAGCTGTCGCAGCGGGTGATCCCGCCGAACATGTTGATGAAGATCCCTTTCACCTTGGGGTCCGAGCGGAGAAGGCCGAAGGCGTTCCGGATCATGTCCTTGGTGGCGCCGGCCCCCGCGTCCAGGAAATTGGCGGGCTCTCCTCCGTAGTACTTCAGGAGGTCCAGGGTGGCCATTCCCAGGCCTGCTCCGTTCACGATGCAGCCGATGTTGCCCGTCAGGTTAATGTAATTCAGGTTCAGCCGGGAAGCCTCCACGTCCCGCGGGTCTTCCTGCTCGATATCCCGCAGGGCCATCAGTTCCGGGTGCCGGTAAAGGGCGTTGTCGTCGATGTTCATCTTGGCGTCCAGGGCGACCAGCTCTCCCCGGGTGGTGAGGGCCAGAGGATTGATCTCCGCCAGGGAACAGTCGCAGTCCATGAAAGCACGGACCAGAGCGCTGGTCACGGTCGCTCCCTTGCCGATCACCGGGCCCTGCAGGCCCATGTCGAGGGCCAGCCTGCGGCCCTGGAAATTGGTAAACCCGCATCCCGACTCCACCGCGAGCTGATGGACTTTCTCTGGGGCCCTTCGGCTGACCTCCTCGATCTCCACCCCGCCTTCCGAGCAGCCGATGACCACCACCTTTCCCTGCTTGCGGTCGATGGTCACCCCCAGGTAAAACTCCTTTTCAATCGCCAGGCCCTCTTCGACCAGGACCCGGCTCACGGGCTTCCCCTGCGGACCGCTCTGGGGAGTCACCAGTCTTGTACCGAACATGGAACGGGCGATCTCCCGAACTTCCGCCGGGTCTTTGGCCTTCCGGATTCCTCCGGCCTTTCCCCGCCCCCCGGCGTGGACCTGGGCCTTCACGACAAAGGGGCCCATGCCGATCCCCTGCGCCGCCGCCTCGGCATCCCGGAGGTCAAAGGAAACATGCCCCCGCGGGATCTTCACCCCGTGGCGGGAAAGAATCTCTTTGGCCTGGTATTCGTGGATGTTCATGGGCTCCCCCCCATCCTCCCCCTCCGGCTTATCCCTGAACGCCGTAGGGGCAATTCAAGAATTGCCCCTACGGTAAAGCTGGCTCTGTCATGCCCGTGTAGGGGCGGTTCGCGAACCGCCCCTACGAACCTGGGACCTGGAACCTGGAACCTGCCTTAATATCTCTCCCCCACCAGCTTCTTCTTCAGCTCCCCGATGGCCCAGGTGGGGTTCAGGGACTTGGGGCAGATGGTGCAGTTGAAGATGGTGTGGCAGCGCCACAGGCCGTAGCGGGTGTTCAGAATCGGCACCCTTTCGGCAAACCCCTCATCCCGGGAATCGAAAACATACCGGTAGGCCTTGAGCAGCGCTGCCGGCCCCAGGAAGTCGGGGTTGGCCCAGTAGGAGGGACAGGAGGAAGTGCAGGCCCCGCAGAGGATGCACTCGTAGGAGCCGTCGATCTTCTTCCGGTCCTCGATGCTCTGGTACCGCTCCTTGTCCGTGGGCGGCGTGCCGGCGATGAGGTAGGGTTTCACCTCTTCCAGCTTCTGGAAGAAATCCTCCATGTCCACCGCCAGGTCCTTGATCACCTTGAAGTGCCTCAGGGGCTCGATCTCGATGGTCCCGCCGCCGAGGGATTTCACCTGGGTCTCGCAGGCCAGTTTGTTGAGCCCGTTGATGGTCATGGCGCAGGACCCGCAGATCCCGTGGCGGCAGGAGCGGCGGAAGGTCAGGCTGCCGTCCTGCTTCCACTTGATCTCGTTCAGGGTATCCAGGATGGTCATCCCTTCCTGAACATCCACCTGGTAGGTCTTGTAGTAGGGAGCCTTGTCCTCCTCGGGGTTGAACCGGTAGATCTTAAAGGTTTGCATCATCTTTTTTGCTCCTTCGAATGGGTTTCCATGATCAGTTTCACCCCCACCCCTGCCCTCCCCCATCAAGGGGGAGGGGCCGATGAAAACGGGTCTAGAATTTCCTCTCCTCGGGCTTGTACTTGGTGATCACCACCGGCTTGTAATCCAGACGGATTCCGGAATCCGTCTTCCAGGCCAGGGTGTGTTTCAGCCAGTTCGCATCGTCCCGTTTGGGGAAATCCCGTCCGGGAATGGGCGCCCCGGCTCTCGGTCCGGGCCAGTGCCGCCGACCACGATGGTCTCCACGAAATCCAGCATGTTGCCCAGCTCGATGACATCCAGAAGCTCGGTGTTGAACCGCTTCCCCTTGTAGCCGACCTGAGATCCTCTTGAACCGCTCCTGCAGGGATTTGATGATCTCCAGCTGCTTCTTCAGGAGTTTCTCCTCCCGGAAGATCCAGCAGTTGACCATCATGGTCGTCTGCAGTTCGTCCCGGATGGCCGCCGGGCTTTCCTTTCCCGTTGAGGCTGAGGAACCAGTCGATCTTGGCCTTGGCCCTTTCCAGGGCGTCCTTCGGCAGGTCCGCTTTCTCCGCCCCCCCGTTGATGTACTTGACCATGGTCCGGCCGGTCCTTCTGCCGAAGACCGCGCAGTCCATGGTGGAATTGCAGCCCAGGCGGTTGGCCCCGTGCACGGAGACGCAGGCGCATTCCCCGGCGGCGTAGAAGCCGGTCACCGGGGTGTTCTTGGCGTCCATGACCACCTGGCCGTTCACATCCGTGGGAATTCCGCCCATGGCGTAGTGGGCGGTGGGCAGGATGGGAACGAAGTCGGTCATCGCGTCGATTCCGGAGAACTTCAGGATGAGCTCGTGAATCTGGGGAAGTTTCTCCATGATCGCCTGCTTTCCCAGGTGGCGCATGTCCAAATGGACGTACCCTTTTCCCCCGATTCCCCGGCCTTCGTTGATCTCCTGTCTGAATCGACCGGGAAACCACATCCCGGGGGGACAGCTCCATCTTGGCCGCGGCATACTTCTCCATGAACCGCTTGCCTTCGTTGTTGACCAGGTAGCCGCCCTCGCCCCGGGCTCCTTCCGTGACCAGAACTCCCGAAGGAAAGAGGCCCGGTGGGATGGAACTGGACGAACTCCATGTCCTCCAGCGGCAGGCCGGCCTGCAGGACCAGGGCCATCCCGTCCCCCGTGTTGGAAAGGGCGTTGGTGTTCACCTTCCAGGCCCGGGCGTATCCTCCGGTGGCGAACATGACGGTCTTGGCGTGGAAGACATGCAGGCCGCCGTTGCGCATGTCCCAGGCCACCACGCCGGAGCAGACGTTGTTCTCCACCAGGAGGCTGAGGACGAAAAACTCCGAGTAGAACCGCACGTCGTTCTTGATGCACTGCTCGTAGAGGGTATGCAGCATGGCATGGCCGGTCCGGTCGGCGGCGTAGCACATCCGGCGGATGGTGCCCCCCTTGCCGAAGTTGCTGTAGTGGCCGCCGAACTCCCGCTGGGCGATCTTTCCCTCGTCCGTCCGGCTGAAGGGACAGCCCATGTGCTCCAGTTCATAGGCCACCTCGACGGCATCCCGGACGAGAATCTCCTGGGCATCCTGGTCGCCCAGGTAGTCGCCCCCCCGCACCGTGTCGTAGAGATGCCATTCCCAGTTGTCTTCCTCCATGTTTCCCAGGGGCGCGGCCGTGCCCCCCTGGGCGGAGATGGAATGGGAGCGGGTCGGGTAGACCTTCGAAATGAACCGCCGTATCCACGGAGCGGCTGGACTCCAGGGCGGCGTAGAGGCCGGCGATCCCCGCCCCGACAATCACGACATCATGTTCATGAACCATTTGATCCTCCAGTTTTCTAAAAACATTTTCACCGCGGAGGCACAGAGAGCACAGAGAAAAACCTGAAACTGAATACGAATATCGAAAAATATCTGTCTTCACAAGCCATTCGATTATTCCTGTTCATTTTGAATTTTTTTACCTCTTTATTCCTCTGTGTCCTCTGTGTCTCTGTGGTGAATAATATCTTTCACGTGCCGAAAGGCACCAAAGTGACGAACCCCAGGATCAGGAAAGAGATCCCCACGATCCAGGCCACTCCGAAGAGGGACACCCGGAGCCCGTTGCAATGGACGTAGTCCTCCACCATGAGCCAGAACCCGTTCAGGATGTGGTAGAGGAGCATGATCACGAACCCCACGTGGAAGAATTTCCAGAAGGGACTTCCCAGGTCCACGGGGGAGGCCCCGAAATGGACGGCCCCCATGTGGATGACCAGGACGACGGCGATCAGAATTCCCGTGATTCGCTGGAACAGCCAGTGGAAACGCGCCGGAATGATGAGATGTGGGTAAGGCCATTTCTTTTCCCTCCTAAATCGCTGACAGGCCGGCCACGAAAAAGACCAGCCCGATGACCATCATCACCCAAAAGAGCTTCTTGTGGTAGAGAGCCCCGCTTCCGAAATCGATGATCAGTTCCCGGATTCCGTTCAGGGTGTGGTAGATCAGGAAGGCCAGGAGAACCACCACCACCGCTTTGTCGGTCAGGAAGTTGCTGATGCTGGCCAGCCCCTTCTGGTCATACTTCATCCCGAACTGGGCCAGGATGTGGAGCAAGAGATAGATCCCCACGGCGGCCCCGGTGATGCGGTGGATCAACCAGGCCATAGCCCCGGTTTGCCATTTGTATCGCATCTATTTTCTCCTTCAATTTGATTCGGACGCAGATTAACGCAGATAAACACAGATTAAGAAATCAATTCAGAAGGATCCATGGAAAATGCTCTTTTTGAATCTGTGTAATCTGCGTTTATCTGCGTCCCATAAAGTCTTGTCTTTACCGGGCGTACTTGCGCCATGCCCTGCTGGTACAGGTCGTTTCCCTTGGTGTCGTTGACCACGATCGCCGGGAAGTCCACCACTTCCAGCCGGTTGATGGCTTCCGGCCCGAGGTCTTCATAGGCCACGATTTGGGCTTTCTTGACGGACTTGGCCAGGAGCGCTCCCGCCCCGCCGGTTGCCGCAAAGTAGACCGCTTTGTATTTCTTCATGGCCTCGATGACCTCTTTCTTGCGCATGCCCTTGCCGATCATCCCCTTGAGACCGATCTCCATCAGCTTGGGGGAATAGGCATCCATGCGGCCGCTGGTCGTCGGGTCCGGCGGACCCGATCGACATGGCCGGGCTTGGCCGGGGCCGGCCCTACGTAATAGATGATCTGCCCCTTGAGGTCGACGGGAAGGGGTTTCCCTTCCTTCAATAAGTCGAAGAGTCGCTTGTGGGCGGCGTCCCTCCCGGTGTAGATCACCCCGGTGATGCAGGACCTTATCTCCGGCTTTCAATTTTTCTACGTCCGCGTCGGTCAGGGGAGTTTTCAGTCGAATCGCTTGGCTCATTCTGCAACCTCCTTCAGATGACGGCTTCTTGGTGCCGGTGGGCGTGGCAGTTCAGGTTTACGGCCATGGGGAAGCTGGCGATATGGCAGGGGATCATCTCCACGTTCACCGCCAGCGCGGTAATCCTTCCCCCCAGCCCCTGGGGCCCGATGCCCAGGTTGTTGACCCGGGTGAGAAGCTCCTCCTCCATCGCCGCCAGCTGCGGGTCCGGGTTCTTCTGCCCCAGGGGGCGCAGAAGGGCTTTCTTGGCCGTCAGGGCAACCTCTTCAAAAGTTCCCCCCACGCCCACACCCACGACGACCGGCGGGCAGGGGTTGGAACCGGACTGTTTGACCCACTCCACCACCCGGTTCTTGACCCCCTCGATTCCCTCCGAGGGGCTGAGCATAATCACCGTGGACATGTTCTCCGCTCCCCCACCCTTCGGAGCCAGGACGATCTTGATCTTGTCCCCGGGGACCATGGACAGATGGATAATGGCCGGGGTGTTGTCCTTAGTATTGACCCGGGTGAAAGGATGGCAGGAGGATTTCCGGAGATACCCGTCCTTGTACCCCTGCCGGACCCCTTCGTGGATCGCCGCATTGAAATCCCCCCCGACGATGTGCACCTCCTGGCCCAGTTCCACAAAGACGACGGCCAGGCCCGTATCCTGACAGATGGCCACCTGCTCTTCCCGGGCGATGCGGACGTTCTCCTTGATCTGCTGGAAGACCTCTTTCCCCACGGGGGACTCCTCTTTCTTCTCCCCCTCGTCCAGCGCCTTCAGAACATCTTCCGTCAGGTAATAGTTGGAATCGATGCACATCTTTCTCACGACTTCGGTAATCTGTTTGGCATTGACTTCGCGCATCACATCCTCCTTCCACAACTCTTGGGGAACTCGGCTCATGATTCTTCCCGGCCGAGTTCCCTTTTTCTTGGTCTGTTGCCTCCAGGCCCGAAGGGCCGGTCCTCGAGTCACGCCTCAGGCGTGACGGTCCTCAAGTCCCGCCGGGGGCGGGACGGTCGCTCCTTATTCTTTATACTTCGGGATGAGCCCCTTCTCCATCAGGACCGTTGTTTCCATCCGGGCCTTGCGGATCTTTTCCTCGGCCATCGCCATGAGTTTATCTTTGGGCAGGTTGATCCGGGCCACTTTCTGTTCGATGGCCTTGAGGCCCACCTTCACCGCCTGCCGGGGGAAGACTTCCCACTCGTCCATCGTGGGCAGGAGATAATCCTTCTTCAGGCCTTTGTCCTCGGCGCATTTGGCCAGCTCCATCGCCGATTCGATGCACATCTCGTCGGTGATGGTGGTGGCCATGACATCCAGGGTGCCCCGGAAGATGGCCGGGAAGCACAGGGAGTTGTTCACCTGGTTGGGGAAGTCGGACCGGCCCGTGGCGACGACCTTGGCCCCCGCCTCTTCGGCCTCCCAGGGATAGATCTCGGGAATGGGATTGGCGCAGGCGAAGATGATGCCGTCCTTGGCCATTTTCTTGACCCACTCCTTCTTGATCACGTCGGGGCCGGACTTGGCCAGAGCTACGACGGCGTCCGCCCCCTCCATGGCTTCGGCGATGTTCCCCTTGCGCTGTTCGGCATTGGTGATCTGGCAGAACCGCCGTTTTTCCTTGTACTCCGGGGGGATGTCCGTTCTGCCCTTGTGCAGCGTCCCTTTGGAATCCACCATGATGAGCTTGGCCGGATTTACGCCGTAGGCAAGCATGACCCGGGCGCAGGCGATGTTCGCCGCCCCCGATCCGATAAGGGTGATGCGGGAGTCTTTGATATTTTTCTTGACGATCTTGAAGGCGTTGATCAGCCCGGCCAGGGTCACGGCCGCGGTTCCCTGCTGGTCGTCATGCCAGACCGGGATCTTGGACTCCTTGCGCAGGGTATCCAGGATGTGGAAGCACTTGGGCTGGGAAAGGTCCTCCAGGTTGATTCCCCCGAAGCAGGGGGAGATGAACTTTACGGTCTTGATGATCTCCTCGGCGTCTTTGGTGTCCAGGCAGATGGGCCAGGCATCGACTCCGCCCAGGTATTTAAAGAGGATGGCCTTCCCTTCCATGACCGGAATGGCCGCTTCCGGGCCGATGTCCCCCAGCCCCAGGACGCGGGTCCCGTCGGAAACGACCGCTACCATATTGGCCTTGTTGGTATGCTCGAAGACCTTCTCGGGATGAGCCTCAATGTCCCGGCAGGCCGCCGCCACGCCCGGGGTGTACCAGATGGCGAAATCATTGAAATCGCGCACGCAGCACTTCAGGGTCGAGGCGATTTTCCCTTATAAAAGGGGTGCATCTTCAACGCGTCGGCCGAGGGCTTCTTGGACTTCTCCAGCAATTGTTCCTTGGTCAGCATGTTTTCCTCCTTTTTATTTCCCTGCCGCATTCAATGCCGCAAGTCTAAGATGTTGGAATGTTTCCCCCCGATTTGCCATCGGGAGAGGATTAACGCTCACTCAACTCCAGCAGGACCCCGTTGGTGGATTTGGGATGGATAAAGGCGATCTTCGCTCCTCCGGCCCCTCTCCTCGGTTTTTCGTCGATCAGTCGCACCCCCTTTTCTTTCAGTTCCTTCAAGGCTTCTTCGATGTTGTCCACCCGCAGGGCGATGTGCTGAATTCCCTCGCCGCGGCTCTCGATGAACTTGGCGATGGCCCCGTCCGGCGCCGTGGATTCCAGGATCTCGATCTCGCTCTCGCCCACGGGGAGGAAAGCCGTGGTGGCCTTCTGCTCCTGCACCGTCTCCCTTCCCGCGATGGGCAGCCCCAGAATAGCGTTCCAGAAGGGAGCTACCTGGTCGATGGACTTGGCCGCGATCCCGATGTGGTCAATCTTCAATATTTTCATCCGCTCTCCTCCGCAAAGTGATTTTCCTATGAAGTCCGTTGTGAATGGCCGGCTGCAATTCCCTGGAGCTTCCAACGATGCGCGATCCGATGTCCTTTCCTTTGCAGCTTTGGTTTTTACTCTTTGCTCTCTGCTCTAAGCTCTTTGCTTTTCAAACCTTCACCACCGATTCGTACTCCCCGAACACGCTCCGCAGGGCGTCGCAGATCTCGCCCAGGGTGCAGTAAGCCCGAACGCAGTTCAGGATGGGGACCATGAGGTTGCCGTCTCCCCGGGCCACTTTTTTCAGCTCCTCCAGGGAGGTCTTGACCCCCTGGGAACTGCGGGAGGCTTTGAAGTTCGGCGAGGCGCTTGATCTGGACCTCCCGGACCTTGGGGTCCACCTTCAGCAGCCCCTTGGGCGGAGGTTCCTTGGTCTGGAACCGGTTCACTCCCACGATCACGCGGTCTCCGGTTTCGATCTCCTTCTGGTACCGGTAGGCCGCCTCCTGGATCTCCTGCTGAATGTATCCTTTTTCCACGGCCGCCACCGATCCGCCCATGAGGTCGATTTTGTCGATGTATTCCCTGGCCCGCTTCTCGATCTCATCGGTCAATTTCTCGATGTAGTAAGAACCTCCCAGGGGGTCTGCCGTGTCGGCCGACGCGGATTCATAGGCGATCAGCTGCTGCGTCCGCAGGGCGATCTGGACCGATTGCTCCGTGGGCAGCGCCAGGGCTTCGTCCATGGAATTGGTGTGCAGGGATTGGGTTCCCCCGAGAACCGCGGCCAGAGCCTGCCAGGCCACGCGGACGATGTTGTTGTAGGGCTGCTGGGCCGTGAGGGTGCACCCGGCCGTCTGGGTGTGGAAACGGAGCATCCAGGAGCGGGGGTTTTTGGCCTTGAACCGGTCCCGCATGATCTTCGCCCAGAGGCGGCGGGCGGCCCGGTACTTGGCCACCTCTTCCAGAAAATCCAGGTGGGCGTTGAAGAAGAAGGACAGCCGCGGGCCGAATTCATCCACGTCCAGCCCGGCCTTGATGGCCGCCTCCACATAGGAGATCCCGTTGGCCAGGGTGAAAGCCACTTCCTGCACGGCCGTGCACCCGGCTTCCCGCATGTGGTATCCGCTGATGCTGATGCTGTTCCAGTTGGGGACCTCTTTGGTGCAGTATTCAAAGGTGTTGGTGATGATGCGCATGGAGGGCTGGGGAGGGAAGATATAGGTCCCCCGGGAAGAATACTCCTTCAGGATGTCGTTCTGGATCGTTCCGTTGAGCTTGGCCGCGGGAACCCCATGTTTTTCTCCCACCGCAATGTACATGGCCAGGAGAATCGACGCCGGGGCGTTGATGGTCATGGAGGTGGAGACCTTGTCCAGGGGGATCTGGTCGAAGAGAATCTCCATGTCTTTTACCGAATCGATGGCCACGCCCACTTTTCCCACTTCCCCCTGGGCCAGGGGATGGTCCGAATCGTAGCCGATCTGGGTGGGCAGGTCGAAGGCCACGGAAAGCCCGGTCTGGCCCTGCTCCAGCAGATAGCGGTAGCGCCGGTTGGTGTCCTCGGCCGTCCCGAAGCCGGCATACTGGCGCATGGTCCAGAACCGTCCCCGGTACATGGTGGGCTGGACGCCCCGGGTGTAGGGGAACTCCCCGGGGAAGTTCAGGTCCTGCGGGTAATCCAGTCCGGCTATGTCCTCGGGAGTGAAAATCCTCTGGACGGGAATCCCCGAAGTCGTCTGGAAGACCTTTTTCCGCTCCGGATTTTTGGCCAGGGTCTTTTCAACCTTCTCATTCCAACCCTTGGCCTGTTTGCCGGTCTCCTCGACCTTTTTCGGATCAAACATGGGAACCCCCAAAAGAATGCCTAAAATGCCTAAAGTTCGAAATGCCTAAAATTATAAGACAGTGTCAGTGTGAGTGTTCCAACTCGAGACCTGAAACTCGGAACCCGAAACGAATAATTCTCGTCACTCAGGACTCAGCACTTTTCTTCTTCCGCACTCCGAACTGAGTTTTCCTTGAATCCTCCGGATCACTTCCTGGATCTGGCTCTGCACCAGATAATCGATAATCTCTTCCCGGCTGTACCGGGGCTTCAAGATCCACCGGCGTAAAACTCCGAAGACGCCGCTGTAGACCAGGAAATTGGCTTCCAGAAAGGGGTCGAACGGACCTTTGCCCAATTCGCCGATGATCTTCTCAAAATGCTCGACGATCTCGGATTCTTTTTTCAAAATGATCTTGAGGTAATCCTTCTGCACGTAGCGGGCCTGGGTGTAGGAAAGCATCACCTGATCTTCCAGTTCCATGGCCACTTCCAGGAAAGCCCGGTAGGTGATCTCCAGCCGCTGGAGCGGGTCGGCAACCATGGAAGCCCGGGATCTCACCTTTTCGAAAAAAGTGGTGGCATAGTTTTCAAAGAAAAGATAGAGGATGTCATCCTTGGAATTGACGTAGTCGTAGATGCTCCCCAGCCCGATTCCCGCTTCTCTGGCGATCTCCCGCACCGTGGCTTTGTGGTAGCCCTTCTTCTTGAAGACCTGGATGGCCCCTTCGAGAATCTGACTGCGCTTCTCGCTGATTAAGCTTTGGTCCTTGACTCGAGCTTGAACTTGCATGGGCCCCTGAAAGGTGAGAAAGCAGGTTAACGGATTAGAGCGAACGAATGTTCATTCACTAAGAGGATTACCAAAGCGGGATACCTTATGTCAAGCAAATTCTGGTCAGATTGAAAAACAAACATACCTAATTTTTTTTCGTTATATTTTCAACCCGGGACAACTCCTTAGAATCTTGTAGTCCTTTGAAATGATTTGATAAAATTTGCGAAGAAGAGGCCAGGAATTCTCCTTTAACACAGCTGAAGACCACGGCCCCCCCGGTTTTGCATGGACCCCATGAAAATCATGAAGTCGTCGGTTGACATAATTCCCGGATAGGTATAGATTTCAATCGGCAACATAGATTTAGATATACTTTTCATTCCTGGAATTTAACGGAAAGCGGCGGGTCTAATGGGGAAAACGGGCCCCTCCAATTGCCCCTCTAACTGGCTCTGGATTTCCTAGACCGCTGGGTTGCCGAGCATGATTTCAATGAAATCTTGGTTATTAAAAACCGGTTTTTTTATTTACCGATCTTTTGAATCCTAAGAATTTGAGGGGGTAAATGATATGGAAGACAGTGCCGGAATCAAAAAAGCAAGCGAAAATCTCGGGAATTTAGTCCATTATGTATCTCTTGCCTTCATTATTTTATCCCTCCTCTTATTATTCGCCTGCGGTGGAGATGGTACTAGTGGAGGAACAAGTGCAACCTATACTACGCAAAACAATAATGTTACAACGATAGCGGGCAGTGCAGGCACGAAAGGATCGGCTGACGGCACCGGAACTGCGGCCACCTTCTATTGTCCTATTGGCATCACCACGGATGGGACCAACCTCTACGTCGCGGATCAAGCTAACAACACAATCCGCAAGATCGTCCTTTCCACCCTAGCCGTTACCACGATCGCGGGTAGAGCAGGTACGACGGGATCGGCGGACGGCACCGGAGCTGATGCAACCTTCTATTACCCTACGGGCATCACCACGGATGGGACCAACCTCTACGTCGCGGATCAAGGCAACCACACCATCCGCCAGATCGTCCTTTCCACCGGAGCCGTTACCACGATAGCGGGCAGTGCAGGTACGATTGGATCGGCGGACGGCACCGGAACGGCTGCAACCTTCTATTACCCTACGGGCATCACCACGGATGGGACCAACCTCTACGTGACGGCTTACGGCAACAGCACCATCCGCCAGATCGTCCTTTCCACCGGAGCCGTTACCACGATAGCGGGCCGTGCAGGTACGATTGGATCGGCGGACGGCACCGGAACGGCGGCAACCTTCTATTGCCCTTTTGGCATCACCACGGATGGGACCCACCTCTACGTGACGGATTACGGCAACAACACCATCCGCAAGATCGTCATTTCCACCCTGGCCGTTACAACGGTAGCGGGCAGTGCAGGTACGATTGGAGCAGCGGACGGCACCGGAACGGCTGCAACCTTCTATAACCCTACGGGCATCACCACGGATGGGACCAACCTCTACGTGACGGATACCTACAACAGCACAATCCGCAAGATCGTTATTTCCACCGGAGCCGTTGCAACGGTAGCGGGCAGTTCAGGCGCATATGGATCGGATGACGGCACCGGAGCTGATGCAACCTTCTATTACCCCTCGGGCATCATCCGGGAGGGGACAAACCTCTACGTGGCGGATACTACCATCCACACGATCCGGAAGATCTATTAAATGGCCAAATTAACCCATCAGGTGCATAAATTCATGCTGGCTCATAATGAAAGCCATTCATCAGATTGGGTTTCACCATGATTGCCAGGCTGCCCCCAAAAACCACCTCCGGAGACTTTTGGCTTCCGTCATTCCGGGCTTGACCCGGAATCCAGGTTTTCTTTCTGGATTCCCGCTTTCGCGGGAATGACGACGCCGATCTATGCGAATTTTATGCAACGTTTAGGTTAACCTGCAGGGGGAAATACGAAAAGGCAGGGCCATTTCTGACCCTGCCTTTGTTTTACTCCTTATGCCTGCTTCCCATCCTTAATCTTCAACTATAAGGATTCGCTTGGGCTGAAGGGGTACTCTCCACCCCAAATGCATTCCCGAGCTATCCAGGATAAATTTTGATCCGGCTTTTCGAATCCTGGACCCCTGAGATTTTCAATCCCGTCTTTGGTTCGATTCTATCATCGTCTTTTCCAGGATGTTGGATTCTCCCAATCCTCCGCCTTCCACATGACCTTTTGAGGGGTCACCTGGGGCATTATCTCTCTGAAGAATTCCAGGCGTTCCTCATCTGTGAGAGGTTTAAAATTTTCGGCCACGGCGAGGTTCTTTTCCAGTTGCTCCATGGTTTCCATCCCCACAATGGCTGTACTGATGGGCAGGCCCAGGGTATAGCGCAGGGCCTTATCGGAGAAAGGAGCCAGAACCCCCAATCCCATAACCTTCATACCAATAATCGCCACACCCCTGGCATTGGCGATGGGAAGGAATTCCTCGGCGAAGCTCAGAATAAAATGGTCGAGCACGGAAACCGCGCAAAGGACGCTATCAAAAGGGAACCGGTTTAAGGCTTCGATCTGAACCCTAGGATCACTATGCCCGCTGATGCTGATATAACCAACGAGCCCCTTATCTCGGGCCTGGATGGCCGCTTCCAAAGACCCCCCCGGACGGGTGACTTTATCCAGTTCCTCCAAGGACCAGATGTTGTGTAACCGCCATTCATCTACGTGATCCGTTTGCAGCCTGCGCAGGCTATCTTCCAATTGCAATCGAGACTCCTTGGCCGTGCGGGTGATCGTTTTAGTGGCAATCCACATCTCTTTTCTCCGATGTCTCGCCACCTTTCCTACCCTTTCCTCGGACTGGCCGCCCGAATAAACCCAGGCAGTGTCAAAATACCGAATCCCCCGGTCCAAAGCGTGGTTCATGATTTTTAAAGCCTGGCTTTCCGAACAACCATGGCCATCAACAACCCGTTGGGCTCCGAAGCTGAGAATGGGAAACTTAACCCCAATCTTTCCAAAGGGTCTTTCTTCCATTTTCTACCTCCTACTTCGGCAAAGGGGTCTAGAAGGTCAGAGCAGGAGAGGGGCTTAACTTTTGTTCCCCGATCCCTGCTTTTCGCCGCTGACCCTGCCACCCACTGAAATTTTATTTCGGGATCATCACCCTCAGGGAAAGCTCGGCCAGCTGGCGGCTGTCGACGGATGAAGGAGCCTCGGTCATGAGGTCCGTGGCCTTCTGCGTTTTGGGAAAAGCGATCACCTCGCGGATGCTCTCCGCTCCGCACAGGATCATAACCAGGCGGTCAAAGCCGAAGGCGATTCCCCCGTGGGGAGGGGCTCCGAATTCCAGCGCCTCCAGGAGAAAGCCGAATTTCTCCTTGGCCTCTTCCGGCCCGATTCCCAGGGTCTGGAAGAGCCGGGACTGGACCTCCCGCCGGTAGATCCGCAGGCTTCCCCCGCCTACTTCCGATCCATTGAGGACCAGGTCATAGGCCTTGGCCCGGGCTCTTCCGGGGTCCGTGGACAGGAGGGGCAGGTCTTCATCCAGGGGCGAGGTGAAGGGATGGTGCTTGGCGCGTCCACCTTTTTTCAGCCTCATCGTATTCCAGGAGGGGGAAATCGGTGATCCAGACGAATTTGAAGACCCCTGGGGGAATCAGGTTCAGTTGCCTGCCCAGCTGTAGCCTCACCCTTCCCAGCACATCGTTGACCACTTTGGCGGAGTCGGCCATGAATAAGAAGGATATTCCCCGGCGCGGGGTTCATGCTTTTGCCCAGGCCCGCCTTCTCCTCTTCGGAGAGGAATTTGGCCAGGGGCCCGCTCACGTTGGGCCATCCTTCGGGACTTACCCGTACCCAGTTCAACCCCTTGGCTCCCAGGCCGCGGGCAAATTCATGGAGGTTGTCCAGGTCCTTGCGCGAAAGGTCCTTGTCCACCTGGATCGCTTTGATGATCCCGCCCCGCTGCAGGACATCGGCGAAGGCCTTGAACTCGGTCTTCTTCAGGATGTCGGAGACGTCGGTCATCTCCAGGCCGAACCTGACGTCCGGATTATCCGCCCCATACCTGGCCATGGCTTCATCGTAGGTTATCCGGGGGAATGGGGGGTTCAGTTCCATACCCAGGGTATTCTTGAAGACCGCCTTCATCAGCCCTTCCATCGTGGCGTAGATATCTTCCCGGTCGATGAAGGACATCTCGATGTCGATCTGGGTGAACTCCGGCTGGCGGTCGGCCCGCAGGTCTTCGTCCCGGAAGCATTTCACGATCTGGAAATACCGGTCGTAGCCGGAGATCATGAGGAGCTGCTTGAAGAGCTGGGGGGACTGGGGCAGGGCATAGAACTGCCCCGGGTTCACCCGGCTGGGAACGAGGTAATCCCGGGCGCCCTCGGGGGTGGACTTGGTCAGGAAAGGAGTCTCGATCTCCAGGAACCCCTGCTGGTGGAAATAATTGCGCACCGCCTGGGCAGCCCGGTCCCGGAGGATGATATTGCGCTGCATCTTCGGGCGGCGCAGGTCCAGGTACCGGTACTTGAGGCGAAGGTTCTCCGCCGCCTCCCCTTCTTCATCGATGGGGAAAGGGAGCGGGGTTGGACTCGCTCAGGATGATAAGTTCTTTGGCCTGGATTTCGATCGTCCCGGTCTTGAGTTCCTGGTTCTCCGTCCCCTTGGGACGCTCGGCCACCTTTGCCCTTCACGGCGATCACGTATTCATTCCGGAGAGAGGAGGCCTTGGTGTGGGCTTCCTTGCTGTATTCCGGGTTGAAGACCACCTGGACGATTCCGGCCCGGTCCCGCAGGTCGATGAATACCAGCCCGCCCAGGTCCCTTCTCCGGTTCACCCAGCCCATCAAGGTTATTTCCTGGCCGATTCTCTCCGGCCCCACATCCCCGCAATAACAAGTTCGTTTCAAATCACCCAGTGCTTCGCCCAATTTTATTCTCCATTCACCCCCTCCCTGCCCCTCCCCCCTCGAGGGGGAGGGATGGGGTGGGGGGGATTCTGTATTTCTGTTTCAAAATGAGAAAATTCTGTGCGGTACAGGTTACAAGTATCAGGTTAACAGGGTCATAGGTTATTCGTTACTTGTTACTCGTCATTGGCTACTGATCATTGACCATTTACCATTAGCCATTGACGCATTGACTCATTGACTTGCCTTTTAATCCTTTCTCAACAATTTCCTCCAATGGCACTTCCTCCTGAGCTTTGGTGGCCATGTCCCGGAGAACGACCCTGTTCTTCTTCAGTTCCTCTTCTCCAAGAATGACGACCCAGGGGGTTTTCAACCGGTCGGCCTTGCGCATCTGGCTTTTCAGGCTCTTTCCTTCGTAATCGATCTCTACCCAGACCCCGGCATCGCGCAGTTCCTGGGCCAGGGCAGAACCCTTTCCGTTGCGCTTCCTCTCCCAGAGCGGCCAGAAAAACGTCGGGGTACCGCAGGTAATTCTTCTCCTCGGGCAGGAGCATGACCAGCCGCTCCACCCCGATGGCAAACCCGATCGCCGGAACCGAAGGGCCCCCGATCTCTTCCGCCAGCCCGTCATACCTCCCGCCGCCGCAGACCGCATTCTGGGCTCCCAGGTCTCCGGCCACCACTTCGAAAGCGGTGCGGGTGTAATAGTCCAGCCCGCGGACCATCCGGGGATTGACGGCATAAGGAAGGCGGAGTTCATCGAGCAGGCTCTTCACCTGTTCAAAATGGCGGCGGCAATCCGGGCAGAGGAAATCCAGCACCACCGGCGCACCCGCCAGCTGGGCCTGGCATTCTTCCTTCTTGCAGTCAAAGACCCGCAGCGGGTTGGTTTCCAGCCTCCTCTGGCAGTCTTCGCAAAGCTTCTCACTCTTGCTGCGGAGGAACTTCTGGATCTCATCCCGATAAGGACCCCGGCAGGCCGGGTCGCCGAGGGAGTTGATCTGCAGGTTGAGGTTCTTAAGCGCCAGGCCTCCCAGAAAGCGCATCAGCATGACCAGGATTTCGGCGTCCGCCTGCGGCTTCCTGGACCCCCAGGATCTCCGCATCGATCTGGTGGAACTGGCGGTAGCGCCCCTTCTGCGGGCGCTCGTACCGGAACATGGGACCGATGAAGTAATACTTCCCCACGGGCTCTTTCACATTGAGCCCGTGCTCCAGGTAGGCGCGCATGATGGAGGTGGTGGCCTCGGGCCGAAGGGTCAAAGAATCCCCGTCGCGGTCCGGAAAGGTGTACATCTCTTTGCCCACGATGTCCGTGGCCTCGCCGATGGACCGGGCGAAGAGCTCCGTCCTTTCCAGAATGGGGATGCGCAGCTCCAAAAACCCGAAGAGGCCGAAGACCCGGCGGGCCTCACTTTCCACGTACTGCCATTTTTCCACTTCCCCGGGGAGGATGTCCTTAAACCCCCGGATTCCTTTCATCACCAAGGGAAACTCCTCAATTTCTCAAGATGTTTTGACTATAACCAAGAAAAGCCGGATGAGTCAAGGGAGCTTTCGATTGCGCCCTGAACCATGTGAGGTTCAGGGCTGCCCTGCACTCCACGTAGTGCAGGGCGGATTGCGGATTGAAAGGACCTGACGGGACACAGATGAACACAGATAAACACAGATTCACCTCACCCCTCACCTCTTCACCGCTTTTATCGGGACACGGATAAACACGGATAAAATTCTGAAAAGAATCGCCCAATCATCGCTCTTGACAAGACCTTAAATTTTCTCTACCCTTCACTCATCGTTATTCCTGTCCTTGGTCCATTTAGCAATCATACTTTGAACTTCTGGGGGATTTATGGAAAGGATTTTCCAGAAGTGCCTCGCAGGAAAGGCCCCAAGGGATCTTAACCCTTGCAGGGCTTTTTTTATTTCATCCAACAGCTCAAGGAGGAAACGCTATGATGATTGCGGCACGGATGATGGCGGCGGCGGTTATGATGATCTTGCTTGCGGCAACGGCAGGCGCGCAGGGGCTCCCGCAGGCAAAAACACCCGAAGAAGTAGGACTCTCTTCCGATCGTTTGAATAGAATTGATACCGTCTTGAAGGCCGACATCGAAAAAGGCCAAATCGCCGGCGCTGTCGGCCTTGGTGGCTCGAAAGGGGAAAATCGCCTACTTCAAGAGTTTCGGCACTGCGGAACAAAGAAAAGTCCTTGCCGATGGAAAAGGACTACGATATTTCGCATCTTTTCCATGAGCAAACCCGTCGTCGCCGTGGCGGCCGCTATGTTGTTGGAAGAGGGGAAGCTGGTACTTGCAGATCCGGTCGCCAAATACATACCGTCCTTCAAAGATATTCAAGTGGGAGAAATCAAGAAGGACGAAACGGGCAAAGAGATTCTCACCATGGTGAAACCTCTTAATGTTATGACGATCCAAGACCTTCTCAGGCATACTTCGGGATTGAGCTATTGGTTTTATCCTCCCAAGGCCATTTCCGATATGTATCTGCAAGCCGGTATGAAGAATCTAGATGACCTAACGCTTGAAGAGTTCTGCGATAAATTGGCCAAGTTACCGCTGGTCGTACACCCGGGGACCAGATATCAATACGGCCATTCGTCTGATGTCATGGGTCGAGTCGTGGAAGTTATTTCCGGAATGCCGTTGGATAAATTCTTTGATGAGCGTATTTTTAAACCTTTGAAAATGAAGGATACCGGATTTCTGGTCAAAGGAAAGGATGTAGACCGGTTGGCCTACCTTGACCCCAAAGCCCTTCTCTACAATGATCCTACCAAACCAATAAAATATTTAAGCGCAGGAGGCGGCTTGGTATCGACAGCCATGGATTATGCGCGTTTTGCCCAGATGCTCCTCAATGGCGGGCAACTGGAAGGGAAACGCCTGTTGGGCCCACGGACCGTCGCCTTCATGACTTCGGATCAATTGGGACCCATGGGCAACCGCGACGATGGCCTGTATGTGCCCGGACGTGGGTATGGTGAAGGCTTCGAATTTTACGTCCGCGTCGATGCAGGACATGCCTACTTTCCGGGAAATGTCGGCGAATTTTACAAAGGGGGCGCTGGCGGCACTGTTTTCTGGGTCGATCCCAAAGAAGACCTCGTTGGGGTTTTTATGGTGAGTGCACCAGACTATCGAGAGTATTACCGGTTCTTAATGAAGAGTCTGATTTACCAGGCCATCGTGAATTAGGGGAAAGGCCCTCTTGGAGCAGATGTTGTCTGGGGCCGGGCTTGACTATATATCGGGATTGTCATTTTTGCGCTTCAATCGAAAATCTTAAAAAACAATAGTCAAGTCCGCCCCCGGCCTACTAATACAAACGAAATAAATAAAGTGACATCACCCCCTCCCTAACCCTCCCCCCTTGAGGGGGAAGGTGTGAAAAAATTGCCTTTTAGTCGTCACCCCGGTGAAAACCGGGGTCCAGTGAATTTGTAAGGCCTTGAAAACTCACCTGGATTCCGGCTTTCGCCGGAATGACGCCAAAAAGAGCCGAATCAATTTTTTCACACCTTCGGGGAGGGGAGGGTGGGGGGTAACATAAATTAATTCGTTTGTATTAATTGAATTACTTAAGGGCGTCCCCATTCACATTCCTGGTCCGATTTTCATATATTCAGCATATTCAAAAGCGAGCTTTTATCATTTCGATTTATGTTTATAAACGCGAGGGGGCCATGAGAACCATGAGAGTTTTGATTGGTATGGTAAGTGTGGTTTGTTTGTTACTCACTAGTTCGGCGCTAGCGTTTGATCTGATAGGACATCGTGGCGCGCGCGGTTTGGCGCCGGAAAACACCTTGCCCTCCTTCGCCCGCGCTCTGTCGCTGGGCGTGACCGTACTGGAACTTGACACCGCCATTACCAAAGACGGCGTGATCGTAATCTCTCACGATCCCAGCTTAAACCCCAACATCACCCGCGACAAAGACGGAAAGTGGCTCGCAAAGCCGGGACCCGCGATCCATTCGTTAACCTTCAACGAGTTGCAGCAGTATGATGTGGGCCGCCTGAAGCCCAACACCAACTATGCCAAGTCCTTCCCCGAACAGAAGTCTGTGGACGGGACGCGCATCCCCAGGCTCGCTGACCTGTTTGCCCTGGTCAAGAAATCCGGCAACGAACAGGTACGTTTCAACATCGAGCTCAAAGTCTCGCCCACTCAAGCCCGACGAAACGCTCGATCCCGAAACCTACACGAAGAGGGTGATCGAGTTGATCCGATAAAGAGGGGATGGAAGCCCGCGTTAGCATCCTCTCCTTCGATTGGCGCACTCTGCAGGTGGTGCAGAAGATCGCTCCGGAAATCCCCACGGTCTATCTCTCCGTGCAGCAGCGCTCCTTCGACAATATTTTAGCCTACAAGCCGGAGGGCTCGCCGTGGACGGCAGGGTTTCAACACAAGGACCACGGGTCGGTTCCCAAGATGGTCAAAGCCGCTGGTGGCGGGACCTGGGCGCCTTATTTCGGCGACCTGACCGAAACCACACTGAAAGAGGCGCACGACCTGGGCCTAAAAGTGGCAGTGTGGACAGTAAACGACCCGGCGCAAATCAACAAGATGCTCGACCTTGGCGTGGATGGGATCACCAGCGACCGACCTGATCTTGTTCGCCAGGCAATGACGGAGCGTGGTATGGCGCTGCCGTCTGCAACGCCGGTACAACCCTGACAAGGATCCTTTGGCTCTGCAGTTTTTCAAGACGCAAAAAGTGATGATTTCAAGAGAATATCTACACCTGGCCACTTGCCAGACCGGGTTCGGATAGTGGCACGATGTCATCTATTGCTGTCCATCGCCTCCTTCCTGAAACTGGATTGACCACTTTGCACAGAACCTGTATATTTCAATAACTAATCCAGAAGATAAACCTATTACCAAGAGGGAATTTGTCTTATACAGAAAGAAACACTCTGCATTTGCCGAATTATACAGACTGCATAAACACTGTAGGCATCACACGGAAATTTGTAATGTTGAGTTTGAATTGGAATAGACGGGATTGGTGTTTTTTTCGTGTCGCTATCGCTCGACTCATCCTGCGAGCTTATCGGGATGTGATCGAGCGTTCAGGCGCGGTGCCGGCCGTGATTGCGCTCTTGTTCGTGGCCGCGCAAGCACATGCCGGCGAGATCGAGCCGAGAGCCTATGTCAATACGCCGGTCGGAATCAATTTCCTGCTCGCGGGCTATGCCTATTCGGACGGCGGTTTGTCAACCGCAGGTTCGTCGCCGATCAAGGACGCCCAACTCAAGATGCATACCGGCGTCTTGGCTTATGCACGGACACTGGACGTGTGGGGCAAATCAGGGAAGTTCGATGTCATACTGCCTTATTCCCAACTATCAGGAAGCGCGATGGTTGCGGGTCAACCGCGAGAACGTAATGTTTCCGGGTTAAACGACCCGCGCTTCCGTTTCTCGGTCAATTTCTATGGCGCCCCCGCGCTGTCACTGCAAGAATTTGCCAACTACCAGCAGGATGTAATCATCGGGGCAAGCGTTCAGGTATCCGCGCCCCTCGGACAGTATGATAAGGACAAGCTGGTGAACCTTGGCAATAACCGCTGGTTCGTCAAGCCCGACATCGGAATCTCCAAGGCGTGGGGGGCACTTACGCTAGAGCTTTCCACAGGTGTGTTTTTCTTCAGCAAAAATGACGACTACTTCGGCGGCAAGACGCTTGAGCAGGATCCCGTCTGCTCCACGCAGGTACACGTCACGTACAACCTTGGCCGTGGAGTTTGGGCTGCATTGAGCGGGACTTACGATTACGGCGGGCGCACGACAGTAGACGGCGTGCGGAGCGATGATTTACAGAACAATTCGCGAGTGGGTGCCACCCTTGCGTTGCCCGTGAACCGGAACAACTCGATCAAGCTTTTCGCCAGCAGCGGCGTACACACCAGTACGGGGAGCGATTTCGACCTGGTTGGGATTGTCTGGCAGTACCGCTGGGGCCATGGGCTGTAAAGTCCGCTGAAAATCCCGAAAGTTCAGCCCGCGTCTTTAAAAGGATAGAAGGAAAGACAAGCTGGAATGGGGTTGCCAAGCAACTGGCACCAGATGGGGAATTTATCATTTGGGGGTTTTATGGAGACCCCGCAAGCGGAAACCCTGCGAAGCCCATTTTTGGCACTGGGAAATGGAAGGGTATAAAGGGCGAACGAAAGAGTCAAAGAATCACGGGTGGAAAACTCATCGTCCAAGGCACCGATCAATTTTGCCAAAAGCAAGTAGGATGGATTGAATCGCCGAAATAGGCATCAAGGGATAAAGCAGGGTCATGACGGGTCCTGCTTTATCCTGAAATTCTTCCAATTGCATGAAGCTGCTATGTTACCTGAAAATGTTTTGGCTCAAAAAGTTGCTATATGCAAACCATTTATGCAATAATGTGGGACCCTGCAACGGTTGAACTCCGCCTGGAGGCGAATGATTGCTGGAGTGGCTTCGGAATCGTGTTTGGCTATACCGGGGAAAGCTTTACGAAAATGTTTGCTCAGTGGGCAAAGCTTGTTGGTAGTTAATCCGTTAATCCAGCGATAAAGTCGGAAGAAAAAGCATAATACGATTTGCGGGATAGAAAGAGAGCCTAAGAATTCGAGGGTCGGTAGTACTTTCGTTATTTCCATTTCAAATGAAAGAAGGAAAGGAGGTTCTCATGAAGGTTCTAAAAGCAGTTTTGGTCCTGTTGCTTCAAGTTTTATTGGTGGCCCTGATGTCCCCTCCGGCCACTGCCAAGACTTTTGTGTATGTTTCCTGCGCCGTTGACGGGGAAATCGCCATCCTGGAGATGAGTCTCGAAAATGGGGATTTAAAACTGATCGGCAAGGCGAAGGCCGGCAAAACCGTGATGCCGATGGCGGTGAGTCCGGACCGTCGATTTCTATATGCCTGCAGCCGTTCCGTCCCCTATTCCGTGGCTTCTTATTCCATTGACTCAAATAAAGGTGAATTGATCCATTTGTCCACCGTTCCCCTGCCTGACAACATGGCATATATTTCCACGGACAAAACCGGCCGTTTTCTCTTCTCCGCTTCGTATGCAGGTCATAAGATAAGTGTCAATCCCATCGGGGCGAAGGGGCTTGTGCAGGCGGACCCGACCCAGGTCATGATTACCGGCCGGAATGCTCATTCAATCCTGCCGGACCCATCGAACCGATTTGTGTACGTGCCAAACCTGGGCAACGATCAAGTCATGCAGTTGATATTTGACGAAAAAACGGGCACCCTTACTCCCAATAAACCGGGAGCGGTCTACACGAAAGCCGGAGCCGGCCCGAGGCACCTTGAATTTTCTCCCCATAACCGATTCGTTTATGTGCTTAATGAATTGAACGGGATGATCAATGGCTACGCGGCTGATATTCAAACGGGTTTGTTGGCTGAGATTCAATCCATTTCCGCCGTTCCCCCCGATGCCAAACTTGCACCGGGAATTCCGGCCCCGCCGCTAGGCGGGCCTCAACCGGCTCCCCGTCCGGAGAGAGAAGAAATTAAGTGTGCCGATATCCACATCACTCCTGATGGCCGTTTTCTGTATGCCTCGGAAAGAACCACCAGCACCCTTGCCGCGTTTGTGGTCGACAGCACGAATGGGAAGTTGACCTATATAAAGAGCTATGAGACTGAAACTCAACCCCGCGGCTTCAACATCGATCCAAGGGGAAATTTCTTAATTGCCGCCGGCCAGAAAACCGACCAGGTTTCGGTTCACCGAATCAACCGGGCAACCGGCGAATTGCAGCGATTAAAACGATACCCCGTGGGCAAAAACCCGAACTGGATCGAAATTGTAGATTTTCCCTGAGACTCATCAACTCGAATCTTTTTTGGCATATCAGCGATCATTGCTGCCCAAATTGAGAAGGAATTTGATTCGGGTCCTAGGGGATGTTGTTTCTGAATTGACATGTAAAAAGGAGGTGAAACCTAAAAAGTGCCCCGGCCTTCGAGCCTGCGAGGGGGGGGTTGAACGGGGCAAAAAAATTAGAAACCTCGAAGAGTAGGTTCCTTTTTTTCCTTCGGTTTCTTATTTTTATTCTGGGTCTTTTCTTTTTTTCGATATTGGGGGAAGGATTGAAGATGGGTCCTCAGGTCAGTGAGGGTCAATTCAACCTTATTCCGTACCGCACCGATTACTTTCCCCAATTCCTGTGGGGAGCTTGCTCCGCGCATCTCAATGGAACAGGTCCACTCCAGATCATTCAGGTGTTTGTTTATTCCCTCAAGGGAACCGGCAACGGAATCTTCCTTATTGAGCATACGGTCAAAGCGGGCCTTTGAATAACGGCGCTGAAGCAGGTTGACAAGCAAGGAGATCAGGAAAAGCAGGAGGGCGGCCAGGAGGAAAAATGTTTTTGGCTCCATCCCGAAGTCCACGGAGGGGACGAACGACAATATTTTCTGCCCCCATGACAATATTTTCTGCGTGAAGCTGGAGATATCCATTATAATCGACCCAAGAGTTTTATGCTTTGATGTTTGGGGGCTATATTACCAAAATCAGTCCGGCAAAACAATTCCTCATTTCCTTCCTTGAACCCAGGTTCCAACTGTTAAAAAAACTTAACCGCAGAGCTCGCGGAGCACGCAGAGGGAAAAATGGCCAAATGGCCCAGCGCCAGGATGCACGGGGAAAAGCGGCCCTCTTTTCCACCCTTCCCGGAAGGTCAATTCGGCCAAGGGGCTTTCAAGGAAAGATCTCTGCGCTCTCTGCCTCCTCTTCGTTCACCCTCTGGTCTTCAATCCCGGAGGCTCGAAAGGCAAAGAGGAGTCCCTATCCATAAAATGATTTGTGTTTTTTGGTCTTTACCCAGAAAAGGCTCCGCGGTCTCTGCGTACTCTGCGGTTGATTTTTTCTTCCTCCTCGGAGGGCGCAGAGACTTTTATAATTTCCTAAGCAAGAACAAAGCCTAATTTTCGATTCCTTCCCCTTCCACCAGAATTTGGAGATTTTTCCGACCGGGCCCGTTACCCACGGTCGAAGAAAATGTTCTTCGGGTTTATGGAAAGGGGAAGTCCGACAATCAGGTCGGCCTCCAATACCCCCATTTCCATGGCCCCGGCGCCTACGGTGTACATCAACCGGTTGTCGATGTGCAGTTCGGCGGCCATCCTGGCCGCCACTCCAAGGGCGATTCCCAAATCCACGATTTGAAAGGCGCAGAGAGGGCCGGGGAAGTCTTCACCGGTTTTTCCCTTCTTTACGCGAATGAATTCCGCACAGGTCGGGTAACCGCAGCTCCCGCAGTTTAAGGGTTTCTCGGGCTTCTTGGGCATTGTCCCCTTAACCCCGATGAGCAGGACGGCATGGGAGTGACGGACATTCTGGGCATCCCTCTTGAAGATATCCCCGCTGAAGGCTTTCTTCGCCCCGTGACCTTCCATCCCTTTCGCCAGTCTTTCCTTATCTTCCCCCTGAATCAGCGCGGAAGTGATCGCGCTGACGCCGCGCGTTTTGGGCGCCGTGGTGACCGCCGCCATAATCAACTTGGCGGCCGTGAGGATCGCCTCCGGTTCAGCCTGTTTTGAAGTGAGAATCGCCATAGATTTCCTTTCTCTTGCCTTTGCTCGTGAGATCCCGCAAAAAAGATTCGCAGGGGGGATGAAAAAAGATATCAGATTTCCTCATCCCTCCGCAACCCGAAATCCACACCCGCTCCCGGGTCACGACCCAAGTATCCCGGAAATGTCAAACTCTGTAAGTTCCCCGGCAGAGCCGGGGGTTTACCCAAAAGGTATCAAGTGTTGCCGCGAATTGCTTTTCTTTCCCAGACAGCGGCCAGGATAAAAATCGCGGCGTTGATCAGGAAAATCCACCTCAAACCGAGAGAAGCAGATAAGAAACCACCGATCAAGGGGCCGGTCATATTTCCCACCAGAAGGGCGCTCTGAAAGATTCCATAAATCCCGCCCCGGTCCTTTTCCGCGGTGGAGCGCTGAACAATCGTGTTGACCGTGGGGATGACTCCCGAACCAAAGGCCCCCAGCCCCGCCCGCAGGATCAGCAGTTGGTAGACATTGGTAACAAAAGCCTGGGGCAGGGAGAAGAGGGATATCCCCAATAAGGAATGACGCAGAACTTTCCGGTAGCCCATCCGGTCCGCGCGTTTTCCCCACAACGGGGCGGTGATGGCATTGGCCACCCCGGCAATTCCGAATACCACCCCGGTCATTAACCCGGTATATTCCGGGGAGAATTGCAGAGATTCCACATACAGGCTGAGGAAAGGAGCGACCATCACAATCGAAAATTGAACCAGGACCATGAGCATCACTAAGACTCGAAGTTCCGGAGACCGGAAGACAAAGCGGAGATTCTCCCCCAGCGTCGCTCTTTTCTCCTTCTCTTTGCGGACGAAATCTTCCTTGACCAAGCGCATGACCAGGATCGCCCCGGCAAGGCAGAAAAAGGCGGTCCAGAAAAAAATAGGCCGGTACCCCATAAAGTGGGCCAACACCCCGCCCAAGAGGGGCCCGATAATCATGCCGGTCACGAGGGAGGATTGCAGGGTTCCTAAAGCCTGTCCCGTTTTTTCTCTCGGCGCGCTGGAGGCCATCAGCGCCAGAGAGGGGGCCACAAATCCGGCCAGACTTCCCTGAAGGAACCGAAGAATCAATACCTGGGAAGGGGTTTGGGCAAACCCCATGAGGAAATTAGCCAGGGCCAGGCCGAGCATGGCCCGCACCACCATGGGTTTTCGGCCGCGCCGGTCTCCCAGCATGCCCCAGAGGGGCTGCAGGAACGCGGAAACCATGAAGGGAGCCGAAAAAATCAGCCCGCTCCAGATTTTCAACGCCTCCTTTTCCGTAACCCCGATTTCCCGCAGGTAAAGGGGGAGAAAGGGAATAATCAAACTCAACCCGATCATGGCAATCAGCTGAGCGAACCAGAGGCTGTAAAGATTTTTTCGCCAAAGTTCCATAAAGGTTTATATGGTTCAGTTTATTTTGGGTCCGACCTTTTTTATTATATGACCCCCATCAGACTAAATCATAGAAAAAACATGATTCTGAAACGGAAAATGATCTGACCATCTTTGCTAAAATTATGTTTTTGAAGATAAAAACCTGCTTGACACAATTTCCGCCCTTGATATCATCCGTTTGACGCCAAATTTCCTTCTCTTCAAAATGGTTTTTGTTCTTCCGGGGCGTTGAAAGTCTTGCCATTCAAGATTTCCATATAGAAAGGGATCAAAATGAAATCATGGAAATGGATCGGGTTGGGGGTCGGTATGGGGTTGCTGATCCTCGTCGGTTTTATGGGCTTCCGCGCCGTAAATGTCCGCTCGTTCCAGCCGGCCATGGGATCGCAACCTGCTTTCCCTGTGGATTCCAGCTTGGCCTGCCAGCATCTCTCCGAGGCGGTCCGCATCCCGACGACCAATACGGGGGAGGGTCCCAATTCCCCCGATGCGCGGGAGCTCCTTCGCTTTCATCAATTCTTGAAAAAAACGTTCCCCCTGGTCCACCATTTCCTCAAGTGGGAAGCGATCGGAGGAAAGAGTCTTCTGTACGAATGGCCCGGGCGGAGTCCGGACCGACCTCCCCTTCTCTTTGCGGCGCACATGGACGTGGTCCCGATCGATCCGAAAAGTGAGGGGCAATGGAAGTTCCCTCCCTTCTCGGGAACGATCGCGGAAGGGTTTATCTGGGGAAGGGGGACGCTCGATGACAAACATTGCCTCCTGGCGCTTCTGGAAGCCGCAGAGCTTCTCCTGAAAAAGGGATTTCAGCCGGCGCAGACGATCTACCTTGCTTTTGGCCACGATGAGGAATCAGGCGGGGCCTACGGCGCCCGGCAGATCGCCGAGACGCTGAAGAGCCGGGGAGTCCGGCTCGAAGCGGTCTTCGATGAAGGCATGGCCATCGTGGAAGGAGTGATCCCGGGCATTAAAAACCCCGTGGCCCTCGTAGGAATTGCGGAGAAAGGGTCTATCAGTTTCAATCTCACCGTCCAGGTCCCCGGCGGACATTCTTCGAGCCCGGCCTTTGAGAACGCGGTCGGTATTCTTGCCCGGGCGGTTGCTCGCATCGGAGACAACCCTTTCCCCGCGGAAATTTCCGCCCCGGTTCGGCTGATGTTTGATTATCTCGCCCCCGAAGCCCGCTATCCCGAAAAGCTCGTCTTCACCAACCTGTGGCTTTTTGAACCTCTCCTGAAACGTATGTTTCTGCGCCGCCCGGAGACCGCCGCTCTGCTGAGAACGACTTCGGTAGTCACCATGTTTCAGGCCGGGGTGAAGGAAAATGTGATCCCGGAGCAGGCCTCGGCCGTGGTGAACCTTCGGCTGGCCCCGGGGGACTCGGTGAAGGCCGTCCAGGAGAGACTCTCCCGCATCATCGGCGACTCGCGGGTCCAAATTCTTCCACGGGGCGAAGAATCAAAGGGTGAGCCCAGCAAAGTCTCAAGCCCGGGTTCGCGGATGTTTCCGATCCTTGGCCGCACGGCTCGCGCTCTCTTCCCGGGAACGGTGGTCGCACCGACGCTTATACTCGCCGGGACAGATACTCGCCACTACGAAGCTCTCACCGAAAGCATCTTCCGATTTATCCCGATGGTTATGAAGCCGGAGGATACCCGGAGAGTTCACGGGGTGGACGAACGGCTTGGGGTCGAAAACTATAGCCGGATTATCAAATTTTACGCGGGCGTAATGGAAGAGGCCAGCCGGTAAGAGCCCTTCCCCGAATGAAGGTGTAGAAGATGACCGGCACGATGGCCACCAGGGCGGAGGCTTTATTCAGGTTCACCCGAAGGAGGAGGAAAGGAAATAATTTGAAGATCAAGCAGATCGCCCCGAAGAAGAAGGCCGCCACCAGGGCCACGTGCAGGCCGGAGATGGAAAGGATGTGTTTCTAAAAATTGGCCAAAGGTTAGCTTTTGAGGCATTGGCCTTCATAACGCCACACTCGAAGCCAGGCCCGCAAGGTCTGGCTTTTTCATGCCCTGTTGACATTTCCCGAAATAATAAATATGCTCCGCATATCAGAACCGAGATTGAAGGAAGCCGGATGACGGGAATTGGCACGCCGTACGTATATTTGCCGGCTTCTTTCCTACCAGTGTGCAATCATTGGAGCCTTCATTTTACCTATGCCCTTTCTCTCTAAGATCGGGCCAACGATTTCTAAGGTTTCCGGTTCATTCAAAATAATCGAATTTCATGCAAACAATTCATATTTTTGGGGTAGGTTTTTTTGCCAGATTGTAGATGGCCGGATGGCTATTATTCTATGGAACCATCTCCATAAATGAATGGAGAATTTACCTTGTGAGCCGGCCGGCAAGAAATGAAAGAGTGGAGTCATCAATCGTTTACCCACCGCAATCCCTTTATTTTTTAAGGGGTTATATCTAATGGGGAAAAAAGATGAAACTGAGGCTTGGCCCGGCATCACTATTGCTCTTTCTGTGAATCGACATTTGATTAGACAGCACCGGCAAAGTTAAATGAATTGTTGGTTTAGAAAATTGTCAATCCCGTCAAGAACCCTCGGCCCTTCCATTATCTGGCTTGGGTGTTCTTGGCCTTTTGGCATTCATGAGGATGGCTAGAAAGCAAATCCAAACTGAATTGGCATTAAAGAAAAGTAGAGACAGAAATTGTCTGCTCATTCTTCATGAAGAATGAAAGGGAGAACAGACGAAGGTGTTTATCTAGCGGTTCTTGTTTTGCTCTCACAAGGTTATTGATTAACCTAAAAAGGAATGCCAGGACATGGGAAAACTCAAAAATCTGATGCTTTTTATCGTAATGTTGTTTGTTATCAGCCTGGGGTCACCCCCGACTGCTATGGGCCACGCCTTAGGCGGGTGGTTCGATTATTTCAATGTCTACAGTACGGGCAATATTGATTATTACCACAGTGATTTTCAAGGGGTGGCCGGCGCCCAGAATAATTTCTCCGTGGGTAACTTTCACCTTAACGACAAGGGAACGGTAACACCCTATAGTCTTTATGCCGGGGGAAATGTTCAGATCCAGGACGCAACGATCTGGAATGGCGGTATTTCTGCGGGAGGTAGCGTAAACATTCAGAATTCCTGGATCCAGCAGGGGAATGTCATAGCAGGATACAATGTTGATGTCCAAAGCAGCACCATCGGGCAGAACGACCAGGGGGGCGTTAAGCTGGGCGGGGTTGTAGCCGGCACCACTGCCACGCTGGCGAACTTTTATGTCAACGGCGATGTGAAAGCATCCGGGACGGCTACCTTGAGCTTCGGACAGGTTCAGGGATCAGTCCAGGCTCCCACCTTCATTATGACAAATGCCGTTCAGTGGGGAACGGCCACCTCGCCCCCCCTGGAGCCTACGATTAATCTTGACCAGGTTAGCGCTTACTTTAAAACAGCATCTCAGAATATCGGCAGCCATACGTCGGATATCCTTTTAAGCTCCTACCTCAACAATGCCTTATCTCTTTCCCTGCACTCAGGAAACAACTATTTCACCATGACCAACGAACAGTTCAAGGACCTTTGGGGGGCTTATGTATCGGGTCCCGGTGATGCGAAACTGTTCATTAATGTTGTGAATGGAGCAGGGGAAGAGGTATATTTCGACTGGGTTCAATGGTATCTTTCCGGCGGGATCTCATTGAGCAATATCCTTGTTAATTTCCCGAATGCAGAGGATGTTTTTTTCACTCAAGGCTCAGATGTTGACCTGTTAATGCCTTTTGCCGCCACGCGCTTCGATGCAGGGCTGGTGACCGGCACTCTGGTAACGGGTGATCTGTACGGCGGGTATATGGGCAATGAGAAGACGCCAGGAGGGCAGGTTAATCTTCGAGCCTCGGTCACCGAGCCTGCTACCCTGCTCTTACTCGCTTCCGGGTTGATTGGCCTTCCTGGATTTAGGAAGAAATTTAAGAAGTAAATCCCATTCAAAGATAGAATATCAAAGGCAGAGTCATTGTGGCTCTGCCTTTTTTGTTTTTGCTTTCAATTCCTAGCTTTCGACCTCTGATAGGGACATTAGCCTCATACTTTGGTATAGGGGGCACTTTTAAACTAGAATATATCTGCTGAGCCTGTCGAAAAAGTCCAAATGGCCAATTCTGGTAATTTTGGCACCATTAAAAATCAACAACTTACAGGCCACAGAAAACCGCAAAATGCCCAGATTCAAGGTTTTTCGACAGGCTCGCTATCTTGTTATCATCCAACTTTTGCCAGCAGAATTGAAGATATGTTTCGTATCTCCTAACCCCCACTCCCCTCAGTCAAAAACACAAAAGGCAGGGTGATGAGCTCTGGCTTTTTAATTCCTGAAATTTTTATGCATAAAAAAATATTTGGTCTAAGATTAGCATCGTCTTGTTAGGGGACGTAGTGGAAAATTTGCACTTTTAGACTCTGCCCTCTATTTTTCGAACAGTCTTGGCGATAGCGGAGGTGCACACCCTGAGTCCCGCGCTATCTCACCGCCAAAAATGTAAAGTGCAAATTTTCCACTACGTCCCCCATCTCAAATGGGGGATTTTGATAATTTGGCATCATCATCGTCCTGCCGTAAATGAGCACGCAAACAACCTGACTTTGTCTTCCCCGGTTGGCGTTAACGGTCCATCCAGGCCCTGTAGTCCGATCAAAAAGAAAAAATAGGAACTTTGAATTTGGTAAGAAGGCAAGC
>CAWDJO010000023.1:0-118243 GCA_963802665.1 uncultured delta proteobacterium | reverse complement strand
TACCTATACGTAACAAAATTGATTTGATCATTAGAGCGGCTAAGATCATGATCTACCTGCTTTTTCTTGAAAAAAGAAAAAGGAGGAGACATGATCCAGGTAGAGTGGGCCAGTAATGAATCCATCAAAAGTGAAAGTGGAGCCCCACATCAGCAGCATTCTACACAAACCCCGATTGAGAGGTTCCTGCAGAAGCTCTCCCGACTTGAGCTGCCCGCCAAAGAGTACTTCGAGAGCTACCTGCGCCACAAATGGCGCCTGAACCACAAGCGCAGCACCCTCCAGGGTTCTTTTGCATCGATCAGGCTTTTTCTCGAGTTGTATAGAAGGTCGGGCAAGAAAGACCTTTCAGAGCTGGAGCGGGCCGATCTCGAGGCCTTCGTCGAACACTTGCAAGACTGCGGATTAAAAATCTCCACGGTCCGGACGAAGCTGGCCTGGCTTATTGCCTTTCTCCATTTCCTAATGGAACAGGAAGTCATCTCCGGGGCCGTCCTGAAGAAACGGATTAAGCTCAAGCTTCCCGAAGTCCTGCCCCGAGCCATGCATCCCGCCGATGTGAAGAAACTTCTCTCGGTCATTGACGATATTCGGGATCGGGCCCTGATCCTTCTGCTCTTGCGCACGGGTATGCGGATCGGAGAAGCTCTGGGGCTTCGGTTGAACGATCTCGATATGCGGGACAGAAAGATCCATCTCTTCCAGGGCGAGAAGAACAGCATGGGCCGAGTGGTCTATCTGAGTGACGATGTTCTTTGGGCCCTAAAACTCTGGCTTGGAGGCAGGGATCCGAACAAGGAGTTTGTCTTTTACGGCCATGGGAATAAGCCCATCTGTTACAGTACCGGACGGAGCCGGTTCGTAAAATACATTCAGGAGGCTGGACTCGAACAGAAAGGCTACACCGTGCATTGTCTTCGCCATACCTTCGCCTCCGAGCTTCTCAACGCCGGGATGCGCCTGGAATGCCTCCAGCAGCTCCTGGGTCATCAGGATATCGAGGTGACCCGCCGCTATGCCCGGCTCACGGACCGGACCCGGGAGGAAGAGTATTTTCGGGCCATGGCCATTATCGAGAAGGGAGGAGTCGATGGAGAATACTGAGCGGATCTGGTACCGGAGGGCCTTGAAGAGAAAAAACTACTCGGTTCACACGCTCAAGAGCTATATGAATATCCTCGATCACTTCGTGCAATGGGCTCCCGTGCCTCTTTCGGAGGTGACCTCGAAGGAGGTGGGTCGCTATGTGGATCATCTCCTCCAGAAACGACGAACCCCGAAGACGATCACCTGTCACCTGCAAACGATCCGCCTTTTCTTTGAATATCTCATCCAAGAGGAGGGAATCCCTACGGCCAATCCCATCACCCGGATCTCCATCCGTCTTCCCAAACCGCTGCCCCGGCACCTCAAGGACGACCAGGTCACAAGACTCTTGAGGGTCATCACGGACGTAAGAGACCGGGCCATGTTCATGTTGATGCTCCGCTGCGGCCTGCGGGTCCAGGAGGTGGCTGATCTGACCGTGGATGTGCTAGATTGCCAGAGGAAACAGATTCTTGTCTCTAAAGGAAAAGGGGGTAAGGACCGGATCGTCTACGTGAGTGAAGATGCCCGCTCGGCCCTTTTAGCGTATCTCTCGAAACGATCCGCGAAAGGGAAAAGATTGTTCCTGGTGCAGAAAGGGGCGATGAGGGGGAAGCCGCTATCCGTACGGGGCATCCAGAAGAGGATGGAATCCTATGCGCGAAAAAGCAGACTGAACGTCTCCTGCCATCGCCTTCGCCACACCATGGCCACTCAGCTTCTCAATGCCGATGCGGATCTGGCTACCATCCAGGACCTTCTGGGGCATGGTCAGATTACCACAACCCAGCGGTACTGCTGGGTAGCGAACCTCAAGGTCCAACGAGACTACTACAAGGCGATGGAAGTGGTTCTGCAAAGGACGGAGGCAACGGGGGAAAATGATGACGAAGGGGACAGGATCTAAAAACAATAGCTTCTAGCAAACAGGACTAAGAATTACATTGACAGAATGAAAGAAAATAGCATAATACAAAACAGCCTTTAAGTACCCAATATCAAAAGAAAAAGCAGGTTTTGTTACGTATAGCACCTACAAAGAGTGCGAGTTAAAATCCTAAAGATCTGTTGATTTCCGATTGAAGACAGAAACCACAAACCTCAACGCTCCCTGCGCAATGGTCGCAAGACTTCAGTTATAAACCGTGCTGGACAATCCGTAATGATTCTTACTTTCGTTCAGGGGGGCGCACTAGCAATTTAATCATACCACCGCCTAGCATAGGTGGTCATTCCTTGCTATCACCGCTAAGGCAACTTCTTCACCATCGCCGCAAATTCTTCCTTCTTGTACGCCCTGAGCGTCGTGATCCTCGCATTTCCCAACGAGCTAATTGCCAAAGAGAATGTTGTAGCGACCTCATCACTGGGGAATTCACCTATGGCCACGTAGTCGTATTCCCCCGTAACCGCGTAGAAGCCGATTACTTTGCCTCCCATTTTTTCGGCGGCTTTAATGCCTGCTTCGATCCGCCCAGGTGCATCCTTGATGGCCTTCACCCCCTGATCTGTCACTTTGTATAATCCAATATAGGTCGGCATCGCCTCGCCCTCCTTTCCGTCTAAGAGATATAGCTAGTGCGCCACCCCATTCCCATTTTCCTCTACAACCTAATCTGGGACGATAAATGAATCAGGCATATATTTTCCTACAGGACTTCGCAAATCTTTGCTCTCGCTTATTCAACTCCCCTGGAGGCTTCATATTGGCACCTTCTGGTAACTCCTTTTCATACGGCACTCCATAAGGTTAGAGGTCATGGAAAAGAAGCCTATAAATTTAGAACGCCTGTTTTAAATAAGGACGAAACCGGAAGGCACCACCAAGGGGAAATCAAAAGCCCTTTGGTGGCTTCATTTGACCACTTTGGGGCACCCCTTTTTCATCATTTACTCCCGATGGGTAAGGGTTAGGTTGAAAGATTTTTATGAACGAGGGATGGTCTACCCCTGAATGGTAGCAGGGCTGCAAATTCTGTCAAGGGGAATTTTAACTTCTTTTTGCGTCAAATTTTAGAGGTAGGATCAAAGGGAAGCACTACAGCTTGGGGGGAGTACTGAGCTCCAAAAACTGAAACTATCGTGGCAAACCCGTAACCGTCCAAATCACCCCCATTTTTTCAAGGAATGATTCATTATCATAGCTTTTTAAGTCTCTGACTTTTCAGGTAACATAGCGAGCCTGTCGAAAAACCCTGGAAACGGGCATTTTGCGGTTTTCTCTGGTCTGTAAGTTGTTGACTTTTAAAGGTGTCAAAATTATCGGAATTGGGCATTTGGACTTTTTCGACAGGCTCAGCAGTGTACGAAACTCTTTCCCTTAAGGCCTAAGGGCGCTGGGGGACGCGGCCACACAGATACAGGTCGCGGGCATCGTGAATACCCACCATGACCGAACCCTTGGGACATGTATGCATACTGCCCCTCAAAGGCCCCAAAAAAGACGTAACACCTTCGGGTTGGCGGTAGGTGTATGAATCTACGAACCAATCGGTCGTCTGCAATGGCGCACAAAGAAGCACATTGCGAGCGGCATGTAGCCCCACCATCGCCTTGCCTGGCGGACAGGCGGCCATGCCATGAGATTGGTAGCGCTCGAATACCTTGGGTGGCATTGCATTGGTTGTTAGGTCTGATGGCTGATAGGCAGTTCCGAACCAGCCGACGCCGTCCTCACAGAGGAATTGGTTATTTTTGACGTGCGCGCCGACCATGAAAGAGCTACCCGCACACTTGTGAAGTGTAAGTGGCCCCTTACCCTGAAAGTCCGTGAAGGGAACCATGATCTCGTACTGGGTGCCGTTGTCGGGGTCGATGAATTCAGCCGCTACCGCCTGCCCTTCCAAAGCGCCGGCAATCAGAAAAGAGGCCATGAATATCTGGAGCTTGCCGACCTCCTTCTTCCACGTGATGAGAATGAAAAACCAGTTTTTAATATGGTGCATGATTTCCTCCTTTTTTAATGGATATCCAGGATAAATCTTGGCTTTCCTTTAAAGGAAGATGATCACCTGCTCTCCTTTAGGGCCAGGGAAAAACACACCTGACTCAATAGCGTCCGGCATCAAAGCTATTCGCTTTGATCCTGTGAGAATACATGGAAGGCGCCTCCATAAGGACATGGGGTCCGCTGGAAACTTCACATTGCCATCTTCTGAAACCCCACCTTCTCTACTTGAATTCCAGAAGGTTAGAGGTTAGGTTGGGAGGTTTTTTGTGAACGAGGGATAAGTCTACAAATCGAATGGTAGCAGGACTGCAAATTCTGTCAAGCTGATTTTTGGCCTGATCAAAGTGTCAAATTCATAACGCTACAGCATGGAGAGATACCATATCTTGGGGGTCCCTTGGGACCGCTAAAAGTGAAGGAAGCGTGCCACTGTACGTAACAAAAAGATAAATACCACCGAATGGCTTCGGGGTCAATATCTGCCTGTTTTTTCTAGTAAATTAGAGAAAGGAGGCAGAGATGACCATGGAGAACGAAGCGTTAGTCAGCTATCGGGATTACCCTGCCCAGCGCCGTACCCTGGAGGGGATTTTACAGAAACTTTCGGAGCAGGATCTCCCGGGGGCCCCCTATGTGGAACAATACCTCCGGCATATGCACCGGCGGGACCTGACCGCCAACACCCTCCGCGCCGCCTTCACTAGCCTTCAAGGATTCCTAACCTTCCTGAAGAACCAAGGGAAGCCCGATCTTCTTGCCGTCGTTCATAACGATCTGGAGGCCTTTGTAGAATGCCTGCAGGAGCGGGGGTTGAAACCGGTCTCGGTAGAAAACAATCTGCGGCAGGTCAAAACGTTTCTTCGATATCTGGTCGAAGGAAAAGTGGTTCCTGCCGAGGTGCTAAGCAGGCGGATTAGCATCAAGGTGCCCAAACCCTTGCCCCGGGCGATGGATCCTTTGGATGTGAAACGACTTCTGGCGGTGGTTCAGAAGGTTCGGGACCGGGCGATGATCCTGGTGTTGTTGCGGACCGGGATCCGGATTGGAGAGCTGCTTAACCTGCGGGTTTCGGATGTCTATCTGCCGGAACGGAAGATCCATTTGGTGGTGGGGGAGAAGAACCGGACGGGAAGGGTGGTGTACTTGAGCGTAGATGCCTGTCAGGCTTTGCAGGAATGGATCAGGAAGCGGGAGAAGGAAAAACCGTTGCTCTTTTACGGTCAGGGGCGAAGTTCCCTGATGCTATACCGCCGCCCGGGTGATGTTTCAGCGGTATCTGCAGAAGGCCGGGATATCAGAGAAGAGCTATTCGTTGCATGGTCTGAGGCATACCTGTGCTACGGAGCTGTTGAATGCGGGGATGCGGATCGAGTGTTTGCAGCAGGTGTTAGGGCACAGCAACCTGGAGCAGACCCGGCGCTATGCCCGGTTGACGGATAAAACCCGGGAGGAGGAGTATTTTCGGGCCATGGCCCGGATTGAAGGGAGGGAACACAATGGAGAGGGAAGCCCTCGTGAAGTACCGCCGGTTTTTGAAGAGACGCAATTACTCCGGCCACACGATCAAAACGTATATGAATACCCTGGAGCACTTCCTGAGCTGGTTGCCGCTGCCTTTGGCAGAGGTGACCTCCCAGCAGGTTTCGGCCTATATCGAGTTTCTGTTGGCCCAGGGATTGACCCCGAAGACGATTAACTGCCGTCTGGACAGCGTCCGGGGATTCTTTACCTACTTGAGCCAGGAGGATGGAACTGCGAGACCCAACCCGGTTAAGAAGGGATCCGCCTTGCGCCTGGCCCGGCCTTTGCCGCGGTATCTCAAAGACGAGGAGGTAAGCAAACTCTTTCAAACCATCAAGGGCCTCCGGGATCGGGCCATCTTCATGCTGATGTTGCGGTGCGGCTTGCGGGTGGAGGAAGTAGCGCATCTGCGTCTGCAGGATCTCGACTTGACCCAAAGAAGGATCCTCGTCTGCCAGGGCAAGGGGAACAAGGACCGGGTGGTTTATATCAGCAACGATGCTGATCGCATGCTCAGGAACTACTTGGAAACTCGATCTTCATCGAAGGTCCAGGAAATCTTCCTGGTCCGCAAAGGAACGTGTCGAGGGATGCCGCTATCCGTTCGGGGGATCCAGAAACGGATGGAGTATTATGCACGGAAGACGGGGTTAGAGATCTCTTGCCATCATCTCCGGCATACGATGGCGACGCAGCTCTTGAATGCTGACGCGGATTTGGTTACCATCCAAGATCTGTTGGGACACACGCGTATCAAAACAACCCAGAGGTATGCTAAAATCTCCAACGTCAAAGTCCAGAGGGATTATTATAAAGCGATGGAGGTGATTCTACAAAAAGCAGCCAACGAAAACCTGGGGCTTCTATCGATGAATTAATCAAAAACCCTTGACAAAAGGAAAAATCAGACTCAAGATACCAACACCTAACCCACTAAAAACACTAGAAAAAACAGCATTTGTTACGTACAGCGTGCCACTCTACGCACCCGGCCAAAATTCCAGAAATGAAAAGTATATCCAAACCTCGATTGCCAACTGAAATCTACACAGTCTGAGAAAATCTTTCAACTGAAGATTTCAGGGTAATGTTCCCTGCTAGTCTTTACACACGCTGTCAACGAAACTACCTCCTATGGCATATAAGGCTTATGGACAATTAAATCCTGCAGCAGCCGAGATCCGCTCCGGCTATTTTCTTTCGCCGTTATGGGTATGCTCCGGTAGGATTCATCCACCGCGGGCATTTTGACCTGTTCCTTGGGACTCAACAGCTTTCCGTAAACGGGGCCGTTCTGCCACCCGTCCACATGGGCTGCCCTTTGGGCGGCGGATTTGAGCTTTTTCCAGTCGGCGCTGCCGTATAAAAACATTTCCTGCGCGGCCATGGATCCTCCCCGCGAACGGTGTCGAATGACCTCCAAAAAGTTATATTTCTAAATGGGCCATCGATAATGGGGGAGGTAATTCCGGCCAGCCCTTGGGAGGGGCTATCGCTTTGGCCCGATGATTTTAGCTTCAAAAATGCGGCTCTGATCTCCCCAACCCCTCCTTTTTCCGGCTGCCCTATCGTAATATCGATATTAGCCCTGGTCTCAACCCGGAATAACGAGAAAGACCTCCCCCATCTCACTTTTCCCAATCTTCAAGGCGAAGGTCATGGACTCGGCCAAACTCTTCCACGTTATGGGTAACCAGTGTCAAATCGTAAGCCCTCGCGACAGCAGCAATCAAAAGATCATTCGGACCAATAAGCGTCCCAGCCTGCACCATCTCGGCCCGAATCTGACCGTAATGCTCAGCGCAGCGGTCATTGAAGGGAAGGCTTACAAAAGGAGCAAAAAAGCGGGTCAATAGCCTGAGGTTCTCTGCAACACGTTGACTATGCCTTGCCCCGTAAAGTAATTCGGCCTTAACAATCGAGCAAAGTCGGATCTCGGAGGGTGTGTGGCTGGCTAGGCGCTGCACTAGCGATGGCGAAGTATCATTGAGGATACGGATGCAAGCATTCGTATCTAATAGGTACATTAGATGCGCTCACGGTGTTCGTAGGTCCATTGCGGAGCACGCTCCAGCAGTTCCCCCTGCCAACCCCCCACCACCTCGTCGAAAAACCCGGGGGGCCACTCTTCGCTTAGCTCTCGGCAGAGGAGGTTTGCCAGATACTGGGGGACCGTAAGCCCTTGCTCTCCGGCAAGGCGGTGGAGTTGTTCCGCAACTTGATCAGGCACCTCGATTAGCAGTTGGCTCATACAACACCTCCCGAAGAATGACAAAATACCTCATTTATCATACTATGCCGCTAAATGCCCCCCTTGTCAAGGTCATAGCAATTACGATTAAAACTCTACTCGATTTTACAGAACTTTTGTCACCTGATTATCATAGGAAGTAATGTTCCCTGCTAGTCTTTACACATGCTGTCAACGAAACTGCTTCCTATGGCATATAAGGCTTATGGACAATTAAATCTTGCAGCAGCCGCGACCCTCTCCGGCTATTTCCTTTTCGCCGTTACGGGTATGCTCCGGTAGGATTCATCCACCGCCGGCATTTTTACCTGCTCCTTGGGACTCAACAGCTTTCCGTAAATGGGGTCGTTCTGCCAGCCGTCCACATGGGCTGCCCTCTGGGCGGCGGATTTGAGTTTTTTCCAGTCGGCGCTGCCGTATAGAAACATCTCCTGGGCGGCCATGGACCCCTCTCCGTGAATGGTATCGATCTGGTAAAAATTGCAGGTCATGTCCTTGGCCAGCCGCATCACCCGAAGCCTGTCTTCCGTGGGAACCCCGTCCTTGGCACTCAGGTATTTTTCGATGTAGGGCCGAATCTCCGGATTGTTCCAATCCCGGAAAGTCGGCACGGTGGTTGAAAGCCCTCCGGCAATATCCTGCAGGTGCTGGCACATCTGGTGAAAGTTGCTGGCGAAGGTGTACTTGGAAGCATTGATGGCCATCCGGTTGGGCATGACCACATCGTGGCCGAATTCCGTCTCGGGATCCAGGCAGGCCGCCTTCCCCAGCTGGGCCACCGTTTCCGTGATCATGGCCATCCAGGCCAGCTTTTTGCGCACATGGGGAACCTTTTCCACCCCGTTATACTCGGCGACCAGGGCTGCCGCCCCGGTGATGATTTCGAGCTTGCCGATCATCTTGCAGGTGCCGAAAAGGCGGTGGTAACTGGCGAAGGCATAGGCCAGATGGCGGCTGAACTGCCATTCGCCGCACATGAACACCCGCTCCCAGGGCACAAACACGTCGTCAAAAACAATCAGGCATTCCGTGGGCTGGAGCTCGCTGGTCTTGGGATAATCAAATTCACCCTCTTCCCCGTAGGTCCGGGACACCGGCTCCACGGCGAGAAGCTTGATCCCGGGGGCATTCAGGGGGATGGCAAAGGCCAGGGCGTAGTCCTTGTCTTCTTCGCCATGGGTCCGGCAGGGGAGGCAGAGCGCCTCATTGGCGCAGGGGGTGGCGCTGATATGCACCTTGGCCCCCCGCACCACGATGCCGTCCTTCCGTCGGTCCACGATTCTCAGGTAATAGTCCTGGTGCTGTTTCTGTTTTGAAGGATGCAGGCTCCGGTCCCCTTTGACGTCCGTAATGGCCCCGGTAATGGCCAGGTCCTGTTTTTGAAGCAGCTTCCGGTAATTCTCCACCCGCTCCGTATAATGGGTCCCCAGTTCCTTATCCATGACCTTGGCCGCCACCGTAAAGGCGGCGAGGGCATCGGCGCCCATGCAATGAACGATCACCCCTCCGCCGGACCGGACGCCGATAATGTAGCATTCCCTTCTCCGCAAAAGGTCCTCCGCCGTTCTTCGGGGAGGTGAGCAGGAAATTCACCTCTTCGCCGTCCTCGTTCCGGGTCACAAACAGTTCCCGGAAATCCGGATGGTTGGGCAGGACATAATCCATGCAGGCCGTCTTGATGATGCTGCTGAGAGTGGGATGGGTCCGCACATCGGAAACCTTTTCCCCCAGGCACCAGATCTGCCTGCCGTCATTTAAGCTTTCCAGGTACTGTTCAACGGTCTTGATCATCGGGAACCTCCCTCTTAATGTATTGTGGGGAATGTAGCACGAAACCAGGTAGGAAAAAAACAGAGAGAAACTGCCCCCGGTCATCTCCTCAATAATGTAAGGAGGGCCTGGGCCGTCTCCCGGGCGAAGGAGGGATCATTGATGTGCAGATCCTTTTCGATCACCGGGATACGGGGGGGCAGGTTCTTTTTCAAAGTTTCGACGAAGGCCCGGTTTGCCTCGGGGGAGAAAAACGGTTGCCCGGGGGCATCCATGGCCGAAAATCCCCGCAGCGGGATGTAGACAACCACCGGGCCCTTGGCCCGGGAGAGCTTTCGGGCCATGATCTCTGCAAGCTGCCGGTTTTCCTCCTCGTTGGTGCGCATCAGGGTGGTAGCCGGATTGTGAACGTGGAAAAGCCGGTTGCGGAATTGGGGAGGGATGGCATCGGGGAAATAATTGACCATATCCATGGCCCCGGGAACCACCACCTGGGGGATTCCCATTTCTCCGGCCTTTTCCAGGCGGTGGGGGCCGGCGCTGCCCTTGCCCCCGCAGAGTTCGTCGGGCAATTCCGTGGTGGTGATATCGAGCACCGCCTGAATTTGTCCCTCGCCGATTAACTGTTCCATGGCCATGCCCCCGGGCCCGTTGGCATGGAAGACCAGCACCTCGTAGCCCCTTTCTTCCAGAACCCGTTTGGCCTCCGTGACGCAGGGGGTGGTCACTCCGAACATGGTAGCGGCGATCAGGGGAAGTTCCGCAGAAACAGGTTCCTTCCCGCCCTCGGCCATGCCGCAGACAGCCAGGGCCGCATTGCTAAGGATTCGCCGGCTGATCCGGTTGAGCCCGGAAATGTCCACCACCGAATACATCATGGTAATGTCCGAAGTCCCCACGTAAGGGCGCATGTTTCCCGAGGCCATGGAGGAGACCATGACCTTGGGAACGCCCACCGGGAGAGTCCTCATCGCACTCGTCCCGATGACCGTTCCCGAACCGCCCCCCAGGGAAATGACGCCGGAGATTTCTTCTTTATCGAAAAGCTCGCGGGTGATCTTGGCGGCGCCTTGGGCCATGACGGCCACCGCCTGCCCCCGGTCTCTCCGACTCACGAGCTCATGAAGCGGGCGCCCTCCGGCAGCGGCCACTTTCTCGTTGGAAATATCCACGGATTCCGGTGAAGGCTGGAGGACTCCCGCGTCAAGAGTGCGGGCCCTGAGCCCCCTGGCCGAGATCTGATCTTTGATGAAGCTCAGTTCTTCGGCCTTGGTGTCGAAGGTGCCTATGATGAGGATGGATTTTTCCATAATGAAAAAAAGCAGAGAGCCAAGAGCAGAGAGCAGAGAGTAAAAGATAAAACCGCCTTATGTTTTAAGGCTTTTATCTCTTCGCTCTTTGCTCTACGCTCTCCGCTGTTTTATCCTTTGGGCCTTGAACATCTCCGTCGTCTTCCGAATTGCCGTTTCCACCGGGATTCGTTCGATGGAAGAAGCGCCCACAAACCCCACGGCCTGGGTATGCCGGTAGATGTATTCGGTGGCCTTCGGTCCCTCGATCGGCCCGCCGTGAGCCAGACAGATCACATTCCGCTTGACGGACAGGGCGGCTTTGAAGATGGCGGAGCACCTCTTGCCCGCTTCTTCCAGGCTCATGGGTCGCTTGGCCCCTACGGTTCCGCCGGTGGTGGTTTTCATGTGGGCGACCACCGAGTCAATCCCGTTCCGGGCCATCATTCTGGACTCTTCGGGGTTGAAGACATAGGCCATGGTGAAAAGACCCAGAGACCCGGCCAGTCCCATGACCTCGGCTTCTCTCCGGTAGCTCATACCGAGATCCTCCATGGTCTGGCGGAAGTCCCCGTCGATTCTTCCCACGGTGGGGAAATTGATGACCCCGGAGAACCCCGCCGCCAGCAGCTCCTTGAGAAAAACCTCCATGTCCCGGGTCAAGTCGTAGGCGCAGATGCCCGCAATCACGGGAGCTTCCCGGACAATGGGCAACACATGCCGCAGCCCCATCTCCTTGACCATGGCGTTGGCGTCCCCGAAAGGCATGTAGCCGGCGATGGAAGGAAGGCCGTCCATGCGGTAAAGGCCAGAGTTATAGATGATGATCAAATCCGACCCGCCGGCCTCGGCAAATTTCGCCGAAAGGCCGATTCCCGCCCCGGCGGCCACGATGGGCCGTCCTTTCCTGATTTCCGCCTCCAACCTTTTCCGGACTCCGTTTCGACTGTATGATTTGGCCATTCTGGTTTCCCTCGCGTATGGTATTGGATAAGATCTTCCGCCTCTCCTCTCAAAAAATTCTATCAGATGTGAGCGGTTTTGGAAGGGAATTATCTGCATTTTTTTCTTTAAAAAGTGGAACCGTTTCAGTTATAATTGTATTCACATACATAGTCTGTTATTCGAACTATCATGATCCCGACCCAAAAGGGTTGAAGGAGGGACAGGCAAAATGTTTAAAATCGTATACGTTTTAATATCGGTTTTGATTCTGATCCCCGGTGCTTCCTGGGCCACCGCCCTGGGCGTGGCGAGCGATTATAATGAATTCATATTCGGAAACATATTGCAGACGAATACCGATTCCGAGGGAAGGGTGGCAGCCGGCGGGAATGTGGGGTATGAGCACATGTCGGTGGCCGCCAATGTGAAAACGGATCCCGCCATCGGCGACCTCGTGGTGGGCGGCAATTTGAATTTCAGCCAAGGAAGCGTGGGGTATCTGAAAAATAATCAGGATCCGCTTTACCAAAAGGGATCCATTTATGTCGGAGGAACGGCGAATCTTTACGAAGTAGGCTATGGTTCTCTCACGGTCGGGAACCCGATCGATTTCCAGGCCGCCCAGAGTTACCTCACCCAATCTTCGGCTGCCTGGGGAGCACTTCATGCCAACGGCACCGTGACCATCAATCCCTTACAACACGGATCGGTGGAGATCATCCTTACAGGATATGACCCGCATCTGAATATCTTCAATCTGAGCGGGCAAGACGTCATGAAGGCCAATGCCGGCAGCTTCAGGATCAACACTCCGCCGGGGGCCACCGTTCTCGTGAATATCGATGGATCTGTGAGCGCCATGCAGAATTTTGGATTCTTCTTCCCGGTTCCTGAGGAAGAGTACGACTGGGACCCTTTCATTCTCTACAATTTCTACCAGGCCACCTCCCTCGATTTCGGAAAGATTGAGATTCATGGCAGTGTTTTAGCGCCCTTCGCCGAGGTCCAATTCTCCGACGGTCACATCGAAGGGCAGCTCATCGCCATGTCCCTGACCGGCACCGGCGAAGCCCATGATGAGCTCTTCATCGGGCAGATCCCCGAAGCCGCCACGCTTCTCCTGCTAGGGGCCGGTTTCATCGGCATTGCCTTAGGGCGGAGAAGAATGGGGATCTTGCTCCATTGATTTTGCCCCCTTCCTTCCGCGGAAAACAACCGGAAATCAGGCCCCAACCTTAAGGAAGAGGTATTACGGCAACGCCTCATTGACACCCCGGCCTTCCTGCGATAAAAAGAACGAATAAGCAGTCCATAGAAAGAAAAGCAAAAAATACAGAAATGCGGAGGAAAATCCATGGCTCTGGTCATTGAAGGCGGTCTGGACATTCCCATCCCCAGGATGGTTCCCATTCGGCAGAAATTTCCCGGCCCGGAAATCAAGGATATCGGAGAGGAAATCAAGCGCCTCTTCTCCCAGGATGGCCGGTTGAAAAAGATCAAGAAAGGCAGCCGCATTGCCGTGACCGCGGGAAGCCGGGGGATCAACTCAATCGACAAAATTATTCATGCCCTGGTGAAGGAACTCCAAACCCTGGGAGCCAAGCCCTTTATCGTTCCCGCCATGGGAAGTCACGGAGGGGCCACCGCGGAGGGGCAACGCAAGGTCCTGGCCGAGTACAAGATCACCGAGGAGACCATGGGCGCGCCCATTCAATCCTCCATGGAAGTGGAGAAGGTCGGGCAGCTGGAAAACGGAGTCCCGGTCTATCTGGACAAGATCGCCCTGTCCAGCGACGGGATCGTGGTGGTCAACCGGGTCAAGCCCCATACGGCCTTCAAGGCGGATTATGAGAGCGGGCTCCTCAAGATGCTGGCCATCGGCCTGGGAAAGCACAAGGGGGCCACGGCTTTCCACACCTGCGGGGTGGACATGTTCGGCGAGCTGCTGCCCCAGCTGGGGAAAGTGGTCCTGGACAACGCGCCGGTTCTCTTCGGCCTGGGCATCATCGAGAACGGCTACGACCATCCGGCCCGGTTCGAGATCGTGTGGAAAGAAGATATGATCCGGAGGGAAAAAGACCTTCTGGTGGAGGCCAAGGGCCTGATGCCCCGTCTATTACTGGACAACCTCCACCTCCTGATCGTGCAGGAAATCGGGAAGGAAATCAGCGGAAGCGGCATGGACCCGAACATCACCGGGCGTTCCGCCTCCCCGCATTTTCATACGCCCGATACCCTGAAAACGGAGAAGATCGTGGTCTTGAGCCTGACCCCCGCGTCCAAGGGGAACGCCTGCGGAATCGGGACGGCCGACATCACCACGAAAAGGTTCGTCGATTCCATAAACGCGGACTATACCTACGTCAACGCCATCACTTCCGGGATCCTGGCCACGGCCCGGATTCCGATCACCATGCCTACCGACCGGGAGGCGATCCAGCTGGCCCTGAAGACCTGTTACCGGGTCCGGCACCCGGAAACGAGAATCGTCTGGATCAAGAACACCCTTTCCCTGGAAAAGATCTTCGCCTCCGAACCCCTGCTGCCGGAGATCCGCAGGAATTCCCAGATCGAGATCCTGGGCGACCCCCGGCCCATGGCCTTTGATGGAAAAGGGACCCTGATATTTTCCTGAATTGTCGCTTTTTCCGGAAAATCCCCGAGGGGAGATTTATTGACGGAGATTCTTCCAGTCCGCGAATATGGCGTACTCCCGGGGAAAGAGTGAAACCCGATCCCCCGGCTGGATCACATGATCGGGGGAGACGGCCCGGTGGTTTACCATGGCCAGCTGCACCTGATCGGGCTGAATATGGAGACGATGGATGAGCTCTCCCAGAGAGATGGGTTCATCCAGGTTGTCGAGGACCGGGGAGGCGATGGATTCCCCCGGTCCCCTTCTCAATGATCCGTAGAGATAAACTTCGGTTTTCCCCTTCATCCCTTTTCTCCCCGCATTTCAAGCCATGACCGGCTGAGCCCGCAGAACTTCGCCCCGGGTGCTGATGATCACGTGTTCCAGGGGGATCTTCTTCCTGGACAGTTCCAACCCCTTCCGGACGATCATGGGCAAGCCCTGGCAGCAGGGAACTTCCATGGTCACCACGGTGATGGACTTGATCCCCGCCGCCTGGAAGATGGCGGCGAACTTTTCCACGTATTCATCGGCGTCATCGAACTTGGGGCAGCCGACCATGACGACCTTACCCTTCAGGAAATCGCGGTGAAAATTCGGGTAGGCGATGGGGGTGCAGTCCGCCGCCACCAGCAAGTCCGCGCCCTTCAGGAAAGGAGCCGTCGGGGGAACCAGATGGATCTGTATGGGCCAGTGGGTCAGGGCCGAAGGAATGTCTCCGTGGGAAACGGGCCGGTTGGCTTCCTGGCAGCTCACGGCCGGGGCAAAGGACTGAATGCGGGCGGAAGGACATCCACCGGCCATGGGCAGGGGTTTCTTCTTGGGGGCTTTCTCTTCAGCGTGCAGATACTCCTCGACCGCTTTTTCGTCAAAGTCCTCCGCATCCCGCTCGATGACCTTCAGGGCATCGTTGGGGCACTCCCCCAAACAGGCTCCCAACCCGTCGCAATACTTTTCGGCCATGAGTCTGGCTTTTCCGTCGATGATCTGTAGGGCTCCCTCGGCGCAGGAGGGAACGCAGACCCCGCAGCCGTCGCATTTGTCTTCGTCAATCTGAATGATCTTCCGTTTGATTTTCATCTTTTCTTCTCCTTAAAAATTTTTTCACCGCAGAGATCGCAGAGCACGCAGAGATTTGAATAAATAAAAAAGAATAAATATCTATTTGCTTTTTCATTCTATATTCTTTTCTCCGCGTTCTCTGCGCTCTCTGCGGTTAGAAATGTCTTTCGGGCCAGATCCCGGCCGGCGGCGGTCAGGAAGTTCTTTTCGATCATGGCCTCCAGCTTTTCCCGGGGGATCTTCTGCCCCTGCTGGTTCTCTTCCAGGTTCACGATCAGGTCGGCATCATAGACGATCTTGAAATTGGTGGTCTCTTCCGGCCGGGGATGGTGGTGGTGGCCGATGATATCGCAGACCTCGTCGACGAGTCCGGCGGTGGCTCCCAGCTTGGTCAGGATCTCCCGGGCGATGGGGGGTCCGAGCTCTTCCTGGTATTTGGCTTCCGTGCTCTGATATCTGGCTTCCGCCTCCTTGATCCCAATGTCGTGGAGGTAGGCGGCGGTAAGAACGATGGCCACGTCTCCCTTTTCTTCCTTGGCGATCTGCTCGGCGTGCCGGGCCACTTTGGTGGCGTGCCCGATCCTTTTGAAGTCCTGCTTGAAGAAATGCTTCATCTCGATGGCCACCCGGTCTTTGAGGAGGTCCTTTTTCTGAGCAATCAACTCGGGGGGCAAATCTCCCAAGCATTGTTCGGCGTACTTGCAGTAAGACGCGCAGCCGAAATCCATCTTGGGGTTGACCATCTTGTGCCCGCACTTCTTGCAGCGACGGGTGGGCTCATCTTTGAAGAACTCGATGGGATTTCCGCATTTCGCGCAGGCTACGTCATACACCGCTCCCGGCTTCCAATACCGGCTGTCCTGTCCCGGGCACCTCATTCTCTATCTCCTAAATTTTTACCGCAGAGTACGCAGAGAACGCAGAGGATATCACAATAGGTAAATTCCAAGCTCGAAATGCCGAATAATTCCAGCCACCATGGTCAATGAGTCAATACCAAAGTTCGGTTTTCCAATATTCCGTTTGTCATTTGGTAATTGGATTTAGAATTATTCTCCGCGTCCTCTGCGTTCTCTGCGGTTCTTTTTGCCTTTTTTTTTGCTTCTTACGTTCTCTGTGGTGAATGGTTTTACCCCAGGATGGCCTTCAGGTCCTGATCCGGGGTGGTGATCATCTTGATGTCAAAGGTCTTCACCAGGGTGTCCAGCACCGCCGGGGAAAGAAACGCGGGCAGGCTCGGGCCCAGGCGGATGTTCTTGATTCCCAGGTAGAGAAGGGTCAGCAAAATGGCCACCGCCTTCTGCTCGTACCAGGACAGGACCATGGAAAGGGGCAGGTCGTTCACCCCCACGTTGAAGGCCTTGGAGAGGGCCACGGCGATCTGGATGGCGGAATAGGCGTCGTTGCACTGCCCCACATCCAGGAGCCGGGGAATTCCCCCGATATCCCCGAGCTGCTTGTCGAAGAACCGGAACTTCCCGCAGGCCAGGGTCAGAACGACCGTATCCTTGGGGGCCTTTTCCACGAACTCGGTGTAATAATTTCGCCCCGGCTTGGCGCCGTCGCAGCCGGCGACCAGGAAGAAGTGACGGATGGCCTTGCTCTTCACCGCTTCGATCACCTTGTCGGCGACCCCCATTACCGAATTCCGGGCGAATCCGACCATGACCGAGCGGCCGTTCACATCCGCCGAAAACCCGGGCAGCGCCAGGGCCCGGTCGATGACCGGCTTGAAGTTCTCGGCCGGTCATATGAGTCAGCCCGGGCATGCCCACGGTTCCGGAGGTGAAAATATTGTCCTTGTAACTGTCCCGGGGCTTCTGGATGCAGTTGGTGGTCATCAGGATCGCTCCCGGAAATTCGGCGAATTCCCTGACCTGGTTCTGCCAGGCCGTGCCGTAATGCCCGTAGAAATGGGCGTATTTCTTGAGGGCGGGGTACCCGTGGGTCGGCAGCATCTCCCCGTGGGTGTAGACGTAGATTCCCTTGCCTTCGGTCTGCTTGAGAAGCTCTTCCAGGTCTTTGAGGTCATGGCCCGACACCAGGATGGCTTTTCCCTTTTTAACTCCCAGGGGGACTTTGGTGGGAACGGGATGCCCGTAGGTTCCGGTGTTTCCCGCGTCGAGAAGCTCCATGGCGCGAAGGTTGATCTCCCCGCATTTGAGGACCAGCTGGATCCAGTCATTCAGACTCAGGTCTTTCCGCAAGGTGGCGGTAAGCCCTTCATGGATGAAGGAGTAAACCCGTTCATCCTCCTGCCCCAGAATCTGGGCATGGTCGGCGTAAGCGGAAACCCCTTTCAGACCAAAAAGGAGAGTATGCTGCAGGGAAAGAATATCGGGGTTGATGGAGGAGTCCGATTTCAGCCCGACTTTTTTCCCTTGGGCGGTCAATCCTTCAAGGCTCTTTTCCGGCTTGAAAGTGGCCGGCCCATCGGGGAAATCCGCCTTTCCTTTCGCATTTTTAACTTTTTCTTTCAGCTCATCCCTCAACTGGACGCATTGGTTGATTAATTTCACAAAGCGTTCCGGGTCGAAATTCACGTTGGTCAGGGTTGAAAACAGGGCTTGAACGGTAAAGACATTGATATTTCGGTCATGGATTCCGACTTTGCGCCCCTCGACCGCATACAGGGAAAGTCCCTTGAGGGCATAAATCAATAGATCCTGCAGGCCAGCCACCTCGGGTTGCTTGCCGCAGACTCCCAATCTGGTGCAGCCTTCCCCCTTGGCGGTCTGCTCACACTGATAACAAAACATCGCTTCATTGGCCATATCCGTTCCCTCCTTTTTTGTGGTTGCTGTATTCGCTGGCGATGGTTCCTGCCGTAATCTTTCCTATATAATATCCTCTTGGGGGAGATAATTCCTTGACTCAAGTCAAGAAAATTTAAGAAACCTGACCGTCGACCGAGGACCGAAGACCGCCCACCGTGGACGGCTGACCGATGCCCGCCATCGAAGCATAGCCTCAGCGGCGGTCATCGGTCTGCGGTCTGCCGTCAGTCAGTTCTTTTATCCCCGTCCTCTCCAAAATCTCTCCCAACCGCTCCCCGTGCCGGCAGTGCTTCTGATAATGGTCCAGGCAGCGGTCAAGGATTTCCAGGGTTTCCTCGGGGGAATAGATCCCCGGCAATTCCTCGGCTAGCCGGGGATGACGACCCAGTTTGCCACCGACCTGGATCCGGAAGCCTCTCTTTTCTTCCTGCAGGGTGCGGGTCGGGCAGGCGGCGATGCACTGGCCGCAGGACACACATTTCCCCCAATCGACAACCGGCCACTTCCCGGCAAGAAAAATGGCCCCCTCGCGGCAGGTCTCCACGCAGGCGCCGCATTGGGTGCAGGGCTCCTCGGAAATATTGGGTCTGCGGGCTCCGATCAGCCCGATGTCGGCAATCTGGGGGCGGGAGCAGGCGTTGGGGCAGTCGGAGATGGAGACCCGGAACTCGTGATGCAATTTTAGCGGCCCTTTGGCCTTCTCCTTTAAAAAAGACTTCAGGTTCCGGCGGGAGAGCAGGTCCTCAATTTTTCGGGGCAGGTCATCGTAGGCGACTGCCCGGTTCGGACATCCGCTCGGGCCGAAACAGGTCTCCACCTGGAATCCCTTTACTTCCTCTTCCATCCGGTTCAGGAACCGCTGCTGGCAGGTCTGGACGTGCTCCAGGGTGATTTCCCCGGCGCCCACGCGAGCGGCCTCCTCTTCCACTCTCTTGCGGACCCGTTTGCGGACAAAGAAGGGGACTTTGGATACCGCTTCCTCCGCCTCTCTGGTCCATTTCATATTTTGCCCCCAGCAAAGCCGTAAGTAGGGAGTGGTGAGTAGGGAGGTGTTAGCGGACGCTCGACACTTGTTTTCCCCGCACCCTGCACCCTGTGCTCTATACCCTACACCCTTTTATTTTCATGGGCCTTGACTTAAGTCAAAAGATGGGCATAATTCCCCTTGAGGCATGCTTCTATGAAACTGACCGATCAAATTACCGCCATTCCCCTTTTCCAGGGCCTTTCCCGGGGGGAGTACGAGGACCTGGCCATGATAGTGGTGGACCAGGTTATCCCGAGGGGGCAGACCATCTTCGAAGAGGGGGATGAAGGGAGCGGTTTTTATGTGGTCCTCTCCGGGCGAGTGAAAATTTTTAAGCTGTCTCCCGACGGCAAGGAACAGATCCTCCACATCCTGACGGGGGGGGAACCCTTCGGGGAGGTTCCGGTCTTCGCCGGCGAGAAATTTCCCGCCCATGCCCAGGCCATGGAGGACAGCCGGGTCTTCTTCTTTCCCCGGCCGGCTTTCGTGGACCTGGTCAAGAAGACCCCCTCTCTGGCGCTCAACATGCTGGCCGTCCTTTCCCGGCGCTTGCGAAAATTCTCCTCCCTGATCGAAGACCTTTCTCTGAAAGAGGTCCCGGGAAGGCTGGCGGCTTATCTTATTTACCTGGCGGAGGGGAAGAAGGGGAAGTCGGAAGTAATCCTGGAGATCTCCAAGAATCAACTGGCCAGCCTTTTAGGGACCATCCCGGAGACTCTTTCCCGAATACTGGCCAAATTGACCCGCGAGGGCTTCATCAAGCCGAACGGCCCCCGTCAGATCCAGTTATTGGACCGCAAAGGGCTGGAAGAGCTGGCCAGCGGGGGAAGAAAGCTGGCTTAAAGAAAGTGCCGGGATGGGCTATGAAATTAAGCAGGGGATCGAGATTGATATATTTTCGTTTCGAGATCAAAAAAACTTACGGGCCATGTCAAGGAAAGCCGTCGGTGAAGATTTCACCTAGTACTGTTGAGTCAATGGATGCTTTAGGGTTTGAAAATTATGGGTAGAAATCGGCCCCCCAATTCAATAAATGAAATTTATATAGAAAACATTCCCAATGGTCAGGAAATAGAGGAGATATTTATTCCCAAAAGTTAAACACTCATAACTGGAATTTATGCATCCTGCTCACGAAACGCTGCCCTTTCCCTTGATCTCGATTGCACGTCTCTCGTTTCTGATCCTCTGGAGAGTGTCCTGCAGAAAATCTTTAGGGGGCGGTTCCATTCCTAACTTTGTCACCATGGATATGGCTTCTGTCGGGCAGGCTGAGACGCAGAGCCCACAGCCGATGCATCTCCCATCGATGATTTGATAGGAATCTTCTCCTTTTTTAATTGCCGCCATCTGGCATCGTTCGAGACAAAGACCGCAGGTTGAACAGAGCTCAGGGCTAATTTTTGCCTGGTAATAGGATCGGACCATATCTGCAGGTCGGGGCATCAGCTTTGCGTATTTGAGGATCGGGCAACAACACGGACAGCAACAACAAATGCCTGTTAACTCCTGGCTGTTGCTGGGAGAGAGTATCAGGCCTGATTCCTCCGCAAGGTCAAGAACTTTCAAGGCCTCAGCTTTGCTGATCCTTCTTCCCCAATGGTTATCGATGTAGAACTGGGCGAAGTCCCCAAATCCGAGGCAAGTTTCCTGTGGCCGGTCACACTTCTTGCCGAGAAGCTCCTGCTCTTTGCGACAGATGCATTGCGCTACAGCAAAGGTCTTTTGCCCTTCTACCAATTCCCGGACTCGGTTATATGTCTCCACTCCATGCGTTGCTTTCACCGCCGACTCCACCGGGATAACCCGCAGTTGGTTGGTCTTAAGGGGCATAAGGGACATTCCAAAATGGGGAAGATACTCCTCAAACATCTGGCAAAATTCCCTATCCAGGTTCTTGACCTGGAATTCGTAAACACCGACCATGAACTGAAACGCCTGGTAGAGGGCCTTATTTTCTTTCCTGACTCTGAAAATAAGGCCCTTATGAGCCATTTTTTCAAGCCGCTGGCCCAATTCTGCCTCCTCCACGCCCAGCCGGGCTGCGATCGCAGGAACCTCTTCAGGCTCATTCTTCAATTGCATAGTGAGTTCAGCCTCTTCTGGAGAAAAGAGCTTTCTCAAAATCCTGATTTCAACCCCGCTCGGCGTTGAAGGGTATCCTGCCGGGAGCGTATTCATAAATTCCCTAAGTTTTATATAAACATCGTCGCCCATCGCTTTCCTCCTCTTCACCGGGTTGAGTCTGGCCTTGAATATATCATACCATCAACATCCCGCCAACGATGTTGAATGCCTTGCCCACCTTCACTTTTCGCCAATTGGGCGAAAGATGGATTGAATTTCAGGCGTTGCCCGGCCAGGAAGCAGGGGCGTTGCGCGGAAAAACCATGAGGCACATTCTATTTCTTGGGTCGGGCGGGCACAGCGCCAGAACCACGTCCTCGGGTTGAATCCGTGTAGGGGCGATTCGGTGGATCGCCCCCCGCCCGCCTCTTTCTGCGGAACAAGGAGGGGATCTCCGTATGGAATTCTTTTCCCGCCGATGCTTTTGCCGCGCAACGCCCCTTCTTCCTGGCCACAAGATTGTCTTTTGGCAGAAAAGGGGATCATAAAAGTGAAGGTGGGCAAGTGTTGAATGCCTGCCCCGTGACGACGGACGCTTCCCGGCTGGCGAGATACACGACGAGAGGGTGCTTTTTCCCGCCCAGACCAATAGGACTCAAGATGTCAATCCCTTCCCCCGCCCAATACCGCGTAAAGCCTTACCTGGTTGGCGATCCTGGCCAGGCGGAAGGCGATAAGCACCTGTTCGGCCACCCGGAGGGTCCGTTGGGCGTCGAGGACCCCCAGGTAGCTGTCAACTCCCTTGGTATAACGTAAATTGGAAAGGCGGTAGGTTTCGGCAACGGCGTCCACCAGGGATTGCTGCGCCGCCACCTGGTCTTCCATCGTTCCCTCCACGGCAAGGGCATCCGCCACCTCCCGGAAGGCCCCCTGGATCGCTTTTTCGTATTGGGCCAAGGCGATTTCCCGGTCCACTTTCGTGACGGTCAACGCCGACCAGATGCGGGCGTCAAAGATCGGCAAAACGATCTGGGCTGAGTAATTCCAGGTGTCGCTTCCGGCCTTGAAGAGCCCGGATAGTTCGGCGCTTGCGGTCCCGATTGCCGTTGTGAGACTGATGCGGGGGAAGAAGGCTGCCCGGGCAGCGCCGATGTTGGCGTTGGAGGCTTTCAGAAGATGCTCCGCATAGAGGATGTCAGGGCGGTGCAGCAGAACCTCCGAGGACATCCCGGGGGATATTTCCTTCGGCGGGGCGACGTTGCTTAAGGCCTCCGGCAACAGATCGCGCGGCACAGGTGAGCCGACCAGCAAGTTCAGGGCATTTTCATCCTGCGCTACCCGGTGCGTGTAACGGGCGATGTCCACCCGGGCACCATCCACCTGGGTTTGGGCCTGGCGGAGGTCCAGGGCGGTGGCGATTCCTTTTTCGTAACGCCGCCGGATTAAGTCGTAGGCGCCCTGCTGGGTCTCAAGGGTGGACTGGGCCAATTGGAGGGCTTCCCGGTCCGCGGCGAGGGTCAGATAGACGCTGGCAACCTCGGACACCAGCAAAATCTGGGCGCTGATGCGGGCCTCTTCGGTGGCAAAATATTCTTCCAGCGCCCGTTCTTTCAGGCTGCGGATACGCCCGAAAAAGTCGATCTCCCAGGATAAGACGCCCAGACTTACGCTGTATTGCTCGGCGGTATAAGAACTCCCGGTAGGCGAGAGGTCAGCGGGGACACGTTCCTTACCGCCGCTGCCCACCGCATCGACCGTCGGCAGAAGTTGCGCACGCTGGATGCGGTACAGCGCACGCGCCCTTTCAACATTCAAGGAGGCTACCCGCAGATCCCGGTTGTTGTTCAGGGCCGTTTCGATGATCGTCTGAAGCCGCTCGTCGGCGAAGAATTCCCGCCACTTCAGGTCAGTAACAACTGGTGCGCCGGGTGCGGTTTGGGTCTCTTTGTAGGCCGGACCGCTCGGCCAGGCCGACGGAACCGGAGCTTCGGGCTGGGTGTATTTCGGGATTAGCGTGCACCCCGTCAGGAAGGCGAATAATCCGACCAGCAGAAATAGCTTTTCTTTCATATCAGTGGCCCTCCGGGGAAACCGCGTCAGCCGGCCCGGTCGTTTTGGTAAGCCCGTTCCTTTTTCTTTCCATGAGCCGGTAAATCACAAAATAGAAGAGGGGAATGAAGAAAACCGCCAGGAAGGTGCCGGTTACCATCCCGCCCAGGACGCTGGTGCCGATGGCATTTTGGGCCCCTGCGCCGGCGCCGGTGGTAAGGACCAGGGGCAGGACGCCGAAGCCGAAGGCCAGCGAGGTCATGACGATCGGGCGAAACCGCAATTTGGCCCCTTCCAGCGTGGCCTCGATCAACCCCATCCCCTCCTGCAGTTTGTTCATGGCGTACTGCACAATCAAAATCGCGTTCTTGGTGGTCAGGCCCAGGGTGGTCAGAAGTCCGATCTGGAAGTACACATCATTGGGCAGGCCCCGGAACGACGAGGCCAGGATTCCGCCGATGACCCCCAGGGGCAGCACCAGCAGAATGGAAATGGGAATGGTCCAGCTCTCGTAAAGGGCGGCCAGGCAGAGAAAAATCACGACCATGGAAAAGGCATAGAGCAGCGGCGCCTGCGAACTCGCCATCCGTTCCTGGTAGGAGAGGCCGGTCCAGTCAAAACCGATGCCCTTCGGCAATTTTGTCACGATCTCTTCCATGGCCTGCATGGCGTCGCCGCTGCTTTTCCCCGGCGTCGGTTCGCCCCAGATGTTCAGCGACGGGAAGGCATTGTATCGCTCCAGCCGGGGAGAAGCAGAGGTCCAGCGTCCGGATGCGGAGGAAGAGTAAGGGACCATTTTCCCAGCCGTATTGCGCACGTAAAATTTTTCCAGGTCCTCCGGCGCCATGCGGTAGGGGGCGTCGGCCTGAACATACACCCGCTTGACCCGGCCTCCCTGGATAAAATCATTCACATAGGCGCTGCCGATGGCCGCCGAGATGGTGTTATGGATGGAGGTAATGGGCACCCCCAGGGCGCCGGCCTTTTCCCAATCCACGTCGATCCGGTATTCGGGCACATCATCCATGCCGTTGGGCCGGACAGCCGTCAATCTCGAGTCCTGGGCGGCCATGCCGAGGAGCTGGTTGCGGGCCGCCATCAGGGCTTCGTGGCCCAGGCCGCCCCGGTCCTGCAACTGAAAGTCAAAACCCCTCGGCGTTGCCCAGTTCGAGGACGGAAGGCGGCGGAAAGGCAAACACCATGGCGTTTCGGATCTTCGAAAACGCCGCCATGGCCCTCCCGGCAACGGCCTTTACCCTCAGGTCCGGCCGGTTCCGGAGCTTCCAATCTTTGAGCCTGACAAATGCCATGGCGTTGTTCTGGGCCCTGCCGGAAAAACCATAGCCGGCAATGGTCGTATAGGATTCCACCGCTTCCTTTTCATTCTCCAGGAAATAGCGCTGGACCTCCTCGGTAACTTTCTTGGTCTGCTCCAGCGTGGAGCCCGTCGGCAGCATCACCTGAGTCAAACAGCATCCCCTGGTCCTCATCGGGGAGGTAGGCGGTGGGCATGCGCTGGAACAGGAATCCCAATGCGCCCACGATCAGGAGATAAATAAACAGGTAGCGGAGTTTTCGGGTGAGCATGTGGCCGACCAGGGCCTGGTATTTGTCCCTGACCCGGAAGAACACGCGGTCAAACCACAGGAAAAAGGGGCGCAAAGAGGGAGAACCCGCACTTCCGCCGCCTCATGCCCCTTTCCCACCGGCCTTGAGAAGCGACGCGCACAGAACCGGCGACAGGATCAGGGCCACCACCACCGAAAGAAGCATGGAAGCAATGATGGTCACGGAAAACTGGCGGTAGATCACGCCGGTGGAGCCGCCGAAGAACGCCATGGGACCGAACACCGCCGCCAGCACCAGCCCGATTCCGATCAGGGCGCTGGTGATCTGGTCCATGGATTTCCGGGTCGCTTCCTTGGGCGGGAGCCCCTCCTCGCTCATGATCCGCTCCACGTTCTCCACCACCACGATGGCATCGTCCACCAGGAGGCCGATGGCCAGCACCATGGCGAACATGGTCAGCATGTTGATGGAAAACCCGAAAAACCCCAGGACCGCGAAGGTGCCCAGGATCACGACCGGCACCGCGATGGTCGGGATCAGCGTGGCCCGGATGTTTCCCAGGAAAAGATACATGACCAAGAACACCAGTAAAATTGCCATCAAAAAGGGTCTTCACCACCTCCTCGATAGAGACCTTTACGAAGGGCGTCGTGTCATAAGGATAGACGACCTTCATGCCGGCGGGGAAGTACCGGCTCAACTCCTTCATCTTCGCCCTTACGGCATTGGCCGTATCCAGCGCATTGGCACCGGCAGCCTGCCGGACGGCCAGGGCGGTGGAAGGTTTGCCGTTGTAAGTGACCTGGATGTCGTAGACGTCGGTCCCCAACTCCGTCCGTCCCACATCCTTGACCCGCACGATGGACCCGTCCGGGTTGATGCGCAGGGGGATGGCGGCAAACTCCTCCGGGGTCTTAAGAAGGCTCTGGACCATGATGGAAGCGTTCAGGCGCTGGCCCTCCACCGCCGGCGCCCCGCCGAACTGGCCGGCGGAGACCTCCACGTTGTAAGCTTTCAGCGCCGTGATCACATCTGCCACCGTCAAATGATAATCGGTCAGCTTGTCCGGATTCAACCAGACACGCATGGCATACTGGTTCCCGAAGATCTCCACCTCGCCCACCCCCGGCACCCGCGCCAGGATCTTCTCGATGTTGGACACCGCATAGTCTCCCAGGTCATTTATATCCATGCTGCCGTCTTCCGAGACCAGGCCCACCAGCATCAGGTAGTTTCTTGTGGACTTGCCGACCAGGAGGCCCGTGCGCTGTACCGTCTCGGGCAGGCTGGCCATGGCCAGCTGGAGTTTGTTCTGCACCTTGGCCCAGGCGAGGTCCGGATCGGTCCCCGGGGCGAAGGTAAGCTCGATGCGGGCCATACCGGACGAATCGCTGGTGGCGGACAGGTAAAGCATCTGGTCCAGGCCGGTCATCTTCTGCTCGATGATCTGGGTCACGCTGTTTTCCACGGTCTCCGCCGAGGCCCCGGGATAAGTGGCCCGAATATAGATCGAGGGGGGGGCGATGGGGGGATACTGCGATATGGGCAGATTGTATATGGCCAGGCCGCCCGCCAGCATGATGATGATGGCGATGACCCACGCGAAAACCGGACGATCCAAAAAGAATCTCGATAACATCAGGCTCCTCCGTCACTTCGACGCCGGGGAAGGCTGGTTCGTATTCGCAGGCTCCCCGCTGTCTTTGCGCTACCGAAAGGGACAACCTTTACCGCATCCCCCGGCCGCACTCTCTGCAGACCTTCGACGATCAGTCGGTCACCGGGCGCCAGACCTGAGGAAACGAGCCATTGGTCGCCGATGGTGCGGTCGAGAGTCAGCATCCGCTGCTGAACCTTGCCCGCACTGTCCACGATCAGGGCGATGGGATTTCCCTTGGGATCGCGGGTCACCCCTTGCTGCGGGGCCAGGATGGCCTGTTCAGCAATCCCTTCCTGCACAACGACCCGGACATACATTCCCGGAAGGAGGATAGATTTCGGGTTGGGGAATACCATCCGCAGGATGACGGACCCGGTCGTCGGGTCCACCGTGACGTCGCGGAATTGCAGTATGCCTTCCGACTGGATACGGTGTTCCGTCTTCGAGAAGCAGCTTGACCTTTCTCTGGTCTTCCCCATCGGTTATGAGCCGGCCCTTTTCCGATCTCTGTTTCAATCGCAGCATTTCGGTGGTGGATTGGGGCACATCCACATAAATGGGGTCTATCTGTTGAATGCTTGCCAGGGCGAGAGCCTGATACGCCGCCACGAGGGCGCCATCGGTCACATTGGATTTACCGATGCGCCCGGAGATGGGTGCGGTGACCCGGGTGTATCCCAGGTTGATCCGGGTCGTCTCCAGCGCCGCTTCCGCCTGCTGGATGGCCGCCTCGGCCGCGGCCAACGCTTCCCGGTCGCTCTCCACCTGCGCCTCGGCCGCCCGCAGCGTGGCCTCGGCCACTTCGACATCGGTCACGGCCTGGTCGCGCTGGCTGGCGGAGACGGCTCGGTCCTTGAACAGCTCCTCGAAGCGTTGGACGTTCGTCCGGGCGAGCTCCAGGGTGGCCCGCTGCCGCGTGACACCGGCGATACTCGCTTGCAGCGCGGCCCTCGCCCGGTCGGGTGCCTTCCGCGTGACCGCAAGGTTCGCCGCGGCATTGTCGTACGCCGCCTGAAAATGGGCAGGATCGATCTGATAAAGCACGTCGCCGGCCTTGACCTCCGCGCCTTCCTCGAACAAACGTTTTTGGATGATGCCGCTTACCTGTGGCCGGATTTCCGCAACCCGGTAGGGAGAGGTGCGACCCGGTAATTCATTGGTAAGCACTGCCCGCTGCGTCTGGACGGTCACGGTGGCCACTTCCGGGACAGGGGGCGGCGGGGGTGGTGCCTGGCGTTGGCAACCGTCCAGCATAGGGCTGCCTAACAGAAACATGGAAACAAAAATCAGTTTGACTCTCTCATTGACCTGCATGCGACACCTCTAAATATAATTAAAATTGGCATCTTTACCAGTAACGCCTTTATTTCCTGTTTCACAGGGCCCGTTGCGGGGGGTGGAACCTCGAAGGAAGTCGTCATTCCGGCAACCCCGGCGAAGGCCGGGGGCGACCCGAATCCAGGATTTTCAAGCAATTCTGGAATCCGGCTTTCGCCGGAATGATGGACCAAGGGATTTATGCAAGAACCTCAAAATAGACCCTTTAGCCTAACGGTCCTTATTTTCTATTTTCCAGGAGTCCGTTTGGCGAGGGGGTGGAACTCGTGAATGAGCCGTTACGCCTGCCGTCCGGTTAATCTCTACGACCTAACGACCCTCCATGGACTAAAAAACCTAACCGCGGAGAACGCAGAAATCTTTTGAATTCAAAAAAATGAAAATTTTGTAGGGGCGCGATGCTTCGCGCCCGATGTCGCTCCATGTGTTTTAATCGTCTACGAGGCGCAGGAGCTCTTCCACTAATTCATGTCGCTCTTTGTTGCTTAAAGGCGATAACGATAGAAGCTCTGAAAGAACAAGGCCGTGAACCGCAAAATAAATGACTGCGGCGCGTTTGAAATTGAGACCGGACTGCATAACCTCATCCAAACGCCTGCGAAAATCATCCCGTCCGGACTGAAGAAGTTTGGGATCATGGGCCACAGCAGCCAGGAGGGCGGAACCGATTTGATCCTTTTTGGGGTCGCGCTCCGCACTGGATAAGATGAAAGCCTTGATTTCACGCCCTGGCCCTTCCTTCAAACCTTTGCTTTTCTTTTTCCAGGCTTCGTCCAACTGTTTTCGAAGGCGTTCCAGCATCGCTCTCAACAGGGCTTCTTTGGTGGGAAAATGGTAAAGTAACCCTCCCTTGCTGACACCGGCCCTCGCAGCTACGGCGTCAAGGGTCATATGTCTGGCCCCGCTTTCAAGGACTACGGCCTCTGCCGCGTCAAGAATGACCTCTCTGGAACTTGCCGGTGGAGACATTGGATCTCCTCTCTGCCAATTAAGATATACCGTCTGGATGGTATAGTATCAAATGCAAAAAGTCCTGTCAACCTTTTTTCCTTTTTGAGGATATTGATTAAAATTTCTTCGGTTCTTTTTTGGAAATTCTTATCTTGGCCGTGACTTCAACCTGAAGGAAAGGACAAAAGTAAGGAGACATCGCGATGTCACCGATATCTCCAGAAATCCCCCCTCATCCCCACCCTGTCCCTCCCCCATCGAGGGGGAGGGAATTTCCTCTTGTATTTCAATTTATATCTGCAATTTCTGTTCCCGCTTTTCTTGGTGGGCAAAGAATAGGATTCCGCCCGTCCCTGCGAAAGGTCCGCGGTTTTGAGAAGGGGTTGTGGCTTGGGGATCAGGAAGATTTATCCTGGACCGCCTCCCGCAGGGCCTTGATCAGGGGGGTAAAACTGTAGGTGGGGATGGCACAGCCCGGGGCCAGGATGAATCTGGTATCTCCCGCCTGGGCGATGGCGGCTCTAACCTGCTGCTTGACCCTCTTCACGGACATGTTGGGGAAATTGACATGGTCAATTCCGGCCATAAGAGCCAGGGAGGTCTTCTGGCGGGCCTGAGCGATGGTGGGGCCCCCATTCAAGTCTGCCCAGGATAAAACCTGAACATGATAGTCAAGCATCCGGTCAAGGTATAATTTTTCGCCGTGGGCATGGAGGATATGGCATTCCCCTTTTCCCTGGAGGAATTTCAGCAGGTCGACATCGAAGGGGCGCATGAATTTTTCGTACTCCTCCGCCTTGAGGGTCTCGGCGGTGGCTGGAACGGAGAGAAAGATCCCCGCTGCCCCTCGCTCTATGCTGGCCAGCGAGTACTGGATTAGATTTGAGTTCACAACCTTCAACGCCGCCAGGAGTTCCTCCGGGTGTTCGGCCATGAGCCGGGACATGGCTCCTTTGGCCAGATACCGCTTGAGCGAATTCCAGGCATTGAAGACGGTGTCCACCAGCAGGGCTCTGCCCTTGAGTTTTCTGGCCAGGATCTCGACCGCCTTCAACTGGTTTCCCATGGGGGTCCGGGGTATATCCAGAGGACCGATTCGTTTCAGGTCCTCCGCTGTTTCCACGACCTCCAGTCCCTCGGGCATGGGGTAGTCGTAGTCATTCATCACCTTCAGGAGGTCGAGGTCGTAGGCTTCGAAGAAGTCCAGATGGACCTCCGCCGTCTTCTCCGGGGAGGCATGCTGGTTTCCGAAATGGTACCAGACGGAAAAAGCCGGCCGGTCCACCGGCTGGCCGGCCAGTATGGCCCGAACTCTTTCAATTTTGTTCATCCGATCCCTCCAAGAAACAGCTTGGAGCATGGAGCAGGGAGCAGGGAGTTAAAGACAAACAGCCTTTTCCTTTTCTGTGTTCTCTTTGCTCTCTGCTCTTTGCTCTCCGCTTTTTAGTTAGTGGTGTCCTCCCACGTCCGACCGGCTCTCCATCATCTTCTTGATCATGTCCAGGTAGGGTACTCTTCCCTTGGGCGGGGTCATGGAGGTAATCGTAACCGGCCGACGGTAGATCTCCAGGGCGCCATTTTCGTAGCGGATGATGTTTTCCTTGAGCCAGTTGTCGTTGTCGGTGTAGGGAAAATCTTCCCGGAAATGGACGCCCCGGCTCTCCGCCCGGTGCAGCGCGCTGATGGTAGCGCATTTCAGGAGATGCAGCATATTCTCGAGTTCGATGGCGTCCACCCATTCTTTGTTGTAGACCCTCCTCTTGGAAGCGGTGGCCAGGCGGGGAAGATCGTCCTGGATGGTTTTGTCCAGGAATGACAGGAAGGCGGATAACTCTTTCTGTGTCCGGATCGGGCTTAAATTCTTATGAGCCATCTCCTGGACCTGCCTGCGAACCTGGGCCGGCCTGAGGCCATCCTTCTGCGCCAGAGCCTGATCTGCCTTCTCTCCCAGAGTTTTTAAAGCCTGGCCGGGAAGATCGGCCCTCCCGGCCTTCTTTGCGTACTCTCCGGCGTTTTGCCCTGCATCCGCCCCGTGGACGAGCATCTCGGTGATGGCCGAGCAGACCCGGTTGGACCCGAAAGGCCCGAGGGTGCACTCCCCGGCGGCGTAGAGCCCCTCGACCGCGGTCTCGAATTTCTCGTTGACGACAATGCCGCCGTCGAAGTATTCAACCACCGGTCCGACTTCAACCGGCTTTCCTTCCTTGAATATTTTGGGCATTTCCGATAGATCCAGAGCTTTGTATTTCCAGTTGGGGAATCGACCCAGGGCGATTCTTTCAAAAGTCTCATAGGGGGTGGAGCCGAGTCCAAAATAAATCCCCCCGTGAGGAGACCCCTTTCCGTCCCGAATTTCCCGCGTGGAAGCAAAGGAGACGAAGCCTTTGTTCCACTCCATGTAGGTGCCCCATTTGACCACGAAGGGATCGTATTTCTTTAAGAAGACCTCTCCGGCGCTGTTGGTCAGCTCGGCGTCGATCCGGAGGCTCAAGATGTAAGTCGCCAGGGACCCCCGCCAGAGAGGAGGCCAGAGGAGAATGTTGCAGCAGAAGGTGATGAATTCCATGTTGCCGATCTCGGCGCCCGCCCGGTGGGCCATGGCGATTCCCTCGCCGGACAGGTCCCGCATCCCCGTGTTGGGCCAGAACGCCTTGTGCCATCCTCCCGTGGCGATTACCGCGGCTTTGGCGCGGAAATGGATAAACTCGCCCGTGGGGATATCCAGGCCCAAAGCGCCGACAACTTTCCCCCCTTGAGTCACGAGGTCGAGCACCATCACATCTTCAAGAAAATCCACCCCGCAGGCTTTCGCCCGGCGGTAGACGGCATCCACCAGCCCGAGACCGGCGGTAAAGATGGCCCGCTGCTCGGAGCTATCGACCTTCATCCCCCAGTCCAGAAGCTCCTTCAGCCTTGCCGGAGCCGAGCGGATGTACTGCTCCATGAGCTTCTGGTTGTTCAAGTAAAAGCCCTGGGTGACGATGTCGTTGAAGAACTTCTCCTTCGTATCCTTCGGCTCTCCGGGGAAGCCCATCCGGCTGAGGCTCAGCCCGTCGAGGGTAAAATCCGCTCCGGCCATAGGGGTTGCGCCGCAGCGGGCCAGGGGGCCCTTGCTGACCAGCAGTGCTCGAACGCCGGCCTCTCTTGCGCCGATGGCCGCCCGGAAGCCGGCCCCGCCGCCTCCCACCACCAGGACATCGGTTTCAATGATTCGTTCAGCCACGGGAACCCCTAAAAAAGCGAAGAGCGGAGAGCAAAGAGCTAAGAGGTAAAACATACCCTGTCTCAAGTCTTTTGTTTTTTATCTTTTTCTGTTTACTCTACGCTCTATGCTCTCTGCTTCTTTTTCGTCCGGACTGCCAGCTCGCAGTAAGCGTCTCCGTCCAGTACGTTCTTGACATGGACGCACTGGAGTTCCGGATTGTAGGCTTCGTACTTGGCCTGGTCCACGAAACAGTAGATCCGGCCCAGTTCGGGAACTCCAAGCTCCTGCCACACTTTGGCCAGGAGGCAGGTATAAATCCGGGAACGATTCTCTCCTTCCACCTCCACCTTCTCCCGTTCGGCCCAACCCAGATCGGGCAGGTCGTCCTGGAAATTCTCCCGGGTCAGGGGGAGGCCTTTGGCCAGGGTCCTGTCTTTCACCCGCTTTCCCACTTCCTTCCCGTAGAGCTCGATGGCCTTTTTGGCCAGGGCCTTCCCCTTTTTCTCCCCCAGCTCGTCCACCAGGGTCTTGGTGAAGGCCCAGTGGATCAAAGCCGCCCGGGTGATCATGGACTTGACCTGCTGAAAGGCCTCTTCTTTGGTTATCATTTCTTTTTTTTCAGCCATGATTCCTCCATGTGAAAAACGGTAAGTGGTGAGGGGTGAGGGGTCAGTTGTGAGTGAGAAAAGCTTCACCACCCCTTACTACTCACCTTTCACTTCTCACGGTTTTTTCGCTACCAGGTCCTTTAGTACTCGATCCTTGGAGGTGGGCTCCAGGGTTACGTCTCCTTGAATGACCGTCTGGCAGAAGAGACCGGGCTTCCCGTTGATCATTCCCGTGCACCGGGCGCAGATCCCCAGGTCGCAGGCTGCATGATCATAATAAGAGATGGTGCCGTCCAGGTTCTGGTAGATGTAGTCCAGGGCGGTCATGGCGCTCATGCCCTTTTCCAGGGGGACCTGGTAGGTCTGATAGCGCGGCTCTTTGTCCACCGAAGGATCGAAACGGAAAACCTTCACTTGAACCATCTTCTCCGACATAACCTTCTCCCTGTAAAGGCAGAGAGCAGAGAGCACAGAGCAGAGCATAGAGTTAAACCCATCTCTTCCAAGTCTCTTGCTTTGACTCTCTGCTCTCCAATATGCTTACGTGAGATAAATCAGCCCCATCTTGAAACCTCCTCAGGCTGTTTTTTTATTTAAATTTCCTCAACCGCCCCATAGCTTCGGCCAGCCGTTTCACCGGATGGGTCAAGGCGATGCGCAGGTAGCCTTCCCCGCATTTTCCGTACATCGAGCCCGGGATCATCCAGACGTTGGCTTCTTCCAGGACTTTGAAGCAGAAATCCTTGGAGACATACCCCTTGGGAATGGTGGACCATACATAAAAGGTTGCCTGGGGGCTCTCCACCTCCAGGCCGATGTCCCGCAACCCCTGCACCACCACATCCCGGCGTTCCTGGAAGATCTTATTCCGTTTTTCCATGAAGTCAATAGGGCCGTTCAAAGCCTTCGTGGCCGCCACCTGCATGGGGTAGTACATGCCCCGGTCCGAATGGGATTTGATCTTGGCCATGCCGGCGATGATATCTTTATTGCCCACGAGCATCCCGGTGCGCCAGCCGCAGGCATTGTAGGATTTGGAAAGAGAGTGGAGCTCTACCCCTACGTCTTTGGCTCCGGGTACTTCCAGAAAGCTCGGCGGCCGGCAGTCGAAGCAGACTTCGGAGTAGGGGTTGTCGGAGACTACGACGACATCGTAAGCCTTGGCCCACTCCACCAAACGCGCATAGAAGTCCAGGTCTGCGCTGGCCCCGGTGGGGTTGTTGGGGTAATTAACCCAGATCATTTTTGCTTTCTTCGCGACCTCCGAGGGGATGGAATTCAGGTCGGGAAGGAATCCGTTCTTCTTCAAAAGGGGAAGAAATTCCACTTCCCCGCTGGCGAGCTTGATCCCGGCCTCGTAAGAAGGGTAAGCGGGGTCCGGGACCAGGGCCGTATCACCGCAGTCCAGGAGGCAGAGAGGAAGGATAAAGAGACCCTCGGTCGACCCCAAAAGCGGAAGGACTTCGGTGTTGGGATCGAGTTGGACTTCAAACCTTCTTCCATACCATCCGGCGATGGCTTCCTTGAGCGGCCGGTTGGAGTAGAAGCTTGGGTAATGATGGTTGTCCGGATGGCAAACGGCATCCCGGAGCGCATCCAGGAGATGCTGGGGCGGAGTTACATCAGGGTCTCCCAGCCCCAGGTTGATCACATCGCGGCCCTCTTCCCTCATCTTGGTGAGGCGCATGTTCATTTCCGTGCCGAGGTAACCCTTAAACAAATCTAAACGTTTGGCGACTTGTACCACTTTCCAAGCTCCTTTCACTTATGGCAATGCTCGAATGATGGAATAATTCCAAATCCAATGCGCCAAATACCAAACGCACAAAAGCTCTAAAACCCGAACCTGATTCCTGAAATTTATTTCGGATTCTGACTTTCTTTCCAATTTGCAATTGGGCCAGATTTATCTAGATGCTTTCTTCTTCGTAAACGTTGGCGATACAGCACAAGAAAGTCATCGGTTCCTTGTCACTTTCGTTTCTCATACTGTGCACTTCCATGGTGGGAATGAAGATGAAATCGTTGGGCCCCAGCACCTTTTCGCCCACAACCTTGTCCGTATTCGGAGCGTGCTGGAAGCATCGCACGTGGCCGGTCAGTATGTACATGGTCTGGTAGTATAGATGGTTGTGGATGGGAATCTCCCCGCTCGGGCCGATGGTGAAATAGCGGAGGCCGTATTCCACCGAATCTTTGGGCCCCGCCTGGGAGAGCCAGCGGATCCACACATCCTTCACCGGGTAGGGCTTGCCCTTGTAGGGATAGGTGTCGATCTTCTGGTCCTTTTTGTCATTCACGTTCATTACGATCATAGGTTTCTCCTTTCTAAAAGACAGTGTCGGTGACAGTGTCAGTGTCAGAAAAATTCAGAATACAGAATTCAGGAGCCAAGAATCAGGATATAAAAGGACAAAAATTAACGTCCGGTTCTTCTGGATTCTGAGTTCGGTCTCCTGTCTTCTGCTTTGCTTATTCCGCACGCCCTATTCCCCGAGGGCGCGCGCCGCGCGCCCCTACTCCGAACTCCGAACTAAATTACTCCGAACTTCTGCATCCGCATTCCGCAATCCGAAATTAGAGCTGTCCCGTTTCCCCCCACTTCTCCAGCAACTTTTGATATTCCGGATCCTGATACCTCTCCAAGGCAAAGGCCGGGGCGAAGGAAGGTAGTTGGCTGCCGGTGAGATGAGCGGCCAACAGTTCTCCCGCGGCGCAGGAAGCCATGATCCCATATCCGGAGAAGGCGCCCATCAGGTAGGCTCCCTTGACGGGAAGGGGCCCGATCAGGGGGCGATTCTCCCGGGTCTTGGTGTAATAACCTCCATCCACCACCGGCTTGGGCATACGGCCAAAATACGTGCTCAGTCCCGGAATCATCACCGCCAGACCTCGAAAGACGATTTCAGGGTAATGAGGATCGATCGTAAATGGAAAGACCGGTTGCACGGTTCGTACATCATAGGTCCAAAGGGCAAGGACTACGTCGCTGTCCGGTCCTCCCTCGGGGCGGGCGTGCACACCGGAGGGGAATTCATCCAGAAGATGTTTCGTTTCTGTCGATCGGGCCAGCGTGTCGCGCTCCTCTTCAGACCACGGCAGCGTCGTAGGATCGGTCCAGATCAAAAGGGGAGCATCGCGGCCGACCACCCGGAGGGGATCCCGGAAGGCGATCTTGATATGGAGTTCGTGAGAGACGGGAAGTTCAACTCCGATCATCCGGGCCACGTGCGGGAAGAAAGGGCCGGCTGCGTTGACCAGATTGGGGGTGGAAATCCGAATCTCGCGGCTCCCTTCCCGGAGATGAACACCCGCTACCCGGCCGGCGGATACATCCACCTTCTCAAGCCGCGCCTGCATAAAGGCGGTTCCGTGTTCCCGCGCCCGTTCCAGCATGTGCATCCCCATCTGCTGGGCGCTGAGCCAGCCGCAGCGCCGGGGATGGACCACTGCCACGGTGCGTTCGGAGAGATAGGGGAAATGTTTGCGGATCAGCGCCGGGTCGGTAATCAAATCCGAGCCCGTGGGCTGGCCCTCGAAGCCCTGGGATGGAGCGGGATGATAGGAAGGATCTTCGTTTTTTCCGCTGTGGTAACGTACTGCTCCCGCGCCCAGACTGGCGGCTTCTTCGGCTACCTGCTTGAAAGTCTGAATGCGGTCCGGATCCGCCGTGGCAAAGAGGTAGCCCCGCCGGTTGAGATGGAACCGGTCGCCGCTTTCCCGGGCCAGTTCCTCCAGGATGTCGATGCTGCGGTTCATCAACCGGACCATGACATCGCCCGGCCCCGGCCACCAGTTGCGGTAGCACTCCGTGGATTTGTCGCTGGTAAGGGATAAGGGCGAACCTTCATCCACGAGCACCACCTTCTTGATGCCGTGCTTGACGCTCAGGTGATAGGCGGCGGCAATGCCGGCAACCCCCGCACCGCAGATCACCACATCGGCCGTGGAATCAGCCATGGGATCTCCCTGCGCATCTGCTGGTACATTGAAGGAAAGGAGTGCTCTTGGTTCTCATCCGGTCTTTTTACTTTCCCATAAATTTTTCCAGACGGCGGATCGCTTCCTTCAGCCTTTCCACCGAATGAGTGAGGGCGATCCGCAGGTATCCTTCCCCGTATTTTCCATATATGGAACCCGGGATCATCCATACGTTGGTCTCCTCCAGGGCCTTGATGCAGAAATCCTGAGAGGTATACCCCTGGGGGACGTTGGCCCAGAGGTAAAAAGTGGCCTTGGGGGGAAACGCTTTGAGGCCGATCTTGTTGAGCCCTTCCACCAGCACATCCCGCCGCTCTTGGAAGATTCGATTCCGCTCGTCCTTGAAGTCGTCGGGGCTATTCAGAGCTTTGACCGCGGCCAGTTGCATGGGATAGTACATGCCCCGGTCGGAATGGTTTTTCACTCTGGCCAACGCGGCCAAGAGTTCTTTGTTCCCCACGGCCATTCCGGCGCGCCATCCGCAGCAGTTGTAGGACTTGGAAAGGGAGTGGATCTCGATCCCCACTTCCCTGGCCCCCGGAAATTCCATGAAGCTCACCGGGCGTTGGTTGTCGAAGTAAACCTCGGAATAGGCGTTGTCCGAAACCACGGCCACATCATAAGCCTTGGCCCAGGCGATGAGTTTTTTGAAAAAGTCCGGCGGCGCCGTTGCTCCCGTGGGGTTATTGGGATAGTTGACCCAGATCATCTTGGCCTTTCGGGCCACTTCGGAAGGGATCTTATCCAGGTCCGGGAGAAAACCGTTCTCTTTCAGCAAGGGGACTTTTTCCACCAGCCCGCCGGCCAGTTGTACGCACGCCGGGTAGGAGGAATAAGAAGGATCCGGAACCAAACCGATGTCTCCGGAATCGATCAGGCAGAGGTGAACCATGAAGAGCGCGTCCGTTGAACCCAGGAGGGGAAGGACCTCGCTGTTGGGATCCAGATCCACCCCAAAACGACGCTTGTACCAGCCGGCGATGGCATTCTTCAGCGGCTGGATGGGGTAGAAGCTGGGGTAGTGATGATATTCGGGGTGGCCCACCGCCTCCTGCAGGGTTTGAAGGAGATGATCCGGAGGAGCAAAATCCGGGTCTCCCACCCCCAGGTTGATGACATCCCGGCCCTCCTGTTTCATCTTGCCCATGCGGATGTTCATTTCCATAATAAAGAAACCTTTGAGTGGCTCCAACCTTTTCGCGATCTGCATCTTCATTCCCCTCTTGAAATTCAGTTCCCCGAAAGAGAAGAAATTTCATTTCTTAAGATCGATACCATTTAGGTTTTTTTCTGTCAACATCATAGATTCCCGGCGCCAGGCCAAAGTGGAATGGTAGGTGATCTTGCGCTGAAGGGCTACCGATGGAAAGGAAGTCATCCATCCAAGCTCTGCCGGCCTTCTATTTTCCGCTGGAAATAAAGGTTCATCTTCTATACTCTTGAAAAAACGATAAGGTTTGCTCGCTGAAAGCAGCAGATCAATTTCAAAAGGAGGAAAAGGAATGTTTAAGAAGGTAGATCACATGGCCATCGCGGTTAAGAATCTGGAGGAGACCAAGAAAAAACTGGGGATCCTTTTCGGGGCCAAATTCATCGTGGAGAACATCAACGAGAAGGGTCAATACAAAGTGGCTATTTTCCGCCTGGGAGGAAACATTTTTTCCTTCCTGGAATCCACCAGCCCGGAAGGATTCGTGGCCAAGCATATCGAGCGTTCCGGGGAGACCATGCAGCATATGGGGATCGAAGTGGACGACATCAAGAAATTCATGGATCACCTCCATGCCAACGGGGTGAAGACTTCCAACTACGTGGAGATCGAGGGCGTCCGCAAGGAGGTCCTGGTCGGGCCCCGGAATCCCCTGGGGGTCATCCTGCAGGTATTCGAGTGGCTGGGGGAGTACCGGGATGCTACTCCGGAGAAAAGAATGACTAAAGTTTGGGGGTAAAGACCCTTCAACGGAAAGAAGGCTTTCCGGGGAAGTCCCTGCCCGCAACAAGGTCGAAGCCAGAATCTCCCCCGGGCAAAATAAATGCCGGAGACTAATTAAGATTATCCAAGATTTTGACGAAATACTAATTGGAGAGGGTTGGGAGATCACCTTGAATCCGGAAGCACAAGTTAAAGACCCAGTCAAAAATCAGCCAGTCCCGTCGGAAGGATCCGAGGGGAAGGGAGCGCCAACTCCTTCTTTCGAATGGGTGGTTTCAGAAGACCGGCTCAAAGCACTTCTGTGCATCGAGGGCGAGGGGAAGGAAAACGTAACCCTTGAAGATATAAAGAGATTTCTAAAGGAAAAAAGAATCCTCCAGGGGATTGTGGAAGATTCCGCCTTAGAACAACTCCTGAAGAGCGGCGCACTTTTTGAAGACCTATGCCTGGTAGCCCAAGGGGCCCCGCCTGAACCCGGGAAAGACGCCCAAGTCGCCTACCATTTTGACAAAGACCCCTTAAAAATAGGCATTATGAAAGCCGGGGGGGGGATTGATTTCAAAGACAAGGGAGAGATCCCCCAGGTCAAAGAAGGGGCTCTTTTGGCGGAAAAGGTTCCTCTGGTCAAAGCAACGCCGGGGAAGGATGTTTTTGGCCAAACCCTGGCAGTGGAGCCGGCAAAGGATATTCCCCTGATGCCCGGGCCGGGAACTAAAGCTTCAGAGGACCGGTTGAAGATCTACGCCCAGAAGAAGGGGCGCCCGACCGTCTCGAGTGAAGGAAGATTGAGTGTGATCAACGAGCTGATGATTCCGGGCGACGTGGGACTGGAGACAGGTCACATCCGTTTCGACGGTTTCGTTGATGTTGGCGGCGCCATTGAGGCGGGATTCCAGGTGAAAGCCGGGAGACTGACAGTCAGAGAAATCCACCGGGGGGAAGTGGAATCCGAGGGCGATATCGTAGTCAACGGGGGCATCATCGGGGGGAAGGTGATTTGCCGGGGGAACTTGAAAACCCGGTTTATTCAATCCTCCCAGATTGAGGCCGGGGGAGATGTGATCGTCGAGCGGGAAATCATCGATTCCAAAATCGAAACCCAGGGAGCAGTCATCGCCAAGCCAGCGGGAAGAATATTGGCTTCCCGAATCCTGGCCACCAAGGGGGTGATGGCTGCCCAGATCGGCTCCCCCTCCTCCAAACCGTGCTTTTTGACCGTGGGAATCGATGCCCATCTTCAGAGTTTGATCAAGAAAATACAGGGGGAGATCGCGGTCAAAGAGGCGGAGAAGAAAAAGCTGAAAGCTTCCGTGGAGGTTCTGAATCAGGCTGCCTACAAGCTGAAAGAAGAAGTCGTGAAATGGGTGCAGGTCCGGGACCAGTTGGCGGCGGAGCAGCGGACCTGCAAAAAAAAGATAGAAGATTGGAATGAGAAAAACGACCCCGCCGGGTTAGCTCAGGCGCAGCGGGAACTGGAAAAATTAGAGCAGAAAGTAAAAATCGCGGAAGAGCCCCTCCAAAAACTCATGGCCAAAGAAAATCTCATAACCGAGAAGATCACCCCTCTCCAATCCCAGCTCAAGGAGTTGGAAGAAACCGTCGAGTCGCTTCAGGGCGAGATCAAAAAAATCCACGAGGAAAGCCATAAAAAAGGAATCGCTACAGTCCAGGTCTCCAAAGAAATATTCCCCGGCACGATCTTGGAGGGGCGCCATTCCAAACTCGTGCTGCAAGAGAGCCAGTATCAATCCTTGATCAAGGAGACACTGAACAAAGAGTTGTCTCCCGAAGGGAACCACACCACCTCATGGGGAATGCAATTCTACCCCCTGCCTCGGGAGTAACGCCCCAACTACCTTTTTACTTTACGGCTCTACGTTCCTAACCCCTCGTTCCCTCTCTTCCTTTCGCAGAAAGGAAAATCAGAGCAAAAAAAGCCTACGCTTGGCCGGGAAGGAGCTTTCAACCTGAGGGGCCTCCCCGGCCAAGACGGTTTTTACAGGGTTACCGTCTTCATCAGCGAAGACATCTTCGCCTTCATATCGGGTGAAATTTCGCACATTTGATGGGATCGGCAGGCATGGTCGGCCACGATTCTCAAGACCTCTTCTTCGGTTTCGGCACGGACCATGAAATCGCAATCAGCTCCTGCATCCCGGCAACTAACCTCTCGATATGTCTTGCCCGCCATGGTTAAGACCCCCTTTCTTAACGGGCATATCAATGCTCGCTTTATTCAGGGCCTACAAAACCCTTTAACCGTTTAGATGAAGAAATATTCTTTTGGATCTTCCGTAGACCCGATTAAACGCAAACCGGCGGTCGGCGCCCCGCCCAGGGGCGGGCGGCTTCCAGCTGGGCAGCCAACCGGAACAGGGTCGCCTCGTCCCCAAATCTCCCGATGAAATGAGTCCCCACCGGCAGCCCCTCCTGGTTCCAGAAGAGGGGCATGGACATGGCCGGCTGGCCGGTGATGTTGCAGATGGGAGTAAAGGGGACAAAGGTCTCCGCCCGGCGATAGCCGTGGAGGGGATTCTCCGGGGGGGAATCAAAAGTTCCCAGGGGTACCGGAGGCTCGGCCAAAGTGGGGGTAATCCACACATCATATTTCAGAGTGGCACGGGCCAGGTCCCGGGCGATCTTTTGCAGCAGGGTTAAAGAGAGAAGATAAGTGGATGCGCTCTGCTTCTTTCCGATCTCATAGAGGGCCCAGGTGAGTGGCTCGAAATGATCCGGCGAGGGGGCTTTCCGGGCGGCCATGGCCAGGCCGTCAATGGTCCACGCGCATCCTGCCGTCCAGAGCACCATGAAGGCCTGCTTTATGAATTCCCGGTTGACCGGCAGAGAGGCTTCCTCCACCTCGTGTCCCAGGTCCGCGCAGAGTTTGGCCGCGTCTTTTACGGCCGCTATGCAGTCGGGATGGATTTGCAGACCTTCGACCCCGGAAGCGGTAAAAGCAATGCGGAGCTTTCCCGGGTTGGCCCCCACTTCCTGAAGGAAGGGCCGTGCCGGAGGCGGGGCCCAGTAAGGATCTCCGATGTCCGGGCCGGAGGTGGCGTCGAGGATCGCGGCGCTGTCCCGCACCGAGCGGGTAACCGCATGCTCGGCGATCAAGCCTCCAAACATATCTCCCAGGTCAGGGCCCAGGGGGTTGCGGGCGCGGGTGGGCTTCAGACCGAAGACCCCGCAGCAGGAAGCGGGGATGCGGATGGATCCCCCGCCGTCGTTGGCATGGGCCGCGGGAACGATGCGGGCGGCCACTGCGGCGGCCGACCCTCCGCTCGAACCGCCGGTGGTTCGGTCCAGATTCCAGGGGTTGCGGGTGCGGCCCAAAAAGCGTGGCTCCGTAGTGGGAAGGATCCCCAATTCCGGCGTGTTCGTCTTCCCGACGATAATGAATCCCGCCCGTTTCAGCCGGGCGACCAGTTCGCTGTCGTGGTCCGGCACGAAGTCTTTGAGGAACGCCGTTCCCATGGCCATCCGGACCCCGCCCAGCGCGGCCCCGATATCCTTCAGAAGATAGGGCACTCCCGTGAAAGGGCCTCGAGGCAGATCCCCCGCAGCCACTTTCCGGGCCTGGTCGAAGAGCGGAGTGATCACCGCATTGAGGGTCGGGTTTAATCGCTCAATCCGCTCGATGGCCTCATCCACGAGCTCGGCGGGTTTTACTTTCTTCTTTCGCACCAGCTCGGCCAGCCCCAGCGCATCGCCAGAACCGTATTCTCCCGTCTTTCCCATGCTCCCTCCTCTTTTCGCCGCAGATTTGTGGATTTTGTCATTCATCCAAACTGGGTCGGTTATTTATCTCCGGAATTCAACCCCGTGCGCTTCTGTTTTTCATTCCTCATTCCACCCTGCACTACATGGAGTGCAGGGTACACTCCGAATTCCGCATTTCAAAGGTCATCTCATCCGGTTCTTCATAAACCAGTACGTTCCATACGCGCTTGCCGCGGTTATCGCCAGAGACAGGAGGGTCCCAAGAGCCAGGCCGAGCAGCGGATAGAAATACCGCACGGCGGCGGCGTAGACGACCACGTTGATCATCCCGCTGACCAGCAGGGGCTTGGTGATCATCCGGGAGAACTCCACGCCTTTGGACTTGGCCATGATGATCAGGGTCGATATGTAAACTGTGGGGAAAGGGGCGATGATCCCCCCCCAGATCGGGCCTCCCACTTTGCTCAGGTAAACGGCGGCGGAAACGACCGCCCCGCTGAAGAGGGCGCGGGAGATGATCTGAAAGGGGGTGTAGCGGATATTCAATTTCCCCGTGGACGGGAGACGGAATCTGATTTCGAGGAGGTGATAGGTTCCCAACAGGCAAAGAATAAATATCCCCATAGAGAGGGCAAAGCTGTCGATTTTCAGGGAAAAAACCGTCCAGGCGAAGACGAACCACAGGAGCAGGGCGGCGATCATTCCCACCCAGGCTCCCCACTTGGCCAGGATCACATAGACCACCAAAAAGAAGCCGTTGAAACCCATGATGAGGGGGATGATACCGGTTGCTTCCGAGGCGATTTGGGGGTTCTGAGCGTATCCGATAAAAAAGAGTGAAGTCGCTACCATGGTCGGCAGGCCTCCGATGAGGCCGCCCATTTTGCTTCCCAGCCTTTCGGCGGCAACGGTGGCCAGGGTGACCATCAGCCCGCCGACCCCGAAGGCCAGGAGGAGTTTCAGATAAAAGGGATCCATCATCGTCGCTTATTGCCTGAACGTTCGGAATCTCGACATCCGGGGAAGCGAATTTGGTTTTGAAAACCATCCTCACAAATCTCCCCCAACCCCCCTTTGGGAAACTGATCTTTACCCATAACTGGTTGGCTGGACACAGGGCGTCTTATTCTTTTCAGTTAAGGCATTGATTAAATCCGAAATCCGAAACCCGAAATCCGAAACAATCCCCAAATCCTAATTCTCCAATGACCGAAACGATTTCTCTACGACTCTATCGTTTGGAATTTTGGTCATTCGAGATTTGTTTCGATATTCGTGCTTCGATATTCGAATTTTTGTGCTCATCAACCCTTTGACCTCCCATACCCGCGGTGCCCAGCAAAAGATAATGGACGCGCTAAGTTTGGAAGAGGAGGGCAATGGGGATTTCCGTCCACCCATCGCCTATTTCTTCTTGGTCACCAGGCCGCCGTAAAGGTCGGAAATCATCATGGCGTAGTTGGCCGTGTCGGTTGCGGATTGGAGGACCGCATCCGCTTTGTCGGCCTGAAAAGCCCGGATCATGTGCCCAAGGTTGGCCGCCAGGCAAGCAGCCAGGTAGTAAAAATTGAAAGTCCTCCAGTCCCCCCGGTGGGCATTCTCTTTGAGCCGGGATTCCATGGCCTTGGCGAACGCTGCTAGTTCCGGCCGAATCTCCTGGTCCATGAGGGTCCTCCTTCGCAGGATAATTTTCCTTGGGTAAACCCCCGGCTCTGCCGGGAGACTCACGGCTGTTGAGAATTCCAAAATCTTTGGGTTGTGGCCCGGGGGCAAGGGTGTTCCCCGCAAAAAGCATCGGCGGGAAGAGCTCTTTCTCAGAGATGAAACCCCGGTATCCGCAAAATGAGGCGGGCCCCCGGGCGCCCAGCCGGGCGCCCCTACAACGGGAAAGCACGCTTGTGGGGAAATTTCATGGCTTGCCCGCCCTGTCCAAGAAATGAGAAGCGCCTCATGGTTTTTGCGGGGAACACCCTTGCCCCCGGGCCTGGCACCCGATCGGAGGACACCTTCAGGTGGCCCCCTGGTGAATCCGCTTTGAGCGGTCCACGGTTTTTCAAGCTTCCGGCTCTGCCGGAGGTCATGCCCCGCCTGGTTGTGAGTCTAATTTTGCTTTCCCCATTTTGCAAGGGAAAAGAATCCCTAGTGTTGTGTCCCGGAAATAAGCTGACCAAGTCGGAGGCTGGTGCCAGGAGCCGAGGGTCAGACCGACGCCCGCCCCTAAATTGCGGAATGTGGATTGCGGAATGCGGATTGAAAAAGAAAACTCCAAAATCCGAAATCCGCAATTCGAAATCCGAAATTCTATGGGCCGATGCTTTTTGCCCAGAAGCTCCTTGCCCCCGGGCCACGACCCAAGCATCCCGGAAATGTCAAATGCTGTGAGTATCCCCACAGAGCCCGGGGTTCACCTAAAGGAATTTATTCATATTATTCTTGGGACACGACAATAGGACGATAAATCGCTATTTGGCCCTGAAAGCCTGCATGCCCCCCCCTCCGAGAAGGAAGGTGACCCCGGCGATGAGGGCGACAAAAAAGACCGATGCCCGGAAAGTCCCGGTCAGATCGATCAACCAGCCGAAGACTACGGGCATGACCAGCGGGCCTATGTTCCCAAGCGAGGAGATGAGCCCGATCACCGTTCCGATGGAGGAAGAGAACCGCTCCTCGTTGGCCGGCACGGCCAGGGTGATGGTGAGGACTCCCATGGTGGAGAACCCTGCCAGGAAGATGCAGCCGGGCAAATAGGGCAGGGGGGCATAGTTGATCCCGGCGATGGAGGCGCCGCTGAAGACCCCCAGGAGAAGGACGAGTTTTTTTCGATCCTTCAGACGGTCGGAGAACCAGCCGACCACCGGCCCCGCGAAAAAGAAACCCAAGGGGAGCAAGGAAGCCAGCGCCTGGGGGAATTCTTTCATCTCCAGGACCTTGGGCATCCAGGTAGCCAGGGTATCGTAGCTTCCCATGGCTGAACTCATAAAAAGCAGGAGGATCCAGACGAGGGGATCTTTCATGACTTTTTTGAAGCTCTCCCCTTGAACCCCCAAGTTTCCCTTTAGGTAACTTTTTGCCCAGCCCCACCAAAGGAGGGATAGGGCCACAACCAGGCAGCTGTACAGGAAAAGGACAGACCGCCAACCCATGGATGGAAGCAAGTGGGGGGTAATTCCCAGGGCGGCGGCGTTTCCCGCAGCAAATCCGGAAATGTAGATTCCAGTCGCCAAACCCAGGGATTTCCCACCGGACCATTCCTTCACAATCATGGGAAGGCAGGGAAAAACAGAAGCCAGGCCCAGGCCGAGGAAGATCTGGCTCAATAGAAGGATGACAAAATTGGGGGAAAAGGTCCTGGCCAGGGACGAAGCGGCGATCAGGGGCAGGGCGATCCGCAGGGAAAGCAGGTATCCCTTCCGGTCTCCGAAAAGGCCCCAGGGGATACGGAATAGAATGAGGCTGAGCATGGAGGCCGAATAGACCATGCCGAATTCAGCATGGGACAGGTTCATCTCCTCCATGATGATGGAGACCATGGGGGCGGTGGCGAAGAGGAGGAGGTGGAGGATGAACCCGATGGAGAAGGTGAAGGAGAGCATGAGCCCCGGGAGGTAGCCGGTTCTTTGATTCGATGAAAGAGGGTGTCTGCCGCTCATAAGAGATGCTTATGGTTTCTTTTCCTCCGTAGGGGCGATTCATGAATCGCCCCTACAGGGTTCCTATCATTTTATCCGACAAGGGAAAGGAAAGGAATCAAAGGTTTCAAGGGAAAAGCAACCCGGGGATCGATCGCCAAAGGCCATCAAGAGATGAATTTTTCCTAAGGGTGTAAAGTTTTGGTATAATAAAAACAAGAGCTCCAAGGTGACGAAGAAACCTTCTCCCTGGAATTTTGACGGCAAAGGAGAAACTTTTCATGAGGCTATTCATCCTGATCATTCTGGCGGTCTTTCTGACGGCCTGTACCCAGGCCATCCCCCAGGAATCTCTCAAAATGGCAGACCCCAACCTGACTTTTCAGATGCTAATCAAGAATCCGGAACAGTACCAGGGGAAAAAAATTCTTGCGGGCGGGCAAATCCTGGGTACTTCCACTCGCGAGGGAGAAACCTGGGTCGAGGTTCTTCAAAAACCCCTGGACTGGCAGAACAAGCCAAAAGATACGGATGAGTCTTTCGGGCGATTCCTGATCCGGTTCGAAAGCTTTGCTGATCCGGCGATCTACATCGCGGGCAAGAAGATCACGGTTCTGGGAGAGGTGCTGGGGAAGAAAGTCCAGCCCCTGAAAGATATTGATTACGCCTACCCGGTCCTGACTCCCCGGGATCATCACCTGTGGAAGCCGGAAAGCGGCGGCGGTCCGATGTTTCATTTCGGCATCGGGGTAGGACGTCGTTCGATGAAAAGGGTAAGGATTCTCCTCTTCTTTCTGGCGGCGGCTTTTATTTTTTCGTGCGCCCCCCTCTCCAAAGAAGTGATGCGGCAGGTGGACGAGACCCTGACCTATCAGACTGTCCAGAAAAACCCGCAGGATTTTCTGGGCAAGACTGTTTTGTGGGGGGGGGTGATTGTAAAAACTACGAACCGGCAGGATGAAACGATTCTGGAGGTCCGGCAGTCTGAGCTGGATATAGAAAAAAGGCCCAAGAACCTGGACTCTTCCGCCGGACGGTTTATCGTACGCCATGCCGGCTTTCTGGACCCCGTTATTTACAAGGAGGGGCGGGAGATAACCATCGCGGGTGAGATCGCGGGAAAAGAAACCCTTCCCCTGGGGGGGATCCAGTACACCTACCCCGTTATTCTGGCCAAGGAAATCCATCTCTGGGAGAAAATAGACCCCCTCCGCTATCCCTACCCCTACTGGGACTACCCTCCCTTCTGGGGCCCCTACGGGTATCCTTACGGGTACCCCTACTGGAGGCACCGGTATCCTTACTGGTGGTAAAGGCGGAGCGTCAGGTCTCGTAAGCCAAAACCCGGATCAACCCGATCGAAGCGCCGGTGATATCGGTAGTCGTGGTGTCGCTGACCGATACGACCTTCTTGATCCTTTTCTCTTTGATGAACTTGTTGACCTGCTCATCCAGATCGGCCAGCTCCCGCATGGCTTTGAATTCCCTCAGCTCGGTGGCGAAGGTCTTGACCTTGATGTTCTTCTTCTCGGCCATCCTTTTTCCCTCCTTTTGGCGTTTTCCATGATCCTTCGTACGGGCACGCTGCCTCGTTCCCACCCCAGCGAACCCCGTGCGAGGATCCCTTGTTTTCCGTTGTTGCGGTTCCTTAGAACTACGACCCAAAACCCGAAACTCGAAACCTGAAACCCGAAACTTACGAGGGCTTGAATCCCTCCACCAACCCGTCCATTCTCTTCCCTTGCTGCAGGAGTCGGATGCGGACGAACCCGGCCTGGACAAGATCCGTATGAATCTCCTCGAAGGTATACGTGTTGCCGCCCCGTGTTCCCACGAGCATGTTTACCGCGAAAATAGCCCCGTCCCTCGGCCGGGTCCGGTCGGGTTCCATGATGTGATCCCGGATGACGATTCGCCCCCCCGGCACAAGAGCCCGGAAAACCTTCCGGTAAAGATCAAGATTCTCCCCGCGGCTATTCTGGTGAATGATGGCGGAAATAAGGGCTAGGTCATGGCCGGGGGGAAATTCGTCATGGTAAAAATCCCCTCCTACCAAAGTAATCCGATCCAGGACCCCTGCTTCTCCCAGGCATCTCCGGGCGATCGGGATGACTTCGGGTTTGTCGAAAAGGGTCGCTCGCATTCCCGGGACGGCCCGGAGAAAGGCCAAGGTGTAGGTCCCGGAGGCGCCGCCTACATCCAGCAAATTCCTTGCCGTCCCCGGGTTGACTGCGGCAACAATCCCGGGGGCCAGCTTGGCCGCAATCGAGTGCATGGCCCCTATGAAAGCAGGGATTTGATTTGCCTCTTGGGATTCTATGGGCTTCCCCGGCTCTACCCGGCCTTTGACCTTTTCGGTCAATTGCGACCATCTCTGCCAGACATGGGCCATGTGGTGAACCATGGGAAGGATTGATTCGGGGCCTTTCTCCGATAGCAGAGAAGAGATCGCCGGGCGGCAGGAGTACCTTCCTTCCTGTTTCACCAATAACTCCATTGCCGCCAGGGCGTCCAGGAGGATGGTCAACGCCCGGAGGTTTGCCCCGGTTCGGGCGACAACTTCCTCAGCGGAAAGGGGTTCGGAGGCCAGGAGGGTGAAAAGATTCAGCTCCGCCCCGGTGAGCAGAACCCGGCTCTCCATGAAATTTCGGGCCAAGTCCAGAATGGTTTGGGGGGTGATGGAAGACATGGATACCTCGGCCTAAGGTGACGATGAGAGATTTTTCTTTGAATAGCCAGCAAGAATCAAAATTCCAAGCGCGAAACCGGCAAAAAAATAGCGTCAGAGTCAGGGATTGAGGGTGGCGCAAAAATTTTTTATTGGTATTGTTGCCCGAAATGAATCCCGGTTTGCCGGTTTCGAATTTTTAATTCTTTTCCCGGGCCAGCCACAGCTGCCGGGTCAGCTGCATATGGCCGATGTGGGTGGCGAAATGCTCGATCATATGCAAGATCCCCCAGCGGACCGTTACCGTGCGATCCCGGAATTTGCGGTCCTCCTCCAATTGAGCTTCGGAAAGGGATGATAGAACCTCTTCGGAAACTCTGGATGCGGCATCCAATCCGGCCTTTAACTCGGTGGCTGGCACGCCCTGGGTGGCGAATTCTGCCTCCCGGTCCCGCTGGATGGGCGTGCGGCCGATGATTTCCTTCGTCCAGTACGTCAGCGATCCGGCCAGGTGGACGGCCATGACCGCCAAGGAATTGGTCGCCAGCTCCCCTTCTCCCCGGATGGGCCGCCAGTCAAGGGCTTCCGGGGGCAATCCCTCCAGCAGGGTTTTGACCTGGTGGCGCAAATCGCCGAGCCTGGTTAGATAGACTTGGATTTCTTTCCGCATTTTCCCCTCCCCACGTTATTTGAACGCAATCATTGTATCCGCTCCCTGCTCTCTGCCCTCTGCTCCGGGCTGCTTCCCAATTCTCCTCATTTTATGCGCCTGTAAGCAGGTTATGGGCCTTTTTTAAACCCGAAGGAATGGAAACCCCATAAGGGCATTTTTCTATACAGGTCTGGCAATCCGAGCAGGCCTGCGCGTTGAGGGTTAGAACCCGGTACTGCTCTTTAGCCCAACCTTCCAGGCCGTAATTGCGGTAGTAACTTTCATAGCGGAAAACATCGGGAATGGGAATCCCCTCGGGGCAGGGGAGACAGTAACCGCAGTTCCGGCAGAACCCCTTCCCGGCCTCCGCGGCCATGGCCATGAATTCCTTGATTTCTTCCGCCGACAGTTCCCTGGGGGTCTTTCCGACCCGGAGGTTTTCTTCCAGCTCATTCATGGCCATCATGCCGGGAATTGCGCAAGTGATGTGGGAATTCGACAGGACGTAACGAAGGGCGATCTGAGCGGGGGACTCTCCCTGGAAAAGAGATTTGTTCCAACCTCGGGGGGGCATATTCCCCAGCCTGCCCCCGGCCAGAGGCTTCATGGCCACCAGGCCGACTCCCTTGGAAGAGGCCAGGGGGAGAAGGTCGGCCGTCAGGCGGTCCTCGTCCAGGGCGCTGTAGGCTACCATCAAGACGGAGAAGACCCCTGATTCGACGGCTTGCCGCATCATGGTAAGGTTGTTGTGAATGCTGATACCGAGGTGGGTGATTTCCCCCTTCCTTTGCGCCTTCCAGAGCTCTTCCAGCCCGCCGGTGTTGAAAATCTTTTCGTATTCCCCGCCCCGCACGTCGTGGAAGAAGAGAAGATCGATCCATTCGGTCTGCAGCCGTCTGAGGCACCGGTCCAGCTTGGCCCGCACCCCCGGCCCGTCCCGTTCATCCACCTTGGTGGAGAGATAAAATTCTTTGCGCCTTTTCTTTAAAACCTGGCCTATCTTTTCCTCGCTGTCCCCATAGCAGTCTGCGGTGTCGATATAATTCATCCCGGAATCCAGCGCCCGGTTCAGCAGGGTCTCGCATTCCTTCAGGCTGATCCGAGGAAGTTTTATCGCCCCGAAGCTGATGGTGGATACAGACCAACCGGTTTTCCCCAGATTCTTTTTCTGCATATATTGAAGATCCTTTCCTATCATTATACCTGATCTCTGGGATCTCTGTGCCCTCTGCGGTGAAAATTTATTCTCCCGCGGACCTGAGTTGATTCACGAAAATATGGGCTTGGCGGAGGGGCTCGGGAATCCTGTACCCCCGGCAAAGAGAGAGGACCATCTTCACGCTGCCTTCCATATCCATCTTGTGCCCGGGAGAGACATAAACGGGTTTCACCCCGGCGCGGGTCCGCACGATCATCCCCACCGTTTGCTCCCCCTCCATCAGAGGAACAAAGCTTCCCTGCTCCAGTCCGGGTTCCGCCTCCTTTCCGAAAAGGCGGCTTTTGGCGCAGCCGATGGATGGCAGGTTGAGAAGGATCCCCAGGTGGGCGGCGATGCCCATGGATCGGGGATGGGCGATCCCCTGGCCGTCGATCAGGATTACATCCGGGCGCCGTTCCAGTTTGGAAAAAGCTTTCAGGAGAATGGGGGCTTCCCGGAAAGAAAGAAGACCGGGGATGTAGGGGAAAGAGCCCCGTCCCCGGGCGGCGGCACTTTCCAGGAGGGTCAGATCGGGATAGGAAAAGATCAGAAAGGCGGCGAACAACTTTTCATCTGCGCGGCTGTAAGAGACGTCAGCGGCGGCGACCGTTTTGAAAGGAGTTTTGGGCGGCCTGAGCCGCAGCTTTTTCCGCAGCTCCTCCTGAATCCTGATGGCCTCTTGGGGACTGACTTTCCAGGAATGGAGGAACGGAATTTTCAAGAAATCAGCTTTCTTCTTCCGGTTTGTAGATGAACCGTTCAAAAAGTTTGTGATAGGAGGTCCATCGGGAAGGGGCGTCCTTTTCCTTTTCGATCCAGGCCATGAAGCCGTTCATCTTGGCGTCCATGTCGTCCAGGTGATGGAGGAGGAGGGCTTCCAGAGTCTTGGGGCGTTTGGGCGACCCGAATTCGTATTCCCCGTGATGGCTGAGGATGATGTGTTTGAGCAGGACGGCCAGATTCTCAGGAAATTCCGGGATGGCCTTGAGCTTTTCATCGATCATTTCCACGGTGAGGGTAATATGGCCCAGGAGCCGGCCCGGGTCGGTATAATCGAAGGTCCGCTCGAAGGACAGCTCGGATACTTTCCCCAGGTCATGGAGAATGGCCCCCGTAAGGAGGAGTTCCTGGTCGATTCCTTTGTACCGGGGACCAATCAGGAGAACCAGCTGAACCACGGAAAGGGTATGCTCCAGCAGGCCCCCGAGGAAAACGTGATGGACCGCCTTGGCCGCGGGGGCCATTTTAAATTTTTTGACCAACTCTTCATCATTAAGAAAAGCCTCCAAAAGTCTGCTCAGAAAGGGCTGGCGAACCTGGGAAGCTATTTTCTTGAGTTCTCCGAGCATTTTCTCTACGTCCTGGGAAGTCTGGGGTAGATAATCCCCCAGCTGGATTTCACGGTCTTCGCATTTCCTCAGCTTGGTAATACGAAGCTGCAGCATCCCCTGAAATTCGTCGACTTCCCCCCGCACTTTTATAAAATCATCCTTTTCAAACAGGGGGAGAAAATCCAGGGCATTATCCCAGATTCGTCCCTCCGCTTCCCCGGTCCGGTCTGCCAGCTTGATGGAGAGGTAAGGGTTTCCGGCCTTGGTCTTCGTCAGGATCTTGTCTTTGACCAGAAAAAGGCTTTCCACCGTCTGGCCTTTTCTAAGCTCGTTGATGAATGTCTTGGCCATATTCCCTCCTTAAAAAAGTTGCGAGTTGTGAGTTTCGAGAGTTGTCAAGTGGTCGAAATCGAAACTTCAACCTTGCAACTCATTATATCTTGCATCCGATAGCCCAAACCCTACACCTTCTGCACTTCGCTACACCGTCTACACCCTACACCCTACACCCAATCCCTAATCGCCGCCTCCGCCGCCTTCATCCCGTCTAGGGCGGAACTGATGATGCCGCCGGCATAACCCGACCCCTCTCCGATGGGCAGTAAACCCGGGAGGTTGAGCGACTGATAGTCATCGTTCCGAAGAATGCGAACCGGGGAGGAGGTTCGAGTTTCAACCCCTATGAGCATGGCTTCCTTGGAGGAAAACTTTCGCATCTTCCGATCGAAAAAGGGAATCGCTTCCCGCAGACTCTCGACGATGAATCCCGGAAGGCATTCTTCCAGGCGGGCAGGGGTGACGCCGGGCCGGAAGCTGGTTTCCGGGCCCGGACGCGGATCCCTTTTTTCCAGGAAATCGAAGACCGCCTGAGCCGGGGCCCGGAAATTGCCTCCCCCCAGCTGAAAGGCCTTCTCCTCCCATCGCCGCTGGAACTCCAAGCCGGCCAGGGCGTCTTCTCCCCCGAAGTCTTCTTTCCCCACATTCACCACCAGAGCGCTGTTGGCCCAGGGGGAGTTCCTCCGGAAATAGCTCATTCCGTTGATGACCATCGTTCCTTTTTCAGAGCTTGATCCGATGACCGCTCCGCCCGGGCACATGCAGAAGGAATAGACGGCCCGTCCCTTGGGGGTGCGGTGGGTCAGCTGATATTCCGCGGGGGGCAGGCGGGGATGCCCTGCCGATGGTCCGTACTGAATCCGGTCGATGAGCCTCTGGGGATGCTCGATTCGGAGTCCCATGGCAAAGGGCTTGGGCTCCATGGCCACGCCTGCACGGTGCAGCATCCGGTACGTGTCCCGGGCGCTGTGCCCGAGGGCCAGAAAGAGAAGAGATCCATCGACTTCTTCTCTCCCGTTAATAACCGCCCCTTCCAGCTTGCTATTTGAGATTTTCAGGCCCGAAAGCTTTGCCTGGAAGCGGAACTCCGCTCCCTGTTCCTGAAGAAACCGCCGCATGGCCGCCACCACCCGGCGGAGACGGTCCGTTCCGATGTGGGGCCGTTGAAGGTACAGGATTTCCGGGGGGGCCCCGAAGCGGACGAAGGCTTCCAGGATTTCGGAGATACGGGGGTCGTTGAGACGGGTAAAGAGCTTTCCGTCTGAAAAAGTCCCCGCTCCCCCCTCGCCGAATTGCACGTTGCTCTCATCTTCCAGGACCCCCTCTTCCCAGAATCGATTCACATCCTTAATTCGGGCCGAAACTTCCCTGCCCCTTTCCAGGATGAGGGGGGGAAGGCCGCATCTGGGTCAGCTTCCAGGCGGCGAAGAGGCCCGCCGGGCCGGTTCCCACGATCAGGGGGCGGTGCCTCGGTTTACTCTTCAGGATGGCAGGTGATGGGAGGGTTTTGGGAGGTACCTCCTCGACCTGAAGGGCGGGGGGAGGCTGTCGCAATAAGCTTTGTTCCTGCTCCGGTGGCAGGGAGAACTCGACGGCATACACAAAATGAATCCGGTTCTTCCGGCGGGCGTCGAGGGATTTCTTTATGATCCGGAAATCCCGAAGGTCATTTAAAGAAACCTGGAGGATCTCTGCGGTCTTCTCCGGAAGAGCAGATTCCTCCTCGGCCATAGAAAGATTGAGGGGGGAAACCCGGATGGTCATTTGCTCATAATTTAACATATTTCCTGGAACGGGTGCCATGAGAAAGGGGGTTCCCAGGAACATCGAGTTTTTTTCGGAGGCGCCCGGCGTCCCGCGGGGACTCATATGAGCATTCCGCAATCTTCCGATTGTGGCCCCGGGCCTGGCACTGGGGGGTTTGAACTTTCATGGGCCCTGTGGTATGAAATACCTAAGCACAAATTTGGGTTTTCTGCAGGGGAAAGGGGGCGGTTCTTTTTTTCCGATGGCTGAAGTAGTCCTAAAAAAAGTACGTAAAACCTTCGGCAAGACGGTTGCCGTTCACGACGTGGATCTCCATGTGGGCGACAGGGAGTTTGTCGTCCTCGTCGGGCCGTCGGGGTGCGGGAAGAGCACGACCCTGCGAATGGTCGCGGGCCTGGAAGACCTCTCCGCCGGGGAGATTTATATCGGCAGCCAATTGGTGAACGACATGCCCCCCAAAGACCGGGACGTGGCCATGGTCTTCCAAAACTACGCCCTCTATCCCTACGCCACGGTCTATGAGAACATGGCCTTTGCCCTGCGGGTCCGCAAATATCCCAAGGAGGAGATCCAGCGGCGGGTGGAGGCCGCGGCTGAGACGCTGGGAATCAGCGATCTCCTCGAACGGCGTCCCAAGCAGCTTTCCGGAGGACAGCGGCAACGCGTGGCCATCGGCCGGGCCATCGTGAGGGACCCGAAGGTCTTTTTGTTCGATGAGCCGCTGAGCAATCTGGATGCGAAGCTGCGGGTGCAGATGCGGACCGAGATCAAGCAGATCCATCAGAAAGTGGGAACCACCATCCTCTACGTGACCCATGATCAGGTGGAGGCCATGACCCTGGCGCAACGGATCGTGGTGATGAATGCGGGGAAGATCGAGCAGATCGGCACGCCCCAGGACATGTACGAGCGGCCCCAGAGCCGGTTCGTCGCCGGTTTTATCGGTTCCCCCTCCATGAACTTTATCCCCTGCCGGCTCATCGAATCCCCCGGGGGGCTGGCCGTGAAGATCGAAGACGGACCGACCCTCCCCGTGCCGCGATCCCGCACGGATCGCTATCGAGCGTACGCCGGAAAGGAGGTCGTCCTGGGGATTCGGCCGGAGCACTGCGGGGAAAGTCGCCCGCACGAAGAGAATTCGGGCATGGCTGAGTTCCAGGCCCGGGTGGAAGTCGTTGAGCCCCTGGGGATGGATACCATGATCCATTTCAAGTTCGGGACCCGACAAATTTCCTCGCTGGTGGATCCCTATGCCGCCAAAGAGGCGGGGGAAACGATGCATTTCATGATGGACCTGAGAAAGATGCATCTCATCGACCCGAAAACGGACAAGGTGGTGTGATATGGGGAAAAGATCTTTACCGGTTGAAACGCTCCGCATCGGGATGATCGGGAGCGGCTTCGTGGCCAAGTTTCATCTCCAGTCCATAATCGGCGTCCGGAATGTGCGGGTGGCAGGGGTTTGGAGCCCCACGGCAAATCACCGGAACGCGTTTGCCGACCGGGCCAACAAAATGGAGGTGGGCCCCTGTAAACCCTATTCTTCCCCGGAGGCCATGATTGCTTCGCCGGAGATTGATGCCCTCTGGGTCCTCGGCCCGAACTATGCGCGGCTGGGGAACTTCCAGCTCATTCATGACCTGGTGAAAAGAGGAAAGGCCTCGCTGCTGGGGGTGGCCTGCGAAAAGCCGCTGGCCCGGACGATCGGGGAAGCGCGGGAAATCGTCCGCCTGGCCAAAGACGCCAAGCTCAACCACGGCTATCTGGAAAACCAGCTCTTTGCGACGGCGGTGCAGCGGGGAAAGGAAATCATCTGGCGGAGGGCGGTTCCGATCAGCGGCCGTCCCTACCTGGCCCGGGCCGCGGAGGAGCACGGGGGTCCCCATGAGCCCTGGTTCTGGATGGGAAGCCAACAGGGCGGGGGGGTCTTGTCCGACATGATGTGCCACAGCGTCGAGGTGGCCCGGTTCCTGTTAACCAAGCCGGGCGAGGCCCGGTCCTCTTTGAAGCCGGTCAACGCCAGCGCCACCATCGGCTTTTTGAAATGGACCCGCCCCGATTACGTGAAGAAGCTGAAGAAGAGCATGGGGAAGGCCGTGGACTACGGCAAGCGTCCGGCGGAGGACTTTGCCCGCGGCACCCTCGTCCTGAAGGATCCGGAGGGGCGCGAGGTGATCATCGAGGCGACCACCTCCTGGGCTTATGTGGGAGCGGGTTTGCGCCTCCAGCTGGAACTTCTGGGCCCCGAGTATTCCATGGAATTCAACTCCCTCAGCACGGGGCTGAAGATCTTCCTGTCTCGGGAAGTCCGGGGCGCCCAGGGAGAGGACCTGGTGGAGAAGCAGAACGCCGAACAGGGGCTCATGCCCGTGCTGGAAGATGAGGCGAGTGCCTACGGGTATGTGAACGAGAACCGGCACATGGTGGAGGCTTTCCGCAAAGGGATCCGGCCCATGGAGACCTTGGAGGACGGCTTGGCGGTGGTGGAAATGCTCATCGCCCTCTACCGCTCGGCGGAAATCGGACAGCTGGTGAAATTCCCGGTGAAGGGATTGGAGAATTACGTCCCCCGGGTGGCGCGGAGGAAATAGGGAAGAGGGAGAGAATCATGAACCGGCGGAAAATGATTCACGGGAAAAAAATCCCGTGAGAATGAATCAGGGAAAAAGGAGGAAACAAAATGTTTAAGAAATGGAGAGCAGCTCTGATTTGCGGTCTGTTCCTGATGGCGGTTACCGTTCCCGGAGCCTATGGCGCCGCCACGGTCAAGATTGCCTACCCGGGATGGGACAGCAAGGACCAGGAGAAAGAGGTCACCAGCATTTTTGCGGCCTGGGAGAAGCAGAACCCCGGCGTGAAGGTGGAAATCATCAGCATCCCCTTCCATATGATGAAACAGAAACTGGTCGTATCTCTGCGCTCCGGCGATGCACCGGACATGGGTTACGTGGATGGCCGCTGGCTGCAGGAGATGCAGGCCGCTGGGTTCCTGGCCGATTTGACGGACTACTCCAACAGCCTGGACAAGAAAGACTTCTTTGAGCTTCCCTGGGTGACGGCCACCGTAGCCGGAAAGATATACGCCGTCCCGGACCGGATCGACCCGTGGATGTTCTACTACAACACGGATATGTTTAAGGCGGCGGGCATCAAGGAATTTCCCAAGACCATGGATGAACTGGTGGAGGTGTGCAAAAAGATCACCGTGCCCGGAAAACAATACGGGTACGGCATGGTGGGTATCAATGACGCCACGTTCATCGGCCGCTTTCTCAACATCCTTTACGCCTTCCACGGGGATTTCCTGACCCCGGACGGGAAAAAGGCGGCCATCAATAATGATGCCGGAGTGGCGGCTTTCCAGTTCTATGGAGACCTGCTGAATACATACAAGGTGGCCCAGCCTTCGGCCATCGCCAACAGCAACGCGGATGTGCGAAAACTCCTGCTGACCAGCCAGGTAGGCATGATGATCGACGGGCCGTGGGCGACCGGCACCCTGCGTCAGCAGAACCCCAACCTGAACTGGTACGTGGGGCAGATTCCGCGGGTGAAGGACAAAAAGCCCCGGTTCACCATGAGTTCCTGGTACTACGTGATCTTTTCGCAGAGCAAGGTCAAGGAAGACGCCAAAAAGTTCGCCACCTACATCCTCAGACCCGAGAACCAGTCCCGCAGCGTAGTCACGATCCCCGGGCGGAAATCCGCTGCGGCCATGCCCCGGTTCCAGACCAAAGACTGGAAACCATGGGTGGAAGCCGCCCCCTACGGGGAACCCCTGCCCATCACCGGCAAATTCAGCCAGATCGCGGATATCGTGGGCAATGCGGCGCAGCAGGTTCTCTCGCAGAAAGCCACGGCCAAACAGGCGGCCGATCAGGCGGCGGAGCAGATCAACCAAATTTTAAAGTAGGGGCGGGTTTGAAACTCGCCCCTACAGGGCGATCTTTCGGAGTGGATGAATGGATCGGGACGTTCGGATCGCCATGCTGGGGACCGGATTCATCGCTGAATTTCGGACCCAGGTGTACAAGCGGCTTCAGGGGGTGAAGGTGGTCTCCGTCCTCGGGCGGGACCCGGAACGCACCCGGAAATTCGGTGCGGAAAACGATATCGGTGAAGCCGCGACTTCCTTTGAAGAACTGCTGAAAGGGCCGGACTTCGACGCCGTGGACCTCTGTCTGCCCAATCACCTTCACCTGGAGGCGGCAGTGCAGGCCGCCCGGGCAGGCAAACACATCCTCTGCGAAAAGCCCCTGGGCCGAACGGCGGAAGAGGCCAGGGCCATGCTCGAGGCGGCGGAGGCCGCGAAAATCATTCACTGCTACGGGGAAAACCTCCTCTTCACCCCGGACATGCAGGAGATTCTCTCGATCGTCCAGCGAGGGACGATCGGTGCTCCCTTGTGGATGCGGGGGCGGGAAGGTCACTTCGGGCCCCACTCCTCCTGGTTTTACGAGCATAGATATTCCGGGGGCGGGGCCCTTCTCGATATGGGCTGTCACGTGATCGGGGCGTTCAATTTCATGAGTCAGGAAAAGGCCCAGGCAGTCTTGGCTTACACCCCGACGCTCCATCACCGCACGGATTGCGAGGACAATGCCCTGGCGATCGTTCGCTACGGCGAAAAGCTGGTGGGCCAGGCGGAGGCCAGCTGGACGCAGCGGGGGGGAATGGCCGTGGTTTTTGAAGTCTGGGGGGACGAGGGAATGATCACCTATGATCGTTCCGGCCTCTCTCAACCCATCCGGGTCTTTTCCAAGAAGCAGACCGACGCCTACTTCAGCGAAAAGGTGGAGCACAAACAGGGATGGCTGTTCCCCACGGTCCAGGAGTACTGGAGGTACGGCTACTACGATGAAATCAGCCATTTTGTGGAGTGCGTGCGGGAGCACAAGAAACCGATGCTGACCTTCCGGGACGGGCTGGAAGTGAACCGGATCATCGACCAGGCGTATGCCTCAAGCCGGTCGGGGAGATGGGAAACGCTGGATTGATGACCCCAAAGGATTTCGTTCTTCTTCCCCTTTATAGGATTCAATCATAAATCCGAAGCACGAAACCCGAACCTCGAAACAAATTCAAATTTTCAAACTCGAAAGGTTTTTTTAAACATTTGGTTATTCGAATTTGTTTTTTGTTTCGGATTTCGGTATTCGAATTTCGGATTTAAGGTAAACACGGTTTGGTTCCGCCGCTGACCGGATAGGATAAAAGATTGTTTAAGCGTCGCACCAGATTCATCAAAGGCTACCTCTTTGCCGCCCCCCTCTTGGTGGTTCTCGCCGTGGCGGTGCTATTTCCCGCCCTCTACAACCTGGGGATTGCTTTCTCCAATTTCGACCCGATGAGCAACGTCTGGCAGTTCTCGGGGATGCAGAATTTTGCCAAGCTGGGGAATTCCCCCTTCTTCTGGAATTCCTTCAAGGTCACCCTCCTGTGGGTGGTGGGAAACGTATCCCTGCAGCTGGTCATAGGCCTGGCCATTGCCCTGGGGCTGAACTCCATCATCCGATTCCGCGGGCCTTTCACCGGGATTCTCCTCATCCCCTGGATCTCTTCTTTCGTGGTAGTGGGGATTCTTTTCATCTGGATTTACGACCCCCAGATGGGGGTGCTGAATGACATCCTGCTGCGCCTGGGCCTGATCGAAAGGCCCGTTGCCTGGCTGGCTTCTCCGCAACTCGCCCAGATCTCCCTGATCGTGGCCAACACCTGGAAATTTTTCCCCCTGGTCATGATCACTCTTCTGGCCGGCCTGCAGGACGTATCCCCGGAACTCCTGGAGGCGACCCAGGTGGATGGGGCCAACTGGTTGGGGACTTTCCGAATGGTCATTCTCCCCACCATTCTTCCGAGCATCTCCACCGGGGTCCTCCTCTCCACCATCTGGGCCTACAACTCCTTTACCCTGCCGATCGTCATGACCGGTGGAGGTCCCCTGCGGGCCACGGAGATCTTCGGGCTGCATATTTTCAAACTGGCCTTTGACGCCTTTGATTTCGGCGCGGCGGCCGCTGCGTCGCTGGTCTTGTTCACCCAGATTCTGATCGTCATCCTCCTGTACCTGAAGGTGGTGGAAAGAGATTAAGATGTCCCTGAAGCTTTCGAAACGGGCGCGCCGAAGACTGACCAAGGGATTCGTCTATGTTTTCCTGGTTGCGGCCTCCGCCGTTGTGATTTTCCCTTACCTGTGGATGGCCCTGACCAGCTTCAAGCCCATCGAGGAGTTCTTCACCTACCCCCTCCAGTGGTTTAGCAAGAACTGGACTCTCGCGCAGTACGCGGGGGTCCTGGAGGACCCGAAGTTCCTGACCTGCCTGTGGAACAGCCTCCTCGTCTCTTCCATCGTCACCGCCGTCAGTCTGGTCCTCTCCATCCCCGCGGCGTATGGCCTGACCCGGCTGCGGGCCCCCGGGGGAAAATCCATTCTGGTGGGAATCCTGAGTTCCCAGTTCTTTCCCCCCATGATCTTTTTCGTGCCCTTTTACATCATCCTCTCCAAATTCAAGCTGCTGAATACGATTTCCGGTCTGGTCTTCGCTTACCTTTCGGTAACCCTGCCCATCTGCACCTGGATGGTGGCCACCACCTTCCGGAACATTCCCCGGGAACTGGAGGAGGCGGCCAGAGTGGACGGATGCGGGGATATCAAGACGATTTTCGAGGTCGTGCTGCGCATGTCCCTGCCCGGGATCCTCACCGCCGGCCTCTTTGCCTTCGTGCTGGCCTGGCAGGAATACATCTTTGCCCTGCTGTACACGACAACCACTGCCGCCCAGACCGCGCCGGTCCTCCTCTTCTACTACCTGGGCCAGCATCAGATCGACTACGGGCGCCTCATGGCCGCGGCCATCCTGCTCAGCCTGCCGATCATCTTTCCCTTTGCCTTCATGCAGAGGTATTTCCGGCAGGGGAGGGGAGAAGGAAGTATTAAAGGTTAAGGTCAAGGCTAAGGGTAAGCACAATGGATATTATCTCTTACATAAGAGAACAACCCCGGGTGATCGATCGAGTCCTGAAAGAAATTCCCGGCGATCTTTCCGGGATCCCGAAGATGTCCGGGGCAAAGACGATCTACCTCCTGGGATCCGGAACCTCGATGAACGCCCTGGTGGCGGTCGAACCTTTGCTGGCCGCGTCGGGAAATCAGCGGATTCGAATTCGGGGGCCCCTGGCATTTATGGCTGAGCCCGATGGAGGAAAGGGCCCGGATTCCCTGGCCCTCATCCTTTCGCAGACCGGCACCAGCACCACCACGATCCAGGCGGTTGAACATGCCCGCCGCTGCGGGATGAGAACCCTGACCCTGACCGCGGAACGGGAAAGCCCGATCGCCAGGGTCTCTCCGGAAATGCTGGTCATCCCGGCTGGATCGGAGGCGGTGGGACCCAAAAGCAAAGGATACACGGCCAGTGTATTGACCCTTCTTCTGCTGATCCTGGGGCAAGTCGGCAAAAAGGTTGAGGCTCCGCGTTTCGCGACCGAGTTCTCCAATTTGATCGAACATTGCAAAATGGCCTGCGGAGAAATGGCCAGGGCCTTTCGGGGGACGGATTTTGTCATGGTGATGGGGCAAGGAAGGCATTATGCCACGGCCCTGGAGGGTTCCCTGAAAATCACCGAGATGAGCGGGGTCCCGGCAGCCGGGTTCGACACCGAGGAGGCTTTCCACGGACGGTTCCACGGATTGAGCGGGAAAAGCCTTGCCCTATTCGTTACCGCCTCCCCGGATCAGCAGGAGATGGCCGTCAGCGGCGCCGAGGTTCTCTCCGGACTGGGGATCGGGGTGCACATTTTGAACCTCGGAAGCGCGCGATCGTCCCCCTTTGATTGTCATATGCCCTGGGCGACGACGGACGCTTTGCCCGAGCTGGACCTTTTGAACGCCATCGTCCCTTTCCAGCTCCTGGCCTGGCATCTGGCCAGGGAAAAGGGGATCGTCCCGGAAAAGATGAGATATGCGGGTCTTTCGCAAAAACTTCAGATCAAGACGAAGGGTAAGCCATGAAGGCTATTTCCGGGATCGACATAGGCGGGACAGCGATTAAGATCGGATTGGTCTCGGAAGAGGGGGTCGTCCTTTTAAAAACGAGTATGCCCTATGATCCCCGAAAATCCTTTGAAGATTTAGTCGAATCGGTCTGCGGGTCCATCCAATCGCTCCTCTCTTCTCCAAAAGCTGATTTGAAAGCGATCGGAATCTCCACCCCCGGTTATTCCGAACCCGGCACGGGGATTCTCATCGATGGAGCAAACAATGTCCCCGTGCTGCAAGGACAATCACTCCCCGGCGCTCTAGGCAGACGGTTCGGGCTCCCCGCCTTTATCGATAATGACGGCACCTGTGCGGCGACCGGAGAACTCCTTTTTGGCGCCGGCCGAACCTTCCGGAACTTCGTGCTCATCACCCTCGGCACGGGCATCGGCGGCGGTGTCGTGATCAACCGCCAGCCGGTTACCGGACGGGACGGACAGCCTCCGGAGATCGGGGCCATCTGCCTCGACCCGGATGGCCCGGTGAACTACAGCGGGGTCCCCGGGTCCTTTGAACGCCTGGCCTGCGCTTCGGGGTTCGTGGAACTCTACCGAAAATTCGGGGGAAGAGGAGATGCGGGGATGACCCCCCAGGATATTTTTCGGCGCGCCGGGCAGGGAGATCCAGCCGCCGAATCGGCGATTGACCAGGAGGGAAGATACATCGCTCAGGCTTTTGGGGTCATGATCAACCTCCTCAACCTGGAGGCCTGTATCATCGGCGGTGGGATATCCGCGGCCGGCCAACCCCTGCTGGATGCGGTCCGTAAACATCTCCCCTCCTTTACCTGGCCGAGGCTCTACCACCATGTCCGGGTGGTTCTTGCCCAACATGGAAACGATGCCGCCATAATCGGGGCTGCGGCCATGGCTTCCCAGCGATTGGTATCTAAATAACTTCCAAAACCATCCCCTTTCCCCCCATCTCCCTTTCCTCCCTCCCGGGATAGAAGATTTCGCAATCGGCAATTAAGGGTCAAATCCTGCTGGATCGTCCCTCATACTTTCTGCTCCGTGAGGATTCCCGGTGTGGAATAAATTCCATAAAAATATGGAAACTGATCCATATCGACCCCTCCGTAACCTTTGCTCGGGAAGCCCCTTGCATTTTCCCGCCCGCTAAAACCCTATTTATATCAATCCATTATGAATTCATTCTAGGAATACACACCCGGCATGGATTTCGCTCCCTTACTCCTTCAAATATCTCCTGAATTGTAAGGAAAGAGAGGTCTTAAGGGGCAAAGTGAAAAGCAGAATGACGGTTTATTTTACGGGCAGGATTTTGAATCTTTCCCCTGATAGCATTCTACCACAGGTCTTATCGGCAAATGGTTAACGCAGTCTCGGCATGTACGACCTTCTTCCCGGGAGAGGAATTAATTCTCTATAAACATCCCTTCCTGGAGAGGACTGGGTGGGTGGTCGAAACACCTTTCGAAGAATCCAGGATATACCCACAGCCGGAAGAGAATGCCTCTTTCTACGATCGCCAAGGCCATTTGCATCGTCCGGAGAAAAAAGGGTTTTTCATTAATCTTTGTTATTAAACGCGTTGGGGGAAAAGCGGGCGTAGGATTTGCCGAACTCAGAAATAATGGAAAGGAACTACGCCCCCTCATATGGTTAAAGATTTTTTTCTGTCTCTGCCTGGAACGATCGGTCAAAAAAAGGCGTCTGATGATTCCTGTAAGTGGGGGGATTTTTTAAAAAAAGGGAGGGGAACACATGAAACATGTAGATCTCAACCGGACTCCGTTTGTTTTAAGGGTTGGCGTCTCGGGGAAATTCAAAAAATGGACGATTTTTCGCCCCATTGTAGAAGCCACCAAACTGGTATTCATTATCGCCCTCACGGTTTTTCTTCTGCTGGAATATTTTCCCCCCTTTGCCCAATCCAGTCCAAGATTGGACTCTCCCGCTAAAAAGCGGAGCTTGTTCTCTCTCTCCCAACCTTTCGATGAATCCGGGGTTCAGGAGGTTTTGGATCTGGCCGGTATGATCCGGTTGGTAACCGATGACCGACTTTCCGAAGGCAAAGCCTTGAGATATGCCGGGCTGATCTGGCACGCCTCGCAAAAATATACCGTGAATCCCCTGGAAATCATCGCCCTCATCATGGCGGAAAGCACGTTCAAAGAGAGCGGCGTCAATACCAAAACGGGAGATTACGGGCTGGGCCAGGTCAATTGGAAGCACTGGGGCCAGCCTTATGGGTTGACCCAGGAAGATCTGCTGGACCCGGCCATCAATATTTACCTGACCTGTCATGTCTATAAATTTTTTGAACAGGATTTCGGGAAATACCACCGGGGGAACGGGATCAAGAGCCAGACTTACGTGGTGAACGTGAAGAGCATCCTTTCCATGCTGAGGGCCTTCGCCGAATTGACCCAAAACAATATTTCGTAAGGTCGTTTGTGGTAGGGGAGGATTATGGGCGAATACCCCTCTCCCGGGTTAGTTCAGAGGGGGAAGATTCTCAAGAGATCCCGGCCCAGTCCGGAAGGAGGCTGATTGGGCCGGAGTCGCGGCTGCTGGAAGAAGAGGATAGAAATATCTGTTATGCTTCCCCTCGCGGGCGGGAGGGGAGGAACCCCGAACCTTCGGTTAAAGGATGGAAGAGAAGGAGCCCGATAAGTTTTGAAAACCCGGGCGACCCTCCCGTTTCAGGGGCGCTGAATGGACTGGCGGAAAAAGTCCCAAAGGCCGGGATATTTTTCCTCCAGGGTAAAAGTATAATTGCTGAGGGCCCAAAGAGAAACAAGACCTTGAATGATGCCAAGGAAAGTGGTTGCCGTCATAGCGGGATCGATGCCGGTCTTTAATTCTTTGGATTGAATCCCCCGGATTATGATATTCCGGATGTGCTCTATGTAATTATTCAGCACGTCATAGATCTTTCGGTTTAGCCTCTTGTCCCCCAGGCTGACGATTTCGGCCACTACCAGGAAAGAGACTCCTTTTTTCTGTTCGATGGCCGAGATGTGGTTTTTCAAAATATTTTCGAGAATTTCCAACGTATTGGCTTGGGGATCATTCTTTTCAATGTCGCCGATCAAATTCTCTTCAATGTAGTCAATGAGAAAATCCAGAATTTCCCGCTTGCTTTTAAAATGCCGGTAAATGGCCCCCTGGGAAACGCCGATCTCTTTGGCAATCCTTCGGACGGTGACGTTCTCACTTCCATATTCAATGATCAATTTTCTCAGGGCGTCGGTAATTTGCTTTCGACGCAACGAAGTGCTTTGCCGTTTTTGAATTTTCCGGGGCATAGGAGACCTTCATTTTTTCCTCATGGGTATTCAACTTTCTTTACACGAAATATCTCCAAAAAACAACCGTTTTTTGTTCCGACCAGTGCGGGCTCGCCCCTGCTCTAATTTTAAAAAAGAGCTTTTCCTTCTCCCGGCTTTTTTCATCGCTGGAAAGGTTCCTGCGGGAAAGGGATTTCAAAGGGGGGAGTGAAAAAGGAAGGCCAAGAAAGCCTGAGAGCTCTTTGGCCCTCAAGCCTTCGATAAAAGATAAAATCAAAAACGGCCTGAATACTCCAATTTTTCTATGCCGGGTTAAAGGACAAAGTTCTTATTTCACCGCGAACAGCCCGGAAGTTCCACGATATTCTACCTTACGTTGGGAGAAAATGCGTATCTTACACTGAGCTGAATCTATTTTAGGAACTTTCCATAAATATTTTCCAGCTTTTGGAACATTATCTTCGACCTGTTTCCAGGACTTTCCTCCATCTTTGGAGAACTCAATAGTAACCACAGCTCCAAATTCAGGGATTGGATCTTCCATCTTCCATTGGATCTCATATGAAGCACCCGCCTGCACAATATCATTCGCCTTTGGGCTCAAAATGGCCATACCCTTATCTGGTAAATCCCCGGTTGAACAGCTCGAACAAAAAAGAAATAGCGAGGCTATGAGCAGTACGACAACCATCTCCTTTTTCATAAGAACCCCTCCTTCTTCTCGGTAACTTCTTCCTTTGACTTTCGTGCTTGCTCTTCTTTAAAAATACGCACACCCCTGTCGTGGAAAAAATGTCGTTGATGAAAAGACTCGATAAAAGAGGGTAATCTACCGTACATCTCTTTCTCGGCAGTTATTCCGCCCATTCACCCCAAAATATCAAAGAAAGTTAAATAGTCATTTCCCCACGGGAATATGAATCTCAATGAACCAATCTTGGGGGCTGCCCCCAATCTTCACGATTCCTTTCGAGTAGATTTCCCGGGTAGGCCCTAAAATCTGGTAGCGTGTTTTCTCAATCCACTTTAGACTCGGGCGATAGGTCTCCGGCAATTTTCCCCGCGACTTTCAAACCTTCGGTCAAGGAAAAAAATTCTTCTGCCCGGGAAAAATCCTGCCCGACTGCGGCAGGAGGTTAACCGCGGAATCAAGCAGAGTCTGTCATTTCATAAGCTTTTCCACTAAGATGACGATCACCACGGCAAGAATCAGAACAACAATAAAACCTCCATACATCAGAAAATTCATAAATTTCTTTCCAAAGCTCAACCTTTTCCTTTCCCTTTTCCGGGGCGGCGGTCTCCTGTACGGGCTTGTTGGTCGCTTCCATGGCGATCCTCCTTTTTGTAAGTAACTGTTTATTTACTTAATATATTTTTTTATTCTAGTCAAGAAAAAAATATGGGCGGCAAATTAGGGGATTGAACCGGGTATATGCTTGATCATTGTTTGAAGCCTTGGCAAAAAGAGAAATAGAACCCATTCCAGTTGAAATAATTAAACAATTTAAGCTAAAACCCTGTAACTGGAAGCGCTGGAAGGGGAAGAGAACATAATCCCGTTCCTTCAACGGAAATTTCCTTTCTTTCCTTCGCGTCAATTGTGAGTAAACGTATATTTATTTAATTTTGGAAATAACTCGCTGTGGGAAGCGCGATAAACGGCAAATCTGGTGGCCCCGCGAACAGTGGCGAGACGGCATGGGGCATGAGGTCAGACATAGGGCATGGGGTCAAGGCATGGGGTCAGACATAAGAAAATAAGTATTCAAGAGGGATTTTGTATAGCCGGTCGGGCATGACCTAATGAACCGTGCCTTATTGTTCTTGCGCGCAATCCCGGCAATGGCGGGACTTTCGGGCCGGGCAACGCCTGAAATTCAATCGACTTCCGCCTACTTGACGAAAAGTGAGGGGGGCAAGCAATCATAATTCCTGGCGTCCGAGCTTATGCGCGTGGCAGGCATGGAGGCATTTCCCGCAGGATCGGGTGCCCCATCTGCAGGAAGCCTGGAAGAGATCGCCTTGGCCCATGGCTGACAGATATGCCTCCCGGGTCACGGGCTTGGGCGGGGGAATGAAATTGAGTTCGGAATGGATAGCTGGAAAAGACAATCGGGGAATTTTGCCTTTTTTTCGGACTCTTCTTACAGTATGATAGAAGAATGAAGCGATTCGCCCTTTTTCTTTTCATCATCGCTCTTTTCTTTTTCCCTTCCTGCATGAGCTGGTTTCTGGAGCAGCCTACGTTTGCCCTGAAAGAAGTCGCCATCACCCGCCTCTCCCTCACCGAGGTTCATTTCCACTTCGGGATCGAGGTGCAGAACCCGAATTCTTTCGATCTGGATTTGAGGGCCCTGGAATACACGGTCTATTTCAACGATCGGGAGGTGGGCCGAGGGCGGCTGGACAAGGAGATCCGGATTGCCAAAACCTCCGCGACTCTGGTGCAGGTCCCCCTGCAAACGGACTTCAAGAGCCTGGGGGATCCCCTGGGATTGGTTCTCGCCGGGCAGAATTTGAAATACAAGATCGAAGGGGCGGCCATCGTGAAAGCCAGCCTGGGCACCGCCACCATTCCCTTCTCGAAGAGCGGGGATATAAAAATCAAAAAATAAGGATCGAGGCGGCAGGTCCGAAATCACCCCGGCCCTCACCCTCTCCCTCGAGGGGGAGGGGAAAATAGAATTTCCGGGTGGACACGAGTTAAAAAATCGCGTCCACGAAATCGCGGGCGCTGAATTCCCGCAGATCCTCCGCTTTCTCGCCGATCCCGATGTAGCGGATGGGGATTTTCAGCTCGTCGGAGATGCCGATGAGAATTCCTCCCTTGGCCGTTCCGTCCAGCTTGGTCAGGGCAATTCCGGTCACTCCCAATTCCTTGTCGAACATCTTGGCCTGAGAGATGGCGTTCTGCCCGGTGGTGGCATCCAGCACCAGCAGAATTTCATGGGGGGAGTCGGGGACCTCCCGGGCCATGACCCGCTTGACCTTCTTCAACTCTTCCATGAGGTTGACCTTGGTGTGGAGCCGGCCGGCGGTATCCACGATGATGATGTCCGACCCGCGGGCTTTTCCGGCCTTCAGGGCGTCGAAGACCACGGCGGAAGGGTCGGAGCCGCTCTGGTGTTTGATCACCTCGCATCCCACGCGCTGCCCCCAGATTTCCAGCTGCTCGATGGCGGCCGCGCGGAAGGTGTCGCCGGCCACGAGGAGGACGGACTTCTCCTGTCCTTTGAATTTCTGGGCCATCTTGCTGATGGTGGTGGTCTTGCCCGTGCCGTTCACCCCGATCACCATGATGACAAAGGGCCTGGCCAGGGAGGGGTCCAGGGGTTTTTCCTGCTGCCGGAGGATGAGGAACATCTCTTCCTGGAGGGCCTTTTTCAGGTGGTCGGCTTCCTCCAGCTCCTTTCGCTTCACCTTTTCGGTCACCTTGTCCAGCAACTCCTGCGTGGTTTTGACCCCGATGTCGCTGGTAATGAGGATTTCTTCCAGCTCTTCCAGGAGGCGGTCGTCGATCTTCTTCTGGCCGGAGATGAGCTTATCGATCTTGCCCGCCATCCCCTGGTGAGTCTTGGAAAGACCCTCCTTCAGGCGCTGGAAGATTCCCTTTTTCTCTTCAGCCATAAAAGCTCCACAGAAGGGTGCAAGGGACAGGGTGCAGGGGGTCAGAAATCAAGAAAAATCCTGCACCCCGCACCCTGCCCCCTGTGCTTCAGTTCAATTTTACCGAAACGATCTTGGAAGTGCCGGCCTCTTCCATGGTGATGCCGTAGAGGGTGTCGGCGATCTCCATGGTCCGTTTGTTGTGGGTGACGAGGATGATCTGGTACCTCTGGGCCAGCTCCTGAATCATGTTGTTGAACCGGCCGATGTTGGCGTCATCCAGGGGGGCATCCACTTCGTCCATCATGCAGAAGGGGCTGGGGTTGATCAGGAAGAGGGAGAAAATCAGGGCCACGGAGGTCAGCGCCTTCTCTCCGCCGGAAAGCAGGGATACATTCTGCAGCTTCTTGCCCGGGGGCTGGACGATGATGTCCACGCCGGTCTCCAGGAGGTTGGATTCATCGGTCAGGACCATTTCCGCCCGCCCCCCGCCGAAGAGAGTGGAGAAGATCTCCTTGAACTTCTGGTTCACGGCGTCAAAGGTGGCGGCAAAACGCTTGCGCGAGGTGCGGTTGATCTTCTTGATGGCCTGGTCCAGGGCGTCCAGGGACTGGACCAGATCGGCTTCCTGCTCGGTGAGAAAATCCAGGCGGATCCGGCATTCCTCGTATTCCTGGATGGCCAGCAGGTTCACCTCTCCCATGGACTCGATCAGGGATTTCAATTCGGCGAGGCGGGCCTCGACTTCGGGGGCGAAGTAATCCCGATCATCCTCCCGGGTCAGAAAAGCATCGGTGGGAATCCGGTGCTTCTCCTCCACGCTGGAGAGAAGGTGCTTCAGGTTGAGGTCGGTCTCCATGAGCTTCATGGAAAGGGCGTTCTTCCGGTCGTGAAGGTCGTGGAGGCTCTCCCGCCGTTCCTTCCAGAGGACTTCCGACTTTTCCAGTTTTTCCCGCTCCTCCCGGAGAGACTCTCTCTCTTCTCTCCAGGTGGGACTGCAGTTCCTGGTGTTCCGCGAGGAGGCGATGGAGGTCGGTCTCGGCCTGCCGCCGCTTCTCTTCCGCCTCCTGGATCTGGCGCAGGCAATCCTCGACTTCTTCCCGGCGGCGGGAGAGGAGGGATTGATTCTCCTGCAGGATCTGCCGGGCCCTCTCCAGGTTCTGGTCCAGGTTCTGCTTCTTTTCCTGGAGGGTGGCCACGCGCAGCTTGACCTCGGTCACTTCCGCCAGGAGAGCCTCGATGTCCACCTTTCAGGGTGGTGCAGGTCCTTCTCTCGCCGGATTAGGCCCTCTTCGCGATTCTGCTTTTCCTGCTCGGCTTCCTGGAGGGCCGCTTCGTTCTGCCGGGTCTGCTCCTGGACGTCCACCCGTTCTTCGGCGAGCTGGCTCTCTTCGAACTGGAGGGTCTCGATCTCCTGCTGCCAGCGTTTCAGTTCCACCTGGCCCTGGTCCAGCTCCTTCGTCTCGCTGACGATCCGCAGCTCCTCCTGGTGGAGGGTCTGGGTCAACTCCTCGACGGCGGTTTCCAGCTGTTTGATGCTCGCCGAGAGCTGCTCCTGCTTTCCCTCCAGGGAGGCGACCTTCCGGCGGAGTTCTTCCGTGCTCTGGGTCAGGTCCCGGATCTCCCTTTTGCGGTGGAAAGTCCCGGAGGCCGCCTGCTCCTTGCTTCCTCCCGTGACCACGCCCGAGGGATGGAGCACTTCCCCGTCCAGGGTGACCAGGGTTTTCCAGATGCCGTCCGGTTCCAGAGGTCGATGGCCTCGCGCAGGTCGGGGACGATCCACACGTCCCCGAAGAGATACTCGGCCAGCGGGGTAAACTCCTCCTTCACCTTGACCACGTCCAGAAGCGGGGTGACCCTTCCATCGGCGCGGATACCGCCGGGGAGGATAGGGGGTTCGGTTTCAGCCGGAGGGGAATGAAGCTGGAGCGCCCCGATCCCTCGGCCTTCAGGTACTCGATGGCCTTGAGGCTTTCTTCATGGTTCTGGACGATGAAATGCTGGAGCTTCTCTCCCAGGACCGACTCGACCACGCCCTCATACTGGGGATCGGTCTCGACGATGTCCTCCACCAGACCGCAAATGCCGTTCTGGTCGATTCCCTGGGCCTGCCTCTTGCAGCAGGATCGCCCGGACCCCTTCCTGGTAGCCTTCGAAGTTCCTCTGGAGTTCCAGCAGGGAATTGAGCCGGGAGCCTTCCCGGTTCAGCCGCTCCCTCTGCTGCTGCAGCTCCTCCTGGAGGGCCGCCAGGGAAGCCTGAAGATCCTTGAGCTGGCCGATTTTCTTCTCTTTTTCTTCCTCGACCTGACTTCTTGCGTTCCGGCGATCGGTCAGCTGCAGAGACTGCTGGACCATGTGAGTGGCGGAGCTCTTCGGCCTTCTTCTCGGCCTCCATTCTCTCCGCCGGCGAGCTTCTCCTGCCGCCGGAGGAGCTCCTCGGAACGGCGATTCAGGTCCAGGATCTGATTCTTCAGGTGGGCCAGGCGGGTGAGAAGGTCCACCAGCGTATTCTTTTCGTTGCGCCAGGGACTTGTTCGTGGTCGTTGAGCTGGATCTTTTTATCCGCGAAGATCTTCTCTTTTTCGAACTGCGAATCCGCTTCGCAGGCGATCTTCTGCTGGAGGTCCTGCAGGGTTTCCTCGTACCCCAGGATCTCGCGGTTGGCGTCTTCGATCTGCTGGGTCAGCTTGCCGATCTCTTCTTCGGCGCGGAAGGCCTGCTTCTGGAGATTCTCCCGGTCCCGGGAAGAAAGCTCGATCTGATTCTCCCTGGTTTTGATGTCCCCTTCGTTCTCGGAGAGGCGTTCCTGGTGCGCCCCCAGGTCCCGCTCCAGGTCCAGGAGGTTGACCTTGATCCGTTCCACCGCGGCTTCCACTTCCTGGATCTCCGCCGTGGCCCGGACCTCCAGGTCCTTCAGTTCCTGCAGGGAGGCCTGCATTTCCTCATGCTGGCCTTCCAGGGAGCGGTAGGTCTGGTGGGCCTGCCCCAGCTCGACGGCCCGCATCTCATCCCGGTAACCCTTGTAGCGCTCCGCCTTCTTGGCCTGCCGGTTGAGCGAGTTCATCTGCCTCTTGATCTCCCCGATGACATCGCTCAGGCGCAGGAGGTTTTGCTGGGTGGCCTCCATCTTGCGCAGGGCCGCGGCTTTCCGGTCTTTATACTTGGTGATTCCGGCCGCTTCTTCGATGAGGATGCGCCGCTCTTCGGGCTTGGCGTTCAGCACGAATTCCATCTTCCCCTGTTCCACGATGGAGTAGGCCCGATGGCCCACGCCCGTGCCCAGGAAGAGGTCGGTAATATCCTTGAGGCGGCAGGGAACCTTGTTGATCAGGTACTCGCTCTCCCCCGAGCGGAAGAGCCGGCGGCTGACGGCGATTTCGGTGTAATCGAGATAATCGGCGAGGGGTCTGCCGTTTTCGTTGGAGAAGACCAGGGTAACTTCGGCCATGCCCATGGGCTTTTTGGATTCCGTTCCGTTGAAGATCACGTCCTCCATGGCCTTGCCCCGGAGTTGTTTGGGGCTCTGTTCTCCAAGGGCCCAGCGGATGGCATCCACCACGTTCGATTTTCCGCATCCGTTGGGGCCAACTACCGCCGTGACCCCCCGGGGAAATTCGATCTGGGTCTTCTCGGAGAAAGATTTGAACCCGAGGACCTCCATCTTTCTAATCTTCATGGGCACCCCTTAAGGAAGGTAACTGAATAAAAAAAGATGAAGAATTTCAATTTATTTTGTGGAAATAGGACAAACCTATCCTCTTAGCAGCCTATTTTATCAGGGAAGCCTTTTTTTGTAAAGATAAAAGTACAACTGAATGTATGAATGCCTTCTTTGTCCACAATATGTTGTGGAATCATGTGGATTTTCTGTTGACATCTTATTGACGACGAATCATGGAGGTCGCATGAAGAGAAAAATAGATTTAAACATCTAGGGATCGATAAAGCGGGAAATAGGTTGGAGGTTGGAGGAAGAAAGAAATAATTAAAGGTCTTCCGATTTTTTTCCTCTTGCCTCTAACCTCGGACCTCCAACCTCTAACCTTTTTTATGCGGTAGTGATTTTGGAGAAATCTCCGATTTTGAAGAAGAGCCGGGCAATATGGGCCAGGAGGGAGAGGCGGTTCTTTTTAACCTTTTCGTCTTCGGCCATGACCATGACCCCTTCGAAAAACTCATCCACCGGTTTCCGTAGGAGAGAGAGTTCTTTCAAGGCTGCCGGAAAGTCTTTCCGGCTGATTTGCTCTTCGGCCCTCCGGCCGATCTCCTGGTAGGCCACGAAAAGGTTCTTTTCCACCGGTTTTTCAAACCGTTTCGCGGAAAGACGGCCGGGGGGATGAGATTTGGAGATGTTAACGACCCGCTTGAAGGCAATGGCCAGGGGTTCGAAGTCGGGGTCTTTTTTCAGATCTTGAAGGGCTTGAGCCCTCCGCTCCAGGTCCACCGGATCGTCAAACCCCACGGCGGAGGCGGCTTCGACCACGTCGGAGGAAATCCCCCGGGCAACGAGCAGGTTCTGCATCCGCCCCCTGAAGAACTCGAGCACGTCGGCCTTGATTTCCTGGGGCGGGCGCTCCGCCTTCCCGCTCAACAGGGAGAGGCCTTTATCCACCAGCTCGCTGAGGGATAAGGAGTAGCCTTTATCGAGAATGATATGGATGATGCCCAGAGTCTGGCGTCGCAAGGCGTAGGGGTCCGCGGTCCCGGTGGGAACGAGGCCGACGCCGAAGCATCCCACGATGGTGTCCAGTTTGTCGGCCATGCTCAGAATCGCGCCCGGAGAGGAGGAGGGCAGGGTTCCGCCCGCGGCCGTGGGGAGATAATGCTCGTAGATGGCCAGGCACACGTCTTCCTTTTCCCCGGAGAGGCGGGCGTAGATTTGCCCCATGACCCCCTGAAGGCTGGGAAATTCTCCCACCATCCCGGTGATCAGGTCCCCTTTGCAGAGCAGAGACGCCCGTTTGACGGTTTCGCTCAAGGATGGGTCGATCTGCCCGGCGAGATACTCCGCCAGGCTGGAAATCCTCATCACTTTTTCATAAGAGGTTCCCAGCTTGGAGTGGTAGACCACCTTCTTCAGTCCTTCCAGTCGCTCCATCAGGGGAACCTTCTGGTCTTCCAGGAAAAAGAACTTGGCGTCGGCCAAACGGGCGTGGAGAACCCGTTCATTCCCGCGAATCACCACGCCGGGGTCCTTGGGTTTGGTGTTGGAGACGGTCACGAAAAAGGGCAGAAGGGCGCCCTGGGCGTCGCCTACGGAAAAAAACCGCTGGTGCTCCCGCATGGCGGTGATCAGGACCTCGCGGGGAAGCGCGAGAAATTCCCGGGCAAAGGTCCCCCGCAGAGCCACGGGATACTCGACGAGGTAGGTTACGATTTCCATCAGTTCATCATCCGGGAGGATCTGGGCGGAGACTTCGCCGGCCGCCCGGTTCGCATCCGCGGCGATGAGTTCTTTCCGTTCCTCGGGATTCACGATGACGAAAGAGTTCTTGAGCCTCCGCAGGTAATCGGAGATGTCCTTGACCTGGAAGGATCCGACGGCCATGAAACGGTGCCCCCGGGACAGGTTCCCGGTGGTGATATTCCCGACCTGGAAGGGGATCACTTTTCCGTCCCAGAGCGCCAGGAGCCAGTGGATGGGGCGGGCGAAAGAAATGTTCAGGTCCATCCAGCGCATGGACTTGGAAAAGGGGATCGAGGCGATCAGCCGCGGGAGGATGGAAGGAAGCAGCTGGAAGGTTTCTTCCCCCTTTTCCTCTCTGCGGGCGCAAAGGTATTCCCCTTTTTCCGTCTGGACGATCTTGAGTTCCTCCGCCGGGATTCCCTGGCCCCGGGCGAACCCCAGGGCCGCCTTGGTGGGGTTGCCCTGTTCGTCAAAGGCGATCCGCCGGGCTGGCCCGATGGTTTCGATGACCCTCCCTTCCTGGGCGGAGTCCACCCCCGTGGCCATGAGAACCAGCCGCCGGGGGGTCCCCATGGCTTTGATCTCTTTGTAAGCGATGCGCTGGGCCTGGAATTCTTTGGCCAGGAGGTTCTGCATCTCGTTCAGGGCTTTGGGGATGAAGCCCGAAGGAATCTCTTCCGTTCCGATTTCCAGCAGCAGTTCAGACATAGAGGGCCTTTTTAAATGGGACACAGATGAACACAGATAAACACAGATAAAAAATAAGAAGAATGTAGGCTGGATTCTCTTTAACTCCTTTAATTCTGTTGTTTATCCGTGTTATCTGTGTTCATCTGTGTCCCATACATTAATTGCTATTTTTTTTCAGCAGGGGGAAGCCCATGGATTCGCGCTGCTTGAGGTAGGCCTCCGCCGAGAGGCGCGCCAGGTTGCGCACCCGGGCAATGTACTGCGTCCGTTCGGTTACGCTGATCGCCCCGCGGGCTTCCAGAAGATTGAAGACGTGGGAGCATTTCAGGCAGTAATCGTACGCCGGAAGGACCAGGCCTTTTTCTTCCATGCGGATCGACTCTTTCTCGTACATGTCGAAGAGCTGGAAGAGCATGGGCACATCGGCCTGCTCGAAATTGTAAGTGGAAAACTCCACCTCTCCCCGGTGGTGCACGTCGCCGTATTTGATCCCTTTCGTCCATTCCAGGTCGTACACGTTGTCGATCCCCTGGAGGTACATGGCGATTCTCTCGATTCCGTAGGTGATCTCCACGGAAATGGGCTTCAGGTCCATGCCCCCGGCCTGCTGGAAATAAGTAAACTGGGTGATTTCCATGCCGTCGAGCCAGACCTCCCAACCCAGCCCCCAGGCTCCCAGGGTGGGAGATTCCCAGTCGTCTTCCACAAAGCGGATGTCATGCTCCAGGGACTCGACGCCGAAGGCCTTGAGGCTGCTCAGGTATATATCCTGGATGTCCAGGGGAGATGGTTTCAGGATGACCTGAAACTGGTAGTAATGCTGGAGGCGGTTGGGGTTTTCTCCGTAGCGGCCGTCTGTCGGTCTACGGGAGGGTTCCACGTAGGCCACCTTCCAGGGTTCCGGACCCAGCACCCGCAGAAAGGTGGCCGGATTGAAGGTCCCGGCTCCCACCTCGATATCATAGGGCTGCTGCAGGACGCATCCGCGCTCGGCCCAGAACTTCTGCAGGGCCATGATCAGGTCTTGAAAATACATAACCAAAAACCTTTGAAATTATTTTAATAAATTAGAAATCTAACATCTAAAAGAAATAAAAGTCAAGGTGAAAACCGTTGAAATTCGGAATGCGGAATGGCGAATGCGAAATTCTCCTTGCCCCCTCAGGATTTTTTATTGCTTAGGAAATTAAAAAATTCTCTGCGTCCTCCGAGGAGGAATAAAAAATCAACCGCAGAGCACGCAGAGATCGCAGAGCTTTTTCTTGGTAAAGACAAAAAAAACAAATCCTTCTATGAATATGGACTCCTCTTTGCGGTTCGATCCTCCGGGGATGAAGACAAGAGGATGAACTAAGAGGAGGCGGAGAGCGCAGAGGTCGTTCCTTGGAAGCCCCCTGGCGTAATGATCTTCCGGGAAGGGTGGGAAAGAGGGCCGCTTTTCGCCCTGCATCCTGGCGCTGAGCATTTGGCCATTTTTGCCTCTGCGTTCTCCGCGACCTCTGCGGTTAAGTTTTTATTCCGCATTCCGCATTCGGTGGATTCATTTGTTCCATGAATTTCTTCGATTTGAGTTCCTTCCCCAGGTACTGCCGGAGAAAAGCGGAAAGGATAGCCTGGCTTTCTTTCAGAGATTGGGGGGAAAAGGATATTCGCCCCACCTTGTCCAGGGGCAGGGTCTGGGCGAGGAGGAGAGTCTTGATCGTTCCGAGGGAGATCGGGAAGATCCCCGGAAGGTTGGCGGCGCAGGGAGAGCAGAGAACCCCCCCTCCCCGGGGGCTGAAGAAATATTTTTCTCCGGAAAGCTTCTTCTGGCAGCGGGTGCAGTGATCCAACTGAGGACCGTAGCCCAGGCAGGAGAGAAGGCGTACCTCGAAGACCCGCTGGATTTCATCCTTGAGAATCCCCCGGTCGACGAGGGAGAGAAAGGCGACCAGGAGTCTGAAAAGAGGCTTGTTCTCAATCTTCTCGGCGGTCATTTCGTTTACCAGCTCGATAAAATAGCTGGCCCAGGCGAGTTTGTGGATGTCCTCCCGGAGCCCGGCGAATAACCGGATGAGATCACAGTTGCTGAGGCGGACGAGCCCCGAGCTTTCCTTCTCGAAATACGTCACCTTCACGTAGGACCCGATTTCCAGCCGGTTCCCGAAACGCTTTCGGGAACGCTTGGCCCCCTTGGCGATCCCTTTGACTTTTCCGAAATCAAGGGTGTAGAGAGTGACAATCTGATCCGACTCGCCGTAGGGGATGGCGTGGAGGATGATGGCCGGGGTTTTGTAGAGGGGCATAAGAAATCTTATCAGAAAGAGAAAGGGATGGGAAGGAGGGGACGAAAAGAACAAAGATCAATGATCAATGGTCAATGATCAATGCCCAATGGTCAATGGTCAATGAAGAATTTCCCCTTTGCCTTGCTCCTCGACCCTCGGGCCTATTCTGAAGCGCCAAACACTGATATAATTTCTGAAAAGATCTCCTTCATTCGGGAGGTTTCATCTTGGCGGGTTTCCCCCTTTATTTTGCCCTCCTGCTCATGGGCTTCACATTTACCATCACCCAGGTGATGGTCATCCGGGAACTGCTGGTCGTTTTTGCCGGGAACGAACTGTCCATCGCCATCATCCTGGCCAACTGGCTCCTCCTGGAAGCGGCGGGGAGCTTTTGGATCGGGAAAAAGGTGGAAAGCTGGGGGTTCCAGGAGGGAGGCTATGCCTTTTTACAACTCCTCCTGGCAGGCATCCTCCCTTTGACGATTTACGCCATCCGGGTTTTGAAAGATTTTATCGGGCTGACTCCCGGTGAAGGAGCCAGCCTCTTACAGATCCTCCTCTGGACCCTCCCCGTCCTGGCTCCCCTGGGAATCGTGGATGGGATCCTTTTTGCCCTGGGGTGCGCCCTTCATTCCAAACAGGCCGAAACGGGGGCCCTTTCCATCGGAAGGGTTTATCTTTGGGAAGCGGTGGGGGCGGGAAGCGGGGGCGTCCTCTACACTTTTTTATTCATCCCCTTTTGGGGGTCTTTTCAAGTGGCCTCCTTCCTGGGGATTGCGAATCTGGCCTCCGGATTTCTGTTGGTTCTCAAGTCCGGAGGGGTTCGGAGGAGGAAAAGGGCTTTCTTGATCCTCTGGGGATATTTTCTTTTTGTCAATCTGCTGTTGTTGATCCCCTATACCAATCATACCATCGAAAGAATTTCGATGGGCAAATTATGGCGGGGATTCGAGGTTCTGGACTCCCGCTGGTCCCCTTTCGGCAATGTGACCGTGGGGAGAAGGGAAGAGCAGCTGACATTTTTTTCCAACGGAATCCCCATCTGCAATGTCCCCACCCCGAATGTCGCCTGGGCCGAGGAATTGGTCCACTATCCGCTGCTGGCAAACCCTCCATCCAGTTCTATTCTGATTGTGGGAGGAGGGTACGGGGGGGTTATCCATGAAATCCTCAAACATCCGGCAAGGGAGATCCACTACACCGAAATCGATCCTCTCTTGGTCCAAATGATCCGGGAAAACCCCACTCGACTGACCCGCGAAGAGCTGGAAAATCCAAGAGTCCGGATTCATGTCGTGGATGGCCGGCATTTCATCAAGACCACCGGGCAGAAATTCGATGCCGTGATTCTCAACCTCCCCGGGCCCACAACCCTCGAGCTGAATCGGTTCTACACGGTGGAATTTTTTCGGGAAGTGTTCCGTTTAATGGAAAAGGACGGGATTCTGGCTCTTCCCCTTCCGGGGTCCGAGACGTACCTGGGGCCCGAGGCGAGAGACCTGAACCTGAGTATCCTGAAATCCCTGCAGGAAACCTTCTCTTCGACGGCGGTTATCCCCGGGGATCCGAATTTGATCCTCGCTTCTCCTTCGAAAAGTCTGGAGGCCCTCACCGCGGAGCGGCTTGCCCGTCGCCTTCAGGAGAGTGAAATCCCGACTCAATTTTTGACGGTTTCCCACATCCGGCGCAAGATGGAGAAGCAGCGTCTGGAGTGGCTGGAAGAATCGCTGAAGCAGGGCGGCGGGGTTCGCTTAAACCGGGATGGGAATCCCGCCGGGATTTACTACGCCATCGCCTACTGGAATGCCCAGTTCTCACCCGTCGGTCCAGGCCTTCTGGGGCCGGGTGGGGGATTTCCGCCTTTCCCATTTTGGCCTGTTCCTCCTGGCCCTGGTGGGGGCAGTTTCGGTTTATCGAAAATGGCCCCGAGGAGGGGGGAGTCCGAGCATTCTGAAAGGACCCCTCATCTGGGTCGTAATCACCACGGGGTTCTTCGGCACGGCGATGATCGTCCTCTTGATCCTGTCATTTCAGACCCTCTACGGGTATGCCTACCAGTGGATCGGGCTTCTGGTCGCGGCCTTCATGGCGGGACTGGCCCTGGGAAGCTGGATGATGAATCGGGCGCTGGGGAAGATCCAGAACCGGATCATGACCCTGGTCGGGTTGGAAATTTTCATCGCCCTATTCTGTCTGCTTTTGATCTTGACCCTGAATTTTTTATTTTCTTCCGGAATGCAGCCCCTGGGCCTGTGGGCCGTCAAGATCGCCTTTCTCCTGATGAGTCTCATTTCCGGATTTTGGGTCGGCCTGGAATTTCCTTTATCCGGCAGGGTTTTCGCGGGCAGCGAGGAAGGGGTAGGCCGGACGGCCGGGATTCTCTATGCCTCCGACCTTTTGGGGGCCTGGGCCGGCGCCCTCCTCGTGGGGGTGGTCTTTATTCCGGTCCTGGGGATTCTTCAGACCTGCGGGGCGATCATTCTGCTGAAACTGGCCAGCCTGTCCCTCCTAGGAATTGCGGAATTCGGAATGCGCCCTGAACCATGAAAGGTTCAGCCGTCTCCATTTTCCCGCCGTCCTTTTCCCTTGATTTTTTTGCTTAAGAAATTATAAAAGTCTCTGCGCCCTCCGAGGCGGAAGAAAAAATGAACCGCAGAGGACGCCGAGATCACAGAGCCTTTTCTGGGTAAAGACAAAAAACTTAAATCCTCGTATGGATGGGGACTCCTCTTTGCCTTTCGATCCTCGGGGATTGAAGAGCGGAGGATGAACGAAGAGGAGGCGGAGAGCGCAGAGATCGTTCCTTGTAAGCCCCTTGGTCCTCTTGACCTTCCGGCAAGGGTGGGAAAGAAGGCCGCTTTTCGCCCTGCATCCTGGCGCTGAGCCTTTGGCCATTTCTGCCTCTGCGTTCTCCGCGGCCTCTGCGGTTAGGTTTTTCTAATTATCTTCCCCGGAAGGAGAATTCTTTCTTCCGCACCCCGGCGGAGCGGATTCCGCGGGCGTCTTCGGAGAGCAGGACTTCGGCGGCGCGGGAGTTTTCGATGGCCAGACCGGCGGGGAGAGTCTGGTTCCATCCGCCGTTGATGGCCTTCTTGGCCGCCTGAACGGCGAGGGGGGCGTTGGCGGCGATTTCCCGGGCCAAAGCGGTAGCCCGTTCCATGACCTTTTCCTTGGGGCACACTTCATTGAGTAATCCAATCCGCAGCGCTTCCTGAGCATCGATGGAACGGCCGGAGTAGATCAGCTCCTTGGCCTTCCCGATGCCGATGATTTTGGGGAGGCGCTGGGTGCCCCCCATGTCCGGGACGATCCCCAGCTTGACCTCCGGAATGGAGAACCGCGCATCATTCGAGCCGATGCGCATGTCGCAGCAGCAGATCAATTCCGTTCCACCCCCGATGCAGTGCCCCTGGATCGCAGCAATCACCGGAACGTGCAGGTTCTCGATCAGGTCGAAAGAGGCGCGCAATCGCTGGAGGTGTTCGTGAATTTGCGGCAGGGTCGCCGCAGGAGAATATCCCTCTTCCAGCCTGATGGTGGTTCCCTCCTTCAGGTCTAACCCGGCGCAGAAAGCCCGGTCTCCGGCACCGGTGAGAATGACCGCCCGGACTTTCTGATCTGCCTCAATCGCCTCTGCCGCGGACTTCAGCTCCATCCATACCCCCGAATCCAGGGCGTTCAGGCGGTCCGGCTTGTTCAGGATGATCAGGGCAATGGTTTCCCTGATTTCCAGAAGGACTTTGTTGCCGTGGGTCATGGCCAGCTCCTAAATGCGGAATTAAACAAAACGTTACTGGTTACTCGTTACTGGTTACTGGTTAAAGGATAAGGGGCGAATGCGGAATGGAAGATAGAATGAAAGCTTATTTTCTTTCCCCGGTTACCCCGCGGGGGGCTTGGGTTTCTCCGAAGTTTCTTCTTTGGACGGTTTGGATCCCGGCGGTGTCAGGTCCTTTGGGAGAGGAGACTGTTTTGCCGGAGCCGCGGTGGAAGGGGGGCGGCTCCGGTTTCTCTCGGAAGAACAAGGTGGATAACCTCTCCGGATTTGCCGAGGCGCCCCTGGGAGACTCCGTTTAAGAAGAGCTCAATCCCCCCGGCATTCCCTATGGTGATATGGAACTGACGCCGTGCGGTCCAGGAGGATGTTTCTTTGGGCTGGAGAAGGACATCGCTCACCTGCTGTTCATCGTTGAGTATCCTCATCCAGGTCTTTTCCGTGGCTACCGCCTTAAGGACGTGCCGCCGCTCCTTGGCGGCTTCCTTTTCGCCCGGACCGGTCGCAGCGGCGGCAAGCTTTTCGGAGGGTTTCTTCTCCTTTTCCGGCGGGATCACTTGGGGAGCGGCTTTTCCCGGGGAGGTTTCCGTTTTAAGCGGAGAAGGTCGAGCGCCCGTAGCGGGAGATGGGGGGCCCGGAGATGGAGCCGGAGTGACCGCCGGTGACGGGGGAGGGGGGGAGGTGGGGGCGGGGGATTTTTGGAGATAATAAATGATCGCTACTCCCGCAAGGAGAATACAGAGGAAAGCCAGGTATTTGAAGACCGGGTTTTCATCTTTGGAGGGCTGGGCAGCTTCCTTAGCTCCGGGAATTTTGATCAGATTGGTTTGGGAGTCATAGCGGGCCACAAGCTCTTGGGGATCGAGGCCGAGGTAAATGGCGTAATTGCGCAGGAAACCCCGGACAATGACCGGCGCGGAAATGGCCTGGAATTCATCATTTTCCAGGGCTTCCAGATTCTCTTTGGTGATGCGGGTAACCTTGGCGACCGAGTCCAAGGTTACCTTTCTTTTTTCCCTTTCCTGGCGGAGATACTGTCCGACGGTCAGCCTATGATCTTCAGTCAAGGATTTTCCTCCTTCCGTTCCGTGGGAGAAAGAGCCCGGTGGAGCCATTTCTTCACTCCCCCCGAACCCTTTTCCGGCGGAGGGCTCGGCTGCAGGTAAAAGAGGTCTCCTTCCTTTTCCACTTTCACCGCTTGACCGATCTTCAGGTTTTCCTGGCGGGACCGGGCCATGATCAGCCGCCCATCGGGAATGCTCAAGAAGCCCAGGGTGAGGGGAGAAGGAATCCCCTCGGGAGTGGTATAAAGCGTGGTATAAGTCTCCAGGATCCCCGACTCCACCGAGGAAGGCTCTTCGGGAATCGGCCGGGGATTGATGTTCCCGGGGTCATAAACGGGCTTCCAATAGACCGGTATGGGCCGGTACCGGTCCGTCCGTTCGAGGATGGTTACCAGGTTGTTGTTGGCCAGACCCCCGATATTCTGGGCGAGTCCGATTCTGGCCCCCGGGATCTGCCGGTTCGGCTCCATGTCCCCCCGCAGCTGCAGGGCGACCTCGGCGATTTGCGCCAGGCCGGAGGCCCCGACCGGGTGGCCCCGGGCCTTGAGGCCCCCGGAAGGATTGATCGGCAATCGGCCCTTGATCGAGGTCACTCCTTCTTCGACGGCCTTCCATCCCTCCCCCTGCGGGAAAAAACCGAGGTCTTCGGTGCCGATGATTTCAAAGGGGGTGAAGGCGTCATGAACTTCGGCAAAGGAGATGTCTTTCGGGCTCAGCTTGGCCATGTTGTAAGCCTGCCAGGCGGCCAGGCGGGTGGATTTGAAAGAGGTCAATGAATCCCGGTGGCGAACGGCCAGCGTGTCGGTGGCATGGCCGAGTCCGGTGACGCGGATGGATTTCTTGTCCACGGTCAAAACGACGGCCACCGCCCCATCGGTAATCGGGGCGCAGTCGTAGGTGCGAAGGGGAGTGGAGACATACCGGGACCCGAAATAATCCTCCCCGGTGATGATTTTGCGGAACTGTGCCCAAGGATTGAGGGACCCATTGTAGTGATTCTTGATGGCCACTTTGGAAAGGATCGACTGCAGGCGGTCATCCGAGAGCTGGGCGTCGTGCTGGTATCTCCGGGTGATCATGGCCGCCAGGGAGGGCATGGAAGCCCCGTACTTTCTCTCGCCCCAATCGATCACCTCGGCCAGGATCCGGGTCGTCTGGGCGGTGGGAAGATGGGTCATCTTTTCCCCGGCGATGATCAGGACGTTCCGGTGGTAGCCGGAAGCCACGGCGTAGAAGGCGGACTCAAACACCGCGGACCCGGTGGAAGAAGCGGTCTCCACCCGGGAAGAAGGGATCCCGGGCAGGCCCAAACGGTCGGTGATGAGAGCGGCGAAATTGCTCTCCCCGGTGAATTCCTCCACGCTCATCACTCCGATGAAGACATAGTCAATGGCGCTGACCCGGGCGTCGAGGATGGCCCTGGAGGCAGCCTCCACCATGAGATGGGGGAGACTCAGATCACTTTTCCCAAATTTGGTCATGCCGACACCGGCGACGTAGACTTCCGTAGGCATAAACCTCTCGGTTTTCTGAAATTCGCCTGATTATACAGAATTGAAGCGTCTTTGTCGATGGCCACAAAAAAAACTGGAATATTGGAATGATGGAATAATGGAATGGTGGGTCAAAAGAGAATCCCAATATTCCATTATTCCATTTACTCCATCTTCCTTCATTCGAATTTTCCGCCCCGCCCGGCCCCTCCGGCAAAGCGCGCGGCGCCGGAACGCCCCTCGGCCTCGACCATGGGGAATCCCTTCTCGAACTCGTTGCGGAGAGCCTCCCTCAGGGGAAGGTCCCACTGGGTGTGGGCCGACATGCGGTCGGCGTTCATGCAGGCCTGGGGAAAGGAACTAATTTCGAGGGCCAGCTTCTCCGCCGCTTCGCGGGATTCCCCTTTGGGGACTACCCGGTTTACCAGCCCCATGGCGAGGGCCTCCGGGGCCGTGACCGGACGGCCGGTGATGATCAGGTCCAGGGCATGCCCCAGCCCGATCAGGCGGGGTAATCGAATGGTGCCGCCGTCGATCAACGGCACTCCCCAGCGCCGGCAGAAGACTCCCAGAACGGCATCTTCTTCCATGACCCGCAGGTCGCACCAGAGGGCGAGCTCCAGGCCCCCGGCCACGGCATAGCCGGATACCGCGGCAATCACCGGCTTGGAGAGAACCATGCGGGTAGGCCCCATGGGTCCGTCCCCTTGAAATCCCCTGGGAATATCCGCCTGTCGGTCTCCCTGGACAATCGCCTTGAGATCGGCGCCGGCGCAGAAAGTTCCGTGGTCTCCGAAAAAGACCGCCACTTTGGCATCCGGGTCAGCCTCAAAAGCCCGGAAAGCATCCGCCAGGGCCTTGGCCGTGGCGGAGTCAACGGCATTGCGAACATCCGGCCGGCTGAGGATGACGGTGAATACCGGTCCTCTTCTTTCCGTCCGTACGTTCTGGGGATTACTGGTCATGGATCTCCCTCCTAACTTTTTAAACCACAGAGGAAACCGCGAAAAGATTTGGGCAAAAGACTTAAAAGAAATCTAACTGCAGAGGGCGCGGAGAACGTAGAGTATGGTAATCCCAATCGCCTAAGACTGGAGCATTGGAAAATGTTCATTTCAGCGAAAGGATTAAAGGCCGGAATAAAGATCTGCCCCAATGGCTCATAAATGCTTTTTAAATCTTATACCGCAATAAGAGTCCAATAGTCAAGATCTTATGGATTTTATTGACATATTTATGACCTTTTGATATAGATAAGCCAACATTTCGGGCCATAAAGATAAAAAAGAGTGTTCCTCCCGACTGCAGGTTGTGAAAAATCAGTTGATATCCTCCACCTTAAGGGATGGTAAAGAGTTATGCGCAACGTCGTAAAGGTCATCGGAATTTTTGGGGTCTTGGCAGTTTGGGCGGTCGGGATCAACTGCAGCGGCGGAGGAGGGGGAGGATCCAGCGGGAGCTCAGGGGGGGACGGGTCGCCTTCCGGCGGCGGAAGCGCTACCGGCGGGGAGCGCAACCCGGTTTGTTCAGCCGGCAATAGCCGAGGTGAGGTGGCCAGGCCTCAGTTTCGCATGAACCTGAGCGGCCAGACCAGCTGGTATGCATCACCGGTGGTCGCCGATCTTGATGGCGATGGGAAAAAGGAGCTCATCGCGGCCTATTATTCAGTCTACGTCTTTGGGAGCAACGGGACTCTTCTTTCCCAGGCCGACGGGGGCAGCGGCCGCATATACGCCCCCCATGTGGTGGTCGATCTGGAAGGGGATGGCATTGTGGAGATCATCTACGGAAACGGCCACGAGGTCTATGCCTACGAGTGGAAAAACGGAGGGCTGGTGCTGAAGGCGGGATGGCCGGCCGATACGACCACGGCGGGGGAATCGCCGGAAGTGCGAGGCCTGGCTGCCGCGGACCTGGATGGAGACGGCTTTATCGAAATCATCGCCACCACTACCCAGACCCAGAGTACGTCAAGCGGCGGCGCGCAGGTATTCGTGTTTTCCAGCAACGGCCAGCTCTTCCAGCCCGCCGGGGTGAACTTTCCGGCATGGCCGCGTTACAACAACCGAACCGGCGAAGGCGGCGATGCCGACCGCAACGGCCAGGGTCATTCCGGCTACGGCTGTTACGGACTCAATGTGGGGGTGGGAAATATCGACGACGATGCGAATCTGGAAATCCTGGTCACCTACGACAACCATCATATCCAGGCTTTCGACCTCAATGGCGTGGCCTTGAACGCCTCCGCTTGGTTCACCAACCCCTCAAGTTCGTATGCGGGCAACCGCATGACCTGGGGGCAGTTCATTCGCTGGGCCGATCCCCAGGTGGAGGAAAACCACTACCATTTGCACGTGGGCGACTGGCCCCACCCGAGCGTACAGGAGTGGCTGCAGTGGACCGCGTCCCCTCCGAACATCGTCGACCTGGATGGCGACGGTAAGAACGAAGTAGTCGGAGTGCCCAACGTGGAGAAGAATGAGCCTTACGAGACTCAGGCCTATGCGATCATGGTACTGGAAGGTTCCCATGGGGATGGCAGCCGGTCGGCCATGCGCAAAGCCGGCTGGGAGACCCTGCCCCGGGGGGGAGCCCCCATCCAGGTGAGTGGATGGTACCCGCCGAACGGCATTCCGGCAGCGACCACGGTCAATCTCCAGGGGGACAGCCGCCCGGAAATCATCGTCTCCCTAAACGACGGGTTTATCCGTGCCTACAGTGCCGATGCGAAAGAGATCTGGCGTTTCAATTACACCCACGGAAAAACGGTGATGTATGCTTCCGAGGCCACCGTCGCGGACCTCAACCAAGACGGGTCCCCGGAGGTCCTCTTCACAACCTACGGGGACCCCAACGTAACCGACTCCGGATATCTGGTGATATTGGGGGCCGATGGCAGGCTGCTGCATGACCTCCCGCTCCCCAATCCCGGCCAAAACGGAAACGGCAACGGCGCTCCGGCCGCTCCGGCGGTTTACGATCTCGACGGGGATGGCCAGCTGGAAATTTTCGTCCAGACCTTCGACCATGGCATGGATGTCTTCACCGTCCCGGGATCCGCCGGCAACTGTGTGCTTTGGCCGACAGCCCGCGGCGGCCCGCTGCGCATGGGTCAGCCGAACAGCAACGGTCTGTGAGTTTTCCTGAGCAAACCGTTTTCCCTTCGGGCTGTTTCGGTTGGTGGAATTTTAGGGACGTGTCTTTCCCTACGATAAATACCTGTCGCCGAAAGCGGTCAGGGCCTTCACGAAACACTCCATGGGGGGGCGGGACATGCCGAAACCGATGACCCCCCTCACTCTCCCCGGTTCTTTGTGAGCCACCGGGGTGTCCACGATGGGAAGAATTCCGGTCTCTACCACCTTGCGGATATCGATGGCCGTGGGAATTCCCTGGAAGCCCAGGGTGGGGATCGGGTAGCTCGGGTTCTTGGCCAGGGTGATTTCGTACATCTCCCGGGTGTAGGCGCCGGCCGCGCCTGGTTCATCGGCAACCGTGATGTGAGTCGGGGCGGCGGCGATGGCGCATCCCCCGAAACCGGCGGTCTCGATGATGGCCGAATCCCCCAGGTCGGGACACCCGTCCTCTTCGGTGAACCCGGGATGGTAGGTCCCTTTGACCGGCTGGGCAGGCCCGACGAACCATTGATCCGCAAGGCCGCTGACCCGGATGCCGACTTCCACGCCGTTGCGGGCAATGGCCGTGACCACGGTGCTGGCATCCACCCCGTGGGCGGCGTCGAGGATGGATTTGCATCCGGCCATGGTCAGGGGAACGATCGCCAGATCGAAGTCCGCCAGGTAGTCCAGCACTTCCGCCGCTGCGGACCGGTCGTCCGCGGCCCTCACCAGATGGGGGGCCATCACCCGGGCAAAGAGGGAAGTCCCCGCGCTCACCCGGTTGTGAAGTTCGTCACCCATGGTAAGAGCGCGGGCCCACAGGGGCTTCAGCTCCAACCCTCCGCGCCGGCGGACCGCCGCGCTGAGGGCGGGCATCCCCACGTCCCGGAGCCAGCGCATGTTCTTCAGGGTGGGTTCGTCAAAGCAACCGCTGGCCTGGGCGAGGTCCCTCCAACCACAGTAGGCGATATTCCCGAAGGGGGCGTTGCGGACCACGAAGACAGGCATGGAGGGATAGAGGACTCCGGCCATCGCTCCCACCGCACGGTGCCCGTGGCAGGGGGAGAATTGGATCTTTCCGCTGGCGGCCAGTTGGATCGCTTCTTCCGGCGTACGGGCCCGGTTCTCGAACATGAGGGCGGCCATGACCGCACCCCGCATGGGGCCGGCCATGCGGTCCCAGGTCACGGGAGGCCCGGCATGGAGGATGGTGTTTTCGGTCATTCCCGGGATGACTTCCCGAGCCGGCCGGACATCCTCCCAGATGGGATCTCCAGCCAGAATCCGGCGGACCCCTTCTTCGTTCGCTTTTTCGATTCTTGGGACGATCTCTTCCATCACTCCCCCAATTTCCTTCCGCTCAGTCGGTCGAGCAGGACGGCGAGTTTCTGGTTTCCGCCCGCAGGGGGCCGCCAAACCGCATGAACGGTTTTCGCTCCCTGGGATTGAAGGGACCGGTAAAACCATTCCAAACCCACGTTCACAACCCGCGGGGGGCCTTTCAGCAGAGGCGGGGCACAGCGGTCATCTTCGGCCATGGTCTTCTCCCTCTCGTTCCCCCAGGGCGATGAGCGCGGCGATCCGCGCGGCATCCGCATTGGTGGAGGCCACCACGACCCCCGCAGACCGAAGCTGGCTTTCCTGCGTTCGGGCATTCTGCGGATCCTCTTCCGTGCCCACCACATGGGCGACCAATGGAAGGTATCTTCCTTCGGCCGAAGCCCGGGAGCGGGCCTCGCGAATGGCCGGCAGCAGAGCCCCGGCCATGTCGGGGTGACTTCCATAGCCAAGGACCACGTCCAGCACAATGACCGCCACGGAGGGGTCACCGGCCTCCTGAAGCAAACGTTCCCGGCGCGCCGCGGGATCGATCATGGGATGGGGCCGCCCGGCAGTAAAGAAATCATCCCCCAGGTCAAGGGCCGTGTGCTGTCGGCTGCGGCCGGGGTCCGCCAACTCCTTTCCCGGAGGCAAAGGAACATTGGACTCCACGGGGCCGAGGAGGCCTTGCCACAGAAGCAACGCTTCCTGGCAGAGAGAACCGCCCGAAAAAAGTCCCCGTACGTAAAGCTGGTCTGGCCGGAGTTTGCGGCTCTCCCAGCCGGCCTGGCGGGCTAAATGCGCTGGCTCCTCCCCGATTTCTCCCGATAAGCAGCCCGCGACCCGGGCCGCGGTTTGCGCGGCTTCCGCCAGGGTGGAAACCCGGTGCAGGGGGGGGTCAAGTTCCCGGCCCGGCTGACCCAGAAAACAGGCCACCACGGGTTTGGGGCAGCTTTTCAACCGGGTTCGAAGAGGGGGCAACACTTCGGGCGCCGGTTTCTTGGAGAGGATGACCAGGACATCCGTCTCCCGGTCCTTTTCCAGGAGCTCGACGGCCTGCAGGGTGGTGATCGCTCCCACCTCGGCCGAAAGGTCTCTCCCCCCGGTTCCCAGGGCGTGGGACACTCCGAGGCCGGCGCGGTGGAGAAGGACCGAAACCTCCTGGATCCCTGTTCCCGATGCCCCCACGATTCCGACCCGCCCCCGCCGAACCGCATTGGCGAACCCCACCGCCAGACCGCCGATCAGGGCGGTCCCGCAGTCCGGCCCCATGACCAGAAGGCCCCGGTCCCGGGCCAACCGCTTCAGAGCCACTTCTTCCTCGAGGGAGACATGATCGCTGAAGAGAAAAACGTGAAGTCCCAGGTCCAGGGCTTTGCGGGCTTCCCGCGCGGCGTACATCCCGGGGACGGAGATGAGGGCCAGGTTAGCCCCGGGAAGAGTCTGAACCGCGCCTTCGATGGAGTGGCAGAAGATCTCCCCGGAGTCCGCTGCGGACACTCGCTGGGCCAGCATTTCCTCCAGGCGCGCCAGCGCCCGGGAGGCGGAATCGAAGTCTGTACCCCGGACCGCCACGAGAAGGTCGCTGGGCCCGGCGTCCAAAGCCTCGGGCGCGGCAAGGTTCATCGCGGCCAGCAGGGTCTTGTTGGCCTCGGTCCCCATGATGGCCACGGCCTTGAGCACTCCCGGCAGTTTCTCCATCCTGGCGGAGAGATACATGAGGACCATGGAGTCGCGGTATTCGTGGCGGAGAACCCGCGCTTTCACGATTGAGGAATCGGTCAAGCCAATCTCCTTGGGGATTTCCCAATGAGGGCAGAATAGGGGTGAACTCATTCTCCCCTAACCCAGAATGATTTTATAGAATATGATGCCGGTTGGCAACAAAGGACTGGCCTTGCCCCCCTCCACTTTTCGCCAGGTAGGCGGAAGATGAATTGAATTTCAGGCATTGCCCGGCCCGGAAGCAAGGGCGTTGCGCGCAAAAACCATGAGGCACGCCTCATTTTCTGGGCCGGGCGGGCAATTTAAATGCCGAATGCAGAGTGTAGAATGCGGAATGGAAAAAAAGAAGTAAAAATTCCGAATTCCACATTCCGAATTCCGAATTCGGTAACGCCCGATGGGCCCGCCTCATTTTGCGGAAGCACGGGGGGATCTGTCCGAGTCGCTTATCCATGAACCGCGCCGATGCTTTTTCCGCGCAACGCCCTTGCTTCCGGGCCACAAGATTGCTTTTACACGGAAAAGAAAATTGCAAAACCAGCGGGCAAAAGACCTGGAAGAGGGGGGACGAAAAAAGGGGAGACAGATAAACGGTTTTATGATAAAAAGGTTCGGGTTGTTTGCCGGAAGGATAACCAGATTCCAACCTCCTCCCCCCGCCGGGCGGAGGAAGGGAAGAGGGCCCACTCCGGTTTTCCGGGCGGAACCGATGAACCGCCCTCAACTCCAGACTGAAAAGCAAGGAAGCCAACATGAATTGTGGAATGGGTTTTGACAATGACCGTTACCTGAAAGAACAAAAGTCGGCCATCTGGGAGCGGGTGGAGAGGTTCCACAACAAGCTCTACCTGGAGTTCGGGGGGAAGCTGATCTTCGATTACCACGCCGCCCGCGTTCTGCCGGGCTACGACCCCAATGTGAAGATGCGCCTCCTGTCGGAGCTGAAGGACAAGGCGGACCTCCTCCTCTGCATCTACGCCGGGGACATTGAGCGGAAAAAAATCCGGGCCGACTTCGGCATCACCTATGATTCCGACGCCCTCAAGCTCATCGATGAACTGAGAAACTGGGGGATCAACGTCCTGGGGGTGGTCATCACCCGTTTCGACAACCAGCCCGCGGCCACCCTGTTCAAGAACAAACTGGAGAGAAGAAACATCAAAGTCTATACCCATCGCTACACGAAAGGCTACCCCACGGATGTGGACCTGATCGTGAGCGACGAGGGCTACGGGGCCAACGAATACATCGAAACCCAAAAACCCCTGGTCATCGTCACCGGGCCCGGGCCGGGGAGCGGGAAGCTGGCCACCTGCCTCTCCCAGATGTATCATGACTACCGCCGGGGGATTCAGTCGGGGTATGCCAAGTTCGAGACCTTCCCCATCTGGAACCTTCCCCTGAAACACCCGGTGAACATCGCCTACGAGGCGGCCACGGCGGACATCCGGGACTTCAACCTCATCGATCCCTTTCACCTGGAGGCCTACCAGAAGGTGGCGGTCAACTACAACCGGGATGTGGAAGTCTTTCCGGTTTTGAAAAGGATCCTGGAAAAGATCACCGGGGGGCCCTCCTTCTACCAGTCCCCGACGGACATGGGGGTGAACCGGGCCGGGATGGCCATCGTGGAGGACGAGGTCACCCGGGAGGCGGCCAAACAGGAGGTGATCCGGCGGTATTTCCGCTACCGCTGTGAGTACGCCATGGGATTTGCGGACAAGGAAACGGTTCAACGGGTGGAGCTGTTCATCAAGGATTTTCAGCTTTCCCCCGAATACCGGAAGGTGGTAGGACCCGCGCGGCAGGCCGCCGAGGAGGCCCAGCGGGACAAGAGGGGAAACGAAGGAATCTTCTGCGGGGCGGCGATCGAGCTGCGCGACGGCACCATCATAACCGGGAACAATTCCCCCCTCTTCCACGCCGCCTCCAGCGTGGTGATCCACGCCATCAAGCATCTGGCGGGCATTCCCGAGAAGATCCAGCTGCTGCCCGCCTACATCACCAGCTCCATCCGCAATTTGAAAACCGAAATCCTGAAGGAGAAATCCGTCAGCCTCGACCTGGAAGAATCCCTGATCGCCCTGAGCATCAGCGCCACCACCAACCCCGCGGCCCAGCTGGCCATCGAACATTTGAAAGAGCTGGAACGCTGCGAGGTGCACATGACCCACATCCCCACCCCCGGGGACGAGGCCGGCCTGAGGACGGCTGGGGGTCAACCTGACCAGCGACCCGAACTTTTCCTCGAAGAATCTGTTTATTTCTTAAACTGGTTGCTGGTTGCTCGTTACTGGTTCCTGGTTAAAAAAATACTCTGGAGCTTGGGCAACGAGGTGCGACGGACTGGAAACCAGATTCCGTTAAACAGGTAAAAAAAGAGGGCACGCGCCGCGTGCCCCTACGAGCTCTCAACTCATCCCCTTACGCAGGTGATTCATCGGAGGCGGAAGGATCCGGCGCAACGAGTAACGAGCAACCAGGAACCAACAACCAGTAACGAGTTTTACAACCCCAGGTAGGCTTTCTTCAAATAGCTGTTTTCCAGCAGGTCCTTCGCCGGCCCCTTCCAGCACAACCCGCCCGTTTTCCAGGACGTAGCCCCGGGAGGAGATATCCAGGCTCTCCTTCACGTTCTGCTCCACCAGCAGGATGGTGACCGCCCGGCGGTTGACTTCCTGCAGGACGTGGAAGATCATTTCCACGACGATGGGCGCCAGGCCCAGGGAAGGCTCGTCGAGCATGAGGATCTTCGGCCCGGCCATGAGCCCCCGCCCGATGGCCAGCATCTGCTGCTCGCCGCCGCTCATGGACTCGCCGAGCTGGTCCTTTCTTTCGGCCAGATGGGGGAAGAGTTCGTAGACCCGCTGCAGGGACTCCCGGCTCTTCTCCCGGGCTCTCCGGTTGTAACTGCCCATCTCCAGGTTTTCCTTCACCGTCATGAAGGGAAAAATCCGGCGCCCCTCGGGAACCTGAATGATCCCGTTTTCGATGATTTCGTGGGAGGGGAGGGAATCGATCCGTTTTCCTTCGAAGAGAATTTCTCCCCCGGAAATGGGGACCAGGCCGGAGATGGCGTTCAGCATGGAACTCTTTCCCGCTGAATTGGCCCCGATCAGGCTGACGATTTCCCGTTCCCGGACCTGCAGGGACACCTCCTTCAAAACTTGCATCTGGCCGTATGCCAGGTTGACCTTCTTGACTTCCAACACGGATTTCCCCTTTCCCTACCGTCCGATCAAGCGGTCCTCTTCCGGAAGATGGTTTCCGTAACCCATTTATAAACTCCCTGAGGAATGCAGATGACCACCACCACGAGGACGATCCCATAGATGATATTCTGAAGGCCCTGGTATTCTCCGCTGATGTAGACCCGGAGCAGTTCCTGCAGGGGGGTGATGATGAAAGCGCCGATGACCGGCCCGAGGGCCGTCCCGATTCCCCCGATCATGACCGACAGCGTCAGGGCGATGGACAGACCCAGGGAGAATTCCGATTCGGGCTCGATAAAGGTGAGGTACTGGGCGAAAAAGGAGCCGATCAGGGCAGTCAGAAAAGCGCTGATCATGAGGGCGATGAGTTTGCAGCGATAGGTGTTGATCCCCAGGGCCCGGGCCCCGTCCTCATTTTCCTTCAGGGCGGTGAGATAGTAACCCAGGCGGGAATTTTCGATCCAGACGGAGAGATAGTAGGTCAAGACCATGAAGCCCAGGGCGATATAGGCGAAAGGCTCCCGGTTCTTGAACATCAGGTTCAGAAAGCCGGCGTTGAATTTCAGGACGATGCCGATGCTCCCGCCCGTAAATTCCTTGAAATAGACCACCAGGATCCGCAGCACTTCGGCAAAGGCGATGGTGGCCAGGGTAAAATAGGTCCCGCGGAGCCGGAAACAGGGCATCCCCAGAACCAGGGAAGCAATCACCGCCAGGAGGCCCCCGGCGATCATGCCCAGCCAGGGCGTGACCCCCAGATGGAGGAAGAGCAGGGTCGAGGTGTAAGCCCCGATCCCGTAAAAGGCGGCGTGACCTAAGGAAAGCTGCCCCCCGTACCCGCCGATGATGTTCCAGGCCAGGCCCAGCGCAGCCGAGGTGAAGACCATGATCAGCAGATGCAGCACAAACGCATTCTGCACCAACGCCACCAGCAGGGCCAGAAGGATCAAAAAACCGAGGAAGTAGTTCCTCTTCAGGAATCTCATGGATGAATGTACCCTATCCCTTGGTCAACCCGAACAAACCCGACGGTTTGACCAGGAGAACCAGCACGAAAATGACGAAATAAACCGCTTCCTTCAATTCCGGGGAGATGAAGAATCCGCTGAAGGCCTCCACGACCCCGATGACCAGCCCCCCGAAGAGAGCGCCGGTGATGTTCCCCATGCCCCCCAGGACGACGACCACGAAGGCGGTGAGGACGAAGTGAAGCCCCACGGTGGGAAAGGCGTAATAAATGGGCATCAACAGGGCTCCCGCAACCCCCACGCAGGCCGAGCCCAACCCGAAGGTGAAGATGTACACCCGGTTGATGTTCACCCCCATGAGCTTGGCCCCGGTGATATCCTGGGCGGTAGCGCGGATGGCCCGGCCGAGATAGGTATGCTTCAGGAACAGAAAGAGGAGAACGGTAATGCCGATGGCCACCAGGAAGGAGATCAGCCGGGGATAGCTGACCACCAGGTCGCTGAAGTTCAAAGTGGATGACATGTAGGGGGTCTTGACCATCCGGTAATCGGCTTTCCAGAAGAACAGGGCGGCATTGGCCATGATGGTGGACAGGCCCACGGTGGCGAAGATCTGGGTGTAATGCTCCGCCTGGATCAGGTGCTGAATCAGGTACCTCTGAGTGACGACCCCGATGAGAAAGAGGGCGGGGGTTACGATCAAAATAGAAACATAGGGGTCAATCTGTAAGTAATGGAAGACCCAGAAGGTGAGGTACATGGCGATCATCAGGAATTCGCCGTGGGCAAAATTGACCACGTTCATGACCCCGAAGATCAGGGTGAGGCCGATGCTCACCAGGGCGTAAATCCCCCCCATGAGGATCCCGCTGATGAGGGATTGTCCGATGATGATCAACATAGATATATTATCTCGATGATGTTCTTTTCCCTGATGGAGATAAAATATTGCGGGTAGAGAGTAGGGGCACGCTGCAGCGTGCCCCTACAACCCGAAACCCGAAACTCGATAACCCGAAACTTTATTTTTTCTTCCGTTCCGCCCAGGTGGGCAGGGGGAAGATCATCTTGGCGATGGCCGCCTTTTCGGGCCATACCGTGAGCATCTGCTGGTTCTGCCATTGGGCGACGGGGGTGATGGCCCTCAGGTTCTGTCCGGTCTTGGGATCAAACTTCACTCCTCCCCCGGTCTCCGTTCCCTCGGGAGGAATATCTATGGACAGGGCCCCTTTGCGGACGGCTTCGGGTTCGACGGCTCCTCCCTTCCGGATGGCCTGGAAGAGCACCTTGGTCCCCATGTAATTCATCAACGGGTAGGGGCCGTCGGCCTCCCTTCCGAGGAGCTTGATGTGAAGGGCGGCGAATTCCTTGACTCCTTTGGCGAATTTGGGGTTCACATCCATGGAGGTGAATCCCACGAGCCCGACTCCCTCGGAATCATCGCCCAAAGCTTTCCCGAAGTCCTTCAGCCCCGAGCCCCCGGTGGTGAGGGCGATTTTATAGTCAAACCCCAGTTCTTTGGACTGCCGGACGAAAAGGACCTGGTCGGTAAAGTACCCGGGATAGAGCAGGAAATCCGGTTTGGCCGCTTTCAGCCGGAGGATGACCGGGGTCAGGTCGGTGGACTTGGCGTTGTAGGGAATGTTGGCCACGACGATCATCCCGTATTTCTTGGCGGCTTCATATCCGTATTTCGCCTGGGTGGTTCCAAAGAGGGAATCTTCGAAGACCAGGCCCAATTTGACCTGATCGGGCTTCTTTCCTAATTTCGGGGCCAGGTATTCGGACATACACTGCAAAGACGAGTAGCTGTAGGTGGAAGCAGCCGGGCAGGTGCGGAAAACGTATTTGAAACCCCGCGCGGTGATGTCGTCGGAAATAGCCCCCAGTTCCCAGTACACCACCCCGTATTTGTCGGCCACGTTGGTGGCCGCATAGGAGAGGGAGCTGGAATAGGTGCCCATGATGATCTTCACCTTGTCTATGGTGCAGAGCTTTTCCGCCGCCGCCGCCGCGGCCTTGGAATCCGGCGCGTCGACGATGACAAACTCGACCTTCTTGCCGAGAAGTCCTCCTTTTCCATTAACCTCCAGCCTGGCCACTTCGGAACCTTCCAGGCTGTACTTTCCCAGCAGCGCCATGGGGCCGCTCAGCGGCTGGATCACCCCGATCTTGATGTCCTGAGCGCCGGCCGGTCCGGTCAGCAGAAAAAGAAGACCGGCGAATAAAACCCCATATACCCACCATCCTTTTTTGATTCCCATCTTACGCCTCCTTTCTTTTTTAAAAAACGATTCTTAAGTGCGCAGCGCGGCAGAGTCGTGATTGAAAAAACGGAATATTGGAATGCTGGAATAATGGAATATTGGGTTCAAGCGGCAGATTCGTAGATTACTTCCCATCCTTCCTTTTCCCCATCATTCCATCATTCCATTTTTCCAATATTCCAGTCCCCCTTGAAGTCCCTCTAGCTCTGCCCTTCCCGGAAAACATATTCCTTTCCCAGGTAGGCTTCGATGACCTTCTTATCCTTGGCGACTTCATACGGAAGCCCCTCGGAGATCTTTTCGCCGTAATGGATGATGACGATCCGGTCGGAGAGGTTCATGATGACCTGCATGACGTGTTCGATGAGAAAAATGGTGATCCCCTTTTCGCGAATTTTCCGGATGAGCAGGAGGGCTTCTTCCACTTCCGCGGGATTCAGCCCGGCCATGGCCTCGTCCAGCAGGAGGAGCTTTGGTTTGGTGGCCAGGGCCTTGGCGATCTCCAGCCGCTTGCGGTCCGCCAGCGTGAGAGCGCCCCCCAGATGGTCCTTTTTCCCCGCCAGGCCCACAAAAGATAGAATCTCCAGAGCCGACTCTTGGGCTTCCCTCACCCCCTTCATCCGGGGAAGGGCCGCGACCGTCACGTTGTAGAGAACATCATGCTTGGCGAAGGTCTTCACGGTCTGGAACGTCCTCCCGATGCCCAGACGGCAGCACTCATAGGGGGGGCGGTTGGTGATCTTCTGGTTCTGAAAGAGAACCTCCCCGCTGTCCACGGGATAGAAGCCCGAGACCAGGTTGAAGAGGGTTGTTTTGCCGGCCCCGTTGGGCCCGATCAATCCCATGATTTCGCCCTGTTTGATCTGGAGACTCACGTCGTGAATGGCGGTGAGCCCGCCGAAACGTTTAGTGACCGATTGAATATCCAATAAGGGCATAGTCTTTAACCCATCCCGAGTGAAATTCGAAATCCGAATATCGAAATCCGAAACCCGTGGCGCTTCCTGGAAAAGTCATTCCCTCCGTCATTCCTCTGGCGAAACTTGTCCCGGCAGGTTTAAGCCGGGAGCCGGAATCCAGAATTGTTAGAAAATCCTGGATTCCGGGTCGCACTTCGCTTGCCCGGAATGACGACTTCCTCTTTCCCTCAAGGGTTTAGCAAGAGGCCCGTGTTTGGGAGATTTGAATTTTGAAATTGCTTCGAATTTCGTGCTTCGAAATTCGAATTTTTGGTTAAACCATTTATGGGGGAAGGCGCTGTTCCTTCACTCCCCCGTTGAGCCCGAAGTCTATAAAGTATCCCATCCGCACCAGTCGATGACAAACTTGGCCAGGACCCGGGTGACGGTCTGGATGGAGTCGATCTCCACGTATTCATCCGGTCCATGGAACCGGTCTCCTTTGGGGCCGAATACAAATCCCGGAGTCCCGAAGTAGGGACCGAAGCGGGTGTCCAGGCCTCCGGTGAATCCCCTGATATCTGGCTCCTTTCCCAGGACCGGCGCCGCCGATTTCAAGAAGGCCTGAATGAAAGGATGTTTTTCGTCCTGCACCCAGGGTTCCGTGTGCCAGCCGTACCATTCCACGGCAGGGGGGCGTTCCCTCAGCCAGGGATCGCCCTGGGCCACCCGGGCGATGGTTTCCTCCACTTCTTTCTTCACGTCCTTCCCTTTTTCTCCGGGGATAAACCCGACCCGGCATTCCATCGTCGCCATGCCGGCCACCGAAGAGGCCCAGTCTCCGGCATGGTACGTGCCGATGTTCAGGTTGCAGGAACGGCCGCCGCTGGCCTTTTCCAGCAGGGGGTAGGGGTGTTCTCTGGCCCGCTTTTCGTCGAGGGCGACCAGGGCATCGTGGATCTTATTCATCTTCCCGATGGCGTTCACCCCGGTGTGGGAAAGGGCGGCATGCGCGGTCTTGCCCACCACCCGGACCCGGAAGTAAAGGATGCCGTTGTGCTGAACCCACAACTTTTTCGGAAGAGGGCTCCGGGATGAACATGCCGTCGGCCTTGTATCCGCGGGAAAAGCAGGCCAGGGCTCCCCCTCCTCCGCCGGCCTCCTCTTCCACGACACTTTCCCAGATCAATTTTCCCTTGGGCTTGAAGCCGCTCTTGAGGATGGCCTTGAGGGCGAATAGGTTGGCGATCAACCCGCCTTTCATGTCCAAGGCCCCGCGGCCGTACAGCTTTCCATCCCGGATTTCCCCTCCCCATGGATCAAAGGTCCACCGGTCGACGGGTTCGGGGGAGACCACGTCCACGTGACCGTTGATGATCAGCGATCTTGCTTGGGGAGAGCCTTCCAGAACGCCCACCACATTGGGGCGGTTTTCATAGGAGTAGGGGACCTGGATGAATGTTTCGTGATCTTTCACCTCTTCCAGCTTGGCCTCAAAGGTGTCCACCTTCAGGCCCATTTCTTTGAGCTTGCCCTCGATGAACTTCTGGGCCTCCAGTTCTTTCCCCACCAGGCTCGGAATCCGGACCAGCTGCCGGGCGGTGGAGACCATCTCCTCCTTTTCCCGGTCGATCTCCTCGAAGACCTTCTTGATTACCTTTTCGGAATCCAGATTTTTCATCGTTTTCCCTTCATCGGGTGACAGGCAACGGGCAACAGGCAACTGGTTGTTACAATCCCATGGCCTTTTCTTCTTCGGTGATCACCTGATCCAGGATTTTGAGGGCCCAGTCGATTTCTTCTTTCCGGATGATCAGCGGGGGGGCAAACTCCAGGGCCGGCCCCATGAATTTTATGATCAACCCCTTCTCTTTGGCCCGGTTGACCAGGCTGGTCAGCCGGTCCGTGGAGAAGGGGGCCCGGGTCTTCTTGTCCACGGTGAAGTCGATGGCGGTCCATAAGCCCGTACCCCTCACCTCTCCCACGGTGGGGTGGCGGGTCAGGGTTTTCAGGCCATCCAGGAAGTAATTTCCCATGGCCTTGGCGTTCTGGATCAGGTTCTCCTTTTTCATGATCTCGATGTTCTTCAAGGCCGCCGCGCAGGAGACGGGATGGTTTCCGTAGGTGTGGAGGTGCTGGAAGACGTCGATGGGTTTGAGCACCTCTTCGGTGCAGCCCACTCCTCCCAGGGGGACATACCCGCTGGTGATTCCCTTGGCCATGGTTATGATGTCCGGCTGGATGCCGAAATGCTGGACTCCGAACCACTCCCCGGTCCGTCCGAACCCGCAGATGACCTCGTCGATGATCAGAAGAATTCCGTGCTGGTCGCAGATCTCCCGGATGATCTTCCAGTACTCGGGGGGCGGCGCGTAGGCTCCGAATCCTTGCTGGATGGGCTCCCCGATGAAGGCGGAAATCTGCGTCGGGTCTTCGAACTCGATGATCCGCTCCACATCCCTGGCGCAGGCGATACCGCAGGCAGGATAGGTCAGGTGGAGGGGACAGCGGTAGCAGTAAGGAGATTCCACGAAGATCGTTCCCGGCGCCAGGGGCTCCATGATCTGCCGCATGGGCATGACGGTGCCGAGGACGCGCAGGGCTCCGCCGGTGACTCCATGATAGGCTCCCCGCCGGGAGATGATCTTGTACCGCTTGTGTTCCCCCTTGAAAGCGTGATAATGGCGGGCCAGCTTGATGGCCGTCTCCACCGCCTCCGAACCATCGCAGACGAAGGTGAAATAGCCGATCTTCCCCGGGGCGATCTCTTTTAAAACCTCGGCCAGTTGGATGGCGGGGAGGTTGGTGAACTGCATGGGAGTGATATAGGACATCTGGCAGATCTGGTCATAGACCGCCTGGGCGATTTCCTTGCGGCCGTATCCCACATGGACCGGCCGGGTCACCCCCGAGACCAGGTCGAGATAACGCTTTCCCTCCTGGTCGGTCACATAGGTTCCTTCTCCCTTGGCCAGGACGGTAATCCCTTTCCGGATCTGGTCTTTGGAGGTACGTTGCAGAATGAGGGACTTCAGGTTCATCTTTGAATTCTCCTTCGAGTATTGGAATGGAAGGCCTGTCTTTTTGCGTCCGGGCCCGAGGGTCTAGACCGGGATGATCCGCCGGCCCGAAAGATATGCCGGAAACACCCGCGTCGAGTCTCGGGTTATGGGTGGCAAAGCGAAAGAACAACTTGGCGCCGGGAGCTTGAACCCTGCAGCGAGTCATCCACCCGCTTCCGGCGGGGGCGCGGCGATGAGGGTTTCCGTATAGCCCACCCCTTCGATCTCCCGGATCCTGGCCACCAGCTTCCCGGCAGCATCGATGTCCAGGGCGCGGATCATCAACACCAGGTCATAGCGCCCGAAAACCGGGACGATGTTGGCCACCCCCTCCATGTTCTTCAATTTCCAGTACACCTCTTTGCTCCTCTGGGGAGCGGTCCGGATCAATACGCCGGCAACCATTTTGACCCCTCCTGTCGCGGGTTACGGTTTGAGAATCGCCTTGATCCCCTGCCTGGACATGACGAAGGCAAAGGCCTTTTCGTACTCTGTCAGGGGAAAGGTATGCTGGGTAAACAACTCCAGGTCCACCTTCTTCTTGGCGATCAAATCCAGGGCTTGGTCGAATTCTTTGTAGTTGTAACAGATAGAACCGAAGACCTTCAGCTCGTTGCGGATGACCGGCTCCATGTTGATCTGGACTTGCTTGTGGACCGTCATGGCCACGATGGAGCCGTGTCTCTTGGTAGAGAAAAAGGCGTCCTCCAGGGCTTTCCCGGAACCCGTGGCCTCGAAGGCGAAGTCCGCCCCGCCGTCGGTTTTATCCAGGATGAATTTCACCGGCTCATCCTGATTCACATTCACCACATGGTCAGCACCGAATTGTCGGGCCAGGGACAAACGATCCTCCCGCGTCCCGGTCACGACGACTCTGGCCCTCAACACCCGCTTGGCGATCTGGACGGCCAATAGGCCGATGGTTCCGGGCCCCAGCACGCAGACCCAGGAATCCTTCTGGATGCTGACCATCTCCAGCCCCCGAATGGAGCAGGCCAGGGGGTCGGCCAGGGTCGCCTCCTCGAAAGAAACATGTTCTGGGATTCGGTGCACGTTTCGGGCGGGGACGGAGACGTATTCCGCCATCCCTCCATCGATGGTGACTCCCACCTCTTCCAGCTTGTCGCAGAGGTTGAAGTACCCCTTGCGGCAGTACCGGCAGATGGCACACCCGATGCAGATGGAGGTGGCGACCCGGTCTCCCTTCTTGAAGCTGTGGACCTTCTCTCCGAAATCCGCGACTTCTCCCGACAGTTCATGACCGATGACGATCTTTTTCCTGCCCGGGGTGACCTCGTTGAAGATCCGCACATCGCTTCCGCAGATGCCCACGGCTTTCACCCGGATAAGGACTTCGTAAGGGCTGAATTCCGGCTGGGGAACCTCCTGCAGGGAGACGCCTTTTCGGGAAAAGTCTTTGACTACCGCCAGCATCTTGTTTTCCTTGCTTCCAGTCGTCCGGGGAGGGTTCGAGGTCCAACGAAGAAGTACAATTCCCCCCGGTGTTGCCCCTTCAGATCCTACAGTCTCCGGGAAAAGCATCCAGGGACGATTTGGTGAAAGGCTGGTTTTCAGGAGTGAATCGGAACGCGGATCAATCGTGCGGGTCACCTCGGCTGCATCCGTGACCCCATCCCCATCAAACTCCCCCTTTTATTCTACGATATGGATTATTATATTGACAACCGAAAGTCAAGGCGAAAGATTAACTTGCCTCCCTCACTTTTGAGATGCCTTTTCTTGTGGCCCGGGGGCAAGGCCGTGGTTGGAAGGCAGGATCGGCGGGTGGCGAAGATCCGATGAAAGATTGCTCCCCTTCCGCAGAGGAAGGCGGTAAAGGCCTGGCTCATCTGCGCACCCCAGGAGCGATTCCGCCCGGACCGATGAAAGAATTCGCGCCTCATCATGCCGAGAACCACGGTCTTGCCCCCGGGCCGGGCACGGCCTCCAAGCTATGAACATGGATCTGATTTCTGGAAAGTGGGGGGTAAGAGCACATCGCCTCTTGATCAAATGTCGCATTCTTGGAATAATGACGACATGAAAGGCATTCAGAGAGAGGGAGGAGATCAGATTCATGAAAGTCAAATTCATGGGGGCGGCGAGGACGGTCACGGGGTCCTGTTACATCGTGGAAACCCAGGGACACCGGTTTGCCGTCGACTGCGGGATGCACCAGGGGATGGGGGAGATCGAAAACCGAAACTATGACACGGACATTTATGAGCCGCAGCGGATTGAGTTTTTCCTCATCACCCATGCCCATATCGACCACTCCGGTCTTCTGCCCTTGATGGCCAAAAAGGGATTTCGGGGAAAGATCTACACCACCCCGCCCACCCGGGATTTGCTCGAGATCATGCTCCTCGACAGCGCCCACATCCAGGAGACGGAGGCCCAGTGGAAAAGCAAGAAGCGACTCCGCCAGGGGGAGAACCGGATGCAGCCCCTTTACACCCAGGAGGACGCCCGGGCGGTCTTCCCTCTTTTCGTGGCGGAGAAATACAATCAACCCTTCGAACCCTTCCCCGGGCTGAAGGTAAATTTCCAGGATGCCGGCCACATCCTGGGGGCCTCGGTCGTCGAGCTCTGGGTGAAGGAAAACGGGAAGGAGAGCAAAATCGTATTCTCCGGGGACATTGGCCGGCCCGCCCAGCTCCTGGTTGAAGACCCGAGCCAAATACGGCTGGCGGACTACCTTTTCCTGGAATCGACCTACGGGGACCGGGACCATAAAGATGAAGCCCAGAGCCTGAACGAACTCGCCGAAGCCATCGCTTTCAGCTATGCCCGGAAGGAGAAGGTGATCATTCCGTCCTTTGCCGTGGAGCGGGCCCAAGAAGTGATTTACTCTCTCTATCTCCTTTCCAAGGATGGGAGACTTCCCAAAGACATGCCGGTCTACTTGGACAGCCCCCTGGCGATTCAGGCGACCGAAATCTTCCGCCGCCATCCGGAATACCTGGATGAACCCACCCGGAAGCTTCTTCAAAAGGGGAAGACCCTCTCTCCATGCCCCAGCTGCGGTACAGCCAGACGGCCCAGGAATCCATGGCCATCAACGAACTTCAAGGAACGGCGATCATCATCTCCGCGAGCGGGATGGCCGATGCCGGCAGAATCCGCCATCACCTCCGCCACAACCTCTGGCGCGAAGGAGCCAGCGTGGTTTTCGTCGGGTTCCAGGCCCTCGGGACGACCGGCCGCAAAATCGTGGACGGGGCCAAGACGGTCCGTTTCTTCAACGAAGAGATCGCCGTGAAGGCGAAGATCTACACGATCAACGGCTTTTCCGCCCATGCCGGGCAAAGCCAGATTCTGGATTGGCTGGGGCACTTTCAAACCCGGGACATGAAAATCATCCTGATTCACGGCGAATACAAGGCCCAGCAGGTCCTGGCCGAGTTGATCCGGAAGCGGTTGGGATGCGAGGTCTCCATTCCCGATTATCTGGAAGAGATCACCCTGGAGCTGGGCAAAGAGCTCCGGAGGGTCGAATTCCCGGAGAAGGCCGCTCCCCGAATCGACTGGGCCTTCCTTCTCCAGGACCTGGAGGCCAAACTGGCCCAGCTTCGAGGCCGGAAGGCGCGGCTGGAGGCGAAGGAATGGACGGAGCAGGCCGAACTCCGGGATCGGGTTCTGGATGTAAGCCGGGACCTGGCGAAAATCGTGGCCGAGACCTGAGTTGTAGGGGCGGCCCTGCTGGGCGCCCCAAGCGCAAATTTGATTCGAGCTGTCCGAATTGAACAAATAGATTCAAATCATTTGGGTACTTGCAGGATCGAATGCGGATCAAACGATTTCGGATTCGAATAAAGTTCCAGAAGGAAATTAGGCACGGGGAAAAACATGGAATAAGCGTGCTTCGCTGCCAGCCTCCTTTTTGCTCTCGTTCCCCTGAACAGCGCCCACCCCCAAACTCTGACCGAGCTCTACGTTACCGAATCGGGTGTCGTGCTGGGAGGCATCTTCGCTTTTGACCCCGGGGTTCCGGCTTACGCCTTCGTCAAGGGAAATGGAGTTTTGGTCTGGATGAATCTCGAGATCCCCGGAGCGATTGTGGAGGTGAACCTCTACGGAAATGTGAGCCTGGTGGAAAGGATGCCCCCGGGATCGGTCTCGTATAAGGACGGACGGATCAGCCAGATCGGCGATCTCCCCCTGGAATACGATAGCGGGAAAATCCGCAAGATCGGAGATTTACGTTTCGATTACTATGGATGGGGTCTGGGGCAGACCGGTAAGATCAGCCAGATTGGGGATATACCGGTCGTGATCGAAGACGGTTTTCTAATCAGGCTCGGTTCCGTCCGGTTGGAATACAAAAATGGGTTGATCTGGAAGATTGATGATCTGGATTTTTCCTATGAGAGTGGACGGATTAAACAAATCGGTGATGTTCAGTTCATCTATGACTATGGAACCCTGAAAAAAGTAACCGGGGAAATTTCCGGAGTCGCCTTGAAGATCAGCTCGGTCGTCGAGTTTCGAAGGTCGATCAAGTAGGGAGGGAGTCTAGCGGGCAAGGGGCGCAGTCCAGAAATATCCCTTTCCCCTTGGCCGGGGAGAGCGAGCTCTGCGCTTATTTATTATAACAGTCCAGGCAGAGAAGATCTTTGCCCGGAGGAGCGGGGACCTCCATCATCAATTCTTTTCCGCAGCGGGAACAGGTTACCTTGTAAGACTTCGGGAGTGCTTTCCTCTTGGAAGCTCGCCGGTAGAAATTTCTCCTTGCTCTGGCCATTTCGTTCCACCTCCTTTGTTTGACGACGTTCCTAAGATGCAACAGCCCAGGGTGGAAGCAATAAAAAAGCCGCATAAGCTTAAAGAGCCCTGCGGCCTGTTTTGTCCCAAACCAAAACTCTTTTCAACCTACTATTCACCATAGACCCGATTCCCTTTCCTGTCAAGAAATTAATGGACTCAAGCTTGTTGATCCCGTAAAAAGCTAGAAAAGCCGTCACTCCTGCGAAAGCAGGAGTCCAGAAGTATCTGAGTGACCTGGATTCCCGCTCCCCGCTTACTGCCTGCGGGGACAGGTTTCGCAGAGGGAATGACGAAATTGGGGTGAAAAGGGCCTTTTGCGGATCGATCAAGCTTATCGTGAAGGTTTATTTCACGATCGGGGAGGCCTGGCGGTCGAAGGGGTTGGTGCGCATGGCCAGGGAGAAGAGGTAGGGATAGTTCATTTTCAGGTATTCCATGTAATCCAGCCATTGATGGACCAGGAGATGGTAGGCCCGGTTGATGTCTCCCCCAAGGTGGGCGCGGTCGGTGCCGGGGCATTGGCTCAAATCCTCGCGGTAGGCCAGCTCTTCGGTGAGATGAAAGACGGCCCGCAGAAGGTCGGTGAAGGCTTCGTGCTCCAGCAGGGTCGGGTTTTCCAGCAGCCTCACCAGGAAATCCCTTTGGTTCAGGAGAAATTCCTTCAATGCCGCCAAGTCCGTTTTGGCGACCTCCACCCCGTACTTCAATCCCCTCAAATGCTCGCTGACCCGGAGGAAATCCTCGTGGGTCCACTTTTCAGTTATGATCAGGCCTTTCTGGATTTCTTCAAAACGGGGGTCGACCTGGGCGAAAATGCGGATCAACCGGTTTCCCGCTTCGCTGAAAAAGACCCCGATCACCATGTTGAGCTTTTTCATCCGGGCCAGCCTTTCCCGCCGGCTCAGCATCAACTCGGTGGCGTTGGCGATGACTCCCAGGAAGGTGCCCACCCCGGTGACGATCAGCAGGATGGCGATGATTTTTCCCGCGGATGTGGCGGGCACGATGTCCCCATAGCCGACCGTGGCCATGGTGACGATGATATAGTAGAAGGCATCGATGAGGGATCGGTTCTCCACGAGCATGAAGACGATCGTACCGACGACCAGAACCGCCAGGAAGATGATCAAATTGATGGTCAGGCGAAAGCGGATGGGATCGTGGCTCATGATCCAGAAACCCCCAGTGGCAAATTCATACTTCCATTATCGATGATCTGGCAAAAAGTCTCTAGGATCGTCACCCCGGCGAACCCCGGATCATGTCCGGGGCAGGGCCGGGGTCCATCCGCCAAGGGCGGGATTGAAATTACTGGATTCCGGCTTCCGCCGGAATGACAACAAAGAACCATGCCTTTCTAATGTTCGTCACTCCGGCGAACCCCGGATCGAGTCCGGGGCAGGAGCCGGAGTCCAGTTCGAGGTTTTCAAAAGGCAACGTCCTCCAATTAATGTTTAGACTATAATAGACTCCTTAGTATATGCCAGGACGTCGATAAAAGGGCTAAAGATTGAGTGGATTTTTCCCAGCCTCGATTCTCCCCCTCCGGATCTCGCGGATAAAGTCCTCTTCGCCCCGGATCTCATTTTCAAAGAGAGTCACGAAGGAGCCTACCTCGAAGACTTTGTGGGCGTCGCTGCTGCCCGTGCCCGGGAGACCCAGATCTTCCATCGCTTTCCGGACTTTGGCCAGAGCCCGCTCATTGTGGCCGGGATGGTAGAGCTCGAGGGCATCCAGGGGCAGCTCGTAGATGAGGTTCCCCGCCCCGTAATAATGGTGCTTTCCGCCGCGGGAGAGCTTATAGGGGTGGGCCGCGATGAGGATCCCGCCCTCCCCATGGACTCTTTCCGCCAATTCCCCGGCCGAGAAGCTTCCCACCAGGCTTTTCTTCATCCCGAAGACCAGAAATTCCCCCTCCATCCCATTCCGGGGGGAAGAGGCGAGGATTTCCTGCCCATTGATCAGGATGAGGCCGTGGGGATCGGCCAGCCTTCTTAACTCGTCGAATTTCTCGTCGGGCCAGCGCACGCCATGCTCGGTGAGGGCGATGCCCGTGAAGGCCCAACTGGACCGCCCGCTGGATCAGATCGGCCGGGTTCGATGAAAGAACAATCCGAAAAGATTTTCGTGTGAAGGTGAAGGTCAAAAGCCTGCATAAAAGATTTCCGCCCTCCTCGGAGTTGAGGATGTGAAGAGGCATGCGGTTTCGATGGGATACTAAACAAATGGGGGGGGGAAGTCAAGGAAGAAGAGGGTTATCCACGGCCTATGAAAAAGATGTTTTCAAACGGGATCATTTTGTCAATAATAGGAAGCCATGAAGCGCCCTCTTCCCCTCATCCTCTTCGCCTATATCGCCGGAATCATCGGGGGAAGTTATGTTCCTCTTCCCCCTTCCTGGGCTCTGGCCGGAATCATGGGCGCGGGGATGGGCCTGGTGATTTGCATGGCCGGTGGAAAACGGAAGGGCGCGTTGGTATTTTCTCCGGCCATTTTCCTCTTCTTCGGGTTTCTGTTCATCGGCCGCATTCTTCAGCCGGCCTTCCCCGCCAACCATTTGATCCACTACGCAGGCGACCCGAAGTTCAACATCGAAGGCCTCCTGTACCGTTCCCCCGAACCGCTCGAGGATAAAGTCCGGGTCTTCGTGAAGGCGGAAAAGATCCATCTGGAAGGCGGCCATTTGCCGGTTACGGGGAACCTCCTCCTGACGGTCAAGGACAAGCAAGGGGATCTTCGCTACGGAGACCGGGTCCGGTTTATCTCCCGGATTTATGTGCCCCGGCCGGCCACCAATCCCGGCGCTTTTGACTACCGGCGATTCCTGGCCCTCCAGGGGATCTGGGTTACGGCCTATGCCAACACCGCTGCCGAAGTGGTGCGGGTGGAGGAAAAAAAAGGGAATGCCTTCTTCCACCTGGTGGAAGCCGGACGGGAGAAAATCCGGAAATTCATCGATGAAAATGCTTCCCCGGAAACCCGGGGCATCATCAAAGCTCTGGTGCTGGGGGAAAGAGGGGATATCCCCAAAGAGGTGAATGAAAAATTCATCGTCGCCGGGGTCAACCATATTCTTTCCATTTCCGGCCTGCACGTGGCCCTGGTGGCGGCCTTCTTCTTCGGGGCGATCCGCTTGATCTTCAAATTATTTCCTTTCCTCCTCCTTCGCGTGAACCTGAATAAAGCCTCCGCCCTGGTGGCCATCGTGCCGGTCATCTTCTACACCTTCATCGCCGGGGCGGGGGTGGCTGCCGTGCGGTCGACGATCATGGTCCTTTCCTTTCTTCTGGCCCTGCTCCTGGACCGGGAAAAGGACCTCTATGACGCTCTCTTCCTGGCCGCCTTTTTCATTCTCCTCTTCAACCCGGCGGCCCTTTTCGACATTTCCTTCCAGCTTTCTTTCCTTTCCGTGGCCGGCGATGCTCTACTTCATTCCCCGCTTTACGGAATTTTTCGCTCCCTGGAAAACCTGGGTCTTTCAAAGCTGGATGGAAGAACAGCCCCGCTGGAAGAGGAAGTTATGGTTCTACCTCGCGGGCAGCCTCCTCACCTCGGTGGCGGCCATCCTGGGCACCGGGCCCCTGGTGGTTTATTATTTCAACCGGATTTCGCTGGTGGGTTTTCTTTCCAACCTGCTCCTCGTTCCCCTGATGGGATTTGCCAACACCCTCCTCAGCCTGCTGACCGCGCTCTTGGTTTTTATCAACCAGCCCCTGGCCAAAATCCTCACCGGGTTGAATGGCTTTTTCCTGGACATTTCTCTGGCCCTGGTCGACCTTTTCAGCCGGATTCCCCTGGCCTCGAAGAGGGTAGTCACTCCGACGATCCCGGAAGTGCTGCTGATCTATGGAATCCTCATCCTGGCCGCCAACCTGAAGCGCTGGAAACGCTCCCTTCCCGGATTGATCCTCTTGGCCGGCGATTTACGGGGGCATTCAGGCTTATGGATATTTCTCCATCCATACCAGCCAGGAGCTCAAGGTGACCTTCCTGGACGTGGGCCAGGGTGACGCTGCGGTTCTCCAGCTCCCGCGCGGGAAAGTGATGGTCATCGACGGCGGGGGCACTCCCGATGGAAGCTTTGATCCCGGGGAGAGGATCGTCGGGCCTTATCTGTGGAAAGAGAAGCGGAAGAAGATCGACTATATGGTCAATTCCCACCCCCACCCGGACCATCTCCAGGGACTCCTCTTCCTACTGGAAAATTTTGAGGTGGGGAAGGTCTGGGACAACGGGGACCGGGGAGATGAATCTCCGCTGGTTCAAACCCTGCTGGAAAGATCCACCGGGCGATTGCAGACGATGGGCCGGGGGGAAGGGATTCCGGGAAATTGAAGGGGTGAGGGTTGAATTTCTCCATCCCCCCCTGGAGAAGAGCAAGAGCCCGGGCTTCTGGGGAAATGATGCCTCCCTGGTCCTGCGGCTGACCTACGGGGAGGTGAGTTTTCTGTTCTGCGGAGATGTGGAGTCGATGGGCGAACAGGAGATTCTGAAGGCCGGAGGGAGCCTGCAAAGTGCGGTCATAAAGGTTCCCCACCACGGCAGCAAGAGTTCGAGCACGCCGACCTTTCTGGAAGCCGTCCGTCCCCGATTCGCCGTCTTCACCGTCCGGGGAGGGGCGAGACCCCGCCTCCCCAATCCGGCGGTCCTGGAAAGGTACGAAGCGATGGGGGTAAAGACCCTGCGCTCGGACCGGGACGGGGCCATCACCTTTGTCACGGACGGAAAGGAGTTGAAGGTTCAAACCTTCCTCGGAAGCCCTTGATTGCGGATTACGCCCAGAACCACGTAGGGTGAGGTCCCGCGCTCGGACCGGGACGGGGCTATCACCTTTATAACCGACGGGAAGGATCTGCGGGTTCAGACCTTCCTCGGAAGCCCTTGATTGCGGATTGCGCCCCTGAACCCGAGGGTTCTGGGCTGCCATGCACCCGACGTGGTGCATGGCGGAATGCGGAATGAAAAACAGAATGGGCTTTTCCACCCGGCTTTCCAGCGTCGATTCTCCCTCCCCCTCTCAATTCTTTCTCATTGAAATTGTATTGCCAGGCTAATTTTGATAATATAGATGAGAAAGGTTGACAAAATCTTCAGATCCTGGAGGCACGGTGGTCCCGGAAGAAGTGATGGATGAAGTGAAAACTCGTCTGGTGGAGAAATTTCACCCCAAGCGAATCATCCTCTTCGGGTCCCAGGCACGGGAAACGGCTGACGATCGCAGCGATGTGGACCTCTTGGTGATTTGTCCTATTAAAGGCAGCCGGAGGGCCCTGATGGTAGCCATGGATCGGGTCTTGAAGGGATTACCCATCGCGAGGGATATTTTAGTATTAACCCCCGAAGAGTTTGAACGGGACCGCCATATTCCCGGGACGGTCGCCCGCCCCGCCTGGAAAGAAGGCAGGACCCTCTATGAGGCCCCCTGACTCCGAAATTCTAAGAAGTGTCTTCGAATGGATTGAATATGGGGATGAAGATTTAGGGTTAGTAGTAAGCCGAGAACTTCTGAAACAACGGAACTAACGGAGCTACGTCCCCCATCTCCCCAATAATCGAGCATTTAGTTTAGAATAAAAAAGATGCTGAAAAATCCATTTACGCCGTCTGAGATTGCATCTCATCCTGAAGATTTCTTTGGGCGCTCCCAGGAGCTTCATATACTAGAACGGTCCTTATGGCAAGGATCGGTGGCGCTCTCCGGTGCGGTCGGGATCGGGAAATCCTCGCTGCTTTCGCGTGCCCGCTTGCTCATGGAGGGGTTTGATTCAGAGCACAGGGCTGCCTCAATCGTAGCCGTTGGAGACAAGGATATCCAGACCGTTGACCACGCGGCTCGACTGGTTCTTGAAGCCTTTACGGATGTGGATGAGTCTTCAAGTAAAATAAAAGTCAATCTTGGAAAAGTTTTCGAATTTGAAGCGGCAGAAGTCTGTCGGCAATTTGCTGCCGGACGGCATTTGGCGGCCCTCAAGCGGCTGATGGAAAAGCAGTATCTTGATATGGTTCAGCGCGATACGGAGTACCTACTTATTGCGATAGATGAAGCCGACAAGTGTCCCGTTCCGCTTGCTCGCTTAATACGCAGCCTAACAACCCATCTTCAGCAAGTTGGCGTCAAGAATGTTAGGTTCATCTTGGCTGGCGTTAGCCCGTATTTCCAGCTCATGGTTCAGGAAGACTCGGGAATCAACCGATTCTTTTACAAGGCTCTTGTCTTACAACCGATGCCGCGCGAGGAGGCCTACGATCTCATCACAACGAAATTAGATGTGATGGTCAGGGATGCTGCCATTGATGGAATCAAAATCTTCATAGAACCGTCCGTTGTTGAGCGTATCATAAATCTGTCTGGCGGACATCCTCACCTTCTTCAGCTTCTCGGATCTCACCTTATCGAACATGAGAACGCAGATCCTGACGGCGAGCTAGACTCAAGAGACCTTATAACCTCGCTTCAAAGCATCTGCTATGAGGACAGGGCGCATGTCTACGACGCAACTCTTCATGCGCTTGAGCTTTATAATCGAGAAGATGCGTTCCAAAACTTGATGGCGATTGCCCCTCCGGGGTTCCCCACCAGGATTGGAAGAAGGAAAGCTGTAGATCTTGTTGGAAAGGATTCGGTGGAGTGGCTAGTCGCCAACAATATTCTACGTCCAGTAGACGGAAGCGACTACGGACTTGTTGACGAATTTCTCCGCATTCGGCTGGTCCTCGATAAAGAGAGAGAAGAAGAAACAGAGCGACGAATGATCGGGCTGGCCGGGATGGATGTCGATGAGTAGCTCCCTCGGAGGATGATGACGAAAGATTAATGGTCCAGTAAGATCCAACAGCCAGTTCGGCATGAGTCTTTATACTCACTTTCAATTCGCAATCAACGATTCTATCTAGTTTGGAAACTGTTTAGTTGGTGGAGTCTACATTTCCCAAAACAAATAAAGCCCTATCGAAGGGGCTTAGGGGGAGGAATAAAGCCAGGGCTCATCACCCTGGCTTTTATGTTTTTTGGGGCGGGATTATGCGGCGGGTTCAGCAGCTTGCCGGTGAGACCTGGGGTTATTACTTTTTCATTTCCTTGCGGTACTTCTCCGTCAGCAAGTTGGTCTGAAGCCATGCCGTTGTCAAATTAATTAAAGCCTTCAAATCCTTAATATCCTTATCTTCCCACCGCCTGACGTAATGTGTTTCATCATTGCCCAGCCAAGTAGCCAGTTCGGCGCAGTCCTTTATATTGGCATCATCCACATAGGTCTTAATGCACTTGTCCAGAAATTTCGCCTTAATTTCTTCCGCTTTGTCTGGGTGCCGATAAATGCAGTAATCTTTAATCAAAAATTCCAGCGCCTTGCGGTAGCCCACCCCGGCAATCTGGTTCAACTGGTATTGCTCGGCGCCAGCGGCTTGGCCACAAACTTCCACAAAATTTGGGGATAAATGTTTGATCTCTTCATAGAGATCCGGTGGCTTTAAAGTAAATGGAACCGCATTCTGTAATTCAAAAGTGGATCTCACTGCGGATCTTTCGGCTGGGACGCTGCAAGCTTTGTAACGGCCGATAAAAAGCCGGGAACAATCATAGCGCGGACATTTAAAAACAATTTCAAGGTAGGTGTTAAAAGATTTGGAAAGCCCCGTTAATGCTGCGATGACATGACGTGGTTGCATGGCGTGATGGCATATTGGGCAAGTATCTGGGAAGCGGTCATATACAACAACTCTTCCTTCTGCTTCTATTTCAGGCACCGTCCGCCTCCATAATTAAAGCCTGTTAGGTCAAGGATTTCTAAGTGGGCATGGACAGCTATTCCAGTCAAATGTCCAACTGCCACCACGCGGGCTTTCTTTTGCTACTCCACAATCGTGGACACTATCGCATTCAAATCCTGTCCTCACCCTTTTGTCCGTCCTATGCCAAAGGTATTCTAAAGTTAAACCAGTGGTTCGTCCCAGTTTTTCGCATGGGTAGGGTTCCCTTTCAACTTCGCGCCGATCCATTGCCTTCCCCTTTCAATATATGGTATTCTTTTGGATTATACCCACTATATCTTGTGTTGTCAATGGAAAAATAGAAAGGCGACTCGCATTTCTACCAGTGGCTTTGCGCTGCGGCCTGCGGTGCCGGTGGACTAAATAGTAACCTGTGGCATATTTTTTAGACCACTACCAATCAAGGATAAGATTCCTCGCGCACTTTAAATCTTGACAAGGTACTTAATTTTTAATATAGATACCTGCAGTATGTGGGATTGGGTTTTTTAAATGAACCCTGGATTGGAGGGCATATGCCAACTCCCCAAGTCATAGAGAAGGCCCTGACACTGATGGATGCCTTAACCATCATTTCATCCGTTGCCTCTTTGATCCTGGCCATTGCCGCCATCACACTGTCCATAGTTTTTTATCGCATGACTATGGCTGCATCTAATGCAACCACGGAGGCCGCCAAAGGTATTGGGGCGAGCGTGGAACGACTCGAGAAACTATTTGATAAACTATATTCGGATACCTTTTCAATGATGCGTGATACGGTTTCCGACATGCGGAAACACATGTGGCCGACCGAGGAGGCGGAGAGCGAAAGTGCCGTTGAAACAGTAGAAAAAAAGGCGGATGAGAAAATAAATGAGCTCAAGAAGACAATGGAAGGGCAGGTTTCCAAAATTCTCGAAACGCAGCGCATCGCAGAAGATAAAGTCATGGACGTAAGGCGAGAAATGCGGCGTCTCATAGACCGTGCAATCGTGGGTTCACGTCAGGTGGAAACCGAAGCGCGTAAAGAAGCTGTTCGTGAAGAAATTCTTAGAACACTACGAATTCTCTCCCGCAGGGGACCGACCGTGAGCGTTACAGACATCATGGCCCGGTTAATGCCCCATTACTCACCCAATAGAATATTTATGGAACTGGATAAAATGAGAATGGAAGGGCTGATTTCTCCAGTCCCGGACGCTGCGGGCCTTAGCCCCAATTCGGAGATCCGCCTAGTAATCCCCAGCGAGCATTCCACGCAACCCAATACCTAGCATTATTAAAAATTAACAATCGGCATTTTTATTAGACCACTTCCAATCCATCTCCGGCCTGCACGTGGCCCTGGGGGCGGCCTTCTTCTTTGGAATGATCCGCTTGATCTTCAAATTATTTCCTCCTCCTTCGGGCGGACCTGAATAAAGCCTCCGCTCTGGTGGCCGTCGTGCCGGTCATCTTCTACACCCTCATCCGGGGAAGGGCTCTTACCGGCTGGCCTCCTCCATTACGCCCGCGTAAAATTTGATAATCCGGCTATAGTTTTCGACGCCGAGCCGTTCGTTCACCCCGTGAGTTCTCCGGATATCCTCCGGCTTCATGACCATTGGGATAAATCTGAAGATGCTTTCCGTGAGAGGCTCGTAGTGGCGGGTATCTGTCGGGGTGGGGGACGTAGTGGAAAATTTGCACTTTACATTTTTGGCGGTGAGATAGCGCGGGACTCAGGGTGTGCACATCCGCTATCGCCAAGACTGTTCGAAAAATGGAGGGCAGAGTCTGAAAGTACAACTTTTCACTACGTCCCCTAACAAGACGATGTAATCTTAGACCAGATATTTTTATATGCATAAAAATTTCAGAAATTAAAAAGCCAGAGCTTATCACCCTGCCTTTTGTGTTTTTGATTGAGGGGGGTGGGGGTTAGGAGATACGAAACATATCTTCAATTCTGCTGGCAAAAGTTGGATGATAACAAGATAGCAGCTTCATGCACCTTTCAAAAACAACGGTTTGGGACTAAAATTTAATTCCCCCTTCTTTCTTTTTTTCTTGCTTCTCGCCCCGCCTTTTCCAGCTCCCCTGTTCTCAATTCTTCCCTTTCAGCTTCTTTTCTCTCTTCTCCTCTCGCTTCTTTCCTTTCCTCTGCTGCCAGCTCTTCTCTTTTATCTTGTTTCTTTGCTTCCCTTTTCTCTTCTCTTCCCATCTCTCTTCTTTCTTTTTTTCTTGCTTCTCGCCCCGCCTTTTCCAGCTCCCCGGTTCTCAATTCTTCCCTTTCAGCTTTTCTTCTCTCTTCTCTCCTCGCTTCTCTTCTCACGTTTTCTCCGAGTTCCACCAATTTCTCATTGTAGAACTTGGAAGCTACGTTTATTATGTCTTCGGTTCTTTCACTCATAAATTTCCGATGTTCAATTCCTCTCCCAAGGGAAGCAGCCCGGTCGGTGAGTCCTTCCTTCTCTACCTTTTCTTTTTCTTGCTCCATCGCGTGTATGGTCTTCGACGCGAGGTTTTGGATAACTTTGATGTATCTTTCCCTTTCCCCCGGGTTTTGAGCGGCCTCGAAAATGGCCTTATCCACTGCCGGTCTAAAGTTCCCGCTTTTTTCCGCCTCCTCGGTGAGGATATCGAGATCCTTTTTGGATATGGCCGCTAACGGATGTTCATACATATAATAACTGAGAAAATCATATAATTTTGCATCATCTCCGCACAACTCCTTCAACAAACTTTCCTCTTTCTCCTCTTTCTTCTCCTCTTTCTTTTTCCACATAATTCAGTCTCCCTCCTTTGTTGTTCTTACCTGCCTAATCATATGCTGATTGAACTCTTACTTCTTTGGGAAAAATCGTCTTAATTGAACTGTGTTTGGGTTTGGGGTCAAAATTGGGGGTCAAGGTCTATAAGCAAAACCCTTTTTCCTAACTGGGAAAGCCCCGCTCCGATGTTAATGGTAGGGGTCGTTTTCCCTACTCCGCCCTTCTGGTTTGCTATGGCTATTATCTTCATTTACTCTTCCCGCTTCATTTCCGCATGAGCTTAGGGTTTACGTCCTCCGCTCCTCTAAGTGTTCTTTCCCCGATTGTTTCCTGGTAAATGTCAATGGATGGGATATTTTTTTTCAATGTTTCAATTCTTAGCAAGTCCAATTCAGGGTTGAGCCTCATCTCTTCAAGTTCCCTGATAACCGCTTGGCAATATGTCATGGCCTTCCTTATCGCGTCCACATTGGTTTCCGTCTTGAATTCCTTCTTCATAGTTATCAAATTGGTTTCGCCCCCGCGCGTCCTTTTATCAATCTTTCCCGGTTTCCGCAACTCGTCCAACTTATCTTTAAAAAACATTAGAGCCTCATCAATTTTTTCGTTATACGAGTTAAAAAGGACTTCATCGTTTTTCCTTATCTCATTTTCCACCCGTAGCTTCTGCCTTTGTAACTCCGCCACCGCCTTTGAAAGTTCGTTTTGTAGGCCCTTTCGTTCGTCATCCAATGCGCCAAGGGTTTTTTTAATTTCGTCTACCTTTTGTTGGAGAAGAGGAAAAAGGGCCTTTCCTTCTTTTTGCAGGGCTCCAATTTTGGTTTTCGCCGTAAATCGTTTAGCTAAAGTTTCGGCCTTCTTCTCGGTCCGATATTTTTCAACTAAAGGGGTTTCAAGTTCGGGAATTTCGGGTTTAGGGTTTTCACCCTTTTTAGTAGCCATGTTTTTATTCTCCTTTCCCTTAATTCAAGGGTTTTGTGTAAACCTAGTAAACCGTGTTTACTCAAAATAGGCCGTTCTGCTCCGTCTCCCCGCTCCTGTAAACCCCTATCGCTTTCAGATATACGCCTTGCCATTTTCCGGACGACCTAATTCCCCAGCCCATGAAATCTGGGCCATAAATAATAATGCAACAAGCAATTTCATCATGGCATATTCTCAGGTCCCTAACAGATATGAAAAAAAGGGGTCAAATCTCCTCTTGACTCTAATAATCCAAAAATCCAAATCTCTTTACTCTACTGCCGTCTTTTTTCCCATCTGTCGCAAGTGCGGACATCGTGCCACTGTACGTACTTTGGCAAAAGTCCTGAAATGAAAAGAACATCCCAATTGCTATAACCAACGAAAATCTACACCTTCTGCCCAATATTGTAACCCGATTATTTCAGGAAGAAGTCGTCTTTCCCCAAGGTAACCCACATAAAATAAATTATGGATCACCTTTAACCGTTATCTCAATCTCCTCATTTGCCGATAAGAACTTCAAGCCCCTTGACGCATGCTTGGGCTACATACGAACCAGCCTTTTCTTGCCCAGGCATTTTATCCCAGCCCTCTTTTTCAATGAATTCTGATCTCTTCCAGGACTCTACTTTCTCTAATTCTTTAAGTTTCTTTTCATGGTTCGGTTGCTTCATAAATTGGGCGACGCAGATCGCCGCCTGACTCGCCAAGACCGCCTCGTCGGCCATCTTTTGGGCAGTGCCCCCGGTTAACCAGCCTCCCCAAGCAAAGCCGATGATCATTGCGATGATTGCCCCGCAAATAAGGCCCCAAACTCCAAACTTAACCTTCCCTGCAGTTTCTGGTTTCATTGATACCTCCCTAAGTTAGGGTGACATGCTTAATTGAATTAGACAATGGCGTATCGCGATGCAACAATCAAAAGTTTGCCAGAATAATATCGTAGTATAAATATCCAATAAGCCCCCAAAGAGATTTATTTGCCTCTTTGGAGGCTTAATATTGGCATCTTCAGGAAATTCCTTTTCACGACTGGCTCCAGCTGGTGAGAAACCTTCCAGTAATACTCTACAGGGTTAGGGGATTAGGTTGTGGGTTTAACTTAAAAGCTGGTGAGAAGAATTTAGCCAAGCATGGGCCTAAAATGGATTGTTGTCAACCGAAATTTCCATCGCCATAAAGACCTAATCTTATGTCACCTCTTTCATATTCCACTTTTTGATAGGCTAAGGCAGATGGAATTGACAATCCCCACGAGCCCAGGATGAGACCTCTCAAACCCTTCCACGGCAGTAGAAAGACCCTGTAAGGATAGTTCTAAGAGTTGCGGATTCTTCTCCTCGCGTATTGCCTCGTGAATCGAAACTGCGGCAAAGCTGGTAATACTCTGGGTGTGTTCGGGGTGGGTCTTGGAGAGTTCTGAAACCTCGGTCTTCAAAGTAGAAAGCAGATTCAGTAATTCTCTCTTTTTCTCGTCATTTAAGGATTTGGCCTCTTTGATCCTCGCTTCAATGTGGGTAATTGTCTCCTGGATCATATTCCTATCCTTTCTTCCAGGCGCCTAAGAAGGGAAACTGATGAAGGCATCAGGCTTCCGTTCTGGAGGGGATCACGTAAGCTCTAACCTACCCATAGTGGCTTTAATTTTTAGGCCCCCTGGGAATGATGAGAATTCGCTTTTTGTTGAGTTGAATATACGAAAAACCGAGTTGTAAGTCAAGGGTAATAGACCGCAGGAGAAAAATTCTTCGTAAAACCTTCCTTTAATTCCGCCAATCTTGCTGACTTGCGTTTGAAGGGGTTAGGAGATACGAAGCATATCTTCAATACTGCTGGCAAAAGTTGGATGATAACAAGTT
>CAWDJO010000022.1:0-218745 GCA_963802665.1 uncultured delta proteobacterium | reverse complement strand
GTTGTTGTTCTTTTTTCTTCCACGGGCCATATCAAATCTCTCCGCTGAACGCCCGGCGCAGCAAGGCCGCCGGCAGGGCGTTGACCGTGTTGCAATTTTTCTTCCGCCGCCGCGAGGGCCTTTTCCACCGCCGCCATCTGCTCGCGCAACACCCCCGCAATCCGCCGCTGCTCGGCAAGGGGCGGGAGGGGAAAGACAAAAGGTCGAGTGGTTGCGATTCTTGTTAACTGTCCCTCCGGTGTTGAAGGTCCTCGATGGGATCGAGCTTCTGGTGCCAGAAACAAGTCAAACTAGCGAGATGATCGACTTGGATTTGATCTTTGTCCTTATGAGGTGATCATCGAACCGCAACATCATAATCTGATCTATTGGGTGCCTTTTCCGATGAATCCGGGCTTCCATACAGCACAAAAGATCGCCACTTGCTATCGATATGTAATCTCGTCTTCGGCATGTTACGTCCTGTACTTGATAGATCAATATACTTTGTACGTAGCGAATCTTCATAAAAGCCACCTCCTATCAATCTGCGGACGACGCCAAATCCGTTCCTCGTCTCGCCATGAATTGACCCAGCCTCACCCAGCGCCAGCCGTCGGGGAGGGGTTGGCCGGGTTGGGGGAAGACCTGGCGCAGGAGGGAGGCGGGGAGGGTCTTGACCGCCTCAAGCCGGGCCTGGGCCGCCGCGCGGGCCTTCTCCACCGCCGCCATCTGCTCGCGCAACACCCCCGCAATCCGCCGCTGCTCGGGAAGGGCGGGAGTGGGAGCTCAAGCTCTCCAATGCGTTTCTGATATTTCCTGCGAAACGTGGCACCAGCTTGCCTGCCATTGAAGCTTTCTTCGAAAAGTGCTTCGAACGCGTAATAAAGGAACAACTCGATCAACATCATCGCCTGAACATACTGACATCCTTGATGTGCAAGCTCCAACGATAGCCATTCCAACATGGCGACAAGATCTTGCCGACAGGACGACTGACCGGGGGAAAGCATTAGACTATCCCGACTGCCGAGCCCTCTTTGGCTGATCTTCCAACACGTCCGAGTTCGGATTTACGCACCCGCGAGCTTCTCAGATCCAGTTGGCGTGATCCAGAGATTTCGCCGTTCCAAAATCCGCAGGTTCGTCAGATCCGGGCGCAGTGTCCGATTGAGCATTACCGTCGCCACCTCCCCCAGCCTGACCCAGCGCCAGCCGTCGGGGAGTTGTCTTTTCGTGTCTTTCGTGGTTTCCATCGTCCGTCATGCCGCGAACATCCTTGTCTTGGTCTCAATCAGCAGGTCGCGCGGGTTGCCCGCCATTTGCAGCGCCGCCAGGCCGCCGGCCGCTTTGACCTCCGGCGTCTGGAAGATCTGCGGGTTCTCCAGCCCCTCGGTGCCGCCGCGCTCGAACTGGCTGGCGATGGCGCGGATGGTGGCGGCGGCCTGCTCGGGCAGCGCGTTGATCCAGTCTTCGTGCTTGTAGGTGAAGGCCAGCGTGCGGTCGTGGCGGGTGCGCGGGTTCATGCCCCAGCCGAGTTCGGCCAGCACGTCGTAAAGGTCGTAGTCCTGCCTGTCGTCCACCATCCGCACGACGGTCGGCGAGTAGCCGGAGGTCACCAGGGTGTCGATCAGTTCCTGCCGCGACGGCGGGTCGATCCAGCGCCCGCGGAAGTCGTCCAGGGTGTGGACCTCCTGCACCAGGCGCGCGGCCAGGCGGGCCTTGTACTCCTCGAGGGGCACGGGCATGGCCTTGCCGTCCACGTCGGTGACGATGAAGCGCCCGGCGTCGGTGATGTGAACGTCGAAGCCCTCGACGCTGATGGTCGGTTCCGGCGGCGGTGGCGGCGGCGGCGGCTCGGGGCCTTCGCCGCCCGGTGCGCGGCGGCTTGGTGATGAAGCTCCTCGCCGAAGAGGCGCGTGGCGTCGGTGTAGTCGTAGACGCGGAACATCAGCTTGCCCGTGGGCGCGTCGATGCGCGTGCCGCGGCCGACCATCTGGTAGAAGCTGATGGGCGATCTTGAGGTACTTGAAGAAGACGATGTTCCGCACGCAGGGCACGTCCACGCCGGTGGTCAGCAGGTCCACCGTGGTGGCGATGAAGTGGCTGCGCGAGGAGGCGCGCAGGTCGGGCAGCTGGTCGTTGCCGCTGCTGGCGGCGGTGCACTTGAAGGCGTAGTACTCCAGCCGCTGCTTGCCGTTGTCGGCGCACCAGTTGGCGTAGAGGTTGTTCATGCAGACGGCCACGTCGTCGGCGTGGCGGTCGCGGGCGCAGAAGATGATGGTCTTCTGCTCGGGGCCGCCGGTCTCCAGCAGGTAGTTGAACAGGTCCTGGCACATGGCCAGCACGCGGTCGGGCAGCAGGATGCGGTCTTCGTACTGGGTCTTGTCGTAGAGCTCTTCGATCTGCTCGGCGGTGATGGGCTGGCCGGTGATGGCGTCCACGGGGTTGCGGGCGATGATCTCGTCCTTGGTGATGCCGGTGTCGTCGAGGTTGACGCGGCCCTTCTGGATTTCGCAGGCGGCGAGGTAGCCGTCCTCGATGGCCTGGGCCATGTCGTACTCGTAGACCGGCTCGCCGAAGTAGGCGAGGTTGTTGGCGGTGATCTCGGCGTCCTGCCTGGCCTCGGCGGTCTCCTCCTTGCATCTCAAGCTGGCGCGGCGTGGCGGTCAGGCCGATCTGCACGGCGTTCGCGGTTGCGCGTGAGCACCTGCGACCACTTGCCCCAGGCCGAGCGGTGGCACTCGTCGATGACGATGTGGGTGAAGTAGTCCTCGGGGTAGTAGGTGGTCAGGAAGTTGGCGTCGCCGTTCTCGTTCTCCACGCCGAGGGTCTGGTAGGTGGCGATGTGGATGCGGGCGTTCTTGGCGTTGTTGGTGCCGTCCGGCTTGCGGAAGACCTCGGCGGCGTCGGAGCCGAAGACGTTCTGGAAGGCCCTGAGCGCCTGGGTGCGCAGCTCGTCGCGGTCGCAGACGAACAGGGCGCGGCGTGAGCTGGCCGGCGTCGGAGATGCGCTTGAGCAGGTTGACGGCGATGAAGGTCTTGCCCGCGCCGGTGGCCAGGGAGAGCAGCGCGCGCTTGGGCTTGCCTGGCCATCTCGCACTGGGCGATCTTCTCCATGACGGCGCGGATGGCGGCGTCCTGGTAGTAGCGCCGGGTGCCCTCGCCGCCGGGGTAGGGCTGCAGCAGCGGCCGGGCGGCCGGGCGATTCGAGGGTGAAGCCCATGCCCTGCTCGTAGCGGGCGCGAAGCTCGGCCGGGCGTGGGGAACTCGGCCATGGGCTTGGGCGCGGAGGTCAGGCCGGTGAAGCGGTCGAACTCGACGAACTGGTGGCCGTTGGAGGAGAAGACGAAGGGGACGTTCAGCCGCTTGCACTCGGCGTAGCCTTTGGCCTGGTCGAGGCCGTGACCGGGCGGGAGGCTTTCCTTCTTGGCCTCGATGAGGGCCAGGGCGACGGGCTGGGTGTCGACGTTGACCTTGACCCGCAGGACGTAGTCGATCTTCCCGCGCGAGCGCCGCCGCGGCCTTGCCGTTGATGATCTCGACCGTGCCGGCGGTCTCCTCGCGCCGGATGAGGTCCTCGGTCCAGCCACGCTTGTGGATGGCCGGATCGATGAGCTTGGCTCTGGTGTCGGCTTCGTTCAGCGACATCCCTTATCCTGATGCAAGGCTAATGCTTCGTAAATGGGGTGCACCGCGTTATGACAACCCCAGAACAACAATTTCACTCGCAACCGACTCATATTCCACACTTTGCCGCCCGCTGTGGGGGCAATGCGGTGGAATGTGTTGTTCGAACCGATCATTCCTTGGGTTCTTGCGGGAGGGCCATGAGATTACGCACAAAGCGCTCCCGATTGAAGGGGGCTTGCGTTTTCATAACTATGTACGCCTCCACGGCCACCGCCTGGGCAATCAGGTCTTTGGCGTTCTCCGCTGAATACCCCTCCGCCATCAGGCGGTCCAGCGTCTCCTTTGTCTCCGGCGGATTGTTGTCCCGCAGTTGGTTGTCCACGACCTCAAGGAAAGCCGCCCTCAGGCGCGGATTTGTCTTCGCCTCTTTTCTCTCGCCGCTCATTTTATCTCTCCCCGGATTCGGAGACGCAGTGGAAAATTAGCACCTTTAATCCTCCCCTCCATTTTTCGAACAGCCTTGGCGATTGCCGAGATGCAGACCCCTAAATGCCTCGCGACTCCGCCATCGTGCTAGGGGTCAGACTTAGAGATTGAGTTATTCCGACTCTTTCGAAATCGCTTCAGCCACCTTTTCCACTTCTCGCTTGAGCCCTTCTCCCTGCCGAAGATACTCCGTTATGGCTGTCGGGCCCTTCTCCAGAAATCCCGCAATCTCTCCCCCGGTGTACCCGTATTCCTTTGCCATGAGGCTAAACACCCTCCTCCCCAGGACAACCCCTGCCGTTCGAGTCCACAAACGCATCTCCTCGAGCGGTAGCTGATAACGCCTCTCTACAAAAGCAGGTAATCGCATGGTCTACTCGCTTATGGGTGATAAATCGCTTCATGGCAACTCATCGTAAATCTTTTTAACAACTTCAAAGCCGTATTTCCTTTCAAGTTGGCGTACCGTAAAGTGGCCTTCACTGATATCTTGAAAATGATCGATGAACATTGTGTTTATAAGCGCACCCCCAAAAGCACCAATGACCGGAACGGATTGGGCAGCCGCCTTTTCAGAAACCGGTATGCTGAATCGTGCGGCAATCTTGGTTATGAGTCGAACGATTGCAGGGGCGCCCTCTTCCGCAATGCCTTTCTTGGCAATGTATTGCGCTGCTTCCGATACGGAGCGGGCCAGAAGAGCCCGAAGGCTGTAGTAGCCGATATCCGCAGAATTGTCAGAAGCAGACGAACCCCCGAGAGCGAAGACCTGGAGGCACGCAATTCTTGCTTCAATCTCAGATATTTCTTCGCCGTGTGATCGAGCAATATCCGCTATCGATCTAAGCATAATTGTAGCTGAGACCGGAAGTTCGATAGCTAAAGCAGGCAAACCAAAAGCGCCCCCTACTGCGCCAGACAATGCAACGAGGCCTTTATGAAGCTTTGGGGAAGATGGGTTACTTTTTTTATTGTTCATCGTTCCAACTGCAACGTTTAGAGCACTCATAAGTGCTTTTTTTGTAGCTTTTTGAATTGACGCCTGCCATCCCGCTGGTAACCGCCCAAATCCTTTTTCGATTGGAGTTCCGATAGCGCCTGTAATCTTTGCGGCGAGACTTGGATTTTCGAGTAAAAACTTCGCCTTTGTTAATTGTTCTCTTTCTTCTGGTGAAAGGGGCATCACATCCTCCCTTGGGGTTGATGCTAGGGATCCGCTTTAAAGATTGAATTATTCGACTCTTTCGAATTCACCTCAGCCGCCATTTCTCAGCCTACCCACCTGACCACGTTTTCGATGGGGACCCGTTCGCTCCGGAATCGGTTGATGGGGGCATCTTCGTCGGGGTAACCGAGGGCCAGGCCGATCAGGATCCGGTCCGATTCGGGGATTCCGGTGTATTTGCGAATGACATCGGGATATAAGACGGTCACCGCCAGGAAGCAGGTTCCGACGCCCTTCTCGGCAGCCAGGAGGGCGATATTCTGGGCCAGCAGCCCGGCATCAAAGATGGAATACGGGCTAAGGGTTCGTTCCTGGTGGAGGTAAACCGCCTGGGGGGCCCCGAAGAAGCGGAACATGTTCAGCCGGTGGGCATTCCGTTTCTCCTGGTCTCCCCGTTCGATGGATAGCTCGGCAAATAGCTTTCTCCCGTTTTCCTTGTAGCGCCGGTCCAATTCTTCCGGCCAGCCCTTGGGCATTTCCAGGTCCGGGCCGAACGCCCCGCCAGCCAGTACCCTCTGGACACATTCCCCGATTAAGGATTGCAGGGGTTCTCCCCCCACGATGGTCACCTTCCAGGGCTGGGTATTTCCCCAGGAGGGGGCTCTCAGGGCTTTCTCCATGATTTCCTGCAACCCTTCGCGGGGCACAGGTTCCGGGCGGAAAGCCCGGATGCTTTTCCTTAGCTCGATGGTTTCCCTTAACTCCATTCCGTTCATCCCTTTCCAGCCCGACCCAAACTTGATGTAAGAATTTCGATTCATCAATCCCATCTAAGGGCGACCGGCCGGTCGCCCCTACGGTCGGCGATTCCCGGCATGGTTTACATTTTCAGGACCTTCCCGGCCTGGGCCAGGGAGGACAGGATTTCGTACATGTTGGAAATCCTGCCTACCTGAAGCTTGGTTTTCAATCCGAAGTAATCCAGGCAGGTCCCGCAGGAGAGGACATCCGTCCCCTGGCGGGAGAGCTGATGCAAGTCTTGCTGGACTTCAGATCCTTCGCAGGCCAGCTTTACCCCGCTGTTAACCATGATGATCCTGGCTGGTTTGAACTCCCCTTCCGCCAGGGTGTGCAGGAAGGAGCGCATCAGAATCCTTCCCAATTCTTCGGAGCCCCGGCCGATGGAGTCCGATTCGATGAAGACCACCAGGTCTGTCTTTCCCGTGGCCTTCTTCTCTTCCGGCATCGGCTCTTTCTTCGCGGCTCCGGCCTTTTGCAGACGAAGGCGGAAGACTCCCTTTTCTTCCGTGATGTCGACCTGGTAGCCCTGACTCTCTCCGAACCGGCGTACATTTTCCTTGGAACCCGGATTATCCACCAGGACCAGGACTCCTTCCAGGCCTGATTTATCCAAGGCCTTCTTCGTCTCCAACACCGGCTGCGGACAGGACATTCCCCGACAGTCTACTGTGGCCATATTTTTTCTCTTAACTCCTTTCCATTCGTCCTAAAAAACGCGGGCGAAATAGCCCCGGTACTGAAACTCATGGGGTTTGGGTCTAAGGATTTCTGATCATCAGGCTCGGCGGGAAGGGCCATTTCTATGAAACTCCGGCCATTGTTCCGCAAAGAGCGGCCTGAGAGAACAGACCATCGATAAGTACCGCCGGGATGCCCAGGATTGCCTTTGCCAATTCCATACAGACAGGCCCGACCCGATGAAATGAAGGTCGCCTCAGGATGATGATCAGAAATCCTTAGGCCCAAACCCCAACCCGCAGGATAACAGACATACTTATCCTCTTCTCCCCCCTTGAGTTGGAGTCTGGTTTATAATAATATTAACACAAAAACTGATGAGGACCCATGATGAAGTTCAAAGGCAAAGAGCAGTGCTGGGAAAGAATGGGCTGCGGCCAAGAACGCGTGCAGAGCTGTCCCGCCTATCCGGACTACGGCCGTCTCTGCTGGCCCATTGCCGGGACGAAGTGTCCCACCGGGGCCCGGGGGAAGCACGCCCAAAAGATGAAGGACTGCGAGGCCTGTGAATTTTTCAAAGCCGTCGTTTTCAGTTGAAGGCGGTAAGTTGGGAGTTGGGAGTTGTAAGTTGTTTTTCCTTTAACAACTCACACCTCTCTACTCACATTTTACGGTTTTCTTATGCCGGCGAACCTCCCTCCCCAATACAAAGAAGCGGAAGATCGCTACCGACAGGCCAAGACTACGCCCGAAAAAATTCTGGCCCTGGAGGAGATGCTGGCCATCATTCCCCACCACAAGGGGACGGACAAGCTCATTGGCCAGCTGCGCAAACGCCTTTCCCAGCATAAAGAGGAATCGCAGCGCCGCTCTTCCACCTCCCGGCAGGTCGATCCCTTCGCAGTGAAAAAGGAAGGGGCCGCCCAGGTGGTCCTGGTGGGGTTGCCCAACTGCGGGAAGTCTCAAATTCTGGGCTCCCTGACCAACGCCGTTCCCCTGATCGCCGATTATCCCTTCACCACCCGGGCTCCCCTTCCCGGGATGATGAAATTCGAAAACATCCAGGTCCAGATCGTCGATTCTCCCCCCTTCATGGATGAATTCGCGGAAACCGGGCTGGGCAACCTGATCCGGAATGCCGACGCGCTGGCCATCGTTCTGGACCTGGCCGAGGATTGCGGGACACAGATCGACTTGATTCTGGAAGAGCTGAACCGACGGCGGGTGCGGGTCTTGAAAAAGGGAGAAGAGAGGAAGCCGGAGATCGGCCAATACCCTAAGAATGCCCTGCTGATCGGCAACAAAGCAGACCTGAAGGAAGCCCAGGGAAACTGCCGCCAGCTGCTGGATCGGTTCTCGAAGGAATACCCCGTCCTGTGCATCTCCGCCAAGGAGAACCTGAACCTGGAGGAGGCCAAGAAGGAAATTTTTTCCATCCTGGACATCGTCCGGTCCTACACCAAAGCGCCGGGCAAAAATCCGGACTGGGACGATCCGGTCATCCTGCCCAAGGGGAGTAGAGTCCTGGACTTCGCCTCCCACATCCACAAGGACTTCGCCCAGAAATTAAAATTCGCCCGCATCTGGGGGAAGGAAAAGTACGACGGCCAGATGGTCCCCCGGGATTACGTTCTGAAGGACGGGGATGTGATTGAGCTGCACATTTGAGGGTGCAGGGGGCCGGGTGCAGGGTGCAGGCAAAAATAGCCGCTGCTGGTTGTCCGTTTTCCGTCCCTGCACCCCGCCCCCTGCACCCTCCACCCTGATTAAAGCTTGGTCGGGCTCACCGAAGGCAAGCATCTGCTGCGGCTCGCCTAGGGTGAATTCTCCTTTTTGAATCCACTCCTTCAGGATCTCGGCGATCTTGCGGGCTTTGGGGTAACTGGAAAGAGGAGTGGTGGGAATCTCTTTCCCGTTGAATCTGATCTTGCCGCTCTTGAGCTGCTTATAGTTGACTTCCCCCAGGCTCTGGGTGGGGCCGCCCTCCGGGTAATCCCTGCTGTAGTCGATGATCTGGGTGTAGATATCCTCATCCTTCACCGCGGTGAACTGGGCGATTTCTTCATTCAGCAGCGGGATGGGGATCCCGAGGCCCACGATCATCGTGCAGCCGTACCCCTGGAAGCTGGCCCCGACCAGCCATTCCGGGCTCATCTGCTTCATGTCTCCCAGTACCGAAAGGGTCCCGGCGCCCCCCCGGGGGACCTGGTTCGAACCCCGCTTCACGTTGGGGTTGTGCTGAGTTCCTCGCCAGACGATGAACCCCTGCCCCCCGCCCAGGAAGATCCGGGTTCCGATGCCGATCGTCCGGTAGAGGGGATCATTCATCAGCGGGCTCAGCTGGCCGGCGCTGCAGTAATTGGCGTTTCCGGATGCGGGACGCAAGACCCCCATGTACGTGTAAATCGTCTTGTCCGAGAGATTGACCGCGCAATTGTAATTCTGGTAGGCGTTGCGCGGGTTGAAGATGAAGGCTTCCTGGATGGTTTTGAGGGTGATCTCCTTCTCCAGTTTCTTCCGCGGGTAGCAGTCCGTCCCGTAGGCTTCGGCCCGCAGAAGGACCGGTTTGCCGGCGACCAAGTCCTGGATGACGTGCCCCCCCCCGTATTTGAACTCTCCGGGGTATACCTTGTTCAGGGGGTCATCCTCAGCCGGCTCCGTGACCCCGACATAGATATCCACGGCGGCGACCCCGGCATAGGCCGGGACGTTGTTCAACCAGGCCCTGGCCGCCTTGATGCGCGGCTGGGTGTGGCCGAAATTCATGAACGCTCCGGAGGAACACATGGGCCCGAAGGTTCCCGTCGTCACCACATCCACTTCCAGGGCGGCTTTGACCGGACCCTTTTCTTCCACGATTCCGATGATTTCTTCCGCGGTAACCACCACGGCCTTGCCCTTGCGGATTTTTTCATTGATCTCAACGATGGTTTTATTGACCTTGTAAGGACTCATTTCTCTTGGCTCCTTTTTTGATCTCCTCTTTTCTCCCGATTCCGCCGATCTTTGCGGTTTCCTCTTCGGTTTCCTTTCAGAGGAGGATGGATGTTTTCGATTGATCCACACATGCCCATATCGCCTTCCGCCATGTCGCTTTCCCGATCCATCTTCCTCACCTCCTCTCTTTCCCGGAATAAAAAAACTAATGGGACACAGATAAAAAAAGCCCCTTCTTGGTTGATAAGAAGGGGCTTGAAGTTTCCTTCCCTCCCACCTTATCTTCCAAGGTATTCCTACCTTGCTGGAGTTAGCACCAGCATCCCGCCTCAGGCGGGACCGGTTGCTGTGGCTTCTTCGGGCCAGTCCCTCCGCCACTCTCGATAAGATGCTTTTTTATACTCTATTTAAACTCGATCATCCATGTCAAGAAAAAAATCATGGCCCTCCTGCTTACCTGAAAATCCGCAACCGGTTTTCCACCGGCCTCTCCACTCCCAATTCCCGGGCCATCTTGCACATGCCGGCCAGCGAGACGGAATTCAAGTACTCCACAAGACGTCGGCCGGCTTCAATCCAGACCACCTGAGCCGCGCACTTCGACTCCCGGCGGCACCTCTTTCGTCCCTTGAGGGGGCGGGCGCAGAAGATGGGCTCGATCGACTCCCCCATCGCCCGCATGATGTCGCTGACAACGATCTCTTCCGGCTTGCGCGAAAGATAGTACCCGCCCTTGGGTCCCCGGATGCTTGTCACAATTCCGGCCTTCTTCAGTCGCTGGAAAATCTGCTCCAGGTAGCGGGGCGTGACCTCCTGGCGCCGGGAGATTTCCTTGATCGGGGTCGGGAGGCCCTGGGCATGATAGGCGATGTCAAATAAGGCACGAACTCCATACCGACTCTTGGTGGAAAGTCTCATGACGGCCTCCGGGTCGATATGGAGTTCTTATATAAAACCTTATTAAAAATGTCAAGATCAATCAGGATTAATCCGTCACCCGGTACCCGGCGTCCTCCACGGCTTTCTGAATGGCGGCCCGCGTCACATTCTGGGGGTTCTCAAAGGTCGCCTCTCCTTTGACCAGGTCCACCTTCAAGCTCTTGATTCCGGGAAGGGCGCCCAGCGCTTTGGTCACCGACATCACGCAATGCTGGCAGGTCATTCCCTGGATTTTGATTTTTTCCATATCCGATTCTCCTTCGATAAACGAAATCGATAGAAGCTTGGTGGTCGGGTCCCCCCCAACTTCCATCTCTTCTTCATTTTACCACTCAAAACGCATACCGCGCCGAGAAAGTTCCCGAGTATTCCCCGAAGAGACGGGCGTCGATCCCCAGGTAGAGCCTCTCGGATAACCGCCAGTCCACGCCGAAAAAGAGGCCCATGGCCGTGGGGGATTTGAATTCATCCAGGGCGGGTTTTGAGGGGAAATCTTTCATCTTTCCATCCACTCGGGAATAAACCACTCCGCCGTAAGGGGTCATTCTCTTCCCATCCTTGTACGCGGCTCCCAGCCAGAGGTCATACTCGAACCATTTCCCCTTGGCATCTCGATCCTCCGCCTCCAGGTAGAGAAATTGGCCGCCGAGGCTGTATTTCAAGGGATGACCGGGCGGGTCCAGAAAGGTGAGCTTCAGTCCCCCGCCTCCGGCCCATCCGGGATTGCTGTCGAAAGGGATTCCCCGAATTTCCAATGTCGCCCCTCCCGCGCGGAGGTAGCCTTCCAACCAGTCGGTGATCCCGTAGGACCCCTTCAGGAGAAGCCGCCAGGATTCCGAATCATACCGGATTCCATTCCCGTCGCGGATCTCCCGGGTCAGTCCCGTAAATTCCAGCCCCAGGGAGGCCTCTTTTTGCTTCAGCCCGGCCCCCGGATCCCCGATGCTTCCTGCGAAAGAGTTTTCTCCGGCGAAAAATAAACAAGCCAGAAAAGCAAGGATTCGCAAGTACTTCTTCATTCCCCCCTCCCTCAATATCTTACTGGATAAAATTGTGCCGAACCTCATTTGGGCTTAGTGAAAGATTTAATGTAATTAACCAGATCCCATCTTTCTTTTTCCGTTAATTCTTTTTTATAAGAAGGCATTGGCCCCTTTCCAGTCGTAATCTTCCAGAATATTTCACCGTCGGTCATCTCCTTCATCATATGCCGGTCGGTAAAGTCTGGAGCAGGGGGATTGAGCGATTTGCCCATCTCAGTCTTGCCATGCCCCCGACTGCCGTGGCAGGAAGTGCATTTGTCTTCATAAATTTTTTGTCCGCGCTTGCGCGATTCAGGATTATCCGGGATGGGATTCTTCACCTTTCCGTCCTTGGCCGGTACTTTCCAACCCTTGGGGCCATGAGACAGAGCCATTTGGTCCAGGGCAAAAATCCCTGCAAGGAAAAGAATCAAGATTAGGGTCAGCAGTTTTTGGGGCCCTGATTCTTTAAACATAATTCCCCTTTCGAGGGAAAATCGTTTTGCCCCGTCCTAGATAATCTGTCCATTGGCTATCAACGGATCCCCAGGTATTCAAAAGAAGACAAAGCTTGCTCCAGCGCCTCCTGATCCCGGACGCGATCCTTATCGGTAATCAAATAGAGAATGAAAATCTGGAAGGGCTCGGCAAAGGCATAAATCCAGCCCTGTTCACGTTCTTCACCCTTGACCGTAAGTTTCCCGGACATTCGGGCGGCATACGGCACGCCTTTAAGTTGAACGGGCGTGGCCTTGCTTAGCTGGATGGGAGCCTCTTTGCCGTGCTCTTCGTGAACCTCGGACACAAAGCTCCCCCGACATCCGCACCAGCCCCTCGATCATCTCCTGATCAAAACGAACCGTTCTTCCGGCAGGGGAGAAATCAAACTGGATGCTGGATTGGGTTCGAGGGTTAAACAGAAAAAAGGGATTCTCCTTGAGTCCTTCCACTCCATAACCCTGGGCGACCAAAAAGTCGGGGTATCGGGTGGCAGCGTCCCAGCCAGCAGGGATTTTTACCTTAAAAGGGTATCTCTTCCCCACGAAGGAATCTCCCTGGATGCTCCCTACAGGTAAGGAATCATCCACCTTGTAGAGTTGCCGGACAGGGATCGCGCAGGAAGATAATAGAAGACTGAAAAAGACCAGCAGAAGGAATATGCTGGAGCCCCTCCCCGAAACTGCTTTTATCCATTTACCCATTTGAATCCCTCCATATTATTTCCCGTATATCTCCTTGAAGGCCTTCTGCATCTCCTCTTCAGAAGCCCCCAGCTCATTCCACAAAAATGCCCGCATGGCCTGAGTGTAGCAGATGTTGCACTCGGAGGCGTGATCGTCAAATGTCCCCGGAATCCCCTTCTCTAAGAAACAATAGGCCAGATTCTTATGGCCCATGTCTTCGCAGAAACAGTAGCAGGGAAACTTGGCCAAGAGCTGATATTCCTTTACGGCGATCTTGTATCCCGTCTGAACCGCCTCACGGATAAAAACATACTTGGGGAATTTATAGACCTCCCATTTTTCTTCCGGGTATTTTTTCACCAGCGCTTCCTTCGCCGCGGCGGTGAGTGGCCGTTCACCCATCTTGGCGATCTTTTGAAACTCTTTCTCCTTCTCCGAAGCGAAACCCGGTTTGCCAAGGCAGAAGGTTACCAGGATCAGAATAAGCGCGAGGAACACGATCTTTCTCATTTCTCTTTCCTTTCTTCACCAGGGAACCGTGAGTGCCCAGTTTTTTACCCGAAACCATTGCCCAATCACGATCATGACAAGCTGGCCTATTAAAATCAGCGCAAAAACCATATTCAACGTTAACCTTTCCCTTTCAAACCATTTTCCTGCGGCTTGTTTTGCCCGGTCCAGGACCGGAGCAAAAAACAGGAATAACCCGACCCATAACGGGATCAGCACCCCTCCCAGGGTGGCCGAATAGCTGACCATCTCCTGAATTCCCACAAAATACCAGGGGGCTTTTGCCGGGTTGGGGGGATGCAGTGAATCGGCCCGGTCGGCTAAGGGAGCAGGGATGAAAAAAGCCAGGCAAAAGAGAAGCGAAACGGTAAGCAGCCCCACGGTGAGTTCTGCCCGGAAGAGCCAGGGAGAAGAAGGAATTCTCTCTGCTTCCGCTTCCTCCGCGGCGGCCAGCCCGCCGTCCTTCCGAATCCTCCATAGGTGGAGGGAAATGAGGGTCAACCACAGGAAAGGCAAGACCGCCACATGCAGGGCAAAGGACCGGATCAGGGTTTCGGGTCCGATATCTTCGCCCCCCAGCAGGAAACGCTTGAGGGACGGCCCTATTTCTGGAAAGTACGCTACCAGATTGGAGCCGACCTTGATGGCCCAATAAGAGGTCTGATCCCAGGGTAAGAGGTAGCCAGTGTAGTTGCTGAAAAAGATGAGGCAGAGGAGAAGGAGCCCGTAGGTCCAGTTCAGCCAGCGACCCTGGTAGCTACCCGTGAAGAATATTCTGGCCAGATGCAGGATCCCAGCGATAAGTAAGACATTCGCCGCCAAAAAATGGAGGTTTCTGAGCAGACGGCCATATCGTAAAGTGGTGGTGATGTGCAGGATTCTTTCATAGGCAGCCTCCTGATAGGGCACGTAGTAAAGAAGGAGCGTCAGACCTGTAGCTCCGAGTACCAGGAGACAAGTCAGGCAGACGATTCCCAACCCCAGGGTTGATAAGGGGTGCAGGGTTCTCCTCCGGATCATGGGGGGGTGAAGGTGGCGGAAGAAATTCGGCCTTTCTTTCATCGGTCAGCCCTCTTTCACCCGTGCCGGATCATGCCCTTCCAAAGCCAGCCATTTGGGCCGGTCAAGCTTTTTCCCTAAATGAACCCAGATTCTGCCTTCCCGATGAACCACATCATGCCAAGGAAGCGGATCTTTGGCTGGTCCGGAATAGACTTCCCCCAAAGGCCCAAAATCACTCCCATGGCAGGGGCAGAAAAATCCCCGATCGACCGTGTTCAAAAGGCACCCTAGGTGGGTGCATTCCAGGCTGATCGCCCCGATTTTCTGACCCGACCTGAAGATGGCAATCCGGTATTCGGGGAAAGGAACAACGCTCTCCAGCGGCAACTGGTTGACGGGCGCCACCGGAATCCAGCGGGCGGAGGAAAACCTGCCCGCTGCGGACCACAAGTCGTCGAATATCCAAGCCAAGGTGGTCCCTAAAACCCCAAGCCCAGCCCACAGAGCTCCCTTGAAAAAGAATTCCCGCCGATTAATTTGATTCCGTGGTTTTCCCATCGGTTCCTGAAAGTTCCCGAATCTTATTCACGAGGGACCAGATGGATTCGGGGGAGATCTTATCCCTGAATGGCCCCATCCCCGTCCCGGCAACACCATCGGATATCGCCAGGGTAATCCGATCGTCCCTGATCGACTTGAAATAAGGGCGATTGGTCAGATCCCTCGGCCGGGGAAGGTACTTTAGATATTCTGGCCCTTTCCCATTCCCGGCAACCCCGTGGCAGGAGGAACAATGTTTCCTAAAATCTTTTTCGGTGTTATCCCGGGGGAGCATCTCCGCCGGCCGGGGGGGAACGGTCAGGTCGCTTCTCTTCTCGTTTCTCTTGATCCGGATGAATTCTCGAAAGATCAGGTGAATGAGGGAATCCACGCCCTCGTGCCCGAGGAGCTCTCCGTAAGGGGGCATGGAGGTTCCAGGGATACCATTTTCTATGCTCTTTACGATTCTTTCATCGGGAATGCGTCTGAAAAACTCCTGATTCTTCCAGAATGCCCGGGGAAAGTTGGCCAAATTCGGCTGGATGGTTCCCAACCCATCCCCCTGGGCCGCATGGCATCTTTGGCAGTGCATCATGTAAAGGTGTTTCGTATTTGTCCCGTGGAGGGGATTCTCGCTCCTGCTTTCCTGCAAAGAACGAATGACCCTTTTCTCCTCTTCCGGGGTCATGCGGATCCATGGCATAATGGCTCCGGGAATTTCTTTCCCGGGGGTATACAGAAAAGTTCTGATGTAATCCTCCCCGCGCATAAAGGCCATGTAAGTGAGATCCGGTGCGATCTGCCCGTCTTCTTCCCCAAACTTATGGCAGGCCAGACATTTCTTTTCCTGAAGAATGGCCTTGCCCACGTCAGGGACTTTCTCCGATCCTCTTTCCCGAAGGCGAGCCTGTTCCTTCATCCTCACCCTCTTGATCATGGGGGTCTCATGAAGGGATTCTCTCATCCGGCTCTTCAAGAAATAAGAGATGGCCTGAATCTGTTCCGGAGAGAGACTGAACTTGGGCATGATGGAATTTTCGGGGTCCGCCTTCGGGTCTTCAATAGCCTTTTGAATCTGTTTCAGGCCAAGAAAAGATCCCATTTCGCTCAGGTCAGGGCCATACCTTCCTCCTGCCAGGCCATCGACATTGTGGCAGGTATCACAGGCATTGGCGGAGAAGAGCTGGAATCCTTCCCAGGCCTTCTCCGCTCCGGGAAGGAGTTTTAATTCATGACACCGGTAACAACTGGCTTGCATCTCCTGTCCGCCCAGGACTTTGCGGGCTTCATGGCCAAGACGCCCATGGGAGATCACCAGGTCTCGGGCCATGCCCTCTCCCAAGTGGCAGGCGGTACAACCGAGGTCATCAATGGAATGGGGAGAGATGGAAGGGTGACCTTTTTGGAAAACCAAGTCGCTCCCCGAAACCTTTGCGGTTCTCCCCTGAGGGTGGCAGGTCAAACAATGTTCTTGATGGGGAATGCCACTGAGATTGATGGTAATATCGGCGATAATGTCGGAATGGCCTCCCGGTTCTGAATGGTGCAACGCCCGATCCTCTTCCCAACCTTGATAAGCTGAACCCAGCGCCAGGATCAGGGTCAGGAACGTTGACACGAGGAGTAGAGTATTTATCCATGATGGGTCTTTATGATTTTCCATTTTTCAGGCATGAATTCAAAGGAGTAAAACGCGATTACTGGAATCATTGATTTAGAGGAAAATAAGCGGATCAGAGGCATTTCTAATTTTTCTCCCATCATTCCAGCATTCCATTATTCCAACCTTCCGTCTTCTCTAGGCTTACTTCAAGACATAATAAAAACCTGCGGCCTGCTTTTTCCCCCCAGCCTTGAAAAGGATCAGAATCTGGTGCCGTCCTTTTGGAGAGAGACTAAAATCCCCCGAGTATTGATTCATGGCCATCGTGAAGTCCAGCAGTTTTACTTGCTCTTTCCCTTTCGGGTCGATGACTTTCATCTTGACCACCGCAGTCACTGATTGGCAAATTCGATCGGGTATCGGTAAGCGTAACCGCGATGTTGTGGGTAGCCTGGGGGTCCAATTCGACTTTCATCTTCATGTCCTTGAGCATTCTCTTGTGCGCTTCCATGGGCATGATGGAAAAAGATGCTTTGATGTTTCCCTCCAGAAGGAACGCTCGGCTGGGCGATTCTTCCGATCCCGGGGGAGCTCCCTCCTTCTTCTCCCCCGAGGGTGCAGGCATCTGATGGCCGGCATGCTGACCGATCGCCGGCGAAAACGACAAAATCACAGTCAGCAAAAAGCCTAAGCCGAGAAGAAAAATTTTCACTGTCGCTCCACCTCCCGAGGTCCACCTTGAATTTTACGCCAAAACAAGGCCAGGCTCTGGGGGCTGCCGCGAAGGGAGATCCCGGCCGGAAATTTTTCCTGAGTTTCTTCTTCCCCTGTCCTGGGAGCAAACAAAGGAAAGGGGGGCCTCGTCTCCGCCGCGTGGAATAGTTCGTTTACCTTCAGAACGAAAGCCTCGGTTTCCGGGAACGGAGGAATTCCCCGGTATCTTCGCACGGCCGTCGGTCCGGCGTTATAGGCCGCCAGGGCTAAAGCCAGGTCGCCGGAAAACACCTCCAGGAGACTGCGGAGGTACTGCACTCCCGCTTGGATGTTGGCCACCGGATCATAAGGGTCGGAAACCCGATAATGCTGCACGACCACGGGCATCAATTGCATCAACCCCTTGGCTCCTTTGGAAGATACCTTTCGGGGGTCCCCTTGGGACTCCGTCAGGATGATCGATCTCACCAGGTGCGGAGATAAGCCGTGCTCAAAGGCGATGTCTTCCGTCAGGGCCCGCAGCCACCCGGGCAGAAGCTCCTCGGAAAATGCTCGGTCCTCGGTCCACTTCCGAATTTCTCCCGGAGGGTCCGGCAACCATCTCTCCTCTCCCGTGTTCACCCCGCCCGGCCGGAGTAGAGCCGGGAGAAGAAAGGAAAGGCAAACCCATTGTTTCAAGGCCTTCCGAGCCATTTTGTTTTTTCCCCTTCTCCCCCCATCTCTTACTCCGAAGCGGGTTCGACGGTGGCCGCTCCGCCCCCGGAGCTTTTCTTGAACTCCCGTCCCCGCCAGATCTCAAAGATCACCGGATAAATGACCAGTTCCAGAATAAATGAAGTTACGATTCCCCCGATCATCGGGGCGGCAATCCTCTTCATCACGTCGGCTCCGGCCCCATGGCTCCACATGATGGGCAGGAGGCCCATGATGATGGCCATCACGGTCATCATCTTCGGCCGAACCCGCTTGACCGCTCCCTCGCTGATCGCCTCGCGCAGGTCTTTCAGGTTCTGCAATTTTCCCTGACTCTTCCATTTTTCGTAAGCGCTATCCAGGTAGAGCAACATGATCACCCCGGTTTCGGCATCCACCCCGGCCAGGGCGATGATCCCGACCCAGACCGCCACGCTCAAGTGGTAACCCAGGAGATAAATGCACCAGAAAGCCCCGATCAGAGAAAAGGGAACGGCCAGGAGTACGATGAAAACCTTTGCCCACATGGGCAGTATTGAAATAGAGGAGGATGAAAACAATGAGCAGGGTCAGGGGAATCACGACCTTCAGCCGTTCCTTGGCGCGTTCCATGTATTCATATTGCCCGCTCCAGACCAGATGATATCCGGGAGGAACCTGTACCTTCTCGGCAACTACCCTTTTCAGGTCCTGGACATAGCTTCCGATGTCCCGATCGGTGACGTCGATGAAGACGTAAGCAGCCAGCTCTCCCTCTTCGCTTCTAACCAATGTGGTTCCGGTGGACATCTTCAAATCCACCAACTGCCCGAGGGGGATCTGGGCCCCGCTCATGGTCGGAACCAGGACCCGCTTCAACGGACCCAGGTCGCTGCGAAAGTCCCGGTAGTAGCGGATATTCACGGGAAAGCGCTCGCGCCCTTCCACAGTCGTGGTCACGGTCATGCCCCCGATGGCCGTTTCCAGGACCGCCTCCACTTCCTCAACGGTCAGGCCATACCGGGCGATCTCATCGCGGCGGATATTGAAATCCAGGTAGTATCCTCCAGTCACCCGCTCGGCAAAGATATTCCGCGTCCCGGGCACGTCTTTCAGGACGGACTCCAGATGTTCGCCGATCCGCTGGATCTCTTCCAGCTTCGGCCCCAGGACCTTGATCCCCACCGGCGTGCGGATCCCCGTGGAGAGCATATCGGTCCGGGCCTTGATGGGCATGGTCCAGGCATTGGAGACCCCGGGCAGCTTTACTGCTTTATCCAGCTCGTTGATGAGTTTCTCCACGGTCATCCCCGGCCGCCAATCTTTCTCCGGCTTGAGATTGATCACGGTTTCGAACATCTCCAGGGGTGCGGGATCGGTCGCGCTGTTGGCCCTTCCGGCCTTGCCGAAGACCGATTCCACCTCGGGAAAGGATTTGATGATCTTGTCCTGCACCTGCAGCATCTGATTGGCCGTAGTGATGGAAGCTCCCGGCAGGGTTGTGGGCATGTAAAAAAGGGTTCCCTCGTAGAGGGGGGGCATGAACTCCGAGCCGAGTTTCAGGAAGACCGGGACGGTGGCCAGCATGGCCAGGAGAGCCAGGACCAGCATGGCCTTCTTCCAGCGCAGGGCGAAATGGAGGACCGGTTGGTAAACCCAGATCAGGAAGCGGTTGATGGGGTTCTTCTCCTCCGGGAATGATCTTCCCCCGGATGAGGATGACCATGAGGACCGGGGCCAGGGTCACGGAGAGGAAGGCGGCGAAGAACATGGCAAAGGTCTTGGTAAAGGCCAGGGGTTTGAAGAGCCTTCCCTCCTGGGCTTCCAGGGTGAAGATGGGCAGGAAGGAGACGGTGATGATCAGCAAGGAGAAGAAGAGCGGCCGCCCCACCTCCTTGGCCGCCTGGATCAAGAGTTCATTACGGGCGATGGGCTTTCCTTCCCGTCTCCCATTCCTCCAGCCGTGTATGGGCATTCTCCACCATGATGATGGCCGCATCCACCATGGCCCCGATGGCGATGGCGATTCCCCCCAGGGACATGATGTTCGAACCCAGGTTGATGTAATACATGCCCACGAAGGACAGCAGAATGGCAATGGGTAAGGTAAGGATGGGCACAAGGGCGCTGCGGAAATGGAAGAGGAAGAGGACGATCACCAGACTGACGATGATCGACTCTTCGATGAGCTTTTCCTTCAGGTTGGCGATGGACCGTTCGATCAAATCCGACCGATCATAGGTGGTTACGATCTTTACCCCTTTGGGCAAGGAGGGGCTCACCTCTTTAATCTTTTCCTTCACCCGCTGGATGACATCGTAAGAGTTGACCCCGAAACGGACCACCACGATCCCGCCCACTACCTCGCCGGTTCCGTCCAGTTCAGCCGAACCGCGGCGGATGTCCGGGCCCAGGACTACTTTGCCGATATTCCTCACCAGGATGGGCGTTCCGCGCTCGTCCGCTCCCACGACGATATTTTCGATGTCCGCGATGCTCTGGATATAACCCCGGCCCCGGACCATGTACTCCCGGCCGCTAAACTCTAAAACCCGCGCTCCCGTATCCCGGTTTCCCTTGCGGATGTTATCCGCCACCATCATAATGGGGATTTTGTAGGCGCTGAGCGTGTCCGGGTTGATCAGCACCTGGTACTGCTTCACAAACCCGCCGATGGAGGCCACCTCGGCAACTCCGGGAACGGACTGGAGCCAGTAGCGGACATACCAATCCTGTAGGGTGCGCAATTGAGCCAGGTCATATTTCCCCGACGTGTCCACCAGGGCATATTCGAACCCCCAGCCGACCCCTGTGGCATCCGGGCCGAGCATGGGCGAAACCCCGGGCGGAAGCTTTCCCGCGACCCCTTGCATGTATTCCAGAACCCGGGTTCTGGCCCAGTAAATGTCCGTCCCGTCTTCGAAAATCACGTAAACGAAGGAAATGCCGAAAAAGGAAAACCCCCGCACCACCTTCACTTTGGGCGCGGCCAGGAGGGAAGTGACGATGGGATAGGTGACCTGGTCTTCGATCAGGGTCGGGCTTCGTTCCGCCCATTCCGTGTAGATGATCACCTGAACGTCGGAAAGGTCCGGGATCGCATCCAGGGGGGTATTCTTCAAAGCCCAAATGCCCCAGGCGATGGCAAAGAAAGTGAAGATGAAGATGATAAATTTATTCTTGGCGCTGTATTCGATGAGTTTGGTGATCATGAAGTCCTAACTCGTTATTCGTTACAGCGTTATTCGTTATTCGATAGCTGTTACTGTTTCGCGGTACCTCGGCACCGTGGGGTCTGCCACCAGTTCCGAGCTACGAGTAACTAATAACGAATAACCAATAACGATTTTCACTTCTTCTCCTATACTCCTGCTTTCTAGTGTTGATGTCCGCCCATCCCCCCCATAGCCCCTTTGAGCTGGCTTTCCGAGTCGATGAGGAAGTTGGCCGAGGTAACTACTCTCTCCCCTTCCTTAAGCCCGGATAGCACTTCATAATACCCCTCCACTTTTGATCCCACCTGAATATGTCGCGATTCAAAATGCCCCTGCCCGCGGTCTACGAAGACCATCTGCATGGTCCCGGAATCCATCACTGCATCTTCGGGAACAACCAGTTTTCGGCCCAGGGAGATTTTTAATTCCACGTTGGCCCACATCTCCGGCTTCAATTTGAACTCCGGGTTGGGAAGGTCGAACCGCACTTTGGCCGTCCGGGTCTTCGGGTCCAGGGAGGGGTAGATGTACGTCGCGGTCCCTTCAAAAGTTTCCCCGGGATAATAAGCCAGGGTGATCTTGGCCCGATCCCCGATTTTGATGAAAGGCAATTCGGATTCATAAATATCCCCGATGACCCAGATGGAAGAGAGGTCGCCGATTTTATACAAAGCCGTTCCCGGCATGAGGGCCATCCCTTTATAGGCCATCTTTTCCATGACAAACCCATCCACCGGGGAGTAGAGGACCATGCTTTTCTTGATCTCCCCGGTCTGCTCCAGGGTCTCCAACTGCTTGGGCGTGATGTCCCAGAGGAGCAGCCGTCTTCGCGCCCCCTGCAGGAGTCTATCGCCTCCTTCAGCCACGTCGGTGATGGGGCTGGCCCCGAGAATCTTCTTGGCTTTCAAGGCCAGCAATACTTCTTCCTGGGCAGCGACCAGCTCCGGGCTGTAGATGGAAAGCAGGGGCTGACCCTTGTGAACCATCTTCCCGGTGTAATCCACATATAGATCCTCGATCCAGCCGCCGATCTTGGGGTTGACCATGGATACCTTCTTCTCGTCAAATTCCATCTTTCCAACCGTCCGGATGACCCGTTCCAGGTTTCGATATTCCGCTCTTCCGAAACGGACGCCGCTGATCTGCTGTCGCTCCGGAGAGACGAAAACCGCTTCGGGGGGAATTTCGGTCATCTTGACCCCCTGTTTTCGCAAGCTCTCCACGGTCATCTTGCTCATGTCCAGCTCTTCTGCGGCCTTGGCATCCGCCTTCTTGACCTCATGCTTCATCTCCTTCCCGCCCCAGCGGAATAGGTCCGCAATCTTCTCCCGCTGCTCGGTGCAAGAGGACGCCGTCAGAAGCAGCGCGGTCATCGCCAAAAGGATCAGCAAACGTCTCATCCCTTCTTCTCCTCCGCAGACACCCTTCCCACTGCCGCTTCGATTTCGGCGATACTCTTTCGCGAATCGGTGAGCAGCCGGTAATATTGAATTTCATTTTTGAACAGAGTCATCAGGCTGTCCAGCACGGTCATGAAATCGACTTTGTTCACCCGGTATGAGCTCATCGCGGAATCCAGGGAAAGAGTGGCCAGGGGAATGATCCCCGTTTTCAAGAGTTCTATCTGTTTTTCGGCCCTCTCGATTTCCGTCAGTTTGTCGCTGATCATGAAACGGATTTCATTGGTCATGGCCGCGAGCTGGTCTTTTGCCGACTGGATATCCTTCTGGGATTCGGCCACTTTCCGCTCCTGCTTGGCTCTTGTACCAAAGGGGCAAGTTGATGCCCACCATGGCCGTGACCATATCCGCCCTTCGGCCCATCGGACCGTCGTCCCTCTGTCCGTAGGCCACCTTGAAATCGAAGTCGGGGTAGTAATCCTTTTCCGCCAGCCGCAGGCCGGCCCGGTTCCGCTCGACCATTTTTTTCATGGATTGGAGCAACGGGCGATTTTGAGCGGCGGCTTTAACCAGTTCTTCCGGGTCGGCGGAAAATTTTTCGAGCATCACTTCCGCGGGGTCCCCGAGGGGGGCAAAAGGCGGCTGATGGAGAAGGGTGTTGATCCTGGCCTTCAAGGTCCGTTTACTCTGGTTTAGCATGATCAGCTCGTCGATCATTTTGGAAAGTTCGACCTGGGCCTTTAAAACGTCGGTATGAATCCCCTCCCCCACCGAGTACCGGGTCTCGGCGATCTGGTTCAAGAGTTTCAATATCTCCCGGTTCCTTTCCGTCACCTCGATGGCTCGGTTGGCATAAAAGAGATCGAAGTAGGCCATCTTCATTTCCCGGGAGACTTTGTTTTTGGCCTCCTCATAATCGCTGAGCGCCGCCTCGGCCTCCTTCTGCGCCATCTCGCTCCGTAGGCCTCTCTTCCCGGGGTAAGGCAACCGCTGGGTTATGGAGATTTCTTTCATGGTCATATCTTCGTCCCGGAAACTGAAGGTATCCACCGGTAGATTGACAATCCCCAGTCCCAGCATGGGATCATCCAGGGCCCCGGCCTGAGGAGGGCGTTCTTTGAAAACTTCCCACTTACTCTTGGCGGCCAAAACATCCGGGTTCTTCTCCAGGGCTGCTTCGATCAGATCATTGAGCTTCAACGGCGCAGGTTTCCCTTCCTGAGCCCACAGAGGGGATGGGAAGCCCTGCAGGATAAGGACCAAAAACATCCCAGAAAAGAGTTTGGCTGTAGTCTTCATGTTTCTTCCGTCCTCCCGGTTCTGGATTCCACAAGGCCGTGAGCTTTTACTTGAATTCATAGCTCAACTTGGCATCCCGCTCCATTCCTCCGCTTTCAATCTTCAATTCAACCTGGTAGGTTCCCTTTTCCCGGGGGCTGAATCCTGCCCCATAATGGTCCCCCGACCACTCCATTTTTCCATTCTCTTTTTTGCCCGAAGGACTGAGAATTGAAAAGCTCACCCGCGCATCGGTGATGATCTCCTTGGAGGCCGTATCCTGGAGGGTTACCATCAGGGAATGGCTCTGGGAATGACTCTCGCCATGCTGGGGGCTTCCCTTCATGCCGGGCATGCTCATATGCGCGCTCATATCCATAACTTCGAGAGACACTTTAAACCCCTCGACGGTCACAGACTGGGTGGGGCTGCTTTTCATGCCCATGTCATGGGATTTGCCCGTCTGCGGGGACGGCGCAGTTGTCCCACCGTGGCTATGACCCCCGTGCTGGGCCATGGCCACGGGAGAAAAGGTAAATGCCAGTAGGGCAAACAGGAAAAGAAAAGCAAATTTCTTAAACATCTCTATCTCCCCCTTCTTTCTAGAGTCGTACACAACGTGATTCATCACAAAAAAGCGCGCCATTTCCGCGAAACCTGCCCCTGCATGTCTTAAGCAGGGAGCGGGAATCCAGAAAAGCGACTGGATTCCGGGTTAAGTCGAGAATGACAGACTTCATAATACTCAGGCCCTCATGTATAGTTCGATGGATTAGATCCATACCCTTTGAATCACTTCTCTTCTTTAAGGTATAACTCGTTTTATAGAGTAATAAAGAAGCTGATCGGAATCTTTACCGATTCTTTAACATGGTTTTAATCTCTCTTGTTGGTTGAGCCGCCTTCGACTCCCTATCCTTTTCCCCGCACTTCACGGGCAAAATTAATGCGCATAAACTCCGGGGCAATTAAAGGCAGCAAGACAATTCTCAATGATTCTCCCCTATTAAAATAATGCTAAAAGGAGGAAGCATTAAATAAGGCGAATCACCTATTTTGAGCTTAGGAACCATGTATTTATAGACGGTTGTTGCTTAACTTCTCGAAATGTCTACCCTTTCCGTTAGGCAAATCGGGAATTTTCTTCTATCAAATTCCTTTGTTTTTTCGCCAGAAGCAGAAATCCAAACTCTCTTTCTTCACTGTTGTCTAGTCCTTTGCATTTTCAAAGTTTGCATCTCGTCGAGCCTATCCAATTTATCTCAGTTTTTCCATCTACTTTTAACAATAATTTTGCGCAGCAGCCCCTGGGCTTTCTACCTGAAAGAAATATGGCTTTTTCCTCCCTTTGGGATTGTATGAAATTGTGAATAATAGCAGAATGTCGATATAACGATACCGAGGATTATATAGTTCAAGGAGCTTTGCCATCAAGATAAACCTCAAATTCCTTAATTCCTTTTAAAAAAATTGGATAATGACGACCCCTTTTATAAACTGGCTTAAATTCCAATGTATGCAAGCGGTTCTCTCTCAGTGTTAATACCATTTCTTGAAAATAATCTGCTGGTGGCATTGCAAAAATGACTTTGTGAGGGCCAAGGGTAAGCATAATCCTTTTCTCAAGAATATATTTAACTCCTTCGCCTCTTTCAGGATCGCGTTTGCCTTTCTTATCATAGAAGGGGGTATTTTCTTTATGCCCTTGCGCCTTCCATAAAATGGCTTGCCCATCTACCTTTACTAAAAAAGGATATTCCGACTTCCCATGATAGGTTTCACCAAGTTCAAACAAATAATACCCCTCCACGTGTGTCTTAAGGGTAGCCTTAATCGATAAACCGGCAAATCCTTGGGGAATTTCCTCTCCTGGTTTAAGCTCGCGAAAAGACGTCCATCCTTTCGCTCTGGGTTATTTTCTTTATCTCTTTCGAAATGCCGCAGCCCGCGAGTATGGCTCCCATAAGCAGCAACGCGATATATTTCATAATCTTCTTCATCGATGACGACCAAATCCCTCTAGCCGATCCGTAAAACCATATTCAGCGCTTACCCTATACGCAAATTTAATGTCAAAATATCTACTTACAAGGGGACTAATGGCTCTCCGCCTTTTCATGATGATGAATTTGATGATGAATTCCTTCTCGAATTTTTCCCGCTTCCTTGGCCATAGATTCATATTCCTTGGCTTGAATATCGGGGATTCGCTTGACAAAGGCCACCATCGCCCATATCTCTTCCTCATCATGAGTCGGACCAAAGCCCGGCATGCCGGTCATCTTGATCCCGTTTTTGACAACCCAGTAAAGCTCGGCTTCCTTTCGCCTCTGAACTTCCTCCGAAGCGAGCTTGGGCGGTTTGGGGTTCAACCCTTGGGCAATCTCGGTCGGAGGGTAACCCGGTGCCCCGTGGCAAAGCCGGCACATGGCGTGATATTCATTGAACCCGGCCTTAACCCATTTCGGGTCCTTCAACGGAGGCCCTTGGATTCCCTTGCTCTGATAGGCAATCGACCGATCCCGTACTTCCTCCAGAAACCAAGTGGTCATATCCCAATGGGGGGTGGTGGCGGCCACGTCATACCAACCCGTGTACAGGAAGATTAACGCTGCACCCGATAAAATTACCAAGACTCCCAGTGCACCGACAAAATATTTCATCTTGCCGCCTCTTCCCCTAAGCCCTTTCCGCCCCCAGCGCTTTTAATTTCTGCTCCATTTCATTGAGGCACCGGACTTCACAATCGTCCGTGGGGTCGTCGAATTTCCCCTTGTGCAAAATTCTTATGGTCAGGGCCACTTCTTTCCTGAATTTTCTCTTGGCGGCATAGTGGATCGACGAATCAAAGATCCCGATTTCATAACGGCTTTCGCGCTCCTCCTTAGGAATGATCCATTGGGCAATCCGCTTAAGATCATTATACACCGTTACGCATTCGACGCAACCGGGCTTAGGCGGCTCTTTCGGCTCATGATGGGTCCCGCTAGCTCCAACTCAAACCCGATCTGTACTTTTTCTCCCTTGCGATTGACATGATAAACCGGCCAGACTTCCCAGCCGACTTTATGCTGCCTGACAAGCTCCTTAAGTCTCCCAAATTCATCCATGGGATTCATCATTGTATCCTTTCCTGCTTTTGGCAGAATTGCTTTTTCGTCGAGGTATGGGCAAAATCGCATGTTTATCGGTCGTTAAACGACGCTTCTAACACAATTCTTGGTTCCAAATTCGTTGGGGACACATGACGAGCAAGAAGGATCGTCCTCCCAGTTGCCGTCGACAAAAAAGCGATACTCATATATTCCCGCCTCCAGTGAGAGAGATCTTTTCCATACCCCATTCTGGTCTTTTTTCATCGGAGTTTCACTTATATTCCGATTATTAAAGCTCCCGACCAAATTGACTTCCTTGGCATCCGGCGCCGCGAATTCGAATCCAACCTTCCTGCTAAGAATCCTACCCTTTGCTTCACTTTTTCCTGCCATTTATCTGCCTCCCGAATTTGCACAGGGGGGCACTTCCGTGCCCCCCCTTCAAATTCACTGCCCCATGTGCTTTTCCATTTTGCTCAAATCGTCCATCACCGCCGTGACATCTTTCATCAGTTTCTTCATCGTCGCGGCATCCATCTTCGTCTCTCCCTTATGCATCTTCTCATGCATGTCCTTCATCTTTTCCATGGAGGTATTCATCATTTTCATGCATTCCTCCATCATCTTGTCCGCCTCCTCCATTTTCATGGGGGCGGCCTTTGCCTGCTGGGCATAAACGGGCAGCGAAAAGGCCAAAATCAGGGGGAGGGCCAAAAAAATACCGATCCACTTTTTCATCTTTCTCACCTCCTTTCATCTAAGTTCGGCTTGGATTTCCTTCGTTGGGATTTCAGGCCGTCTCCTGCCTTACAGCCTTCTCAAGTCTTAGACCTTTCATTGTCCCCATTTGGCCTAACCATCAGGCAATGGGTATCATCAGTCGAAAAGTTAGCCCCTTTCCAGGATTACCGAGAACTTCCAACTGCCCCTGGTGAGCTTCGACAATCTTTCTTGCGATAGCAAGGCCTAGTCCTGTTCCTCCTCGTTTGGTCGTAAAAAAGGGGAGAAAGATTTTATCCCTTTTATCTGGCGGTATTCCCCGACCGCTATCGCTTACATCAATAAAGAGATCTCCTCGCTTTTCGTAACTATAAACCCTTACCGTTTCCCCTTCGGGTGAGGCTTCAACAGCGTTTATTAAAAGGTTGATGAGCGCTTGCTCCAATCGCAGGTCATCAATCGATACCAGTAGGAGATTCTGAGAGAACTGACTCTGAACTTCCACCTTTTTCTTTTGAGCAGCACCAGCAATGATGGCGATACTCTGTGTTACCACCTTTTTAATATCTTTTTGGGATCGCTTTAATTCCAGCGGGTGCGAGAAATCAAGCATTTCCTTCACCATGTTTTCCAACCGCTGAGTTTCCTCAATGACCAGGTTCAGTTTTTCCCGGTAGTGGTCATCTTCTGCGAGATGTTTCTGTGCCGATCGACTAAAGCCACCAATAGCCGCTAGGGGGGTTTTCAGATCGTGGGCTAAAGCGGAAGCCGCTTTTCCCAATATCGCCAGGCTCTCCGCCTCCTGCAAACGTTTCTGCTCTGCCCGCTCTCGATCTTTCAGTTTTCCCAAAATCAAGGCAAAAGCATTGTAAAGCACCATTTCCATTACATTATTGACATCCCCCGCAGAGAATCCTTCCCAGTGCATGAAGGTAAATGGGACCAGAATGATGGTGATACTTAGCGATGTGCCCAGTGCGCTCCGTAGACCGAACCAGAATCCAGCGAGCATCACAGGAAGAAAGAAAAGGCCTTGATAAAAAATATGATGCGCGTGCTCCCTGAGCTCCATAAAATATTGAAGGAATGTGATAACCCCCACCAAGCTGAAAATAGAAATAATTTTAATTCGGTCACAATTCCCCATTATGAATCCTTTTTCCCTGGCCTTCGAATTGATCTCTTGACCGAATTCAATGCAGATAAGCATTCAAAACATATTGCTGCACCATCCTTTGGGTATTGAAGAAAGAGGCATTAAAGGCAACGCTGTGCTGCATAATATCCAGCCATTTCTCCCTCTCTTGGTAATACATGGGCAGGATGATATTCTCCAATTTCTCATAAATCTCTTGGGCTTCCTTATCCCCGCTTTCTGATTCAAATGATTTTGATCCTATGGACCAGCCGGTGATCCCTTCAATATGCCCTTCGATCCACCAGCCATCCAAGACGCTGAAGTTGGGGATGCCGTTGTGCACCGCTTTCATTCCTGATGTTCCCGAAGCCTCCATGGGTCTTTGGGGTGTATTGAGCCAGAGGTCAACCCCAGAGCTAAGCATCTTGGCAATTTCCATGTCATAATTAATCAGATAAACGATCTTGACGTCATCTTTGAGCTGCGTCGAAATGGCGAATATCTTCTTGATCAAGTCTTTCCCCGGCCAATCTTTCGGATGCGCCTTTCCCGCAAATAAGAACTGAATCTTTCCAATCTCTCGGGCAATCCGTTTGAGCCTCGGAATGTCGGAAAATATTAAATCCATCCTTTTATACGGCGTAGCTCTCCTGGCGAATCCGATTGTAAAGGTATCATAATCCAACCCGGCGTTTGTTTCCCTGTTGACATAGTTAATGAGGGACTTCTTCGACTCTGTATGGGCATCCCAAATCTCTTGTTTCGGGATGCCTAAAATGTATCTTAACGAAAAGGAGTCCGCAGCCCATCCGGGGATGTATTTATCGTACAATCGCTTAAAGCTTTCCGAAGTCCAGGTATACGAATGGACCCCGTTGGTGATGGAATCAATTGAATACCCGGGAAACATCCCCCGGGAAACTTCGCCATGCCTTTTGGCCACGCCATTTACGTAATGGCTCAGGTTCAAGGCAAGTAAAGTCATGTTCAGCCTTTCATCGCCCCCCAGCATTTTGATAATCTCCAGGGGTACAAATTCCCCTAAAACATCGTTGACTAAACCGTAGGAGAAACGATCATGACCCGCAGAAACCGGCGTATGGGTGGTAAAGATACAAGACTTTCTTACCCCTTCAAAGTCCCACTCGGCATCTTCGTTTCTTTTCCGTTCTCTCAAAAGTTCCAGGACCAACAGACTGGCATGGCCCTCGTTCATATGATATCTCTTGATCCCGGTGTAGCCCAACTTCCGGAGCATCCTTACCGCGGCGATCCCTAACACGATTTCCTGAGCCAGCCTGTACTTTTCGTCGCCCCCATAAAGGTAAGAGGTAAGCCCCCTATCCAATTCGTTGTTTTCTTTTAGATTCGTATCTAAAAAAATGACAGGCAGGGGACAGCCGGTTATCCCAACAATGTCATATTGCCAAGCCCTTACTCCCACAGTTCGACCTGCGATCTGGACTTCAATCGTCTCTGGCAGGGGCGTTAAATAATCTTGGGGATTCCAGTGGACGGGCAATTCATATTGGTTGCCCTGCTCATCCAATTTTTGATAGAAATATCCTTTCTCATACAACAGAGTGACCGCAACAACAGGCACCTTTAGGTCAGCGCAGGATCGAAGGGTATCGCCTGCCAGAATTCCCAAGCCGCCGCTATAGGTAGGTATCCGAGGATCAACTGCAATCTCCATTGAAAAGTAGGCGATGATCCTCTCTTTTTCCGTTTCCGGGGCGCAAGGGCGGAGCAGCTCAGCATACCTTTCCGGGTCTTTCTCAAAAAGGTTTTTGCAAAAATCAGAACAGAAAAAATAAGCCTGGCCTTTGTGGTCAGATTTTAGGCCTTTTTCCTCTTTAACCGTCATCCCGCAAACCGGGTCTTTAGCCATTTTGAATTTTCCTAATGTATTTCGCACTGGAATATACGCTGGGAGTTTTAAGCGTATTTGAACCCAGGTGCGTTTTCCTTTAAAAGGGCCACCTTGCGCAGTCGCAGCGCATTGCTGATTACGGACGCGGAACTGAAGGTCATGGCTGCGGCGGCGATCATGGGATTGAGCAAAAGCCCGAAAACCGGGTAGAGTACGCCTGCCGCTAAGGGGACTCCGAGAGCATTGTAGATGAACGCGAAAAAGAGATTCTGGCGGATGTTACGCATAGTGGCCCGGCTAAGCCTGCGGGCGCGCGCGATGCCTTGCAAATCGCCCTTCACGAGGGTTACGCCTGCGCTCTGCATGGCCACATCCGTACCCGTGCCCATCGCTATCCCAACATGAGCCTGAGCCAGGGCCGGGGCGTCATTGATCCCATCGCCCGCCATCGCGACCATTCGACCTTCGCCCTGAAGTCTTTTCACCACTTTACCCTTTCGCTCGGGCAATACCTCAGCCTCCACCTCATCGATGCCGAGCTTGCGAGCCACAATCTCAGCGGTGGTGCGGTTGTCCCCCGTCACCATGACGACACGTATCCCATCCTGGTGAAGTTTTTTGATCGCCTCGAAAGTTGAATCCTTGATGGGATCAGTTACCCCCAAAATGCCCGTCGATTTACCGTCTATGGCGACAAACATTACTGTTTGACCATCCCGCCGCACGGCCTCAGCCCGGTTGCTCAGATCGCCAGGGTCTATGGCCAGCTCCGTAAAAAGGCTGCGGTTGCCAATAGCCACGGTCCGGCCGTCTACGGTGCCACGACGCCCTTCCCGGTGATAGAACGGAAGTCCCTCGACCTCAGAGAGATCCAAATCCCTCTCCTTGGGCGCCTGCCACGATCGCCGCGGCTAAGGGGTGCTCGCTGCCCCGTTCGAGGCTCGCGGCGAATCGAAGGATTTCCGATTCCCTCTGTCCATCCAATGCAACAATCAGGGCGAGACGAGGCTTGCCCTCGGTAAGGGTACCCGTTTTGTCTACCACGAGGGTGTCCACTTTCTCCATAACCTCCAGGGCCTCAGCGTTCTTGATCAGCACACCCGCCGTGGCACCCCGCCCGGTTCCCACCATAATGGACATCGGCGTAGCGCAATCCCAATGCACAAGGACAAGCAATAATAAGTACAGCCACGGCATTGACCAGAGCGTAAGCCATTCGTGGTTCTGGCCCGGCAAGACTCCAGACTATGAAGGTGAGCACAGCGGCCAGCACGACCGCGGGCACGAAGTACGAGGCGACGACGTCTGCCAGGCGTTGGATCGGGGCGCGGCTGCGCTGGGCCTCACTTACCATGCGAACGATCTGAGCAAGCAGCGTATCGCTGCCTACACGCTCGGCCCGCATTACAAAACCGCCTGTTCCATTCACGGTGCCTCCGGTAACGGCCTGCGCCTGGGATCTTCTCCACCGGGATCGGTTCCCCGGTGATCATCGACTCATCCACGTAGCTTGTCCCTTCCAGAACGAAACCGTCCACAGGCACCTTTTCCCCGGGGCGGACCCGGAGCCGATTGCCTGACTTGACGTGATCCAGGGGGATGTCTTCTTCCGTCCCATCGTCACGGAGCACTCGGGCAGTCTTGGGGGCGAGTCTCAGGAGCGCCTTGATGGCACTGCTCGTTTGGCTGCGGGCACGCAGCTCAAGCACCTGTCCCAGAAGGACCAGCGTGGTGATCACTGCAGCGGCCTCGAAATAGACCGAGACCTCACCGCTGTGACCACGGAACGATTCCGGGAAGATATCCGGGAACAGAGTGGCAACCACGCTGTAAAAGTAGGCTGTGCCGGTGCCGATGGCGATGAGAGTAAACATGTTCAGGCTGCGGTTGATAATGGATGCCCAGCCGCGCTGGAAGAAGGGCCATCCGCCCCAAAGCACCACCGGGGTGGCGAGGGCCAACTGGATCCAGGTGAGGAGACGCACCGGGGATAGGTGTTGTACCGGCTGGCGAAGGGATCATCTCGGACATGGCCAGGAAAAGGATCGGAACCGTCAGAACGAGGCTAATCCAGAAGCGGCGCGTCATGTTGACCTGCTCGGCATTAACCTCCTCCTCCCCACTCACCCTTCGCGGTTCCAGGGCCATGCCGCAAATAGGGCAAGAGCCCGGCTCTTCTCGAATGATCTCCGGGTGCATGGGACAGGTGTATTCAATCCTCGTATCTTTTGGGCGCGTCGGTCCTTCGTGGGGAGAGACTTCCAGGGAGCGATGGACTGGGAGGTGGGCTAGGTACTTGGCAGGTCCAGCCCGAAATTTTCCCAGGCAATGTTGGCTGCAGAAGAAGTATGTCTTCCCGCCGTACTCATAGGAGCTTGAGGCTGCTTCGCGGTCCACGTCCATGCCACAAACCGGGTCTTTAACCACCGGAATGCCCTCTCGTTAATTTCATTACAGAGGTTTTATTCATCGACAACCTATTCGGGAGACCTTTGAACTCTCCGCCTTCGGCTCTCCGTCGAGCACAGAGGAACCTTCATCACCTAAGGCCTCCTATCTAAATCATTTTTTCTCAAAACCAAACCCCGAATCAAAACATCAACGTTCCGGGATTCCATTCGAAGTCCCTGTATTTTCAGGGTTTAGCATTGGTGGTGTAAGCTAGCAGGGGAATTTTCCAGGAGTGAGTCCTTAAGCGCAGGGAAAATGGACATTTTCCTCGATAGAGTCTGTCGGGTTGACCTCGAAGAGTCACTCGGGAAGTCTAATCCTTCCTCTCTGCTCATTGCCCTGGAGAAATCTGTTGGGTCAGCTATCCAAAATTCAGGCATGGGTAATGGTCAATCCACCTCAAAGCCCTGGAAGGCACAACTTCTGCCTTTTGTCCGTGATCTCAGCGAATTCGCATGATCGTCTGCAATTCCTCCCTGCGATGTCCTTCGCGGCTTCAGCATCAGCGACCTTCATGGGCTGATGTTGGGTCGCGCAGCCTGTTCGCATTTCTTCTCGCGCACCACATATCTCTTTGCTGTGTCGCCATCATCCGGAATGGTGATCGTCCATTAGATGCATGAGCACGACTGGCGAGGATAAAACCGAGGGTCAGAGAATTACGCCATCGATCAGCTAATTTGATCTCCATTTAGCCTTCTCCATGGTCGCTCATATTCCCTTTATATCAGATCTTCCCATAAATATGGGGTAAAATACCTATTTTGCAACGGGAACTACCGTAGAACTGGCAAGTTTTCGCGAGGGTAATCCAGGGCTGGAGCAGGATCATTTAAGAATCATCTCTGCAATTTTCCTAAGCGATTCTCTTCAAAACCGACAAGTCTCCTCGATGCCACCTTGTAGATGCGAAGTTCCCCTCCTTCGAGTTTCCATCTGCTCCGATCTCCAGTCGTAACCAGCTTGATTCGGCCTCCCCGAGCATCTTCTATCCATCGGGCAAATCCGCCCTCTTGAATCTATCGATGCCCTGAGGATTCCCGAGGGGGCGTCCTGCATCGTCTTGGGACCAGTGCTCCACTCCAACCCAGGTATGCCGAGTGACTCATTGCGGCTAATTTAGCCCGGTACTTCCAGCCTTTCAGGATCTCGCATGTCCCTTACAGCGTATAGGTAAACTTTGGCTTCTCTTTCCATTCCTCCGCTTTCTATTTTCAATTGCACCTGGTAGGCTTACCCTTTTCCCTTGGCGTCAAATCCCCTGCCGTAATGGTCCCCGGACCATTCCAATTTGCCCGTTTCCTTCGCTCCTGAGGGGCTCACAAGCGTATAGGTTCACCTTGCGCATCGGTGATGATCTCCTTGGAGGCCGTATCCTGGATCATCACCATGATGGCATGAGCTTTTGGCATGGTCCATATTCGCCTGGGGGCAGGATTTCCTTTCATCTTTTGCATGGAGGCATGCATGCTCATGTCCATGATGTCCAAAGAGACCTTGTAGCCGTCGACAGTTACCGACTGGACGGGCCGGTTCATCATGGACATGGAATGAGAACCTCCTCCGCTTCCATGGGTTGACATGCTGCTGCCTCCGTGACCAGAGCCGTGTCCATGCTGGGCCATGGCTATGCCCGCAAAACTAAAAACGAAGATCCCCGCCAGAAAAAGCAGCCCCAATTTTTTCCCCATGCTTGACATATTTACCTCCTCTTTTTTTCTTTTCCCTAACCGGAAAGATTATTTCTTCCAATTCTCCCTTAACCTCACTGGATCAGCCCTTGATGTTGACAGCTTATGAATAAGCCGGAATATCCTTCCATGGTTTGTGGGCTTCAATGGCCAGAAAGATGTCGAGGTATGCACACACCACACGGGCAATGACAAAGCCAGCCCTTTGAACGTTGCCAACGGTGTCGCGATTCATTGCGGGCCCGATGTAACGCGTTGCCAAGTTGAGAAAATCCAAAGAAAGCCCCAAGAGCGGCTTTCCGGCTTCGGACATGTTCAAACATGAGCATGGCCCCGCCGGGCTTCAAGACACGATAGAGCTCCTTCAGTCCCCGTACAGGGTCGGCGACACTACAAAAAGTGCAGGCCGAGGCGACTGTATCGAAGCTGCGGTCGGCGAATGGTAAAAGCTGTACATCCGCTTGTTGGAGAGAAAGAGATCCGTTATATTCAAGTGCCCTTGCGCGCGCAGCCTCTACCATGCGACTACTGAGGTCGATGGCCAAAATCTCCTTCCGCGGATGGGAAATTGGAAAAATTGAGTCCCGTGCCAGCAGCTACAAATAAAACTTTCCCTTTCATGGCCCGAAAAATCTCTTTTTGAAAACGGGCTTGGCGCCTACTACTGCCTTTCTCCATCACATCATACAGCCACCCTGGACCCTTCCATGCCAAAGAAGCAATCTTGGACCGCTTTGGAGGCCCCAGCGGCGGAACGGTTAGAGGGGTCCCCTTCATACTTTCGTTCCAGCCTGCAAAGATTAAGAAGACCAGGAAGCCTATTCCGCTCCCCAGGAGAAGTTCGTTTCGCAGATTAGACAGATGGAAAACCGGCAGCACCATGCCAAGCATCCCCACAAACATTCCTGGAATCATTGCCTCCATTGCCCCGCAAAAGACTCCCATGAACAGGGACAAAACCATCTGGGCTCCCATTCCAACAATCATTCCGAGAACCATCTCGGCAACTACTCCCAGGCTTTGCGGGATCAAAAAATGATGAGCCAGAGCCACCCCGGCACCAATGGTAGTGCCGGCAAGAATGTCCCCCAGCCAATATTTCCAGCCGCCCTTCTTAGATTCTTTTCCAACCTGTTCTACTCCTTCCCCTTCGGCTTTGACCCAAAGATATCCTTAGGCTCGCCAAAAATTGGAGAAACTCACCCGCAGTTCCAGATCCTCGTCCAGGCTATAATCTTCCTCCCGCCAGCCCTCTTCTCCGCTTCACCTGCCCCGCTTTCCCCCGCCAAATTCATGTTCATACACCCTAGAGTTGCCGTAAACAGGACAATCCCTCCTGCCAGTAGCATAATCTTCCCCAAATGGAAATTCATCTTACCTCCTCACTTTTCTTCCCCTTCATCTCGCGGGAGAGGGAAATCGCCCTGAGTATGGGGCTGAGGTGCGGTTCCGGCGGAAAGCGGAGGATCGCTGGGTCTCAGGCGAACCCTATTCTCCCCTGACTTCCTCCTTCGGTACCCAAAGAATCTTGCCACACTTCTTATCCTCGATGAGGTTTCCCTGGGAAGAATCCGCGGCTTTCCCGTTATCCTGACCCCTTTCGATGGCCGGTTGGTCTTTGCTGTCCTTCCCTTCATGGTGCATGAGAAGTCCGCCGCCGGCGATCAAGCCAACGGCGCACAGAAGCGCCATAACTCCTAAACCAATTCCCAACATCATGTTCTTTCCTCCCTTATGAACCGCGGATTAGGCGCTTATCCATGCTCTTTCCCCTGCCATTTGAGGCTTTTTCTTTTGAACATCCGTTTCCCTGATAATCAACCTTCCCCTATAAACAAAATGAGGAACCATCTCCAGTGATTCCCCTTGGCATTCTCCCTCTACGCCATTTAAACTTTCCAGCTCCCATCGAGTATGACAGAGGTCGCAAACCATCTCTGCCCCCTCAATATGGAAACTTTGGGAATTGCACCGTTTGGATAGGCCAATAGCCGTGACAATCTTTCCCGTGGGAGCCTGATAGGCCAGTAGGGACATTCGGTTTCCGTTGGAATGGTACTCGAAGGTGATCATTCTCTTCTCCAACAAATCGGACAGCGGCACCTCTACCAACCCTTTTTGAATTCTCGCATCCACTTTAGACGGGACAATGAATGGACCCATGTCCCTTACTGCTAAGCCCCGGAGTTCATTCTGAGGAACCACCCCCGCAATCCACAAAAATCCCACGAAGGCAAGTCCCGCCAAAATGGCCCAAGGCAACCTTTTCGTCAGGTCATAGAGGTCATCCACCTTCTCCAGGAATCTCCTTTTCTTTCTTTCAAACTCCACTGAATCATCCTGGTTCATTGCTTTATCCTCATCCTTTCTTTCCTTTCCAGCCTTGAGGCTAGGACGCCGCGCCTCTTCACCCGCGAATCATTCGCGGTTTCCATTCCTGAATGCCGGCTTCCCTGATCATCAACCTCCCATCCCGAACCGTATGCATGATTTTGTCTAAAGGATGATCCAGGCAGTCGCCGCTTACGCCCTTTAGAGTCTCAAGGTCCCACCGGGTAAGGCAGAGGTCGCAGACGATATCCTCTCCTTCCAGATGAAACTGCTCCGATTGACATGGCCTTGAGAAACCCACGACCGTGCCAAAATTCCCCGCAGGGGTTAAGTAGGCAAGAAGGGGGACTGCCTCCCCATCCTTGGAGTAGGAGAAGGAAACCAATTTCTTTTTTTCCACGAGTTGCAAAGGCACCTCCACGAATCCCTCCTTCACCGGCGCAAGGTATTTCGTCATGCGGATCGATTCTTTCAGGGACCCAAGCTCCATCGCCGCATTTCCGGAAGCTCGCTGGTTCCATCGCCCCTCGATCAGGTCTTTTACCAAGAAAGGAGAAACCAGCAAGACAACTGCAAGTGCAGCCAGGAGAGGAACCGTTTTAAACTTGGCCAGAGAAGAAAATGAAGAATTCCAGTAGGCGATTTCGCCAGCCAATTTTTTCGCCTCTCCGGCGTTGTCTGGCTCTTTTTCTCCCATATCGCCAGAGAATCCTTCCTGCCCTTCCCGGAAAATAGCCAAAAACCTGCCTTCATAAGAATAGGGGAGACCCGCGAATGGCAAATCCTCAGGGCTCTCGGGGAGAAAATTCTCCTGGTCCAAGTTCCTCACTCCTTCTTCTTTTGCCGGAGGCTTTTTTGATTCGCTTTTCATGGCGTGCTCCTTTCAACTCCCTCCCTTGAAGAAATTTTCAAAAAACGTTGTACCGGGGAGCGGTCAGCCGCCGTTGCCTCTCCCTTCCGTTCATCCAGGCCGCGGCCATTTCCCCCTTCTTTCCCCTCTGCCTCCTCCTCCTTCTCCAGCACAAGTCCGTCGGATAGATACAAGACTCTGTGGGCGTATTGGGCGCACTCGGGGTTATGGGTAACCATCAGGATCGTCATCCCCTCGGAATTCAGTCTCTTCAGCAGTTCCATGATCCCGCGCGTTGTCCTGGTGTCCAGGTTTCCAGTCGGCTCATCGGCCAGCAAAATAGGAGGATGGTTCACGATCGCCCGGGCAACGGCTACTCGTTCCTGTTCTCCCCCGGAGATTTGGTTCGGCAGGCGGTCACCCTTTCCCTCCAACCCAACCCGGGCAAGGGCATCATCGGCCTTGGCCTTTTTTTCCTTCCCCTTGATCTTAACCGGGGCCAGGGGGAGCATGACGTTTTCCCGAACCGTCAAATAGGGAATCAGGTGGAAACTCTGGAAGACAAAGCCCAGATAGGTCCTCCGAAAATCCGCCCTTTCTTCCTGCTCCAGGGAATATACATCGACCCCGTCGACCCGGTATTTTCCGGAGGTGGGAGTGTTCAATGCCCCCAACATGGAAAGGAGGGTGGATTTCCCCGACCCCGATTCCCCCATGAAGGCGATCCAATCGCCCGCCTGGGCCTCGAAACTGATACCCCGCACGGCCATGACCGCCGCCTCCTCGGTGCCGTATTTCTTGATCAGCTTTTCAACTCCTACGTAAGTCATCTGTTTGCTCCGATCTCTTAGAGCGCCCGAAGCGCCTCATTGGGGTCCATCCGGGCTGCCAGCAGGGCCGGATATATGCTCGCCGCCAAGCCCAGAACCATGGCCAGAAGAAACGCACCCCCGGCAAGAAACGGGTCCAAGGAGAGCGAAGCCCCATGTCCCTCCGTGAAGAAAGGCAATGCCAATCGGGCTGCTCCCAGCCCGGCAAGATATCCGGACAATCCGGCCAGGGCAGAGAGGATCCCTGCCTCCAGAAGCACAATCCTTATGATATGGCTCTGGCGGAAACCCACAGCCCGGAAGATGCCGATTTCCGCAGTCCGTTCCCTAACGCTTCCCATCATGGTCACCAGGACCACCAGGCCGCCGACGAGGACGACGACTGCCGACAGGAGGTAGGATGCCTTGCGGAAATGATCCAGCGTTTCCATCCGCCCCTGCACAACCTGCTTGATGGCCATGACCTTCGCCCCCGGCAGCACCTCCGAAATTTGGGCCACCATCTCCTCTATCGGGCAGCCGGCACATAGAGCCGCGACCTCGGCCAGGGAAATTCGCCCTTCCTTCCCCAGGATTTCTTGGGCTGTTTTCATCCGCGTGAAGATGATCTGATCGTCCTGCGAGCCGGTCGGCTGCAAAACCCCGCTCACGGCAAGGTCGCGCCCGTTGACCCGAAGCGGCTTTCCGGCCTCCAGCCCCAGGACCCGAGCGACTTCCGACCCCAGCAGAGCACCGTTTTCGTCGGGAATTTTGCCGGAATGGACCCACCAGGGGCGCAGATACTGGATCGCTTCCGAGTCGATCCCGGCGAGGAGAACCTTCCTTTTCCCCGTATCCACAGCCCCCAGGACCATCGGCCCCACCGCGGCCACATTCTGCGCGTTCTTGATGCTCCGGATCCTTCCCAAATCGGCCTGGCGGATTTCCTGCATTTCAAAAAGAACCCCCCCCAGGGTGAGCCCGCCGTAGGAAAGAGAAAGGTTTTCCGTCTTCGGCACGATCAATATGTTCGCGCCGTATTGCTCGAGCTTGTGGTTGATATTCTGGGTCAAAGCTTCCACCAGGCTGATGAAGGTCACCACCGAAGCCACCCCGATGAGAATACCGACCAAGACAAAGGCCGCTTTGGCCTTCCTTCTTCGGAGGTTGCGGAAAGCAATGTCCCGGAGGGTCATCTTTTCCCCCTTTGTGAAAAATCGAAATACCTCTTGCCTTCCAGAATGTCGGCCACCTTAATCACCACCGCAGGGCCGACGACCTGCCGGTTCAGAGGGGCGGGGTTGCAGCCCCCCTTCACCTCATTCACCCGCACCGAGGCAAACTTTCTTCCCGCAATTGCGACAGACCATGAGATCGCCCTGCTGGAAATACCCTTTGCCCTCCGGCCAGCACACGTCGCAGGCGTCGAAGGCGGCGCGAATCACACCGTCCGAGCTCTTGAGGATGAAATACTTGATGGTAAGGTTACGGTCTGCCTTGTATTCATAGAAGCGCGCTTTCCCGTCCTCAAAATTCTTCACCGGGTAGGAAACCATGGGCGAAGGCGAGGGAGGCGCCCCTCCCGCTTTTGCGACCCATCCGAAAAATGCGGCCCCGATCAGAAGCACCGCAATCCCATCATTCATTTTCCCCATTCTGTTATTCTCCTTGAAAATCCCAAATTCCTTCGGGTTCAATTTACGCAACCTCCCAATTGAAAAAAGCCATCATTTTTCGCTCAAGATTCTCCTTCAATCTTTCCGTTTTGGTAAGAATATGATTTGATCAACCTTCCCTCTTTCTGGATATCCACCTGAATATGGCAGCCATAATCGGTGACCTTGGCGGTCACGCCTTTCTCCGCCGGGTTGGTTCTTTGGAAAGCCTCCAGGGCAGCCGTTTGAGCTTCCCTTTCGATCCTGGGGTCAGCCTGCCTGGCTGTGCCCCCTCCTCCGCTGCATCCCCCGGATGATCCGCCTGCCCCGCAGCATCCTCCCGCCAGAGCGGAAGCGCCCCTGGTCAGATTTCCGGAATGATAAACCGTTACTTCCGCCTTTTGCCTGGCTTGAATCAGCCAGGCGTTGGAAGACGCATCCGGGTTGGCCCCCTCCTGGGCTTTGACCTTTTTGATTGCCTCCAATAGAAGAAGATTACGAATGTTTCCCTGCAAATCCTCTTTGGACATCCCATCTTCCTGAAGCCGAGCCTGAAATTTTTCCCAGGTGCCGAAAACTTCTTTGGTGATGAAGTCCACCTTCTGCTTGACTTGCTCGTCGGTAATTTGGATCCCCAGTTTTCGGCCCTCCTGGTTCACCAGTTTTTCCTCCAACATTCCATCGAGAACTTCATTTTCCAAATTCGCCCATAGCGCCCGGCCTCGCTCCCCAGCGAAAATTTCTTTGCCGTGTTGCCGCTCCACGATTGCCTGGATCGTCCTTACCCTCGCTTTCAGGTCAGCCCTGCTGATGGATTCCCCGTTGATGACCGCCGCAGGCCTACCCAGGATCGAATCGAGGGAAAGATCCAGGAACCCGAATCCTCCATGCCACAGCAACATTCCCGCCAAAAGGAGAAGGACGGATGAGAAGACGATACTGAAGACCCAGACATAACGGGGCCTTCGGACTCCGGAGGCCGACCTGCACTCCGGGCAGTAGAGTTCACCGTCTTTCGCCTCTTTACCGCAGCGCCTACAGCTTTGAAAGGTCAAGGCCAATCTCCCTTCATAATTCACTTACCCGTTCATTCAGCAAAAAAGATGCCAGAAGAAGGCAAAGTACCACGATGTGGTATAACCGCTTGATAATTCTGGGAAATCTCTTTGCCCAACCGGGGGGCCATTCCTGAAAAGCGGTTTCAACTGCTACTTTTTTTCGCAGGGAAAGACAAGGAATTCGAGAGAGTGGGATTTTTTTTAGCAGGCAGAAATCAGCCGGTTGGATTAAAAATAATATTCGTTACTCGTTACTCGATAGTTACTCCTCTTACTAAGGGGTCCATTATAGTCTAAACATTAATTGGAGGACGTTGCCTTTTAAAAACCTCGAACTGGACTCCGGCTTTCGCCGGAGTGACGCACATTAGAAAGGCATGGCTCTTGGTTGTCATTCCGGCGGAAGCCGGAATCCAGAATGATGAAAAGACGGAATTCCTGTCCAGATAATTATGGCCTCATTAGTAAGTCGCGATTCGGATTTTTACCCTCGGAGAGCTCCCCAGCCATCAGGAAATCCCGTATTCCTTCAGTTTGATCTGCAGGGTTCGCCGATTGATTCCCAGAATCTCCGCCGCTCTGGAACGGTTTCCCCCCGTGTCCTCCAGGGTCTTGAGGATCAGGGCTTTCTCCGCATCCTGGAGGCTGATCCCGGAGGGGAAGAGGATTCCCTGACCTTCTTTCCCCCTCGATAAGGTCTGGATTTGGGGCGGGAGGTCGGCGGGGGTGATCATCTCTCCCCGGGCCACGATGACCGCCCTTTCGATGCAGTTCTCCAGCTCCCGGATATTGCCGGGCCAGTCGTAGCGGATCAGCAGGTCCAGTGCCTTGGGGGAGATTTCCTTTAATTCCTTCTTGTTCTTCTCCCCGTAGAGGGATAGAAAATGCACCGCCAGGGACGGGAGGTCTTCTTTCCGCTCCCGGAGCGGAGGAATGGAAATGGGGACCACGTTCAGCCGGTAGAAAAGATCCTCCCGAAATCCTCCCTCCCGGACTTCCTTTTCCAGATCCTTGTGGGTGGCAGCGATGACCCTCACGTCCACCTTAATGGTTCGGGTGCTGCCCAGGGGCTCAAATTCCTTTCCCTGGAGAACCCGTAGAAGCTTGGTCTGAGTGGTTGTACTCATCTCGCCGACCTCATCCAGGAAGATGGATCCCCGATGGGCTGACCAGAACCTTCCTTCCCGCCGGGCAATGGCTCCGGTGAAAGCTCCCCGCTCGTGACCGAAAAGTTCGCTTTCCAGGAGAGTCTCCGGGAGGGCGGCGCAAGCAACTTTGATGAATGGCTGGGAAGCTCGGGGGCTGTTGTGGTGCAGGGCATTGGCCACCAGCTCTTTCCCCGTCCCGCTCTCTCCCAGGATCAGGACCGTGGCATCCGTAGGAGCGACCTGCGCCAGGAGGTCAAAGAGCTCGATCATCTTCCGGCTTTTCCCGATCATCCTGGAGAAGTCGAAACGATTCCCCAACCGCTCCTTGAGAGCCAGATTTTCTTCTCTCAGACGGTAATGCTCTAGGGCCTTTTCGATGAGGATCTTCAGCTCCTCGATATCCAGGGGCTTGATCAAATATTCGAAGGCTCCCGCCTTCAGGGCGTCCACCGCGGTTTTCACGGAGGCATAGGCGGTCATCATTAACACCGGGACATTGGGGCTGATCCTCCGGATTTCCATCAGGGCCTCGATCCCATCCATCCCGGGCATGCGGATGTCGAGGAGGATCAGGTCGAAAGGCTCCTGCTCCACGGCCCGGATGGCCTCCGGACCGTCCGCCGCCCCGGCCACCTCGTACCCCTCCTCCTGCAAGACCGCCCGCAACATGATCCGGTGGCTCTCCTCGTCGTCGGCCACCAATATTCTCCCCTTTTCGCTCATTCTGCCTCCAGGCCGTTGGTTCGGCCGATCGGAAGGGTAATCTGGAAAAAGGTCCCCTCCCCTTCTTGGCTTTCGACCTGAATGTCGCCTCCGTGACCTTCCACGATCTGGTGGACGATGGATAAGCCCAGGCCGGTCCCTTTCCGTTTGGTGCTGAAGAAGGGCTCAAAGACCTTTTCCAAATCTTCCCTGGGAATTCCCTTTCCCGTATCGCCGATGGAAACCCTGAGCGAATCCTGCCTCTCTCTCCTTATCCCGACCCGGATCTTCCCGCCATCCTCCATCGACTCAAGGGAATTGATCAGCAGGTTAAGAAAAGCCTGGGATAGCTGATCCCGGTCTACCCGGGCCAGGGGTAGTTCCCTTTCAACCTTCTTCTCCACCCCCACCTTCTTCTTGGCCAGCTCCGGTTTTAACACCTCCAGCGTATGATCGAGGATCTCCTCCAGGGAATGGAGTTCCCGATGCGGTTCCTTGGGCCTGGCAAAATCCAGCAGCTCTGTGATCACCCGGTTTAAACGGTCTACCTCCTTAATCATAACGGAGGCATACTCCTGTTCCTGTTCCCGGCCCTTGAACCGCTGCATGAAGAATTGGGCAAATCCCCGGATGGAGCTCAAGGGATTGCGGATTTCGTGGGCCACGCCCGCCGCCAGCCTCCCCAGCGAGGCCAAGCGCTCGCTGCGACGGACCTTTTCCTGGAGGTCCCGGATCTCCCGAAGGTCACGGAGCAGCAGCACGGACCCCATCTCCCTCCCCGTTTCGTCTTTCAGCGGAGCCGCGCTCAGGCTCAGGGGAATTCCTTTCCCCGAACGGTGATGAACTTCAATTTCCTGGTCGCGGATAATCCCCTTCGGTCCTTCCCCCCGGAGAAATTCCTCCATCTCCAGACCCAGTACCTCAGCGATCCCTTTGTTTTTGAGGTCCTTCTCAGCGACTCCTAAGATCTCAGCCGCCCGGCGGTTGCAGGTGACGATATTTTTTTCATTGTCGATGGAAATCAACGCATCGGCCATGCTTTCCATGACGTTTTCCGTATACGTTCTCATCCGGGCCAGGGTACGGTCCACCAGGTAATAGTTCTGGACGATGAAGATAAAATAGAGCGCCCCCGCTCCCAGGATCACCAGGATTCCCCCCATGAGAAGGGCATGATGAATATCCTGCTCCCGGGCCCTCTCGAAGGCCCCCAGACCCAGGCGAACTGAAATCAACTTGTCTTTCGCCCACTCTCGCAGGGGCTCTTCCCGGGGTTCAACTTTTTCTTCCCCCTCCCGCATCACGGCCAGCGGGTTTTTGTAAGCCAGGGGACGAAAGGGTTTGATCACCTCAAAATTCTGTTCTCCGCCGGAGGCCTGATGATAGCGGGTGATCATACCCTTTTCCTTTAACAAAAGGGACAGCGAGGAAACATCCCTGACTTTGTCCGGCACTCCCCCCGAAACCCCTGAAGCCACAATCTCTCCCTTCTCGTCAAAGAGAAGGATGCCGGTAACGGAGGGCTCCCGCGAAACCTCTCCCACGATCCGTTGGATGCGGGGAACGTCCGGGCGGGAGGAAGGCAGGTCCGCCCGTACCCCGGCCTCGACGGCCCGGATGATGACCAGGCCTTCCCGTAAGAGAAAATCCTCCGCCCTTTGGCGATCCCGGCCGATATTGCGGTAGGTGGAAATGGCGATGACGACCAGGAGGGTAAGGACCGTGGCCACGATGATCAGAGCCGGGAGGTAAAGAGATTTATAAGGTCGCCCTCTTTTCATTTGATTCCAGATTTCAGAGCTCAGATTTCAGATTTTATCTCTTCTTCCCATCAGCAATCTGCAATCTTTGATGCTCCTATAATCCGCCCTTGGCGTTTTCAGCCAGGGGCGTGCTGAGATACCTTTCCCCCGTATCCGGGAGAATGACCACGATCAACTTTCCACGATTCTCCGGCCTTTTGGCAACTTCCAAAGCCGCCCAGGCCGCCGCTCCCGAGGAGATCCCGCAAAGAATCCCTTCTTCTTTGGCCAGCCTCTGAGCGGTGGCAATGGCGTCTTCATTGGTGACCTGGATGATTTCATCGATAATCTTGGTGTTGAGAACATCGGGAACGAAACCGGCCCCGATCCCCTGAATTCTATGAGGACCCGGTTTGCCGCCGGAGAGGACGGGGGAGGCCTTGGGTTCGACCGCAATTGCCTTAAAACCGGGTCTCCTCGGTTTGATCACTTCCGAGACCCCGGTGATCGTTCCGCCGGTTCCGACTCCCCCGACGAAAATATCCACCTGCCCATCCGTATCCCTCCAGATCTCCTCGGCTGTTGTCTTGCGGTGGATCTCCGGGTTGGCCGGATTCTTGAACTGCTGGGGCATTAAAGAGTTGGGGGTCTGGCGGATCAGTTCCTCCGCTTTGCGGATCGCCCCGGGCATCCCCTCGGCTCCCGGGGTAAGGATCAACTCGGCCCCCAGCATCCTGAGCAGAGTTCTCCGCTCCACCGACATGGTTTCAGGCATCGTAAGAATCAACCGGTATCCCTTCGCCGCGCAAACAAACGCCAGGGCGATCCCAGTATTCCCCGAAGTGGGCTCGATGATCACCGTGTCTTTGGTCAAACATCCAACCTTTTCTGCTGCCTCGATCATGGAGACCCCGATCCGGTCTTTGACACTGCCCAGGGGATTAAAGAATTCCAGCTTGGCGACAACCTGGGCCAAACTGTCTTTGGTTACCCGATTCAACCTCACCAGAGGGGTATTGCCGACCGTTTGAGTAATATCGCCGTAAATTTTACCCATTTTCTACCTCCTCCCTTGGAATATTTTTAGATCTCTAAGAACCAGACCGGCAGCAATCGGAAGTTAACTCTATTCCCATTATAGCCGGGAAAGGAGATTCCAGAAATAGGCTCTTGCAGGGAAAGCGCTTCTTGGGTAAACGGGGTCAGATTTTGAGAAAGTTAGCATGAGAACGATTCAGGAAAGCGCATTGCTGCATGGGGAAGGAAGTGATGATTGAAATTCCTATCTCGTGACCACGAAGATGGCATTCAGGGCGAAAAGGTTCGGCCAGAGAGGATGCTCCTTTCTTCTCCCAGGTAATGGGCCTCCTGAACCTTAGATTCTTTCTCCCGGCAGAAGTCCCGGAAGTCGCTGATGCTCAAGAAACGAACGTTGGGGGTATCGTACCAGCGATAGGGCAGAGAGGAAGTGATGGGCGCCTTTCCCCTGAAAAACAGCATCACCCGGGCCTGGAGGAAGGCAAAATTGGGGAATCCCACGATGATCTTGCCCCCGATGCGCAGCGCCTCCTGGATGAGCCAGTCGATCTTCTTCACTTCCTGCAGGCTCTGGTTCAGGATGACGTAATCAAAAGACTGGTCTGGATACTCGGCCAAACCGCTCTCAATATCCCCGTGAAAAACACTCAGCCCCTTTTTCACGCACTCATAGATGGCCGAATCGTTCAGCTCGATCCCCTGGACCCTGGCCCCCTTTTCCCGTGCCAGGAGATAGAGAAGATCCCCGTTCCCGCATCCCAGGTCCAGAACCCGCGCTCCCGGTTCAACGATCTGGCAGATGATCTGATGATCGAGTCGAATTCCATTAGATGTCATAGCTGTCGGCCACGTGGTACCCATTGAAGGTTTTATCCAGGAAGTGCCGGATCAGAGTCGTCTGCTCTTCCACTTCCAGCAAAAAGGCGTCATGCCCGTAGGTCGAGGGTAATTCGCAATAGGTGGCGTCGGCCTGCTTCATCTTCAACTCCCGGACGATCTCCTGAGATTGGTAGGAAGGGTAGAGCCAATCCGATTTGAAGGAGATCACCAGAAAGCGGGTTGAGAGGACCCTTCCGTTGGGAATCAGCCGTCCTCCGGAGAGGTCGAAATAGTCCATCGCTTTGGTGATGTAGAGATAGGAATTCGCGTCAAAGCGCCGGACAAAATTATCCCCCCGATTGCGCAAGTAGCCTTCCACCTCGAAATCGGCCGCAAAATCGAAATTATACTGGCCGTTTTTCAGCTTCCGGGAAAACTTCTCTTCCATGGATTGATCGCTCATGAAGGTGATATGCCCGATCATGCGGGCCACGGCCAATCCTTTCTCCGGCTGCCCGTGCTCGTAGTACTCGCCCTGGCGCCAGGCGGGATCGGCCATGATCGACTGGCGGACCACTTCATCAAAGGCAATCTGCTGGGGAGAATGCTTCAGAGCCGTGGCAATGGGGATGGCCGAGCGGACCCTCTCCCCGTAGGAGGCCACCCATTGCAGCGCCTGCATGCCCCCCATGGAGCCCCCGGTTACGCAAAGAAGCTTTTCAATCCCCAGATGGTCCACCAGATGACGTTGGGCTTCGACCATATCGGCAATCGTGATGACGGGAAAATCAAGGCCGTAGGGTTTCCCCGTCCGGGGATTCATGGAAGAAGGCCCGGTGCTGCCCTTGCATCCGCCGATCACGTTCGAACAGATGACGAAATAGCGGTCCGTGTCAAAGGCTTTGCCCGGACCGATCATGACGTCCCACCAGCCGGGGGCCGAGTCCCCCTCGTGAAAGCCCGCCGCGTGCGCATCGCCCGAAAGGGCGTGAGCCACCAGGATGGCATTCGTTCTTGTCGCGGTTCAAAGTGCCGTAGGTTTCATAGGCCAGCGTAACCGGGCCTAACGTCCGCTCGGATTCCAAAACCAGATCATCCGGCGGTTCCGCAAAGGTGAAATATTTCGTCTTTACAACTCCTACACTTCCATTTTTATTCATTGGATATCTGCATCCCTCCTGCCCGAATATCCTCCATTGCTCCCCTGTTCCCTCGGGTATGGGGAACAAGGGGCTGCTGAACCATTGAGCAGGATTACTTCCCTGTCTTCTCCAGAGCCTGCTCGATATCCTTCAAGATGTCATCGATATGCTCCAGGCCGACGGAGAGCCGGATGAAATCGGGGGTCACCCCCGTGGCCAGTTGCTCCTCCGGCGAGAGCTGCTGGTGGGTCGTGGTGGCCGGGCTGGATCGCCAGGGTCTTGGCATCTCCCACATTGGCAAGATGGGAGACCAGTTCGAGGGAATTGATGAATTTTCTTCCCCGCCTCCACCCCTCCCTTGATGCCAAAACCGAGGATGGCGCCGGCTCCTTTGGGGAGGTATTTCTTTACCCGCTCTTTTTCAGGGCTGGAATCCAAGCCGGGATAGTTAACCCAGGCCACCTTGGGATGTTTCTCCAAATATTGGGCCACCGCCAGGGCATTCTCCGAATGTCGGGGAAGCCGCAAATGAATCGTCTCCAGTCCCTGGAGAAAGAGGAAGGCATTGAAGGGCGACATGGCCGGCCCGAGGTCCCGCAGAAGCGTTACCCGGGCCTTGATGATGTAAGCCAGGTTGCCGAGGGGCTTCAAGGCCTCGACGAACTTAAGCCCGTGGTAGCTGGGGTCCGGATCGGCAATCAAAGGGAACTTGCCGTTGGTCCAGTCAAACTTGCCCGAATCCACGATCAGGCCTCCGATCGAGGTTCCATGTCCTCCGATGAATTTGGTCGCTGAATAGACGACAATATCCACCCCGAAATCAATGGGCCTCATCAGATAAGGCGAGACGGTATTATCGAGAACGAGCGGGATACCATGCTGGTGGGCCACCCGGGAAAGACCTTCCAGGTCGGCCACATCCAGCTTCGGATTCCCGATCGATTCCGCATAGACCGCCTTGGTTTTGGGGGTAATGGCTTTGCGGATCGCCTGCAGGTCATTGGACGGCACAAACTTCACCTGAATTCCCAGCCGAGGAAAAGTATAGTGGAAAAGATTGTATGTCCCCCCGTAGAGATTATCCGCGGAAATGATTTCATCCCCGGCGCGGGCGATATTGAAAAGGGCCAGGGAAATCGCCGCCTGCCCGCTGGCCGTGGCCAGAGCCCCTACCCCGCCGTCCAGAAGGGCCACTCTCTTCTCCAGGACGTCATTGGTGGGATTCATGATCCGCGAATAGATATTTCCGAACTCCTTGAGGGCAAAGAGATTGGCCGCGTGGTCGGTATCCTTGAATTGATAGGAGGTAGTCTGATAGATGGGGACGGCCCGGGAACCGGTGGTGGGGTCCGGTTCCTGCCCGCCGTGGAGGGCCAGGGTTTCAATTCTTAAATTGGCATCGTTCTTACTCATCCATTCCTCCTTGGATTTGGTTCAGGATTTTCCATGACGTCTCATCCTGATCTTCATGAATTTCTTTCTTTGCCTGCCCATGTCTGCATCGCCCATATCGCTTTCCGAATCCATTGTCCTCACCCCCCTCCGCTAATAAAAAAAGCCCCTTCCTGGTTGATAAGAAGGGGCTTCTCTGTCTCTTCTCCTCATCTTATCTTCCAAGGTATCTCTACCTTGCTGGAATTAGCACCAGCATCCCGCCTGAGCGGGACCGGTTGCTGTGGCTTCTTCGGGCCAGTCCCTCCGCCACTCTGGATAAGCAGGTCTTATTACCTAACTAATCCTTAATTTTTTTGTGCCGTTATTTTTTTTATCGGATGAAAGCCCTCCCGCGCACCGCTTTCCCTTTTCCTTCTTTCCCTTCCCGGCGGACCCTGGACCGCCCTTCCTCCTTTAGATTTCCGGGCTTCACCGTCTGGGCAAAGACTTCGCAGGTTCGGCATACTTTCATCTTTTGCGGCCAACTCCCCTGGATTTCTCCCCGGCAGATCGTCCCATTGACGAACCAGCAGAGGTGGCCCAGGTTAAATTCCCACGCCGGACACGCCTCCCGGTTTTTCGTAGAACAGCCCCGAATATCCCAGCAGGGACGGGATTTCCTGCGGTCCTCCCCCCGATTGGATATTAAAAAGAGCACCTGTCGTTCAATGTGCACGGGGACCTTGCGCCATCCCTGTTCAAAGCTCTGCACGGCCTTGAGGGAGGTTCCGAGGATCTGGGCCATCTGCTTCTGGGTCTTCTGGAGTCTTTGGCGCAGGGAACTGAACTCTTTGGAATCCAAGGTCTCTCCTGATCTCGAAGAACATCAAAAAACGATATTGACCTATATACCACATTGTGGTATTTTAAGTCAAGAAGTATTTTCGGCGGGCAACCAACAGGGGGAGGAGGATATGGGCGAGATATCGGCCGGAATGGACCGGGAAATCCCCAAAAAGCGAGATGTGCGGTCCACTCTATTTGACCAGGAACTCAACCTGAAGGGGAAAATCTGTCCTTATACCTTTATCGAGTCCATGCTGGCCCTGGAGGAGATGAAGCCTGATGAAGTATTGCGGGTCATCGTGGACTACCCCCCGGCGGTCTGTGACGTTCCGCGGAGCCTAAAAAATGAGGGCTACGAGATCCTGGAAGTGAGCCCCGTCAATGAAACCGATTGGGCCATCCTGGTTCGGAATAAAGAGGTGATATAGAGGGAGATGAAATTTTCCGAAAAGCAGATTCATCGCTATTCGAGGCAGATGATCCTGCCGGGTTTCGGCGGGAAGAACCAGAGAAAATTGGCCGAGGCCAAAGTCTTTATCATGGGAGCCGGCGGCCTCGGCTCGCCCGCAGCCATCTACCTGGCGGCAGCTGGAGTGGGAACCATCGGACTGGCGGACTTTGACCGGGTGGAACTCCATAACCTCCAGCGCCAGATCCTGCACCGGACCCCGGATGTGGGTCTCCTGAAGGTCGATTCAGGCAAGAAGACGCTGGAATCCTTGAATCCGGAAGTCCAGGTTCAGGTTTATGCTGAACGAATCACCTCGGCCAATATCCGGAAAATCATCGAAAACTATCACCTGGTCCTTGACGGGAGCGACAATTTTCCCACCCGGTTTCTGGTCAATGACGCCTGTTTCTTCGAGAAGAAAACTTTGATCTCCGGGGCCATCCTGAGGTTCGACGGCCAGCTCAGCACCTTCAAACCCCACGCCGGAGGACCTTGCTATCGCTGCCTCTTCCCCCAGCCTCCTCCCCCGGGGACCGTCCCCAGCTGCCAGGAGGCAGGAATCCTGGGGGCGGTGGCAGGGACGATCGGAGTCCTGCAGGCCAATGAGGCCCTCAAGGAAATCCTGGGGATCGGGAAGTCCATGGCCGGGCGCCTTCTTCTATTTAATGCTCTGGGCCTAAGCTTTGAGGTTGTGGAACTTCAGCGCAATCCCGATTGTCCTCTCTGCGGAGGGCAGCCTTCGATCCATGAGCTGATCGACTATCCGCTGACCTGCCAGGCCTGATTCCTGAGGCTGAACCCCTCCAAGCGACAGGCCCCATTTTCGCTTTTCGGCTCTCCGCTTCCCCAAAAATTTTCTTGGTGAGGCATCTTCCCCCCGCACTTCTCCCAACCTCTGTGGGTTCCGGATCAAATAGAGGGGGCCAGTTGCCCAGGGAATTTTTGCGGCAGGGTCAAAGAGATTGAAAGAAGGGGCAAATGGTGATATTCTTTTAAGCGAATTTATAGGATTGGGAGGGAATCCAATGTTCCAGTTTAGGATCAAACCGTTGTTTTTCCTGACTCTATTCTCATTCTTGATCGGTCTCTGGGGCCAGGGGGAAGCTCAAGCCCTGACCGATGACGAGAAGAACAACGTAAATATCTACCAGAAAGCCAGCCCCAGCGTGGTCAACGTCATCAGCACGGTCATCACCCGGGATTTCTTCTTGAACGCCATACCCCGGGAGGGAAGCGGCTCCGGGTCCTTCATCGACGCCCGCGGCCATGTCCTCACCAACAACCACGTGATCCGGGATGCCAAGAAACTGGAAGTGACCCTGGCCGACGGCAGCAAATGGCCGGCTAAGCTGGTGGGAACGGACCCGGACAACGACCTGGCGGTGATCAAAATCGATGCCCCGGCGGACAAACTGAAACCCCTCCCCCTGGGCGATTCCCAAAGGCTCCAGGTGGGGCAGAAGGTCCTGGCCATAGGCAATCCTTTCGGTCTGGGACTCACTCTGACCACGGGCATTATCAGCTCTCTGGGTCGGAACATCCGCTCCGAAGTGGGGACCATGATCGAAGACCTCATTCAGACCGACGCCTCCATCAACCCGGGGAACTCCGGCGGGCCTCTCTTGAATTCGGAAGGGGAGATCATCGGCATCAACAGCGCCATCGTCAGTCCCACCGGGACCAGTGTGGGAATCGGCTTTGCCATCCCGGTCAACACCGCCAAACGCATCATTCCCCAGTTGATCGCTAAGGGGTATGTTACTTACCCTTGGGCCGGCGCTTCGGTACAGCCTCTGTTCCCGGAATTGGCCCAGGTTCTTAAGCTGAAGGTGGAAAGGGGAGCCATGGTGATTGAGGTCACTGCCGGAGGACCGGCGGAAAAAGCCGGGCTGCGGGGAGGGAATCGACAGTTCCAGGCCGGCAATGTTCAATTGATTGTGGGCGGAGATGTAATCACCCAGGTTGACCAGCATGAAGTGAAAGACGCGGACGAACTGATCAAATACATCCGGGAACGAAAACCCGGAGATGCGGTGACCCTGAAAATTCTCCGGGACGGGCAATTCAAAGAAGTCAACATCACCCTGCAGGAAAGGCCGAGAATGACCCGGCGGTGATTTCCGGTTACTCGTTACGGGTTCCTGGTTGTCCGTTACTCGTTATACGTTATTTGCTGCTTGTTATTGCTGATCATCTCGTAGAAAGTCGAAATTCCATAAAATTCGTCATTCCGGCGAAAGCCGGAATCCAGTTATTTCAAGATGTTCTGGACCCCGGCTTTCGCCGGGGTGACGCTTCAAGAGACTTTTTACGAGACCATCGCTGGTTACTCGCTTCTGATTTTCGGATATACAGCTCAGCCCGTTGAGACTCGGAACAAAGCAATGGGAACGAGTAACGAATAACGTATAACGTATAACGATTAACGATTTTCACTTCATCGAAAACCCCCCGTTGATGGAAATCGTCTGCCCGGTAATCCATGAACATCGGTCGGAACAAAGGAAGACGATCATACTGGCGATGTCGGCCGTCTCCCCCAGCCGCTTGATGATGTACATTTTCAGCCATTTCTTTTCCAGCTCGGGGGTCAGGTACGAGGTCATGGGGGAGTGGACAAAGGCCGGTGCCACGGCGTTCACCGTGACGTTATCCCGCCCCAGATTCTTGGCCAGCGACTTGGTCAGGGCGATTACCCCTCCCTTTGAAGCCGCATAGACCTCCAGCCCTTTCTCCCCGGAAACCCCGGCTTCCGAAGCGATATTGATAATCCTTCCACTCTTCTTTCCCCGCAGGATGGGCATGACCGCCTGGCAGCAAAGAATGGTGCCGATGAGGTTGATCTCCAGGATCTTCTGCCAGTCCTCCCGCTTGGCCGTTTCCAGGGGCGCCATTCCTCCCCCGATTCCGGCGCTGTTCACCAAAAAATCGATGGTCCCGAAATGGGACCCGGCCTCGGCCACCATCCGGGAGACCTGATCTTCCCGGGTCACATCGCAGGGGATTCCATCGGCCTCTCCCCCCCTTTCTCTCAGCGACCTTACGGTCTTCTCCATTCGTTCCCGGCTCACATCGCTAATCAGGACTTTGACTCCCTCCTGGACAAAAAACTCCGCCGTCTTTTCCCCGATTCCTGAAGCTCCCCCGGTCACCAAAGCCACTTTCCCTCGTATATGCAGGTCCATGATTCCTCCCTCCTTCCGTTGTCATTTCATCCGCCCCCACCTTAGGGACTCTAGGAAAACACGGTTTTCGTATCAAATGAGCCGCTCCCTGTCAATGGGATTTTCGATCCCACTTTTTTATTCCGCAATCCGCCCTGCACTACGTAGAGTGCAGGGCAGCCCTGAACCCAGCGTGGTTCAGGGCGCATTCCGCAATGTTTCTTTTTATTCCTGTTGACTTCTCGCTTGGCCTTTCATAAACTCCTGGAAAAGTTCAAAAAATATGAGGCGGAAAGAAGAGAAAAAATGAGCAATCCCAGAGATCGCATCGGAGCATCGAAAGGGAGCCTGGATACTCCCTGCCTGGTGATCGATCAGGACCTTTTGGAAAAGAACATCCGGACCATGCAGGACCACCTGACTTCTTTCGGCAAAAAACTCCGTCCCCACGCCAAAACCCACAAATGCTCGATCATCGCCCGGAAACAGATGGAGGCCGGGGGGGTTGGGATCTGCGTGGCCAAAGTCTCGGAGGCCGAGGTTCTGGTGAAGGCCGGGTTGCGGGGCGTCCTGATCACCTCTCCGGTGGTGACCGATCAGAAAATCATCCGGCTCATGGAATGCCTGTTCCGCGACAACGATTTAATGGTGGTGGTGGATAACCCCACGAACGCCCGGATGCTGAATGAAGCCGCCCGCAAGCAGGGCTCCCGCCTCTCCGTCCTGGTGGACCTGGACCCGGGCATGGGGCGGACCGGGGTTCCTTTCCGTGAGGGCCTTGCCCTCGGCCAATGGATCGAGAGCCTGCCGGGCCTCCGTCTCCTGGGAATTCAGTGTTATGCCGGACACGCCCAGCACATCGTGAGCTTCGAGGAACGAAGGGAATTCTCGGTGGGATGGATGAAGCAGGCGGCCGAGGTCTTCCACCAGTTTCAGGCCAATAAATTACCCGCCGAAATCTTCACCGGAAGCGGAACCGGCACCTCGGAAATTGACTGCCGGGTGCCGGAGGTTACCGACCTCCAGGTGGGCTCCTATACCCTGATGGATACGGAATACATCAATATCGGATCCTCCCAAGATCCCCGGAAATTCGAAAAGTTCCCCCCGGCCCTCACCCTTCTCACCACGGTGATCAGCACCAACCGCCGGGAGTTTTTCACCGTCGATGCCGGCCTGAAGGCCCTCTATCATCACGGGCCCGGTCCTTCCGTGCACCAACCGGAGGGCCTCGGTTTGCGGTATGAATGGGCGGGCGATGAACACGGGAAAGTTTTTCTCGAGGACCCCGGAAGAAAGTTCGAAATCGGCCAGGTTCTGGAACTGGTCGTTTCCCATTGTGACCCCACGGTAAACCTCTTTGATTTCTTTTACGTGACCCGCAAGGGAATGGTGGTGGATGTGTGGCCCATCGACATGCGCGGAAAGTGTCAGTGACGGACGGAATAAAGCGCATCGAGCAAGGAGCGGAGAGCAGAGAGTTACTAAGGAGTCCATTATAGTCTAAACATTAATTGGAGGGGGTTGCCTTTTGAAAACCTCGAACTGGACTCCGGCTTTCGCCGGAGTGACGAACCTTAGAAAGGCATGGTTCTTGGTTGTCATTCCGGCGGAAGCCGGAATCCAGGATGATTAGAAGACGGAATTCCTGTCCAGATAATTATGGCCTCATTAGTAAATACAGGATCAAAGGAACGTCTGGCATGCCTGCGACGCAGTTGGTGAAATCGGAAGACTTGCGGTCCTTTTCCAGCGCCGTGCTGAAAAAAATGGGGGTCCCCCGGGAAGATCAAGAGATCGTCACCGCTGCCCTGCTCGACGCGGAGCTCAGAGGTTTGGAAACCCACGGCATCGTCCGCTTGACTATGTATGTTCCCCTGATCCGAAAAGGGATGATCAACCCCCGGCCGCAGATCAAAATGATCACTGAATCACCTGCCCACGCCCTTCTGGATAATGACTATGGCTTTGGCTTCCTCGGCAGCGTGAAAGTCATGAAGCTCTGCATCCCCAAGGCCCGGCAGGAGGGGATAGCTATGGGCGCAGTGCGGAATTCCTCCCATTTCGGCGCCGCAGGATACTACGCCCGGATGGCCGCAGAGCAGGGGCTGATCGGATTTGCCGCCTCCAACTCCTACCCGGTCATGGCTCCCCCCGGGACCCTTACGCCCACTTTCGGAAATAACCCTCTCGCCTATGCTTTCCCCGCCGGGGATCATCCGCCCGTCGTTATCGATATGGCCACCAGCGTGGCTTCCCAGGGCCGGATCAAGCAGCATGCCAACGAAGGCAAACCCATTCCGCCCGGCTGGGCCTATGACCGGGAAGGAAAGCCCACGGAGAACCCGGCGGCCTTTTTCTTGCTGGCCCCCCTGGGAGAAGGCGGGTACAAAGGTTTTGGCCTGGCTTTGGCCATGGATGTTCTCGGGGGCGTGCTTAGCGGCTCTCTTTTTGGACAGAATTTCACCTCCGGTCCCGGCTCGCGCGGGTGCGGACACTTCTTCCTGGCCATCGATCCCGGGCGATTCCTCGACCCGGCCGGATTACGAGAGAAGGATGGAAGAAGTCATCGGGCAGGTGAAACGTGCGCAGCGCCGAAATGAGGGGGGAGACCCCGTTTCCCTGCCGGGGGAAAGGGGATGGGAAAAGAGAAACCGGCGCCTGCGGGAAGGAATTCCGGTCCTGGTTTCAACCTTGAAGTTGCTGGATCGACTAGCGGAGGAACTCGGCGTGCCTTTTTTGCGGCGGGAAAGTTGATGATTTCATAAAAAGTCGTCACTCCGGTGAAAACCGGAGTCCAGACGTCGTCCCGACGAAAGTCGGGAACCACCTCAAAGACTGGATCCCGGTTTTCACCGGGAACCCTGGATTCCGGCGCCTGCCCCGGACCCGATCCGGGGTTCGCCGGAATGACGGGAAAAGGGGTTTTCGGACTTTTTACAAGAACATCAAAGTTGTAAAGGTAAGATTTTTAGGACGGCGAAGGAGCAAACCCGTAGGGGCAATTCATGTCCCGCCTGTGGCGGGATGCCCCTACTCTATCGAATGAGCCGAGAGGCGATTGCGGAGCTTCTACTGCTTTTCGCCCTCCTTCCACCAGGAGGGAACCTCCCCGTTATTCCTCTTCCTCAATTCCGTTTCCATCTTGACCACCTCTCCTCCGTAACTGTTGAACTCTTCCCAGGCCTTTTTCTTGGCTTCCGCATCCCTGCGGGAGGTGGCGTCCAGGTACCTCTGGTAGGCCTGTTCGTACTGGGTAACGTACTGGGCTTTCTTCGTTTTGTACTGCTCGACGTTGATCTCCTGGGAGGCCTCAGGCGGAGCGGGAGGCTCCCCCTTCTTGACCGCGGCCTTGGGGGTCTCTTCCGGAACCTGTTTAGGCTCAGCGGCCTGGGGATTCGGGCGGTAAGCCCGGCTGGGGAACTTCTCCTCCACCCAGTCAATGCTCACCACATTCTTCTTGGGCAGCGAGGCCACTCCCTCCTCCCACTGGAATTTGACCTCCCCTTTTTCCTCCCAGCACTTGGCCGTCTCTACCGTTCTTCCATTCTTCAGCTTGATCACATAGTCCGCAAAGGCCGGGCCGCTTAGAAAGACCGCTAAGAGAAAAGTCAACCCGACGGAAATTTTTTTCATGTGCTCCTCCCCGCTTAAATCCAAAAACCTCCACCGGAGCCCCGACCGCCGGCAGATTAGGAGAAAAGTTCCACCCATCGCAGGGTGATAAGGGGCATATACTGGGTCTGATTCCTGACCGCGCTGCTGCAATAGAGGATATTGGCATCCCCCCCCACCAAGTCAGCGGAAACCGTGCCCCCGGCCAGCATGGCGCCGGTCACGTTTTTCGCGCCGCCGCCCGTGAAGGTGATGGAGCCGGTCACCAAAACGACTCCGTACCAATGGAAAGCGCCGTGGACGGCGAGGTCTCCTTCCACCATGAGGATTCCGCACCCGTTCGTAAAGGCGTTCAGTTTGACGTAGGTAGAATTGGTGTTGAAATAAACAATCTTGCGCTCGGTGCAGCTCAACGCATCCTGCTGGGTAAACCCTTCCACCGGGGTTCCCCAGGTCATTCCGGTCAGAGTTGTGCTGTTCACATTGTAGGAATTGGTGACGGACTTCTTGAACCCGTCGATCATGCCCTGGATATCGATGTTTTGAGGGGTATGCTGCACGATGGCCGAGGGATTCGACCCAGTGATGGTAGGCCCCCCATTCGTGACCACATCCTCCATGGTGATAATCCCTGGAACATGACCGGTGGTCCCGCATTGATCCATTCCCAGCACGTAGGTGGAGGTCCCCTGGATGGCGGTATGGGACTTGGTGTAGAGGGCCGCCGGGGCAGTGATGTCGGGAACCTGGGCCGCCTCGATCCTCAGCGGCTTGGACGCCCCGTTGGAGTCGTAGCCTTCCGCGGTGATGACAAAAATATTTTTCCCCGAAGTCGTGTTCTCTTCAGAGAGTCCGTCCCCGGTGCTGTCCCCCCACTTGAGGATGTTTCCGGAGGCATCCAGTTTGTGGGTTATGGTCGTAACATAATTCATGGCCGGATTCAACTGGGCATACTGCTCATGGTTGCTGTTTCCGCTCTGGAATCCCCTCTCGGTGCTCTTCTCTGGGGTCCCGACGAAAGCCATCCAGCTTGGATTGCTGAACTGGTTATCGTAGATCGGGGAGCCGCTGGACCCGGCCTGCAACCGGGAGCGGGCGTCTTCCAGCCCGGCCTCCGACACATAGAAGACTCTTTTCGACGTGCGGTCGTTGGCCGCGATCTTGAGCTCCGTGGCGGTGCTCATCATGGCGGCCATGCTCAAAATGGTCAGCACCAGAATAAGCAGCAGACCGGTAATGAGGACGGCGCCTTTCTCATCCGGGACCTTAAAAATCTGCTTCATGAATAACCGAGCCTTCATGTAAACCCTCCTTTATTTAGGAAGCCAAATTGCGTAGAGCAATATCTGAAGATAGCGTAATGTTCCGGTACGTCCCGGTCCCCTGGTCCGGGTGGGTCGTCCGGGCGGTGATGGAGATGGTGATCTTTCGGATGTCCGCCAGGTTTGCCGGGGCGGGGGTGACCGTTCCGTCCTTCAGGGTGTACTGCAGAGAAAGATTGGTGATGTTGTCCGCCACGGGCACCGCGGGAAGGCTGATCCCGTTCCGGCAGATCTGCCGGGCCCCCGCATTATAGGTGTAGCTGATGTTTTCGTTATCATCCGCCGTATCCCCGTTCTGGTTCAGATCCGCCAGGATTTGGATGGAGTCGGAAGTGGCGGTAGCGATCCCGTTGAAGGTGCTGGTGGAGGTTTTGTACCCGGCCAGGCGGATCTCCCGGGTCATCAGGTCCAGGGCCGCCCGGATGTTCTGATTCATCTCCGCCACCTGTTCCTGGGCGCTGAAGACCGTCTTCTGGGAGAAGAAGACGCTGTAGATACCGGCCAGGAGGATGGCGGAGATCAGAATGCCGGCCAGCAGTTCGATGAGGGTAAACCCGTTTTTTTGCCGCACCCAGCTTCGATCCATTGATCATTCTCCCCGCAGAGTCGTCATGCTCACGGTGTGGGGGCCCCGGTCGGTCCAGTTGACCGTCACCGTAATCGTCCGGGTGTTCGCCGAGGCGGCCACGTTCCACTGGCGAAGATAATTCACGTTTCCCAGATGGATCGTATCATTTCCCGAAGTCAGGGAAGAGACGCCCTTATATTTCAGGCTCTCCATTTTGTCCTGCATCAGGATGGTGGCCGTGCTGGTCTCTTTGCTCAGGGAGGTGGAATTCATAACCGAATAGACCATGGAGCTGATCGCCAGCAGCGCTATGGTGAGGACAAAGAGAGCGATGAGCAATTCGATCAGGGTGAATCCAGATTCTCGGTTTTTTTTCATTGCAGCTTCACCCGCCCGGTGGAACCCACGGTTATATTCTTACTGGCCGCAAAATTGGAGACGGTTATGGTCTGGGAGCTGGCGTTTCCCCGGGAATTGAAAGTGATCTCCGGACCACTCAGGGTCACGTCCGGGTAATCGCCGCTGAGAGTCCTGGCCTTGGCCACAAATCCGTCGCTGACTCTCTCCACCCGGTATGACTTCTCCTCGCAGATCACCTTGAAACTCCTGTTTTCTTTCACCGCCAGAAGGCGGGCAAACTGGAGGTCCGTGGCCAGCTCCCGGGTCGCCGCCCGGAGTTTATAGCCGGTAGAGAATTGAGCAAGCAGGGGAGAGGCAATGGCCAATAAGACCCCCAGTATGGCCATGCAAAGGATTAATTCCACCAGCGTCAGCCCTTGGGATCCCCTATTTGCCATTTCCTTTTCCATTGCGCTCCTCTTGCTTCAATTTCCGATTGGAGGAATGAGCAATTTAGGTGCCAGAACCCTCCGAACTGATTTTTCCAGTCAATCGGGAATTTGTTTTGCACTCATCGGCGATAAGAACTGGAGCCCCATCTACGTAACAATTTAATTTTTTTAATTATTTTTTAAGAAGGAGGGTGCTATTAAATGTTTTTGGGACGATTAAAAAAATTAAAGGAGATAAGAGTTTTGACATTTAAAATTGTGCAGGAGGGAATAAAATTGTTCACTTTTGTAAAAAAGGAGACAAAAGTGGGGGGAAACAAAAGATAATCAAGAAAAACCGGGAGATTACTCGTGTCTATGGGGAGGGGTACGCCTATCGGTAAAGAAAATTCTGAATGATTCCTTATCCTTTCCCATTTGTCCGGTTAGGGCGAAGGAAGGAAATTCAGTTCCGACTTCATCGGCTCCCAGTGGGGAAAGGATCGTTGAGAAACGAGCCTAGGGATCCGGGATAAAAGAATCCATCTGCGGGTCATTTCTTCTTGCCGGGAGAGGAAGAAAATGGAAGGATTATTCTCTCGGCTCTTTGCGAGGTTTCATCTTGTCCACATGGTCGTACACGTTCTTGAAGATATCGATCCAGCGAGCCCGGAATTTATCGAAAAAAAGCCGTTCCCCTTTGGCCGCCAGAAGTTCTTCCAGCAGGATGTAACAAGAGGTCAGGTTGGAGGAAATAATGATTTTCCGCAACTCATCGATTTCCGCGGAAAGGGGTTTCAGCTTCATAGGCTCACTCTCCTTAAAAAACAGTCAATGGGATGGGAATGCAGAATGCCGTCCCCGATCCATTTTCGGCTTATCTCGGAACCAGTTTTAAAAATTGCCCTCATCCCTGAAACGCATTAAATCCGTGTTAAAGTAATATTAAACAACAAAATTTCATCCAGATCAAGTGCATAATCTTATCGAGAAGGGACGGGCTCTTTGATGAAAAGGGATTACCCAAGCCGTAGGGGCACGATGTCTCGCGAAACGCGGGATGCCCCTACAAGCGGGCCAAAGCGCCCAGAATTGGGGGATTCATACGACCGCGCCTTCGCCCAGAGGGCGGTTTTCCAGAATTCTCCGGGGGCCGAAAACGCTGAGGTCCAGCGTAGGACTCCGCCCCAGAATCAATTCCGCCAGATACCGGCCTGCGGCCGGGGACTGCTGCAGTCCGTGCCCCGAGAACCCGTTGATCAGGTAGAAGCCCTCCAATTCAGGCCAGGGGCCGAGGATCGCGTTGCTGTCCAGACGGTTTACCTCGTAGAGGCCTGCCCATCCCCTGACCATCTTCAGCTTCTCGAAGGCGGGAATGATCCGGGCCAGTTCGGGCCAAAGCCAGTCGGTGAACCGCTTCCAATCCCACTGGAACCCAAAACCCGTTTCGTCTTCTTCCATGGACCGCCCGACAAGAATCAATCCGCCGGTCTCGGAGCGGAAATAAAGGCCTGAAGGGGCGATGACCAGGGGGAGCGCTCGATCCATGGAGACCTCGGGCTTCACCGCAAAGACCTGGCGGTTGACCGGAGCGAGGGGAAGCTCGACCCCGACCATTCGACCGATTTCCCCTGCCCAGGGTCCGGCCGCGTTGACCGCGACCTCCGAGTGGAGAACCTGTCCGGAAGCCAGCCGAAGGCCCGCGATTTTTCCCCGGGCGGTCTCGATCGCCGTCACTTCATCGGAAATGTAGCGGGCTCCCAGGGATACCGCCTTTTTCCGGAAGCCCATGATAACGCCGTAGGGGTCCAGGTAGCCGTCTCGAGGGCCGAAGGTTCCTCCCACGAAGAGATCAGCGGCAAAAAGGGGAAACTCCTTCTGGATTCTTTCCGGAGTCCACCATTCCACCCGACCGCCCAACACCCTCTGCAATGCCAGGTCCTTTTCGGCAGCGGGCTTTCCGGGTTCATCGATGAGGAAAAGATACCCTGCTTGTCGATAATCGATGGCCGGCCTCTCCTCCCCCACGGCCATTTCCTCTTCGAATCGGGAGAAAAAGTCCTGGGCGTAAAGGGAGATGAGAATGTTCTCCTTCAGGCTGAATTGAACCCTGACCCCCCCAAGGGATAGGGCCGTGGAAGACCGGGTGTAGGCCGGATCCCTCTCCACTACCGCCACCCGCAGCCGGCGGTCGAACTTCAGGAGGTGATAGGCCACCGAAGAGCCCATCACCGCTCCGCCAATCACAATGACATCATAAGATTTATTTTCCATGGTTTTCTTTCAAAATCAGGTCCTTCTTGCGGACCTCGACCCCTTAGGGGGCCTGCGATTGGGGCATAATCCTCATATTGGAGAAAAGTATAACATTTTCCCTTTGATTTAAAATGGAAATTTGCCCCTGCCAGACAACCCGAAATCGCAACCGGGCATCTAAACAGTCAGAAGGGCCAATGTTACGGAGAGGGGAGGGTTTAAAATGAACAAAACAAAAAAAATGGAGGTTAAAAACCTAAATTCCCCCGAAGAAACCAGAAATTTTGACAAGGGCAAACTGGACCTGGTGAAAATTGGAGGAGCCATGGTGGGGCGGGCCGTTTTCCAGCCCGGGTGGAAGTGGTCTGAATCGCTGAAACCCATAGCCAAGACCAAAAGCTGCGAAGCTCCTCATTTTCAATACCATGTCTCAGGAACGATCCGGGTACGCATGGATGACGGGACAGAAAGAGACCTGAAACCGGGGGATGTATCCCTGCTGCCGTCCGGACATGATGCCTGGGTCGTTGGAGATGAACCGGTTGTCGTGGTTGACTTCCAAGGGATGCGGGATTATGCCAAAGGGACTGGGAAGAATCGCTGAAAAGTTTTCATGATCTGGCTGGCCCGATGGCGGTAAGTATGCAGAGCAAGGATTTTATCCCTTGCTCTGCTTACTGAACTTTTGACTTCCCACGCATTTCTTAGAATTTTTTCTTTCCCTTCCTGTGCCTCTTCGAGGGTATGAAAAGCCAGGACATCTTTTTCTGAATCAAAAAGCGATTCGATTTCCGGGGAAAATTCGGCCAGGACCGGACGGCCGCAAGCGCAGGCGTCGAATATTCTCTGCGTGAGCCCTGTCCTGGCCTGGGGTTGCCGAATATCAAGGACAAAGCCAGCTCCGTTGTACAGCCGACGAAGATCATCCCCGTAGGCTACTTCCCCCCGGTAAAGATCCCCCGCGATTTCATGCCATCCCCGGTCGCCGAATACTCCCCCACCTTCTCCGATGATCCGCGATACAAGCTCCCGTCGTTTACGAGTGCCCAGAGCGTAAACTGCAGCGTGAACCCAGAGGCGCCCGAGTGGGTCCTGGCGCAAAGTTTCCATCTCTTTTCCAGTCCTCCTTTCAAGGTAGTCCCAGGCAAGCTCTTGAGGAAAACAACGCAAATCACTCCTCCATATTTCCCATAGATTGGAAATATCATTAAAAAAGCCGGGAGAATTCTGAATCGCCTCATCCAGCATGGGGTTGGGGTGCGCCGTGGATCCGACAAATACCCCTCCGGGAAAAAGGAGAGGACGGCCGCTCTCTTGCGGATAGAATAGCTCGGGATCAGAGGCTAAGGGGAGGTGAATTGGCGAAATTCCTTTCCATGAGTCCCGGAGGGATATCTGGTTTGTGATCTCGCGGTCCCAGCAAAAAACCATGGTCCAAGCAGGGTCGCAACAATCCGGGAAACCGTACCCCTCAGGGTCATCCACAAACCAGATAATCCAAGGAATTTGTAGAGCTTCCTGAATATTCCTGAGAATATTTTTTAAGGCTGAATGGAGCGGAAGATCCAGGGTGAAAACAGCCGCCGGTCCCTGAGAGGTAAAGGATTTCAGGCCTTGAAGGTTCTCTTCATGCTGCGGGAATGGAAGTTCGAGCACCTCGATTCCCAGGGTGCGAAAGGCTCTCACCATGGAGGAATGAATATAGGGAATCACGAACCCTTCGGGCCTGAGGGCAAGGATACGCATTATTTTTCAAATTCGAAGCACGAAATCCGAAACTCGAAACAAATCCAAATGTTCAAAATTCAAGTGTCTTTTCTTGGTTTGCTGTTTTTGAACCTTCGGATTTTGAATTTGTTTCGTCCCGCGTTTCGCGGGATTCGATATTCGGATTTCGGATTTTTCGATGCCTCGAACCCGTTTGGTTCCGGCTATGCCGGGTTAAGTAATCAGGCATTCCGGCGGTCGTCCTTCCAGAATGTCCCGGACCTGCCGGGCCACGGAATCCGACAGACGGTCTCCCGCTTCCTGACTAAGGGCCCCCATATGGGGAGAAAGGACCACATTCTCCAATTTGGTCAAGGGATGGCCGGGAGGCAGGGGTTCCGTGGCAAACACATCCAAAGCCGCCCCCTTGATCCGCCCTGTTTGGAGGGCTTCGATTAACGCCCTCTCCTCGATCACTTTTCCCCGGGAAGTGTTCACCAGGACCATCCCCGGCTTCACGGCCGCAAAAGCACGGGAGTCGAGTAATTTCTCGGTGGCTGAGGTGAGGGGGATATGAAGAGTAATCACGTCAGCCCGGGACAAGAGCTCAGCCAGAGGAGCCGGTTCCACCCCCATCTGATTATAAAGCGCAGGATTAATAAATGGGTCATAACCGATTATTTTCATGTCAAAACCTTTTGCGATCCTTACTACCCTGGCCCCAATCTGCCCCAGCCCGATGACCCCCAGAGTTTTCCTCCATAATTCCTGCCCGGAAGTCCATTCCGGCAGGGCCCTGCCCGCCTTGAGCCATTCCCCTTGCCTGACCCAGGGGTCGGCCTTATGAATCCATCGCAGCAGGGAAAGGAGAAGGCCGAAGGCAAGCTCCGCAACTGCCTGGGCATTTTCACCCCGGCAGTTGCAGACTTTTATTCCGCTCTGGCTTAAGGCGCTGGCGTCAATATGGTCATACCCCGCCCCGTAGGCAATGACTCCTTTCAGCCCCGGGGCGCGGCCGAGCACCTGAAGATTTACCGGGACATACTCTGAGACGATGACCTTCACCGCGGACGACCCACCGATTTTATCCGCCAGATCAAGCCCGTCTTGCGCCTCAGCCCAGACATATCCTCCCAGAGAGGAGATCTCGGCCAAAGCTTTTTCCGACATGTAAAAACGGTCGGCAAGAACGACGGGCGCGGAAAGGTTCACATTACCGGCCATCGTAAACGATTCTCCCTCCCACCACAGTCTTCTTCACTTTGATCTCGGGAATCGCCTCGGGCGAGGTCTGCAGAGGATCCCTGTCCAGGACAACGAGATCGGCGGATTTCCCCTCTTTCAGCGTTCCTCTCTCTCCCTCTTCGAAGGAAAAATAAGCGGCCTCGCGGGTGTAAAGGGATACGGCCTGCTCGGCCGTCAGGCATTCCGCCGGGGCGAAATCCTGCCCCTTGCCCGTTTTCCGACATATGGCATCCCGGAGGCCGATCAGCGGGTTGGGTTCGGCCACCGGGCAATCCGAAGAAAAACCTAACCGGACGCCCTTCTGGAGAAGAGTCCTGAAACGATAGAGTTCCCGGGACCGGACCGGCCCGAAAGCTTCCATGAAACCATCCCCAAGGAGGGAGAAAAAGTTGGCCTGGGTGGAAATGTACAGGCCCAATTTGGCAACCCGGTCGATCTGCCCGGCAGTGAGGTTTCCCGCATGGACGATCTGGTGGCGCAGGGGATTTCCCTTCATCCATGGTCCTCTCGAAGGCTTTGAGAAGCATCTCCAGCGCCCGGTCCCCCTGGGCATGGACGGAGATCTGGTACCCCGCCCGGTCGAATTTCTCGATCTCCCGGTTGATTCCCTTCTGGTCGTAGTTCAGGATTCCCCTGCCTGCTCCGGGGGGAAATTCATACGCCTTCGATACCGCCGCCGTGCGGCTGCTCATACCCCCGTCCATGAAGATCTTGATCGCCCCCACCTTGACCCACTCCGTTCCGAATCCCCGTTTGATGCCCGCGGCCAGGAGGGGGTCCGCCCACTGATTCAGGATGAAGGCGTAGAGGCGGAAGGGAAATTTCCCCGCCGCTTCCGCATCCTGGTAAGTTCGAAGGGTAGCCGCATCGACAAAGGGGTCATGGGCGCCTACGAGTCCCAGGCGGTGGAACCGGGAAGCGCAGCGGGCCATCATCTCCACTCTTCCCTCCTGGTCATACTCGGACACCATCTTGGAATAGATAGAAGGGGTGGCGAAGAAAAGAGGCCCCATGAATGCGGACTCGCTCAGGATGCCGTCGGGATTGCCCTTCGTATCCCGGTGTATCACCCCTCCGGGTGGGTTGGGGGTTTTCTTGCTGAAGCCCAGTTCCTTCAGGGCAAGGGAGTTGACCACGCATCCGTGGACGGAGACGTGCACCAGGCAGATGGGGTGTTTCTTGGAGGCCCGGTCCAGGTCTTCCCGGGTCAGGTCTTTCTGATCGTCGAGGAGATAAGGGGCATAGCCCCACCCCATGATCCATTTTCCCGGCTTGGTTTTCTTTGCCTGGGCCCGGAGGGCCTCCACCACATCCTCTCCCCTCCGGCACCCGGCTGCCGGGCGGCAGTCGGCCTGATCGGTCAGGAGAGCGTAGAGGCAGAAATGGCTGTGGGTGTCGATGAACCCTGGAAGCACGGTCTGGCCCTGCAGGTCGATCACCGTGGTTTCGGGGGCGGCCAGTCTCTCCAGCTCCTCGTTTCTCCCGATCCCGAAGATCCGCCCGAATTGCACCGCCAGGGCCTCCGCCTTCGGCGAGGCCGGCTCCATGGTCAGGATGTTGCCGTTCTTGAAAAGGATTTCCATAATTCCTCCCCTCCGTGGGTTATGAATTCGAAGACGAGGGGTCATTGAGCATTCCTTTTGCGTAAAATAAAAAGGCTGGAAGCCCTATAGATTGTTGGAGACTACCGAAGGTGAAACTGCCAGAGTCGCGAATTCGCGCAATGGAGAGAAGCTGATCCACCCAGAGCGCGGGTCTTAAGCTTGCTGCCGCATCGGAGCGATTCTGAAAAGGCCTCGGCAGAATACCCTCCCGGACTCCCGGGTTACATGGAGGAGATCTAAGGCTGGCAATCGAAAGGAAATCCTTTTATCAGAAAGCAAGCTGCATGGTCCACGATGCCTTAATCGGTGGAGCGTAGAGGGAAGTCATTAAGATCGATAGCGGATGCTCGTCGCTTCCATCCGTCGATCTGGAAATCGCATGGATGCTTGATGCCGGAATGACCTTGACTATCCGAGCTACCCGCTATCAAGCATCCATTAGAATAGTCGGGCTGAACCGCCGCAGTCGCAGCGAGTTGCTGACCACGGAAACGAGCTCATGGCCATGGCCGCGGAGGCGATCATGGGGTTGAGGAGGATTCCCCAGAAGGGGTAGAGGATTCCGGCGGCGATCGGGATTCCCAGGACATTGTAAATAAAGGCCCAGAAAAGATTCTGCCGGATCGTACGGATCGTCCTTTTGCTGAGCTGGATGGCGGTCACCACCGCCCGCAGGTCTCCGGTGATCAGGGTGATGTCGGATGATTCCATGGCCACGTCGGTCCCGGTGCCAATGGCGATTCCCACATCAGCCTGGGCCAGGGCCGGGGCGTCGTTGATTCCGTCTCCGACCATAGCCACCACCTTCCCCTCTTCCTGCAATTTCTTGACCTGCCGGCTCTTTTCCCAGGGCAGAACTTCGGCCAGGACCCGTTTGATTCCCATTTGAGCGGCCACGGCTTTGCCCGTGCGTTCATTGTCGCCGGTGATCATGATCACTTCCAGGCCCATCCGCTGCAGGGCTTCCACCGCCTCCCGGGAATGGGGCTTGAGAGTGTCAGCCACGGCCACGATCCCGGCCGCGGAATGATTTCTCGCCACCACCATGGGCGTTTTACCTTCACTGGCCAGGCGCTCCATCTCCCCCCGGAGGCCATTCAGGTCAATCCCTTTCTCCTCCATGAGCCTGAGGTTTCCGAGGAGAATCGGTTCCCCATCGATTTGGGCCTTGATTCCCTGCCCGGGAATGGCTTCAAATCCTTCCACAGGACTGAGCCCCAACCCCTTTTCTTCGGCCGCGCGGACGATGGCCTCCCCCAGGGGATGTTCCGATCCCTTTTCCGCCGAAGCGGCCCATCGGAGGACCTGCTCTTCTTGAAATTCATTTCCGGCGACAATGTCGGTGACCGAGGGTTTCCCCTGAGTGAGGGTCCCGGTCTTATCAAATAGAATAGAATTCACCCGGTGGATGGTCTCCAGGCTTTCTCCCCCCTTGATAAGAATTCCGTTCTCCGCACCCCGGCCGGTTCCCACCATAATGGCGGTGGGCGTCGCCAGTCCCAGAGCACAGGGGCAGGCAATAATCAAAACCGCTACGAAATTAAGCAGAGCCAAAGTGAAAGCCGGCTTGGGCCCGAAAATCATCCAGACCGCAAAAGTAACCAGGGCGATCGATATGACGGTAGGCACGAATACACTCGCCACCCGGTCCGCCAGCCTCTGAATCGGTGCCTTGGAGCCTTGGGCTTCTTCCACCAGCCTGATGATCTGGGCCAGGGCCGTCTCCTTGCCCACTTTGGTGGCCTCAAACTGAAACGATCCGGTCTTATTGATGGTTCCCCCCATGACCGGATCCCCGGCATGCTTCTCCACGGGGATGCTCTCTCCGGTGAGCATCGACTCATCCACCGCCGACCAGCCTTCCCGGACGATTCCATCGACGGCGATTTTCTCCCCGGGACGAACGATCACCCCATCCCCTTTGCGTACCTCTTCCACCGGGATATCCATCTCCTGCCCGTTCCGGACCACCCTGGCAGTCTTGGCCTGAAGGCCCATGAGCCGTTTTATGGCCGAGGAGGTTTGACCTTTGGCGATGGCTTCCAGAAGTTTCCCCAGGAGGATCAGGGTGATGATCATGGCCGAGGTGTCAAAGTAGACTCCCAGGTCCAATCCCCGGGCCCGGAACAATTGGGGGAAGAAGGTTATCACCGCGCTGTAGATGTAGGCCGCGGAAGTCCCCACCGCGATGAGGGTGTTCATGTCCGAAGTCCGGTGTTTCAGGGCCAGCCAGAAACCCCGGTAAAACTGCCAGCCCGCCCAGAACTGAACGGGAGTGGTCAGCAGAAAGAGGGTCAGATGGTCTTGCAGGATCGTGGGCCACCAGGGAAACCATTCAGGCATACTGCCGAAAAAGATCGCCGCCGATAGAACAGCGCTGATCACGAATTTTCGCTTCTGCAGCCGGATCTCCCGGGTTCTGGCTTCAGCTTCCCGGTCAGCCGAAGCTTCTCCCTCGAATCCCCTGACCTCGTACCCCAGGTCCTCGATCGTTTTCCGAAACTCGGACTTTCCCACTTTTTCGGGATGGTATAGAATGGTGGCTCTTTCCGTGGCCAGGTTGACCTGGGCTTCGATCACTCCCTCGATTTTGCGGAGTCCCTTTTCGATCCGGTTCACGCATGCGGCACAGGTCATGCCGCCGACGGCGATGGTTATTTTTTCTTCTTTGCTCAGCTCCTGGGGGACACCGTAGCCAAGGTCTTCGACGGCCTTTTTTATACTCTCTGGTTCAACAAGGCCTGGATCATAGACGATATTTGCCTTTTCGGTGGCTAAATTGACACTGGCCTCCCGGACTCCTTCCACGGCCCGGAGGGATTTTTCGATCCGGGCCACGCAAGAAGCGCAGGTCATACCCTGGATGGGTAAAGATAAGTTTTTGGGCTCACTCATGCTTTTATCATTCATATTATTTATGATGCGATTTAAAACCCTTTGATTCAACAAGAATTTTTAGGAAATTGGGGTTAGAATGGAAAATGGGCTAGGGGGAACGGAAAACGATTTTTCCCTATACATTTTTTCATTGAAAAGGTATCCTTAACTCTATATAATTTAGATTTAATTCACAACTGAGGTTCGTCTATGAAAACTCCTCTGGTGAAAAACGAGAATATCAACCCCAAATGGCACTTGGTGGATGCCGACGGGAGGACTTTGGGACGGCTGGCCACACGGGTTGCAATCCTGCTGCGGGGAAAGAACAAGCCGATCTTTGCCCCTCATCAGGACACGGGGGATTTCGTGGTGGTCATCAATGCGAAGAAAGTAGCCCTGACCGGGAAAAAATGGAAAGAGAAGATCTACGTTCATCACTCCGGATACCCCGGCGGGCTAAAAGAGGCCAGCGCCGAAAAAATCAGGGACAAGAAGCCCGAGCGCCTCATCACCATGGCCGTCCAGGGAATGCTGCCCAAGACCAAACTGGGGAAAAAACTGATCAAGAAGCTCAAAGTCTATGCCGGAGACACCCATCCCCACGAAGCCCAACAACCTGAAGCTTATACCTTATAAAGGAAGGACATATGCCCGAAAAAGTTTACTATGCCACTGGGAAGAGGAAGACTTCGATCGCCCGGGTCTGGATGAAGCCCGGCGACGGAAAAGTCACGGTAAATGACCAGGACCTGAACCAGTACTTCAAGCTGGACACGGCCAAGATGATCATCTTCCAGCCCCTGGAGCTGACCGGCACGCTGGGCCAGTTCGACATCGACATCACGGTTCTGGGCGGGGGGATGAAAGGACAGGCCGGGGCCATTCGCCACGGGATCACCCGCGGGCTCCTGAGCGGTGAAAGACGAGTTTCGGGAATCGCTGAAGAAGGCCGGCCTCATCACCCGGGACCCCCGGAAGAAAGAGCGCAAAAAATACGGCCAGAAAGGCGCCCGGAAGAGATTCCAATACTCCAAACGGTAATCCGGGTTGGGGTAAAAACAAGGGAAGGTCTTCCGGCCTTCCCTTTTTTACTGCCCAAATAAGGTAGCTATCACCCGAAAACTCCCTCTCCCCTGGCGGGAGAGGGTGGGGTGAGGGGGGATAAAGTTAGGAAGGTCTTCATTCTGGAAGGTGATCATCCCCACCCCTTCCTCGTGCGCGGGCGGTAACGCCCTGGGACCAATGAAGGAGGAACGCCATGACTCGAGTGGGCGTGATCGGAGCAACGGGGTATACCGGGATCGAGCTGGTGCGGCTGCTTTCCAGGCACCCCAAGGTTCAATTGACTGCGCTGACCGCCGAGAAAAACGTGGGCCAGCCGATCTGGAAGCTTTTCCCGTCCATTCTGAAAGAGGTCGACCTGGTCTGCCAGCCCCTGGAAGTCGAACCTTTATCCAAAGCCTGTGACTTCGTCTTCACCGCCCTGCCCCATAAGGCGGTCATGGAGGTAGCGCCGGGCTTCCTGGAAAAAGGGATCAAGGTTGTTGACCTGAGCGCCGATTTCCGATTGGCTGACCCGAAGGTTTACGAACAGTGGTATGAACCCCACACCGCCCCGGGGCTTTTGAAGGAGGCGGTTTACGGCATACCCGAACTGCACCGGGAGGAAATCAAAAAAGCCAGGCTGGTCGCCAACCCCGGTTGCTACCCCACCAGCGTGATTCTGGCCCTGGCCCCGGTCCTGAAACACAAGGTCGTCGACATCCGCACCCTCATCGCCGACTCCAAGTCGGGGGTCAGCGGGGCCGGCCGGTCCGCCGTCCTCTCTTCCATGTTTGCCGAAGTGAGCGAGAACTTCAAGGCCTACAAGGTGACCGAACACCGGCACACCCCGGAGATGGAGCAGGAACTGAGCCGGGTGGCCGGGGAAAAGGTCATCCTAACCTTTACCCCTCACCTGGTGCCCATGAAGAGGGGAATCCTCTCCACGATCTACGCCACCCTGGCCAAACCTCTTTCGGAAAAAGAAATCTACGAAATGTACCTGGATTTCTACGGAAAGGAGAGGTTCGTCCGCGTCCGCCCCTCCGACCTTCTTCCCAGCACCGCGGAGGTGTTCGGGTCGAACTACTGCGATATCGGGGTGAAGGTGGACAAAAGGATCAACCGGCTCATCATCCTCTCGGCCATCGACAACCTGGTCAAGGGAGCCTCGGGCCAGGCCGTCCAGAACATGAACGTGATGCTCGGCCTCGAAGAATCCCTGGGGCTGGACATCGTACCCGTGTATCCGTAAATGAAGTTCGAAGTTTGTAGGGGCGCGCTGCTGCGCGCCCGCATGGAGTTCGGAGTTTAAAACGAGTTACTGGTTGCTCGTTGCTGGTTACTCGTTATTCATCGCCCGTTGTCAGCAGTCTATTGTCCTATGAAGTTCCCGTCATCGGCCATCCGGTATCAAGCCTCTGCCATCTGTCTTTACCCAGCAACCAGTAACGAGCAACTAGCAACCAGCAACATTGTATTTTGCCTACTTCGCAAACCCATACAAAGCCGCCGGATTATCGACCAGAACCTTCTTGCGCAGGGCCTCATCCGGCGCCCACTCAGTCAGCAGGTCGAAGAGCAGGGCGTCGTTCGGTTTGTGCTCCCTCTCGGTCGGGTGCGGCCAGTCGCTCCCCCACACCATCCTCTCCGGCGCCGCCTTCAGGTACGCCCGGGCAAGCTCGGTCACGTCCGCGTAAGTCGGCGGCCCGACCTTGGTGTCCTGATAGACGCCCGAAAGCTTTACCCAGGTCCGGCCCTTGTCGATCAGCCGGCAGATAATCTGGAAGGCGGGGTGTTTAATGCCCGCCGGCTGCGGGATGCGGCCCATGTGATCGAACACGATCGGCGCGGCGATGCGCTTCAGCAGGTCTTCTTTTTCAACAATCTGGTCCCCCCGGAAGTGGAGCTGTACGTGCCAGCCGAGGTCGTTCGCCCGTTTGGCCAGAGGTTCGATCATTTCGAAGCTGGTGACTGCGGTCTTCGGGTCAAAGAGGGTAAAACGAATCCCGCGGATGCCCCCGTCCGCCATTTTCTTCAGCTCGGCATCGGTGACTTCAGTGCGGACAACCGCGACTCCCCGCGCATTCGCCAGGCCGAGCTGGGAAACACCGTCCACCGTGACGGCATTGGCCGTGGCATAGGCGCTGGGCGTGACAATCACGGCCCGCGTCGTCCCGATCCGCTTCTGGAGAAGCCGGTACTGCTCCACGCCTGCGCCCTTCACCAGCCGTGCGACGGGCCCGGGAGGCGGAAAGCGCTCATCATAGATGTGAAGGTGACAGTCGCAGGCATTCGCCGGCGCCTTGAGCTTCGGCGCCTCGGTGCCGGAAGAATGGGGCACCTTGTGCTCCGTTGAAGAAGCCTCCGCGATGCTCCCCGGAATGCTAATTCTGCCGGCTGCCGCCACGGCCACCAACCCGGCCCCTTTGATGAAAGTACGACGCGTGATCTGACGGTTTCGCATGCCCCACCTCCTCATTTAGTTTCAGAGCTTGTTTTTGTAAAGGTTTTTCACCCTGAATTTTTATCTGTGTTTATCCGTGTTCATCTGTGTCCAAACAAATAAATTGTCTTGACCTATCCTTGATCTGACAGGCAGTGTCAATAAAGGTTATGCTCCGATTCTCGAATTCACCTACGAGTCGTTGGTGTGAACGATATTCGAGAACTGAAGATTACGACTTGAAGGTGAGGCTAACACAAGAATCAGCTGCAGCTGTAAGACGTCGGCTGGATTGCCTTGTTGGGCAAATGCTTTTTTGCTGCCCATATCCTTTGTCGTTGACCGACTTCCGTTTCGACGTGTTTCTACGACAGCAGAGACGGATAGGAGATTCCTCAAGAAGAACGGTCAGAGACAATTCTTGATAGATGTTGGTTATGCAATTTCCTGAGCAAGATGAGCGCAACGACCGAGCCTATCAGACACCAGAACATATCGGTTTGCGTATCCCAGATGTAACCCTGGGTTCCGAGGAAGGCCTCGGTATCGGTTGGATCGGAAAGGGAAGCCAACCATTCAATGATCTCATACAATGCAGAAAAGGCGAGAGGAACAGTGATAGACATAAAGCCAAGCCACTTGCCAGGCCTCAGCGGCGATGTTCGCGTAATAATTTCACGGACGTATATCGCCGGAGCAAAACCTTGCATGAAGTGCCCGATCTTATCGTAGTTATTACGAGTCCAGCCGAACCAGTCTTCCATCCAAAAGCCTAACGGTACTTTGGCGTAGGAGTAATGGCCGCCCAGCATCAATATCATGGCGTGGATAGCAATAAGAGTATAGGTCAGATTGGTCAGCGGAAATCTCCCGTATGTAAGCAGGATAACCGGTAAGGCAACCATAAATGGGAAGGTTTCCAGGACCCAGGTAAGACGGGTATCATGTGGGTTGATTCCCGACCAGGTCCAAAAGACCAATACGACTATCAGCAATATGAGGTGATAGGTCTTTGATGATGACATGTAGTGTTCCCTCTCAATCGTTGTCAGGCCCAACGTCACGGCTCAGGCGCGCTGCCAAGCGTCGCCTGCAGCCGATGGTTCGGCAGTCTTGCACGCCACGATCATGATCTCGATCTCGTCCAGATCGAGGGCCCTTCTCCCCCAGTTCCCTGCGGTTCCGCCCCACATGTTGAGCACAGACATCCCGCGATGGCGGAAGAGCAGAGTGAGCTCCGTTGGGACGAAACCACGCTCTCGAACCGCAACGGCAGGCAGTCCTTCTCGCGGCGGGTATTCGGACGACTCAACCATGGTCAGGGGATCAAAGCGTCCCTCCGCCACGTCCTTGTTCTGGTACTTGCGAAGCATGGCCGCCGCGTTGAGAACAGTGAACACGGCCTTTGCCTGCGGCTTCAGGCTTCGGGAGACGTTGCACAGGATGGACAACGGCTGATCAATCGGAGTCATCCCCTTGGCCAAGGAGTCCGAAGGCTCCTTCGCACAGACAGATTGCAGCGTCGAACCTTCCGGGGAATGAGAACTTGGGTGGCATCTCGAATGAATCCATTCCACATGGACACTCTGCGGTCTTGGCTGCAGCCGCGGCTCTCGCGAGCATTTCCGAAGACAGGTCCAGTCCCGTCACGAGCGTAGCCCCGTTTCGCCAGTTCAATGGAGTGACGCCCTGTGCCGCATCCGACATCGAGAATCGAGCCACCCGGTCGCAGTGACAACTCTTCAAGCAGGAAATCCACCTCCTGAACGTGTTCTTCGTGAACACGTTATCGTCGTAGACCGGTGCATGCGCGTCAAAGAACGCTTCCCATGTGCTCTTCCCTGGCATTAAACTTTCCTTCTTTCTGCCGAACGCAAAGTTCACCGGGAGCGTAAGCGATCCGGTGGAACGCCAGGTTCGGCGTCCTTTCGATAGAAACCGACAAAGAATGCCTTTCCCTTTTTGAGTGGTATCGAATCCGTCTTGACCTGTTGAAGTCCGAGGCTATTGCACATCCGAGAGAATTCAGAAGGCGATACCAGATTCATAATCGGCGCAAGGAGTTTGAGGCTCTTGTAAGGCGTGGCCGTCACCGGCGCTGATTCGGGACTCGGCAGTTGGAGGACCGCCACGAGAATTGCTCCGGAAGCCAGACACCGAGCGATGTTGCATAGCGCGACCGCCACATTCACGTACTCGAACACGAGCGCGGCGAACACCATCGATACCGGGGCGAATTCGAAATCTGGGGCAGTGATATCGGCCTCGATCAACTCCAGACGTGGAATTTTGCCAGCAAACCGTGCCTTGAGGACCGCTAGGTAGGCAGCGTTGATGTCGACGCCCACGACCCTGTGGGTGTGTGTATGGTCTATGTGCTCGAAGCCGTTGCCTGTGGTACACCCGATAACGGCCAGGGACGCGGGGGCATATTCTTTCAGCGCAGACGCCATCAGTTTGCTGAGAGCTTGGGTCTGTGCGACCTCGGGCAGCGCCATGTGGGCTTCGTAATCACATGCTGGTATTTGTAACCATGGATTCTTCATACTATTGCGCCGAACAGTGATTAGATGGATCCGCATAACATGCGGAAAATCCGTTTTGAGTCCGTATAACACGCCTTTAATACGGCGAATATTTCTTCAATAATTGTTTTAATATCAGCAGCTTGCATCCCTTATGGCTTTTTATCATGGCGTCTTATACGGATCCGCATAAAAAACCAATTGATGAACCCAGAGTATATCCAAAATGCCTATTTTTCATCAATTATCGATTAAAACCTACACCTTTTGGGAAAACCTATCAAATCTCACTTCCAGGAAGAAGCCCTTGCTTTCTCGGGGAAGATTCGCCCTCCTGCCCAATTTATCGCCTTCACCTACTACACTTCAGCCAAGGGCTGCTTTATGGATTCCTCATTACGGATGAAAATGATGGAGCCCGATTCAATAAATGAATATCCTATCAAAACCATTTTCGATAGTCCGAAAATAGAGAAAAATTTAAGAAACTAAAAAAATTGTCTACTCTCTCCTATCCCCCGCGGGGGTAATATAAGGGAGAAAACCGGGGATCACAACTTTTGCTATCCGTGCCATGGCTGGATATTCGCAAAATCAATCCGATCTGTCAATAATTAAGTATTGTGCGTCCCCCGAATTGTTGGAATTCTTAGGCCGAGATGTTTAAGACATTTTGCGGAGTGAGAGACCTGAGCTACGAGCAAATCAAAAAGCCTGCCCTTTATCGCTCTAGCAGCATGAGCCGAAATCTGTTGGCTGATGATCGAAGACGCCCCAAAGCATGAAAAGGATGGTATCCAGTGCCGGCCTAATCGTGCATGGGCCATGTTTAGTAATCAACCTCGAAAGAGCCCGATCCGAGGATTCCAGATGTCTCAGCGCCTTCCGAATCAGGAACTGATCCAATGGCTTTTTCATAAATTCTTTTAACTCAATCCTGATTAGTGAATTCAAGTCCGAAACATAATGGTGAATGGGGTGTCGGGGGAGCGGTGATTAATCTTGGTCATTGCCTTGGATAAAGCTGCGGATTATGACGTTTGGTTCTTACCCTGCCTGCGGGTCATATTCAGGACAGTATATTCGATTCGAACCCGTGCTAATGAGAGCCCGTTCCAAATGCCCGCGCCTTTCGTACTGCAATTTCCGCAACTCTTTCCGCTATTTTTTTTGTCATTTGAATTATTTTAAGGGCGTCCCCCTTTTCCACGCGTCCGGCTCTCAGCCGCGTGTTCGGCCGGCGCAGGCGGCCGTACACGCGGCGTGCTGACGCCACCCCGTCCGCCGGGCGCCTACGCCCGGCTCAACGATCGAAGTCAGCGGTGGCTGGAGCCACATACCGCTGCAGTGACTGGTTAGGGCTTTAGTGATTTTCATCACTAGACTGAAACAAGAGAAGAAACCATTGTCTTAAGCTTTTTCCCTTTTTCTTAACACCAAAATGAAGGATAACTATGATCAAGGCGAAGTAGAAGAAAAGAATCACTAACCACGATATGGTGTTCGACCAGTCGATGCTGAAATAAAGCACAATTGAAGAAATTACAGCATGAACAAAGCAGAAGAGATCAAATAGACCGAATAAAACAAAAAGAGGGATCATAAGGTTTTTGATTTGCGAGGGCGTTCTCTCCATTTTCAAACAGTAAATATGAAATCAGAGCCATTACAGTCCCGATTAAGGTGAGGCATCCAAGGAATATCCACATGAGGTACAAAAAGTCATATTTTCTACTCCATCACGCCTAGCAGCGTTCTGCGGTAAGCCTAGCAAGAGCAAACAAACATCCGAACTGTCGAGCTTGGTGCTTATATCCAATCAACTAAAGATCCTCCAATTTTCTTACACTAACAGTGATTAAGTCATCCGCATAACATGCCAAATCGTTTTGGTCCGCATAACGCGCTTTAATACGGCGAATATTTCTTCAATAATTGTTTCAATATCAGCAGCTTGCATCCCTTATGGCTTTTTATCATGGCGTTTGCACTCGCATAAAAAACCAATTGTGAACCCAAGTATATCCAAAATGCCTATTTTTCCACAATCATCCATTAAAACCTACACCTTTTGGAAAAAACTATCAAATCTCACTTTCAGGAGGAAGCCCTGCTCTCAGAGGGAAGATTCGCCCTGCCCAATTTATCGCCTTCACCTATTACACTTCAGCCAAGCGCTGCTTTATGGATTCCTCATTACGGATGAAAATGATGGAGCCCGATTCAATAAATGAATATCCTATCAAAACCATTTTCGATAGTCCGAAAATAGAGAAAAATTTAAGAAACTAAAAAAATTGTCTCGCTCTCTCCTATTCCCCCCGTGGGTGATATAATGATAGAAAACTCGGGAATCACCAAACTTTTGCTATCCGTCCCATGGCTGGATATTCGCAAGTAAATCGCGGCGACGTCGACCTTCGGCCACATCGCACCCTCGAATTCTCCTACGGCGGCATTTCCCCCGCAGTAGACGTAAGGGGCGCTACACGCCCCCTTGGAACCCCAGTACAAGGTTCCTCCCAGCAAGCTGGGCGGTATTCTCATGACCGAAGAATCAATCCGATCTGTCAATAATTAAGTATTATGTGCCCCCCGAATTGCCGGCAGATCAAGAAATAGCGCTGCCAGATACATGATTACTATTTATCGATAAACCTCCCCGAGGGGCTGCTGAAGGTTACCTTCATTTCATCACCCAATCGGTCATATCTTTAAATTCCCTCTCATCATAATCCGATGGAGCACCGTACTTCTCCTCGATTTCCCTCAGCTCCTTTTTGGAAACATAAGGGATTAAAACTTCATACAAATTCAACCTTTCTTCCCGCAGAGCATCCCTGATGCTTTCCTTAATAATTTTTCTGAACACTTTTTCATTCACCACCATGTTCTCACCTCCAGAATCTTCTCTCTTCCCCCGCCTATTCTTATCTGTCACACCGGGCAAAAGTGGAATCGGCCTACGGTTATCGGGTCGGGAGCTATTTTGTTTGCATTATATTTCCTTGGTTCTTGCTTCTAAAAAAAGCAAAACCCCATCTCTATTCTGAGAATTGGGGTTTTGCGTGTCTCGCATTCCATTTAACCCTCCATCAGGGGGTCGGGGAAAAAGATAAGATGGTACAAATCTTTGCCCTTCTCAATCTATATTAACGATCTCAATTCCTTTCTTGCGTCAGGATCATACTTTGTCTGTCGAAGGTAACTTACAAATCATATAGAATAATCCCCTCCCCTCGCGAAGAGGATCAAGGAGGGAGATAGTCTGATTCAGCCCCGCCCTCGCCCTGCCCATGGCGGAGAGGTCGAAAGGGCGATCCGGCGGATCTCAAATCCGTTTGGCCAGGGTTTAGTGCATCCCGTATATCATGAATTGATAAGATCTCAATGAGAGAGTCAGGCGGCAGGGGCACCCTCCTCTTTCAGCGAATCGCTCCCATGGTCAGGCCGCGGACGATGTACTTCTGCACGAAGAGGCTCAGGATCAGTTGCGGGACCACCGCGACCAGCGAGGCGGCCGCCATCTGTCCCCACAGCACCTGCTCGTAGGAGATGAACTGGATGGCCCCCACCGTGACCGGGAACGTCTGCCGCCCCGCCAGCATGAGGGGATAGTTGAAGGCGTTCCAGCTGAACATGAAGCCCAGGATGATGGTGACCGCCAGGCCCGGCAGGCTGAGGGGCAGGATCACCCGGGTCAGGACACCCCACCAGGAACAGCCGTCGATCTTGGCCGCCTCCTCCACCTCCGGGGGAATTTCCATGAAAAAGCTGCGGAGCATCCAGACGGTGAAAGGCAGGGTGATCAGCTGGTAGGCGAGGATCAGCCCGAGGTACGTGTTGTAGAGGTTCAACTGCTGAAAGAGGATGTAGAGCGGGATCAGGAAGGCAATGAACGGGGCGAAGCGGAAGCTCAAGAAGAGAAACGCCAGCGGTTCCTTGAAGCGGAATTGATAGCGTGCCAGGGCGTAGGAGGCCGGGATTCCCGCCAGGAAGGAAAGGCCCACCGCCCCGCAGGAGATAATGATGCTGTTCAGAAAGAAATTCGGGAAATCCGGACGGGCGGAGGGGTACAGCCCTCGTTTCAGCCCGATGAAGATCGCCTGGTAGTTCTCCAGGGTCGCCTCGAAGAACAGTTTGGGCGGGGCGGCGATCACATCCAGGGGCTGCTTCAGGGAAGTCAGCAGGATCCAGAAGAACGGGAAGAGGGTCCAGACACACCAGGGCTGCCACTCCCACCGCCAGGAGCGCGCGCCGGATCCATCGCCAGGCCGTCAGACCCTTCGGGGATGTGGTCGTCATGGGTTCCTCAGAGGGCAGTCTGTTCCGCGGCGCGCTTCCAGTACCCCATGAGGAGGTAGCTCGCCAGGAAGACCAGGATCAAAAGCACCATCGCGTAAGCCATTCCCATCCCCATCTGGTACCACTGGAAGGCGAAGAAGAACGCGCGCAGGTGCAGGTTCATCGTAGCGTCGGCCGGCCCGCCAACCGTGGCGGCGTAGATCACGTCGAAGATGCGCAGCGAGTCCATCATGCGAAAGGTCGCGGCCAGGATGATGAACGGCTTGAGGAGGGGCAGGGTGATGTACCGGAAGACCCCCCACCCCGAGGCCCCGTCCACCCGGCCCGCCTCGTAGGGCTCGGGGGGCAGCGACTGCAACCCGCCCAGCAGGATCAGCGAAACGAAGGGCAGGTTTCCCCAGGTGTCGATGATGAAGACGGAGACGATGGCGGAATTCACGGCGCCGAGCCAGTTGACCGGTCCCAGCCCCAGGAACGAGAGAAGGTAGTTCAGAATCCCCGCCTTGGTGGAGGCCATCATGATCTTCCACATGAGCGCGGTGATGACCGGCGGCATCATGAGGGGCATGAGCATCATGGCGCGGAGAAATCCCCGGCCGATAATCCGGCTGTTGAGCAGGAGGGCCACGGCCAGGCCGAGGCCGACCTGGATCACCACCGCGGCAACCGCGTAGGCCAGGGTAAACTTCAAGGAGTAGTCGAAGAGGGGATCCTGCAGCAGTTTGAGATAGTTATCCAGCCAGATGAAGCGGAAGAGGTGCGGATACTGCAGGTAGTAATTGGTGAGGCTGTAATAGAGCCCCAGGAAGAAGGGATAGAACATCCCCAGGAGCAAAAGCAACCCCGGCGAGAGCAGGAGGTAAGGCAGGATCCCCTCCCGCTTGCGCCCTGGCGCAGGGAGCCTGGACATAGGTCTGCTTCTCCACCCGATACAGGACGAGCCCATGCCGCCCGGCCATGGCGGCGGCATGGACTCGCGGCCTGGGTCTTATTTCCGCAACCCGATGTCCGTGAAGACCTTGTTCACTTCGTCCGTGGCGCGTTTCATGGCCTCTTCGGGCGTCAGCCGTTTGAAGTACATCTCCTGCAGGGCCCGGGCCCAGATGTCCCCCATCCGGGGGCGCTCCGGGTTGGGCACCCAGGCGATGCGCGCGGTCTTGAGATTCTCCTGGACTGTCTTCAGGTACATGCCGTTCCCCCAGCCGCCCATGACCGTCTTGGTCCGGGGATCATTCATGACCGAAACCCGTGTCGGGTTGTAGTTCTTATACTCCACCGTGGCATTCAGGAGGGTGCGCGGCGAGGTGGCCCACTGGATGAAGAGCCAGGCCGCCTCCTTATTCTTGGTGGCATTGTTCATGCCCAGCGCCCAGGTAAACACCCCCGAGTAGGTGGTCCCGGCCGGACCCGGGGGCAGCACGGCATAGCCGACCTTTCCGGCGACTTTTGATTTCTTGGGATCCTCGTAGGTGGCGGCGAAGAAGTCGCAGTCCGGGTACATCCCGGCCAGGCCGGCGGCGAAGGTCTCCATGCCTTCGTACCAGGTCATGCTGGCCCAGTTCGCCGGCCCGCTCTCGCGGAGCATGTCGGTCCACAGCTTGCTGAATTTAACCGCCCGGGGATCATGGAACTGGGCGTTCATCTTCTCATCCAGCTCGGCCCACTTCCCGTCGGTGTAAGACTTGATGCCGCTGAGGTATCCGGTGGCCAAAGTCGGGAAGTTGGGTGTCCCGCGGGCGACGATCCCGTCAATGCCCGCATTCTTCTTGACCAGGCGGGCCGCCTCGGCCAGCTCCTCGTAGGTCCTGGGTATCTTGATCTTGTATTTGTCGAAGATGTCTTTCCGGTAGGTCAGGATGTAGCTTTCGGCCATGACCGGAATCGACCAGAGCGGCCCCTCCCCTATGCCGCCGCCCACCTTGCCGTTCCAGCGGTTGGCGGCGATGAGGCTGGGGAAAAAGTCTTCGATCTTGTACCAGGCCCGGTCGGTGAGCTTCGGGTCGTTCAGGAACTGTTCCAGCGGCGCCATCCAGCCGGCGGGCACGTAGGCCCAGTTCCTCATGGCCCCGGCCATGATCACCGTGAACTCCCCCCGCTGGTTGGAAAGGTCCGCGGTCAATTTGGCCCCGTACTCGTTCTCCGGCAGGATCAGGTAATCGACCTTGATGCCGGTGAGGGCTTCAAACTCGGGGATGAGAGGAAGCAGCGACTCGGTATAGGGGTGCTTGTTCAAGCCGATCGTCAGCTTCTGCCCCTCGAATTGGCGCCAGTTGATCTTGGCCTGGCGGAAATAGGCCAGATCGGGTTCCGCGGCGAACGCCTCCACCGCCGGCCAGCAGGCCCACGCCCCCAGGGCAAGCAACACCCCCACTACCACCCACCACTTCGAGCGCATCCAGTGTTTCATGCTCTTTTCCTCCTTTCAGGAATTGATGGCTTCTTAAAAAGTCGTCACTCCGGTGAAAACCGGAGTCCAGAAAACTCATAACGGTTTGAAAGGACTGGATTCCGGCTTCCGCCGGAATGACAGGAAATGGCCGAGGCCCCTTTTCACACCACCCCTTCTTTTTTCATCTGCCGGATTTCCTCCTCTTTGAACCCCAGCTCCTTCAGAACTTCCTCGGTGTTCTCCCCGAAATCAGCAGGAGCCTTGCGAATATCTGGAGGAGTCTCGGACATTTTGATGGGCGAAGACAGGAGCTTCATCTTTCCTTTCTTCGGATCGTCGAACTCGGTGACCATCTTGCGCTGAACAACCTGGGGGTCTTTGAAGGTTTCGTCCAGGTGAAGGACTTTCCCGATACAGACATCCAGGTCTTTGAGCTCCTCCAGCCACTCGTCGCGGGTTTTCCCCTTAAAAGTTTTTTCCAGGAACAGAAAGATCTCCCCCCGCTTCTCCCCTTCATCGTACTGGAGAGGAATGTAATCCTCCCGTCCCAGCTTCCTGCAAAGTTCCACCCAAAAACGCGGTTCCAGGGCCCCGATCGAAATGTATTCTCCGTCCCTGGTTTCGTAAACGCTGTAACAGGGGAAACGACCGCTGAGCAGCGTGTCCCCCCGCCGGGGAATCTTTCCCAACCCCCAAAGCAGACTGGCCGGGAAAGGGCAGCATGGCCACGATCCCATCCATCATGGAGATGTCGATGTACTGTCCCTTGCCGGTGGTCTGACGAAAAAACAGGGCTCCCAGGATTCCGATGGCCGCGTACATTCCCCCGGCGGCCATGTCCGCCACCTGGATGGGGGGGATGACCGGTTTCCGTCCCGGCTCTCCCGGTCAAGCCCAGGACTCCCCCGAAGCTGAGGTAGTTGATGTCATGGCCGACCATATCCTTGTAGGGGCCGTCCTGCCCGTACCCGGTGACGGAGCAATAGATCAGCCTTTCGTTCAATTTTTTCATCTGCCCGTACCCGATTCCCAGGCGATCCGTGACCCCCGGGCGGAACCCCTCGAGGATCACATCCGTTTTCCGGGCCATTCGATAAAAAATTTCCAGCCCCTTGGGATGTTTCAGGTTTAGGGTCATGTGCCTCTTGTTGCGCATGACCGTTGGCATCCCCGGCCCCTCTCCCTGGAACCGCCGGTCTTCGATCCGCAGAACATCGGCCCCCATATCAGCCAGGATCATGGAACAGTAAGGGCCCGGGAACAGCCGGGAAAGGTCGAGTACTTTTATCCCCTCCAGTGCGCGCATTCGTTTGATCTCCTGTCAATGAATCAGTGTTGGGTTTTCGGCGCTGAGCAAAGGGTGTAGGGGGTCGGGTGTAGGGTGCAGGAAACAGGTTGCCCCTTTTGAAGTCCTTTCCCCGCGCCCCCGTGTCACCGCGTCATCGCGTCATTCTTTCTGTGCCTCCCCGCGTTCGCCTTTGGACTTCTCCATACTGGATAAGGCCTTTCAGTGCCCGAATGGTCCTGTCGGGCATCGAATAAACGGGGATTCCGTTCCTTTCCAGTTCCTCGACCTCATCTTCGATCAATCCCCGGGGGGAATTGGCGCAGATCAAGATCGGTTTTCCAGAACGTTGTTTTTGGCGGAGAACCGGGGATTTAATCCGACCTGGAGTCATGAAAGGATGATGGAGGAGAAAGATCACCAGGGCATCCACGTTCTCATCATCCAGGATCAGGCGAACCGTTTCCTCGAACGCCTCCTCGTTCCGGGCAAAGGCCATGTCCACAGGGTTGGTGCGGATGGTGAGGGGAGGAAGGACTCGGTTCAAATCTCCCTGGGTCTTGGAAGAAAAAGCCGCCATCGTTAATCCCTGGCGCGCCACCTCATCCGTGAGCAGGATTCCGGGTCCCGCCTGGAATGACATGACGGCCACGTTCCTGCCCGCGGAAGGCGTGGCCATCGACAGGATTTTGGCCACATCTAGAAGTTCCTGCGGTTCCTGGACGACCATCGCTCCCGCCTGTCTCAGAGCGGCTTCATAGATCTCCGAACGCCCTGCCAGGGAACCCGTGTGCGACTGGGCAGCCTTCAAGGAGACGGCGTATTTCCCGGCCTTCATGGCCACCACAGGTTTTCGAGGGGTAATTTGTTTCAGCGCCCGAAAAAGGGGCCTGGGCTCGTCCTGGCCTTCCACGAAGAGAATAATACAACGAGTCTCGGGGTCATCGGCCAGGTAGGGCAGCAGGTCGGCAAAGTCAACATTGCAGCGATTCCCCAACCCAATGACTTTTCCCAGCCCCACCCCCTCATCCAAAGCCTGGTAAGCGACAAGATGGGAAACGCCACCGCTCTGGCTGACCACGGTGATGGAGCCGGGTTTCAGCCGGGAGAAAACGGGAGTGAAGGAGGCGTTCAGTCGCGCATGGACATTGACCATGCCGAAGGTGTTGGGGCCGATGATCCGGATTCCTCCCCGGGCGGCAACCGCCGCCATCTCTTTCTGCAGCTTTTCCCCCTTCGAGTCCTCAATCTCCCGGAACCCTGCGGTGATGACCACCGCTCCCTGGATTCCTTTTCTCCGGCAGCCTTCGAGGGCAGGAATGGCTTCGGAGGCCGGGACTACCAGGATGGCCAAGTCCACCTCTCCCGGGATTTGGTCCAAATTCGGAAAAGCACGGATTCCCAGGACTTCTCTCTCCTGGGGGTGGATGGGATAGACCGGGCCCGGAAAGCCGATTTCCCGCAGGCTGAGCATGCATTGATGCCCCATCTTCAGAGGGTTCCCCGAGGCCCCGACCACCGCCACGGAGCGGGGATAAAAGAGACGGCGGAAGGATTCATTCATGGATTTCCCCTAAGCCGGCATCATACATTTTCCCGGGGGAGGAGGTCAATAAAAGAAAGGGTGCAGGGGTAGGGGGTAGGGTGCAGGATCCCGGACTAGAAAAATCCTGATAAGCAGGGATTAGCATTGAGCATTGAACATTAATCAATGATCATTGGCCATTGATCATTGAACATTGACCAATTATTATTGATTATTGATTCTTGAGCCCTTTGCCTTGAACAATTTCCTGGGACATGTTATTTTTTATTCAGATTCTGACTGGGAAGGGGATGGAATTTGGCGGCAATCCCTAATAGAATCCTGGCCATCGATGTGGGCAGGTGGAACTCAGGATATCCTTCTCTATGAGGAAGGAAAGCCGATGGAAAATTGCGTGCAAATGGTCCTCCCCTCCCCCACCCGACTCGTCGCCGGTAAGATCGCCGCAGCAACGGCTCTGAACAAAACAATATTCCTCTCCGGGAACACTATGGGAGGGGGACCCTGCGCCTGGGCGGTGGAGGGGCATCTTCGGGCGGGAATGAAAGTATATGCCACCGAAACCGCCGCCCTGACCCTTCATGACAACCTTGACAAAGTCCGGAAAAGCGGGGTCAGAATCACCGACCATCCTCCCAAGGGATTCGTGGAGATTCCTCTCCGGGACGTGGACCTGCCTGCCCTGCGCAAGGCACTCAAACCTTTTCAGATCAGCCTTCCCAAAGCCTTCGCATTCGCGGTTCAAGATCACGGGTTTAATCCCCGGGGAAGCAACCGCCGTTTCCGGTTTCAATACTGGGAGAACTTCCTCCAATCGGGAGGAAATCTAACCGACCTGATCTATTTCCATCCCCCTCCCTACATGACCCGCATGCTTGCCGTCCAGAAAGATGTCCCCGGGGCCGCGGTCATGGATACCTGTGCTGCCGCCGTCTGGGGGGTTCTCTGCGATCCTGCGGCGGCGGAGAAGCTGGAGGAAGGCTTTGTGGCTTTGAATCTGGGAAACCAGCACACCCTGGGAGCCCTGGTCCGGGGAAATCGCGTGTGGGGTATCTTTGAACATCACACCGGGCGGATGACCGCGGAGAAACTGAAAAGGATCCTGTCCCGTTTTCCGAAGAAGGCCCTCACCAATGATGAAATCTTCCAGGACCAGGGCCACGGGTGCGCCTATCATCCGGGATATTCCCGCAAGAAAGGATTCCGGTTCGTTGCCGTAACCGGACCCCGGCGGTCTCTGGTTGAAGGCTTAGGTTACTACATGGCCGCTCCCCACGGGAACATGATGCTGGCGGGCTGTTTCGGCCTCGTCGCGGCTCTAAAGGCAAGATTAACCGCAGAGACCGCAGAGGACGCGGAGAATTGAAAAGGAAGGAATAATGGAACAATGGAATAATGGATGAACAACCATTTTTTATTTTGCTATTCGATTTAATCATTATTCCACCATTCCAGCATTCCAATTTATTTGCTCTGCGTTCTCTGCGATCTCTGCGGTGAAGGTATTTAAGAATGAACGAAGCGCAGGCCAAGAAAAGGATCGAGAAGCTCCGGGAAGAGCTCAACTTCCACAACTACCGCTACTATGTCCTCGATGACCCGGTCATTTCCGACGGGTCGTACGACCGGCTCATGCGCGACCTGGAGGGTTTGGAAAAAGAGTATCCCCATCTCATCACGCCCAACTCCCCGACCCAGCGAGTGGGCGCCCCTCCCCTGGATAAGTTCGAAGAGGTCCGTCACGCCGTTCCCATGCTCAGCCTGGCCAATGCCTTTGAAGAAGCGGAAGTCCGCGAGTTCGACGACCGGCTCAAACGCTTCCTTAAAAACACCCAGGAGATTGAATACTGCGCGGAGCTGAAGATTGACGGGATAGCCGTGGAACTGATTTATGAGAACGGTCACTTGATCACCGGTTCCACCCGGGGGGACGGTTTCGTGGGGGAAAACGTCACCCAGAACCTCAAGACCGTCAAGTCCATCCCCTTAACCTTGATCCCCCGAAAAGGGGAGTCTTCCCCCTCCCGGCTGGAAGTCCGGGGAGAAGTCTATCTCCCCCTCAAAGCCTTTCAGGAGCTGAACGTCAGGAGAGAGCGGAGCGGTGAGTCCCTTTTCGCCAACCCCCGAAACGCGGCGGCCGGCTCCCTCCGCCAGCTGGATTCCTCCATCACCGCCCGGCGCCCATTGGATATCTTCTGTCACGGCATCGGGCAATTCACCGGAGCTGCCATCGCCAGCCAATGGGAGCTTCTGGATACCCTGCAAGGGTGGGGGTTCAAGGTCAATCCCAACCGCCGGCAATGCAAAAACATCGACGAGGTGTTCGACTACTACCGGGAAATGGATGATCTCCGGGAAAAGCTTCCCTACGAAATCGACGGAGTGGTCATCAAGGTCAACTCCTTCCGTCTCCAGGAAGCGCTGGGGACCATCGCGCGGAGTCCGCGCTGGGCGCTGGCTTTCAAGTTCAAACCCAAGCAGGCGACCACCAAGATCCTGGACATCGTGGTGAACGTGGGCAGGACCGGGGCCCTGACCCCCACCGCGGTCCTGGAGCCGGTCCGGGTGGGAGGAGTCACCGTCAGCAGCGCCACGCTGCACAATCAGGACGAGGTCGATCGGAAAGATGTCCGCATCGGGGATACGGTCGTCGTTCAGCGGGCCGGGGATGTCATCCCCGAAGTGGTCCGGGTGATTCCCGAAAAGCGAACGGGAAAAGAGAAAAAATTCCGCCTGCCCGATCAGTGCCCCGTCTGCGGGTCGGAAGTAGACCGACCCGAAGGGGAAGCAGTGGCCCGCTGCACGGGCATCGCCTGTCCAGCCAAGCTCAAGGAAACCATCTTTCATTTCGCCTCCCGGGACGCGATGAATATCGATGGTTTGGGGGAAAAGATTATCGAGCAGCTCGTCGATAAGGACCTGATCAAAGACTACGCCGACCTCTACCGGTTGACTCTTGATCACCTGCTCACCCTGGAGCGGATGGGTCCCAAGCTGGCGGATAATATTCTCACGGCCATCCGGGGCAGCCACAAGACCACGCTGGAGCGGCTGATCTACGCCCTGGGGATCCTTCATGTGGGGGAACACATCGCCAAACTCCTGGCCCACGAATTCTCCACCTTGGAAGAGCTTTCTCAAGCCTCTTCAGAAAGACTGACCGGGATCAAGGGCATCGGGGAGCAGATTGCCTCCTCCATCGTCAAATTCTTCGAGCAAAAAGGGAACCAAAAAGTAATCCGGAAACTGAAGGAGTTCGGGGTGGAGGTTCCTTCCCGGCCGGCCCGGCCGCGGCCCAAAGACCTGAAACTCTCAGGAAAGAGTTTCGTTTTCACCGGCGGGTTGAAGACCCTGAGCCGGGAGGAAGCCGAGTCCAGGGTGGAATCGCTCGGGGGGAAGGCCTCCTCGTCAGTGAGCAAGAAGACGGATTATGTGGTGGTGGGAGAGGACCCGGGGTCCAAGTATGAAAAGGCAAAGAGCTTTCGGAGTAAAGATTTTGACGGAAGAAGATTTCCTGGAGTTGATTAGGCTATGATCACCCCCACCCCGACCCTCCCCTATCCAAGCTGAGGCGAAGTGCGAATATCGAGCACGAACTCACCAATTCATCCGTGCCTCCCGCTCGCGGAGAGTCGGGTTGGAGTTCGGATTCGGGTTCGAAATTCGAAAATCATTGTTATGCCATCCAGTTGAAGGACAGGTGAGATTCAATGGCTAAATCACGCGTTAAAGTGATCGTAAAAGGAATTGTTCAGGGAGTGAATTTCCGCTACTATTCCCAGCGGCAGGCGGCCAAATTCAATATTACCGGCTGGGTGAAAAACCTTCCCGATGGGTCCGTGGCCGGGGTCTTCGAGGGGGACGAACAGGATGTGGAGGCCATGGTCCAGTGGTGCCGCCGGGGCCCTCCTTCCGCTCACGTCACCGAGATGATTGCCCAACCCGAAGAATATCGCGGGGAATTCTCCTCCTTCTCGGTTAAATTCTGAGCGGGTCAGGAGAGGTTCTCCACTCGTTCACCGGACACGGAACCTATGACCGCTTTCGCCCTGTTGATCATCTGCGTGGCCGCTCAAATCCTGATTGCGGCGGGACTGGGGATTTACCTGTACCGGCGTTTCTCCCGCGAACGGAAAGAAAAGCAGCAGAAAGACTCAAAGTCGTAGGGGTCTCTCCGGCGGCTGTCTATTCCTTTTTCTCTTCGCCCTTCTTTTCTGGGGAACGGGTTGCCTTCTCTTTCTTCGCCTTTTTCGCTTTCTTCTTCTGTCTGGGCACCTTTCCCTCCAGTTCGGCCAGGGACCGGATGACGACTTTGCCCGGGTGTTTCGGGAAATCCACTTTCAGGTACACCTTTTTGGGAAAGATCCGGGTCACCACCCCTTCTTTTTCTTTCCCGCCGAAGGAAAATTTGATCCGCTCGCCCACGTTCATAAATGCCCCTCCTGTCATTTCATTCCTTATTACAATACCATTTCCCTGCTAAGGGGCAAGGGAAAATGAAAAAACCTAATGGGACACAGATAAACACAGCGCGGCAGAGCCGCAACCAAAGAAAGTGCCTTAAGTGCCTCAAGTGCGCTCAAGTGCCTTAAGTAAAAAAATCGATAGGTTATCTGATTTGGATCACCATTTGCTTAACAAAATTTAAAGACTTTGCAAAACAGTAGTACAGATTTTATATTCGAAAAAAACCAAAAAAAACTCAATAGGCCACGGATGAAGCGGGAGGCAGGACCAAAGAATCATCAAAATCGAAGACCCCTGATCTGGTCTTCGCTTGCCGGAGAGACGAATAGGCGGCCGCTGAAGGTTTCTTCATTCTTTCCGTAATGGACCTCCACCCGGTCCTGATCCTTCGCCTTGCTGTACCGCGCCACGATGGAACCGGCCAAACTCAGCCCTTCCTCGTCCGCCGATCCCCGCAAGAGGCCCAGGGGCCCCGGAATTCCATGGACCCGGAGAAGCGTGTCTCCTTCCCGGAAGAGTTGCATCAACCTCTCGTTCTCCTCTTCCCGCCTCCCCACAACCAGATGCCGGTCTTCCGACAGCTGGAAATGCCTCCCCACCTGGAGGAGAAGAATTTCGTCCACCGTGGCCTGCGGGGATTGGTTGAAGAATTTTCGAATCCGGTTGGCCATCTCCGGGTCCGTGAGCAGGCATCCCCCTGCGGGAGCTGGATAGTGGCGAATCCCCATGCGTTCGGCCAGCTCCATCTGGGGCTTCCGTCCCCGTCCGGTGATGCCCAAAAGCTTTTGCCGGTCCACGATCCCTTCCAATTCAGGCCGGGTGGGTTTCATGAGCTGGGCGCAGAGGGGGCGAAGGAGAAAGCCTTCCGTGCCCGAGTCCCGCTCCACGATCCGCATGGTATCCCGGCGCTGGGACATGGGCCGCTGCCCCAGGACCTCTCCGGATACCAGAAAATCCGCTTTTTCCTCCTCCATTATGTCTTTGGCCCTGGAGAAAAGAAATATCTTGCAGTCGACGCAGGGGTTGAAGTTTTTCCCGTAGCCGTAGCGGGGATTTCTGAGGATTCTTAGATACTCGTCGCTGACGTTGATGATCCGGGCGTCGATCCCGTATAATTCTTTCCACCTCTCCTGATAGCGGGCCTCCTGGCCCTTTTTCTGATAGCCGAAAAAAGGGGTGATAAAATGGAGGCCCACCACTTCGATCCCCTGATCCATGATGAGCCGGGTGGCCAGAAGGCTGTCGAGTCCGCCGGAAAGCAGGGAGAAAGCTCTCCCCTTTTTCATGGCTTGGTCCTGGGAGGGGTTTTGGTTTTGGGGGCGGGAGTCGACTTGGGAGTCCTGGGGGGAGGAAGGACGAGGTCGATCTGTTTCACCTCCCCTTTCCGGGCCTGAAGATTCTTTTCCACTTCGCCGTAGCCTTCCGCCCGAATGGTCACCCGGTATTCCCCGTCATTGAGTCCCATGAGAGAGTAAACGCCATCTTCAAAGGGGATGATTTTCCCCTGGATTCCTTCCCAGAGGACCAGGCTTCCCTTGGCCACGGATTTTCCGGAGGAATCCTTGATTTTTCCATGGATCGTGCCGAATTGCTGAGAACCCGTCTGCCGGGCCAGAAAATCCTTCTTGGGCAGAGGAAGCTGGTCTATCGCCAGCGTGGCGTTTTCTTCCTGAAAGATGGTAAAGGTGGTGGCGTCTTCCACATCCAGGCTTCCTCCCTGGATGTTTCGGGGATTGAGGTTGATCCCGTCGGTGTACCGCAGCACATGGAAGGGATCCACAAAGTTTTTGGAGTGGAGGAGGTCGGAGAAACACCAGCCCACGTCCGGGTAATAGACTTCCACCCAGGCATGGTACCCTCCCCCGCTGATCTGGACGCCCCAGTATTTCTTGGAAATCCCCCAGTCATACCCCGGGGGAAGGTAGCCATGGGCGTACCTTGCGGGGATCCCCAAACTGCGGAGCATGGCAATGGACAGGTTGGTGTATCCCACGCAGGACCCCCGTTTACTGTAAAAAACCGATCGTCCGTCCTGGGGGGTGCTTCGGCCGGCATCGTAGGTAAAATCGTCCACGATCCAGTTGAAAATGGCGGTCACCGCCTCGTGGACCGTCCGGCTGCCCTGCGTCAGGGCTCTGGCCTGAGAAAGGATGTTCCCTTCATTCACCGGGATATCTTTCCCGGGTCCCAGGAAAGAGCGCATTTGGTAGGGCATCTGCTGGGAAGAAACGGGAAAAGGCGCCGTGGAATTGAGGGGGGCCAGGCTGACTTCGATCAATACCCGTTTGCTGAATTCATCCTCCTGCAGGACTTTCTGGCTGTAAGAGCTATTGGAGTAATTGGGGAGGAATTCCACGCCCGTCGGGTTTACGATGTCGTAGACGACGGCGTGTTTTCCGGTGAGAACCTTGGTTGCCGAAAGGGCCGGGGAGATCCATCCGGCTCCCAGAATCCCAGCCGCCACCCATCCCCCGATGAATAGAAAAAATCTTTTTTGCATGGTTCTCCGCGTCTCAATCATAGACCACCATGACCCGGCCGTTCTTCAGATACCCGGTGTAAGGAGCGGTGGTCAGAATGACCTGCGCGTCCCGGTTGGAAATGACCACGTCGGTTTTTTTCTCCCCGGTGGCGTTCATGCCGTTGACGACCACGGGATCGGCGGTCACTCTCTGGTTTCTGGCGGCCGCGTTCACGTCTTTGGCATAGCCCACCAATCCCATCCGGATGATATCCTGTTGTCCCACGCTCTGGCTGCTGTACACCAGCTCTCCTTTCTCATTCAGGATCTTGGGGACCAGGGCGGGCCGCAGGCCCAGCTTCCGGGCGTCTATAATCAAACCGGTATAATCCAGTTTCTTCAGGTCCAGGTTTTCTTCCGCTCTGGCCGGGGCTTTGGTCGGCGTCTGGGCCTTGGGTTCAATGGACGGAGGAGGGGTACCCCTCGGCTCTGTCACCGGAGGAGGCTGGACCTTGGTCTCCTGGGCCGCAGGCGGCGGAGGTGCGGGGGGAAGCTTGGTCTCCTGGGCCGCAGGCTTGGGGGGGGCGGGAGCGGGTGGAGGCGGAGGAGCAGGCTTCTGAACGGGAGGGGGCCCGGGACTGGGTTTGGCCGGAATCGGAAGGGGCTGGGGGAGCGCTGGAGCGGGCATCAGGGGTTGGGAGAGGGGCGGCAATTCCTGGAGCATGATCGCCAGAAGCTCGCCGGTCAGGTTGATGGACATCGTGACTTCAACCGCGCCATCGCTCAAATATTTGGTATCCACGATCCGGGCTCCGATCACGATTCCACTGACTCGGGTCAGCACCCGGTCACTCTTGGTGGTGAACGATTCCACGGTCGTCTCCGAATCGACGCGCACTCCCTTCACCGTCTCCAGGAGGTTTCTGAGGGCATCCGCTTTGGCCGCCCGCTCGGCCATCAAACGGGCCTGGGCGATGTTGGTCACCCCTTTGGGCGGAGCCCCGCTTCCCTTGGCGGTGACCAGCCCTTGGGTCCAGTTGACGGCTCCGTTGCCCATGCGTTCCACCACCTCGGACCTCTGCTGAGCCAATCAAGGGTGTCCCGGAGAGAAGGAGGGCTAAAAGAACCGACCAGAACCAAAACCCCATTTTTTTCATGGTGTCCTGTTCCTTTCCCGCTTTTCTAGACCTGAAAAGCTTCTTAAAAAAGGTAACACAGGTACTGAAAATCTGTCAATAAAATGGATCTGCTTGCCCATCCCCGGTTTTCTGCTCGTTGGGGTTCGGGCTGGAGGAATTCAGATCATCAGGCTCGGCGGGATCATCGTCTTCTAATTACCTTCCCGCCTATCCTCCGCAAAGAGAGGCATGCGAGGAAATAGCTCCAGGGGCAAGGCTCGGCTGAACCATCTCCCCTTTCAAATCTCCCCGGGACAGGCCCGACCCGATGAAAGAATAACCGCCTTAGGATGATGATCTGAATTCCTCCAGCCCGAACCCCATGGGCACCCTTTTTCTCTCTTCCGGGTTTTTCTCGGCCATGAGTTGTTTCTTAAAAAACTGGGGATGGGCAAGAATGGATCTGTTCTCACGCGGCCTAAGAGTTTCAACTTTCTTTCCATCCGTAATCCCCTACCAGGGGGACGAAAACGCATCCCGTCACGTCTTCTTCGACGAACTGGTCCCCCTCCCGGGTCAGTTTGAAGAGGGTCTGGGTGAACCGCGGCCCCGTGGGGATGACCAGTCTTCCCCCTTCGGACAGTTGAGCCTTGAAGGTCTGCGGAATATCCGGGGCGCCGGCGGTTACCATGATTCCGTCGAAAGGAGCCTCTTCCGGCCAGCCCTTGCTTCCATCTCCCGTGCGGAAAAAGATGTTCTGGTATCCCAGATCGCCGAGGACCTTCCGGGCGCTCTGGGTGAGGGAGGGGATTCTTTCCACGGTGTACACGGTTCGGGCCAATTCGGCCAGAATGGCTGCCTGGTATCCCGAGCCCGTGCCGATCTCCAGAACCTTTTCCCGGCCTTTTAGCTCCAGGGATTGAGTCATAATGGCCACCATGTAGGGCTGGGAGATGGTCTGGCCTTCGCCGATCGGCAGGGGGCGATCTTCGTAGGCGGAACTCTGGTAATCCTCCGGCACAAAGAGATGGCGGGGAACCTTGGCCATGGCCTCCAGCACCCTCGGGTCGGAGATCCCCCGCCGCCGGAGCTGTTCCTCCACCATGGCCAGCCGCTCCTTCTGATAATCCCTTTCCCCCGCCTTTTTGTCCTGCTTCCAAAACATAACCTTGGTAGAAATCCCAATCCCGCGAAGCGCGCGACCAAATCCCAAATAAATTCCAAATTTCCAATGACCAAAACCCTTTTTATCCCAGCGGAGCTTGAATTTTTGAATTTGGTTTTTGGTATTTATTTGGTCCCGCGCTTCGCGGGATTGGTGCTTGGGATTTGGTGCTTAATCTTCCTCTGCGTTCTCCGCGATCTCTGCGGTAAATAGGTTATTCAAGCCCCGAATTTGTTCAGCCGCCGGGCATTGGCCAGGGCCAGGGGCATGAGGTCGACCGAGCGCATCCTTCCCAGGGCCCCCTGGATACAGCTGACCTCATCAAACTTCTTGACCTCGTCGATCAGGCAGTACTTGGAATGAAGAATGACTGGAAGGGGATGCCAGCTGTGGCTCGCCAGTTTGGCCGGAGTGGCATGATCGCCGGTTACCACCAGCACATCCGGTTTCAGCGCCCGCACCCGGGGGAGGTAACGGTCCACCTCCTCGATCACCGCCACCTTGGCGTCAAAATTGCCGTCCTCTCCCCGGGAGTCGGTCTGCTTCACATGGAGAAAGAAGAAATCGTACTTGGAAAAATTCTCCTCTAATGCCTTGAACTCCTCTTCCAGGTTGGAAACATTGGGCAGGACCGTCATCCCCACCAGACGGCTGATCCCCCGGTACATGGGGTAAGCGGCAATGGCCAGGGAGTTCAACCCGTAGCGTTCTTTCATGGAGGGATAACGGGTGTGCTTGGCAAACCCGCGCAGGAGGACCATGTTGGCCTTGGGTTCATCGGCCAGAATCTTTCCCATCTGGGAAAGGACATTTTGAACCCGCGCCGCCGTCTCTTTTGCTTCGGGAGCCAAAGCTCTGGCTTCCAGCGGAGGAACCCCTTCTCTTTCCGGGTCCGTGTCCTGAATCTCGCCCCGGAGCCCTTCCCCTCTCAGGACCAAGATTCCCCGGTGCTCCTTCACCGTCTCCACGATCACTTCCAGGCCCGCCCCGGGTTTCAGTCCCTGGCGGATCTTCTGGCAGACCCGCTGGTTGGTCTCGGTGGAGATGCGCCCGGCCCTCCGGTCGGTTACTTTTCCCCCGGAATCCACGGTCGCGAAATTCATCCGGGCCACCACATCTTTTTCCGTGAGAGGAAAGTCGATCCCCGTGGCTTCCAGGATTCCCCGGCCGATGTTGTACCGGATCGGGTCATAACCGAAGAGGGCAAAATGGGCGGGCCCGCTGCCGGGGGTGATCCCCGGGCCGATCGGGTCCAGCAGCCCGCAGGAAGAAACCTCCGCCAGTTGGTCCAGGTGGGGGGTCCGGGCCGCTTGCAGCTCGGTTCCCCCTTTTCCTTCCATCTGAATGCCCCCCAGACCGTCCATGATCAGGAATACGATTTTGGTCGAATTGGAGACCAGCAACTCCGAAATCATATGGGGATCCATTCTTCCTCCTGGATTCTATTCTTTACAGGACTCATTTTTCAGGAATATAGTAAAAAAACTTAACCGCAGAGGTCGCGGAGGACGCAGAGGCAGAAATGGCAAAATGCTCAACGCCAGGATGCAGCGCGAAAAGCGGCCCTCTTTCTCACCCTTCCCGGAAGGTCAAAACGGCCAAGGGCTTTCAAGGAACGATCTCTGCGCTCTCTGCTTCCTCTTCGTTCATCCTCTTGTCTCGATCCCCCAAAGACCGAAAGGCAAAGAGGGTTCCATATCCATAAAAGGATTTGTTTTTTCTGTCTTTACCAAGAAAAAGCTCTGCGATCTCCGCGTACTCTGCGGTTGATTCTTTCTTCCTCCTCGGAGGGCGCAGAGACTTTTATAATTTCCTAGCAATAAAAAAGCTTCCAATGCCGGATTCATGCTGGGGTTGAAATGTGGGGAGTTGAAGAAAAAACTGAAGCCCTGGTCCTTCTTCTCTCGGGGGTTTCCGACAGAAAGCTCCGGGCCGCTTCCCTGGAGGCAAAATTCAGCGGCATGGGGATGGAGGAAATAGCCTCGATCCTGAACCACATCTGTCAAAAGGCAAAACTCAGGGAGCTTCCCTATTTGAAGGCCTACCATGCTCTCCCGGAACTCCTCCGCTCCCCCAATTTCACCCGGCAGGCCATCCTTGAACTGCGGGCAGTGGCCCGTCAGAGGGATTATGTGGAAGTTTTCCGCATGCTGCTGGAACTGCCCCCCCAAAAGCTTCCTCCCCTTGATCCCGACGGTCCGGAAGACCCCTTTCTGAAAGACCTCACCCTCGGTCACCGCAAATCCCTGGCGAAATCACCGAAGATAAAAATCCTTAGGAGACTTTTCAAGGACCAGGATCCCGCGGTCATCCGTTCCCTGCTCCTCAATCCCCGCCTGACGGAATCGGACATTCTGAAGATCGCCTCTCTGAAGCCGACGTCTCCCCAAGTCCTGGAAGAAATTTTCCGGAGCCACAAATGGATCGCCCGTTACCGGGCAAAAAAGGCCCTCGTCTGCAATCCCTACTGCCCGCCCTCGATCGCCGTTCACCTTCTGAAGTTCCTCCTGCTCAGCGACCTGAGGGAAATCAGCAAATTCGAAGACCTCCATCTGGCGGTCAAGGAGGCAGCCCACCAGCTGCTGGCCGAAAGATGCGGGAAGGTCGATTAGCTCTGCGGGGCAGCCGGCGGCGGGGTCGCCGCCTTCAGTGAGGCTTTTCTTCGCTTCTTTCTTTGTTTGGCTTTTAAACTGAACCGGTGTTTCATCCTCGTGTGCTTGCTTTTTGAAGTGGCCAAAAATTTCCCCCCTTCACTCGTATTTCAGATAGAATATTAGAAAACCCACGTGAAATCAACAACTTTTCAAATGCGGTATGGAAGATAAAAATCCCGGATTGGATTTGTTGCCGAATTCATGGTAATGAATACAAAACTCGCGGTGATGAAAGTCAAGGGAGGAATACTTGAAAATTTCTTTCAGTTTCTGCTTTTTATTCCGCATTCCGCATTCCGCATTCCGCATTTAAAATTATGGGTCTCCTCACTCTGACATCCAAGGGCCTTGCCTGGTTCCAGAAGGGCCATCCCTGGATCTTTCGCGACGACCTGGAAAAGATCCAGGACGCGGCCCCCGGGGCTCTGGTAACCCTGGAGAGGAAGAACGGAGAGTTCCTCGCCCAGGGGTTCTACAGCGATCGCTCGAAGATTGCCTTTCGTCTGGTTTCGCGGGAACGCGAGGCCATCGATCGTGAATTCTGGGAGGAGCGGCTCAAGCGAGCGGCTCAATTCCGGAAGGTCGTCGTGCGGAAGACCAACGCCTACCGGCTTGTTTACGCGGAATCGGACGGGATCCCCTCTCTGATCGTGGACCGGTACGGGGATCTTCTGGTCATGCAGACCCTCTCCCAGGGGGCCGATCATTTGACTCCCCTCTTTGCCGAGCTCCTCTCCGGGCTGTTTCAACCGGCTTGCTTGATTCTCCGGAATGACCTGGCGGTTCGCGGGCTGGAAGGGCTTCCCCAGGAAAAGAAAATCCTCCTGGGAAGCCACCCGGGCAATATCGAAGTATACGAGGAGGATATCCGCTATTGGGTGGATCCCTGGTCAGGCCAAAAAACCGGTTCCTACCTGGATCAAAGGGAGAACCGGATCCGAGCGGGCGCGTACTTTCGGGGGGAGGTCCTCGACGCCTTTTGCTACCAGGGCTTATTCGGCCTCCATGCAGGCCGGTCGGCCACCCGAGTGACCTGCGTTGACTCTTCCCAGGAGGCCCTGGAGCGGGCGGCGGAGAATGCCCGATTGAACGGATTGGAAAACATGGAATTCCGCCGGGAAAACATCTTTGATTTTCTGAAAGCGGAAGTGGAGCAGGGACACCGGTATGACGGAATCAACCTGGACCCGCCTGCTTTTGCCAAGAGCAGGGGCGATGTGGCCGCGGCCGCTCGCGGATACAAGGAGCTGAATCTGCGCGCCATCCGACTCCTCAACCCGGGAGGGGTCCTGGTGACTTCTTCTTGTTCCTACAATCTTTCCGAGTCTAAATTTTTGGAAATCTTACAGGACTGCGCCCGGGACACCAAAACGGACCTGCGGATCCTCGAAAAGCGGACCCAGAGCCCCGACCACCCGGTCCTCCTCACCTTCCCGGAGAGCTATTATTTGAAATGCGTCATCCTGGAAAAAGCCGTTTAGCAATTGGACGCAGATGAACGCGGATTACGCAGACTAAGAAAAGGGCTCAAGCTCTCGGGCTTTAGGCTTAGGGCTGAAAGCTGAACGCTGATAGCTGTTTGCTGCCTTTTCAGGAGGGACAATGGCTGGAGAAATCTTAAGATCGGTATGCCCCTACGACTGCCCGGACACCTGCGGGCTTCTGGTTGAGGTGGTGGACGGAAAAGCCGTCCGGGTTTCGGGGGACCCGGAGCATCCCTTTACCCGGGGGACCCTTTGCCCCAAAATGAACCATTACGAGAGGACGGTCCATTCCCCGCTCCGATTAACCACCCCCCTCCTCCGAACCGGTCCCAAAGGGGCCGGCCAATGCCAGCCCATTTCCTGGCCAGAGGCGATTCAGCGGGTCTCCGACCGATGGAAGGAGATCATCGCCCAATACGGGGCCGAGGCTATCCTCCCCTATTCCTACGCCGGGACCATGGGGCTCGTCCAGAGGAATTCCGGCCATCCCTTCTTCTATCGCCTGGGGGCCTCGCGGCTGGACCGGACCATCTGCGCCCCGGCCAAGGAAGCAGGCTGGAAAGCGGTCATGGGCAGCACCGTGGCTCCCCACCCCGACGAATTGGCCTTCAGCGATCTGGTCATCCTCTGGGGGATCAATGCCGTAGCGACCAACATCCATCAGCTCCACGCCGTCAGGGAGGCCAAAAAGAAAGGGGCCCAGGTCTGGCTCGTCGATACTTACGAAACTCCCACGGCGGGGATCGCCGACCGCACTTTTGTGGTCCGCCCGGCGAGCGACGGGGCCCTGGCCCTGGGGATCATGCACATTCTGGTCCGGGAGAACCTCCTGGATCATGACTTCCTCTCCGCATCTGTGCAGGGGTTTGATGAGCTGAAAAGCAAAATCCTCCCCGAAATGACCCCGGAAAGGGTCAGCTCGCTGACCGGTCTTCCCCCAGAGACAATTGAATTCATGGCCAAGGCCTTCGGCAGGGCCAGAGCGCCCTTCATCCGCATCGGGGCCGGTCTTTCCCGGTACGGAAACGGGGGGATGAACGTCCGGTCCATCGTCTGCCTCCCGGCCCTGGTGGGGGCCTGGCGCAAGAAGGGAGGCGGGGCTTTTGTCGGCACCTCCACGGCAGGGGCTTTTGCCATGGCCGAAATCATCCGGGAAGATTTCATGACCGGGGAGACGCGGATCGTGAACATGAACCAGCTCGGCCATGCCTTGAGCCACTTGGACAATCCTCCCATTCAGAGCCTGTACGTGTACCATTCCAATCCGGCCTCCATCGCCCCCGACCAGAATCAAGTGCTGAAAGGACTGGCCCGGGAGGACCTTTTCACCGTGGTCCACGAGAGGTTCATGACCGACACGGCCAAGTACGCGGACATCGTCCTCCCTTCCACCTCCTCCCTGGAGCACAGCGATATCTACCGGGCCTACGGGAATTATTGTATTCAACAGGTTGAAGCCGTCGTCCCCCCCGTGGGCCAGAGCAAGCCGAACTGGGAGGTCTTCTCCCTGCTCGCCCAGGCCATGGGCTTCCCGGAGCCTTTCTTCCGCCAGAGCGCCGAAGACCTCATCCGGCACGTCCTTTCCGTTCCCGCCCCTTTGCGCAAAGGGATTGATGAGAAAGCCTTTGCCACCGGAAAGGCGGTTGAGCTTCCCCTCCCTGAAGGGTACAAGACCCAATACAAGACCCCCTCGGGAAAAATCGAAATCCTCAACCCGAAAGAAACCCATCCCCTGCCCTGCTACCTCCCTCCCCACGGCGGCAAAGAACCCTACCGCCTCATGACCGCCCCCAGCCTCTACGCCCTGAATTCCTCCTTCCGGGAGCGGGAAGACCTGCGCCAGCAAGACAAAGCCATGTTTCTCCAGATGAACCCGGGGGATGCCAGGGGAAAAGGATTGCAGGACGGGGAAAGGATTACCGCGTTCAACGACCTGGGAGAGGTTTCCTTCATCCTCCAGGTGACCCCCAAAGTCCCTGCAGGAGTCGTCGTGGCCGCGGGGGTCTGGTGGCTGGAGCACTGCCCGGGCCGCCGTTCGGTAAACGCCCTTACCTCGCAGCGGCTGACCGATATGGGCAGAGGATCTACCTTTTATGACAATACGGTGGAGGTGAGGAAGGAAAAATAGATTGGAAATTGCGAATTGCAAATTGCGGATTGGGAAAAAATAAAACCATACCAAGGCGATGAAACCGGAAGAACAAACCAAGAACAAGAAAATGAAAACAATTTTCTCTCGCAGAGTCCGCGGAGCGCGCAGAGTTGAAATCCCACAGATAAGTAACCAAGCAGATGCCGGCTTTGTCTTTAGACCAATATTTGGGTTCTCCCTGTGGACTCTGCGTGCTCTAGCGAAGCGGGCGAGAGAAGAAAGCCTTTGTCTCTCGCAGAGCCCGCAGGGTTCGCAGAGACGACTCGAAAAAGAAAACCCGGCAAGACTGGGGTCTTGTATTTTGAGAATATTATGTTTTCCCTGTGCGCTCTGCGGCCTCTAGCAAAGCGGGCGAGAGAAAATGCCTTTGTCTCTCGCAGGGACCGCAGGGAGCTCAGAGATAAAATCCTCTTTCCAGGGAATAATCCGAAAAATACCCTCCTTCCCGGAGAAAAATACAATGTTCCACCCATGTTTAGCTTTCCCGGAGCATGCTAGGCTGTAATTCAATGAAACAGCGGGCTTTCTTGGAAATGCCTGCGCAAATGATCTAAAGAGGAGGGAAATATGGGGGAAGATTGGCTGGCAAACGCTTATGAGGGGATGTCTCGCAGGCAGTTTCTGGCTCGGATGAGCGCTGCCGGGGTAACGCTGGCGGGTTTCGCCGTCGCCGCCAATCCCGTGGCCGGAGAGGTGATCACCACTCCTGCCGAAGGGCTCACGGTGGCCGACGGGAAGGTGCCTTCCGGAGATTTCCGGGTCCCGATCTACGAAGCACGGCCGGCCGGAGGAGGAAAATATCCGGTGGTGCTGGTCATTCCGGAAATATTCGGCATGCACGAGCACATCAAGGATATCACCCGCCGCTTTGCCAGGGAAGGTTTCCTGAGCATCACCTTTGAGCCCTACGCCCGGGAAGGAGGCGTCCTGCAACTGCCGGACATCGATGCGGTTCGCAAGGTGGTTGACCCGGTTCCCGATGCTAGGGTCATGGGAGACTTGGACGCCCTGGTGGCTTACGTGAAGAAGCATCCGGCGGCGCGGGCCGACCGGATCGGGGTGACGGGATTCTGCCGGGGCGGAATGTACACCCTTCTCTTCGCCGCCCATAGCCGCGAAGCGAAGGCCGCGGTCCCCTGGTACGGCCAGCTCAAGCCCGCCAAGACACCCGGCGTTCGAACAGCCGGGCCGATCGACCTTGTCGCTCGGATCACCGCGCCCGTTCTGGGCCTTTACGGGGGAGAGGACCTGGGGATCCCTGTGGCCGACGTCAAGGAGATGGAAGCAGCCCTCAAGGCCGCCGGCAAGACCGCCGAGTTCGTGATTTATCCAGGCGCGCCCCACGCCTTTTATGCCGACTACCGGCCCAGCTACCGGGCCGATGCGGCCAAGGATGCCTGGGGCCGCTGCGTGATATGGTTTAACAAGTACCTGAAAGGGTAAAAGCAGAGCGCCCGAAACCCTAACCCGGCGTAGCCGGAACCAAACAGGATGTTGTAGGGGTCCCGCCCTTGGCGGGATGGCCACCCCCAGGATGGGCAACCATCACGCGCTTCGCGTGATTGCCCCTACATTTTGCGACCGGTTTGGCGTCAATTTAACCGGTAAGCGCCTACGCTTTTCCTGCTATTCCGGCGAGCTTGTAGGGGCACGATGCATCGTGCCCCTACGGCCCCGATGAAGCATATTCCGTTCATACAAACATGTTTGTATGAATGAGGCGCTAAGCGCCTACTGAAAAACTTTTCCGTCCACCCACAGGGCGTTGAGCATGGCTTTTCCGTCTTTGCGCAAGACGGCTTCCACCTTGAGGTCCTGGCCGATGCGGCCGGATTCGATGTCCCGGCCCTTCCCTTCCTGGACAAAGAAACTTTCAATCCCGTATTCCACCTGCAGCAGCCGGAAGAGGGTCTTCTTGATGTCCGCGATGACCCCCGTGAGAGACGGACCTCCCCGGCAGGGATCTTTTCGCGAGGGGTCCTCCTTGGCAAAGCTTGTGACCCGCCCCCTTCGGTCCAGGCAGAAGGTCACCCGCCCTCCTGGTTGCGTCTCAGACCACCAGCGGGGGGAAAGATGGTGCAGATTCCCCCGGTCATCCTTCAGGGTGACCTCCGACCGCGAGGAGTCTTTCCTCTCGAATTCCACCATGCCCTGGATGAATTTTTTCCCGGAAGGCCGGCTCTTGGCTACCCCCGCCGCTTTCCAGGTGCCATCCGTTTCCTTCTCGAGGATGACATAAACCTTTTCCTTGGGCAGGAAATCCTCTTTCACCGATAAGCGATCCAGGTCCAGGGACGAGATTTCGTAAGCCAGGCTGACATAGTCCCCGCGAAACAAGTCCCTGGGGTCCACGGGAGAGACCCTGAGCATGATTTTTTCCCCTGTCTCAACCCAGTAGTGGCGGTAGCCGATCATCCCCACCAGGATCAGAATCTGGAGCAGTATCAGAAGGAAAAATTTAATCCTCATCTTGCGGTTTCCTGAAGGAGCCCAAGATTTTCCGGCGTTTCCTTTCCAGCAGGACCCCTCCGGTCAGGAGGATTAACCCGCCGATGATGAAAAAGATGGAACGGGGAAGGAGCTCCCAGAAAAAATCGAAGTAGCGAACGACCAGGTCCAGGACGAAAAAAAAGAGCGCGATATTCACATATACGGGAGACTCCCGCAGATATCCCAGGAAAAGGACGATGAGAACGGCCAGGGCGAAGATGAGATTTGCCGAGAGGACAAAATCCCGATGTCCTTTTCCCGGCAGGCTGGAAAAAAGAAAGGTCAGGTAGAGGGCCAGGACAAAAAGTACGAGCAAAAAGACGACTTCCCAGACCCATCCCGACGGTTTTTCGGAAGACAGAGCAAGGCCGAAAAGGGACAGGAGGAATAAGACGGAAAGGGCCAGGTAAAACGGCCAGAGCACGGGGACCCCGAAATGCCCCCCATACAGATCGAAGGTGAAGAGGAATCCGGCTCCAAAAGCGGTAAACAGGCCCAGAACGATATAGGGCGCGGAAATTTTCTGGAAGGGTTCATACCCCCGGTGCATGAGCCCCAACCCCCAGAGGGCCAAACCGGCCATCAAATAAAGAGATATGAATCTTGACTCGGCGGGGACCGGACCGGAAGGTTCGAAGGCTCCATGGGGCAACCAGGAATGGGTTTCCATGCCCAGCCAGATCAAAAGAACAACCAGGCTCAGGGTAAGAAGAGTCTTGAAGCGAAGAAGGTAGGCCAGGGGAAGCACCCCCAGCCCCCATACGAGCGGACCGTTGGCAAAATGCACGGACAGATGATAAATCTGAGCGATGAGGAAGATCCCTGCGCCGAAGATAAGCGCCCCCAGGAGAATGAAGCCGGCCCCGACTCGGGGAAAATCCCCCCTTTCATAACGGAAAAGGTAGCCCAGGGCGTAGCTGGCCGCCATGGGGACGAAGATGACGGCCAGTTTCCCCTCAACGGGGATGGCCGACCAGTTGGCGGCCACAAAAAGAATCACCCCGACTCCGGCCAGCACCGATCCCAGGACGGAAAGAGCGGTGATCAGTTTTCCCGTGCCCGCCGGGCCCCCCAACCGGGCCTTCATCTTGTAATAGGCCAAAATCTGGTCTTTCAGGATGGGGGAGACCAGCCCTTCCTGTTCCCAGATCTCGATTTCCTCTCTCAACTTTCGGGCAAACCCGCGGTCGATCTTTTTTCCCATAGTCCACTTGTAGGGGCACGATGCATCGTGCCCCTACGGCCATGAAGAAAAATTTTGTGTTCTTACTACACCCTACCCCCTACCCACCCCTACACCCTGCTTCCTCCACCCTACACCCTGCACCCTGTTTCCTGCAACCTACCCCCCACCCCCCTGCCCCCTGCACCCATTTCTTTCATCTCTTCCCCACCTGGGTCACGCCGGTGAGGGTGAACATAAACCAAATCTTCTTCTCCGCCGGAGCTCCGGAAACGGTGGGAGTTTCCGAGTAGTTGACATTCAGGCTCCAGCATTGATGCCGGTAGGTCAAGCCGTACGTGGTATCCAGGGGTTGATGGGTAAATAGAGAATACCGCTTTCCGTAGGAAAGGTCCAAGAAAGAAAAAACCCGGATCAGGAGATTCCCGTAGATCTGTTCCTCGATTCCCTTCCTCCAGTAATGCTCCAGGGAGAGACTGTCGCCCCGGCCATCGGACAGGCCGAGTAAAGTGTAACTGGTCTGAAAATCGCCTTTGTTGGGGTCGTAACTGGCGATGTTCTCCAACTGGATGTACTGCAATCCTTTTAACCGGAATTCGCTGGCGATGAGTCCGAAGGGCCTCCGGGGCTCGCTGGACGAATCCAGGGAACGGGTGGCCTCGTTGATATCGTACGTTTGCCCGATCTTGAAATAGAGGTACTCGTGGTAACGGGTTTGGGACTTATCCACGACCTTCCCGATGATCCGGTTCGTGACCCCGTAGAAAACGGCGTTGGTCTTGGGCACCGCCCGGTCATAATAGGGGATGTCGGACTGGTCCACATCAGGGATGTACAGGTAGGAAATTTCCGGCCGGATCACGTGTTTGATCTTGGGTATTCTTTCCCATCCCGTGTCGTAGACGCGGAATAGGTCTGACCCCACACCGGTTTGAAAATCCCACAGCTGCCGGCTGCGGGATTCATCGCCCTCACTGACCCCCGCGTACCAGGTTTCCCGCCCCCCCAGCTGGGTATTGAACTCCAATCCGCCCCATTTCAAGGGGAGGGAGACCCGCGGATAAAGGTCCACCCGGTTTCCGGTGGTCCCCTGTTCCCGGGAGAAATATCCGTAGCTGGTTTCAAAATTGAAAAAGAGAGGGGAGGAAAAGAGCGGCTGCTGAATTCCCACAAAATTCGTCAGGGGGTAGTACTGCAGGGTGGTCTTGTCTTCCTGCCGCAGATCGACGGTATGGCGGGCTTCCCCGAAAAAGCTGAATCGCTCCCAGTTCTTGGTGAGGGAGAGGAGAGAATACACCTGCTCGGAAGATTGTTCCGCGTAGGTCGATCCATAGTCCACAAAGTACTGGCGGTCGCTGAACGCCCGCAGGCGGGCTTTGGCGAAGAAGCTGGGGTCGAAATACTCATCATGCTGCAAATTGGCCTGCCAGCGGTCCGGTTTACGGTCCAGCTTGTCGGTGTATTTTTGCCGGTATTCCTCTCCTTCGCGGATATGATACCCGTGGAGACTGCCGTAGCTCTCACTTTTGCGGACATACCGGAACTCAGCCCCTTCCCCGATCCCTTTCTGGGTGGCCAGATCCAGGTGGAAGGTGGCATCCATGTTCCGGGCCATGGCCCAAAAATAGGTAAGGTTCACCTGGGCCCCGGCCGTGTTGGAAAACCCGACCCAGGGGAAAAGGAAGCCGGACTGGCGCTCGGTCTTCATCGGAATGAATAGGTAGGGAGAATACAGAATGGGAACATTCTTCACCTGGAAGGTGGCCCCCCAGACATCGGCATACTCTTCCAGGGTGACCAGGGCTTCGCCCCCCGTAAACCGCCAGGCCGGCCAGTCCCCGTTGCACGTGGTGAAGGTTCCCCCTTTTACCCGGTACGTATCCTCGCCGACCCGCTCGATCTCCTCTCCGCGGAGGTAGTAGTTCTGCTTTTTCAGAAACAGAGTCCCCTGGAAGATGATCCCCAGGTTGGTATCCAGGTCGATCATCATCTTTTCCGCCCGGATGGAATCCTCTCCCTGAATCAGAGTGGCCTTTCCCGTGGCCTCCGCCTCGTTGGTCTCCGCATTCATCACCACCCGATCGGCGGTGAGCCTCCGGTTTCCCTGCGAGATTTCCACTCTCCCTTCAGCAATATAGGTTTGGGTCCCATGGTCGAAGGAAATGGAATCCGCCCGTACCCTCCAGGGTTCCCGGGAAGGTTCATATTTCATGAGGGGGGAAACTTGGGAGTGTCCGTCAGAAAGGAGAGCCAGAAGAAGGAAGGCCAGGACCGAGGAGATCAGGCTCCATCGTTTGCTGAGAATTATTCTCATCGCCGGTCTGAAATTCGAGCCGTCTTCCCTTTCGATCCTAAGCCTCCTCCCCACGAATAAAAAACCTGATGGGACACAGATAAACACAGATGAACACAGATTTAATATTCAAAAAAACCAAAAACAAAGGACTTAATGGGACGCGGATGAACGCGGATGAAAAGAAGATTTTTAAAATTTCCTAACCAATAAGAAAAGCGCACAGCGCAGCGCAGAGAATCATCAGACGACGCGTCGCCTAAGGAGCATAGCCCAGAGAGAAAAATAAAAAAACAATAAAATTACCACCGAAGGGTGTAAGAGAGGCCGATGATAAGGACGAAGCTAATCTGGGATCAAGCCTCTGCGGATTAAATAAGCCCGGGCCTCCCCTACGGTGTAGAGAGAACCGGTGACCACCACCAGGTCTTCTCTTCCCGCCTCGCCCATCGCTTTTTCCAGAGCGCCCCCCACATCGGCGATTTCCAGGGTCGGCTTTTCCCAGGGGGAAACATGCTTTCGAAGGAGTTCCAGGGATGCCGCCCGCTCCATGTGTGGACGGGTCAGGATCAACAGGTCGGCCAGAGGGATCAGGTTGGGCATCATTTTCGGAATCTCCTTGTCGGCCATGATCCCCAGGACCAGGATCAGCCGCCGGCGGGGAAATTCTTCCTCCAGAGCCTGTTTTAAAATCCGGGTGGCCCCCGGGTTATGGGCTCCGTCCAGGAGGATCGGGGGAGAATCGCCGACCCTTTCCAGGCGGCCCGGCCACTTTGTCTCCGCCAGGCCGTTGCGCAGATGGTCCTCTTTCAGGGGAAAGCCCATCTCCAGGAGCATTTCCGCGGCGGCCAGGGAAAGAGAGGCGTTCAGCACCTGATGGCTGCCTGCCAGACCCAGACGGAGACCCTTCCAGCGGTTATGGCGCCCCCGAAAATCCATGAGCCGGGGCCCTGTCTTTCTTCCCCGGAAATCCCGTCCGTGGGCATAAAAGGGGGCCTGGACCTCCCGGCATTTTTCCTGAAGCAGAGCCACCACCCGGGGTTGCCGGGCGGTGGTGAGAAGGGGGCGTCCGGGTTTTATGATCCCCGCTTTCTCTCCGGCGACCTGGAGAAGGGTGTTCCCCAAGTACTGCTGGTGCTCCAGGGAAATGGGACTGATGAGCGCCAGAAGGGGATCGATCACGTTGGTGGCATCCAGTCTTCCCCCCATTCCCGTTTCCAGGACGGCCAGATCCACCCGTTCCTCCCGGAAATAGAGAAAGGCCATGGCGGTGGTAAATTCGAAGAAGGTAAGGGTCGCCTTTTTCGGGTCGAAATCTTCAGGAAGAGAAGAAATGGAAGAATCGGGCCAGAGTTCGCCGCTCTTTTCCATTTCTCCCACCACTTCCCGGATCCGGTCGGTCAGCCGGACGACCCGTTCTTCGGTGATGGGAACCCCGTTGACCTGAATTCTTTCCGTAAAATCGATCAGGTGGGGAGATGTGTAGAGGCCGACCCGGTAGCCGGCCTGCCGCAGGATGGAGGTTAAAAAAGCGGCCGTGGAGCCTTTTCCGTTCGAGCCGGCGATATGCACCGCCCGCAATCCGGCATGGGGATTTCCCAGATGCCTGAGCAGGGCGGTAATATTGGACAGGCCCAGCTTGATTCCGAACCTTTGCAGGCCGAAAAGATAATCCAGGGAGTCCCGGTAATCCCTCCGGTCTTCGCCTTCCTTTTCCACCTTTTATGCCCGCCCCGCCGGGCTTTTCGCCTTCGGCAGCATGGCCAGGAGCTGGCCCAGGATTTTCTTCATCTCCCGGCGTTCCACGATAATGTCGATCATCCCGTGGTCCAGGAGGTACTCGGAACGCTGAAAACCTTCCGGCAATTTCTGTTTGATCGTCTGTTCAATGACCCGCTGCCCGGCAAACCCGATGATCGCCTTGGGCTCGGCCAGGATAACGTCCCCCAGCATGGCAAAACTCGCCGAGACCCCGCCGGTGGTAGGATCGGTGAGGACCGAGATATAGGGAAGGCCCTTCTCTTTCAGGCGGGCCAGGGCCGCGCTCGTCTTGGCCATCTGCATGAGGGAAAGGATCCCTTCCTGCATGCGGGCTCCCCCCGAGGAGCAGAAGATGACCAGCCCGCACCCCTCCTCCGCCGCCCGTTCGGCCAGCCGGGCCACCTTTTCCCCCACCACCGACCCCATGGATCCCCCCATGAATTCAAAATCCATGACCCCTACCATGGCCGGCTGGCCCAGAATCATACCCTTTCCTCCCAGCATCGCCTCGGTCCTCCGGGTGGCCTCCTGGGTTTCCTTTATCCTTTCGGGGTATTTCATCTGATCCCTGAAATGCAGAGGGTCCAGGGGCTCCATGCCGGCATCATGCTCCACAAAACTCCCTTCATCGATCACCAGGCCGAGGCGGCGGGTGGCTGAAATTCGAAAGTGGTAGTTGCACTTGGGGCAGACCATCAGGTTGCGCTCTACCTCTCTCCGGTAGGAGATCTGATTGCAGGCATTGCATTTTGTCCATTGAGGCTCGTATTCTGGCATGCCTATGGTCGACCCAAGATCCTTTCTTGTCTCCCCTACTTCTTTTTTTCCGCTAAAGTATAAAAATTACCATAACTTAAGCAGGTTATCAATCTTATTTTGCTTTTCTTCCCTCCCCCCTGGATAAAAACCTAACGGGACACAGATGAACACAGATAGCGCAACATGTGCAGGCGCAGCCTTAGAAAGTGCCCCTTTCTAAAGTTACGAAGTGTACCCTAAAAAGTGCCTAAAAGTGTAAGATAAACAGGGCTTTATCGCCTTTGACTCCGAACTCCGAACTGAAAACTCCGAACTTTTTGGACGCGGATAAACGCAGATCAACACGGATGAAACCTTAAGGACAAACATCAATCTCGTGGGAAGGGTATTGGAACTTCGAAGGTTGTAAAGTTGTTCTAATTCTTAGGCTTTATATCTCTGTGCTCTCTGCGTAATCTGCGAAATCTGCGGATAAACCGCGTCAGGCTTTTTTCTTTTGCCGAGCAACGAAAAAGCCATGGGGGCGAAAGACCCATGGCTGACAGCGGAGATACCGGAAATGATCAGTTTTTCGCGGCAGAGGCAAGACGGGCGCGGTTCAGGTGCCGTTCAATGGCCAAGATTGCCTCTTCAACCTTAAAGACTTCTTCCGGAAGGGCCCAGCCATCGGACCGGAGTTCGTAGAATAGCCGAAAAATCGGGGGTACCAGGAAGGTTAGTTGATTCTTCCGCAGGAGAAAGGAAAACACCCCGGCTGGAGAGCCGGAGGTCAGGACCTTCCCGGCCTCCATCACCACCAGCCGGTCCACCAGGTCCACGATTTCCTCGACGGCATGGGAGACGATGATGATCGTTTTGCCCGACCGGCGCAGGGAGCCGATCTCCCCCAGGATTTCCCTTTTCCCGGCCCCGTCCAGCCCCACGGTGGGTTCATCCAGGACGAGGACGGCCGGGTCCTGGACCAGGACTCCGGCCAGGGCGACCCGGCGCATCTCCCCGCCGCTCAATTCGAAGGGGGAGCGTTGGCCGAATTCTTCAGCATCGAGACCGACCAGGAGAAAGGCGGATTTTACCCGCCGCTCGATCTCTTCGGGAGAAACGGATTTTTGCCGGCGCAGGACGAAGGCGATATCTTCGAAGACGGTCTCTTCGAACAGCTGGTGTTCCGGGTACTGAAAGACCAGGCCGACGCGCCGGCGCAGCTCGGGCCAGAGGATTCCCGGTTGGCTGAGGTCCTTCCCCAGGACACGGACTTTTCCCGCGGAAGGTTTGAGGAGACCGTTGAAATGCTGGACCAGGGTGGTCTTCCCCGACCCCGTCTCCCCCACGATCCCCAGGCATTCCCCGGGGAACACTTCCAGGGAAACCTCCCGCAGCGCGGTCCTTTCCAGGGAGGTTCCCGGGTGGTAGATATGGGTCAGGCCTTCAACCTGGATGACGGGCTGAGAAATGGTTCTTCCCTCAGTCGGTGACCTTGTAGACCAGGTCCTTTTCCCGCACCCGGTCCTTCACCTTGATCCCGATGAGCGCCCCGGGTCCGGCATTCTCCACCGGCTTGTTGTCCACCTGCATGGACTGGATCTGGTCCTCAAAATCCGTGGTATGCCCCTTGAACTTGATCCGGTCGCCCACCGCCAGCATGCCGTCGGTTACCTTGATGGCCGCCACGCTTGGCTTGGAAAAGAATTTGATTACTTCGCCAACCTTCTGTTCCGGCATGTTTGCCTCCTTCCCGCCGGCAGGGTCTCCCCCATGAGCGGATTTCATTGGGAAATTATAGGTTTTTGAATCTACCAGTGTCAAGAAAGAAAGTGCGGAAGATGCTATCTACGCTTTAATAAACAACTTTCTTTCAAGATCGGGCTTGACATCTTCTCTGGCTGGCCATAGCATACCCCTAAATTCGCATAAGCGGATATTTTTCCAGCTAATTTTCGGATGAAAACTGACCAGATCCTCCTGGGAGATCAGAGTGCATTTGCCATTTCGGATAGGGCTGAAAAGCGAGTTTCCATGGGGAACCTTTAGAAAACAGGGGCAAAGTGGGGTGCGTGGGTGGCGGTCGCTGCCTTGCGCGGGAAAGGCCTGCCGTGACAAAGGACAGAATGGACATCAAACAAATATCCGGGGGGGTAAAGAAATGGCTTCTAAACCGGCCTTGACACTCATCTGCCTTCTCCTGCTTGGGATCTTGACGGGAGGCTGCACTCACTTCGGCCACTACCCGGTGAACGAACCCCTGAACAAGTACGAACCTGGCTACGGATATATCCCTAAGAACATGGGTTCGCCGGACAGTTCGGAAGAACTCTTTTTAATCCTCTCCTTCTCCGGGGGAGGGACAAGGGCGGCCGCCTTTTCCTACGGCGTCCTCGAGGAACTCAGGGCCAAGGAGGTCACCCTGGAGGGCAAGAAGCGGAGCTTCTTGAACGAGGTGGATCTCATCTCGGGCGTTTCGGGCGGGAGTTTCACCGCGGCCTATTACGGGCTTTTCGGCGACCGCATCTTCGAGGACTTCGAGAGCCGGTTCCTGAAGAAGAATATCCAGGGGGCGCTCACCGCTAGGGTCTTTTTGAACCCCATCAACTGGTTCCGGCTTTCTTCTCCTTATTTCGACCGCAGCGACCTGGCTGTCGAGTATTATAATCAACATGTTTTCGACGGGAAGACCTTCGGGGCCATCCTCGAGAGAAAAGGACCCATGATTCTCATCAATGCCACGGACATGTCCAGCGGGACGAGGATGGCCTTCCACCAGGTATTTTTCAACGCCATCTGCTCCGATATCTCGAAATTCCCCGTGGCCAGGGCCTGCGCCGCTTCATCCGCCGTGCCGGGCCTCATGTCGCCCATCACGCTTAGGAATTACGCGGGTGGCTGCGGCTACCTCCTCCCTTCTCAATTGGAAAAATTGTCCCCTACTTACCGGCAGAGGGAAATGATAGAGAATCTGAAGCCTGTGCTGGACTCGAAAGCGAAGCCTTACTTTCACCTGATCGACGGGGGCGTGGCCGATAATCTCGGCCTGAGAGCCGTTGAGGAAAACGTCACCGCGGTCGGCAATTTGTGGACGACCCTGAAACTCACGGGTAAGGAAAAGGTTCACAAGCTGGTATTCATCGTCGTGAATGCCGAAAAAAGGATCGATGACCATTGGGACAAAATTGAGTTCGTTCCTCCTTTTTCGGCCATGCTCTCGAACTACTCCTCCATCGCCATCGCCCGCTACAACCGGGAAACCGTGGCCCTTCTCCAGGAGAGCTTCGGTCGCTGGACCCGGGAGATCCAGGAGGGGAGATGCCCACCCGGGCAGATTTCTACGGAGCCGGGATCCTGCGGCGACATCACCTTCTACCTGGCGGAGGTCAGGTTCCAAGACCTCGAGGACCCGGAAGAGCGTTCCACCCTGAACAATTTACCCACGTCATTCCAGTTGAAACCCGAGGAGGTGGACAAGTTGAGGGATGCGGCCCGCCGCCTCCTGCGGAATTCGGAGGATTTCCAGAAACTGCTCCGAGACCTGGAAAAGTAATTGGGGCTTTGTTGGAAAAGGAAATGGGAATATGATCGGCACCATCATAAGCTGGAATCGGGGAAAATTGTCGGCGTCAAAATTAGGGGGGACGATCCGAAGAATTTGTTATGGTCCCTAGGAGGGAAAATCATACTCCATGACCTTTCGAGAATACTTCCGCAACCGGGGGCGTACCCTGCTGCTTGCGTCGATCGTCCTGATACCGATCGCGGCGGCAGCGATTTGGTGGGCCCTTGCCGTCCTCCGTCCCTTGCCGCCACGCATGGTGGTGATGGCGACCGGGGCGCAAGGGGGCGCCTATGCGGAGTTGGGTACCCGCTACCGGGAGATTCTGGCGCGTGAAGGTTTCGAGCTTCGTCTGCTGCCGACCGCGGGCGCGTTGGAAAACCTGGCCCGGCTGCGTGACCCACGGTCGGGGGTGAGTGTCGGCTTCGTGCAAGCCGGTTCTACCAGCGCGGACGAGTCACCCGATCTCACCTCGCTCGGCACGATCTGCTACGAGCCACTCTGGTTCTTCTTCCGGGGCATTCCCGAAATCAGGTCGCAGGCGGACCTGCGGGGCAAAAGCATTTCGATTGGCCCGGAGGGAAGTGGGACCCGGGCGTTGATGCTCAGAATCTTGGCCCTCAATGGCATCGGCGAAGGCGACGCCCAGCTGCTCCCGCTCGTGCCCGAACGGGCGAAGGAGAAGTTGCTTCAGGGCGAGATCGACGCCGCGGCAATGGTGACGTCCTGGGAATCCCCGGTGGTGCGCCAGTTGCTCACCGAGCAGAACCTAAACCTCATAAACTTCCCCCGGGCGGATGCCTACGTTGCGATGTATCCCTACCTGAACAAAGTGCTAGTGCCCATCGGCGTGGGCGACCTGGCCAAGAATCTCCCGCCCAGAGATGTAAACCTGCTCGCCCCCAAGGCCAGTCTGGTCATCCGCCGGGACATGCATCCCGCGCTCCAGTATCTATTCCTTGAGGCCGCCTCCCAGATCCATTCCGGCCCGGGCTTTTTTCACAAGGCCGGGCAGTTTCCCGCCGCCGAAGCAATCGATTTGCCCTTGAGCGAAGATGCCCGCCATTTCTACAAGTCGGGTCCTCCCTTCCTCCAGCGTTATCTTCCTTTCTTGTTGGCCGTGCTCGTGGAGCGATTGCTGATTCTGCTGATTCCCTTGCTCGGGGTGGTCTATCCGCTGGTGCGATATCTGCCGGTGATATATCAAGGGATTATGCGACGCCGGATCTTTCGGTTATACGGGGAGCTGAAATTGCTCGAAATCCAGTTTATAGAGCGCAGTGCCGGGCTGGACGATCTGCTCTCCCGGCTGGACCATCTCGAAACGCGGGTGCATCAGATCCGCCTTCCTGTGGTCTTCATGCCCATGCTGTACTCGTTGCGGAGTCATGTTCACATGGCCCGGCAACGGCTGGAAAAGCCACCCGCGGCCAACCAGGATAGGACTCCGCCAGCGGTGAAGCGGGTCGAGGAGGAGGGTAAGGGGTGAAGCTGTTTTCCAATGCAAGGTTGAAGGCATATTGAACAGGAGATGGAAGCCGAGAGAATGGGGAAGACCACGGAAAGACAAAAAATAGTCGCTGTCCCCTTTTTATTCCTATCCTTCATATTCCTGCTGGGATCCCTTCTTCTCAGCGCCTCTGCATGGGCCTCGGGGCCCACAAAGCCGAAGAACGTCCTCCTCCTTTTCCACGGCGCTCCCGGTCAGCCGCTGTATGACATTACGTTGTCTGGGGTCCGAACGACCATTCAAAAGGGTCTGGCTGGCCCTCTCAATTTATATGTGGCTTACCTGGATGCGGAGCGGTTTCCAGAAAAGCATTATCTCCAGGCCCAATTCGATTTCATCAAAAAGAAATACACGAAAGAGAGGATGGACCTTTTCATCCCCGTTGGCCCGGGGATTCTTCCTTTGATTTCTCGCTACCTGAGCCCGGACTTTGATGAAATACCGACCGTCTTTATAGAATTTCGGGGCGGATATCCTGATCGCCCGCCGATCGATCGCAAGCCAAATATGACCGGACTGATTACCGCGCCCGATCTCAAAAAGACGTTTGGAATGGCCCTTTCCCTTCATCCCGGCACCCGAGAAGCTTTTGTTATCACCGGATCGGCGCCGATGGACCGATTTTTGGAGTCCGTTGAACGGGTTGCTTATCGTGAATACGAAGACCGAGTAAAGGTCACCTATATCTCAGGTTTCGCAATGCAGGAGCTTTTGCAGAAAATCAGCAGCCTCCCCAAGAACAGCATTGGCATCTGCACGTCATTTACGCAGGATGCTGCGGGAGTGAACTATTACGGAACGGAAGCGTTGAAGCTCTTTTCGGAAGCGTCGTCCGTACCTCTCTACGGGGATTGGGAAATGTTCGTCGGCCATGGGATTGTCGGAGGGTACGTATTGGGTGTTAAATCGAACGCCTCCAAGGTCGGTCAACTCGGGTTGCGCCTCCTGCGGGGAGAAGATCCCGGTACGATTCCCGTAGAAAAAGGGTCCATGCTTTACCTGTTTGACTGGAGGCAGATGAAGCGCTGGGGAATCCAGGAGGAAAGTCTTCCGGAGGGAAGCATCATCGTCAATAAGGAACTGACCTTTTTCGAAGCATTCAAATGGTATATTATCGGGACCATTCTGTTTGTGATCATCGAGAGCCTCCTCGTGGTCTTTTTGATCGCCCTCTACCGGAAACAGAAAAATGTCGAAAAACAGCTTTACAAAGCCGCTGAAGAATGGCGGACTACATTCGATTCCATTCAAGACTTGATCTTCATTCTGGACCTGGATTTCAAGGTTATCCGGGCTAATGCCCCGGCCCTTGCTTTCCTTAACCTCCCCGTTGAAAAAGTCCTGGGCAGGCGCTGCTATTCCTTAATGCACGAGATGAATGAGCCCCCGGAGATCTGTCTGGTCCCGGCGATGATAAGGACGAAAAGACATGAGGACACTGAGTTTTATGATCCCAAAAGGAACGCATGGTTTCACATCTCCGTAGCCCCCATTCTGGATGAAAAAGGAGAAATCCAGAGCATTGTCCATCAGGTTCGAGACATCACGAAGCAAAAGCAGACGGAAGCGGAGATCCAGCGAGCACGGGCCGAACTGCTGCGCGTCGAGAGATCGTTCCGCATCAACGAATTGACGGCCTCCCTGGCCCACGAGTTTAATCAACCCCTCGCGGCGATCCTGAGCAATGCCCAGGCGGCACTCCACTTTTTGGAATCGGACAAACCCGATCTCAACGAATTCCGGGAGATCTTGCGGGACATCATCAAGGATGACAAGCGGGCGGGGAACGTAATCCGAAGCCTCCGCTCCATGATGAAGCGAGAGGAGGGGGAGCAAAAACCGGTTATCCTGAACGATGTTCTGACGGATGTTATCGCGATCTTCCACAGTGAAGCCGTTTTCCGAAATGTGGATATTGAGACCGACTTTACCGAGTTGTTACCACCGGTCCTGGCGGATCGGATTCAGTTGCAGCAGGTGACCCTGAATCTCATCATGAATGCTGCGGAAGCGATGTCTCAGAATTCGCTTGAAAAGAGGAGAATTATATTGCGAACGCAGGGAACCGATCATTGCGTAAGGGTGACCGTGCGAGATTTCGGTCGGGGGATCGATCAGGGAAACCTGGAACGACTGTTTCAGCCGTTCTTTTCAACCAAAGGCACCGGGCTGGGAATGGGCCTCGCCCTGAGCAAGTCCATCATCGAAGCGCACCGCGGGCGCATCTGGGGGGAGAACCATCCCGAGGGCGGAGCCATTTTCGTCTTTGAATTACCCGTTAGCAGTAATCAGTAACCAGTAACCAGTAACCAGTAATCAGTCATCAGTCATCAGTATTCAATGATGGAAATGAGGGATGAATGATGGTGAAACTGAATCATGCCAGGAGCTTTCGCGATTTGCTCGTTTATCAGAAGGCCATAAAAGCGTCACGCGAAATCTTTGAGATTTCCAAAAGCTTTCCGAAGGAGGAGGCCTATTCTCTGACCAGCCAAATCCGACGGGCATCGCGGTCCATAGGAGCGCAAATTGCCGAGGCCTGGGCGAAGCGCCGTTACGAGAGGCACTTCGTTAGCAAGCTAACAGACGCAGATGCCGAGCAGATGGAGACACAGCATTGGATAGACGAAGCGGTCGGCTGCCAATATCTGGACCCGAAACAGGCGGAGACATTGAATCTGGAACTCATGCAAATTGGTCGAATGCTCAACTCCATGATCGAAAAGGCGCACTTGTTTTGTGGCCAGCGCAGCCACATAATCCGCGATGAAACTGCGGAGTACCTCGTGGATACTGATGACTGATCACTGATCACTGATCACTGATGACTGATGACTGCATTTACTCCGACCGTATTCGTAATCGATGACGATCCCTCCTTGCGGAAGAGCCTGTCGCGGCTCCTGCGGTCCGTAGGGTATTCGGTGGAAACGTTTGCCTCTGCCGAAGAGTTCCTCGGCCGGGAACACTTCGACGGTATTGGGTGCATTATTCTCGATGTGCAAATGCCGGGGCTGAGCGGGATGGATTTGCAGGTTGAGCTCAGCAAGGCGGAAACCAGCATGCCCATTGTTTTCATCACCGGCCATGGCGACATCCCCATGAGCGTCGAAGCCATGCGGAAAGGGGCGGTTCATTTCCTCCCCAAGCCCTTCGACGACAACGACCTGCTGCGGGCGATGAGCGAGGCAATCGAAAAAGACCGGAAAGCGAAAGTCGAACAGGCCGAAATTCATGATCTTCGCAATCGCCTCAACCTGCTCACTCCACGCGAATATGAGATCCTCCGTTACGTCATCACCGGGATGCTGAACAAACAGATCGCTTTCCAACTGAACATTGCCGAAAAAACGGTCAAGGTTCACCGCGGCCGGGTCATGGAAAAGCTTCGCGTCGACTCGGTGGCCGAACTGGTCCGCCTGGCCGAGAAAGCAGGCATCACTACCCCAGAACATAAATAGTAATCAGTAAGCAGTAAGCAGTGATCGGTTATCAGTGATCAGTGATCAGTGATCAGTGTTCAGTAATCAGTAATCAGCAAGAACCCCCTTTTTTCTCCTGCCCGATCATCCCTTTTTTTCATTACCGATAAAGTTTTTACCATTTCTGAAATAGTGAACGCCGCTTACTGTTCACTGTTTACTGTTCACTGTTTACTGTTCACTGTTTTCTGTTTACTGTTTACTGCTTACTGATTACTTTCTTTTTTCCCCTCGTCCCTCGCTACTCGCCCCTCGTATAGGACTAAGGTCCCATAGACACCGGGGTCCTTATTCATCTATTTTGCGAATCAGCTATCCGTCCAATCGTGCCAACATGAAACCAAAATGCCAGATCAAGCTCGGAGGGTTCCCATGACCAAGGAGCAAACCACGATCTACGTGATCGACGATGATGAATCGGTCCGAAAGGCATTCAAGAGGCTTTTGCGGTCGGTGAACTTTGAGGCGGAAACGTTCGCTTCCGCCGAAGAGTTTCTAAAAAGCCAAAAGCCAAACAAGAATTCCTGCATCATCATCGATATAAGAATGCCGGGGTTGACGGGTTTCGATCTCCAGCGGAAGTTAATGGCCCAAGGGAGTCGGATTCCAATTATTGTCATCTCCGCCAGCGATGATGCCCAGATCCGGGAACAGGCACGGGAATTGGGAGCCGTGGCCTTCTTCCGGAAACCCATTGATGATCAAGCCCTTTTGGATGCGATCACCTGGGCCATCTCGGGAAGCAGGAAAAATGAGACCCAATAACGGACGGCCCGCTAAAATGCCGGACCCAAAGGGGATAATCCATGTCTCAATCTGAAGTTCCGCAGGCCTTCCATATCATGGCGAAACCCACGGGCTCGGCCTGCAATCTCCATTGCGACTACTGCTTCTTTCTGAAAAAGGAGAACCTCTACCCGGGAAGCAGCTTTCGCATGTCGGATGAGGTCCACGAGGCCTATATCCGGCAGCTTCTCGAAGCTCACCAGGTCCCCCAGGTGACGGTAGCGTGGCAGGGCGGAGAGCCGACCCTCATGGGGCTCGATTTCTTCCGGCGAACGGTGGAGCTTCAAAAAAAGTACCAGAAGCCGGGCACCCGCATCGAGAACACCTTCCAGACGAACGCAGTCCTCATTAACGATGAGTGGTGTCAATTCTTTCATGAAAACAACTTTCTGATCGGCTTGAGCCTCGATGGGCCCCAAAAGCTTCATGATTTGTACCGGAAAGACCGAGGGGGCCAGGGGACCTTCGAACGGGTCCTGCGTGCCGCAAGGCTGCTCCAGAAACACAAGGTGGAATTCAACATCCTCTGCACGGTCAACTCGAAAAACGCTGCTCATCCTCTGGAGGTTTACCGCTTTTTCCGGGACGAGCTGGGGGCCCATTACATCCAGTTCATCCCCATTGTCGAGCGTGACAACGAAACCGGCTACCAGGAAGGGAGCAAGGTCACGGACCGGTCGGTGAAGCCCGAGCAGTTCGGGCGATTCCTTATCGCGATCTTCGACGAATGGGTGAGGAAGGACGTGGGCAACACCTTTGTCCTCAACTTCGACGGAGCGCTCGCCGGATGGCTCGGGATGGCCGGAACGGTCTGTATCTTCGGACCCACCTGCGGCCTGGGCATGGCCCTCGAGCATAACGGAGACCTCTATTCCTGCGATCACTTTGTCGAGCCCAACCATTACCTTGGAAATATCCTGAAGACTCCCATGATTGATCTCGTGGCTTCGGAGAAGCAGCGACGCTTCGGGCAGGGGAAGAAAGATTCGCTCCCCCGGTATTGCCGGGATTGCGAATTCTTGAGCATTTGCAATGGAGAATGCCCCAAGAACCGCTTTCTCGAGACGCCCGATGGAGAACCGGGACTGAATTATCTCTGTGCCGGGTACAAGGCTTTCTTCAAGCATGCGGACAAACCCATGCGGATCATGGCCGATCTGCTCCGCCGAAACCGGCCGGCCTCTGAGGTCATGGCTATCCTGGCAAGAGAGGAAACGGATCTCAAGGCAAAATTGGCAAAGTTAGGGAGAAACGATCCCTGCCCGTGCGGCAGCGGAAAGAAAGTCAAGAACTGTCACGGGAAGTAAGAGTGTCGAGGGACGAGGGACGAGTGGCGAGTGATAAGAAATGGGAAAAAGTTATCAGTCATCAGTGAGCAGTCATCAGTGGCGAGTAACCAGTGGTTTCTCCAGCTGATAACTGATCACTGAAAACTGATTACTGATTATTGATCAGCATTAATCATTACTGGAAGGGAGGAAGCAACCATGGCACTCAAAGAGTACAAGCCCGGAACCGCATTCACAGGAGTCATTGGCCGGACATATGATGTATCCCAGCCGGCCTGGCCCCAACCGCTGCGCGCCAAAGAAGGCGCGCCCAACGTCCTTTTCATTGTGCAGGACGATACAGGGTTCGGCCAGATGGGCTGCTACGGCAGCCCCATTGAAACGCCAAACATAGACAACCTGGCGAAGAACGGACTGCTTTTCAACAACATGCACACAACGGCGTTATGTTCGCCCACGCGATCGTGCATCCTGACCGGTCGGAATCACCACTCCAACGCCATGTCGTGCATTACCGAGGGCTCCACCGGCTACCCGGGCAGCAACGGTTACATTCCATTCGAGAACGGGTTCCTTTCGGAGATCCTGCTCCAGCACGGTTACAATACTTTTGCTTTGGGCAAGTGGCATCTCACACCATCCACCGAGGTTACCGGGGCGGGGCCCTACGACCGCTGGCCGCTGGGCCGTGGGTTCGAGCGGTTCTACGGCTTTCTCGGCGCCGACACGCACCAATACTACCCGGATCTGACCTACGACAATCATTCGGTGGAACCGCCCAAGACGCCGGAGGAGGGCTATCATTTAACCGAGGACATCACGGACAAAGCCATCAGCTTCATCGCCGACTCCAAGCAGAACGCGCCGAACAAGCCCTTCTTCATGTATTTCTGCCCGGGCGCGGGGCATGCGCCGCACCACGTTCCCAAGAAGTGGGCGGACAAGTACAAGGGAAAGTTCGACATGGGCTGGGACAAATACAGGGAGATGGTTTTCGAGCGCCAGAAGAAGCTGGGCATTATCCCCAGGGAAGCCGAGCTCTCCCGCCACGACCCGGATGTGAAGCCGTGGGACCGATGCTCGCCGGAAGAGAAGAAGATCTACGCCCGCATGATGGAGGTGTTCGCGGGCTTCCTCTCCCACACGGATTATCACTACGGCCGCCTGTTCGAATTCCTGAAAACGATCGGCGAGTGGGACAACACGCTCATCATGTTCATCTCCGACAACGGCGCCAGCGCCGAGGGCGGCCCGGCAGGCTCGGTCAACGAGAACCTATTCTTCAACTCCGTGCCCGAGTCCCTGGAAGACAACCTGAAGGCCCTCGAAGACCTCGGTGGCCCGAAGTATTATAACCATTACCCGTGGGGGTGGACCTGGGCTGGGAACACGCCTTTCCGACGTTGGAAGCGCGAGACCTACCGCGGCGGCATCAGTGACCCGTTCATCGTCCACTGGCCCAAGGTCATCAAGGCCAAGGGGCGAGGTCCGCACGCAGTACGCCCATGCCATCGACATGGTCCCGACGGTCCTCGAGCTGCTGGGGATCGAGCCCCCGTCCAGCGTCAAGGGCGTAACCCAGTCGCCGATCGAGGGCCTGAGCTTTGCCCATGCCCTCGACAACGCCAAGGCGCCGACCCGGCATATCACCCAGTATTTCGAGATGCTGGGCCACCGTTCCATCTACCATGACGGCTGGCGCGCGGTCTGCCCGTGGCCTGGCCCGTCTTTCACCGAAGCGGGCAAGCCGGTGGGGGAGCCCATTCCGGCCCAGACGCTGACCGAGCTCGATGCGAATCACTGGGAGCTCTATCACGTGGGCGAAGATTTTGCCGAGAACCACAACGTGGCCGCGGAAAACCGGGCCAAGCTGATCGAGATGGTGGCCCAGTGGTACGTCGAGGCCGGGAAGTACAACGTCCTGCCCGTGGACGGCCGCGTCATGCTGCGCGCCCCAGAGGAGCGCCCTCAGATCGCGGTCGACCGTAAGAGCTACACGTTTTACCCAAACACGCAGCCGATATCGGGGGCGGTCAGCGCCAGCACGCTGAACCGACCGCACAGCATCACCGCCGATGTGGAGATCTCCAAGGAAGGAGCCGAGGGGGTGCTGTTTTCGGTGGGGGGTGTCGATGGGGGATACGCCTTTTACGTCAAGGACGGGAAGCTGTGCTACGTCCATAACTACGTGGGGAAAGAGATGATGATCGTCCGGTCCAAGGGCGACGTGCCGGCGGGACGCCATGAGCTGAGGTTCGAGTTCGAGCCGACGGGCAAGCCCGATATCCGCAAGGGCAAAGGATCGCCCGGCCGGGCCCAGCTCTATATCGACAAGACGCTGGTGGGCCAGATCGATATGGCCGTCACGACTCCCATGTCCTACGGATTGGGCGGCGGCCTGGCTGTCGGCGCCGATGTGGGCTCGCCCATTACGGCCGATTATAAGGCGCCGTTCCCATTCACCGGCAAGCTCTACAAGGTCAAGTTGGACGTCAGCGGCCAGCTGATCGTGGACGACGAACTCACCATGAAGAAGATCATGGCAAGGCAGTAAGAAGAGAGTGACGAGGGCCGAGTGTCGAGGGAACAGACAAAAAAGGAAGCTTTTTGCACTCGACACTCGGTTTGTCACTCGACACTCGACACTCGGTACTTTGTCTTTTCCACTCGGTACTCGACACTCGGTACTTTTTTGAAGGGAGATAGAACATGACTGCAATAGAGGAGAAGAACCCCTACGGCGCGCCGCCGGGCACGGGCATCTCCATGCCGCCCTACTACCTGCCGACGCCGTCGGTCAAGAACCGCAACAACTATTTTCCCCAGAGCGAGCCGCTCGGTCCGGACGAGATGCGCATCATTTTCATGGGCAGCAACCCCTGGCCGCCTCGGTTAACGCAGGCCGGCCCCTGCATCATGGTGGAATTGGGCAGCGGCAAACGGTTCTTCTTCGACCTCGGCCCGGGCTGCCTGCGCAACATCATCGCCAACCAGGTGCCGGTGCCGGAGATCAACGACATCTTCCTCACCCACCTGCACATTGACCACTACGGCGACCTTCCCTACCTGTGGCAATTTGCCCCCTTCAATGGGCGCTTTAAGCCGCTGCGTGTCATTGGCCCCTCGGGACGCACCCCCGAGCTGGGCACCCGGGCCATGTGCGAGCACTTGAGGAAGATGGGCGCCTGGACCATGCAGCTCGCTGTTGGCATGGCCGACAGAGAATGCCTACGAGTTCGAAGTCACCGAGTTCGACTTCAGGGATGACGGCGGCGTGTGCTACGACAAGGACGGCGTGAAGGTGACCCACTGGCGGCGCTCGCACACCGTGGACGGAGCCTCCGCCTTCCGGCTCGACTGGAACGGGCTTTCCTTTGTGTATACCGGCGACGGCAAGCCCGACCAGCTCACGGCCAAGTATGCCAAGGGCGTGGACGTGTTCGTCACCGAGATGGCCGTGGATATGGTCCACCTGTGGGCCTTGAAACAGGGGGTCTCGCCCCTGATCGGCGCCTGGACAATCGATAATTTTCATACCCCGCACTATGGCGCCGGCTACCTGGCCAATCTGGTGCAACCTCGACTGGCCATGGCCACCCATCTTTCCTTCGACCGGGAGCTGGTCGGCGAGATGATGGCCGGCGTGCGGATGCACTACAAGGGCCTGTTCGCCTTCGGTATCGATCACACCGTGGTCAATGTGACCAAGGATCGTGTCTGGCTCCGCGAGGCCGCGCTCCCGGAGACCACCAACATCGCCCGCCCGATCTGCAGTGGCTGATCCAGAACCAGTTCGACGGTAAGATTCCGACGGAGGTGACCTTCAAGGACACGATAGCGGACAATCAGGAACAATCGGTCCGCGACCTGGAGATCGATCCTGCGCTCTTCACGCCCGAAGGACCAGATGCGGCAATGGGCTCGCGGATTCTCGGGGAAGGTCAACCTGGCCGATTTCTTCGGCGGCGGCTCGCCGCCAAAGAAGTAAGAAGGGATGGCGAGTGACGAGGGGGAGCTAAAAAGTGTCGAGGATAGAGTGTCGAGGGAAAGAAAAACAACTTTTTCTTTTCCCTCGGTACTCGACACTCGGTACTCGGTTTGTCCCTCGACCCTCGACACTCGTCACTCATTTGCCACCCGACACTCAGCAAGGAGGTGATTGACTTGGCTGCTGTGGCGATGAAACCAAACATCCTCTGGTTCCACGTCGACAACCTGGGTCTGGGCGAGCTGGGCTGCTACGGCGGCGGCAAGGTGCGCGGCACCGACACCAAGCGGATCGACCAGTTCGCCCGGGAAGGCCTCCAGCTCTGGCACTATGTCGTGGAGCCGCAGTGCACGCCGTCGCGCTCGGCCCTGTTGACCGGTCGCCACGCGATCCGCAGCGGAACCCACACGGTGGCCATTCCCGGCCGGTGCACCTGTGGATTTTGTGCCGAAGCGGCAGAAGTGAATGTCGGCTTTGAAAGATGATGGTCTTAAAAGGAGGCTTCTTATGAAAGAACAGGACAAGATCCAACGACAGGTCCTGCCCATTCCGGACAAGCAGCACGTGGGCTTGACGACCTACGACGCCAAGGACCCGGATACGAAGTATCCGCCCATCGAGCCGTTGCGCCCTCCTAAGGGTGCGCCCAACGTGCTTATTGTTCTCATCGACGATGTGGGATTTGGCGCATCGTCCGCATTCGGCGGTCCATGTCATACGCCGACCGCCGAACGGCTCGCGGCGAACGGGCTCAAGTACAACCGCTTCCACACCACCGCGCTCTGCTCACCGACAAGGCAGGCGCTTTTGACCGGGCGCAACCACCATACGGTCGGCATGGGCGGCATTACCGAAATGGCCACCTCGGCACCCGGCAACTGCTCGATCCGCCCCAAGTCCTGCGCTCCGCTGGCCGAGACGCTCAAGCTGAATGGATACGGGACGGCCCAGTTCGGCAAGTGCCACGAAGTGCCCTGCTGGGAGACCAGCCCCGCGGGTCCGTACGACGCCTGGCCGACCGGAAGCGGCTTCGAGTATTTCTACGGTTTTATCTGCGCCGAGACGAACCAGTACTACCCCTCGCTCTATGAAGGCACGACACCGGTCGAGCTGGAAAAGACCCCCGAAGAGGGGTATCACCTCACCGAAGACCTGGCCAACAAGGCCATCCAATGGGTTCGCCGGCAGAAGTCACTCATGCCCGACAAGCCCTTTTTCATGTACTTCGCGCCCGGGGCGACGCATGCCCCGCACCACGTGCCGAAGGAATGGGCGGACAAGTACAAGGGCAAGTTCGACCAGGGCTGGGACAAGCTGCGCGAAGAGACGTTCGCCCGGCAGAAGAAGCTGGGCGTCATCCCGCCCGACTGCGACCTCACCAAGCGTCACCCGGAGATGCCGGCCTGGGACGACATTTCTCCCGAAATGAAGCCTATCCTGGCCCGGCAGATGGAGATCTATGCCGGGTTCCTGGAGCATACCGATTACCATGTCGGGCGTCTGATCGACGCGCTGGCGGACCTGGAGATCCTCGACGACACCCTCATCTATTACATCATCGGCGACAACGGCGCCTCGGCTGAAGGCACGCTCCAGGGCACATTTAACGAGATGTTGCCCATCAACGGGTTCGGACATCTGGAAACCCCGGAGTTCCTGAAAAAGAACATCGACAAGTTCGGCACGCCGCAGCCTACAACCACTATGCGGTGGGTTGGGCCCACGCCATGGACACGCCGTATCAGTGGACCAAGCAGGTCGCCTCGCACTGGGGCGGCACGCGCAACGGGACGATCGTCCACTGGCCCAATGGCATCAAGGCCAAGGGCGAGATCCGCTCGCAATTCCATCACGTGATCGACGTGGCGCCGACGGTCCTGGAAGCGGCGGGCTTGCCGGAGCCGACCTTCGTCAACGGCATCCAGCAGAAGCCTTACGAAGGCGTGAGCATGCTCTACTCGTTCGACGATGGCAAGGCCGCCGAACGGCACGAGACGCAGTACTTCGAGATCATCGGCAACCGCGGCATCTATCACAAGGGCTGGACGGCGGTCACCAAGCACCGCACGCCGTGGGAGCATCGGAGCGATCAAGACCATTCCCTTTGACGACGATGTCTGGGAGCTGTACGACACGAACACCGACTGGACGCAGGCCCACGATCTGGCCAAGAAGATGCCGGAAAAGCTGCACGAGCTCCAGCGCCTGTGGCTGATCGAGGCGGTCAAGTACAACGTGGTGCCGCTCGACGACCGTCTCGCCGAGCGTTTGAACCCGGATATCTCCGGGCGCCCGCAGTTGATTCGCGGCAACCGGCAGTTGCTCTTTGGCGGGATGAAGGGCTTGTCTCCGCACTCGGTTGTTTGCCTCACGAACAAATCCTACGCCATCACGGCCGAAGTGGTGGTGCCCGAAAGCGGGCGCGGAAGGGGTTATTCTCGCATTTGGCGGCCTCACCGGCGGCCTCAGTTTATACGCGAAAGGCGGAAAGCCCAAATTCTGCTACAACTTCCACGGGATCAAGTATTTCTTCGTCGAAGGCACGCAGGCGATCCCGGCCGGCAAGCACCAGGTGAGGATGGAGTTCGCCTACGACGGCGGCGGCCTGGCCAAGGGCGGCACCGTGTCGCTCTTCACGGATGGCCAGAAGGTCGGTGAAGGCCGTATCGAGATGACCCACCCCTTCGCCTATTCCGCCGATGAAACGGTTGACGTGGGAATGGAAGCAGGTTCTCCGGTATCGCCGGACTATGGCCCGAAGGGCAACGCATTCAACGGCCAGGTCAACTGGGTGGAGATCGACGTCGACAAGGACGCGCTGGACCAGGATCACATCCTCACCGGTGCAGAGCGTTTTCGTGTGGCGATGGCGTTTCAATAAAAGAGAGTGACGAGTGGCGAGTGACGAGGACAGTAACAAGTAATCAGTAACCAGTAATCAGTGGTCAGTGGACCTGGGTTTGTTTCTTTTGCCACTTGACACCTGCCACTGGCCACTTCACACAAATAATCTGAAAGGAGGAGACTTATGGCAAAACAATCGCAGAAACCGAACATTCTCATTCTGTGGGGCGATGATATCGGCTGGTGGAACATCAGTTACAACAGCCGCGGCCAGATGGGCTATCGGACGCCGAACATCGACCGCATTGCCAACGAAGGGATTGCCTTCACTGACTACTATGGACAGCAGAGCTGTACGGCGGGCCGGGCTGCCTTCATCACCGGTCAGAACCCGATTCGCACGGGCCTGACCAAGGTGGGAATGCCGGCAGCGGATGTCGGGTTGCACGCGGAAGACCCGACGATTGCCGATTTGCTCAAGCCCCTGGGGTATGCCACCGGCCAATTTGGCAAGAACCACCTCGGCGACAAGAATGAGTTTCTCCCCACCGTGCACGGCTTTGATGAGTTCTTTGGCAACCTCTATCACCTGAACGCCGAAGAGGAGCCCGAACTTCCCGACTACCCGAAGGACCCCGCTTTCCGGAAGATGTTCGGCCCGCGGGGTGTGCTGCACTGCCGGGCAACCGAGAAGGACGATGCGACCGAGGAGCCGCGCTGGGGGCGCGTGGGCAAACAAAAGATTGAGGACACTGGCGCACTCACGAAGAAGCGTATGGAGACCATCGACGACGAAGTTACCGAAAAGGCGCTGGACTTCATCGACCGGGTTCACAAGGCGGGCAAACCCTTCTTCGTCTGGTATAACACCACGGGCATGCACTTCCGGACCCACTGCGCCAAGAAACACGAGGGAAAAAGCGGGCAGGGTTTTTATAATGACGTGATGGTCGCCCACGATGAGAACATCGGCAAAATGCTCGCCAAACTCGACGAACTGGGTATCTCCGATAACACCATCGTCATGTACTCTACCGACAACGGCCCGCACTACAACTCGTGGCCGGACGCAGGTATCACTCCGTTCCGCAGCGAGAAAAACACCAACTGGGAAGGGGGCTGGCGCGTACCGGCGTTCGTGCGTTGGCCCGGCAAGTTCAAGGCGGGCACGGTGCTGAACGGGATTGTCTGCCATCAGGACTGGCTGCCGACGTTGCTGGCGGTGGTCGGTGAATCGGAGATTAATGCGAAACTGCTGAAGGGTCATAAGGCCGGCAGCAAGACCTTCAAGGTCCACATTGATGGCGTCAACATGCTGCCTTATTTTGCCGGCGAGGCAAAGGAGAGTCCCAGGAAGGCCTTCTTCTACCTGAACGACGACGGACAGCTGGTGGCTCTACGGCTTGAGGACATGAAGTCCGTATTCATGGAACAGCGGGCCAAGCAGATGGCCTGTTGGTCAGAGCCCTTCGTGCCGCTCCGCGTACCCAAGGTATTCAACCTCAGACGTGACCCCTTCGAGAGGGCGGACGAAAACTCGAACACGTACTGGGATTGGGTGCTTGATCAAGCCTTCGGTTGCGCGTTGACCCAGGCATTCGTGGCCCAGCAGATTCAGTCATTCAAGGATTTTCCTCCGCGCCAGAAGCCGGCGTCATTCAACCTGGACCGGGTGCTGGAGCAGTTGAAGGATGCCTCGGGTGGTGGTCACCACTAAAAAGAACAGGAGATACAGCAGAAAGTCCCCTGCTGCCCCCCTTTGAGCGAAAGAGGGGGTTGAGGGGGATTTGAAGGTCCTTTTCTACATAACAAGGGAACAGATGATAAAGAAGTCTGGATATCTTTGTTGCATCGATTTATCGTCTGAGTTCCGGGGGTGAAAAGATGCGCGAAGTGATCGGACTGGCAGCTGAGGGGATTGAGGCGCTCGCTGTATTGGTTATTGTAGGTGGTATTGTCTACGGGATAGTCCGCTACTTTCTTCATACAAGGCTGAAGGTTGACAGCGCCTACAAACGCTTCAAGGATCGGATTGGGAATTCCTTGCTACTCGGCTTGGAGTTTCTGGTAGCGGCTGATATTATCCGAACGGTTGCTCTGAACCCAACCTTACAGAGTGTTGCGGTGTTAGGATTGTTGGTTCTCATTCGTACGTTCCTGAGTTGGGCCCTGGTTGTGGAGATTGAGGGAAGGTGGCCGTGGCAGCGGAAGACAAGTGACCAGTAATCAGTCATCAGTCATCAGTGATCAGTGATTAGTAACCAGTTGTCAGTCAACAGTACATAGGTAGTAGCGGGAAGGACTGATCACTGATACCACTGATCACTGATAACTGCGTACTGATCACTCTAGGAAAGGGTGGTTTTGACACATGGAAGATCTGCTTTCCCGCATCATTGAAGACCTTGTGGGTCGCGTGAGCGGGCCCATGAAGTTTCGGCTGATCCTCCAGCCGGTCATGGCCGCTATCTTCGCCATCCGCAGTGGATTGAAAGATGCCAAAGAGGGCAAACCCGCTTATTTCTGGGCATTGTTTACAAATCCGGATAGTCGGGCGGACATGTTGCGAGACGGGTGGAAGTCCATGGGCCGGGTCTTCGTTTTCGCGATCGTTATGGACGTGATCTACCAGTTTATTATCTTTAGATGGTTTTACCCATTGGAGGCCCTTCTGGTTGCGATAATTTTGGCGCTTGTACCGTATCTGTTGATCCGCGGTCCCGTGAACCGGATCGCGAAGGTGAGCAGGAAAAAGTGATCAGTAACCAGTTACCAGTGATCAGTCATCAGTGAACAGTATTTGGGAAAGAATGAACAGGAAGGAAGTTTTGGAGAATCTATAAAAAGATCAAAAGCAGGGAAGAGGATGATTTTTGCACCACCGATAACCAATAACTGGTGGCTGATCGCTATTTTTTTATGACTGATAACTGTTTACTGATTACTGATCACTGACCACTGGTCATTGTCGCTATGAAAGGAGGGATCAGTTCGATGACCAACCAGACGGAGGCAAAGTCGGGCGAATTATCGATTGAAGCAGCAATTGCTGCGGACGCCAGCACAAGGTTTTCTTTTGAGCGGACATTGCTATCCCACGAACGCACCCTGATGGCCTGGGTCAGAACAGCGACCTCCTTGATCACCTTCGGCTTCAGCCTCTATAAATTCTTTCAGCTCGAGCTGGGGGCCTCGGTTCGACCTCGCATTCCCCAGGTGCTCGGTGCGCGCGAGTTTGCAATGATCATGATTGCCATTGGACTGGTCGCGCTCATCCTGGCAACGATACAGAACTGGCAATATAGACAGCAGCTGAGGAAACACCATTTAAAAATCCCGTTATCCCTTTCCTCGGTGGTGGGAGCGTTGATCAGCTTCCTCGGGGTCCTCGCAATGTTAGCAACGATCTACAGGTGGTAACCGATGAAGCCATGATGAAAAAGGAGGTCTTTCATGTTGTCTAGAAAAAATTGGCGAACATTCTTAGGGCCCGGCGGCAGGTACTTTCTAACCTGTTTTCCCCTCTTCATGGGGCTGGGGGCCGTTACCGGGCGGGTGGCGCTCGCCGACCCCCTACCCTCCTGGAACGAGGGTCCGGCAAAAAAGGCCATCGTTGAATTTGTCCGCACCGTGGCTGACAAATCGAGCCCGAACTATGTGCCGCCCGAACAACGAATCGCGACCTTCGACAACGATGGAACCCTCTGGGGCGAACAGCCCATGTATTTCCAGGCCTTTTTCACCCTGGACCGGGTGAAGGCACTCGCCCCGCAGCACCCGGAGTGGAAAGACCGGCAGCCCTTCAAGGCGCTTCTCGAGAACGACCGGAAGGCTCTGCTGGCATCCGGTGAAAAAGGGGTGCTGGAGGTCCTCATGGCCTCCCACGCGGGCGTGACCACGCAGGAGTTTGAAAGGATCGTCAAGGATTGGCTCGGTGCGGCCAAACACCCGCGCTTTAATCGGCCCTTTACCGATCTGGTATACCAGCCGATGCTGGAGCTGCTCGCCTACCTTCGAGAAAACGGCTTCAAGACCTACATCGTCTCGGGCGGCGGTGTCGAATTCGTGCGTACCTTCAGCGAAGAACGCTACGGCATCCCGCCCGAACAGGTCATCGGCAGCAGCATCGTAACGAAGTTCGAGGTTCGTGATGGCGGACCGGTGCTGGTGCGGGAACCCAAGCTGGACTTCATCGACGATGGGCCGGGCAAGCCGGTAGGCATTCAAAAGTTCATCGGCCGCCGCCCCATTGCGGCTTTCGGCAATTCCGACGGCGACCTCCAGATGCTTCAGTGGACGGCTGCAGGGGAAGGCCGGCGATTCATGCTTCTCGTTCACCATACCGATGCGGAACGCGAATGGGCCTATGACCGGCAGTCGTTCGTCGGACGCCTCGACAAAGCGCTCGAAGAAGCCCAGAGGCGTGGATGGACGGTGGTGGACATGAAAAAGGACTGGAGGAAAGTATTTCCCTTTAAATAATGCGAATGATAGGATGACCCAGCTGCAGTTCAGATTTCATGGATTCAACTTTTTACCAGGACAACCGGTATGAAGCTTGCTCGCCTCTAACGCAGATCGCACGCTTCTTCGACCATCGCCTTACCCGGTAGGAGGATGGGTATCACTGTGACAGAGCCTATGTCCAAAAGCGACCCGACGCATTTCCCGCTATTCGAAGGCGGCCCGTTTGCCAGGCTGCAAACCGCCGTGCGGTTGGCGGGGACGGAGCAGCGTCACGTCCGGCGCAGGGTCATCTTCGTGGTCCTGGCGACGTGGGTTGCTTTGGCCGTGCTGGCGGCGGTGCAAGGCCATGCCATCGGGCCCAGCTGGCGCGAGTCGATGCTGCTGGACGCTGCCATGTACGCCCGGTACCTGGTGGCGCTGCCGCTGTTGATTCTGGCAACGCCGGGGTTCCGGCGAGAATTGCGGACCATCGTGCGCCACTTTCTGGACGCCGAGTTGGTGAAGGAGCCGGAACGGGAATCCTTCTTCGCCAACATCACCGCGATGCTCCGGTGGCGGGATTCTGCGGTCGCGGGCGTGGTGCTGGTGGCCTTGGCCGTCGCGAACACGCTGACTTTCGGCACAGTATCGGTGGCCCAAATGCCGGACTCGTGGCGGGTGGTGGCTACGGCAGGACACCGCAGCTTGTCGCTGGCCGGCTGGTGGCTGGCTGCGATCTGCGAGCCGCTGTACATGATCGCGATGCTGCAGCTCCTGTATCGCCTGGCACTCTGGTGGCGGTTTCTCTGGAAAACCTCGCGGCTGGACCTGCAGCTAAACGCCGCGCACCCGGACGGCGCTGGCGGGCTGGCGTTTTTGGGCATGGCGTTGCCGGCGTTTCGGCTGCCAGTCTTCGCCATTGCCGCCTCGGCCGCCGGCACGCTCGCGAACGTGATCCTGTGGAAGGTCGCGTCCTTCGCCAGTTTCCAGTATGCGATCGCCGCCCTCGCGGCGGCACTGGTGGCGCTGACGGCCGGGCCGTTCGTCTTCTTCAATGGCCAACTCGGTAAAGCAAAACAACGCGCCGTGCTCGCTTGCGGCGCTTTGGCCGGGCGCCAGTTGCGGGCCTTCGAGGAGAAGTGGCTGGGCGCCAGCCCCCCCGCACCCGGGGAGATGCTGCAGGCACCGGACTTCTCGGCGGTCAGTGACTTCAATCCGACGGTCACCGCCATCCAGCAAATGAACACGCTGCCGTTTAGGCCGAAGCAACTCTTGCCGCTGGTCGTCGCGGCGTTGCTGCCGTTCCTGCCGGTGGTGGCAATTGAAATCCCTTTGAAGGAGATGCTATTGCAAGTGTTGAAAATGTTGAAGTAGGACAACCAAGACTCACCAATGACAAGTGTCGAGGGGAGGGGGAAAACACTCGACCCCCGGCCCTCGACCCTCTGATTCCTTCGTCACTTTCCAGAAAAGCAGAAACATCCATTAAACGAACGAGGCTGATCATGGATACACTTTTCACTTTAACAACGAACCGAAAAACCGAAAGGAGGAACGGAAATGAAAAAGATGTTTGTATTGATCCTGGGGATGATGTTTCTGGCGAGTTGTGCCACCACTGCACCGCCAAAGACAGGTTTCCTGGGAGAGTATTCCAAGAATTTAGCGCCCGCCCCGGAAGGCGCACCAGCCAAGTTGCGCTGGCTGAAGCCGGGAGTGGATTTCACCAAGTACAAAAAGGTCATGGTGGACTATGTGGTTTTTGCCCTGGCTGAAGATTCCGAATACAAGGGCATCTCGGGGGATGAAATGAAGGAACTGGGAGACGCCGCCTCCCTGGCCTTGGTGAATGCTATTAAAAAAAAGGACTCGATCGTGGCTGAACCGGGCCCCGACGTTTGGCGACTCCGGATGGCAATCGTAGGTCTTAAACAGAGCAATCCGGCCATCAGTGCGGTCACAACCGTCATCCCCATAGGGATAGGCATCAGCGTCATAAAGAAAGGCGCGGCGGGCGCATGGAGCGGCGCAGGCGCAACCCAGGCCGAAGCCATGTTCCTCGATTCGTTGACCAACGAAGTGATCGCTGCTGGTTACCTTGAGTATACGGCGGGATTTACGGAAAGGTTCACGAAGTGGGGGTCTGTCGAGGATGCTTTTAAATACTGGGGGGAGAAAGGTGCTGAAGCCGTAGAGGCACTCAGAGCCGGTCGGGTGAAATGACGAAGCGTGAGAGCGACATCGTTTCTGACGGGAGAGGGCCGGGGCGATGGAACCTCTCATTCCAGCTGGAATACCGCTCGGCTATGTGCCGAAAACAATTTTAGGAGGAGAAAAATGAAGATCGTGAGAAGTATAACACTAGGTGCCCTTGTGATGCTCGGCATCCTGGTTCCCCTCTCGGCCCACGCCGAGGAAGGCGGCAGCGGCCATTACATGCCGGGAGCGAACGCTTCTTTCATTGATGCGCTCCCCGGCAAGCCCGGCCTGGCGGTCGCCAATTTCTTTAACTATTATGACGGCAGTGCGAGCGGCACCAAGCAAATGCCCAGGGGGGGATTGATCGCCGGAAACCTCGACGCCACCTCCTATGCCGATACGGTGGTGGTGCTTTATCAAACCCCGCTGAAGCTGCTGGGCGGAGATTATGCCGTGGGCCTGGCCATCCCGTATGTCTGGCTGGAGGTCAAAGGCGAGGTCCAGGTCACCGGGCCATTAGGAAACACCGTCACCCGCAATAAGACCGACAAGGAAAACGGCATCGGGGACATTCTCCTCTATCCGTTCATGATCAGCTGGACCGCGCTCAATCGCGACCTGAAATACGACGTCCGCCTGGGCATCTACGCCCCCACCGGCGACTATGACAAGGGTAACTTGGCCAACGTGGGCAAGAACTACTGGACCTTCGAGCCCACGGCCTCGATCAGTTATATCAGCAGCAAGATCGGCCTCGAGCTGACCGCCTTCGCCGGCCTGGACTTCAATACGGAGAATGAGGATACGAACTACCAGAGCGGAACCCAATTTCACCTCGATGTCACGGTCGCGCAACACCTGCCCCTTTGGGGGGGGGTGATCGGGGTGGGAGCCAACTTCTTCTACTACCAGCAGCTCGAGGGCGACAGCGGCTCCGGCGCACGCCTGGGCGATTTCAAAGGCCGTACGATCGGTATCGGCCCGGTGCTGTCCTACATAACGAAAGTCTGGCAACATGACCTCGCGGCCGAGCTGAAATGGCTTCCGGAAATCGACGTGGGAAATCGCCTCGAAGGCGACTCCATCTGGTTCAAGCTGGCAATGGCATTTTAAGGAACGGGGAATCCCGTCCCCCGGGCGACGGGGCGGGAGCTACGAACGCGGGGACTTTCCCCTTTCAAGCAGAAAGCTCTTCAATTCTGCGTAAGAGCGGACGCTCGGAGGAATTGCATGCCCCCGTTCCCGCAATCCCTGGATGAGCTGGTAAAGGGGGGGAATTTGAAGGTTGGAACCCGCCGCAGAAGGGGTTGAAGTTAAAAACTCCTCGGGGGGGCCGGAAAAAGAGACCCGTCCGTTTTCCAGGTAGATCAGGTCCTGGGCCTGGAGCGCTTCTTCGAAGGAATGGGTGATATGGAGAAGGGTTATGCCCTGATCCTCGTGCAGCCTTTGAAAGAGGTCCAGGATTTCCCGCCGGTCGCGGAGGTCCACCATGGAAGTCGGTTCATCCAGGACCAGAACCTCGCACTCCATGGCCAGGATGCCGGCGATGACCACCTTCTGCTGCTGCCCGCCGGAGAGGAGGTGGGGAGAATGGGTTCGGTACTCAGCCATCCCCACCATCCGCAGGCTCTCTTCCACCCGGAGGGACATGAGGGCCGGGTCCATGCCCTGATTTCCCAGGCCGAAAGCCACGTCCTCCTCCACGATGGAAGAGACGATCTGGTTCTCGGGATTGGAAAAAATGTACCCCACCCGGGGGGAAACCTCCCCGGGGTTCAGGAGCCGGCCGCCGATTCGAACCTCCCCCGAGGAGGGTGAAAGAAGCCCTTTGACCAGCTTCCCCAGGGTGCTTTTGCCCGACCCGTTCGGCCCCATGAGGGCCGCATAGCCGCCCCTGCCGGACCAGAAGATTCAGCCCTTCGAAGACCTGCCGCCGGGGCCCGGCCGAAGAAGCGTAGGAGAAGCTCACTCCCTTCAGTTCGATCATCTTCCCCGAAAAAAAAGGGCAAGGCCAATGGCCTCGCCCTCGGAAAATCCCTCGCCCGGCTTCACGGTTTGGCCGGAGCTTCCGGAAGCTTCGCTCGCTGGGAGCGTTTGACCTTTTCCCGTTTCTTCTTCCCCTTCCCCTTTTTGGCCCCTTCCTTCCCTTCTCCGATCAATTCCACGAGGGAAACGGGAGCGCCGTCCCCCGGCCGGTATCCCACTTTCACGATCCGGAGGTAGCCCCCGGTGCGCGACTGGTACCGGGGAGAGAGGGTTTCAAAAAGCTTCTTGACCACCTCGGCCTTCCGAACCACGGAGAGCGCCTGGCGCCGGGCATGGAGGTCGCCCCGTTTGGCCAGGCCGATGAGTTTCTCCGCCAGGGGGCGGACTTCCTTGGCTTTGGCGTCCGTCGTCTTCACCTTCTCATGCTCCAGGAGTGAGGTGACCAGGTTGCGGAGCATGGCCATGCGGTGGCTGGTGGTCCGACCTAATTTTCTACCCGCAATTCGATGGTGCATGTTGCGATTCCTTCCCTAGGCTTCCTCTGTATTCTTCTGCTCCAGTTCGGGGGGAGGCCAGTTTTCCAGCTTCATTCCCAGGGAAAGCCCCATCTCGGAGAGGATCTCCTTGATCTCGTTCAGGGACTTTCTCCCGAAGTTCTTGGTTTTGAGCATCTCCGTCTCGCTCTTCTGCACCAGGTCGCCGATGTAGCGGATGTCGGCATTCTTCAGACAGTTGGCCGAGCGCACCGAGAGCTCCAGTTCGTCCACGCCCTTGAACAGGTTCTCGTTGAGTTTGGCCAATTCCGGGACTTCGGCAGGCTTGGGAATGATCTCTTCCTCGTCGAAGTTGATGAACACGGTGAGCTGTTCTTTCAGGATCTTGGCCGCATAGCCGAGCGCATCCGCCGGGGTCACGTTCCCGTTGGTCCAGATTTCCATGGTGAGACGGTCGTAATCGGTGATCTGCCCGACCCGGGAGTGGGTGACCGTGTAGTTGACTTTCCGGATGGGGGAAAAGAGGGCATCGATGGGGATGGTTCCGATGGGTTGCCCTTCTTCCCGGTTGCGCTCCGCCGGGACATATCCCCGGCCTCGTTTGACCATCAGCTCCATGTCCAGCTCCCCGTCTTCCGAAAGGGTGGCGATGACATGATCGGGGTTTAAAATCTCCACGTTGGAGCCGGTCTGAATGTCCCGCGCCCGCACCACCCCCGGTTTGTTGGCCTTCAGGTGCAGGGTCTCGGGGCCGTCGGAATGGAGTTTCACCAGCAGTTCTTTGATGTTCAGGATGATGTCGGTCACATCCTCGCGAACGCCGTAAATCGTGGAAAACTCATGGAGAACCCCTTTCATCTGCACGGCGCTGATCGCCGCCCCCTGGAGGGAAGACAGAAGGATGCGGCGCAGGGAGTTGCCGATGGTGATCCCGAATCCGCGCTCCAGGGGCTCCACGTGAAAGCGGCCGTAGGTGGGACTTAACGTTTCCTCCTCGATCTCCATGGTTTTTGGTTTGATCAAGGTTTCCCAGTTTCGATACATAGGATCTCCTCGATCCCGCTCGAGGCGGGCTCATCGAAGGGTTTATTTGGAATAGAGCTCGACGATCAGCTGCTCTTTGATGGGCATGGTCAGGTCTTCCCGCGAGGGAAGGGATACCAGACGGCCCCGGAACTGTTCCTTCTCCAGCTCCAGCCAGGAAGGAACCCCCCGGCGGGCCACCCCTTCCAGGGACTCGCCGACTTTAGCGATCTTCCGGCTCTTTTCCCGCAGCTCGATCACCTGCCCCACCTTGACCAGGTAGGAGGGAATGCTCACCTTCTTCCCCTGGACCAGGAAATGGCTGTGCCGGACCATCTGCCGGGCCTCGCTCCGCGAGTTGGCGAATCCCAGCCGATAGACCAGGTTGTCCAGCCGCCTCTCCAGGAGCAGAAGAAGGTTGGTGCCGGTGATGCCTTTCATCCTCTCGGCTTTGACGAAGAAGTTCCGGAACTGCTTCTCCACCAGGCCGTACATGCGTTTGACCTTCTGCTTCTCCCGCAGCTGAACCCCGTAGTTGGAAAACTTGACCCTTCCCTGTCCATGCTGCCCCGGCGGATAGCTGCGCCGCTCGAAGGCGCATTTGTCCGAATAACACCTATCACCCTTCAGGTAAAGTTTCAGATTCTCCCGCCGGCAGAGCCGACAAGCTGATTCAATATACCTGGCCAAACCAAACCTCCTCTCTCCGTTTGCGGGATTTCACACCCGCCGCCTCTTGGGGGGGCGGCAGCCATTATGGGGAATCGGGGTCACGTCGCGGATGAGGTCCACTTTGAAACCGGCGGCCTGCAGGGAACGGAGAGCCGCTTCCCGTCCCGACCCCGGCCCTTTCACGTAGACCTCAATGCTCCGGACCCCCTGCTCCATGGCCTTCTTCGCCGCCTGTTCGGCCGCCAGCTGGGCGGCGAAAGGGGTGCTCTTGCGGGAGCCCTTGAAGCCAGCGCTGCCGGCGCTGGCCCAGGCGATGACGTTCCCGCTCACATCCGTAATGGTAATGATGGTATTGTTAAAAGTCGACTGAATATGGGCGATGCCGTTCTGAATATTCCGCCGCTCCTTCTTCTTCCCCCCGGCTGGCTTTTCTGGCGACATTCTTCCTCCTGATTATTTCTTTTTCCCGCCCATCTGGCGACGGGGCCCTTTGCGGGTTCGGGCGTTGGTGTGGGTGCGCTGTCCCCTCACCGGCAGGGAACGCCGGTGGCGCAGCCCCCGGTAGGTCCCCAGATCCATGAGGCGTTTGATATTCATGGAGACTTCCCGCCGCAGGTCTCCTTCAATCTTCAGGTTGCTCCGATCGATGGCCTCGCGGATCTTGGCCACCTCGGCGTCGGTGAGGACGTCCGTCTTCTTCCCCAGGTCCACCTGGGCCATCTGGAGAACCTTCCGGGCCGTGGACCGTCCGATTCCATGGATGTACGTCAGCGCGATCTCGATGTTCTTATTCTTGGGAAGGTCGATTCCCGCAATTCGTGCCACCCCAACCTCCTTAAGGAAAATTCGAAATTCGAATTTCGAAATTCGAAATTATTTTCGCTCGATTCCTGATTCCGTGCTTCGGATCTGGTTTTTATCCTTGTCTCTGCTTATGCCGCGTATTCTGGCAGATGACCCGGACAACCCCTTTTCGTTTCACGATCTTGCACTTATCACAAATCCGGCGCACCGAAGCTTTGACTTTCATAGGGCCTCCCTCTTCTTTCCGCAAGCGGGGCTTATTTTTCCCGGTAGGTGATCCGCCCCCGGTTCAGGTCGTAGGGAGAAAGCTCCACGGTGACCTTGTCTCCCGGCAGAATCTTGATGAAATGAAGCCGCATCTTGCCCGAAATATGGGCCAGGACCCGGTGACCATTCTCCAGCTCCACCCGGAACATGGCGTTGGGAAGGGTTTCCATGACCGTCCCCGTGACCTCAATGGCATCTTCTTTTGGCATTTGGTACCTGTTCCGGGAACCGGGACCCCTTCCAGATCCTCCGGTTTCCCCCTGTTTCAGAGTTGGCTCAAAATCACGGGCCCGTTTTCGGTCACCGCCACCGAATGCTCAAAATGGGCGGACAGGCTCCGGTCCCGGGTCACCGCCGTCCACCCGTCGTCCAGGACGACGACTTCATAGCCCCCCGCGTTGATCATGGGCTCGATGGCCAGCGTCATTCCCGCCTTCAGCCGGACCCCCCTTCCGGGAATTCCGAAGTTGGGAACCTGGGGCCGCTCGTGCATGAACTTCCCGATCCCGTGGCCCACAAAGTCCCGCACCGCGGAAAAGCCCTGGCTTTCCACGTGCCGCTGCACGGCCGCGGAAATGTCTCCCACGTGCTTTCCCGGGCGGGCTTGCTCGATGCCCTTGTAGAGCGACTCTTCGGTCACCCGGAGCAGCCTTTGGGCCTCCTCGGAGACGGCCCCCACGGGCACGGTAATCGCCGCGTCCCCGTAGTAGTCATCGCAGACGGCCCCGAAATCGAGGCTCAGAATGTCCCCTTCCCGCAACACCCGGTCCGAGGGGATGCCGTGAACCACTTCCTCGTTCACCGAGGTACACAAGCACCGCCGGGTACCCGTTATATCCCTTGAAGGCGGAACGGGCCCGGTGTTTCTTCAGCAGAGCCTCGGCCAGTTCATCCAGGTCCCGGGTCTTCACCCCGGGTTTGACCGCGGCTTTCACCTCCTGCAGGATCTCGGCCACGATCGCGGTTGCTGCGTCGCATCTTTTCGATTTCCGGCGGAGACTTCAGAATGATCCGCTCTTCCAGGGGGAGAGGGTAAGCCCCCATCATTCCCCCTACCTTCTTCCCTTGATCCGCCCCTGCTTCATGAACCCTTCATAGTGGCGCATGAGCATATGGGACTCGATCTGCCCCACCGTGTCCAGGGCCACCCCCACCACGATCAGCAGGGCCGTTCCCCCGAAGTAAAAGGGAACGTTGAATCGGGTAATCAGGATCGAGGGGAGAACGCAGACGGCCGATACGTAGACGGCCCCGGTGAAGGTGATCCGGGTCAGAACCCGGTCCACGAATTCGGCGGTCTTCTTCCCCGGCCGGATTCCCGGAATGTATCCGCCGTATTTCCGCATGTTGTCGGCCACATCCGTGGGGTTGAAGGTAACCGCCGTGTAGAAATAGCAGAAGAAGAAGATGAAACCCACGTAGATCATTTCATACAGCAGCGACCCGGGGGCCAGCTGGCCGGAGATCGCTTTCATCCACGGGTGATCGATAAAATTGGCGATCGTCGCCGGGAACATGATGATCGAGGAAGCGAAGATGGGTGGAATGACCCCCGCGGTGTTGATCTTCAGGGGCAGATGGGTGCTCTGCCCGCCGTACATCCTCCGTCCCACGATTCGTTTGGCGTACTGCACCGGAATCCGCCGCTGGCCTCTTTCCATGTAAATGATGGCTGCCACCACGGCCACCATCAGGGCGATCAGGAAGAGGATCACGATGATTCCCATCTCTCCGGTCCGGAGGAGGCGGATGCTGTTGCTGATTGCCGTGGGCATCCGGGCCACGATCCCGGCGAAGATGATGAGCGAGATCCCGTTGCCGATCCCCCTCTCGGTGATCTGCTCCCCCAGCCACATGATGAAGGCCGTTCCCGCCGTCAGGCTGATCATGGTCATCATCCGGAAAGACCACCCGGGATCCAGGACCACCGCTTCTCCGGCCGGGCCGCTCATCCGCTCCAGGCCCACGCTGATCCCGAAGCCCTGGATGAGGCTCAGGATCACGGTCCCGTAGCGGGTATACTGGGTGATTTTCTTCCGTCCCGCCTCCCCTTCCTTGGAAAGCCGCTCCAGATGGGGAACCACGACGGTGAGCAGCTGGAGGATGATGGAGGAACTGATGTAGGGCATGATGCCCAGGGCGAACACCGACAGGCGCTCAAAGGCCCCTCCGGAGAACATGTCGATGAAGCCGAAAAGCGTTCCCTTGGCCTGGGCGAAAAAGGCCGCCAGAGCCGAAGCGTCGATCCCCGGCGTGGGGACGTGAACGCCGATGCGGTAGACGGCCAGGAGCAGAAGGGACATGAGGATCCGCCTCTTCAGCTCCGGGATCTTGGGTATGTTCTGGAATCCCTGGAACAAGGTTTAGATGACCTCCGCTTTTCCCCCCGCCGCTTCAATCTTCTTCCTGGCGGAGAGACTGAACGCCTGGGCTCGAACGGTTAGGGAGCGGGAGATTTCCCCTTCTCCCAAAATCTTCACCCCGAATCCGACTTTCTTCACCAGCCCCGAAGTTTTCATGCCCTCTACGTCCACCACGGCTCCGTCCGGAAAGGCGGACAGATCCCGCAGGTTGACCACGCTCCACTCCTTGCGGGAGGGATTTTTGAACCCCCGTTTGGGGATCCGGCGCTGGAGGGGCATCTGCCCCCCTTCGAAACCGGGAGAGCGTTTTCCCCCCGACCGGGCCTTGTATCCCTTGTGCCCTTTGGTGGAGGTTCCGCCGTGCCCCGATCCCTCTCCCCGGCCAATCCTCTTTCTCTTCTTTCGCGCCCCCTTGGGGGGCCTTAATTCGTTCAGTTTCATCGCCTTCACCCTATTTCTCGACGACTTTCACCATATGGATCACCTTCCGGATCATTCCCCGGATGGCCGGAGTATCCTTGAGCCGGACCGTCCGGTGCATCCGGGTCAAGCCCAGCCCGCGAAGGGTCTTCTGCTGCGTTTCCGGGCGGTTGATCCCGCTCCTGACCAAGGTGACTTCGATCATCTTTCCTTCCATATTTCCTCCCAGAGGCAGATGTCGAATTTCTACATAAAAATGCTCTGGCTTAATGCGATCTCGGCGACGGTCTTGCCCCGTTTGGCTGGCCACCTCTTCGGGGTTTTTGAGCATCCTCAGGCCGTCGATGGTGGCCTTGATCACGTTGTGGGGGTTGCGGGAGCCCAGACATTTGGTCAGGATGTTTTCGATCCCCGCCGATTCGATGACCGTTCGAACCGCCCCCCCCGCGATCACCCCGGTTCCCGCGGAGGCGGGTTTGAGGAGGACGCGGGCGGCCCCGAAACGTCCCACGATTTCATAGGGAATCGTCCCCTTGGTGAGGGGGACCTGGATCAGGCTCTTTTTGGCCTGCTCGATCCCCTTGCGAATGGCCTCGGGAACTTCGTTGGCTTTTCCCAGGCCGAAGCCCACCACTCCTTTGCCGTTCCCCACGACCACGAGGGCGCTGAAGCTGAACCTGCGGCCCCCCTTGACCACCTTGGCCACGCGGTTGATGTGGGCTACGCGATCAACCAGTTCCATTTCATCGGGATTGATTTGGGCCAATGAAAAACCTCCTCTTGAAAACCGTAAGTTGGGAGGTGGGAGTTGAGAGTTGTAACTACTTTTTTTCAACTCCCGACTCTCAACTCCCAACTCACGTTTTAGAAATCCAACCCTTTCTCCCGGGCGGCCTCTGCCAGGGCTTTAATCCTGCCGTGGTAGAGAAACCCGTTTCGGTCGAAAACAACTTTTTGAATCTGGTGGGCCAGCGCCTTTTCGGCGATGAGCGCCCCGACTTTCTTGGCCGCTTCGGTCTTGCCCTTCCCGAGATCCTGCCCCTTTAATTCCTCACTCAGGGTGGAGGCTGAGAGCAGGGTCTTGCCCTGCCCGTCGTCGATGACCTGGGCATAGATATGGCGGGCACTCTTGAAAATGTTGAGCCGGGGCCGTTCGCCCGTCCCCCGTACCTTCGAACTCATGCGCTTTTTCCGGCGCAACCTGCGCCGTCACTTTCTCTTTTCTTTCCACGGCTACATCCTCATTTTGAATTGGACACCGATGAACACAAATTAAGATATGCCAATTTTTTTTGCCTTATCTGTGTCATCCGTGTTCATCCGTGTCCCATTAATTTTTTGGTCTTTGCCTCTATGCCGCGGCGGTCTTGCCGGCCTTGCGGTGGATGACTTCCTCGGCGTACTTGATGCCCTTGCCGCCGTACGGTTCCGGGGGCCGCAGGTTGCGAATCTTTGCCGCGGTCATCCCCAGGAGGGTCCGGTCCGACCCTTTCAGGGTAATGCGCACCTGCCGTTCCACTTCCGCTTTAATCCCTTCCGGAAGGGGGAACCGGATGGGATGGGAATAGCCCAGGGTGAAGTTCAGCACATTGCCCTGGAGTTCGGACCGGTAGCCGACCCCGTTGATCTCCAGCACCCGCTCAAATCCCTGACTCACCCCTTTGATCATGTTGGCGATGAGGGTACGGGTCAAGCCGTGAAGGGCTTTTCCGTCCTTCCCCTCCTCCGGGGCGTGGACGATGATCTTGTCCTGTTCCACGGACAGAGACACATTCCGATTGATGGTCTGGGTCAAATTCCCTTTGGGGCCCGAGACCTTTACCACCGGAGCCTCAAACGCCACTTTAACCCCCTGCGGAATAGGGATCACCTTTTTCCCGATTCTGGACATACCTTTCTCCTACCAGACCGAACAGAGCAGTTCGCCGCCGACTTTCTGCTTTCGGGCATCCTTATCGGTCAAAACCCCCTTCGAAGTGGAAAGGATGGTCAGACCGAGTCCCCGGAGAACGGAAGGGATATGGTCGGCCCCCACATACCGGCGCCGCCCCGGCTTGCTCAATATCCTGAGGCCGGAGATGACCTGCTTCTTGGTTTCCCCTTCGTACTTCAAGTAAATTCTTAATATTCCCTGTTTAGCATCTTTAATTAATTTGTAATTTTTGATGTAGCCCTCGTCCTTTAGAATGCGAGCGACGTGACTCTTGAGGTTGGAAGCAGGAACATCCACCTTCTCGTGCTTGGCCTTGTTGGCGTTGCGCACCCGCGTGAGCATATCCGCCAAGGGATCCGTCATCCCCATGGTTTCCTCCCTGGAAAAAACTCGTTTACCAGCTGGACTTGATTACCCCCGGAATCTCCCCCCGCAAGGCTAATTTGCGGAAACAGATCCGGCAAAGGTCGAACTTCCGATAATACCCCCGCTGCCGCCCGCAGACCGGGCAGCGGTGATAAGAACGCACCTTGTATTTGGGCTTCCTCTTCGACTTGACGATCAGAGCAGTCCGGGCCACCTGTCATCCTTTCCTTGAAAGAATTATATTGGACACAGATAAACACAGATCAAGAATTGTTTCTATTCGGCTCTATCTCTGTCATCTGCGTTCATCTGTGTCCCATATTTAATTTCGAAAGGGCATGCCCATGAGGCGGAGGAGTTCTTTTCCCTCCTCATCCGTCTTGGCCGTGGTCACGATGGAAATGTTCAGGCCCTTCACCTTGTCGATCTTGTCCAGGTTGATCTCGGGGAAAATGATCTGTTCCCGGATCCCCAGGGAGTAATTTCCCCGTCCATCGAAGGCCTTGCCCGACAGTCCCCGGAAATCCCTGACCCGCGGCAGGGCCACGTTTACCAGCTTGTCGAAAAACTCTTCCATCCGGTTCCTCCGGAGGGTAACCGTGACTCCGATGGGCATCCCTTCCCGAAGCTTGAAGGCCGCGATGGAACGCTTGGCCTTGGTGATCACCGCCCGCTGTCCGGCGATCAGGGAAAGCTCCTCCACCGCCGAGTCGAGGATCTTGACGTTTTGCACCGCCTCCCCCAACCCCATGTTCAGGGTGATCTTCTCCAGCCGCGGCACCCGCATCGGGTTCCGGTAGCCGAAGTTCTTCATCAATTTGGGAACGACATCTTTCTGGTAGAGTTCCTTCAATCGTGTCATGGCCGTTCCCCTTTATTTCCTCTCGATCTGTTCGCCGCAGGCCTTGCAGACCAGGGCCTTCTTGCCGTCCTCCAGGGTTTTCTTGCCCATGCGCGTCCCCTTGTTGCATTTGGGGCAGACCAAAAGGACGTTGGAGACATGGAGGGGAGCTTCCTTCTGGATGATCCCCCCCTGCCGGGTCTGAGCCGAAGGTCGGGAATGACGTTTGATGAAGTTCACCTTTTCAACCAGGACCCGGTCTTTCTTGTGGAACACCTGGAGGACCTTTCCCGTCTTGCCCTTTTCTTTTCCCGCCACGACCTCCACCAGATCGTTCTTCCGTACGTGAAACCCCTCGTATTTCATCGAACGCCTCACCCTCCCCAGCCACCGGCTACAGGACTTCCGGAGCCAGGGAAATGATTTTCATGAACTTTTTGGCCCGCAGCTCCCGCGCGACCGGGCCGAAGATGCGGGTCCCGACCGGTTCATTCTGAGGATTGATCAGGACCGCCGAATTATCGTCAAACTTGATATAGCTGCCGTCCGGGCGCCGGACTTCTTTCACCGTGCGAACGATGACCGCCCGCATGACGTCGCCTTTCTTCACCTTCGAGTTGGGGATGGCTTCCTTCACCGAAACGATGATCACATCCCCCAGGCTGGCATACTTCCGCCTGGTTCCCCCCAAGACCTTTATGCAAGAAAGCCTCTTGGCCCCTGAATTGTCGGCAGCTTCTAATGAAGTCTGCATCTGAATCATGGCAACACCCGCCTATTCTTTTCCGAGTCCTCTCCCCCGACAGACTCCCCGGGCAATCATTGGGCCCGCTCCAGAATCTCCTTCACCCGCCACCGTTTCTCCCGGCTGATCGGCCGGGTCTCGACGATCAGCACCCGATCTCCCGTGTGGCAGGAATTCGCCTCGTCGTGCACTTTGTAGCGGGACCGTTTGCGAACATATTTCTGGTACAAGGGATGCTTGACCAAACGCTGGACCACCACCACCCGCGTCTTCTCCATGCGGTCACTGACCACCATTCCCACCATTGCCTTCCGGATCCCTCTTCCCTTCATTCCTCTTCCCTCATTTGGACTTTGCCGCCGCGATTTCCTTCTCGCGCAGGACGGTCTTCACCCGGGCCAGGTCCTTGCGCACCTGGGGTAGACGCTCGGTGTTTTCCAGCTGCCCGGTGGCATGCTGGAATTTCAAGTTGAACAGCTCTTCGGTAACCTCTTTTTCCTTCTGGCGAAGCTCCGCTTCGCTCATTTCTTTAAGCTCCCGCGCTTTCACCCGCGCCCTCCCGTTCGATGAATTTGGTCTTCAGGGGCAGCTTGTGGGCGGCCAGACGAAAGGCTTCGACGGCCGTCTCCCGGGTTACCCCTTCCATTTCGTAGAGGATCCGGCCGGGCTGGATCACGGCCACCCAATCTTCCGGGGCGCCCTTTCCTTTTCCCATCCGGGTTTCCGCCGGTTTCTTGCAGACCGGCTTGTCCGGAAAAATCCGGATCCAGATCTTTCCCCCCGTTTGATGTGCCGCGTCATGGTGACCCGGGCCGCTTCAATCTGCCGCGTGGTCAGCCAGCCGCACTGGGTCGACTGCAGCCCGAAGTCCCCGTAGTTCAGGCTGTTCCCCCGGGAGGCCATCCCTCTCCGCTTGCCTTTCTGCTGTTTACGAAACTTGACTTTCTTGGGTGCTAACATTTCTTCTCCGGCTCCCTATTGGGCGCTCTCCTTCCGTCCGCGAACCGCCGGAAGGATTTCGCCCTTGTAAATCCAGACTTTGACTCCGATCTGCCCGTACGTCGTCCGGGCTTCGGCAAACCCGTAATCGATATCCGCGCGCAGGGTATGGAGGGGAACCCGGCCCTCGCGGTACCACTCGGAGCGGGCGATCTCCGCTCCCCCCAGCCTTCCGGCGGAGGAAATCTTGATCCCCTGGGCGCCGAATTTCAGGCAGGCGGTGACCCCCTTCTTCATGGCTCGGCGGAAAGCCACCCGCCGCTCCAGCTGCAGGGCCACGTTTTCCGCCACCAGCTGGGCGTCGGTTTCCACCCGCCGGACCTCCTGGATGTTGATGGAGATCTCCCGCTGGGTCATCTTCTGGATCTCTTTCTGCAGTTTCTCGATCTCCGCCCCTTTCTGCCCGATGATGATCCCGGGCCGGGCCGCCCGAATGGTGATCTTGGCCCGGTTGGCGGTCCGATCGATCTCGATTTTGGAGACTCCCGCGTGGTACAGCTTCTTTTTTATGAACTTGCGAAGGAGGATGTCTTCCTGCAAGAATCGGGAGTATTGTTTTTCCGCATACCAGCGAGAATCCCAGGTTTTAATGATCCCCAGGCGCAGTCCAATGGGATTGACCTTGTGACCCAACTTGGTACCTCCTTCTCCTCCTTGAATGATTTGGCGTATTACGGCTCGCTCAACACCACGGTGACATGGCACGTCCGTTTGCGGATCCTTCCCGCCCGCCCCATGGGTTTGGGCTGCCAGCGTTTTAACGTGGGGCCCTGATTGACAAAAATGGTTTTGACGAAAAGCGTGTCCACATCGATCGATTTATCCTGCCGCGCGTTGGCCAGCGCCGACTGCACCACTTTGGAGACCAGTCGGGCCCCGGCCTTGGGAGTGTGGGTGAGGATATGGACGGCTTCCTCCACCCGCTTCCCGCGGACGAGGTCCGCGCACAGGCGAGTCTTGCGCGGGGAGATTCGAAGGTACTTGGCTATGGCTTGGGCTTCCATCCTGCCTCCTCTAAGCCCCCGGCTTCGCCGGGGCGGCGGCGGGGGCGGCCGCCTTCACCTTGGTCTTGCGGTCCCCCGAATGACTGAAAAACGCGCGGGTGGGGGAAAATTCACCCAGCTTGTGTCCCACCATGTTCTCGGTCACGAAGACGGGGATGAATTTTTTCCCGTTGTGGACGGCAAAGGTAAGGCCCACCATGTCCGGCAGGACCGTGGACCGCCGCGACCAGGTCTTGATCACCTTCCGGCTGCTCGCGTCGATGGCCTCCTGAACTTTCTGCATCAAATTGGGTTCCACGTAAGGACCCTTGCGAATGGATCTGGCCACGATGAACTCCTTCATTGCAGAGCAATGCGGAGTAAAAATCACCTTCATTCCAACTCCGAATTTATTTTCTTCGCTTCACAATAAACTTGTCCGTCGCCTTGTTCTGGCGGGTTTTATACCCTCTCGTGGGAACGCCCCAGGGGGTCACCGGATGTCGGCCCCCCGAACTCTTCCCTTCTCCCCCTCCCAGGGGATGGTCCACCGGGTTCATGGCCACGCCCCGAACGCCGGGATTCCGTCCCCGCCAGCGGTTCCTCCCGGCTTTGCCGATGGAGACTTTTTCATGATCCAGGTTGCCCACCTGCCCCACGGTGGCAAAGCAGCTCACATGGATGCGGCGCGCCTCGCCCGAGGGCATTTTGAGGGTGGCATAGTCCCCTTCCCGGGCCATCAGCTGCCCGGCCGACCCGGCGCTGCGAATGAGCTGGCCCCCTTTGCCGGGTTTCATCTCCACGTTGTGAACCAGGGTGCCCAGGGGGATGTTCTTCAAGGGCAGAGCGTTTCCGGGTTTGATGTCCGCCCGCTCTCCGCTCATGACCGGATCCCCCACCTTGAGTTCCAGCGGGGCCAGGATGTACCGCTTCTCCCCGTCGGCGTAGTGGAGGAGGGCGATGTGGGCCGACCGGTTGGGGTCGTATTCCAGGGAGGCGACCCGGGCGGGAATGTCCCGTTTGTCCCGTTTGAAATCGATGATCCGGTACATCCTCTTGTGCCCTCCGCCGATGTACCGGCTGGTGATCCGACCGTATACGTTCCGACCCCCCGTCTTCTTTTTGGGAACGAGCAGACTCTTTTCCGGCGCTTTCCGGGTCAGCTCGGAAAAATCCAGGGTGGTCTGAAACCTTCTGCCTGCCGAGGTGGGTTTGTATGTTTTCAGTCCCATGAAAAACCTTCCCGTGTCCGATTAGGCCCCTTCGAAGAACTCGATCCGTTCCCCTTCTTGGAGGGTCACGATGGCCTTTTTCCAATCCGATTTCCAGCCGAAGAACCGTCCCATCCGCTTCCGCTTCCCCACCAGGTTCATGGTGCGGACGGCTTTGACCTTCACCTTGAACAGCTTCTCCACCGCCTGGCGGATCTGGACTTTATTCGCCCGGGGATCCACGACGAAGGCGATCTGATTTCCCGCCTCTTTCTGGCGGCTGCTCTTCTCCGTAACCAGAGGCCGTTTGATGATCTGATGTTGCTCTTTCATGACTTGAAGTTCCTTTCCACCCTCTCCAGACTGGAGCGCAGAAAGACCAGGTGCTCGTGGCGCAGGATGTCGTGGACGTTCAATCCCTGGACCTGCAGGACCTGAATCCCGGGAATGTTGCGCGCCGATTTCTCCAGGATCTCGTCGGGTTCATCGATGACGATGAGGGCGCTGGAGATACCCAGCTTTTTCAGGGCTTCCTGAAAAGGCCGGGTCCGGATTCCTTCCAGCCCGAACCGGTCCAGCACCACCAGCTTCTCCTCCTGGTATTTGGAAGAGAGGGCCGCGATCAACCCGGCTTCGCGCACCTTCCTGGGCAGAGCGTAGGAATAGTCCCGCGGCTGGGGCCCGAAAACCGTCCCGCCCCCCCTCCACAGAGGGGAGCGCGAGTGGCCCGACCGGGCCCTTCCCGTTCCTTTCTGCTTCCAGGGCTTCTTGCCCCCGCCGCTGATCGCCGACCGCTCTTTCGTGGCCGCGGTCCCGCTCCGTTTGCCGGCCAGCTGCCAGCGCACCACATCGTAGATCAGGTGGGACTTCTCCGTGGCCTTCAGGAGACGATCGTCCACCTCCATCTCCGCCACCTTTTGCCGCTGAATGTCGAGGATCTCTATCTTTGCCATACCCGCTCCCTTGCCGGGTTCAACTTGCCGCCTTGGATTTTTTCTTCTTCGCTTCCCGGATGAGGACCAGCCCCTTCGAACCCCCGGGAACCGCCCCTTTCACCAGGAGGAGATTCTGCCTGGGCCGCACATCGATCACTTCCAGATTCTGCAGGGTGGCTTGCCGGTTCCCCGTTTGCCCCCCCATCTTCTGTCCCGGCCAGATGCGGGAAGGGTAGGAGCTGGCTCCGATGGAACCGGGGGCCCGGTGGAACATGGACCCGTGGGTGGCGGCGCCCCCGCGGAAATGCCAGCGTTTCACCACCCCCATGAATCCCTTTCCCTTGGAAATGCCGGCAATATCCACCCGGTCTCCCGCCTGGAAAGCTTCCACGGTGATTTCCTGCCCCACCTGAAACGCGCCGGGGTCGGGAACGCGGAACTCCCTCAAGTAGCGGAAAGCCGGAACCTGGGCCTTGGTGAAGTGGCCCTGGAGGGGCTTCTTCACCTTTTTGGCCTCCCGTTCTTCGAACCCCAGCTGGACGGCGGCGTATTTTTCCTTTTCCACGGTCTTGATCTGAACCACTTTGCAGGGACCGGCCTGGATGACCGTGACCGGAACCACCCCACCATCTTCATGGAAAATCTGGGTCATGCCCAACTTTTTACCGATGATCCCTTTTAACATGGCGAAAACCCTTACCCTCGCAGCGCGCGGAGGGCATGGCGCATAGCGCGAAAGAACTTTTTTACGCTCTGCGCTATGCCCTATGCGCTTTGCGTCTTTATAGTTTTATTTCCACGTCCACCCCGGCGGCCAGGTCCAGCTTCATCAAGGCGTCGATCGTCTGCTGGGTGGGGTCGAGAATATCCAGGAGCCGCTTGTGGGTCCGGATTTCGAACTGCTCGCGAGACTTCTTGTCCACGTGGGGAGACCGGAGGACACAGTACTTGTTGATCGCCGTGGGCAGGGGAATGGGCCCCGCGACCCGGGCCCCCGTCCGTTTGGCCGTATCCACGATCTCCTTGGTGGACTAGATCGAGGAGCCGGTAATCGTATGCTTTCAGCCGTATCCGTATCTTTGGACTATTGATCACCATTTCTCCCAATTCCCTTCTTTCTTCTCCCTGGCCCGGCTCCGCCCGCAGGCGGCCAAATCTCCCGCCGACTTACTCCAGGATGTCGGAGATGACTCCGGCGCCCACCGTCCGCCCCCCCTCCCGAATCGCAAACCGCAACTCCTTCTCCATCGCAATCGGCGTGATCAACTGCACCTCGATATTCACATTGTCCCCAGGCATCACCATCTCCACCCCCGAAGGCAACGTCACCACCCCGGTCACATCCGTCGTCCGAAAATAAAACTGCGGCCGATACCCATTGAAAAACGGCGTGTGCCGCCCCCCCTCCTCCTTCGTCAACACATACACCGACCCCTTAAACTTCGTGTGCGGCGTGATACTCCCAGGCTTCGCCACCACCTGCCCCCGCTCCACCTCCTCCCGCTTCGTCCCCCGCAACAATACCCCGATATTATCCCCCGCCTGCCCCTGATCCAATATCTTCCGAAACATCTCCACTCCCGTACACACCGTCTTGAACGTCGGCCGGATCCCCACAATCTCCACCTCATCCCCCACCTTCACCATCCCTCGATCCACTCGACCCGTCACCACCGTCCCCCGCCCCGATATCGAAAACACATCCTCCACCGGCATCAAAAACGGCTTGTCCATATCCCGCTTCGGCTCCGGCACATACCGGTCCACCGCCTCCATTAACTTGAATATCGCCCCACAACTCTCACACTTCTCATCCCCACACCCATGCTGCATCGCCTTCAACGCACTCCCCCGCACAATCGGTATCTCCTCCCCAGGAAACTCATACTTGCTCAATAACTCCCGCAACTCCAACTCCACCAACTCGATCAACTCCGGATCATCCACCATGTCCACCTTGTTCAAAAATACCACAATACACGGCACCCCCACCTGCCTCGCCAACAATATATGCTCCCGCGTCTGCGGCATCGGCCCATCATCCGCTCCCACCACCAAGATCGCCCCGTCCATCTGCGCCGCACCCGTTATCATATTCTTGATGTAATCCGCATGCCCCGGACAATCCACATGCGCATAATGCCGCTTCTTCGTCTCATACTCCACATGCGCCGTCGCAATCGTGATCCCCCGCTCCTTCTCCTCCGGCGCCTTGTCAATCTGATCAAACGATATGTACTCCGCCATCCCCTTCTGCGCCAAACACTTCGTGATCGCACTCGTCAACGTCGTCTTCCCATGATCAATATGCCCAATCGTCCCCACATTCACATGCGGCTTCGTCCGCTCAAACTTCTGCTTCGACATAGCTCCTCCTTCGTGTGGTCATCCCGGGCGGCGGCGGCCGGCGCCTTCGCCGCGGCGGGCCTCCTGGATGGTCGTCTTCGGCAATCGCCGCGGGCACGCGTTCATAATGGGAAAACTGCATGGTGTACGTGGCCCGGCCCTGGGTGCTCGAGCGCAGCTGGGTGGCATACCCGAACATCTCCGCCAGGGGCACCCGGGCCTCCAGGATCCGTAAGGCGTCCCTCGTTTCCAGGTTGAGAATCTTCCCCCTCCGGGAGGAGAGGTCTCCGGTGACTTCCCCGACGAAGGGCTCGGGGACCACCACCTCCACGGCCATGACCGGCTCCAGGAGAATGGGATGGGCCCGTCGGGCCCCTTCCTTGAACCCCATGGAACCGGCGATCTTGAAGGCCATTTCCGAGGAATCCACCTCGTGGAAAGATCCGTCGAGGAGCGTCACCCTCACGTCCACCACCGGATACCCCGCCAGGATCCCGTTCCCGGCAGCCTCCTTGACCCCCTTTTCCACGGCCGGAATATACTCCCGGGGGATGGTTCCCCCCTTGATGGCATCGACAAACTGAAACTTTTCTCCCGCGGGCAGGGGCTCCACTTCCAGGAGCACATGACCGTACTGCCCCCGTCCGCCCGATTGGCGGATAAACTTTCCTTCGGCCCGCGCCGCCTGGGTAAGGGTCTCCCGGTAGGCCACCATGGGCTTGCCCACGTTGACCGGAACCCCGAACTCCCGCATCAGCCGGTCCACGATAATCTCCAGGTGAAGCTCCCCCATGCCGGAGATGATCCGCTCGCCGGTTTCCGCATCCATGTGCATCCGGAAAGAGGGATCCTCCATGGAAAGCTTGTGCAGGCTCAGGTCCAGCTTTTCCTGGTCGGCTTGGGCCTTGGGTTCGATGGCCATGGAGATCACCGGCTCCGGAAACTCCATGGCTTCCAGGACCAGGGGATGATCCTCGGCGCAGAGGGTGTGGCCGGTCATGGTATCCTTCAGGCCAACGGCCGCGATGATGTCCCCGGCGCTGGCTTCTTTGATCTCTTCCCGCTTGTTGGCGTGCATCTTGACCAGCCGTCCGATCCGTTCCCGCTTGCCCTTGTTGGAGTTGAAAACGGACGCCCCGGACGAAAGAGATCCGGAATAGATTCGCAGAAAAGTCAGCTGTCCCACGTAGGGATCCGACATGATCTTGAACGCCAGGGCCGACAGAGGGGTCCCGTTCAGGGGAGTGCGCATTTCCTCCAGGCCGGTATCCGGATTTCGTCCCCGAATCGGGGGGACGTCCAGGGGAGAGGGAAGATAATCCACCACCGCATCCAGGAGCGGCTGGATCCCCTTGTTTTTGAAGGCCGACCCGCACAGCACCGGCACCAGCCGGGCGGCGACCGTCTCCCGCCGGATCAGGGCCTGAATCTCTTCCGGGGAGAGAGCCTCCCCGGCCAGATATTTTTCCATAAAGGAGTCGTCGGCCTCGGCCAGGGCTTCCAGGATTTTTTCCCGGTAGATCTCGGCCTGGGGCTTTAGTTCCTCAGGAACCGCCTCTTCATGGAACTCCGAGCCCATCGTCTCCTCGTCATAAATAACGGCCTTCTGTCGGACCAGGTCGATCACTCCCCGAAACTTGTCTTCCTGCCCGACGGGAAGCTGGAGGATCAGGGGGCGGGCGCTCAGCCTTTCCCGGATCATCCGGACCACCCGCGGATAGTCGGCCCCGACCCGGTCCATCTTGTTCACGAAGGCGATTCGGGGAATGTGGTACTTGTCCGCCTGCCTCCAGACGGTCTCGCTCTGGGGTTCCACCCCGCCCACCGCGCAGAACACGGCCACCGCCCCATCCAGAACCCTCAGGCTCCGCTCCACCTCGATGGTGAAATCCACGTGGCCCGGGGTGTCGATGAGGTTGATGCGGTGGTCTTTCCAGGTGCAGGTGGTGGCCGCGGAGGTGATGGTAATCCCCCGCTCCTGCTCCTGTTCCATCCAGTCCATCACCGCGGTCCCGTCATGGACCTCGCCCATTTTGTAGGAGACCCCCGTGTAGTAGAGGATCCGCTCCGTGGTGGTGGTCTTGCCGGCATCGATGTGGGCCATGATGCCGATGTTTCGAGTTTTTTCCAGCTGCCCGCGATTGACCAAAGCATTCCTTCCTTGAAAAAAAGAAAAACATCCCCGCGCCATGGAACCCCGCTTGCCAACGGAACCCAGGGCTCGGTTCCTTCAAACTCTCCGGGTGGTGGTTGTTTTACCAGCGATAATGGGCGAAAGCCTTGTTGGCCTCGGCCATTTTATGAACGTCCTCGCGCTTCTTGATGGCCCCTCCCCGGTTGTTGGCCGCGTCCATCAGCTCCCCCGCGAGCTTCTCCTCCATGCTCTTTTCGGAACGCTCGCCGGAGTAGGCGATCAGCCATCGGATGGCCAAAGCCGTTCGTCTTTCGGGACGGACTTCGGTGGGAACCTGATAGGTCGCGCCCCCGACTCGCCGGGATTTCACTTCGATAATGGGTTTTACGTTGTTGACCGATTTTTCGAAAAGCTTCAGGGGGTCTTCCTGGGTGCGCTGCTGAATGAGGTCCATGGCCCCGTAAAAGATGCCCTCGGCCACGCTCTTCTTTCCCCGTTCCATAACATTATTGACGAACTGGGCGACCAAAGCGTTCTTGTACTTTGGGTCCGGCAGAATCTCGCGCTTGGTGACTTCTCGTCTTCTGGGCATGGATTCCTCACTTCGGCCTCTTGGCCCCGTACTTGGAGCGGCTCTTCTTGCGGTTCTGCACTCCGACGGAATCCAGCGTCCCCCGGATGACGTGATACCGCACCCCCGGAAGGTCTTTCACCCGTCCCCCGCGGATCAAAACCACGGAATGCTCCTGAAGGTTGTGCCCCACCCCCGGAATGTAGCTGGTAATCTCGTAGCCGTTGGTCAGGCGAACGCGGGCCACTTTGCGCAGAGCCGAGTTGGGCTTCTTGGGGGTGGAGGTGTACACCCGGATGCAGACCCCCCGGCGCTGCGGGCATCGGGTCAGGGCCGGCGCGGCGGTCCTGGATTTCATCTTTTCACGACCGAATCGAACCAGTTGGTTGATGGTGGGCATTGAACCTCCAGAACTGATAAACCTCAAAAAATCTCTTTATTTTACCAATTCTATCATTATTGTCAATCTTCTATTTTTACTTAATTCTCCGATTTCTCCGCTTCCTCTTCCCCGCCCTCCACTTGGATTCCCAGGTTCCGGTAGCGGGCCAGACCGGTTCCCGCCGGGATGAGACGCCCGAGGATCACATTTTCCTTCAGCCCCCGCAGGTGATCGGTCTTTCCGCTGATCGCCGCCTGGGTGAGGACCTTGGTCGTCTCCTGGAAGGAGGCCGCGGAGATGAAGCTCTCCGTGCTCAAGGAGGCCTTGGTCACCCCCAGCAGCAGCGGATCGGCCGTGGCCGGTTGTTTCTCCTGGGCCTTCAGCCGCTCATTCTCCTCCTCGAACAGATGACGCTCCACATGCTCCCCGACCAGGAAGTTGGAGTCTCCCACTTCCTTGATGATCACCCGCCGGAGCATCTGCCGGACGATCACCTCGATGTGCTTGTCGTTGATCTTCACTCCCTGGAGGCGGTAGACTTCCTGGACTTCATCCACCAGATATCGGGCCAGGTCCTCGACCCCCAGGATGGCCAGGATGTCGTGAGGGTTGGAGGAGCCGTCCATGAGCGCTTCCCCGGCCTTTACCTTTTCTCCCTCATGGACGCTGATATGTTTTCCTTTGGGAATGGAGTACTCCTTGGAATCCCCGACCTCCGGGGTAATGATCACTTTTCGTCTTGCCCTTGGTATCCTTGCCGAAAGAGACCGTCCCCGTAATTTCGCTGATCAGGGCGTACTCCTTGGGTTTGCGCGCCTCGAAGAGCTCGGCCACCCGCGGGAGTCCTCCGGTGATATCCTTGGTCTTGGTGGTCTCCCGGGGGATCTTGGCGATGACATCTCCCTGGTGGACCTTGTCCCCTTCCGCGACCACGATATGCGCCCCGACCGGCAGGAGGTAGCGGGCCATGGACTCGGTCCCGGGGATCTTGAGCGTGCGGCCCTTGTCGTCCTTGATGGAGACCCGCGGCCGGGCTTCCGGCATCTTTGGACTCGATGAGGACCTTGGTGGAAAATCCGGTCACCTCGTCGAGCTGTTCCTGCATGGTGACCCCCTCGACGATATCCCCGAACTTCACCCGCCCGGACACTTCGGTGAGGATGGGGATGGTGTAGGGGTCCCACTCGGCGATCAGGTCTCCGCCCTTCACCGAATGTCCGCTATCCACCTTGATCTTGGCCCCGTAGATGATGGGATACCGTTCTCTCTCCCGCCCGCTCTCGTCCACGATGGCCAGCTCCCCGTTGCGGTTCATGACCACCAGGTCCCCTTCCTTGTTCCGGACCGTGGCCACGTTCAGGAACTTCACCCGCCCGTCGTTGCGGGGCTGGAGGGCCGTCTGCTCGGCCCGCCGGCTGGCGGTTCCTCCGATGTGGAAGGTGCGCATGGTAAGCTGGGTGCCCGGTTCCCCGATGGACTGGGCGGCGATGATGCCGCACGGCCTCCCCGATATTGACCAGCTGGCCCCGGGCCAGGTCTCGCCCGTAACACAGGACGCAGACCCCGCGCTTGGACCGGCAGGTCAGAACCGAGCGGATCTTGATTCTTTCCAGGCCGGCGTTCTCGATCCTTTCCACCAGCCGCTCGTCGATTTCCTCGTTGGCTTTGACCAGGACTTCCCCGGTGAAAGGGTCGACGATATCCTCCAGGGCCACCCGTCCCAGGACGCGCTCCCCGATGGGCTCGATGATCTCTCCCCCTTCCACCAGGGGGGTGACGGGGATCCCGTCCAGGGTGCCGCAGTCCTCCTCGCTGACCACCACGTCCTGGGCCACATCCACCAGCCTCCGGGTGAGGTACCCCGAATTGGCGGTCTTCAAAGCCGTGTCGGCCAGGCCTTTGCGGGCCCCGTGGGTGGAGATGAAGTACTGCAGCACGGTCAGGCCTTCGCGGAAGTTGGCGGTAATGGGGGTCTCGATGATTTCTCCCGAGGGTTTGGCCATGAGGCCGCGCATCCCGGCCAGCTGCCGGATCTGCTGGGCGCTTCCCCGGGCCCCCGAATCGGCCATCATGAAGATGGGGTTGAAGGAGGGGACTCTCTTCTTCTTCCCGCTGGGATCGGTGATCACCACGTTGCCCAGTTCTTCCAGAATCTCGAAGCCGATGTTCTCCGTCACCTGGGCCCAGATGTCGACCACCTTGTTGTACCGTTCCCCGTCGGTGATCAACCCTTCCTTGTACTGGCTCTCGATCTCCTGGACTTCGCGGTTGGCTTTCCCCAGAATCTCCGCTTTCCGGGCGGGAATGACCATGTCATCGATGCAGATGGAGATTCCCGCCTTGGTGGCATGCAGGTACCCCAGATCTTTCAGCTGGTCCGCCAGGATGACGGTCTTTTTGCTGCCCGAATAGCGGTAACACTGGTCGATCAGATTGGCCAGCTCTTTCTTGTTCATCACCCGGTTCACGAAGGAGAAGGGGATCTCCTGGGGGACGATCTCCCGCAGCAGGATTCGCCCCACCGTGGTCGAGACCAGCTCCCGGGTGCCGTTGGTCCCCAGGCGCACCTTGACCGCCGCCTGCAGGTCCACCTCTCCCGCGTCATAGGCCATCCGGACCTCTTCCGGGCTGGAAAAGATCCTTCCCTCTCCCTTCACAAAGGGCTTTTCCCGGGTCATGTAATAAAGGCCGAGGACGATATCCTGGGTGGGAACGATAATGGGTTTCCCGTGGGCCGGGGAGAGGATGTTGTTGGTGGACATCATCAGCACCCGGGCTTCGATCTGGGCCTCGATGGACAGGGGAATATGAACCGCCATCTGGTCGCCGTCGAAGTCGGCGTTGAAGGCCGCGCACACCAGAGGATGAAGCTGGATGGCCTTCCCCTCGATCAGGATCGGCTCAAAGGCCTGAATGCCCAGACGGTGCAGGGTGGGCGCCCGGTTCAGCATGACCGGGTATTCCCGGACGATTTCGCTCAGCGTCTCCCAGACTTCGTCCTTCTCCTGTTCCACCATTTTCTTGGCGCTCTTGATGGTGGTCACGTACCCTTTCTGCTCCAGCCGGTTGTAGATGAAGGGCTTGAAGAGTTCCAGGGCCATCTTTTTGGGCAGCCCGCACTGGTGCAGCCGAAGGTCCGGGCCCACGACGATCACCGAACGGCCGGAGTAATCCACCCGCTTGCCCAGGAGGTTTTGTCGGAACCGCCCCTGCTTTCCCTTCAGCATGTCGCTCAGCGACTTGAGGGGCCTCCCGTTGGACCCCAGGATGGCCCGGCCTCCCCGCCCGTTGTCGAAGAGGGCGTCCACCGCCTCCTGGAGCATCCGTTTCTCGTTGCGGATGATGATTTCGGGAGCGTTGAGCTCCTGGAGTCTCTTGAGCCGGTTGTTCCGGTTGATCACCCGCCGGTAGAGGTCGTTCAAATCCGAGGTGGCGAAACGCCCGCCGTCGAGAGGAACCAGGGGGCGAAGGTCGGGGGGAATCACCGGGATGACTTCCAGAATCATCCATTCGGGCTTGTTCCCCGAGTCCTTGAACGAATCCAGCACCTTCAGCCGCTTGGCGAACTTCTTCTTTTTGACATCCGAGGTGGCTTCCTTCATCTCCCGGTGCAGCTGCTCGGAAAGCTTGTGGACATCCACCTTGCGGAGGATGTCCCGGATGGCTTCGGCGCCCATTCCGGCGGTGAAAGAGTCCGGCCCGTGTTCTTCCAGCGTCTTGCGGTAGCGTTCGTCGTTGAGAAGTTCCTTCTCCTTGAGGGGCGTCTTCTTGGGATCGATGACCACGAAGGCCTCGAAGTAGAGGACCTTCTCCAGTTCCCGCAGGGTCATATCCAGGAGGCTCCCGATACGGCTGGGGAGGCTCTTCAGGAACCAGATATGGGCCACCGGGGTGGCCAGCTCGATGTGTCCCAGCCGTTCCCGCCGGACCTTGGACTGGATCACTTCCACGCCGCACTTCTCGCACACCACCCCCCGGTGTTTCATCCGCTTGTACTTGCCGCAGTTGCACTCATAATCCTTGGTGGGGCCGAAGATCTTGGCGCAGAAGAGCCCGTCCCGCTCCGGCTTGAAGGTCCGGTAATTGATGGTCTCCGGCTTCTTCACCTCCCCGTAGGACCAGGCCCGGATCTTCTCGGGGGAAGCCAGGGAAATGCGCACGGCATTGAACGACAGGGGGTGTTTGGGCTTTTCAAAAAAACTGAAAAGGTCTTCCAAGACGGATCTCCTTTAGGCTTCCTCTTTTTCCAGAAGCTCCATGTCCAGGCAGAGGCTCTGCAGCTCCTTCACCAGGACGTTGAAGGACTCGGGGACCCCGGCATCCAGGGCATGCCCCCCTTTGACGATGGTCTCGTACATCCGCGTCCGGCCCAGCACATCGTCGGACTTGACGGTGAGGAATTCCTGCAGCGCGTAGGCCGCTCCGTAGGCTTCCAGGGCCCACACTTCCATCTCCCCCAGGCGCTGGCCGCCGAACTGGGCCTTGCCCCCCAGGGGCTGCTGGGTGATGAGGGAGTAGGGACCCACCGAACGGGCATGGATCTTGTCATCCACCAGATGGTGGAGTTTCATCATGTAAATGACCCCCACGGTCACCTTCTGGTCGAAGGGTTCCCCGGTGCGGCCGTCATACAGGGTGCCCTGAACCGTGCGGCCGGCCTCTTTCAGAAGCTGTTTGATCTCCTTCTCCGTGGCCCCGTCGAAGGCCGGGGAGGCCATGAACACGCCCCCGGAAAGGCTCCGGGCGTATTCTCGGAGCTCTTCCTCGCTCATCTCCTCGATCACCTGGGAGAATTTCTCCGAGTTGTAAATCTTCTTGATCTTGTCCCGCAGGGCCTTGGGACTGTACTCCTTCTGGATCATCTGGTTGATCTGCTCCCCCAGTCCCTTGGCCGCCCAGCCCAGATGGGTTTCCAGGATCTGACCCACGTTCATTCGCGAGGGAACGCCCAGGGGGTTGAGGACGATGTCCACCGGGGTCCCGTCTTCCAGGTAGGGCATGTCCTCCTCGGGGAGGATCCGGGAGATGACCCCTTTGTTCCCGTGGCGGCCGGCCATCTTGTCCCCCACCGAGAGCTTCCGCTTGATGGCCACATCCATCTTGACCATTTTGATCACTCCCGGGGGCAGCTCATCGGCCTTCTTCAGACGGACGATCTTTCTTCTCGAAGGCCCCCCGGATCAGCTGGACCCGCTCATCCAGCCCTTCCCAGATCTTCTCCGCCTCGGCCTTCTTCTTGGAGTTCTGGATGTTGACATCCCGCAGGCGGTGGTCCGGGATTTCGGCCAGCATCTCTTTGGTCAGCTTGGTGTTCTTGGCGATCAGGGTCTTGCCGCTGCGCTCCTCGGCAACACGGGTGGTCAGGACCTCATTCACGTAGAGCTTCCTCACCTTCTGGGCGGCCAGGTGCTGGACGATCTGCACTTCGTCCTCCTGATCGCGCAGGATCCGGGCGATCTCCTCTTCTTCGATGGACTTGGCCCGCGTGTCCTTCTCCACGCCCCGGCGGCTGAAGATCTTGGTTCCGATCACGATTCCTTCCACCCCCGGCGGCACGCGGAGAGAGGTGTCCTTCACCGCTCCGGCTTTCTCCCCGAAGATCGCCCGGAGGAGCTTCTCCTCCGGAGAGGGCTGGGTCTCCCCTTTGGGGGTGATTTTTCCCACCAGGATGTCGCCGGCCTTCACCTCCGCGCCGATGCGGATGATGCCGCTCTCATCCAGGTTCTTCAGGGACTCGTCGCCCAGGTTGGGAATATCCTGGGTGATCTCTTCCTTGCCCAGCTTGGTATCCCGGGCGACCACCTCGAACTCCTCGATGTGCACCGAGGTGAAGCTGTCGTCTTTCACCACCCGCTCGCTGATCAGGATGGAGTCTTCAAAGTTGTATCCCCCCCAGGGCATGAAGGCCACCAGAACGTTCCGTCCCAGGGCCAGTTCCCCGCTGCTGGGTGGCCGGCCCGTCGGCGATGATCTGCCCTTTCTTGACCCGCTGCCCTTCCTGCACGATGGGTTTCTGGTTGATGCAGGTGTTCTGATTGGACCGCTGGTATTTGATCAGGTTGTAAATATCCACTTCGGAGCGGGAGCCGTTCCGGCCGGCGTTGTCGGCGGCGCGGACGATGACCCGGGAAGAATCCACCTTCTCCACCACCCCGTCCCGCTTGGCCACCACCGCCACCCCGGAATCCCGGGCCACCGTCCCTTCCATCCCGGTCCCGATCAGGGGGGATTCGGCCCGCAGCAGGGGAACCGCCTGACGCTGCATGTTGGACCCCATGAGGGCCCGGTTGGCGTCATCGCTCTCCAGGAAGGGGATGAGGGAGGCGGCCACGCTCACCAGCTGGTTGGGGGAGACGTCCATGTAGATTGATCTCCTCCGGCTGCACCAGCGTGGACTCGCCGGCGATGCGCGCCTGGATCATCTCCGCGGTAAACCTTCCCTTGGCATCCATCGGGGCGTTGGCCTGGGCGATGACCCGGGTCTCATCCTCCTGCAGGGCCGATAGGTATTCGATCTCCTTGGTGACCTGGCCGTTCACCACTTTGCGGTAAGGGGTCACGATAAACCCGTAGTCATCCACTTTGGCGTAGGTGCTCAGGGAGGCGATGAGCCCGATGTTGGGACCTTCCGGGGTCTCAATCGGGCAGATCCGGCCGTAATGGGTCGGATGGACGTCGCGCACTTCAAAGCCGGCCCGCTCCCGGGTCAAGCCCCCGGGCCCCAGGGCGGAAAGGCGCCGCTTGTGGGTGATTTCCGAGAGGGGGTTGGTCTGGTCCATGAACTGGGAAAGCTGGGAGGACCCGAAGAATTCCTTCACCACCGCGGATACGGGTTTGGGGTTGATCAGGTCATGGGGCATGAGCGTTTCGGCGTCCTGCAGGCTCATCCGCTCCTTGATGGCCCGCTCCATGCGCACCAGCCCGATGCGGTACTGGTTCTCCAGGAGTTCGCCCACGGCCCTCACCCGCCGGTTTCCCAGATGGTCGATGTCGTCCACTTCCCCCATCCCGTCTTTCAGCTCGATCAGGTATTTCACCGCCTCCAGGATGTCTTCGCGCTGCAGAACCCGGCTGTCCGGGGGAGCGTCCCTCTTCAGACGGTGATTGATCTTCAGCCGTCCCACCCGGGAAAGGTCGTACCGATCGGGGTTGAAGAAGAGGTTCTCCAGGAACGTCTTGGCCGTCTCCAGGGTGGGAGGTTCACTGGGACGCAGCCGCCGGTAGATCTCCAGCATGGCGTTGTAGATGGAGGCGGGGGTCTTATCCTGGGGGTTCTGCCGGCGGTGTTCTTCGATCGTCCGGGATTCCGTATCCTCGATCCGGTCGGCGGCCAGCGTGTCCCTCATGGAAGAGGAGACGTTCAGGTGATCGATGAAGAGAAGATCGATCTCTTTCACCCCGGCGGTCCGCAGCTCCTCCACCCGCTCCTTGGTCAGCTCCGTATTGCAGGAGAGCAGGACCTCGCCGGTCTGGGGATGGACCGCATTCCGGGCGAGATAGCGGCCGGCCAGGTCGGCCGCTTCGAGGGGGAGGCGTCTTGACCTTGGCTTCGGACAGCCTCTTCAGCGCGCCCGCGGTGATCTTGCGGTTCTTGCGCACCACGACCTCGCCGGTCTGGGGATGCCGGATATCTTCCGTGGCCCGCTTGTTGACCAGCAGTTCGAAGTCGAGGTTCTTGTAGATCCTGTCTTCTTTGAAGAAGACTTTTTCCGTGCGGTAGAAGAAACTCAGCAGGTCTTCGGCCGAATACCCCAGGGCCCGCAGAAGGATGGTGACCGGGAACTTCCGCCGCCGGTCGATCCGCACGTAGAGCAGACCCTTGGTGTCAAACTCCAGGTCCAGCCAGGACCCCCGGTGGGGGATGATCCGGGCCGAATACAGGGGTTTGCCCGTATGGGTCCGCCCCTTTTCGTGCTCAAAGAGGATGCCGGGAGAGCGGTGGAGCTGGCTCACGATCACCCTCTCGGTCCCGTTGACGATAAAGGTGCCCTTGTCGGTCATCAGGGGAATTTCCCCGAAGTAGACTTCCTGCTCCTTGATGTCCCGCACCCGGGGCCGGCCCTTGCGCTCCTCCTCGTCCACTTCGTAGTTGATGAGGCGGACGACCACCTTGAGGGGGGCGGCATAGGTCATGCCCCGCTGGCGGCATTCGTCCACTTCATACTTCGGCTCTCCCAGGGAGTAGCTGACAAACTCCAGCGAGGCGGTCTCGTTGAAATCCCGGATGGGAAAGACGCTCTTGAAAACGGCCTGCAGCCCGATCTCCTGCCGATCTTCCGGGGGGACATCCTTCTGCAGGAAACTCTCGTAGGACTTCCGCTGCACATCGATCAGGTTGGGAATGTCGATGATCTTTTCGATCTTGGAAAAATTCAAACGAACGATCGGATGGCCGCTTCCTAGGGAAGCCATTCCTCATTTCCTCCTCATCCCCCCCGGGGGGGGCTTTGGGCACCGCGAAGAGGATCGGGTTCCCTATTTGATCTCCACGGTGGCCCCGACATCTTCCATCTTTTTCTTGATGGTCTCCGCCTCTTCCTTGGAGACCCCCTGCTTCACGGGTTTGGGGGCCCCTTCCACCAGGTCTTTGGCCTCTTTCAGGCCCAGGCTGGTCAATTCGCGGACCACCTTGATGACCTGGATCTTCTTTTCGCCCACGGTGCTGAGAATCGCGTCAAACTCGGTTTTTTCTTCCGCTGCCGGAGCGGCCGCGCCCGCCGCCGCCCCCGGAGCCGCCGCCACGGCCACCGCGGCCGCCGACACGCCCCACTTCTGCTCGAGAAGCTTGGTCAGCTCCGCGGCTTCCAACAGGGTTAAACTGCTCAGGTCCTCCACAATTTTCTGTAAATCAGCCATTTTTTCTCTCCTTAGAGGATGAAGTTTTGATCCCGAAAGATCATCTGGTTACGATTCTTTCTGCTCGCTCCGGGCCTGAACCAGCCGGGCCACCTGCGTGGCTGGCGTGCCCAGGAGCCGGACCAGGGTGGTGGCGGGAGCCTGGAGGAGGCCCAGAATTCTCGCCCCTCAGTCCCTCCAGGCTGGGCAGCGATACCCAGGCCTGAATATCCGCCGGTCCCCAGAGCTTGCCGTCGGAGGCGGCCACCATGATCTTGAGCTCCGGCCACTCCTTGGCGTACTTGGCCAGAACCCGAGCCGGGGCCACGGGTTCCCCGTCGCTCCAGGCCACTCCCACGGGCCCTTCCATGTGGGAACTCAACACCTCCTTGTCGGTTCCCCGGACGGCCAGGCGGAAAAGGGTGTTTTTGACGACCCGGTAATTCACCGACGCCTTGCGCAGCTCCCGGCGGAGCTGGGTCATCTTCTCCACATTCAGACCCGTGAACCGGGTCAGGATGGCCACCTTGGCCTGGCTCATCCGCTGATGAAGATCGGCAATTCGTTCGTTCTTATCTTCGCGGTTCAATCCATAACCTCCCTTCCGGGTTTGCCGACCTCCGAGATGGAACGGGACCGCAGAATCCGATGATCTTCTCCACCATCATCTTCTCCTCAAGGATCCATTCCGTCTCGGTAGGCCGGGGGAATCCCCATTAAGCGTGGTGCAACGCACCTACGGTCTCAGACGAATCCACCCAATTATTGGGTCAGGCTTTGGCTACCACCCGCAGATCATTGGGGTCCAGTTTGATCCCCGGCCCCATGGTCGTCGAGATGGCGATGCTTTTTAAATAGGTTCCCTTGCTGGAAGCGGGCTTGGCCCGGATGATCACATCCATCAGGGCCAGCACGTTCTCCTTCAGTTTCTCGGGGGCGAAGGAGGCTTTCCCCACCGTGGTGTGGACGATGCCGGTTTTCTCCACCTTGAACTCCACCCGTCCGGCCTTCAATTCCTTCACCGCCCGGCCCACCTCAAAGGTGACCGTTCCCACCTTGGGGTTGGGCATCAATCCCCGGGGTCCGAGGATTTTTCCCAGCTTTCCCACCGTGCCCATCATGTCGGGGGTGGCGATGGCCTTGTCAAAGTCGGTCCAGCCGCCGGTGATCTTCTCCACCAGGTCATCGGCTCCGACAAAATCCGCTCCCGCGTCCCGGGCCTCTTTCTCCTTCTCGCCCTTGGCAAAGACCAGGACCCGGACCGTTTTGCCCACCCCGTGGGGAAGAGCCACCGTTCCCCGCACCATCTGGTCCGAATGCTTGGGGTTCACGCCCAGCCGGATGGCCATGTCCACACTCTCGTCGAACTTGGCCTTCGCCGTGTCCTTGAGGATTTGGATTCCCATCTCCAGGTCATAGCGCTTGTTCCGGTCGATTCTCTTCTTGGCCTCTTCGTATTTTTTCCCTCGCGTGCTCATGCCTTCATCCCTCTATGATCTCGATGCCCATGGAACGGGCCGCTCCCTCCACCGTGTGGACGGCCGACTCCAGACTCGTCGTGTTCAGGTCGGGAAGTTTCGTCTGGGCGATTTCCTTCACCTGGGCCCGGGTCACCTGCCCCACCTTGTTGCGGTTGGGCTCCCCCGACCCCTTGATGATCCCCGCCGCCTTTTTCAGAAGGACCGCCGCCGGGGGGGTCTTGGTGACAAAAGAAAAAGACCGGTCCGCATAGATGGTGATCACCACCGGAATGATCGTGCCTTCCATGTTCTTGGTCTGGGCGTTGAAGGCCTTGCAGAACTCCATGATGTTGACCCCGTGCTGCCCCAGGGCCGGTCCCACGGGCGGCGAAGGGTTCGCCTGTCCGGCGGGAATTTGCAGCTTCACCATGCCAATCACTTTTTTAGCCATTGTCTTCCTCTGGTTTCATCCCTTCTTCACTTGGGCGAAATCCAGTTCCACCGGGGTGGAACGTCCGAAAATGGACACCAGGACCCGGACCTTTCCCTTGTCGGGATTGACGGCCTCCACCAGCCCGTTAAAGTTGGAAAAGGGGCCATCCACCACCTGGACCTGGTCCCCCTTTTCAAAAGTCATCCGGTGTTTGGGCCGGAGCAGCCCTTCGCTCATCTGATTCTTGATCTCCTCCACCTCGGCGTCCGGAATGGGGGCCGGATTGGAGCGGTCGCCCACAAATCCCGTGACTTTGGGCGTCTCTTTCACCAGATGGTAGGTTTCCTCGTTCAACTCCATCTTCACCAGAATGTACCCGGGGAAGAACTTCCGGGAAGAAGACTTCTTCTTGCCTTTGATCATCTCGATCACTTTCTCCGCCGGCACCAGGACCTCCGAGAAGAAATCCTCCCGCTTGGCCGACCGGACCCGTTCTTCCAGGACCGATTTGACCTTGTTCTCAAACCCGGAATAGGTATGCACCACGTACCACTTTTGGGCCATATCGCGTGTCCCTGCCTTATTCCAAGAAAATCTTGATTAACCGGGAGAGGCCCAGATCCACGACCCCCAGATAGAACCCCACCAGGAACACCGTGATCAGGACCACTGAGGTCGAGGCGATCGTCTCTTTGCGCGAAGGCCAGGTTACTTTTTTCAGTTCCACCCGAACCTCCCGGAAAAACTGCTGGGCGGTTCGCAAAAATTCCTTGATCCTCTCCATGTCTCCCCTTCCGGAGTTGGAAAATTCTCCTTCATTGGCAGGCCAGGAGGGATTCGAACCCCCAACACCCGGATTTGGAGTCCGGTGCTCTAGCCGTTAGAGCTACTGGCCTGCCGGTTCAACCGTCTGTGCGCTGATCGATGGAGCGACCTCTGAACAACCGAGGGAAGGCCTTGGGAAGCCGTCTGCTCTCCCCCGCCAGCCTACTTGGTCTCTTTGTGTGGAGTATGGGTGCGACAAAAACGGCAGTATTTCTTGAACTCCAGTTTGTCCGGGGTCGAGCGCTTGTTTTTCGTCGTGGTATAATTTCTCCGCTTACATTGGGAACAAGCCAAAGTTACGATCTCTCTCACGATTTTCCTCTTCTTCGATATAGACGGCAAAAGGAGTTCAATCCCTGGCGGGCTGAACTCCCATTTTTTCCATGGATCGGTCGGGCGTCCGGGCCGCGGGCGAGGCTACTCCAGGATGTCGGAGATGACTCCGGCGCCCACCGTCCGTCCCCCCTCCCGAATCGCAAACCGCAACTCCTTCTCCATCGCAATCGGGGTGATCAACTGCACCTCGATATTCACATTGTCCCCCGGCATCACCATCTCCACCCCCGATGGCAACGTCACCACCCCGGTCACATCCGTCGTCCGAAAATAAAACTGCGGCCGATACCCATTGAAAAACGGCGTGTGCCGCCCCCCCTCCTCCTTCGTCAACACATACACCGACCCCTTAAACTTCGTGTGCGGCGTGATACTCCCAGGCTTCGCCACCACCTGCCCCCGCTCCACCTCCTCCCGCTTCGTCCCCCGCAACAATACCCCGATATTATCCCCCGCCTGCCCCTGATCCAATATCTTCCGAAACATCTCCACTCCCGTACACACCGTCTTGAACGTGGGCCGGATCCCCACAATCTCCACCTCATCCCCCACCTTCACGATCCCTCGATCCACTCGACCCGTCACCACCGTCCCCCGCCCCGATATCGAAAACACATCCTCCACCGGCATCAAAAACGGCTGGTCAATATCCCGCTTCGGCTCCGGCACATACCGGTCCACCGCATCCATTAACTTGAATATCGCCCCGCAACTCTCACACTTCTCATCCCCACACCCATGCTGCATCGCCTTCAACGCACTCCCCCGCACAATCGGGATCTCCTCCCCAGGAAACTCATACTTGCTCAATAACTCCCGCAACTCCAACTCCACCAACTCGATCAACTCCGGATCATCCACCATGTCCACCTTGTTCAAAAATACCACAATACACGGCACCCCCACCTGCCTCGCCAACAATATATGCTCCCGCGTCTGCGGCATCGGCCCATCATCCGCTCCCACCACCAAGATGGCCCCGTCCATCTGCGCCGCACCCGTTATCATATTCTTGATGTAATCCGCATGCCCCGGACAATCCACATGCGCATAATGCCGCTTCTTCGTCTCATACTCCACATGCGCCGTCGCAATCGTGATCCCCCGCTCCTTCTCCTCCGGCGCCTTGTCAATCTGATCAAACGATATGTACTCCGCCATCCCCTTCTGCGCCAAACACTTCGTGATCGCACTCGTCAACGTCGTCTTCCCATGATCAATATGCCCAATCGTCCCCACATTCACATGCGGCTTCGTCCGCTCAAACTTCTTCTTCGACATAGCTCCTCCTTCGCTGTCGGTTCTGGAAGATTTTGATTTGCTGGTGATGGAGCCCACGACCGGGATTGAACCGGTGAACCTCATCCTTACCAAGGATGCGCTCTACCAACTGAGCTACGTGGGCTTGGAGCGGGAAACGGGATTCGAACCCGCGACCCACAGCTTGGAAGGCTGTTGCTCTAGCCAGCTGAGCTACTCCCGCCCGAAATTTGCTGCCCCCATGATGATTCGCTGATGGCTGACCGCCCAAAGCTTTCGGTGGTGGAGAGGGGAGGATTCGAACCTCCGAAGGCGATAGCCGACAGATTTACAGTCTGTTCCCTTTGACCGCTCGGGAACCTCTCCCCAGAACAGTTATCCGCTTTTAGCCGCCAGTTTAAAGCCTGGTTTGCAGCCGGCAGCTGAAAGCCAAGAACTTCCCTGGAGCTGGCGATGGGACTCGAACCCGCAACCGGCTGATTACAAATCAGCTGCTCTACCGATTGAGCTACGCCAGCCATGAGGGATAACCCCTCAAAAAATGGCATATTAAATAAAATATGTTACCTTTCTCCCCATTTTCTGTCAATAATTTTTTTTAGTCTTTTTGCCGGTCATCTCTCCTACCCACTGCATGTATTTTTTCTCTCCTCCATCCACCCTCAAGAACAGGATTTCCGGAAGGGAATAACTATGCATCGATTGGATATGATTTACGATTTTACTCAGTTTCTTCTTTTCCGTCTTGCCCAGGATCAAAACCTCTTTCTCCTGGCCCAGTTTCCCTTCCCAGAAAAAGAAGGAGCATATGCGGGGAATGATGTTTACACAGGCGGCCAGACCCTCCTTCACCAGGTGTCTGGCTATTTTCTTCCCCTCCCTCGCTGAGCCAGCAGTGGAAAGAAAAAGATAGACCTTCATCGCCCTCCCCCCCTTATTTTCGGCTTCTCCCCCCTTGGGCTCGTTAACCCTTTGGCAAACAACCGCGAAAGGACCTCCCTCATCTCCTGATCGGGCAACCGGCTGACCTCTTTTTCGATTCGTTCTCTCTCCTCTTCGGCCAGCTCCCGGAAGGTCTTCCTCCACCCCTCCTCTCTCTGTAAGGGGGTTTTTTCTTCCCTTTCGCCCAGCACAAGCCTCAGATCCTGCAGGACGGGATCCCCCAGGAATTCATTCAACTTCTGGATTATGAAGGGCTTGTGAAATTGCAGTTCCTGCATCCAGACGGAATTGATCACCCGGATCTGCAGAATACGGTTTCTAACCCGGGCCGGCTGGGTCACTTCCGCTATAGCCTTGCCCACCACCCGATCCCAAGCATTCAGGATCTTCTGCTCGCGAATTTTCGATCGCAGGCCGGGCTGATTCAGGTAACCGCTTAAAATGTCCCCCAAAAAGGAAGGTTTCTGTGTTTTTCTTCCCGGCTTCCTCGGCAAAAGGGAATTTCTCCTTTCCGCTTGCCGTCCAGCCGGCCCTCCGGTCCGCCACCAAAAGGGAAACCGCGATGGCCCCATCGGCTGAACGAAAGTCTTCTGGGTTGGGTAATTCGGGCAAATTGCCCCCGAGGACTCGGACGGTCTGGTTCCCCGGGTTCCCGGGGTTTTACGGGCTCTCTGCCTCCCCCTTCATCTTTTCCAGCTTTTCCCAGTTGCTCAGGGGGACCTCCAGGACCCGAACCGTCTTGCGGCGTCCTTTGTCTCCTTTCAGAATCTCCACCCTCGAAGGGGGAATCCCCAGAGCCTCGGCAAGCAGCTTTTTCACCGATTGGTTGGCTTCTCCTTCGACCGGGGGGGCGGTGACCCGAAGGCGCAGAAAATGATTCCGGTATCCAACGATTTCGTTGCGCGAGGCCCGGGGTTGAACCCAGACTTCGAGCACCTTATCTTTCATCACCGGAGAAGATTTTTTCATTCGGTCCGAACAGGGGCGGGAGAACTCCGATTTTCCGGACGGGTGTCCAGTAAACTCAGGTGCATCTCCAGAATGCTCTTCAAGGAGGCTTCGAACTCAGCCCGCTGACGCTTGAGTCGGGCAATTTCGGTTTCGACCTGCATCGCCTGGACCTGAGCCGTTTCCCAAATCTTCCGGGCGTTGGCCTTGGCGTCTTCGATGATCAGCTCCCCTTCCTTGCGAGCCTGGTTCTTCATCTCTTCACAGATCTGCTGGGCGGAAATCAGGGCGTTGTGCAGATCCCTTTCGGCCCTCTCCAGCTGCTGAATTCTCTCCGCTTTTTGGCGATCTTCCTCTTTGAGCCGGTTGTTTTCCCGCAACAGCTCTTCGAATTCATTGGCCGCAAGGTCCAAAAAATTGTCCACTTCGACCATATCGAATCCTCGGAATCGAACGCGAAACTGCTGCTGCTGGATGTCCAACGGAGTGATCTTCATGAACCTTCTCCTTCCCTCAATCGGCCCAAAGATCCTGCGGAAGAAAATTTCCTGAATTTTCCTCCTCCGGCCCTATGCCAGGGGAGAGAGAGACCTGAATTTTGATTTCATGTTAGGAATTCTGGCCGGAAAAGTCAAGGAATCTCTGGGGGAAAAAAGGAAGCCACATAGATCTCCCCTTCACTTTTCGCCAAGTGGACAGAAGGTGGATTGAATTCCAGGCGTTGCCCGGTCCGGAAGCAAGGGCGTTACGTGCAAAAATCATGAGGCGACCCTCATTTCTTGGGCCGGGCGGGCAAGTCCTTCTTTCTCCAAGAACAGGGTTGGTCAGATGTAGGGGCGCCCCGCCGGGCGCCCGATACGCCCGCCTCACTTTGCGGAAGCACGGAGGGGATCTTCTGGGCGAATTCTTTTCCCGCCGATGCTTTTTGCACGTAACGCCCTTGCTCCCGGACCACAATCTTTCTTTTCTTTCCCCTTAGCAAAAGAGCCGCAAAATTGAAGAGTGGCAGAGGCAGATCATAGCAGAGACAGATCATGGTTGACTTTCCATTGCCTCCTTCAGTAGACTTCATTTAGATGTTAACGGTTCGGGGTGGAATTCTGGATTTTCGTTTTTCCCTGCCCCGAACCGAAATCCTAGGATGGAGCAGGGGGAAGGGTATGCGCAAGCCAGTGGGAATCATCGGCGGGGGAAACATGGGGGAGGCGCTCATCGCGGGCGTCATTCAATCCGGGCTCTTGTCTCCCGAAGAAATTCTCTTTTTCGAACCGCGAATGGACCGTCGGGATTACCTGCGGGGAAAATACCAGGCCTTGTCGACCAAAAACAATGTGGACCTCGTGACCCGTTGTCCTATCATCATCCTGGCGGTGAAGCCCCAGTCGGTTCCCGAAGTCCTTCCGGAAATCTGCCGTTCCATAAGAAAAGATCATTTGCTGATCTCCCTCTGCGCCGGCGTCCCCCTGGATTACCTCCAATCCTTCTGTTCCCTGCCGGTGCGAATGGTTCGCGCTATGCCCAATATTCCGGCCCTCATCCAGAAGGGGGCCACGGCCCTGGCTCCCTCCCCCCAAGCCCAAGCCGAGGACTTTTCCGCGGCGGAAGCGATTTTCCAGGCGGTGGGCATTACGGTCCTCGTGAAAGAGTCACTCATGGATGCAGTGACCGGTTTAAGTGGAAGCGGTCCCGCTTATGTCTTCGCGGTCATCGAGGCCCTGACGGTAGGAGGGGTTAAGGAGGGGTTGTCACAGGAGGCGGCCCTGGCGCTCACCACCCAGACGGTTCTGGGGGCAGCTCATTTGATCCAGTCTACGGGGAAACACCCGGCCACGCTTCGCGACCAAGTCTGCACCCCTGGGGGAACCACCATCTCCGGCCTCTATGCCATGGAGGAGGGGGGATTCAAACTGGCCTTGATGAATGCCGTCATCGCTGCTACCCGCCGCTCTAAGGAGCTGGGAGAGGCACTCCAGAAACCGATTCCACCCGCGCCCCCCGGCCGAACCAAACCAGCCGGGGGTAAAGGATCCTTCCCAAAGTCCGGATGAGGGAAGTCTCCGCCGATAGCCTCAGCCTGGATTTTCCCTCCTCAGCCGGGATAAAGTCCGATGACCCCCCAGGATTTATCCCGGGGGACACCCGAATGCCTACCCCCCACCTTCCGATTCTCCCTTTCCTGGCTCCCCGGTTTAAAGCAAGAATTCCCTGGGACTTCCCAATATTTTGATTTTTATTGATAAATAAGATTCACCCACAGCTCTATCCAGGTTCAGAGGATACCATTGAGTGACAAAAAATTGTCTGACACTTTTTCCACAGCTTTTGTGGAAATCTTGTGAATAAATCCGCAGACAATTTTTAATAACGATTTAAAATCAACTTCTTTCTCAATTTGCCCATTTTTGGTGCAAACAAATTTCATTAATAATTTCAAATATATATATATTTAATATCCATTTTTTGGGGATTTTTGAGAAAATTTTTGGGAGGTAAAAAAACTATCCACATTAAGATATTTTTTCGCCCTCCTTTAGATTTTTTTGGCACGTTTTTTGATGTCAAATTAATTAAACCGTGAGGATTATAGTCATATTTTTGACTGATCCAATCCCAAATTTGCGATAAGTAACCGAGATATTTAAAGATGATTTACGGAGTAGAAGGGAATTCTCTATTTTTGAAGGGAGCTTTTCAGGACCCGAACTCGATTTTGCATGCGTTGCAGGAAATTCTGGACCTCGATCTGGAAGGTAGCCAGGCTTTCGGGCCTCTTGGCCAGGATTTTTTCTATTTCCCCTTTCCAGTAGAGAACGGTCTCAATTTCCTTTTTGGCCAGTTCCTCGTCCACTTTCTTCTTCATCTCTTTGGCCCAGGCCGATTCATCCAGTGCCGGTCTCATGGGGATCTCCTCCTTGGGTTTCCTTCTCCCTCTTGCCGGGGGGAACGAGAATATCTGCGGGCCCGGTCGGACCCCTTTCGGACTCCAGACCTCAAAGACCTTTTTAATCTAACCAAAAAGAACTTTTCCGGCAAGGGAAAAGTTCCTTTCCCCTTCCGCAGGGCCGGGGATGCAATTCAAAAGGGCTTGACATATGCTATAAAGGAGCATAGGATTATTAAAATTTATTGTGCTGGAGAATCTCATGAAAAGAACCACGGTGACGCTTCCCCGAGAGCTGGTGGAAGACCTCCTGGAAGTCACGCCGGCGAAAACCAAGACCCAAGCGGTCATCACCGCCATCCAGGACTGCATCAAGCGGAAGAAACTGGAAACCATCAAGAACCTGGCCGGCCAGGGAAGATGGCAGCGAATGGCCAAGGCTTGAGACATGAGCGACCGCAAAGTCCCTCGCCCTCATCCTTCCGTCCTCATCGATACCCCCATATGGCGGAGCTATCTCCTCAAGGAAGAACGAACCTTTCAGGAGGTCAACGCCCTGATGGATGCCGGACGGGTCTGCTGTCTGGGTCTGATCGTGGGAGAACTTTTGGATGCCGCCGAAAGCGAAGAAGAGATCAAGATTCTGCAGGATTTTACCCGGGTTTTCCCCATGCTCCCGGAATCGCCCGAAGCCTGGGTGCAAGCCGCCCGTCTGGCTTTCCAGCTCCGGCAGCGGGGGAAAAAAATATCCCTGAGAGAGGGGTACCTGGCCTACATGGCCCAGACCCACGGGGTACTGCTCTATACCCCGAATAAAGCACTGCGGCAGGCGCAAAAAGCTCTTGCCGGGAAGTTAAAATTTTATCCGGACAGGAGGAAATCGGAATGAAGCTTGGATGGAGGGGCCCCGCAAGGGATATGAAAAGAAGCAGCGCCTCCCGGCCTCCCGGGGGAGGTCGGACCCGCCGATTCTATGTCCGCCCCCTCCTCGGGGCTCTCGCTTTTTTTCTGGCGGTGTCCTGGGTGGGCATTTCTTTTCTCCAGGCGGCCAAAAAGGACAGCCGCAGCCCGGCTGCCTACCCCCCAGCAGGTTTGGATTCTTCCCGGGTCAACGGTTCTTCTCCTTCCTTCCATAAAATCGTGGACGGAAAATTCACGGAACGTCGCGGGCCCTATCAGTTTATCTACACGGTGGACCCCGTTCTACAGGCCTCCGTGGAGGAGGTCTTTCGCGCCCACCGGCCCCCTTTCGGCGCCTTCGTGGCGCTGGAACCGAAAACGGGAAAGATCCTGGCTTTGGCGGAATACTCCCGCGATCGGTCCGAGAACGGGGGAATCTGGAACCGGGCTACGTATCCGGCGGCATCGGTCTTCAAGATCATCACCGCGGCCTGCGCATTGGAAAAAGGGGTCCTCCATTACGACTCTTCCGTATCTTTCAAGGGGAACCAGTATCGTTTGGGCCCGAGCAAGATCAACAAGACCTCCAAATGGGAACACCAGACTCAATTCGATGATGCTCTGGGCAAATCGAATAATGTGGTCTTCGGGCGGGTCGCCTCCAAGCTCGTGGGCTCCGAGACCCTGCGGCAGTATTCCTCGGCCTTCGGGTTCAACCAGCCTCTTCCCTTCGATTTTCCCGTGGACCCGAGCAAAGCGGTGATCCCGGAGGAATCCTATGAACTGGCGCGCTGCGGAGCCGGTTTCGGGGAGGTCACCCTGAATCCCCTCCATGGCGCTCTGATCGCCGCGGCCATCGCCAACGCGGGGTATCATGATGCGGCCTTACCTGATTGAACAAGTGCGGGGTGAGGAAGGGGAAATTCTCTATGAGAGCCAGGCGGCCCCCTGGACTCGGCCCATCTCGGCCAAAACCGCCCAGGATCTGAACCGGATGATGCGCCGCACCGTGGAGGATGGAACCGCCTCCCAAACTTTTCAGCGTTACGGAAAGGATCTCCTGGATAAAGTGACGGTGAGCGGGAAGACCGGTTCTCTGAGCGGGGATAACCCCCCCGGCCTTTATGACTGGTTCGTGGGGTTTGCCGCGGCCGAGGACCCGCAGATCGCCTTTTCGGCCATGGCCATCAATCATCAGCGCTATAAGTTCCGGGGAGCCTTCATCGCCCAGGAGGCCCTGAAAACGTATTTCCGCAAGCAGTTGAATTGAAGGGATCAGGCGGGATCGCCGGTGTAGGGCTTCCCGCAGACCTTGCAGAAGCCCTTTTCATTCACCACCCCGATGCAGGTTCCATCGCTGCACAGGATGCGTTTGGAGAAATCGAGCTCCTCTCTTTCGACGGTCTTGGGTTTGGCTTCCGGCTTTTCCAGCTTGCTTCCGCAGCGGTGGCAGAAGAGGCTTTCCTCGAAGACTTCGGAACCGCAAGAGGGGCAGCTTCCAGCGGCCAGGTTCTGGCCGCAATGGGGGCATTTCATAAGCGCGGGCTCCTTTCCCGGGGTGAATCGCGAAGGATAAGAAATTTCTACCACATCCCCCGGGATTCTTCAACCCTTCGCGCCAGAGACCGGAGGTCCGGAGAGAGAGGGAAAAAGACCCATCGCCCCCCCCGGGGGATCCGATCCAACCCTATGATCATCGATGCCCATACCCATCTCTTCCCGGACGAGGTCCGGAAAAAACGAAAAGATTTTTGTGCCCGGGATGAAGGTTTCCGGCTGCTTTATGGCGACGAAAAAGCCCGCCTGGCCGGGCTCCAAGACCTCCTGGAGACCATGGACCGTGAGAACGTGGACCGGAGCGTGGTCTGCGGTTTTCCCTGGAAGGACCCCGGGCTCTGCCGGGAGGGAAATGACTACCTCCTGGAGGGCGCGCGGAAATTCCCGGACCGGATCCTTCCCTTTATTTGCCTCCCCCTCCATTCCCTGCGCCAGGCGAAGAAGGAATTGGCGCGCTGCCTTTCCCGGGGGGCGAAGGGAATCGGCGAACTGGCTTTTTACCACGGGGGCATCACCGCCCGAGAGGTACGCCGTCTGGTCTTCCCTGGCGCAGTCCCTTCCCGGTACGGGAGTCCCCGTCCTTCTCCATGCGAGTGAACCGGTGGGACACGATTATCCGGGAAAGAGCCCGAAAACCCTCCAGCCCATCTATCACCTTCTGCGGCAGATTCCCGAGGTCGATGTGATTCTGGCCCACTGGGGAGGGGGATTTTTCTTTTACGAACTCATGCCCGAAGTGGATCGGGTGGCCCGAAGGGTTTATTACGATACGGCCGCCTCCCCTTTCCTTTATCGGCCTCAGATCTATTCCCTGGCCCTCCGGATCATCGGACCCGACCGGATCCTGTGGGGAAGCGATTTCCCCCTCCTCTCCCCGGCGAGGTATTTTCGGGAGATGGCCGAGGCGGGCCTTTCTCCCCGGGTCCGGGCCAAGATTCAGGGGGGAACGCCCAGCGTCTCTTCGCCCCCCGGATAAAGGGTGGTTTTGATCGCCAATATCGGGTACAATAGCGACTAGCACTGATTCTTACACTTCGAGGATGTATGATTAAAAAAATGCTCATCAATGCCCAGGATCCGGAAGAGAGCCGGATGGCCATCGTGGAGGACGGGGTCCTGGCCGAACTGATCGTCGAAACCTCCCTCCCGGTGCCGGCCCGGGGAAACATCTACAAGGCCAAAATCGTCAATGTCGAGCCCAGCCTTCAGGCGGTCTTTGTGGATTATGGCGAATCCCGCCACGGCTTCCTCCCCTTCTCGGAAATCCATCCGAACTACTATGCTTCCTCGCAGAAGAAAGAAGGAGAATTCCGCCCCCGGGTGCAAGAAGCGATCCGCCGCAACCAGGAAGTCCTGGTGCAGATGGAACGGGGGGAGATGGGGACCAAAGGGGCAGCCATGACCACCTACATCTCCCTCCCCGGGAGGTACCTGGTTCTCATGCCCGGAAGTGACGGGGGCGGGATCTCGCGCAAGATCGAGGGGGAGAAGGAACGACGGAAGATCAAAGAGATTGTCCATGATCTTGAAGTTCCCCCGGGGATGGGGGTGATCGTGCGCACCGCCGGCCTGGACCGGGCCAAGACCGACCTGTCCAAAGACCTGCATTACCTCCTCCGTCTCTGGGACACCATTCAGGCCAAGTCGGAAAAGGCCTCCGCCCCCGCGCTCATCTACGAAGAGAGAGACCTGGTCATCCGATCGATCCGGGATTATTTCACTTCCGACATCGAAGAGGTTCTCATCGACAGCAAGGAGGTCTTCAACCAGGCCAAGGAATTTTTCCGCTCCATCATGCCCCGGTACCAGAATAAGCTCAAGCTTTACGGAGAAAAGCGCCCCCTCTTCTCCAAATATGAGCTGGAAAAACAGCTGGAGACAATTTTCGAAAGGAGCGTTCCCCTCAAATCCGGCGGGTCCGTGGTCATCGACCCCACCGAAGCTTTGGTGTCGGTGGATGTCAATTCGGGGCGGGCCACCCAGGGCCGGGGAATGGAGGAGACGGCTCTTCGGACCAACCTGGAAGCGGCGGAAGAGATCGCCCGCCAATTGCGTCTGCGCGACCTGGGCGGGCTGGTGGTGATCGATTTCATCGACATGTACGAACGGAAGCATAACCAGGAGGTGGAACGTTGTCTGCGCAATGCCCTGAAGCGGGACAAGGCGCGGGTCGAGGTGAGCCGGATCAGCCGCTTCGGCCTCCTGGAACTATCCCGGCAGCGCATCCGTTCGGCCCTCAGCGAAAAAGCCCTCGTCGCCTGCGGGAATTGTGAAGGAACCGGATTGGTCAAATCCACGGAATCCGCCGCTCTCACCGTCCTGCGCCAGGTGCGGGCGGGGCTGGCCCGCGGCGGATGCACCCGGGTTCGGGTGGAGCTGCCGGAAGAAGTGGCCACCTACCTCCTCAACCAGAAGAGAGAAGAGCTTTTCCGCCTGGAAAAGATCTATGGGTTGAAGCTTCAAATCGCCGGGCAGCCCGGTCTGCCCCATCACCAGATCAACATCGACTTCACCCGGGGAGAGACCTCCCGCGGCGAAAGAGCCCCGTTCAAGAAGAAGGAAGGGCCGATGATCGGTGAGAGCCGTCCGGAGAAAGTGACCCCCGAAGAAGCGGACCGCCTGGCCATCGAAGAATTGAAAAAGGAGACCAAAGAAGGCTTCCTCAAGAAGTTTCTCTGGCCCTCTGCCCTCTGGCGGGGAATTAAAAAACCCTCTCCTCCCCCGACTCCACCCGCCCTCAAAGACACGGGTGAAGCTCAGGAGACATCCGAGCCGCCGAAAAAACGGGAAGACCTGATCTGATCCGAGGATCAGCCGGTTGAAAATTTCCTGCCTTCGCTACTGAAAAAAGGGGCCTCGGCTTCCGCCGAGGCCCCTTATTCATTCCGCATTCCGCCCTGCCCTACATGGAGTGCAGGGCAGCCCTGAACCACATCGGATTCAGGGCCCGCCCGAACCTCACATGGTTCAGGGCGAATTCCGCATTTCCTAAAACCCTCCGGCGATTTCAATGCACTGCCCGGAAACGTAATCGGAAAGGGGCGAGGCAAGGAAGAGAATCGGGCCCGCCGCTTCCTCCGGCGTTCCGGCCCTTCCCATGGGAATGACCATCCGCATCATGTTGCGCAGGCCCGCGGGAATCCCGATGGCCACCGGTTGTCCGTCGCGGTCCAACGTCTGGCCGGCTTCTTTTTCCTTGGTGAGACGGGTGTCGATCCAGCCGTAGGCCACCGCGTTTACCTGAACGTTCAGCGGCCCCCACTCTTTGGCCAGGGCCCGCGCCAGTCCGATGGTCCCGGACTTGGCCGCGGCGTAATTCGCCTGCCCGGCGTTCCCCCTCGTCCCGGCGATGGAAGAGACATTGATGATCTTCCGGTTCACCACCTTCCCGGCCTCTTTCTCCTGTTTGGCCGCCTCCCGGAAATAGGGGGCGGCAGCCCGAATCAGGCGGAAGGGAGCGGTGAGGTGAACTCCCAGCATGGCTTCCCATTGCTGGTCGGTCATCTTGTGGATGACCGCGTCCCACGTGAACCCGGCGTTGTTCACCAGGATGTGGAGTCCGCCCCAGGCCTGGACGGCCTGTTTCACGATCCCGTCGGCGAATTCGGGTTTGGTCACATCTCCGGGGTACGCGAGGGACTCACCCCCCATCTTTTTGATCTCCCCGGCCGTTTCCTGGGCCGGGCGCAGGATCGATATCGCTCACCACCACCCTGGCCCCTTCCCGGGCCAGGAGAAGGGCCACGGCGCGGCCGATCCCCCGTCCGGACCCGGTCACAATCGCCACCCGATCCTTGAGCATCTTTTCCATTTTTGTTCTCCTTTCAACGCGACCCAAAACCATTTTCACCGCAGAGACGCAGAGATCACAGAGAAATTGGAAAATCCAATACCAAAAGCGTCCAAAAAGCAACATCCGCAAATGATCCCCTGCGATCGGATTTCCGCAATCTCTAATCTTGCTATTCGATTTTTGAATTTGGATTTTCTTCTCTGTGCTCTCTGTGCTCTCTGTGGTGAAATTGTCTTTACCGCCCGATAATGGCTATGGAGCACACGTTGGTCGAGGGGATTCCGCCCAGGTTGTGGGTCAGGCCGAAGCGGGGGTTCTTCACCCTTCTCTCCTCCGGCCACCTCCCCAGGAGCTGGCTGTACATCTCGTAGAGCATGCGCAGCCCGGAGGCGCCGATGGGATGGCCGAAGCACTTCAGCCCTCCGTCGGGCTGGCAGGGAACCTTCCCCTTGAGGTCGAAGAAGCCGTTCAGGATGTCCTCGATGGCCTTTCCCCGGGGCGAAATCTGCAGGTCCTCGTACACCGTCAGTTCGGTGATGGAGAAGCAGTCGTGGACCTCCATCATGCTGATCTCTTCCCGCGGGTTCTTGATTCCCGCCTCCTTGAAGGCCATCTGCCCCGCCCGGAAGGTGGTCTCCAGGTGGGCCCCATCCCAGTTGGTGAATATGGCCTCTTCCCCCGAGGAGACGGAGATGGCCAAGGCCTTCACCAGGACCGGCTCGGTTTTCTTCAACGACCGGGCGATCTCCGGGGTGGTCACGATGGCCGCCGCCGACCCGTCGCTGACCCCGCAGCAGTCGAAAAGGCCGAGGGGATAGGCGATCATGGGCGCATTGATGATCTGCTCCTCGGATACGGCCTTGCGCAGGTGGGCCTTGGGATTCAGGGCGCCGTTGGCGTGGCTCTTGGCCGAAATGTGGGCGATGGCTTTCTTCCCCAGCTTGGGGTCGACCTTGTACTTGGCGAAATAGCTCGTGGCCAGCTGAGCGAAGAGCCCCGGCGCCGTGGCATTGGGCCCCACCAGGGCCTGCAACTGGCCGAAGGCGGTGGTCGCCGGGAGTCCCCCGTATCCCGTGTCTTTCAGCTTTTCCACCCCCTGGGCCAGGCAGATGTCGTACACCCCCGCGGCCACGGCATAGCAGGCGCCGCGGAATGCCTCGGTCCCGGTGGCGCAGTAATTTTCCGTGCGGGTTACGGGAATGAAGGGCAGTTTCAGGGTGGTGGCCAGGGGAACCCCGCTCTTTCCCACATTCACTTCATCGATGTGGGTCCCGAACCAGGCCGCCTGGATTTCCTTTTTCTCGATCCCCGCGTCGGCCAGCGCCTCCTGAAAGGCTTCGATGATCAGGTCCTCGCCGGAAGACTCCCACCTTTCTCCGAAGCGGGTGCAACCCATGCCCAGAATGGCCACTTTGTCACGAATTCCGGTTGCCATCTATGCCACCTCCTTTTGAGGGACTGCTTTCCAGAAATACCCATGGATGTCCCGTTTTTCGTCATAGTATTTTTTGCGGAAGCTGAAAGCGACCGGCATGCCCACCTTCAGGTCTTCCAGGGTGCAGTCGGTGAAATTGCACATGATCCTCCCGCCCCCGTCGAATTGTACGTATCCGTAGAGCTCGGGAGGATCGTAGGAGGCGGCCAGCATATCGCCGGTATAGCTGAAGATCCGCCCTTTCTTGTCCGCAAAGGGATAGTCTTCCATCTGGTCCACGGCCCCGCACTCCGGGTTGGCGCAGATTCTCTGGGGAGGAAACTGGGGTGTACCGCATTTTTTGCAGCGCGACCCGATGAGCCCCAACACCGCTTTTCTCTTCCTCCAGACAAAGCTCCAGCGGGTGATGAAATCCGCCTCTCCCCGCAGGCCGATGTCCACCGGGATCATCCCCCGGAACACGGCATATTTCTGGTAGCTGTTGAGTTCGGCACGGTTGGCCAGGCTCCCTTTCACTCCCTTTCGGCCGTTCAGCTTGCCGATCCCCTCCGTGACTTGGAAATAGAGGGCGTCGCAGCCGTTTCCGAAACTCACCACCAGCAGCTTGTCCCCGGGCTTGGCCTCTTCCAGGGCCTGGGCCAGCATGATCAGGGACTGGGCCGTCCCCGTTTCCCCGATGGTGTTGTGCTGCGGATCCTGGATCCTGGCCGGGTCCAGCTTGAGGATCTTGGCCAGCTTCCGGCGCTCCGAATCATAGAGGCACTGGAAGATGATTTTGGAAAAGTCACCAAGCTGGACGTTGCATTTCTTCGCCAGTCCCTGCACCGCCCTGGGGATAAATTCATCGAACCCCAGGTCCCGGATCCAGCGGTCTTCCCACTGGCGGTCGAAGGTCGCCTTGGAACCCCGGTAATGATCGACAAAATCTGCGGTTAAAGAATACGACCCCTTAAACTCGGCGATGGTCCCTTCTTCCCCGATCAGGAACGAGGCCCCCCCGTCGCCGAAGATCATCTCCTGGGGGCTGCCCATCTTGCCCAGCCGGCAGTCGCTGGCGCAGACCACGGCCTGCTTCAGACTCTTGGACCCTACCCCTTCCAGGGCCGAAAGGAGAGCCGAGGTTCCCGACTTGAGAGCCCCCGAAAAATCGGCGGAGCGAACGTCGTCCCGCAGGTTCAAGGCCAAGGAAATAATGCCCGAGTTCTGCCTTTCCGCGTAGGGCATGGTGGTCGAGGCAAAATAGAGGGCATCCACCTTGGACCGGTCGAAACCTTTCAGGCAATCGATGCCGGCTTCCGCGGCCATGGTCAGGCTGTCCTCATCCTGGTTGGCCACCGCTTTTTCTCCCTGGGCCAGCATGATGTTGGCGGGGTTAATCCAGCCCATGGCCCCGAAGATGGTCATCCGTTTCAGCCGGTAACGGGGGACATAGGCTCCGAAGGAAACAATTCCAGCCATATTCACCTCCTCAAAGGAATGGTTGTACCGCTCTACAGGAACTCAATCTGGGAAAAACCCGGATGTTTTTCTTTTAAAAGATCCTGAATCTCCTTCTGCTGATCTTGGGCTTCAACCCGCTCCACTTCCGAGACGGGCCGCCCGGTTTCGTTCTGCCCCTTCTTCCAGGCCCGGATGTAGCCGGGGACTTTGATGAAGGCGCATCCCCCGGTTCCGCAACAGGAGGTTTCGATGCCGGCCATTCCTACAAGATAGAGCACCTCCTTCCCCCGATAAGGTAACTTCCCTTCCTCCGTAAAAAGATATCCCCCGCTGAAAAAATCAACTCTTTGATTCAGCTCCGGATGGACGAATTCAAACACTGACTCGGAAATGGCGAGGCCCTCCCAAAAATGCGTTCTGTGTGGCCGGCTCCTTTGGGATTCAGATCTCTTTTCCCCGGTTCCCTTTTTGCCCTTCTCCTGGAAGGAGCAGGATGGACCGAAAAAATCGATTCAGGGTCCTTACATTTCAGTTCGCCGGTAGATGACGACCTCATAGCCCAAAACGTCTACCGTATATTGGACCTGGTCCCAGGCGGATATCAAAATCCTTCCGCCTATCCGAGGCATTTTCTCCTTTTCCTCGGGAAAGGCTTTGGCTTCCAGCAGGTAATCCAGAATCTCCCGGATCTCTTTAAAAGTCAGGTCGAAGTCGGTGAAGATGTTGAACAAGAGATTCCGGTGGTGGAATGGATAAACCTCCATGTTTTTCCCCGCGAGAAATTTGGTCCCATCCTAGCAAAAAACAAAATCTTCATCAAGATTTTTTTCGATAGCGAACAATACGTTGGCAAACTACTTGTCGCGGAGATACTGGGCAGGGCTTCAAGGAGAGGAGGTGGGGATTGTCCTCTTGCCTTTGGCCGGCATCCGCTGAGGGGGGGAAAGTGCAATAGAAGGAATCGGTCTGAATTTGTTCGGAATGATTACCGGTAGGTAGAGGCCGGGAAAGAGAAAATACCCTTTCCCGGCCCCCAAATCCCGTCTCCTGCTTTTATTTCCGGTAAATCTCGGGGTTGAGGATATTGGGGGGGATCTCGCCCCGGATCACCGCCAGGATGTTGTTCACCGCCCGCAGGGCCATCGCTTCCCGGGTTTCATCAGTGGCGCTGCCGATATGGGGAACCAGGACGGTGTTTTCCATCTGGAGAAGCTCGGGGGTAACCTTGGGCTCTGCCTCAAAAACATCCAGACCGGCCCCAGCAATCGTTCCGGAACGCAGCGCCGCAACCAGGGCCTTTTCATCCACCACCGGCCCCCGGGAAGCATTGATCAGGTAGGCGGTCTTTTTCATGAGGCCCAACTCTTCAGCGCCGATCAGGTGTTTCGTTTCCGGCGTGAGGGGAACATGGAGGGTCACGAAATCGGAGATCAGAAGAAGGTCCCGCAGGGGCATGAACTGAAGCTGATGCTGCTGTTCGATGGCCGGGTCCAGGCGGCGGATGTCATAATAGACGATCTTCATGTTGAATCCCTGCCCCCGTCTGGCCACGGCCGAGCCGATCCTTCCCAGCCCGATGATTCCCAGGGTTTTATCATGAACATCCCCCCCGATCATGAGGCTGGGGGTCCAGCCCGTCCATTTTCCCGCCCGGACGAACCGGTCGGCCTCGGCGATCCGCCGGGCCACTCCCAGAATCAGGGCAAAGGTGAGGTCCGCGGTGGTATCGGTCAGGACATCCGGCGTGTTGGTGGCGGCGATTTTGAGCCGCGTGGCCGCCGCCAGGTCGATATTGTTGAACCCCACGGCGTTATTGGCGACGATCTTCAGGTCTTTTCCCGCTTCCAGCAATTTGGCGGTCCAAGGGTCTCCCCCCATGGCCAGCACCCCCATTTTCCCGGGCAGGGAGGCCACGATCTCTTCCGGGGTCATGGACCGGTCCTCGGGGTTGAGGGTCACTTCGGCTTTCTCCCGTAGAAGCTGCAGAGGCCGCTCATAAATCTTCCGCGTCACCAGCACTTTGGGTTTCATGTTTCTCCTTTCATCCGATCCAGGGAATTCGACGGTAACTCTTTTTTCGTCTCAATCCCGTAGCTTTTGATCTTGCGGTGGAGATTGCTCCTTTCGATTCCGATCACCTCCGCGGTCTTGGAGATGTTCTCCTCATTCTCCATGAGTTTTTTCAAGATGAATCGTTTTTCGAATTCCCGGCGTGCATCCCGGAGGAGATCGAAATCGAAGAAGGAGAATTCCACGGGGGCCTTGGGCTGGTCCCTCACCGGGCCGGGAACGTCCCGGGCCTCGATGACCGGCCCCCGGGTCATGATGACCATCCGCTCGACGATGTTCTTCAGCTCTCGCACATTGCCCGGCCAGGCGTAGACCGTCAGAAGGTCCATGGCCTCCGGGGAGATCTTCTTGAGTTCCTTGTTGTTCTCCAGGCAGAAGGCGGCGATGAAATACTCCACCAGCAGGGCGATGTCGGTCTTCCGCTCCCGCAGGGAGGGCACGGGTATGGGAATCACATTCAGCCGGTAGTAGAGGTCTTCGCGGAATTTGCCCTTCTGGATCTCCTCCATGAGATCGCGGTTGGTCGCGGCGATGACCCGCACGTCCACATAGATCATCTCCGTTCCCCCGACCCGTTCAAACTTCTGCTCCTGGAGGATGCGCAGGATCTTGGCCTGGGTCTTCAGGCTCATGTCGGCGATTTCATCCAGGAAGAGGGTCCCTTCGTGGGCCAGGTCGAATTTTCCCCTTTTCTTGGTCAGGGCGCCGGTAAAGGAGCCTTTCTCATGCCCGAAAAGCTCGCTCTCGATGAGCTCCTCGGGAATGGCCGCGCAGTTGACCTCCACAAAGGGTTTCTCTCCCCTCAGGCTCAGCCGATGGATTCCCCGGGCCACCAGTTCTTTGCCGGTCCCGTTTTCTCCGCTGATCAGGACCCACCCGTTGGTGGGGGCGACGATCTTGATCTGCTCCTTCAGTTTGACGATCTCCGGGGAATTCCCCACGATCTCGTATTTTCTCTCCACCTCCTGGCGGAGGGCCCGGTTTTCCTGTTCCAGCTTGGAGAAGAGGAGCGCATTGTTGACCGCCAGGAGGACTTTCTCGAGGGAGAGGGGCTTCTCGATGAAGTCAAAAGCCCCCAGCTTGACAGCCTTCACCGCCAGCTCGATATTACCGTGGCCCGAGATCATGATGACCGGCAGGTTGGGAATCTGCCCCTTCACCCTCTCCAGCACTTCGATTCCGTCCATTCCCGGCATCCAGATGTCCAGGAGGACCAGGTCGGGGGAATCGCTTTCCACCTGTTTCAGGGCCTGGGCTCCATCTTTGGCTTCCTGGACCTCATAGCCTTCATCCTTGAGAATTCCGTTCAAGGATTGACGGATCCGCTCTTCGTCATCGACGACTAGGATTTGCTTGGCCATAGGTTTTCCTGGGTAAAGATCAATCCTCTTGGAATGGTTATTCGTTATACGTTATTTGTTATCGTATCGTTATTCATGTGATCATTGATCATTGGTCAATGTTCACTGTTCAATGGTCAATGATTATTGGTCAATGATCACTGCTTAATGGGCAGTTCAATGATGAACCGGGATCCCCGCGGGAGGTTATCCTTCACCCGGAGGTATCCGTGATGGTCCGAGATAATCGTATTGACGATGGCCAGCCCCAGCCCGGTCCCCGAAGGCTTGGTGGAAAAATACGGTTCAAAGATAAAGGGTTTGTCTTCCGGAGGCACGCCGCAGCCGTTGTCAGCCACCTCAACCCGGGCCAGGTTCATCAAGGGGTCCAGCTGACTTTCGATGAGGATTTGCCCGCCCCCGTCCTTTCCCGCCACCGCATCCACGGCCGCCACGGCGTTATTCAGCAGATTCACCATGACCCGCTTGATCTGTTCCTTGTCCAGGTTAAAGACCGGGATCCGGTCATCCGGCTTGAATTCGAAGCGGATGTTTTTGTGCCCCTCCTCGTGGAGCACCATCGCTTCCCGGATGATGTCGTTGAGGGGATTCGGGGTGGGGTTGGCCGCGGGCATGCGGGCGAAACTGGAGAACTCATTGACCAGGTTCTTCAGCTCCTCCACCTGGGTGATGATGGTTTTGGTGCATTCATCGAAGATGACCCCATCCTGCCCAAACTGGTTCAGGTACCGTTTTCGCAGACGTTGGGCCGAAAGCTGGATGGGGGTCAGGGGGTTCTTGATTTCGTGGGCGATCCGCCGGGCCACCTCCCGCCAGGCTTCCGCCCGCTGGGCTTTTTGCAGCTGGGTAAGATCGTCCACCACCACCACCATTCCCAGATACCGTTCTTCTTCATCCCGCAAAATGGCCACCTTTACCAGCAGAGTCAGCATATCGATGCGCACCCGGAGCTTGATCTGCCGGGTGATGGAGTGACTCTCCGCCCGGTTGACCGCGCGGACCAATTCATCGGCCAGCCGGAGATACTCGCCCTGGAGCAAATCGGTGTACGCCTTTCCCACCACCTGTGCAACCTCGATTCCCAGGATCTTCTCCGCCGATCGGTTGATGGTTCGGATTCTGCCGGTGGAATCGAGGGAAATGACCCCCGTTCCCACGTCCCGGAGAACCACCTCCATGTATCTGCGCCGCTGTTCGAGCTCCAGGTTGCTCTTGCTGAGGTCGGCGTGGGCCTTCTCCACCTGGCTCTTGCTGGATTTCAAATCCCGGGTCATCTGGTTGAAAGAATCCACCAGCGTCCCGATCTCATCGCCCGATGATTTCGGGATGGCGAAATCCAGGTTCCCTTTTACGATCTTTTGCGTTCCTTCCACCAGCTTCTGCATCGGTTCGGTGATCCCCTTGGCGAGGAACAGGCCGAACCACGTGGCCAAGAACACAATCAGCAGGGTCACCAGGGAAAGGATGCCCAGGTAGCTGAACTTGATCGGATTCTTCAGGGCATTGAGCTGCTTGTACTCTTCGAAAGCGGTGGAGATCTGGGTGACCCGGGAAACCAGGCTCTGGGGCACGAAATAGACCGCCACCAGGACCCCGATCACTTCCTTCGGGTTCTGGGGCGAGAAAACCGGGACCAGTCCCCGAATCAGATCTCCCTGCCCCACGGACTGAATCTTGGTCGCTTCTTTTCCCCGGAACACCTCCTGGAGCACCTTCGATTCCAGGGACGGGAAGGCGACCGAAGCCAGGCTCGGGCTCCGGATTAAAAGCGGGCTGGAGAACTGGGTGGAGGATAGCTCAACCGCTCCCAGGTTGTATTCCGCCTGCTTGGCTTGTAAGTACCTCGCCAGCAGCTCCTGGTTCCCCTTGTCGAGCATCCGCTGCTGGGTGACCGCCTGGCTCATGTGGCGGGCATGATAGAGAGCGTTGCCCGCCTGGTCCTGATAATAGACCTGGGCCACCACGAGAGATTCCTGCAGAGATCCTTCCACCTGGATGCTGAACCAGCTCTCGATGCTGCTGGTGATAAACTGGATGGCGATGACGAAGAGGAGCACGGTGGGCACCAGGGTCAGGCTGATGAAGGCCAAGACCAGCTTGGTCTTCAGCTTGGCTCCCAGGACCTTCTTCTTCCGTTCAAAGACCAGTTTGACCACGTTGCGCAGGATGAGAAAAACCAGGAGGAGAAGAAGGATGATGATAAGCCCGATGAGGGAGATCACCAGGATGTTGCTGGCCACCGGGATTTGGTCCGTCCAGCTGGGAGACATGGGTCTGAAAAAAGAAGAGCAACCAGACCATGCCCAGGAGGAGGACAATCAGGATGATCTCCCGCCTTCTCCTCTTTCCGGCCTTATCCTTTCCCGTGTCTTCCGCCATATTTGGATTAGGGTTCACTCGCTTACCCTTCTCCTTCCGGCCTTTATCCCGTTCTTCAAGAGTTTCAATATCTTACCTGATACGGGGGGAAAAAGCAAGGATCGATCTGGGAAAGAGGCGCCCCGGGCCGAAAAGGATTCCCCCGCTCCGAGGGCCTCTTTCTCCATGGAAACACCTTTCGTCATGGGAAAAACGGCGGCAGAATCTCTCGAAAGGAGACCTGAAATTAGTGGGTTGGGGGGTTGATCTGCAGGCTTCGAACCTCTTCCTCGCTCGAAAACTCTCTGAGATCGAACCATTCCTTATGGGAAAGAAGTTTGTGGATCAGCTTGTGATTCAGGGTATGGCCGGACTTGTAACCGATGAAATGGCCGATGACTTGCGCTCCCATGAGCCACAGGTCCCCGATGGAGTCCAGGATCTTGTGCCGGACAAATTCATCGGCGAAGCGAAGCCCGCCTTCGTTCAGGACCCCCGAGTCCCCGACAACCACTGCATTTTCCAAGGATCCCCCGCGGGCGAATCCCCTGGCCTTCAGGGTTTCATATTCTCGGAGGAAACCAAAAGTCCGGGCCCGGCAGATTTCCCGTTCAAAGTTCCCGTTGGAGATCTGGATGAGGTAGAACTGGTTGGAAATGAGAGGGTGCCGGAAATCGATGGTGTAGGACAATTTGAAATCATTGCTGGGCAGAAAGGTGGCCTGACGGTCCCCGTCGGTAACCGTTACCGGATGCCTGACGATGATGAACTTCTTCGATCGTTCCTGGACCCGGACGCCGGCATTTTTCAAGAGAGCATTAAAGGGCCCGGAGCTCCCGTCCATGATCGGCACTTCGGGGGCATCCAATTCCACTTCCGCGTTGTCCACTCCCACCCCGGCAAAGGCCGCCATGAGGTGTTCCACGGTGGAAACTTTCACTCCATCCTGCGCGATGGTGGTGGCTAGGGTGGCATCGATGACATTATCGATGTGCGCGCGAATCCTGACTTCTTTCGCCACATCCCGGCGGATGAAAACGATCCCGGTGTCGGGAATGGCCGGGCGGATGGTCATATGAGTCGGCAGGCCAGTATGTAAACCGACTCCCGAGCAGAGGATTGGTTGTTTCAACGTGGTTTGAAATATCATCAATGGGACTCCTCGTCAAATTTCATAAATTTACTCCCTTTTTAGCAATTTTAATGCCATAACCTCCAAAAAAGTTTAATTTTTTATAGGAAGGCGGAAAAGGTCTAAGACGCTCTAATAATGGAAGTTTTATCGCCTCCCAACATCCCACCCGGGGATTTTAGCGCTTAAATCAATCGGTATTCCCAAAAAATGTGGCAAACCTGACACAATCTTTTTGGGGGGCTATTGTTTTTTTGCAACCTTTCAGCCCGAAACGGGAAAAAATAGGTTGGTTCAGCCGCTTTTCTCGCTCCTTTCCGGGGGATTCGCTCCCGGGGAAGTGGTCTGATCGCCCTTCTCCGTTTTTTTCAGAATCTGGTGGAGGTAGAGGGAAAGACCCAGAGCCAGGAGAACGATGGCCGCCTGCAAAAGAATTTTCCAGGGGACCTTCTTCTTTTCCCGCGGAGGGATCGTCTCCGCCCATTCGGATTCGGGCTCCGCCAGCTCTTCGGCGGCACCGCCCGGCGCCGGAAAGAGGGGCATCTGCTGGAATTTTTCCTTTCGGCCGGCCAACTCGGCCTGGACGCGGTAGCGCCCCAAAACCTCGTCCCGGTCCAGCCCCAGTTGGCGGGCATAGCCTCGCAGGAAGCCCGGAATGAATTCCCGCTGGGGGATGAATCCGAAATCATCCCTTTCCAGGGCTTCCAGAATGGGGAGGCTGATGCGGGTGCCTTTGGAAAGCTCCTCCAGAGATACACTCCTGGACTCCCGCTCCCGCCTCAGGTATTGGCCCAATGTTTCCGCATAGCGTCCAGCCATGGCGAACCGGATGGAGAAGAACTTTGGGGCTCCCTCGATGATTCTTTCGGGGGGTCAATCGTTTATAACATGGACCCTTTCCCAGCGCCAACAAAATCTTGACAAAAGGGATTGATCTTGGTATTCATCCTATTCAATTGTAACCTGGAGGAACGCTGATGGCGATGAACCCCGCGATGGATAAATTGATGAAGGAACTGGATGAGCGCAAAAGAAAAATTGAGCTCGCCGGGGGAGCCGACAAGATTGAAAAGCAGCACCAAGCGGGAAAGCTGACCGCCAGAGAACGAATCCTCAAGCTCCTGGACCCGGATAGCTTCGTGGAAACGGATATGTTCGTCCATCACCGCTGTGAATATTTTGGGATGAACAAGGTAGAGGCGCCGGATGACGGAGTGGTCACCGGATACGGGACCATGGACGGGAGGCAGATCTTCATTTTCTCCCAAGACTTCACCGTCCTGGGGGGTTCGCTGGGAGAAGCTCATGCCAGCAAGATCGTGAAGATCATGGACTTGGCGGCCAAAGTGGGAGCCCCCCTGATCGGAATCAATGATTCGGGCGGGGGACGAATCCAGGAGGGGATTGATGCCCTGAATGGCTACTCCCGGCTCTTCTACCGCAACTCAATCTATTCGGGGGTGATGCCCCAGATTTCCGCCATCCTGGGTCCCTGCGCCGGGGGGGCGGTTTACTCCCCCGCCATCACCGATTTCATTTTCATGACCGAGGGGATCAGCCGAATGTTCTTGACCGGGCCCAACGTCATCAAAGAGGTAACCGGAGAGGAGATCAGCGACGAAGAACTGGGGGGGGCCAAGGTTCATAATTCGATCAGCGGGGTAGCCCATTTTTACTCCCAGACGGAAGAGGAATGCTTTCAGCAGATCCGTCGCCTGATGACCTTTTTGCCCGCCAGCAACCGGGAAAAGGCGCCCGTCCGCTACTCCGGCGACCCCCTGGACCGGAGCAATGAAAAGCTTTTCCAGGTTGTTCCGGTGGACGGGAAACGGCCTTACAATGTGATCAAGGTCATTGAAGAAATCGTCGACGACAACGATTTTTTCGAGGTCCATCAGCACTGGGCCCGAAACATGGTGGTGGGATTCGCCCGCATCCACGGCCATTCCATCGGGGTGATCGCCAATCAGCCGATGGTGCTGGCCGGCACCCTGGATATCAACGCTTCGGACAAAGCCGCCCGGTTCGTCCGCTTCTGCGACTGTTTCAACATTCCCCTGCTGACGCTCGTCGACACCCCGGCCTTCCTGCCCGGGAAGGCCGCGGAGTTTGCCGGCATCATCCGCCACGGGGCCAAGATTCTCTTCGCCTATTCGGAGGCCACGGTTCCCAAAATCACCCTGGTCTTGCGCAAGGGGTATGGGGGCGGATATGTGGCCATGTGCCACCCCGAACTGGGGACGGATGCGGTCTTCGCCTGGCCCATGGCCGAGATCGCCATGATGGGAGCGGAAGGGGCGGCCAACATCGTCTCCCGGAAAGAAATCGAGAAAGCCTCCGACCCGGAGAAGAAACGGCAGGAGAAAATCCAGGAGTACCGCGACCAGTTCTCCAACCCCTACGCTTCGGGGCGGCGGGGATATGTAAATTATATCATCCGACCCGATGAGACCCGGAAGATGATCGGCCGGGCTTTCGAAATGCTCTGGGACAAGCAGGAGGAACGGCCCAAGAAGAAGCACGGGTCGATCCCCCTGTAAAGACAGCAAAGAGCAGAGAGCATGAGAGCTGATAAAGACTCGCCTTCACGGCTCCTTCCTGGCCCGTTAAAGGGCGTATGACCTAGCCCGAAAGTTTTTTACTCCTTGCTCTTAGCTCTACGCTCCATGCTCTTCTAGGCGTAGTATCTATAGATCGCTTCCGCCACGCAGGCCGGTTTGTCCTTTCCTTCCACCTCAAACTGCAGGTTGAAAGTCGCCTGAACACCCCCCTTAATCTCTTCGATTAAGGCCAGAGTAGCCCGCACCCTGACCTTCGAAGGGACGGGGACCGGAGAAGTGAAACGGAGTTTATTCAACCCGTAGTTGACCCCCATCTTCTTCTCTTTGACATCCATGACATTAGCCAGCAGGTAAGGGGCCAGGCTCAGGGTGTAATATCCGTGGGCGATCGGTCCCCCGAAAGGCGACTCCCGTTTGGCCCGCTCCACGTCGATGTGGATCCACTGGTGATCCAGCGTGGCATCGGCAAACATATTGATGGCCTGCTGGGTCACCGGATGCCAGTCGCTCACCCCGACCTCCTGCCCCACCATTTTTCTCAGCTCCTCCAGGTTCTGAATCATTCTCTTGGCCATGAAGCCCTCCTTTTTTCTACTAGGCGATAAAACTTTTTTCTTTTATTGGACACAGATGAACACAGATAAACACAAAAAATGCCTGAAATTCGAAATGCCTAAAGTGCCTAAAATTTGAATGATCCTTTAATCCGTGTTGATCCGTGTTCATCCGTGTCCCATTAAAATTTTGCCTTTGTTATTGTCCAGTCTGTGTTCATCTGTGTCCAATTAAATTTTGATTCTTTCCTGGACTTTTTCAGCCCATCCGCAAGTAACGGGGATTTCGGGGTTCGTTGACCACGTCCGGGGGCTGCTCGCCCCGCAGGGCGCAGGCGACCCGTTCGGACGCTCCCCGGGACATTCGGTACCGAGCCTCATCGCTCAGGCCGGCAATATGGGGGGTGGATATGATTTTCGGATGCGATCTCAGCGTTGGATCGGGGGGAGGTTCCGTTTCAAAAACATCGACCCCTGCGCCGGCCAGGATTCCCTGGTCCAGAGCTTTGACCAGGGCCCGATCATCCACGATTCCCCCGCGAGCCGTATTGATGAGCAGGGCCGTTTTCTTCATCAGGGGGAGCTCGCGGCTGCCGATCATCATCCGGGTCTCCTCGGTGAGGGGAGTGTGGAGAGTCAAAAAATCAGCCCGGGAAATCGCTTCCTGCCGGGAAACCGGTTTCGCCCCAGCCTCCCTGAAACCTTGGTCCGGTAGGTAAGGGTCGCAGGCCAAGACCTCCATTCCGAAGGCCACCCCCAGCTTGCTCACCCGGCTTCCGATCCGGCCGAGCCCGATGATCGACAGGGTTTTGCCGCGCAGATCAAACCCCCAGAATTCGGGCAGCCTCCACCCTCCCCTTCTCATCTCCTCCCAGGCGTGGGGGATGCGGCGGATCAGGGCCAGGATGAGGCCAAAGGTAAATTCAGCCACGGCGTCGGCATTCACCCCGGGAATGTTCGTCACCAGAATTCCCATTTCGTCGGCGGCCTGGAGATCGATGTTGTTGTATCCCACCCCGTGGGCGGCCACGATCACCAGGCATGGCGCCTTTTCCATGATCTGGGACGTCACCGGGGTCAATCCCGGGATGAGGGCATGGGCGGTCCCGATTTCCGACCGGAACCGGTCATCGGCCCGATCCGGGAGAAACTGAACCTCCGCCCCCTTCTCCTCAAGAAGCTTTACCCTTGCTCCATAAAAGGAATTGGTGGTGACGATCACTTTTTTTCTTGCCAGATCCATGAGGATATTCCTTTCACCCCCGCTCTCGAGCCTTGCTTTTTCTCGATTGCCCACCCCACGGTGATTTCAACCCGGGCTCTTGGGGAAAAAAGAGCATGCCCTACTTATCACCGCTCCGGGCTACCAGCCTAATGGTCTCCATCATGGGGCGGGGATTGGCCCGGCCTTTTCCGGCGATCTCAAAGGCGGTGCCGTGTCCCACCGTGGCGATCACCAGGGGTGTTCCGATGATGAGGCCGGCGATCGAATCGAAGGCCACCGTCTTGATGGGGATGTGGGACTGGTCGTGGTACATGGCCACATAGGCATCGAAGGCCGGGGTGTCCTTGAGCCCCACGAAGAGGCTGTCCGCCGGGTAGGGGCCGGAGGCGTCGATTCCTCTTTTCCGGGCAGTTTCGATGGCCGGGACGATGACGGTCTCCTCTTCCGTCCCGAAGAGCCCCTCTTCCCCGCAGTGGGGGTTCAAACCGGCAACGGCGATGCGCGGATGGGGGATTCTCAGCCTGTTCAGGGCCGTCTGAACCGCCTCGATGGCGGCGAGCACTAGATCCTTGCTGATGGCCCGGCAGACGTCCTTCAGGGCCAGGTGCAAGGTCGCTCCCACGATGCGGATCGATCCGGAGACCAGCATATTGAAGGCATAGGGGCTTCCGGTGAGCTGGGCGATGAGGGGCGGATATCCAGCGAAAGGGGTTCCGGCCAGATTCACGGAATATTTATTGTGGGGGCCGGCCACAATCCCGGAGATCTGCTTCGCGCGGGCCAGCTGGACCGCCCTTTGAATGTCCTCGATGACCGCTCTCCCGCCCACAGCCGACGGCTGCCCTACGGCAATCTTCTCCGGGTCGGCATTTTGGGTGTCGAGAACCCGAATCTCCGCTGTATCCATATCGGCTTCGTCAAGGGAAGAAACGGCACGAATTGGAAGGTCGACTTTTTCCGCCCGCAGGGCCTTCCGGGCCACCCGCCCGTCTCCAATGATCACCGGCTGGCATACCCCTCGGATTTCTGGGGAAACGATGGATTTCACCGTAATCTCCGGCCCGATCCCCGCCGGATCCCCCATGGTTATCCCCACGATCGGTTTTTCCCGATTCAAATCCCCACTCCTTATCCTTCTGGCCCCCTTACCTCGGCGTCGTTCATTCCGCATTCCGCATTCCGAATTCCGCATTCGATTACCCCGTTCCCCGAAACTGATCCAGGCTCTTGGTTTTTCTTTTTACCATGAAAAAGACCTGCAGGGCCACCAGCGCCAGGAGCATGACCATGAGAGCGCACGAAATGGGCCGGCTGAAAAAGATCCAGGGGCTTCCCTTGGACATGAGCAGCGACTGCCGGAAGGTCCTCTCCGAAATGGCCCCCAGGACAAAGGCCAGGATCAAGGGCCCGGGTTCGAACTCCAGCTTGCGGAAGAAATATCCCACCCCCCCGAAGAAGATCATGACCCAGATGTCGAAGATGTTGTTCCGGGTGCTGTACACCCCCACGATGCACAGAAGAAGGATGAAAGGGGCCAGGATGAAGTAAGGGACCCGCAGCACCTGAACCCACATGCCCACCAGGGGAAGGTTCAGTACCAGGAGGAAGCCGTTGCCGATGTACATGGAGGCGATCACCCCCCAGAAGATCTCCGGGTTTTCTCTGATCAGATAGGGACCCGGCTGAACTCCATGGATCAGCAGGGCGGCAAAGATCATGGCGATGGTGGCATTCCCCGGAATCCCCAAGGTCAGCAGGGGGATAAAGGACCCGGTGGCCGCCGAGTTGTTGGCCGCCTCTGGCCCGGCCACCCCCTCGATGGCTCCTTTCCCGAATTTCTCCGGGTTCCGGGAAACCCTCTTCTCCACCGCGTAGGAGATGAGGGAGGCGATCACCGCTCCTCCTCCCGGGAGAATCCCCACGAAAAAACCCAGGACCGAGCCCCGGAGAGTGGCCCACTTGGCTTCCGTCCAGTCCCGAAGGGTGAAGAAGAGCCGATCGATCCTCTTCGTCACCAACTGGGTTTTCATGGCCCTTTCGGTGTTGATCAGAATCTCGGCGATCCCGAAAAGGCCCATGGCCAGGGGAACGAAATCCAGCCCCTCCTGCAGGGGAAGCACCCCATAGCTGAAACGGGCCACTCCCATGATGGGATCGATCCCGATCTCATCCAGCATGAGGCCCAGCACCACCATCATCAGCCCTTTGACCATGGAGCTGCTCGCCAGGTAGGCGGCCAGGAACAAACCGAACAGGGTGAGGGCAAAATATTCGGGGGGGCCGAACTGGACGGCAAACTCGGCCAGCGGGGGGGCCAGAAAATTCAGGCCGATGATACCAATCGTTCCGGCGATGAAGGACCCGATGGCCGCGATGGCTAAAGCCGGGCCGGCCCTTCCCTGCAGGGCCATCTGGTACCCGTCGATGCAGGTGACCACGGAAGCCGCCTCCCCGGGAATGTTCAGGAGGATGGAAGTGGTGGAACCCCCGTACATGGCCCCGTAAAAAATCCCGGCGAGCATGATGATGGCGGAGACGGGAGGGAGCTTGAAGGTGATCGGGAGCAGGAGGGCCACGGTGGCCGCGGGCCCGAGACCCGGCAAAACCCCTACCAGCGTGCCCACCAGAGTCCCCAGGAGGCAGTAGGTCAGATTCTGCCAGGTCAGGGCGATGGAGAAACCATAGAATAAACCGGTCAGCTGTTCCAAACCGTACTCCCGCACAAGGTCAGAATGCCATGAGGAGGCCCTTGGGCAACTGGACTGAGAAAAGCAGGTTGAAAACGTAGACAAAAACCAGGGCCAGGCAGGCCAAGCCGAGGGAAAGATGCCATTTCTTCCTTTCGATCAGCATCAGCCAGAGGACGAAAAGGAGAAAGGTGCTGATCAGGTAGCCCAGCCCGGTCAGCATCCCATTGAATAGGCAGAGGATCCCCACGGCGAGAAGAGTGCGGCGGAATTTTGATGGGACTCGGGAGGTCTCCCCCCTCTCGGCGGTTTGCAGGATAGGAACCAGGTAGAGGAGGGAGAGAAGAATCAGGATGGACCCGAGTCCAAAGGGGACAAAGCCAGGCCCCGGCCTGCTGGCCTGTCCCAGGGATAGCTGGATCGCCTGTTGGCAGACAAAAATTCCCAAGGCCAGGAGGATCCCTCCTGCAAAAACCCGGCCCTTTCGCATGATCATCCCTCGCATGGTGAAGCGAGTCGCAGAATCGCATCGTCTTCCATCAGTCCAAGGGTCTTTCCTTCTCCCGGACAACGAAAGGACGCGATTCTATGACTCCGCGACTAGGCGACTATTTTATCCCCAGGCTCTTGGCGTCGGTTTTGGCTTCGTTGTATTCCTTGGTCACGAAGGCCTTGAAATCCTTCGGCCCGAGGTAGGCGGGAAGGTCCCCCATCTTGATGACCATATTGATCCACCCCGGGTCGCGGCAGAGTTTCTCCAGGCCCTGCTCCAATTTTTTCACGATCCCTTCGGACAGGTTGGGCGGTCCGGACACTCCCCTCCAGCCCAAAACGTTCACCTCCGGGTATCCCGCTTCGGCGAAGCTGGGCACGTTGGGAAGTTCTTCCATCCGCTTGGGTACCACGGCCAGGGCCTTCAACTTTCCCGCCTTCAGCTGCGCCAGAGGTTCGCTGAGGTTCATGTAGGAGAAGTGGATGTTTCCCCCCAGCATGGCCACGACCTGCTCTTTGCCCGAGTTGAAGGGAATCATGGTCACATTCTGCATATCGATCCCGGCAAGCTTCAAAAATTTATAGGTCGCCCAGTTGTGCATGGACCCGATTCCCGAAGTCCCGTACATGAATTTGCCCGGGTTCTTCTTCAGGTCATCGACCAGGTCCTTGAGGGTCTTCCAGGGGGCTTCCGCTTTGACCACCAGAACCGCCGGGTTGAGCTGGGTGCGGCAGATGAAAGTGACCTCATCGAATCTGAAGGGAAGGCCGGCTTGGAAGGCCGGAGTGAGGGTGTTAGAACCGATGGAGGCGGAAAGCAGGGTGTAGCCATCGGGTTTGGACCGGATTACGGTTTCCATCCCCACCGCTCCTCCGGCGCCGGGTTTATTCACCACGATCATCTGCTGCCCCACATACGTTGGGGCATAGCGGGCCACGGCCCGGGCGGCCTGGTCCGAGGCTCCGCCCGCTCCCCAGGGGACGATGAGGGTGACGGCCTGGTTGGGATAGTCTTTGTCCTGCGCCGCTCCCTCCAGGGGGAGGAACAGGCAGAATGCCGAAATCGCCACACTCACCCAGAAAAAGACCGCATATTTCTTCATCGCTTCTCTCCTTTCTGATCTTTTCGCCCAAAGATCCTGTCTCCACGTTGAAAAACCTACCCTGCCATTGCCGGAACCAAACAGGATATCGTAGGGGCGGCCCTTCCTGGCCGCCCGCAAGATGGGCCCCACGCCGGGTTGCCCCCACAATTTTGTCGCTCTTTTGAGCACGATTTCATTCTTAAAAGACATCAGGAAAGCCTTGGGTCCAACCTCCCCAAACTTTTGAGGAGACGGAAGAAACCCTATTTCATAAGGGACTCGACCGTCTGGAGCTGTTTCCTCCGCCCGTCCATGATCTTCAGAACCATCTCATAAAGGGCCTTGGACTGATCTTCCATGCTCAGGGTGATGATTTCATGGGGGTCCGCATCCATGGCCTTCTGGCAGATTTGCACCCAGTCCCTGGGGATGGCGTCGATCCCCCTGAAGGCCCCGGCGATGGCCCCGGCGATGCTGGCAATGCAATCCGTATCCCGGCCCAGGGAAGACCCGGCGATCATGCACTGCTTGGGATCGCCTTTCGTAAGGAAGAACATGGCGAAGGACTCTCCCACCACCTCCAGGGAATCCGTGGGCACCCGCCCCCCGAACCTCTTCCAGTAGAGTTCCCGGACTTCGAGCATGTCCGGAACCTGCTTGACGTATCCGATGCACTCATCGATGATCTGCCCGATATTCTCGTTCACATAGGCCTTTCCCGCCTCGATGATGGAATCGACCGTTGCCTGGGGTTTGAAGGCCTCGGCAATGGCCGCGGCGATGGCCGCCGCCGAATCGGGGGTGAAGCTGATCAGGGAGGATTGAATCGTCTGGCACACATCCAGGGCGTCCATGGCCGCCGTCTGGGGGTCGCAGGCGTTGATGATCCCGATGGGGTGAATCATCATGAGGCAGTCCACGTTGCCCGGCCAGCGGTCATACCTTCCTACTTCACTGGCGGGATATTTCTTCATGTTCTCATACGTGACCTTGTCCCGGGGCAGAAGGTGGAATCCAAACCATTCGGGGTTTACGTATTTCAGCCAGGAAGCCCGGAGGTCTTCCTTGGTGATTCTTCCTCCCCGGTCCCAGATCGCCTTCATGACCAGCCATTTTCTCTCCCCGCCGTCCTCATTCGTCCCGGGGGGATAATTCAAGGCCGGGACTTTGAAAAAGGGCCCGTTGTGCCAGCGGATCGTCCTCCAGGCCTGGGGTTCATAGCCGATCTTGGGCACCTCTCCTCCCACCCAGGCTTTGACTTGGGGGAGCATTTTGTCCACCGGTTTTCCCAGCAGTTCATCGATGACCTTGTAATGGGCCCCTTCAATGGGCCCGCACAGCCCCTTGTAGCAGTCAAAGACCCCGCCCCCGGCCCGGCGGCTCGGTTCTCCCAGGGCGGCACCCACGTACCCCGCCACGTTGCATCCATGAATCTTCTTGAAGAGCGTGTTGTTGATCATAATTCTCTCCTTTTTTTTGATTTTAAAATAGCCGCGGCGCACGCAGAGGCCACAGAGACAAATCCCAATTTCCAAGCCCCCGATTCCAAATAAAAACCAACTCCCAAAATATCAAACCCCAACTCCCTGCTCTTGCGCCTTTTGAATTTGGAATTTTGAATTTATTTGGTCCCGCGTTTCGCGGGATTGAGGTTTGGAATTTTATTCTAATCTCCGCGTGCTCTGCGGTTCAGTCTTTGGCCTTTAATGCCTTCCCCAGTTCGAACCCCCGCCGCAGGGCCGTTTTACTGGTATCCAGAGCCTTGGCGGACATCCGCCCGCTTAAGGTTTCTTCCAGGGCTTTCAGGCTTACCCAGCCGGTTACGGCGGCCATGGCTCCCAGCATGATCATGTTGGCCGCCATCCGGTCTTGGAGTTCTTCCTCGGCGATGCGGGTGGCTTCGATGGGCAGGACCGGCGGCGAATGGTCGGGGGTCTGGGGTACCAGGGTCTTATCCACCATAACCAGGGTCTTCCCCTCCTGCACCTCCGACCAGTATTTCTCCGCGGCGGCGGGAGACAGGGCGACAAACACATCCAGGGCCAGCGGCTTGGTGTAATCGATGGGTTCATCGCTGATGACCACATCGGAGCGGCAGGCCCCTCCCCGGGCTTCGGGGCCGTAGCTCTGGGATTGGGCCACTTCCAGGTTTTCATGGATCCCGGCCGCCACCGCCAGGACCGTTCCCAGGGTGACGACTCCCTGGCCTCCAAATCCGGCAATCCGAACTTCTCTTCTCACGGGTTTTCCTCGATTACAGTGATGGCCAAATCCGGGCAGGTCATTTCGCAGAGAAGGCAGACCGAGCATTTCCCCGGGTCCGCGGCCTGGGGCATGGAGTAGCCGGCGCGGCTGCGCTTGTGGCTCCCGCTGAAGACCTTTCGCGGGCAGACCGCGATGCAAAGGTTGCAGCCCTTGCAGAATTGATCGTCGATGATAATTTCTTTAACCGCTTTTTTCCTGGGGGAAGCTGTCATAGATCGCCTGACTGAATTCTCTCTTTCCGGTCAAATGGTGAAGTTTTCCGACCACGAATTTCCCGGCCATTTCTTCGGACGGAGTCTCCTTGGCTTTTTCCAGGGAAACGGCTCTTTTCTTCAGAAGGTTCAGAAGCTCTCCCGCATTCGACGTCCCTTCGATGTAGCGCCCCGCCTGGGTCGGACACTGGGCCATGACTTCGATGAAGGCGAACCCCGGATGCTCGATCCCCTCTTTGATGGTTTTGAGGAGTTGAACGGGATGGGCCGCGGTCCATCGGGCTACGTAAGTGGCGCCGGCGGCCCGGGCCAGTTCGCACACGTCGAAGGGGGGTTCCAGGTTCCCGTAAGGCGAAGTCTGGGTCCGCCCCTGGAGCGGAGTCGTAGGGGCCACCTGGCCGCCGGTCATCCCGTAGATTCCGTTGTTGATCATGATCACCGTGAGGTCGATGTTTCTCCGGGCGGCATGGATGAAATGGTTTCCCCCGATGCCCACGCAGTCCCCGTCTCCGGTGAAGACCACCACCTTCCGGCGAGGATCCGTCAGCTTCAAACCGCAGGCGAAGGGAATGGCCCTTCCGTGGAGAACGTGGAGGACGTCGGACTGAAGATAGGTGGGAAGCCAGCCGGAGCACCCGATCCCCCCGACGAGGGCCAGGTCCTTGAAGATCCCCAGGTCTTCCACCGCCCGGAGGAAAACATTCAGAACGGTCCCATCCCCGCAGCCGGGGCAGAAGATCAAAGGAAGCGTCCTTTTCCGAATGTATTTGTCAGCTAACGGATGCATTTCAAAACCTCAACTAAAAAATCGGAAAATGAAATAATGGAATGTTGGGTAACAGTGATTCTTGAAAGCTCTGGGAAATAGTACTTATTAGCTCATTAGCTGTATTTCCCATTGATTCCATCATTCCATTGTTCCATTATTGCTTTCAAAATTTCCGCAGGAGTGTGGACTTCTCCTCCCAATTTGGGGAGGGAAATGACTTCCGCCTTCCCGGCCACCACCCGCCCCACTTCCCGAAAGATCTTTCCCATATTCATCTCCGGGACGATGATCCGCTTGGCCTGCCTCCCCACCCGGTCGATGATTTTGTCCGGGAAGGGCCACAGGATCCTTAGCTTCAGGAAGCCGGCTTTGATTCCTTGGGAGCGGGCATCCTTTGCCGCCCGGAGAGCCGGGCGGGCCGGACTGCCGAAGGTGACGAAGGCGACCTCTGCATCCTCCAGCATCCACTCCTCCACATCCACCAGCTCATCGGCATGGTCCGTGATCTTGCGGCAGATCCGTTCCACCATGGCGGCGGAGACCTCGGGCTTGTGCCCGGCCCGGCCCCCGAATTCGTCGTGCAGCTGCCCGTCCACCAGGATTCCGTAACCCTGGTTAAAAGCCGGCATCCCGTCGAGAAGCCCGCCGGATGAGGGCCGGAAAGGCACATAGTCCGCGGGAGTGCTCGCCGGCTTTTTCCGCTCGGTGATCTCCACTTGATCCGGGATCCGGACTTTCTCCCGGGTGTGGCCCACGATTTCGTCGGTGAGGACGATCACCGGGTTGCGGTAGACCTCGGCCAGGTTGAAAGCCTTCACCGTCAGGTCAAAGGCCTCCTGGGCGCTGGAGGGAACCAGGACGATGACTTCGTAATCCCCGTGGGACCCGTACTTGGCCTGCATCACATCCTGCTGGGAGGAGGAAGTGGGCTGTCCGGTTGCCGGGCCCCCCCGCATGACATCGATGACCACCACCGGGGTGTCGGTCTCCGCCGCCCAGCCGATTCCTTCCTGCATGAGGGTGAATCCCGGGCCGGAAGTGGCGGTGCAGGTTTTCGCCCCTCCCCAGGCCGCCCCCAGAATGGCGCAGATGGAGGCGATTTCATCTTCCATCTGGAGGAATACCCCCCGGTGCCGGGGAAGAAGCCGGGACATGACTTCCGTAACCTCGGAAGCCGGAGTGATGGGGTAGCCGGCAAAGAAACGGCAGCCCGCGGCAATGGCCCCCCGGGCGCACGCTTCGTTTCCGTGAATGACTGAGGTTTCCACCGGAAAAAATTCTCCCGTACCAAGCTTAAAAAATATGGAGAAGAATCTTCTCCAAATCACGCTCAATATAACAGGGAACCCTGGAAAATACAACGATGGCGGAGAGCTTGCCTCCCTGGCTTCACTTTTGCGATTGCCTTTTCTGCGAAAAAGCAAGCTTGTGGCCCGGGAGCAAGGGCGTTACGCGGAAAAAGCATCGGCGGGAAAAGAAATCCATCCGGAGATCACCCCGCGCTTCCGCAAAGTGAGGCGGGCCTATCGGGCGCCCGGCCGGGCGCCCCTACAACGGAATCACCCTGTTCCGGAGGAAGAAGGGCTTGCCCGCCCGGACCAAGAAGTGAGGCGCGCCTCATGATTTTTGCGCGTAACGCCCTTGTTTCCGGGCCGCGCAACGCCTGAAATTCAATAGGGCTTACGCACAATTGCCAGGGGCCAAGGGGCGGAGGGATTATAGGTCCGAGGAGAAAGAGATGCTGGGCTGAGGAGATCCTGAAGAGGGGGGAATGCTCGAAGCCGGTTCGAAGGCGAGCAGGGAGACCTGGGAATAGTCCACTTCGGGTATGGGGACATCCGGCTGAATTTTGATTTCCTGAATCCGTCTTGCCCCTATGAACCTTGCAGAAAAATATCGGAGGTTCAGGCTGTCCACCCTGATTTTCCGTTTGGTATTGGAAGAGTGAATGAACTGCTCATTACCGATATAAATTCCTACATGAGCCGGACGCTTCGTTTGGCTGCGTTTGAAGAATACCAGATCCCCCAGCCGGAGCGCGTCCCGGGCCACTTCCATACCCACCCCGAACTGCTCGCGGGCGGTCCGGGGAAGGTCCATGCCTACCATCCGGAATACCTTCTGAACATAGGCGGAACAGTCGAGCCCGGTCTTCACGTTGGTCCCGCCCCGGCGGTACTTCACCCCCAGGAAACTCTCCGCCACCGTAACCAGGGGGTTCAAATCCCCTTCTTCGATGACCTCCGCCCCCTGGGAAACGGGGATGGCGGAGCCGTCATTCGAGGCCAGAGCCAATTCGTAACTCCCCTCCCCGGTTGGCATCGACCTTTCTTCGGAAATCTCTTCCTCCTGCTTCAGCTGCAAAACCTGACCGATCCGCAACCTGGATCCCTTCAGCTCATTGATCTCTTGCAGATCCTTGACCGTCAGATGGTAGCGCTTGGCGATCCCGGCCAGGGTATCCCCGCTCTTGACCACATACGTATCAGGAATCTCCTGCCCCGAAGCCGTATTCCGCTGGTTTCCCCTGCGGGAAGAAGATGAGTTCGAAATCGCCGCAGGAGTCTTGGGAATGGTTAAGCTCTGGCCGATTTGCAGCCGCGTATCTTCCAGATCATTGGCTTCTTTGATTTTGGAAATCGAGACCTGGTACTTCTGGGCGATGGAGGAAAGAGACTCGCCCTTTTTCACGATGTGAGTCGTCTCCGCCCACGCTGCTGGCGCGGCCATGAAAAGAAACATCAAAAGGAGAACAAGCGAATAACGCCCCGAGGAATATGCCATTTTTATCATAGAATCTTTGTGGACGGCTCGGTGACCAAAATTTCCTTGCAGCCAGGCTATTATAAAGAGGGCTCCCTATGATTTCAACCCTTTTTTGCTCCCAATATCGACCCCGGCCTAATTCTAATTCGGCATAAGGAAATGGCTTCTTTAGGAAATTTTTTTAAGGGCCTCCAGCGCCGCTCTTTTCACCTTCATGTCGGGATCGTCCATCAACGAGGCAATCTCCTCTTTTATTTCCTTCAACCGAGCTCCCCCTTCTTCCGCCAGCTTCCGCAGCGCCAGCCCGCGAATCCTCTCGTCCGGGTCTTTCAGGCACTTCCGGTAGGCTTCGAAATATTTCTCCGCCGGAGCCACAATCCCCAGCAGGGCCAGCGCATCGAAGCGCAGGTCGGCATTTTCATGATCCAGGTGCTGGAGATACACCCGGGCCACTTCTTCCTTCTTGGAATAAAACCGCCAGAGGTTGAGGAGGATGGCCCGCTTCTGCATCAGGGGGCCGTGTTCCAGCCTCTCCAGAAGAAGGCGTATGATCTTATCGTCCCGCAGGTTGCTCAGGGCGCTGACCGCCGTTTGTTGCACCCGGGTATCGCCGTCGTAGAGCCGCTCGATCAGCGGGATGGCCGCCGGGGTGTTCCCTTCCCAGCCGACGGCAAAGGCAGCGTGAATCCGGAGTTCGGGATCCCCGCTTTCCATGTCCTGAATCAAACGATCTACCAGGGGCTGAGGGTCCTTGAGAAAAGGGCCGATGACGCTCAACTGGATGGAAGCATCCCGCCGGAGTTCCTCTTCCTGGGATGGATCCGCAAGGATCCGGTACAGGGGCCAGGCAACTTCCTCCTTGGCAAAGCTTCCCAGGAGAAAAATAATTTCGCTCTTCAACGTCTCGTCCCCGAACTCCAGCGCTTTCAGCAACAAGGGAACGGCTTGCTCCCTTTCCTCCAGGAAGGCCTCTTCGTCGTCCACGTACCTTTTGGCCTTCTCCAGAATTTTCTCCCGGGGATCGAACTTTATGATGTTGTCCATGATGCTGATTCCTCGCAGCGCAGAGCGCATAGCGCTGGAGCATAGCAAACATGAGACCAGGGATTTAAGCGATTCCTTGCTCTCTCAAGAAAGCCAGTCCCTGCAAAAGCTCTTCGCGGGTGGCCCGGTGATGGGTTTCGACCACCCGAATGGTTTCGGGTCGAAGGTACTTTTTCAGGAGGGAGTAATCCTCTTCGCCGCTCCCGGGAGCGTAATGATCGTCGTATCCCCGGCAGCCATGGAGATGAGTCCCCAGGAGATGTTCTCCGAAATTCTCCAGGAGTTCTCCTTTCGGTATCAACCCCAGGTTCTCCTGGGTTGTGGCATGGCCGATGTCGTGCCAGTACCGGATGGGACTCCCCTTGAATTCCCGAAAGATCGCCCGGAACTCTTCCGGGGTGGGAAAGTCCTGGATCTTGTACCGGTTCTCGATCCCCCAGCAGATCCCTCGTTTCTCTCCTTCCCGCGCTAACACCTCCAGGCTTTTCAAGGATGCCTCCAGCAGGGGCTTCCCCAGTCGCGCCCGACTCTCTTTGTGCTCCGCGATCAAGGCTTCCCCCTCTTCGGCTCGGGTTTTGCCTCGATCGTAGATATCCATCAAGCAATCCATCGCCCCGTCCATGGCGACTTTTCCCATGTGCAAGACGATCGCCCGGGCACCCAGCTTCTCTGCCCATCCCATCGTCCCCAAAGCATACCGGATGGCTTCTTTTCGCTCCCCTTCGTCGGGGGAAGACAGGGAAACGAACTCTCCGTTGGCCCTGTTTTTGGGAATCCCCTTGGGCAGCGGCAGGATGTTGTGCAGGCTCATCACCAAGATTCGCCCGCTGCGTACCAGAGGAACGATTTCGTCCAGCATGGGCCGGGTCATTCGGTATTCCAGTTCGACTCCGCGTATGCCCAGGCTTAAAATCTCCTCGATGATTTTCGCACCGCTGTCTGAAATCTCCGAACGCCAAGCACTCGATATTCCCAGCATCTCGCACCCTCAGAAGTTACCCCATCCGACTTTTTCAAGAAGGACTTGAATGGGATCTTCGGTCCCCGCAAAGACCCCTGCGTTTCCCATCCTCACATTCATAAGATCCTTGGTTTTGACCGCTTCGATAGCACCAACCATTCACGGGGGATCATCGAAACCGCGGCCAAGATTACTTTCCGTGAAATCCTGCGATTCTTTTTCTGGGCCATTCGCCTTCCCCATCGTGGACCCGGCCGCCAGTCCCAGAAAAGTAAAGATCAAAGGATAGATGACCAGGAATCCCGGGTGAACCTCCAGTACCGCGAAGATCAGGAGAAGAGTGGCCCCCAGGACGACCAGGACGGCTCCATCGGACTTCCGAAACATTGCCCGGCGATGCATCCGGTGAAGCCAGAAAATCTGCAGGGCCAGGAGCAGGATGCCGATCAAGAAAAAGCCATGCCGAGAAACCTTGGATGAAATCTGCTCCAAAAAAGTCGGTTTATTCCATTCTCCGTCCACGATCTGCGGAGGGCTCAGGATAAGTACGAATCTCCCGACGATTTTTTCCGGCATCCATCGGGGCACCAGGAGATTGGCCTGGATTCTCCGGCCATCATTCTGGAGACTGCCGAACTCCAGCCTCCATTTCTTTCCCAGGCTCTCGCCCACCGAGGCCAGTTTTCCGAGCTCCCATTTTGCCCCGGGAAACTGTGCTTCCAGGTACTCCCGCGCCGTTTGCAAGGCCGTATCTGGCCGCGAAATCCGCCATTGATTCAAAAGAATGAGGATCGAAAGGATCAGAAACGGGACGGCAAAATAGCGAATTTGCTTCGACTGGTTTTTTAAATCGATCATTCTGAAAAAAAATTGTCCATTGGGCAGGAACTCCCCCCGGCCTCCCATCGAACAAGAGGTTAGGGAATATTCCCTATCACCGTTTATCTCTTATCCTTGAGGTACTCATCCAGCCAGTACAGATTCAACTCGGCCAGCTTTCCCGCAGTCGGGACTCCATCCTTGGGGTCCCAGCCCATGGCCTCGTAATACATAGTCAGGGCTTCCTGGAATTCCTTGCGGTCGATCCCCTTGCCCTGCAGGGGACCGCTTTCCAAAGGCTCGAAGAGGCGGTCCGGCAGAGTATCATCCTTGCGGCCAAAGCCCTCGCGCAGGTTGAATACGCGGGCCATGGTGACCGTGCGTTCTCCCGCCTTCAGCAGTTCCCAGAGGCTCGTCTCCCATCCGGTGATCGCGCTGACCACGTCAACCAGTTTGTTGAGAGGGAGGGCCCAGACCGGCCCGGCGACGAAGTTGCAGACCCCCAGGGAGTTGTAGAGGGACCAGACGAACTGGAGATAGGTGTAATTGCGAACCTTCTTAGGTCCGAGGTCCCGGGTCGGGACCGCCTCCAGCAGACCCAGCGGGGCAATCCGGCCCAGCATGGGACCGGGGGCGGCAAAAGGCGTGTCATGGGGTGCTTCAACGTGGTCAGCTCCCGTGGGAGATACGGCAAAGCTCAAGCCCTGCCCGGTTTTCCCGCGCGGGTCGTGCATGGGAAGCTCCTGCCCCTTGACGTGGAGGGCGTATTTTTCCGACCCCTTGCCGATCTTTTCCGCCGCGATTTTGACCCCTTCGGCCAGCAGATTGCCGAGACGGTTTTTCCGGAAGGCGATCCACTCGAGTCCCTTGATCATGGCGTCCGCATTCCCGAAGCGGAATTCGACCCCTTCCGTGTCCTCTTTGGTCAAAATCCCGTTTTCATAACACTCCATGGCAAACCCGATGGCCACGCCGGCGGAGATGGTATCCAGGGTGTACCGGTTGCAGAGCTCGTTCCCTTTGGCAATGGCGGCCAGATCATCGATGCACAGGAGAGACCCGAGGGAACCCAGGGTTTCATATTCCGGTCCCCCGTACAGGGGGGTGGTGGCATAGGGCCCCTCGGCCACCTCCACCGCCCGTTTGCAGCGGACCGCGCAGGCATAGCAGCCTTCCTCCGTCCGCAGAATGGTCTCGGTCATCTTCTCCCCGCTGATCTTCTCCGCCCCCTCGAAAACCCCGGTGTGGAAGTTCCGGGTGGGAAGGATTCCCTGGGTGTTCAAGGCCATGACCAGGTTGGGGGTTCCGAATTTGCGGAGCACTTTGTTCGGCCCGTGGGTGCTGATCTGTTCGGTCAGGGACTTGGCCAGGTCCAGAAATTTTTCCACGTCCTTGACCTCCGGTTTACTGTTTCCCCGGACGGCAATGGCTTTCAGGTTCTTGGACCCCATGACCGCTCCCATGCCGGTCCGTCCGTTGGCGTGCTTTAACTCGTTCACCACGCAGGCAAAACGAACCAGCTTCTCTCCGGCCGGGCCGATGATGGCCACCCGGGCCCGCTTCTCTTTCACCTCCTCGCGGATCTTTTCCTGGGCCGGGCCGGTTTCCAGGCCCCACACCTTATCCGCCGATCGGAGCTCTACCTTTCCGTCATGGATCCAGAGGTAGGAGGGTTTGGCCGCCTTGCCGGTGATCACCACGGCATCGAAACCGGCGGACTTCAACTCCGGGCCCCAGAAGCCGCCCGCCTCCGCTTCTCCGAACCCTCCGGTGAGGGGAGACTTCGCGGCCACGGTGTAGCGGGTCATCCCGGCGATGGGGACCCCCGAAATCACGTTCGAGGCGAACACCAGGACATTATCCGGGCTGAAAGGATCGATCCCCGGCTTCAGGTTCTTAAGCAGATAGTAAGAAGCGATCCCTCCGCCCCCCAGGTAGGTCCGGTAAAACACCTCATCCGGCTCCTCGACCCTCATCTTCATACTGCTCAAATCCACATGCAGAATTTTTCCGTTGTACCCGTTGGGCATGGCCGACTCCTCCTTCTTGATGATCCCCCCTCAGCAGAGGGTTCTCTTTTTATCCGTCGATCCGCGCACGATAAGCTTCGTTTCCAGGATGTATTGCTGGGGAGATTTGCTTTCTCCCCGTATATTTTCAATCAGGATCTTAGCGGCCAGTTGCCCCATTTCATAGGCCGGTACGGCCATGGTGGTGAGGGGCGGGTCGTAGTAGGCCGATATTTCCACATCATCAAAGCCGACCACGGAGAGATCCCGGGGAACCTGCATCCCTTTTTCCTTGGCGCAAACAATCGCCCCGATGGCCAGGATGTCGTTTCCGCAGAAGACCGCCGTGGGCGGGGAAGGAAGCTGGAGCATCCGGGCCATGGCTTCTTTCCCGTCGGCGAAGGTATATCCTTTTTCCAGAACGAGCTGGGGATCGAAGGAAACATGGTGGTCGACCAGGCAATTCCGGTAGCCTTCCCACCGCATCCGGGCCCGCTCGGAGACGGAGAATTTCCCGGCGATCATCCCGATGCGGCGGTGCCCCAGGCCGATGAGGTATTCCACGATCCGGTAGGCGCTTTTGAAGTTGTCAAAAGCGACAAAGTTGACAGCCTTGTCCTGGAGGGTCTGCCAGGTGATGACGAAGGGAAGTCGGGTCTTCTTCATCAGGGGGACGATGGGAGTATCGCGCCAGGGCCCGCTCAGGATCACCCCATCGGCCCTTTTTTCCTGCAGCAGGTGGATCAAATCCCTCTCGTTTTCTTCGCTGTAATCCGTATTCCCCAGGATGATGGCGTATCCGCGCTGCCGGGCGTAATCCTGAATCCCCTTGGTCACCGTGGCGAAAACCGGGTTGGTAATGGTGGGGATGATTACCCCCAGGATGGTCGTTTTCCGGGCCGAGAGTCCCCCCGCCAGCGCGTTGTACACGTAATGGGTGTCCTTCATGGCCTTGAGGACCCGATTTCGGGTGATGTCCCTGACCAGGGCAGGGCTGTTCAGGACCCGGGAGACGGTGGCCACGGAGACGTTCGCTTTCCGGGCCACATCGTGGATGGTGGTTCGGTGATGGAAGTTCATCCTGAATACAGGCTCAACTCAGCGGGCTTTTTTCTCGCCGCCCCGAAAACCCGCTAAAATCCTTGGGCCTTACATTTGCTTTTTATGAAACCGTTTACATTTTATTTTTTCTCCTTCGGCCCTGTCAAGGAAAAAAATTGTTTGCCCCAGAAAAAAGAGGCGATGGGAAATGATCCCGTCGCCTCTTTCCATCAGCGCTTTCCCCATCCGGTCTCCCGGGTGGCAGCTTATACCTCTTTTACGGTGATGGCGCCGGTGGGGCATACTTCGACGCAGCTCTCGCACCCCAGGCACTCATCCATGTTCACCGGTTCGGATTTCCCGTCCTTCATCTCAAACACGCTGGCCGGGCAGGTGTCCACGCATTCGCCCTTGCCGTCGCATTTGTCTTTGTCCACGGTTACCTGATACATAGCTTCCTCTTCACCTCCCTTTATGGATTCAAAGCTTTTTTCAGCCGGGTTATGCTATCATTATTTTAGAGGATTTCGCAGGGATTTTTCATGACCCTCGTCATAGGGTTGTCATCTTCAAGGCGGGAATTCTCTTAAAAATTAATACTCAATTTCTCACCCCTTGTCAACGGGAATCGAGGCCTTGCCCACCCCCAGTTTTTGAGGAAAGAACCCATGGCCGAGAAAAACCCGGAAACGAGAAGGGCTAGCTCATGGGGTTCAGGCTGGAGGAATTCGGATCATCATCCTAAGGCGGTTATTCTTTCATCGGGTCGGGCCTGTCCCGGGGATATTCGCAAGCGGAGATGGTTTCGCCCCGTCTTGCCTCTGGCGCTATTTCCTCGCAGGCCTCTCTTTGCGGAGGATCGGCGGGAAGATGATTAGAAAACCATGATCCCGCCGAGCCTGATGATCCGAATTCCTCCAGCCTGAACCCCAACACGCAAAAAAAACTGGGGGTGGGCAAGGAATCGAGGCTGACTCAGATTATGATTACTCCCCGGGAAGAGGACTACATTCGGGAAAAGGCATACGTGCCCGAGCACGTCATTCCCCTGATGGTAGGCATTTCGCAGGCCGAGCCCTTCTTCCGGGAGGATTATCTCTTCTTTTTGAAAGACAACTGGATGATTTTTGTCGGGTATCCCCTGGGGGGGGAATTTCGAGAAGAAGCCTTCTCCGCGATCCTGGAGAAGGTGCAAAATCAGTTTCAACCCGCCTCCCTTTGGTTCATCGCTCCAGGCATACCGGAGAGTCTGCTCCCCCGAGTCCAAAAGAGGGAAACGGATGAATATTACCGGCTCGACCTCCGCCAATCGGGAGTAAAGAGGAGTCTGCAAAGAGAAGTGGAAAAAGCATCCCTCGCTTTGCGGGTGGAGAAACACCGCGGCTGGTCCCCGGAACACGAGTCCCTCACCCGGGAATTCCTGGAAAAGGAAAACCTGAACCCCAGGGTGAGGGAACTCTACCTGCGGATGCCGCGGGTTCTCGGCCCATTCGGAAACATCCCTGGCCCTGAGTGCCCGCGACTCGAAGGGGAATCTTTCCGCATTCTTCGTCGTCGAGATGGGGGCACAAAGATTTGCCACCTATGTGGTAGGATGTTATTCGCAGAGCCACTACGTTTCCCACGCCTCCGATCTTCTATTCCATGAAATGATTCGCCTGGCCGAGGAAAACCAGAAGGAGTATATCCACCTGGGGCTGGGGGTCAATGAGGGAATCCGGAGGTTCAAGAGAAAATGGGGGGGAGTTCCCGACCTTCCCTATTCGGCCGGGGAAATCACCCCGCGGGGGAAGACGGCCCTTTCCTGGCTTCGGGCCTTGACTTCAAGATTATGAAACTCACAGATCCGCTGATCTACTTCCTCCTTCCGGGGGAAAAGAAATTGAAGACCGTCTGGGAGGTTGAAATGGGCGGGAAGAAAAACTACCTCGTCGGCACGGCCCATTTCTTTCCCTACCACTTCCGGGTTTCCCTCAAGAAAATTCTCCGGAGGTCGAAGCGGGCCTTGTTTGAAGGCCCTCTGGACCCCCAGAGCATGGAGAAAGTGGTCGCTCACGGGTCTCAGGGCAAAGGATCCCTGGAGATTTACGAGGCCCTGGATTCCCAGACCCTCCGGGAAATCCGGGAGAAGGCCGCCAGCCTGTTCGGGGATTCCCACCCCCTTTTGCAATTTCTTCCCGGAGGGGAAAAGCCTCCCGACCCCGTACAGGCTCATTTCCAAAGGCTCCGTCCCTGGCTTGCGTTCTTCAACATATGGACGTCTTACCTGAAGACGAAGGGATGGAACGGTTCGGTGGATCTCGAAGCCTTCGAGCTGTCCAAAAAATTGGGTAAGGAGATCCACTTTCTGGAAACCATCGAAGAGCAGATTCAGGTCCTCGAACAAATCCCCATGGAACGCATGATCCGTTTTTTAAAAAAAGTTGATCAGTGGGACGAATATTCGGAATCCTACGTGCGGGCGTTCCTCCAGGGATCCCTGGCGAGCTGGATGAGCGGAACGAGCGATTTCCCCTCCCGCTGTTCGCCGGTCATCGACGAACGGGACCGGGTCTTTTACCGCCGGATGAAGCCTTTTGTCGAACAGGGGGAGTCGGCGGTTTTTCTGGGGGCTCCCCATCTTCACGGAGTCAATCGGATGCTCGAAGCCGACGGTTACCGCGTGGAACAGATCCAGGAAATCGAGGAATGATCACCCCCGTTGAAAAAGATTTCATCCGGGAACATGCCTACATCCCGGAGCATCTTCCGGATTACGCGGCCAGGGTTTCGGGGGGGGAATCCTTCCTGGCTGGAGATTTTGTTTCCTATCTTTCCCCGGATTCGCTGATCTTCGTGGGCTTCCCGCTTCAGGGAAAATTTGAAGAGGGAAAAATGGTTAAAGCCCTGGAAGGCATGATCCGCAAGCGAAAGCCCGCCGGGGTCGCGCTTATCGCCCCGGCCATTCCCGCCCGTTTCGGCGCCGCCGGGCCCCCGGATTCCTACTACCGCCTGGATCTGGAGAATTTCCGGATCCCCATCAAAGTGAAAAACATGGTTCACCGGGCCTCCCGGGAATTGAAAATCGGGGAAAGCCGGGAGCTGGAGCCCGATCATCTCCGGCTCATCTCCGACTTTTCGTCCGCCCGCCCCCTGGAAGAAGGAACCCGGACCATTCTTTCCCGGATTCCGGAGTATCTCGCCGCCTCGCCCACCGCCCGGGTCTTCAGCGCCCGGACCGGCTCCGGGCATTTGGCGGGTTTTGACATTGCCGAATTCGCCCCCTCCCGCTATGCTTTTTACATGTTCAATTTCCGGTCCCGGGATAAGAAGGTCCCGGGTACGTCGGATCTGCTCCTTGCGGAGATCGTCCGGACCGCTCAGGAGCAGGGGAAAAGGGCAATCAATCTGGGGCTGGGGATCAGCCCCGGGGTGGCCTTTTTCAAAAAGAAATGGGGGGGACGGCCTTTCCTGGACCATCGCTCCGTCGTCTACCAGCCCTCGCCGACTGCTTCCTTGGAAGGTTTATTATCGAAACTTTGAAGAAGAGCTTCTGGAAACGCGTTTTTCGGGGCCGGCGGCAGAAATCCTATTCCGCCTGGCAGATCGAGCTGACCACCCGCTGCCCGCTGCGGTGCAAGATGTGCTGCCGGGAAGGCCATCACGGAATGGCCCGGAAGGACATGCTCCTGGAAGATTTCCAAAAAATCCTCCCCTATCTTCGGGACGTGGAAGCGGTGGTCCTCGAAGGATGGGGGGAGTCGCTCCTCCACCCCCGGTTGACTGAAATCATTCGACTGGTCAAGAGGGAGGGAACCCAGGTTGGGTTTGTGACCAGCGGCCTGCCGCTCACCGATGATTACGTCTCCGAACTGGTTCAAGCAGGCACCGATTTTATCGGTTTCTCCCTCTCCGGGGCCACGCCTGAAACCCATGATTCCATCCGGATCAATTCCCACCTGCCCAAACTGCTGGACCACATCCGAAGATTTCAGGAGATCAAGGCTCGGCAAAACACCGCCTTTCCCCGCCTGCACATCGTCTACCTTCTCTTGAAGAACAACATCGCCGAACTGCCCATCCTGATCCGCCTGGCCAAGGATCTAGGAATCGACGAAATCATCCTGATTCACCTTGCTTTTGTCAGCAATGACTGGCAGGAAGAACAGAGAATCTTCGCCCGGGAAGGAATGGAAGAATACGAAAAGATACTGGCCGAGGCGGAAGAAGATGGCCCGGGGCCTGAAAATCACCCTCCAGCGCCCTTCGCTGGTTCCCCGGGATGCGGCGGTCTGTTCCGAAAACCCCCTGCGGAATCTCTACATCTCCGTGAACGGAAACGTCTCGCCGTGCGTCTATCTGAGGCCTCCCGTCCCCCCTCCCTTTTTGCGGATCTTTCACGGGGCCGAATTCCGCACCGAGAAAGTAGGATTCGGGAATATTTTTCAGAAACCCTTCCCCGAAATCTGGCAAAACCCGCAGTATGAAGAATTTCGGGCCTGTTTTTCCCGCCGCCAGGAAAAGATGCAAGAAATGACCGGGGTTCTCTTGGACCCGGATAAACGGAAGGGCCTGGAGTCTTTTTCCCTCCCCCCGCCCCCGCTCCCCTGCCGGACCTGCTACAAGATCGAGGGATTTTAGGGATTCTCATTTGTTTTCTGCAGATACATTTTTATGGGGCAGAATTGGCCCGGGGTGGCTGTAGGGGCGATTCATGAATCGCCCCTACGGTCAAGGCCAGCATGGTGGCATTCACCTGACGATAAAAAGTTTAAATACCGGAATGGTCAAGAATAAAGGAGAAGCTCAATGGAATCGAAAAAAATGAGGGTCGTCATCATCGGAGGGGTCGCCGTCGGACCGAAAACAGCGGCCCGTTTGCGGCGTTTGAACCCTGAAGCGGAGATTACGATCGTGGAGAAAGGGAAGGTTTTGTCCTATGCCGGATGCGGCATGCCCTATTATGTGAGCGGGGACGTGGCCGAATCCAAGAATCTGATGGATACCCCGGCCGGGGTGATCCGGGATTCGCTCTTCTTCCTGAACGTGAAAGGAATTACCGTCCTGGACCGCACCCTGGCGGAGAAGATCGATCGGAAGAAAAAGACCGTCTCCGTCGTTCACCTGGAAACCGGGGAAAACAAGACCCTGCCCTATGACAAGCTGGTTCTGGCCACCGGGGGCTCGCCCATCGAGCTTCCGATTCCGGGCAAAGAGTTGAATCACGTTTTCCGCATGTGGCAGCCGGAAGACGCCCTCTCCATGCGGGAGTTCATCTACGAAAAGAAGCCCAAGAAGGCGGTGATCATCGGCGGGGGGCTGATCGGCATCGAGATGACCGAAGCCCTGGCCAAACAGGGTCTCCAGGTGGCGGTCCTGGAAATGCTTCCCTCCATTTTACCCGGCCTGCTGGACGAAGAGGCAGCGGCCTATCTGACGCGATATCTTCGCGCCAAGGGAGTAGATGTCCGTTGCGGCACCCGGGTGACCCGGATCGAGGGCGACGACCAGGGAAATGTCCAAAAGGTCATCACCGAAAAAGGGGAGAGCCCCGCGGACTATGGTCCTGATCGCCGTGGGCGTGCGGCCAAATTCCAAACTGGCCAAGGAAGCCGGTCTGGATGTCGGGGAGATGGGAGACATCAAGGTCAACGAATACCTCCAGACCAATGACCCGGAAATCTACGCCGGGGGCGATTGCGTGCGGAACATTCATCTCTTAACCGGAAAACCGGTCTTCGCCCCCATGGGTTCCACGGCCAACAAGCACGGCCGGGTGATTGCCAATAACATCATGGGGTACGGGGAAAAATTCAAGGGAATTCTGGGCACCGCAGTCGTAAAGGTCTTCGATTACAACGTGGGCAAGTCGGGCTTGACCGAGACCCACGCCCGGGAAGCCGGGTTTGAGGTGGTGACCACCCTCGTCCCCTCCTCTGATATTCCCCATTACTACCCGACCAAGAAACCCCTCCTCCTCAAACTGATCGCCGACCGGAAAACAAGGAAGCTGCTGGGGATCCAGGGGGTTGGACCGGGAGAGGTGGTCAAGCGCATCGATGTTCTGGCCACGGCCATGACCCTCGGGGCCACGATCGACGACCTTCCCGCGCTGGATCTGGGCTACGCACCGCCCTACTCCACGGCCATCGACATCGCCGCCCACGCGGCCAACGTGCTGCGGAACAAAATCGACGGGATCGCCCCGTTCCTCACCCCCATGGAAGTCAAAAAGATGGCCGACCGTGGAGAGGACTTCCTCTGGCTGGACGTGCGCTCGCCGGAGGAATACAAGCAAACCCGGATCGAAGACCCACGGGTCAAGCTCGTCCCGCTGGGAACACTGCGCCGTCAGGCCAAAGAACTCCCCAAAGATAAGAAAATTATCACCCTATGCAAGGCCGGCCTGCGCGCCTACGAGGCCCAGACGATTCTTCCGGATCCGGGGTTCAAAGATGTACGGGTTATGGATGGAGGGATGGAAGGCTGGCCATACGAAAAATTCTTGGAGAAAATATGATGGAGCAAACGCTCCACCCTTCCTTCTGGGAAGGATTTAAATTTTGGTTTAAGCTAGGGTTCATCAGCTTTGGAGGCCCAACGGGTCAGATTTCAATTATGCACCAGGAATTAGTGGAAAGGAGAAAATGGATCTCCAACAGCCGATTTCTCCATGCCCTCAATTACTGCATGCTTCTGCCGGGTCCGGAGGCCAAACAGTTGGCCATCTATATTGGATGGCTGCTTCATAAAACCCTAGGCGGGGTAATGGCGGGAAGTTTATTCATCCTTCCTTCTATCTTTATTCTTTTTGGATTAAGCTTTATATATGCCTCTTATGGCAAGATCCCTTGGGTTGTCGCTATTTTTAGCGGCCTTAAACCAGCAGTCATGGCCATTGTAGCCAGCGCGGTCATCACTATAGCGAATAAGGCCTTAAAAAACGAGATCATGATAGCCCTGGGAGCCGCTGCGTTCATCGCGATTTTCTTTTTTAAGGTCCCCTTCCCGGTCATCATCCTGGGCGCTGGCTTGACAGGACTCTTAGGAGGGATGTACCTACCCGATAAATTTGTTGTCATTACAGATAAGGACGGAGATTCAGAGGATACCTATGTCCAATACTGTGAAGAGGCCGTCCCCTGTCATATTGAACCATCCACGAAAAGGAGTCTATTTTTAATTCTGGTCTTTGGAGGCCTCTGGATTATCCCGCTGGGAGGACTTATTGCTTTTACCTGCGAATCCTGTCTTTATCGCCGAAGGCCTCTTTTTTACTAGAAAGCCGCTTTTTTAACCTTCGGCGGAGCTTATGCCGTTTTGGCCTATATTGCCCAAGCCGGTGTTGAGCAATTCGCTTGGTTGACTGGCCCCCAAATGATTGATGGTCTGGGATTAGCGGAAACTACCCCTGGACCCTCTGATCATGGTCGTCCAGTTTGTGGGCTTTATGGCGGGCTGGAATTATCCAGGGTCAATCAATCCATTACTGGCGGGACTCATTGGTTCACTGGTAGCTACTTACTTTACTTTTCTCCCCTCTTTTTTATTCATCTTGCTCGGAGGCCCTTATATTGAAAAAATCAGGGGGAATAAAAAACTTTCCGCCACTCTCTCGGCCATAACCGCCTCGGTGGTAGGGGTTGTTTTGAACCTGGCGGTCTGGTTTGGCATGAATGTATTATTCCCCGAGACTGGAATGTTTAATTGGTTTGGCCTGGTCATGGGTTTAACTGCTTTTGCAGCCTTACAATGGGGCCAAATAGGGATGATTCCTGTTATCCTAGGCTCAGCGGCCCTGGGTTTCATTTGGAGTTTTGCGGCTTCTTAATTTTAAGGCAAAAGGAGGGGTAAGAATGAAGTGGATCACCCGCGAGCACGTAAAAGTGGACCGGGTTGCCTGTCCGTGGCTTATCAAGAAATTTGTCGACCCCAAGGCCGAATTTTTCTTCGTGCCCGCTGACCGAGTGAAAGACGAAGCTGTGCGGCTGGGTGCCATCCCATTTGACATTGAAGGGGTTGAGCTCGGCCATCACGGCAAAGAGTGCTCCTTTCGAAGCGATCCTTAAAGAAGTACAACCTTACCACGATCCGGCCTTGGGCTTATGGGCAAGATCGTCAACGGCGCCGATACGGACAATGCGCTCTATAACCAGCCTGAAGGTCCCGGCTTGAATGCCATCGCGGAAGGGTTCCGGCATCTCGGATTGCAAAGACGACCGGGAAATTAACGTCGCCGAATGGATTGTCTATGATGCCCTGTATGCCTACTGCCAAGAGGAGATGATTCGACGGGCAAGCCGAACGGCGGCTTTAGATAAACCCTCATGCCTCTACCCTTCATTCCCCAGGATCTGCGGATATTAAATTCTGACGGCCGGATTCTCTTCGGCACCCGCACCGTTCGTCTTTTTGCCTACGGCTTTCTTTCCGTTGTGCTCATGATCTATCTGGTACAGAACCGGGCCCTTGCTTGCCAATGCCCTCTTCTGAATACCCCCTTCATCATTTCTGGCAGCCTCAAAATCTCGTTCGACCTTATTTTGCAGCGGAGTTTCCGAGCCCTCAAACCCCCGAAAGAGAAAAAGGCTCTTCTTTCTTAAATAGCCAAGAATCGGAATGGAGGGAAAACCATGAAAAAAAGTATCCGGCCAACAGTATGGATTCCATTTATTTTTACGGGTTTCTTCTTTTCTATGATCATCGGCGCACCCCCTGCGCTCCCAGCGGACTTGGGAGAGGTGGAAAAAATATTGGGGGTTTCGGGGCAGATGCAGGAAGGGGCAATGGTTTTAGCTTTCCCCGGCACGACCTCAAAATAAAGATCAGCGGCGATTCGGTACCTCAACCGCCCTCGGCTTTGGGTCCTGGACAGCCTGGAGGGAGATGGGAGATGAGGTAATGGTCATGGGCGACCTCGTTCTCCTGCAGAAGGAGATCAATTCGGTCATCTCGGCGCTGGCCGAAGCAAATGTCAACGTAACGGCCCTGCATAACCACTTTCTTGGCGAAAGGCCCCGCGTTATGTACATGCATATCTATGGGATGGGGCAAGCGGCCCCCCTAGCCCTTGGTATTCGTAACGCTTTGAACAAAACCGCAACCCCGCAGCCCGGTCCTCCTGCAGCGGGGACATCCCAGCCGGCTTTGCCCCTGGATACCAAACGCCTTGAGCAGATCATCGGCCACCCCGGTAAGGCCGGTGGAGGGGTATTCAAAATCACCATCGGGCGGCCGGGCGTAAAAATGGAAGGGGCCGAAATGACCGCGAGCATGGGGCTCAATACCTGGGTTGCTTTTGCGGGGGACAATGAGCGTGCCCATGTAGCCGGGGATGTGGCGATGACGGCCAAGGAAGTCAACCCGGTGGTCCGGGCGCTACGGCGTGGTGGAATCGAAATTAC